>NZ_PZJV01000009.1 GCF_003206155.1 Salinicola halophilus | reverse complement strand
GCTGCCTGGGCGGCAGCGAACTGCCCCTCGAGGCGGTTCTGATTGATCTCGTCTTTCTGAGCTGCCTGGGCGGCAGCGAACCGGATAGCCCTTGGGTGTTTGCTCGGGCCGGTTTTCTGAGCTGCCTGGGCGGCAGCGAACCCGATGCGGCTCGACAGCGCGCCGTACTGATCTTTCTGAGCTGCCTGGGCGGCAGCGAACGGTAGGCATGGCTACCGCATGGGCGTCGGTGTTTTCTGAGCTGCCTGGGCGGCAGCGAACGAGGCGCACGTCCGATCTGGATTGCTGGCGCTTTTCTGAGCTGCCTGGGCGGCAGCGAACCCAGCCGCTGAAACTGACCAACGCCGGCCTCTTTTCTGAGCTGCCTGGGCGGCAGCGAACCAGTGGACTACGGTCCCGGCGGTTCGATTTATTTTCTGAGCTGCCTGGGCGGCAGCGAACTCCTGCTCGCGCATCTCGCGCTCGACTCGTTTTTTCTGAGCTGCCTGGGCGGCAGCGAACTTCTCCATCGCGATCTTGACGCGTTCCTTGCATTTCTGAGCTGCCTAGGCGGCAGCGAACTATGGCGGGCTGGCTTAATTACTGCTGTTCATTTTCTGAGCTGCCTGGGCGGCAGCGAACGCGGCGGTAACGAGGTCATCGCCCGCGTCGACTTTCTGAGCTGCCTGGGCGGCAGCGAACGTTTTTTTGCGTCTATACTTGCCACATTTCGTTTTCTGAGCTGCCTGGGCGGCAGCGAACTTGGCTATGACCCCGGCACCGGTGGCAGTACATTTCTGAGCTGCCTGGGCGGCAGCGAACCGGTCAGTACGCGAACCTCTACGATAATTTCTTTTCTGAGCTGCCTGGGCGGCAGCGAACTCCGACCTCCAGATCAAACTGATGGAGGCACATTTCTGAGCTGCCTGGGCGGCAGCGAACGAGCCAGTGGGGTGACTACGACGACGGCACCTTTTCTGAGCTGCCTGGGCGGCAGCGAACCTCATTGGACCTTAACGCTTCTCAAGTTGTTATTTCTGAGCTGCCTGGGCGGCAGCGAACATCGCTTTTTGGGCCGCTTTGGCCTTGAGTGTTTTCTGAGCTGCCTGGGCGGCAGCGAACGCCGGTGAAGGCATGACGCCCTACGTCACTCATTTCTGAGCTGCCTGGGCGGCAGCGAACGTTGTGAGCCTGCTGCTTGATGGCGTTTTTCTTTTCTGAGCTGCCTGGGCGGCAGCGAACGCAGGACCAGTACTGCCAGAACGTCGCCCAGTTTTCTGAGCTGCCTGGGCGGCAGCGAACGTCGCGAAGCCCCATCACAGCCTCCGCATCAATTTCTGAGCTGCCTGGGCGGCAGCGAACCGAACGGTACCGCTCAACGAGCCAGCCGTGATTTTCTGAGCTGCCTGGGCGGCAGCGAACAGGACAACTCGCGCGGCGTGACGGATTTCTACTTTCTGAGCTGCCTGGGCGGCAGCGAACGGCAAACACGCGAACAGCAACTACGGTGCGATTTTCTGAGCTGCCTGGGCGGCAGCGAACACCGGCGGCAGCTCGGCATGCACCGGCGGCAGTTTCTGAGCTGCCTGGGCGGCAGCGAACTTGGCCGCCCAGGGGCCAGGCACGCGCGGATCTTTCTGAGCTGCCTGGGCGGCAGCGAACTAGCGCGTGATGCGCGTAAATCTCTATTGTTAAAGAGCTTTTGGCGCATTCATCCCCAAACACCCTTTTTTATCACGCCTATCTAAGTCATTGATTTTGCGAGCGCCGTGTTGGCGCCCGCAAAAAGGGTCAAAACCAGGGGATGGTCGCTTCCCGACTCAAACCGTAGTGGTTGAAGCGCCCGTGGGTCGGTCGAGACTGCAGCTCGCCATGCTCGAGGAACAGCGCGAATCGCTCGCCGGTGGAGCGACTCCCCACCTGTACGAACGGTAACTCGACACGTCGCTGGGCCGGCGTTTTCATCAGCTCCCCGGCCTCGACTTCCGAGATGCCATGCCGACGCGCGTAGCGCCGGGCGCGGCTGGGGCTGCCGGTATTGAACTGCCGTCGCTTCACGACCCGGTGGCGAGCATTTGCCGGCACCGGCGCGACGTCACTGCACTCGACGAGTTCACGCAAGCCCGCAAGCCATGACAGTGCCATCAGCTGATCAAGCCGGTCCTTGTCGCCATGCAGGCGCAGGCGATCACCGGGTGTACGCGCGTTCACCCCGGTTTTGTGATCGGGAAAGCTCACGCCGATATCGTCGGCCTGGAGGTCGAACAGCGCGCGATGCAGCTTGGCGTAGAGCGCCCCCATCAGCATGGATGGCGGGAAGTCCGGGTCAGGCCGCAGGCGGAGATCGAGATAGTGATCCATGCCTCACCCCGCGTCGCCGAAGACGCCACCGCGAATCAGGGTCGCCATCACGAAGTGCTGGTTTTCGGTGGAAGGCACCTGATCCTTGAGCAGCCAGTTATCCAGCAGGTTGTAGAAATCCACCTTCTGCTTCGGCTGACGATAGGCTGCCCCCTGCGTGGTGACGGAGCCATAGGGCTCGACGGCAATCGGGCCGAGGTCGCTGCCGTCTTCCGGCGCCGGATACCAGGTGTCGATGGTGCGCAGCGCGTTGCCGAGCTTCTGGGAGTGAATAGCGGCCGTCTTGTCCTCACCAAAGCTGTAGAGCGTCTTGCTCTTGTCACCGCGCGAGCGATCCAGAATCAGCTCCTGGGAGGGGAAGACTTCCTGGCCGGCACCGACACGCGCGAAGGCCACCACGTCGAGCAGCAGGTATTGCTCACCGGCCAGCGCCGCGGCGATGGTCTCGCCCAGCTCACGCGTCTGGTTACTGCCGGTGAAGTCGCGAGTGGAGTGCTCGAGCGCGTCGAAGGTCCAGTGCTTTTCCGCCTGACCGCCTTTCATCTGGCTGACCGTTACCGCTACCTGCTCGGCACCCATGCGGTTACGCCAGAGAAAGCGGCCGTTGGCGAGGTTGCAGGCGTAGCGGTGCGCCAGCTCGTCAAAACCCTGCTCGCTGACGTAGCCGCTGACGGTCTGCTTGAGCTTCTGCTGATACGCGGCGTTGTTGCAGGCAGAGGGGGTGCCCGCGCCGGCGAGGACGCGCAGCGTAAAGCGCACCGCCAGCGTATCGGCATCGTGGGGAAGTGCGGCCACGTCCACGGTCTGCAGGTTGGGATTTTCGATGGCGGCGTCGAGCTTGGCCGGGTCCTGATCCTTGGCTTTCAGGCGGTTGGAGATGGTGCCGCGCACGGATTTCTCGCGAACCGGAATGCCGGGCCATGCCTGAAACTGATCTCGCGCGTCCCACGACCCCGCGCTGAGCAGCGCATCGGAGGGGTCGAGCTTGCGCTCGAAGGCGAGCACGGAAGCGGTCTTGAGAGCGTCGTTCTTGGCCATGATGTTCTCCTTGATGATCAGTCGTTTTCCGAATGGGTCAGGGCGTAGTCGTTGGTGAGGCGATAGATGCCACGCTCGAGGTCGTTGTCCACGAACCAGAGCAGCGCATCGGGGCTTCGCAGGCGATGCGGGCTGACCCACTCGCCGATCGAGTAGAGGCTTTCGACGAACTGGAACGGCACCGCCGGGTCGCGGGCGTTGGCAACGTCGCCGGGCGCGAACAGGTCGGAAATGGCGCCGTAGCCGACCGGGATGGGTACCAGCCAGCCGGGATAGGGGCGGCGAATCTCCCATTTCGCGACATCCTTCGTCTGACCTTCCTTGTCCTGCTGAGTCTCGATCCGGCACTCGTGGTTGAGCCGGCAGAGATCGAGCCAGGCGTCCAGCGTAGTGGCGCTGTCATCTTCGGCCTTGAGCGTTACGGTATGCTCGTTCAGGTAGTCATCGCGCAGCACCAGCGCGAATCCAGGCAGTAGCCGGCGCTTGAGGCGGCGCCACTGTTTGTCGCGCCTCTCTTCATCGGCGTCGAAGGTGATCAGCTCGGGCCGCTGGCGCGTCGCGTCACTCAGCGGCGGCATGACGCTGCCCCCGGCGAGACGCATGCCGTGGACCTGCTCGAACAGCCGTTGGGCGATGTCACGGCGGCGCTCGACGCTGCCCAGATCATCACCGTCGGACTCGACACCGATCAGCAGCGTGACGTCCAGATGCGCGCGACCCTCTTCGACGATGGCCGCCGTGCTGCCGGTTTTGTCCACCGGGTTGCGGGTGAGGTGGAAGGCGCGGGTAAAACCGCCCTTGGTGACTTGCGGCTCGATGTGATGGCACACCACGCCGACACCGTTAAAGACGATCCGGATATCGTCGGGCAGGTTACGCTCCAGCGCCTGAACGGCGCCCATGAAGGCGCTCATGGCAGGAAAGCCCCAGGTCATGGAACTGGAAATGGCATTGGCGTTCTGGATGCGCAGTCGCGGCAGTACGAGAAGGTGCGGTTTGGAATCGATCATGCCGCGGCTCCTTCGTCTTCATCGTCATCACGCAGCGCGTCCTGCAGGTCATCGAGCTGACGGCGGAAGCTCTTGAGTACGCCGTCGAAACGTCCTTTCCAGTGTTCATGCTCGACGTCACCGAGATTGAGCGGACTATCGCGGTTGAGCGCCCGATTGAGCCACTGGGCGGCACGCGCGCTAACTGCCACATGCCAATCGGACTGGCGTCGCGCCTCGGCAAATTCTGCATCGAGTTCGGCGCGCCCCGGATCGAGCCAGTACTGTTCCTCAACCGCCAACTGACAGCGCTCATCGGTCGTCCAGCCCGCTGGCACCGAGTGAATGTCGAAGGTGAACAGCATGAGCTCGTCGACCAGCATGGCGGTCAAGTCATCGCGCAGATCGCGCGTGTGCCTGTTGGCGGCGGGGTCGGATTCGAGAAATCGCTTGAGATCATCGAGCGTGCGCCGAACTTCCTGACGCCGGCCAAAGGTCTGAAACGCATCCCGCATGGGGGGATAGACGTCCCGCGACTGCCAGTGGGGCGGCAGTGAGGCGAGCAGGTAATTCTGGCCGCCGCGCTCGCTATTGAGCTGGGAGATATTCTGCGGCTTGGTGCCGCCGAATTTCTGGATCGCCAGGTTGAGATAGCTGGTATAGCCGCCCTCGAATGGCGTCTTTTCCTTTAAAGCCTTTCGCGCCGCTTTGTTGTGGTCACCGTAAAACCAGGTATTGAGACTGACCTGAGCGTAAACACGATGCGCCAGCGCCGTGGCATAAAGCGGAGCCAGCAGTCGATAGTTCGCGTCATCGCCAGGTTCGTCACCGACCAGCCAGTAAAGCTGCTTGCCGCGAGCATGAGAGCTTGGCGTACCGTTGGGTTCGACGATATCGGCGAAGGCCTGTACCCAAATTTCCGCCTCGGCGCGGTCGTCACTCAGCGCTTCGACCAGCGCGTCATCGCCTTCCAGGGCTCGCTCAAGCAGGGAGCGACCCTCCCACTGCAGCTTCAGGAACTTGTAGACGTCCAGGGCGGCGGCGTTACCGACGACATCGCCCTCGAAATCCGAAGGCAGGCAGTGGCTACCGACCAGCGCATCGCGCTTTAGCTGACCGGGCTCGACGTAGAGGTTGGTGCCCTTGGCGTCCGGGTGAATCGCCTTGAGCGAATGGGTGACGACCTGAAGCTGACTGACGCGCCGCGCGGCGTCAGCCAGCCAGGTCTGCGGCTCGAACTGCTGCTGCAGCTTGAGATAAACGGGGTCGTCCGGCGTGAGCTTTTCCGTTTTGGTCTGAAAACGGTCGTGGATAAAGCCATGGACCAACGCTTTGAGTGTTGGCGGTGGACTATCGATTGATTCAGACATGCTCCTCCTCATGGGTAGCGTTGAGTTCATTTTTTCCGCACAAACCCCAGCGCGGGATGAAAGTACCACCCCTGCGGGGCGCGATCGGGCTTGAGGCGAATCCACCCAAAGCGCCTCGCGCAGCGATCGAGGTTCATGTCCATAACGTCGGCCTGCTCACTCAGCGCGGCCATGTAGTCCGGTTCGTTCCAGGGCGTGACGCGCGGGTTCTTGAGCACTTCATCCGCCAGGCGATCCAGCTCGGATTCCACCAACGTCAGCGTCTCCTCCCGACCGTTTTGATCGACCCGCCGGAAGCCGTAATCCTCATCGGTGTCATCCGGGTAGAGCACGAATTCGGCATCCGGCTCGTTGTCTTCGCGAAAGGGCTGCTGCTGGCTGGCGATCGCGCTCAGCGACATCGCGGCGGGGCGATAGAACAGATAGGCGCCGAGAAAGAGCGGCTTTCGACGCCGGGATCGTCGCTGCCCGGGCAGTTCAGCGCCTTCCACCATCAGCATCCTCAGCCGTGCGTGCTCGAGATCGACCAGCTTGCCGGTCGGCTCCAGAACCTCCGCCGGCAGCAGGCGCGGGCGCGAATCGATGGCGTTGATCTCCTCATCGCGCAGCAGCGTGGCAAGCCAGTGTTTGGTCAACGGCCACGTCTGCTCGGTCTCGAAACCGGGGCGGCAGAAGGCCGGGCGCCTACCGGCGAGATGGCGAACGTTGGTCTCAAGCAGGGCGATATTGGGCGCGGTAACGGGATCTTGGCGGTGGCGCCGCACGCGCCCGGCAAGCTGGATGATGGAGCGCATCGAGGAGGGCTCGAGCACCGCCCAGTCGTAGTCGTGATCGCGGCCCACTTCGGTCACCGGCGAGCCCAGCACGATAAACAGATGATCTTCGGCATCACCCACGAGCCGCTGGCGAATATCGGCCAGCTCGAACACCGCGTTCGGCTCGCGGCGATCCAGCACTCGATCCAGCCGGTTTTCCAGCCGGGAGCGCAGCAACAGCGGAAACTGCGAGTGATAGACGCAGAGATGAACCCGCGTGCCCTCGGGTATTTCCGAGCGATAGATCGCCTGCGCCACGGCGACCAGCGGCTCGATGTTGGCCATCCGCACCAGCCCGAAGCTCACGCGTTGGCTGCTGTGCGGATCGAGCGAATGGTGCTGCTCATGCAGCGCGAGGGCTTGTGTCAGCACGGTCTGTGCTACCGCCTCGTGAACGGCGTCCGGATGTTTGGAGGGTGTCGATACGGGCACGAGGACGCCGCGCCGCCTTGGCTCGAGTGCGGCGAGCCGAGCCGCGCGCTTCTGAGCGAAAGCATGATGGGCGGTATCGAACGATTCACCATCGGCGCAATTCTGGTGTGTGCAGCCGTGCTCATCGAACCAGGCGCAGATAGGCTCGACCGGGGCGCCGGGCACCCCGCGATGACGCTGATACTCGGCGCGCCCCTCCCGGTAGGCATCATAAAGCGCGCGTACCAGCGCCGGCGGGAGCGTGGCGGAGGAGAGCAGCACACGGGCGCCCAGCAGGCCGGTCCAATAAACCAGTCGCGTCAGCGCGGGCAGATCGTCGATATCGAAGTCGTCCGGCTCGTCGAGCACCAGATCGCCGCTCATCAATCGCAGCATCGGCGCGATCTGGCTGCCGCCGCGCAGGCTCTCGGTGGCCGGCATCAGGTGATCGATGGTGCAGACCAGTACCGGCGCCTGGATCAGCGCGCGGGCGTGGGTATCAGCGACCACCTTGCCCAAGACGCGATGCGCTTCCAGATCGCCTTCGAAGACGACATGGGCCTGGTCGTCGAGCAGCTCGGCGCGGGATTCGGAACCGCCGCTGCCCTGCTGATGCTCGAACAGCGCCCGGCTGGCGCTGCCGCCGACGCGAATCGCCAGCTCGTCACTGCCCAGCCCAAGCCGCTCGCGGTACGCCTGCCCGGTCTGCAGCGTCAGGGTGCGAAGGCCGAGCGCGATCGAGAAACGTGCGCCGGTCTCCGGATCGGCCAGCGCATACAGAATACGGCCGTTGGCGATGGTCTTGCCGCAGCCCGTGGAGGCCATATTGATGCCGAAAAAGCCCTGCTCGCGGCTTTTGTCGCGCAGACCGGTGGCGAGATCGAAAGCCTTGTCCTGCCAGCGAAAGCGGGCATCACGGCTGCGCGCCCGAAAGCCCTTGTGACGGGCGATGCTCGGCAGTGCCGCGACCATGTCCGGCAGCGAGTGGACGATCTCACCCGTTGCCCGCGTAACGCCCAACAGATGCTCGATCAGCGGCTGGCAGCGTTCACGCTTGCCGTGCCGCGTGGCGGTGTTGGCATAAAGCGGACCTTGCCATTGACCATCGAGCCGTCCGGTATCGACAAGGCTCGAGTAGTGGTGATCGGCCAGCATCAGCGCCAGACGCGCCAGATGCATCACATATGGTGATTCGAGCGGTGGCGTCACCCAGCGACATTCGCTTAACTGACGCGCCACCCGGGCCGCGCGCGCTCGCCAGGCGTCTTCCGTTACCGGCAGGCCATGAGAAAACTGCCACCAGGGCGTAAGCGCTGCGGTGTCCGCCGGCTCGACCCGCTCGTTCCACGCCGCGGTAATGGCCTGCGGCATTGAGGGCAAGCCATCGGCGTTGAGATTTGCTCGGGCGCCGACCCACTTCTGCGATCCGTCCTCGGCCTCGGCGGGCAGCGCCGGCAGGCGATGGTGGCTGACGATCAGCCAGCCGATGGCGGCGGCCAGCGGCGGCAGATGCGCAAAGGGGGAATGCGTGGCTGACGCATCCAGCCCGTCACGCTTGAGCCGCCCCATCCAGCAGACGTCCTCCTCGGCGGTCGGGTGTTGCAGCCGTGTCAGCCAGGCGGCATCGTTGTCCTCGCCAACAAAGGCCTCGAGCAGTCGCAGCGACACCCATTCGTGACGGTAGCGATTGCGCCCTTCCAGCTCGCCGTTCAATCGTTGTTGAAAGGCATCGGTGGCCTTGCCGAGGTCATGGAACAGTGCCGCCATCGAGGCCAGAAGATGCATCAAACGCAGCGAGTGCCAGTCGTTTTCGTCCTCGCGTCGCAGCACGTTGCGCCGCGTGGTGTTGGTGGGCGTGGCGCCGCGGACGTTGAACTGCGAGGCGTCACCGACAATCCATAAAAGCTCGCTGTGGTCGTGGCCGCGAATCCAGTGACAGGCCACGGCGGTGTTCTTGCGCGCTCGCTGGCGCAAGAGCTTTCTGAGCGTGTCCAGCCCGGCCCGGGTAATGGCAGTCTGCCAGGTGCGCTCGCCGCGGCGCTCGGCAAACTGATCCAGGGTGCGCCGGGTCTCCTTGAGCGCATTCTTGCGGCACTGCGAGACAATCAGCACGTTCATCGCGCGGCCCCGCTGCCGAGCCGTTCGGCGACGCTTTTGAGCGTGTCGATCATCGTATCGAGCGCCTCGACCTGCGTGAGACGTTCGATACAGGCCTGACGGAACTCCTGCTCCTCGTCGCCACGGCTGGCGGAAATGAAGGCCTGCGGCAGGATGACGGCATCCTTGATCAGATCGGCAACATCGAACACCAGGCCGCCGCGCCGGGTCTTGCCGTGCAGCACCGCCAGGCCGTGCGGCAGACCCAGCACCCAGGTCGCGGTCGCCCCCAGGCCGTAAGCCAGATAGTTGCCGTGATCGAGAAAGCGGTTGGCAGGTTCGGCACCGCCGCCGCGCTTGGCGCGGGTGAACGCCCCGTAGTCGGTGGCAAGGCTTGCAAGGCGAAACAGCTGCTTGGTCAGCCGCGCCTCTTCGGTGAGCAGCGCGGTGGTATCCGGGGCCTGGGCAATCGCGACGCGGCTGCGTTCCAGCAGAGCGCTCAGCTCCGCGCTCGACGGCGTGAAGTCGGTCGCTCGCTGGAATCGCGCATCATTCCACAGCCGCTCGACCTGCTTGAGCCGCTCGATCTGAAAGGCGCGGGCGGCTTCCAGCCTGAGGGCGTCATCGAACCAGAAGCGCACCCAGTGCTGGAGATATTCGGTGGGACGGTATTCGCTCTGCGGATTGAACCAGGCCACTTCGACATCGATTTCGTTGGCGGAAAACAGCGGCGTACCGCCACCGCCGCAGAACCCGACCAGCACACCGGCCTTCGAGAGTTCGCGCATCGCTGCCTGGGTAATCGACGTCCCCGTACCCAGCAATAGCGATGTGGTATTGGCGATCGGGATGTTCCAGTACTTCGAGCGCTTGCCCTCATCGGTGACGTATTCGACCCGCCCGCCGTTGACCAGCACCCGGCAGTGCTGGAGGTAGTAAAGATTGGCACGCTTGGAGTGCAGGATCGTCTTGAGGTCGTTCGCGGAGAGATCGTGCATACGTCACCGGTTGCAGCGGGTAAGTTACCGTTCGTAACGCACGATGATGTCGGCCACAACCCCGTCAGGACGATTGTCTGAAATCTCCTACAGCCGTTACGCGATGGCTGACAGCGCGATCGTGATTGAAGTCTCCTTGCCGCTACGTGCCACTGTTCGTCGGGGAACCATCAAAAGAGGAACGATCGAACGAAAGCGAACGATATTCGCGGCCTCTCCGCCAACTCGGCACGTGCTACCTATCGATCTAGAGGGCGCCCATAAACACTCGAGGACAAAAAGAGACAACTGCTTCATCTCATCGCGCCGGCCAGCGTCAGCACCCACTCCCGCACCGCCTGAATGGCGGGCTCGTCGCGTCGCGCCGGGGGATACACCAGATAGAACGGTTTGCCGGGCAGCACCGGGCCGAAAGGTTCGATCAGACGGCCGTCAGCCAGCTCCTCGGCGATCAGGGTCCGGCTCATCAGGGCGACACCCTGTCCGCCCAGAGCGGCGGCAATGGTGTGCGTCTCGTCGGAAAAGACCAGGCCGCCGGTGACGTCGAGAGCGGGCACCCGGGCCAATTTCTGCCACGCCGCCCAGCTGAGCAGCGGCCCCTTGTAGTTGGGTGGCTCGTAATGAATCAGCGTTGCGTGGTGCAAATCATCGGGGGTGCGCACGCCCAGCGCGGGACTGCAGGCAGGGACGAAGGTGTTGTCGAACAGCCTCTCGGCCATCAGACCCGGCCAGTCGCCAGTGCCATAACGAATCGCCATGTCCGCCGCCACGCCGTCCAGCGCTACCAAGTGATGAGAGATCTGCAGGTTCAAGCTGAGAGTCGGGTGAGCGTCACGCAGCTCGCTCACTCGAGGAAGCAGCCAGCGCGCCGCGACCGCCGGGATGGTGGAGAGCGTCACGTTGAAGCGCTCGGGCACGGGATGGAGACGCGCCACGGCGCTCGCCAGCGTGTCGAAAGCTTCGCTGGCTGCGGTGAGCAGCTCCTGGCCCTGAACGGTGAGCCGCAGCTGACGGGGCTGGCGAATGAACAGCGCCACACCGAGATGTTCTTCGAGCTGACGAATCTGATGGCTGATGGCAGTCGGTGTCACCGAAAGCTCTGCGGCGGCACGCTTCGCACTCAGATGACGAGCTGCCGCCTCGAAAGCGCGCAGCGCAGAAAGGGAAGGCAATTGACGGGCGGGCATGGGCTGACTCGATGGATGAGTTTTGTTTTCCGATACTGGCAAGAAACGATCGTTTGTCGCTAGTTCCATCGGGCGCTTTGATAGGCAGCGTGCTGAGGACGAATGAACCGGCCTCACTCATCCAGGAATTCTCACCCAGGAGATGAACGATGACCCGACTACTGCACCTCGATGCCAGCCCGCGGCCCGGCCGATCCGGCACACACGAACATGGTTCCTTGAGCCGAAGACTCACCCACCACTTCGTCGAACGGTGGAAAGCCGCTCGGCCCGAAACCCTGGTGATGCGGCGGGATCTGGGCGCTCAGCCGCCCTCGTTCTTGACCGTCGAGTGGATCGAAGCCGCGTTCACCCCAGAGGAGGCACGGACGCAGACCACCCGCCAAGCGCTGGCCGAGAGCGACCGCTTAGTCGACGAGCTGATCGCCGCCGACGTACTGGTGCTCGGCATACCGCTTTACAACTACAGCTACCCGGCGGCGTTCAAGGCGTGGGTCGATCAGGTCGTCCGCCTGGGGCGCACCGTCGACTTCGACCCTACCGATCAGGAACACTCGATTGGCCCGCTGCTGAACGATCGACCCCGCCACGCCGTGATTCTCTCCTCGCGCGGCGGGCACGGATTCAGCGCTGGCGGAGCGATGGCGCACATGAACCATCTCGAGCCCAGCGTACGTACCGCCCTAGAGCTGATCGGCATCGAGCATTTCCACGAAATCGCCATCGAGTATCAGGAAGAGGGCGGCGAACGGCTACAGCAGTCGACCCATGACGCCCTGGCTCAAGTGGAAGCGCTGGTCGCGCGTCTGCAAGAGACTAATGAAACCTCACCCAATGACGCACGCCTCACCAGTAATCGATTTGTCGATGCTCCATGCCGCTAAGTTCGTGGCGAAGCGATAAAGCTGTATCACGGATGATCTAGACGCCAATCGTTGCCGGTATCGCATCGGACATCTCGCACCGTTGGAGATGGAAACGCGTGGGAAGACGTGCTGCCCAGCTGGGCTTTCGACACTAGATCTCCGCCTTCATGGAACGGCGGTCCTGATACTGTTCGAACAGTTGAACGCAAGCGGTTGGCCCCGCGCCTGCGGGGAACGGGAACTCCCCAGTGGGGATCAGACGCACCTTGCCGGTTCATCCCCGCGAGTGCGGGGAACGGAGCCGCCCGCGCCGTTCTAAAGCTGATGGTCGCGGTTGATCCCCGCGTCTGCGGGGAACGGCCGAACAGGCAGCTCAGAAAAATCTGTACTAGCGGTTCATCCCCGCGAGTGCGGGGAACGGTCTAACTGTAAACTCATGTTTTTAAAGAGCAAAATCGGGGCTCTGATTTCCACCAGCGAATTTCGCTCGGTGACTGCTTGAGCGGCAATAAAAACTCGCTTTTCAAACAAAGACTTAGACTAAAAATCAAAAAACAATGAGTCGTTCCACCACGTAGGCTCAACGAATCATTCTCACAGGGTGAGCAGACAGCGCAAGTCGAAGGCAAGCACGCCCTCTTCCCTCCTCATTTGTTATGTTATAACCTTTGCGGCCGATCAAGAGGCTGCTTTCATGTCACATCGTCATCGCCACCGCCCCGACGGGCCGTGTCATTTCTCTCTCATGTCTCTGGGGGCCGGGCGGCGGATGCTGCTGGCACTGTTGCCGCTGCTCGCGCTGTGGCTGACGGCGGCGTGGGCCGGCGGGCTGCTGGGCTGAGCCATGGAGCCGATTCTCACACTCGAAGCCGTCTCTCTCGCCCAGGGCAACCGCATGGTGCTCGAGAACGTCGAGGGGACGTTCGCGCCGGGTAGCATTACCGCGCTGGTGGGGCCGAATGGTGCCGGCAAGAGCACGCTGGTGCAGGCCATCATGGGGGTGCTAAAACCGATCCGCGGGCGCATCCACTGCGGCGTGCCGAGCGATCGTCGCGCCTGGCTGCCGCAGCAGCTGGCGCTTGACCTCACCTTCCCCATGAGCGTCGAGGAGCTGGTACTGACCGGCTGCTGGCCGACCCATGGCAGCTTCAAGCGCTACGGGCCGGAGGAGTACCGGCGCGGCCAGGCGGTCATGCAGCGCCTCGGCCTGCAGGCCTTCGAGCACCGCCCGCTGGGCGAACTCTCCGGCGGTCAGCGCCAGCGCGCACTGCTCGGCCGCACGCTGATGCAGAAGGCACAGCTACTGATGCTCGACGAGCCGTTCGCCAACGTCGACGCCGCCACGGTGGACATCCTGATCGAGGTGCTGCGCGACATGGCCGCCGAGGGCGTGTCGATAATCATCGTGCTGCACGACCACGACCAGATGCGCCGCCTGGCGGATCGGGTGCTGTGGCTCGACCGCGGCCGGGCGACCTGGGTCGCGCCGTCGTCGCTCGACGCGGCGAGCGGCGCCACGCTGTCGAATCACGCGACGGCCGACGCCAGCATTCACTCTCATTCTGTTAACGAGCGACCGGCATGATCGACTGGTTCATCTCTCCGCTGACCGATTTCGGTTTCATGCGCCGCGCGCTGGTCGCCGGGCTCGCGCTGTCGCTGGTTGCCCCGCCGCTGGGGGTCTTTCTCACGCTGCGCGGCATGAGCCTGGTCGGCGACGCCATGGCGCACGCGGTGCTGCCGGGGGTCGCCATCGGCTTTCTCATGGCGGGGTTTTCGCTGCCGGCGATGAGCGTGGGCGGACTGATCGCCGGGCTGGTGGTCGCCGGCCTCGCCGGCGGCGTCTCCCGTCTGACGGGCCACCGCGAGGACTCGGCGATCGCGAGTTTCTATCTCATCTCGCTGGCCGCGGGGGTGATGCTGATCTCGCTACGCGGCTCCAGCGTCGATCTCACCCACGTGCTGTTCGGCTCGATTCTCGCCGTCGACAGCACTGCGCTGTGGCTCATCGTCGGCGTCTCCAGCGCCACGCTGCTGACGCTGGCGGCGATCTTTCGAATTCTCGTCGTCGAGTGCCTCGACCCGCTCTTTCTGCGCGGTCAGGGCGTTCGCGGCAGTGCGGTCCACGCGCTCTTTCTGGGGCTGATGGTGCTCAACCTCACCGCCGGCTTTCAGACCTTGGGCACGCTGATGGCGGTAGGGCTGATGATGCTGCCGGCGACGGCGGCGCGGTTCTGGTCGAAGCGCATCGAGGGGCTGATGGGGCTGGCGATCGCCATCGGTATCTTCTCGAGCGTGGGCGGCTTGCTGCTCTCCTACCACGCCGGCCTGCCCTCCGGGCCCTGCATCATTCTGCTGGCGGGAGTGGTCTATCTACTCTCCGCCCTGTTCGGCCGCTACCACAGCGTCTTCGCCCGCTGGCGGCGGCGGGTAGAACCGGTACTGCCGGCGGATGCTCACGGTTGAACGTCATAGGCAACGCCCGCGCCGTCCAGCGCCCACTACTCTCCTAAACGCGCCCACTGCTCCCCTGAAAAGGAAATCTCGATGTCTCGTTCCCCGATTGCCGGCGTAGCGCTCAAGAGTCTGATGCTCGCCACCCTGAGCCTCGGCGTCGTTGGCGCTGCCAGCGCCCAGACGCCGCTGAAGGTGGTCACCAGCTTCAGCATTCTCGACGACATGATCTCCACGGTGGGCGGCGATCACGTCGCGGTGACCTCCTTGGTCGGCCCCAACGGCGACGCCCATTCGTTCTCGCCCAAGCCCGCCGACGCCCAGTCGCTGGCAGACGCAGAGCTGGTGGTGGTCAACGGCCTGCAGTTCGAAGGCTGGATCGACCGGCTGGTCGAAGCCAGTGGCTACGAGGGCGACGTGGTCGTCGCCAGCGACGGGATCGAGACGCTGGCGTTCGACGGCGAGCACGATCACGGGCACGGCGGCGACGAGCACGACCATGGCGACGCTCATGACCACGGCGGCAATGGCCACGATCATGATCACGGTGACAGCCATGGCCACGACCACGGCGACAGCCATGACCACGACGGCCACGGCCATGAACACGGTGATGCCGGCCATGACCATGGAGGCGGCCACCACCATCACGGCGGCACCGACCCGCACGCCTGGCAGAGCCTCGCCAACGGCGAGCAGTACGTTCGCAACATTCGCGATGCGCTGATCGACGCCGATCCGGACAACGCCGAGGACTATCGCGACAACGCCGAGACGTACCTCGACGAGATGGAAGCGCTCGACGAATCCGCCCGCGAGCGGCTGTCGCGGATTCCCGAAGATCAGCGGATGATCATCACCTCTCACGAGGCGTTCGGGTACTTCGCCGATGCCTACGGGCTGACGATGCTTTCCCCCGTCGGCCTGAGCACGCTGGCCGAGCCGAGCGCGAGCGACATGGGCGAGCTGATCCAGCAGATCGACGAGAGCCACGCGCGGGCGCTGTTCCTCGAGAACATGGCGAACCCGGCGCTGATCAACCAGCTCCACGAGGAGACCGGCGTGGCGATCGGCGGCGAGCTCTACGCCGATGCACTCACCGAGGAGGGCGAAGGCAGCACCTATCTCGGCATGTTCCAGCACAACGTCGACACCATCGTCGAAGCGCTTCAGGACGCCGACACGCCGTAATCGGTCGTCTCCTCCGATTTGCCCTTCCCTGCCGGCGGCGTCATCGCTGCCGGCGCCCGATTCATGGCGCTGGGGCAACCGTCGTTGCCCCAGCGCCTCCCGTCGACGACACTTCGCGCACCGTTTCCGCTACCGTGTGTCGCCGATGTCCGCTATCGCTCCCGCTGTTCAACGCCGCTTCAGCCTCGCCCAGGCGCGCCGGCTGGCGCTACAGGCCCAGGGCTTTACCTCTCGCTCCCCGGCTCGGGTCGACCGCGGGCACCTGCGGCGGCTGATCGAGCGGCTCGGCGTACTGCAGATCGACTCCGTCAACGCGCTGGCCCGCGCGCACTATCTGCCGCTGCAGGCGCGACTCGGCGGCTACCCCTCGGCGTTGCTCGACGAGGCGGCCTGGAGCACCAATCGGCAGCGTGCGCTGTTCGAACACTGGGGCCACGAAGCCTCGCTGATGCCCCTGTCGCTCTATCCGGCGATGCGCTGGCGAATGCAGCGCGCCCGCGAGGGACTGGGTATCTACAAGCATCTGGCGCGCTTCGGCGAATCGCATCGCGATCTCATCGGCCAGGTGCTGAGACACGTCGAGCGCGACGGCGCCATCCGGGCCGGCGCGATCACTACCCGCGAAGGGCCGGCCGGGCAGTGGTGGGACTGGAGCGAGGAGAAAACGGCGCTGGAGTGGCTCTTCGCCGCTGGCGAGGTGACGGTGGCGCGCCGCGTGGGCTTCGAGCGTTACTACGACCTGCCCGAGCGGGTGCTGCCGCGCCGCGTGATCGAGGCCCCGACGCCGTCGCCGCTGGAGGCGCACCGCACGCTATTGACCCGCGCCGCGCGGGCGATGGGTGTGGCCACCGAGCGGGATCTGCGCGACTACTACCGACTGACCCCGACAGCGACCCGCGACGCTCTCGCCACGCTGATCGAGGACGCCACCCTCACCCCGGTCGGCGTCGAGGGCTGGCGCGAGACCGCTTACGTCGTCGGCAACCCGCGGGTGCCGCGCCGGTTGGCGGCCGACGCCCTGCTCTCCCCGTTCGACTCGCTGATCTGGTATCGCGAGCGCACCGAGCGCCTCTTCGGCTTTCGCTATCGGCTCGAGTTCTACGTACCGGCGCACCAGCGCGTCTACGGCTACTACGTCATGCCGTTTCTCCACCACGAGCGGCTGATCGCCCGGCTCGACCTGCGCGCCCGCCGGCGCGAGGGGTCGCTCGCGGTGCTGGCGATCCATCCCGAACCCGAGGCCACCTTCGACGACGCGGCCGTCGCCGCCCTTGCCGAGACGCTCGATCGGCTCGCCGATTGGCTCGGGCTTGACGTGTGTCTTGCATGTGAAAGCCCGCTCTCCCAGCAACTGCGCAGCCGATGACAGTGGGCGCGGTACGATCTCAGTACAGGGAGAGAGATCCTTCTTCCGTGCGCGCCACAAAATGCCCCGCCTGCGGCTCAAGATACTCTAGCGGCGGGGGCTGATGACCGCGCGGCTTGATGGGATCCGGTACCTCACTTGCCTGTAACAGGGCGCGGAAGTCGCGCTTGTGATCGACATCCGGCATCGGCACTGCCGACAGCAGTCGACGGGTATAGGGGTGCTGTGGATTATGCAGCACCTGCTGACAGCTACCGATCTCGACGATCTGTCCACAGTACATGACCGCTACCCGGTGGCAGACCTGTTCGACCACGGCCATATCGTGGGAGATGAACAGATAGCTCAGTCCCAGCCGATCCTGCAGCGATTTCATCAGCGCCAGCACCTGTGCCTGAACCGAGACATCCAATGCCGACACCGGCTCGTCGGCGATGATGACCCGCGGCTCCAGCGACAGTGCCCGAGCGATGCAGATACGCTGGCGCTGGCCGCCGGAAAACTGGTGCGGGTAGCGTGCGGCGGCGGCGGCTGACAGGCCGACCTGCTCCAGCAGCTCGGCAACACGCCGGCGTCGGCCGGCGCTATCGGCCAACCCGTGGACCAGCAGTGGCTCGCCGATCAGCTCCCCTACGGTCTTGCGCTGATTGAGCGCCGCAAAGGGATCCTGGAAGATCATCTGGATTTCGCGCCGAATCGCCTTGAGTGCACCGCCCTTGAGACCGTTGAGCTCGCGGCCGTCGAGCTTCACGCTGCCGGAATAGGCCAGCATGTTCATCATCGCCTTGCCGGTCGTCGACTTGCCGCAGCCGCTTTCACCCACTAGCCCCAAGGTCTCGCCGGCCCCCAGCGCGAAGCTGACACCCTCGACGGCGTGCACTTCGGTCGCCTTGGCAAATGGCGACTGGCGCTGCACTGGAAAGCGAACATTGAGATCCCCGACCTCAAGCACGCGCGGGCGCTGCGCCTGGGAAGCGAGTTCGGGAGCGGTGCCGAGTCGGGGTACCGCCGCCAGTAGCTTGCGCGTGTAGTCGGAGCGCGGTGCGCTGAACAGTTCACGCGCGCCTGCCTGCTCCTCGACCACGCCGCGATTCATGACCACCACGTCGTCCGCCATCTCGGCGACCACGCCCATATCGTGCGTAATCATCAACAGCGCCGTACCCAGCTCCTGCTGCAGCTCGCGCATCAGCTCGAGAATCTGGGCCTGGATGGTGACATCGAGCGCCGTGGTGGGCTCGTCGGCAATCAGCACCTTGGGCCGACAGACCATCGCCATGGCGATCATCACCCGCTGGCGCATGCCACCGGAGAGTTCGTGGGGGTACTGTCGAAGCCGTTTCTCGACGTGCGGCATGCGTACCGCCTCGAGTATTTCCCTTGCCCGGCGTGTTGCCCCGCCGCCTTCATCCAGCTTGTGCCGTCGAATCGTCTCTTCGAGCTGCTTGCCCACGCTCATCAGCGGATTGAGCGAGGTCATCGGTTCCTGGAAGATCATCGCGATGTCACGCCCGCGCAGCCGCGACATCTGGCGGTCCGGCAGCCCCAGCAGGTCGCGGTCCTGATAGAGGATCGCGCCGCTCGGCAGCTGCGCCACCTTGGGCAAAAGCCCCATGATCGCCAGCGACGAGAGCGATTTACCGCTCCCGGATTCGCCGGCGATGCAGAGCGTACGGCCGGCCTGCAGGTTGAAGCTGAGATCATCGACGACCCGCTGCGCGCTGCCTGTCCCGTGTGAGATATCGATCGACAGCCGTTCGACGGCCAGCACGGGCGCGTTACGGGGGGGCTTTGACGAATTCATGGCGTCACTCACTCGAAGACGATGCGCGGCACGTAGAACGACACCACCCAGTTGGGCTGATCGACGATTTCGCTGATGCGCAGGTCGCCGCAGACCGAACAGAGCATGTAGGCCTGCTCGGCCGGCATATTGCGCGTCTTGACCAGCCAGTCGATCGCGCCCGAGAGCGCCTGGCGCGCGCCGCTCATCAAGTCGCTGCCGATCCCGGTAAAGACCTCGTAACCGGCAGCATCGAGATGCCGCGTGACCGGCCCCGGGGTCGAAAAGCGGGGCATTGCCAGCGGCGTCTGCTTGATGACGTCCAGTGTCAGCGTGACGTCCATGGCGCTCTCGAGTGCGGTGCCACACACCTCGCCATCGCCCTGCGCCGCGTGAGTGTCACCGATCGAAAACAGTGCCCCCGCCACCTCCACTGGCAGATAGAGCGTGCAGCCGACGGTGATATCGCGGATATCGAGATTACCGCCGACTCGCCGCGGTGGAACGATCGAGTGCGTCCCGGATTCCGCGGGCGCGACGCCGATCGTCCCGGCGAACGGCTTGAGCGGCACCCGCGCATGCTCGCCGAACGCCGCCGGTGCCAGGGTCCGGGTATCGTACTGCCACAGCGCCAGGGCGGGAGTGACGAACTGATCCGCCAGCAGGCCGAAGCCGGGAATGTTGGCCGTCCAGCCGAAGCCGGACGGGGTGAACTCCTCGATCTTGACGCTCAGGATATCGCCCGGCTCCGCGCCATCGACGAAGATCGGCCCCGTGACCGGGTTGATCCGGTCGAACGGTATCGCGGCCACTGACTCCACGGTCGATCTCGCGGTGAAGTGGCCATCGGCGGAGTCCTTGCACTCGAAGTTCAGGGTGGTGCCGGGCGCGACGTGCGCGACCGGCGTGTTGGCGTTGTCCCAACCCAGATGCGAGTGATGACCATGAATGGTCTTGATCAGCCCGTTGTCACACATCATTTCACCCAGATGTAGTCGTAGTTGACTGGCACGTGAACCGGATCGACATAGAGGGCGTCGTCGCCTCCCATTCGCGCCGAATGCACAGTGAAGCGTTTCTCGTTGAAGATCGGCACCCAGGGCGCATCGTCCATCGCGGTCGTGAAGATCTCACCCCATATCCTGGCCCGCTCCTCGCGCTGGTCCGGCTCGACCATGGCATTGGCTTCTTCGGCGCGAGCGTCGAGTTCCTCGTTGCAGTACCAGGCCCAGTTCCAGCCGCCCGGCACGGCACCCTCGCAGCCCAGGATCGGCCCCCAGAAGTTGGAGGGGTCGGGGAAGTCGGCGATCCAGGCCATGCCGCCGGACCAGATCATCGGCGCCTGGCTCTGCTCACCGCCGGCCGCAATGACATTCGCCTGGGCCAGCGACTTGATCTCGGCCTGGATGCCGATCTGCGATAGATCCTGCTGGATTGCCTGGGCGATGCGCGGCTGCGGATCGGTATTCATCACGTAGAGTTCGGTCTCGAAACCGTCACCGTAACCGGCCTCCTCGAGCAGCGCCCGCGCCTGTTCCACGTCGTAAGAAAGGCCTTCGTAATCGCTGTCGTAGCCCGGCATCGCGGGCGGCAGCGGCTGATTGGTCGGCGCCGCACGGCCATTGATGACCCGCACGATGCGCTCTTTGTTAATCGCCATGTTAATCGCCTGGCGAACCTTCAGATTGTCCAGCGGCGGTATCGTAACGCTCAGAGTCATGTAGCCGGTGTGCAGCTGATCGCCGATGACCATCAGCTTCTGGAACTCGGGGTCCTGTTGCGACTGCAGGAATTGAGCGGGCGGGATGCCGTCGCCGGCGATGTCGACCTCGCCACGCTGTAGCCGCAGCAGGGCCACATTGGGTTCCTGACCGATCTCGAAGTCGATCTGATCGATGTAGGGGATACCGTCGCGGTAGTAGTCCTCGTTTTTGACGAAGGTCAGACGCTGGCCGAGCGCCCAGTCGTCCAGCTTGAAGGCACCGGTGCCCACCGGATGCTTGCCGAAGTCACGCCCCCACTCCTCGACGGCCTCCTTGGGAACCACCGACGCGAAGTTGAGTGCCATCAGATGCAGGAAGGTGGCATCCGGAGCGCTCAGCGTGATCTCGACGGTGTAGTCGTCCGGCGTCGTGACCCCACTCAGCGTCGTGGCATCGCCGCTGGACACCGCATCGAAGCCGACGATCGAGGAGAAAAAGCCGGCGCCGGGGCTCTGCGTCTGCGGATTGATCGTGCGCTCCAGCGAGTACTTGACGTCAGCGGCGGTCATTTCACGATCGTTGTGAAACGTCACCCCTTCACGGAGATGGAAGGTGTAGGTCATGCCGTCATCGGAGATCTCGTAGCGCTCGGCGAGATCCGGCACCAGGTTGGTGGTACCCGGCTCATAGTCCATCAGGCCGTCGAAGAGCGACTTGATCATCGACCAGTTCTGCCAGTCGTAGCCGATGGCCGGATCCAGCGTCGCGACATCGTTCTGGTAGGTGACGATGACCTCGCCGCCCGGCTTGGGCGTTTCCTGTGCCTGAACGGCCCCGCTGATCGCGACAGCCATTGCCGTTAGCGCAAACCCCTTGAGAACCTTATGCATGTTGGCTTTTCCTTGTTGTGTCGATAGATACGCTTGCTACCGCGTTGCCAGACTTCGTCGTTAGCTGTTCTTGACGTCGATGCGCGGATCGACGAGCAGCACGGCCAGATCGGCCACCAGATTGCCCAGCACGATGGCCACCGCCGACAGCGTGGTCACCCCGACGATGATCGGAATGTCCACCTGTTGAATCGCCTGCCAGGCGAGCTGACCGAGCCCCGGCCAGCCGAACACCGACTCCACCACCACCAGCCCGCTCATGAAGATGCCGATATCGATACCGATCATCGGAATCACCGGGATGATCGCGTTGGGCAGTACATGCCGGAGCAGCACGCGAACCCGAGTCAGCCCCTTGGCACGCGCCGTGCGAATGAAGTCCTGATGCAGCACCTCGATCATCGACGAGCGCACCATGCGTGAGTACCAGCCGCTGCCCAGCACACCCAGCGTGATCGCCGGAAGCATCAGGTGCTCGATTCCGCCGTAGCCGCCGAGCGGGAACCAGCCGAGCTTCACCGCAAAGAAGTAGAGCGCGAGCATGGCGGCGATGAAATGCGGCGACGAGACGCCGATGAACGAGAACGCCATCAGTGCACGGTCCAGCCCCGAGTTACGCTTGATCGCCGCGACAAGCCCCAGCGAGATCCCGATCAGCAGCTCGAGCCCGATACCGGCGGCCATGAGCTGTAGCGTGGGCCCGATACGGGCCGCCATCAGGTCGCTGACCTGGGAGCGTTGAACGTAGGAGCGCCCCAGATCGCCATGCAGCAGCTGCCAGAGGTAGCGCAGGTACTGCTCGTAGAAGGGCAGGTCCAGCCCCAGCTGATGGCGAATGTTGGCGACCACCTCCGGCGTGGCACTGCGCCCGGCGATCTGGCGCGCCGGGTCGGCGGGAATCAGAAACAGCAGCAGATAGGTGATGAAGCTGACACCGAGCAGGATCAGCGCCGCGTAGAAGAGTCGCTTGGCGATGTACCAGGCCATGTCAGAGTCTCCCCTTCAACGTTGGGTCGAGCTCGTCGCGCAGGGCGTCGCCCACGAGATTGAAGCTCAGCGAGAGTGCGACGATGGCGATACCCGGAAACAGCACCAGCCACATCGCCGACGTGAAGTAGGTCTGGCTCTCGAAGATGATGTTGCCCCAGCTCGGCATCGGCGGCTGCACGCCCACCCCCAGAAACGAGAGCGTGGCCTCCAGCAGCACCGTGGTGGAGATACCGAGCGTTGCCCAGACCAGGATCGTCGGCAGCAGATGGGGCAGCAGATGGGAAAACAGGATGCGCAGCGAGCTGGCACCGATGGTCCGCTCCACGGCGACGAAATCCTTGGCCGCTATGGAGATCGTTTCCGAGTAGATCACCCGCGCGATCTGCACCCAGTTCACCATCGCGATGACCAGCGCCACTATCCAGAGGCTGGGTCGCAGAATGGCGGCTAGTGCAATGGCCAGAAGCAGGGCCGGGAAGGACATCATCAGGTCAGTCAGACGCATCAGGATCGAGCCGGTCCAGCCGCGCACGAATCCCGCCGTGACGCCCACCAGAGTGCCGATAATCACGGCAATTCCGTTGGATACGACGCCGATGATCAGCGACGTCCGCGCGCCGTAGATGATCCGGGACAGCAGATCACGGCCCAGCAGGTCCGTGCCAAAATAGAAATCGGCGTTGGGCGGCAGCGGCGCCCCCTCAAGGGTCAGGCCGTCGAAGAACTGACGAGTGGGATCGTGGGGGGCCAGCCAGGGGGCAAAGACAGCGGCGACCACCACGATCAGAATGAACAGCAGCGAGGCTGCCACGCTCTTGCGCTTGAGTAGCGCCATCAACAGATTCATGAGGCTGCTCCTTCCTGCGGTCGCCGATCCCGGCACTGCTTTAACAGTCTCTCTGCCGCGTCCTCCAGTGTGAGCTGCGCGTCCATGGCCTCGCCGCGCAGCCGCTCGAAGGCCTGCGACTCATCGCACGACAACGCCACCATCAGCCTGGCCACCGCACGCGCAATGGCGCCCTGAGCGCTGAGGCGCTGCGCCAACTGATGATTCGCCGCCTCCAATGCCACGGCCTGCTGCCGCAGCGCTTTCGCCATCGCCAGCGTCGTGTAGACCGTGCTCTGAGTGATCGGCTTGTTAAGAATCGCCGTCGCCCCCAGCCGCACCGCGCGCTCAATCTGCGAAAGCGTCTGATGGTGCGTCATGGCGATGATCGGAATCCCCGCGCCGCGGACCCTGGCGAGCAGTCGTTCGCTGTTGAAGTGATCGAGTTCGACGATCACGCCGCTGACCTCCTCCAGCGCACAGGGCGCATCGTCGTCGACCGCCAGCGAGCGCAGCCCCAGGCGATCGAGACTTTTATTGAGCATTGTCAGCGAGCGGACCTCGCAATCGATCAGCAGCAGGTGAGGCAGGACGTCGCTGGCGCTCATTTCACCACCTTCAGGTCGGGCACGACCGGCGCGGGTGCCGCCAGATCGTGGAATCGCACCATTGAGCTGCCGGTCAGATAGGGGTCCGCCTCGATCGCGTTCGGCTGGCGATAAACGACCTCGAAGCGTCCCGCCTGCGCCTCGGCGATGTAGTTGGGTAACGTCAGATGATTGTTGTGCGACTGCAGTGCCAGTCTTCCCAGCGGCGTCTCCTGCGGTCCGCGCTGAAGCCAGGTCAGCACCGCTTCGGGGTCATCATCGCCGATCGCTTCACAGGCGCGGGCAAGCAGCATCACCGCGGTATAGGCGCAGGTGTAGCAGCTCGAGAACCGCTGACCGTCGCCGCGCACGCGCTGCTGCGCACTGAAGGCGTTGCCGGGAACGTCAAACCACGGGCCGCTGGAAAGCAGCCGAAGATGGCTCAAATGAGAAATCGCCGGCAGCTCGCACTCGGTGAAGTTGCAGCTGAGAACCGGCAACCGCCGTCCGACCCGGGCACAGGCGGTATTGAGCTGCTCGAGGAAGAAATAGGAAGATTCGCCAAGCAGATTGTTGAGCACGAAATCGCTATCGCTGGCCAGAATCTGCTCGATTAGAGTGGCGAAGTCGCTATCGCCGAAGTGGTAATACTTCTCCCCTATGACCTCGCCCGCTGCGGCATCGATCAGTTCACGAGCGATACGGTTGCTTTCCCAGCCCCACACATAGTTGGAGCCGATCAATACGCCCCGTTTGCCATAGGCCCGCAGCACGTACTCGAGCAGAGGCACCAGGTTCTGATTCGGGCTTCCCCCCAGGTAAACCACACTCTCGCTGCACTCGAAGCCCTCGTAGGGGCTGGCGTACCAGAGCAGCGCCCCCGCCCGCTCAAGGTCGGGAACGATATCCTTGCGACTCGCCGATGTGGTCGTCCCCACCACATGACGGACTCCCCGCCGGAGCAGCGACTCGACGCCCTGGTGGTAAGCCTCGAGCTGGCCACGGGGATCGGCTTCATGAACGACCAGGCGGACCCCTCCCGGCTGCCGATTGACCTCTTCCACGGCGCGCAAGGCCCCCTGTCGCGCGTGTCGACTAATGCGCTGGTAGGTGCCTGAAGTGGAGTAGAGCACCCCGATGGATAATTCCAGTGTCATGATTTTCATCCACAAAAAAAGCCCGGACGTCGAGGAGACATCCAGGCTTCATTGCCAAACGCCAATGGGCGCACTGTGCTGTTCAAGATTTACAGATCTTAGAGACCCGACTTGGTAATTAATCAATGAGAAAATCGGGCCATATTTTAAAAACTATACTTAAAATATATAGTTATTGTAACTAAAGGGCTCAATATGGCGGCGACGCCATCCTTTCATGCACCGTTTAGATAGTTCATCAGCTCTGTGCACCAGAATAGAGCAATTCCGGATGCATCGAGTGTGACCATTGCGACAAATAACCACATTATCCATAGGGTTATTTCGGCGTAGCCTGATCTCATCGCTACCGGCAAGCGCCGGTCGATGACAACGGGATGATCAAGGAAACATCGCCATGCAAGCACTGCCCCGCCGCTCTCTCATCGCTCTCTCCTCCCTCGCGGCCCTGTTAGCCGCGGGCTATCAGACCCCGGCCTTCGCCTACGGCGCCGGCGACTGGTTCACCCACGTCGGTGTGGCCAAGGTGTCGCCCAAGAGCGATAACGGCGACTTCGATGCCATCGGCGTCGACAAGATCGACGTCGACGACGAGAGCGGTTTCGCCTTCACGCTGGGCTATCGCTTCCTCGACAACTGGGGCGTCGAGCTGCTCGCCGCCCAGCGCTTCGAACATCGGGTCAACCTCGACGGCGCCGATATCGCTTCGACTAAGCACCTGCCGCCGACGCTGACGCTGCAGTACTACCCGCTGGGCGGCACCGACGCCTGGGTTCAGCCCTATGTCGGCGCTGGGGTCAACTACACCCACTTCTCCGACGAGAAAGTCGACGGCGGCAGCCTCGACATGGATGACTCCTGGGGCGCGGCGGCGCAGCTCGGCGTGGATCTGCTGATCGACGAGCACTGGTCGCTCAACGCCGCCGCCTGGTATCTCGACATCGACTCCGACACCACCGCGACGATCGGCGGCGAGTCCTACGACACCACGGTGAATATCGACCCGATCGTGGTCATGGGCGGCATCGGCTACCGCTTCTGAAACTCGGCTCGCCCGCCGGGGTGTCGCCCCGGCGAGCGAGCCGCGCCGCATCGACCCTGCGTCGTCGCGCGAGAACCGTCGATGATGAGCGCCTAGCGGCGCTTCTTGGGACCACCCCTCGCGGTGGTCTTTTTTGTCGTCTTGTTCCACGCCCCTGCCCCCTCGCCTCACTGCGTTTTTCTCGTCGGGCGCCTGTCCTCCTCTTGGATATCACCGCCCCTCTTCATCGAGGCTCCGCCTCAATCGACGCGCCGACCCGTCGCCATTCCGCCCTCATCGACACCGGGCCGGCTGCGCCCCGCTGCCGGGTGGACAGCATCGCGCTTTGATGCAATACTTCGCAGCCTAACTTTTATCCCGTTTCTCTTGTCGCCCCGCGGACGCTCGTCGTTCGCGGGCTTTGGTCTTTTATGAGCCGAATCACTGCCGATCACTGGTTACTGGCGCTGAGAACCGTGCTGGCCGTCTGGCTGGCGCTCTTTCTCTCCATGCGCCTGGATCTCTATCAGCCCGCCTGGGCGATCCTGGCGGTAATGATCGTCACCCTGCAGCCGGTGATGTTCACCGGTGGCACCCCGCCCATCGGCATCATCATCGGCCGCAGCGTGGCGCGGCTCTTCGGCACGCTGTTCGGCGCCATCGTGGGGCTCTTGCTGATCGCCCTGTTCGGTCAGCAGCCGATGCTCTATCTGCTCTTCTCCGGGGCATGGCTGGCGTTCTGCATGTACTGGGTGATTCTCGAACCGGACGAGTACCTGGCCTACGTGATGATGTTAAGCGGCTACACCTCGACGCTGGTGTCGCTGACCGCCATCGGCACCGGCGTCGACAACATCTGGCCGGTGGCGCTGGGGCGTTTCAGCGAAACGGCACTGGGCATCGGCTGCGCGCTGCTCACCCACGTGGCGATCGCCCCGCGCTACGGCAGCCGCGCGCTACCCGGGGCGCTGTCGCAGCTACTCTCTCGGGCGGCCGGCGAGACGCTGGCGTGTCTCGAATCCGCCCGCCCGAGAGAGCAGCGCGATGGCGAGCTCAAGGCGCTGCTCGACCGGCACCAGCAGTTCGAGTCACTGCGCGGCCTGAATCGTCTGGAGACGCGCCGGCTGAGCCACTTCATTCCGGCGCTGGATCGTTTCGCCAGCGACAGCCTGGCGCTGATCACCGCGGTACGTGAGCTGGAGACGGCGCTGGATCGGCTGCGCGAGTGCGAGGACGGCGAGCGCTGGCTCGAACCGCTTCGGGCAGAGGCGAGGCCGCGGCTCGAAGCCGTCGAGACGCAGCCCGATGCCGCCCCCGAGCGGTTCATCGCACTCTCGGATTTCGCCTGGGAAGAGACGGAGGTGTCGCCGCGAACCCGGGCACGCGCCGAACTGGTGCGCCAGCGCCTGGGCGAGGTGCTCTCCCTGGCCCAGCACGGCCAGCGGCTTCGCCACGCCCTCGACGATCCCGCCTCGACCCGCGTCAAGACGCTGCCCCGCAGCCGTCGCCCCCGGGCCAACCACAACGAGCACTTCGTCGCCCGCTTCAACGCCTTTCGTGTTTTCATCGCCTTCGAGGCGCTGGGGCTGTTCTGGATTCACAGCGGCTGGCACTCGGGCTATCTCGCCATGATGCTGCTCGGCGTCTTCACCATGCTGTTCGCCAAGGCGCCGAACCCGGCGGCGGTGGTCTATCAGTTTCTCTGGGGCACGCTCGCGGCGGTCTTCTTCGGCGGTATCCTGCTGTTTCTGGTGATGCCGGTGATCAACGGCTTTGCGCTACTCGCCATCGCCATCGCCGTACCGGTCACCATCGGCACGCTGATGACGCCGCACCCGCGCTGGTCGGCGATCGGCATGGCGGGGGCGATCACCATGATGACGCTGCTCAACCTGCACTCGACCTACACCTTTTCGCCGACGAGCTACATCAACGGCGGGCTCGCCTCGGTCATCGGTACCGTCGCGGCGATGTTCACCTACTCGCTGCTGCGCCAGCGCACCCCGGAACAGCGCATTCGCACGCTGATGGCCGCCTACTGGCGCGGTCTGGGTCGGCTGCTCTCGGCGCCGAGCCTGCCCAACCGGGCGCGTCTGGAGAGCCGGCTCTACGACCGTTTGAGTCGGTTGATCGCCCTCGGCGGCCACGACGACACTCTGCGCGAGGCGGTCGACCTGCATGCGCTGGCGCTCTGCGTCTGGCGCATCCGCCGGCTTCGCGACGAACTCGGCCCCCACCGCCAGGCGCTGGAGGCGTGGCTTGCCGACATCGGCGAGCGGCTGGTGGCGCGCCCGCGTCACGACCCGGCGGTGTGGCGCGCGCTCGCCGACGAGGGAATGCAGTGGGTCGACCGGCTCTACCGCGAAGCGAACCTGCCGATCGCCACCATCGGCGAGGTGGCGATGCTCAGCCACCTGATGCGTCAGGCGCCGGGCGCGCGACTCGAGGCCAGCAGCGCCGAGGAAACGCCCCAGGACTCCCCGACGGACAAGGAGGCAGTGCATGCTGGCTGAGTGGTCGTTCATGGGCTTTCTGATGCCGCCGCTGGCAGTGCCGGTGCTGTTGGCGCTCGGCGTCTATCTACTGCTGCGCCGGCTGTTCGTGCGCTTCGGGCTCTATCACTGGTTCTGGCAGCCGGTGCTACTGGATATCGCGCTCTACGCTCTGCTTCTGTGGTCGGTTCTGGCGCTTTTCGGCGCCCTGCCGATCGCCGGTTGAAAAAAGGACAATCATGCTTGGATCTCACTCTGGCGTACGCAAGACGCTGCGCGTGCTGCTGACGCTGGCGCTGGTCGCCGCGGCAGTGGTCGCGGTCGCCAACATCTGGCAGCACTACATGCACGACCCCTGGACCCGTGACGGCCGCATTCGCGCCGACGTGGTCAACCTCGGCACCGATGTCGCCGGCCTGGTCGACGGCCTCGAGACCCACGACAACGACTTCGTGGAGCAGGGCGACGTGCTCTTCACCATCGACAAGCGCCGCTATCAGCTCGCCCTCGACGACGCCCAGGCATCGCTCAATCAGCTCGAGCAGCAGCGCGACGAGGCCCGAGCCGCCAACAGCCGGCGCCAGCGGTTGAACGACTACGTCTCGCAGGAAAATCGCGACAACGCCCGCTTCAGCCAGGCCAGCGCCGAGGCGGCGGCCCGCGCCGCGAAAGTGAAGGTGGAGCGCGCCAAGCTCGATCTGGAGCGGGCGACGGTGCGCGCCCCGGTGGACGGCTACGTCACCAACCTGCTGCTGCGTCCGGGACAGTACGTCAGCGTCGGCACCGACGCGCTGACGCTGGTGGATGCCAGCTCCTTCTATGCGCTGGGCTACTTCGAAGAGACCAAGCTCGACCGCATCGAGGTCGGCGAGCCGGCACGCGTGCAGCTGCTCGCCCAGGACGAACCGATCTGGGGCCACGTCGACAGCTTCGCCCGTGGCATCAGCGACGGCAGCCTGGGCAACCAGAACGGCGGGCTCGCCAACGTCAACGCCTCCTTCGACTGGGTACGTCTCTCCCAGCGCATCCCGGTGCGTATCGCCCTCGACGACATCCCCGAAGGGACCAAGCTCTCCGCCGGTCTCACCGCCACCATCTACGTCGGCGGCGACCGCGACGCGCGCGACGACAAGCCCGACTGGTGGCTGTCGATCCAGCGCTGGTGGGAAAACCTGATCAGCGTGTAATGCCGCGCTCGTTTCGGCGCCGTCTCGCGGCGCCGGGCTAGACCCACGCGACCGCGACGCGGGCGACCACCAGCAGGATCACCACGCCCCAAGCCGGCCAGCGCCAGACGCTCAGCAGCAGAAAGCCCGTCAGCGCCAGCGCGAAGTCGATCGGGGCGACGACGCCACTGCGCCAGATCGGATCGAACAGCGCCGCGCCCAGAATGCCGACCACGGCGGCGTTGGTGCCCTGAATCAGACGCTGCGCCCGCGATGACGCGCGTAGCCGCTCCCAGTGGGGCAGCACGCCGATCAGCAGCAGCATCCCCGGCAGAAAGATCATCACCGTCGCCAGCGCCGCCGTCGCCCAGCCCGCGCCGCCGGGTGCCATCGAGGCACCGAGATAGGCGGCGAAAGTAAAGAGTGGCCCCGGCACCGCCTGCGCCAGCCCATAGCCGGTGATGAAGGTCGGCTCCGAAACCCACCCCGGGGCGACCACCTCGCTCTGCAGCAGCGGCAGCACCACATGGCCACCGCCGAACACAAGCGCCCCGGCGCGGTAGAAGGCGTCCGCCACGGCGACGAGCCCGCCGGCCCACGCCGCGGCAAAGGGCAGCGCCAGCAGCAGCGCGAGAAAAAGCGCCAGTGCCGGGGCGCTCACCCGGGTTGAGAGGCCGATACCGTGGCGCTCGGTGTCCGCCGGCGCCGGCCGGCACCCGCAGAGCCCGACGGCGGCGCCGAGCCCGATGGCGCCGAGCTGGCCCAGCGTGCCGCCGAGGGTGACGCTTGCGAACACCGCCGCCAGCGCGATGCCCACCCGCAGGCGGTCGGGGCAGAGCCGGCCGGCCATCTGCCAGACGGCGTGGGCCACCACGGCGACGGCGACGAGCTTCAACCCCTGGACCAGCGCCTGCCCCCACTCGCCGTCGAGATGGGTCGCCCCCGCGGCGGCGGCCACCAGCGCGATCGCCGAAGGCAGGGTGAAGGCGCTCCAGGCGATCAGCGCGCCGACCAGCCCGCCGCGGCGCCAGCCCAGCGCAAAGCCGACCTGGCTGCTGGCGGGGCCGGGCAGAAACTGACACAGCGCGATCAGATCGGCGAAGTCGCGGTCGTCCAACCAGCCCCGCCGCACGACGAACGCCTCGCGAAAATAGCCCAGATGCGCCACCGGCCCGCCGAAGGCGGTCACCCCGAGTAGCAAAAAGGCGCGGGCGATCTCGGCCCAGCGGAGGGAATAGGCAGTGAATGCACTCACGGTCGACGACTCCAGGGACGATGGTCTTCGTGGACGGTCTCTTCGTGGACAGCCTTTTACCGACCGTCTTTTGACAGACCGTCTTGGCACGGACGGACGCTTGTCGAAAGGCGCCAGGGCGCCACGGTCACGAAACGTCCGCGGCTGCCACTATCGCCTCTCGCTCGTGACGCGCCGACGACACCCGAAACGATGTGTCCTCTCGCGACCAGGTTGGCAGGCCCTCAGACGCCGTCGATCACCGGCAGCCAGAGCCGCAGCGCGACGAGGGCCGCCAGGAGCACCGGGGGCGTGATCACAAGCCCGATCTTCATGTACTGCCCCCAGCCGATGCGATAGCCCTTGCCCGCCAGCACGTGCAGCCAGAGCAGCGTCGCCAGGCTGCCGATGGGCGTAAATTTCGGTCCCAGGTCGTTGCCGATCACGTTGGCGTAGATCATCAGCTCCCGGGGCATCGCCGGCAGCGCCGCGCGATCGATCGCCAGCGCCCCCACTAGCGTCGACGGCATGTTGTTCATGATCGAGGCGACGAGTGCGGCGAGAAAGCCGGTCCCTATCGTTGCCACCGTGTCCCCTTGCCCCGCCAGCCACTCGAGTGCGCGGGCGCCCAGATCGGTCAGCCCGGCGTTACCCAGTCCGTAGACCACCAGATACATGCCGATCGAGAAGAGCACGATCTGCCAAGGTGCGCCCTTGAGCGCCGCGCTCACGGAGACGACGGCGCCCCGACCGTGCCGCCACCAGCGTCCGGCCAGCGCCATCAACACCACGGCCCCGGCACCGGTGACGACAGCGATGGGAATGCCCAGCGGCGCGGTGACGAAATAGGCCGCGAGCAGCACCGTCAGCAGCGGGAAGGCGGCACGGAAGACCAGCGGATCGACGATTGCCGAGCACGGCGCATCCAGCTCCGCTACCGAGTAGCGCCGCGGGATGCGCCGGCCGAAGGCGAGCCAGAGCACCCCCAGTGTCGCGGCGAGCGAGACCAGGTCGACCGGGATCATCACCGCCGCGTAGCGGTCGAAGCCGATCTCGAAGTAGTTGGCGCTGACGATGTTGACCAGATTGGAGATCACCAGCGGCAGACTGGTGGTGTCGGCGACGAAACCGGTGGCGATGATGAACGCCAGCGCCGCCGGCGGGGGGAAATCGAGCCGCACGAGAATCGCGATCACGATCGGCGTCAGCAGCAGCGCGGCGCCATCGTTGGCGAAGAACGCCGCGATCACCGCGCCGAGCGTCACCACCAGCGGGAAGAGCCGGTGCCCGCGCCCGCCGCCCCAGCGCGCGACGTGCAGCGCCGCCCAGGCGAAGAACCCGGCCTCGTCGAGAATCAGCGAGATGACGATCAGCGCGACGAAGGTGAACGTCGCGTCCCAGACGATCTCCCACACCACGCCGATATCCTCGGGCTGCACGACCCCGACGGCGAGCGCCACCAGCGCCCCGCCCAGCGCGCTCCAGCCGATGCCCAGCCCGCGAGGCTGCCAGATCACCAGAACCAGCGTGACGACGAAGATGCTCAGTGCCAGCATGAATCACGTGCCCCTAATGGCGGGTTTGATTGACGCGACGGGAGAGCGTCTCGGCACTCTCCACCCGCTCCGAATAGCGATCGGTGAGGTAGGCCGAGCGCCCGCGGGTCAGCCAGGTGAACTTCACCAGCTCCTCGCAGACGTCGACCACGCGGAGATAGAGCGGTGAGGGCTTCATCCGCCCGGCGTCGTCGAACTCGTCGAACGCCCGCGGCACCGACGACTGGTTGGGGATGGTGATCATGCGCATCCAGCGCCCGAGGATGCGCAGCTGATTGACCGCGTTGAAGCTCTGGCTGCCGCCGGAGACCTCCATCACCGCCAGCGTCTTGCCCTGGGTCGGGCGGACGCCGCCGAGCGCCAGCGGGATCCAGTCGATCTGCGCCTTCATCACCCCGGTCATGCCGCCGTGGCGTTCGGGGCTGACCCACAGCATGCCGTCGCACCATTCGGCCAGATCGCGCAGGGCCTGCACGCGAGGATGATCAGCCTCGGCGTCGTCCGGCAGCGGCAGGCCGGCGGGGTCGAAGCTCTGCACCTCGCAGCCGTACTCGCGCAGCAGCCGCCCGGCCTCCTCTGAGAGCAGCCGCGAAAAGGAGCGTTCGCGTAGCGAGCCGTAGAGCACCAGGATGCGCGGCGGGTGACGCGGGGCATCGGCGCCGGCCAGCGCCTCGACGTCGATCGGCGCCAGCGCGCTCTCATCGATATTGGGCAGATCGTCAGGAGCGCCCGGTTGGCTGGCGTCGGCCGCGTCCCGATCACTCATGCGCTCCCCCTGCAGCGTGTACGGTTTCGCCGTCTTCCTTGGTGAAAGTGGCGACGGGGTTGGCGAGCAGCCCCAGCACCCGCTCCGAAGGTCGGCAGAGTCTGGCGCCCCGATCGGTGACCACGATCGGCCGGTTGATCAAGATCGGGTGGGCGAGCATGGCGTCGATCAGCGCGTCATCGGCGAGCGCCGGGTCGGCGAGACCGAGTTCGTCGAAGGGCGTTCCCTTCTGCCGCAGCAGTGCCCGCGGCGTGATCCCCATCATCGAGATCAGCTCGACCAGACGCTCGCGGCTCGGCGGCGTCACGAGATACTCGATCACCTGCGGCGACTCGCCGGAGGCCTCGAGCATCGCCAGCGTGTTGCGCGACGTGCCGCACTCGGGGTTGTGGTAGATCAACGGTTGCATGAGGTCACTCTCGGTTCTCTTGGTTGGCGTCGTCGGCAGAAGGAAGGCGGGCGCCGTGCGAGTCTTTGACAGAGGGAAGACAGGCGCCGAGCGCCGTCAGAAAGGGGTCACAAACCTCGGGGTTGCCGTCGCAGCAGTCGCGCACCAGAAAGTCGAGCGTCTCCCGCATGCAGCCGAGATCCGCGCGGTAGACGATCGAACGGCCCTGGCGGTGTGACACCACCCACCCCGCCTGGGCAAGGACCGACAGATGCGAGGAGAGCGTGTTGTGCGGGACCTCGAGCTCGCGGGCGATCTCCCCCGCCGGTAGCCCCTCGGGTTCGTGACGCACCAAGAGCCGAAAAGCCTCGAGGCGCGTGGACTGGGAGAGCGCCGCGAAGCGCTCGGTAGCGGTTTTTGTTTCCATTTGTCGAGAATAATCGACATATCGAGTAGCGACAACATCGGCGGAAATCGGCCTCACAGGGCCGAGCGTTTGTCGTCGTCGCGCCCCGTGACGTCATGATCCCGTACCGCGCACGCCGGGCCTCGGCCAGTGTTCGACCGTCGCGACGTTGGCGCGCGAGTGCGCGCAGCGATCCCGAAAGCCATTGGCGCAAGGGCGGGAGTTACGCTAGTTTTCGACACTTCGTCCGCCTGCGGCTTTGATTTCGGCGGCGTTCGCGTCAACGTCATCGCAGGATGCCGAGCGCGCCGGCTCCCCACTCACCCACCCCAGTATCGCCGCGTCTCGAGACGCTATCTTCCACCTTTCGGGAACGAACAATGACAACGAATTCAGACCGACCAACTTCCGACAGTCAGCCCTCGGATCGATCCGATGCGGACGCCCACAACGACGCCGACGGCATCCGTCGGCCGGAAGGCGAGACCAATCTGGCCGATACCGACTACGTCATCGGTCAGGACAACATCGAAACCGAGGCCTTCGGCCTGCGCTTCGACCTCCATGGCAAGGTCTTCACGATCTCGGCGCTGGTAGTACTGGCGTTCGTCTTCGTGATGCTGTCGCTGCAGGATCACGTCGAGCCGCTGCTCAACGGGATTCGCGACTATCTCACCGGCAACCTGACCTGGTTCTTCCTGCTCGCCGGCAACGTCTTCCTGCTGCTCTGCATCGGGCTTGCGCTGTCACCGCTCGGGCGGGTCCGCCTCGGCGGCCCGGATGCCCGCCCCGACCACGGCTATCTGGGCTGGTTCTCGATGCTGTTCGCCGCCGGCATGGGTATCGGCCTGGTGTTCTACGGCGTCTCCGAGCCGATGACCCACTTCGCGGCCTCGCTCGACGGCAATGCCGCTGCGCCGCTGGCCGGCACGCCGGGGGACGAGCAGGGGGCGATTTCGCTGGCGCTCGCCTCGACCATCTTTCACTGGACGATGCACGCCTGGGCGGCCTACAGCGTGGTGGCGCTGGCGCTGGCGCTTTTTGCCTACAACAAGGGGCTACCGCTGACCATCCGGTCGATCTTCTATCCGCTGATCGGCGATCGGATCTGGGGCTGGCCGGGGCACGTCGTGGATATTCTGGCGGTGTTCTCGACGCTATTCGGGCTGGCGACGTCGCTGGGCTACGGCGCCTCGCAGGCGACGGCGGGTCTGCACTACCTGTTCGGCATTCCCGACAACAATCTCAGCATGGTACTGCTGGTGATGGCGATCACCGGCATCGCTCTGTTCTCGGTACTCGCCGGGCTCGACAAGGGCATTCAGCGCCTTTCCATGCTCAACATGGGGCTGGCGGTGGTGCTGTTGATCTTCATCATCTCGGTGGGGCCGACCCTGACCATCCTCACGGACTATTTCCGCAACCTGGGCGCCTACGTGCAGTATCTGCCGGCGCTATCGATGCCGTTCGGGCGCGAAGACGAGAGCTTCAGCCAGGGCTGGACCGCCTTCTACTGGGCCTGGTGGTTCTCGTGGACGCCGTTCGTCGGGATGTTCCTCGCCCGCGTCAGCCGTGGCCGTACCGTGCGCGAGTTTCTGCTCTCGGTGCTGCTGGTGCCGACGCTGGTCACCGCGCTGTGGATGACGGCGTTCGGCGAAACCGCCATCTACCAGCAGCTGATCACCGGTTTCCAGGGCGTGCAGGAAGCCGCGCTCGAGATCAAGCTGTTCGTCATGCTCGACCAGCTGCCGCTGGCGATGCTCACCTCGGTGGTCGGCATCGTGCTGGTGATCGTCTTCTTCGTCACCTCCTCGGACTCCGGCTCGCTGGTGATCGACTCGATCACCGCCGGCGGCAAGGTCGATGCGCCCACTTCGCAGCGCGTCTTCTGGTGCCTGATCGAAGGCGCGATCGCCATCGCCCTGCTGCTCGGCGGCGGGCTCGGCGGGCTCCAGGCGGCGGCCATCTCCACCGGGTTGCCGTTCACGATCGTGCTGCTGATCGCCTGCTACGCCGTGGTCAAAGGGTTGATGTCGGAGCCGCGGTACGAGAGCCGACGACGCCCGTCGCGACGCCAAGCGAGCTGACCCCTTGCCCGAAACGACGCTGCCCGGCCTGTTCAGGCCGG
>NZ_PZJV01000008.1 GCF_003206155.1 Salinicola halophilus | reverse complement strand
CGGCGCCACTGGCGCCGGGTTCGGTTACGTCGTGGTGCGCGAGGCGCGATTAGACGTCGAAGCGGTCGTGCATCATCACCTTGTTCCAGGCGGCGGCGAAGTCGCGGACGAGCTTCTGGTGGCCGCCTTTCTGGGCGTAGAACTCGCTGAGCTGGCGCAGCTGGGAATTGGCACCGAAGATCAGGTCGCAGCGGGTGGCCTTGAAGCGGGTCTGGCCGCTGGTGCGATCGTCGAGGGTGAACTCCAGCGCTTCGTCGTCGACCTTGTTCCACTCGAACTCGGGGGAGGTCAGGTTGACGAAGAAGTCGTTGGTCAGCGTGCCGGGGCGGTCGGTGAAGACGCCGTGGCGCTGATACGCACCCTTGGCGTTGACATCCAGCACGCGCAGGCCGCCGACGAGCACGGTCCACTCAGGCGCAGAGAGGCCCAGTAGCGCGGCGCGATCCAGAAAGATCTGCTCCGGCGAGACGTTGTACTGGATGTCGCTGCGATGGAAGTTGCGGAAGCCGTCGGAGACCGGTTCGAGCCAGCGGAAGGTCTGCTCGTCGGTCTGCTCGGCGGTGGCGTCGTTGCGGCCGGGGGTGAACGGCACCTGGATCTCGACGCCGGCTTCGCGCGCGGCCTTTTCGACGGCAGCGCAGCCGCCCAGCACGATCAGATCGGCCAGCGAGACTTTCTTGTTGCCCGTCTGGGCGCCGTCGAAGTCGCGCTTGATGCCTTCCAGCACGCTGAGTACGTGGGAGAGATCGTCGGGATTGTTGACCGGCCAGTCCTTCATCGGCGCCAGACGAATGCGCGCGCCATCGGCACCGCCGCGCTTGTCGGAGGTGCGGAAGGTGGAGGCGGCGCCCCAGGCGACGGCGGCGAGCTGGGAGACGCTGACATCGGCACCCAGAATCCTGGCCTTGAGATCGGCGACGTCGCTTTCGTTGACCAGCTCGAAGTCGACGGCGGGGATCGGGTCCTGCCACAGGAACTCTTCCTGCGGGACTTCCGGACCCAGATAGCGCGCCCGCGGGCCCATGTCGCGGTGGGTGAGCTTGTACCACGCTTTCGAGAAGGCGTCGGTGAAGTAGTCGAAATCCTCGAGGAATTTCTCGCAGATCTTGCGATAAGACGGATCGACCTTCAGCGCGATATCGGAGGTCATCATCATCAGCGGATGATCGACGCCTTCGAGGTGCGCGTCAGGGGTGCGCGGGGCGTTCTTGTCGACGGGCGTCCACTGTAGCGAACCGGCGGGGCTCTTGGTCTGCTCCCACTCGAAGTTGAACAGGTTCTCGAGGTAGCTGTTGTCCCACTGGGTCGGATCCTGCGTCCAGGAGCCCTCGATCCCGTTGGTCATGGTGTCTTCGGCGTTACCCTTGCCGCGCGGGTTGTGCCAGCCCAGACCCTGGGCTTCCATCGGCGCGCCTTCGGGGGCGAAGCCGATCTGATCCGGCGGGGTCATGCCGTGGGATTTGCCGAAGGCGTGACCGCCGGCGATCAGGGCCACGGTCTCTTCGTCGTTCATCGCCATGCGGCCGAAGGTGATGCGGATATCGGTGGCGGAATCTTCCGGGATGCCCTGCTTGGCCGAGCCTTCCGGATCGACGTAGATCAGGTTCGAGTTGGAGGCGGCCAGCGGCGCTTCGAGATCGTAGTCGTCGTCGCCGGGTTCGCCGGTCCATCGCAGGTCGCGATTGACCATCTGGTCCGGATGACCTTCGAACGGGCCGTGCGGGGCGTCTTCGATCTTCTTGCCGTACCAGGATTCCGGGCCCCAGTAGGTGAGGTTGTCCGGTTCCCAGGCGTCGATGCGTCCGCCGGCGAAGCCGAAGGTGGGGAAGTTCATGATCTCCAGCGAGCAGTTGCCGGTGAGCACGATCAGATCGGCCCAGGAGAGCGAGGCGCCGTACTTCTGCTTGATCGGCCAGAGCAGGCGGCGGGACTTGTCGACGTTGCCGTTGTCCCACCAGCTGTTGATCGGGGCGAAGCGCTGCATGGCTTCACCGGCGCCGCCGCGGCCATCGGCAATACGGTAGGTACCGGCGGAGTGCCAAGCCATGCGGATCATCTGCGGGCCGTAGTTGCCGTAGTTGCCGTAGTCCGACGGCCACCAGTCCTGCGACGAGGTCAGCAGCGCCTTGATGTCTCGTTTGACCTCGGCCAGATCCAGCTGGCGGAAGGCTTCGGCGTAGTCGAAATCCTCGTCGTGAGGGTTGGCCTCGCGCGGGTCCTGATGGAGTAGTTCGACCTTGAGGCGATTGGGCCACCAGTGATCGGTGGTCGGCTCGGATCCGGCGACACCGCCAACCGAGTCACCGGCGAAGGGGCATTTGCCCCCGATCTTGATCTCTTCGCTCATGCTGTCCGTCCTTGCTTCATCGATTCGACTTCCGATACGGCGCCCTGTCGGTACCACTTGCCATCGACATCACACGCGATCACGGTCATCGGCCGTCCGTCACGCCTGGCATCGATACGACGTTCCACCGGTACCACACGATGCGTATCGTTCAACGTGTACCGCTCGACGAGTGCCGCTCATCGAGTACCACTGACATTACAACGCGTACCACTTACAGCGAATACGACTCATGACGAGTACCGATTGAAACGGGTACTCCTTGGGTTCGGTCATTTCACTGGCGCCGTGCCGCATAGACAGGGAGCCGAAGGGTCATGACCGTACCACCCCTATCTTAGGTAAACTTCGGCTCGTTGTGTGGCGAAAACGATGATTTATAGCTAATGGATCATTCGGTTAGGCCAATTGGCATGGAGGAGTGCGTTCGTGACGGCGCGGGATATCTCGGCCAAAAGGCGCCCCGGCTATCGATGGCGTCGATAGTCGCCTTTGGTGTCAATTATTAACCAGCTAACGGAAAAGTCTCCACAATGGCGTCATCGGTTGGGCAGCACCAACCACGCCAACGACGCTTTTGGAGATTCATCATGAAAAATCGCATCCTCGCTGCATTCGCTCTCGCCATCGCACTGCCGGCGGCCGCTCAGGCCAACAGCGTGATGACCGAACGGGCCTTCGACTACCTCAACGCTCCGCTGAACACGCAGGTGACGTCGGAGTATCACGCACTGCCGACGCAGTATCGCGTCGATACCGTCAGCGGTGGCCATAGCCATGTGGCGGATCGCTCGCTGGCGCAGGTAGCCGAAGAGACTCAGCGCGGTACGCACGTCATCGGCGGTGACTCGGCGCTGGCCGGTCAGGGCCATAGCGTTGCCGCAGCCCAGGCGCTCGAGAACGTGAACGGTGGCAGTCACGCCCAGCATGGCAACGTCGAGTTCTCCGTCGCGAGCATCGACTGATCGTCATCGCGGGCATCGACTGATCGTCATCGCGGGCATCGACTGATCGCCATCGCCAGTCGCGAGCCCGATAGGGTTTGACGTAAGAGCGCGCGAGAACGCTCGCCACGTACCGATCGTCTGCACGACCTCCAGCTTCCCCGGACCTTTTCAGGTCCGGGGTTTTTTCGTTGGGGGCGTTGATAGATGGCGGCGTTGATAGGGGGGGAGTGGTGATGAGTGGGGGAGAGCCCTTGCTCAGTCGTCTTGTCGCGGCGACTGGAACGCGCGTTTGTCGTCGGGCAGACGGACCATGTCGCCCACATCGAGCCCGGCGTGGCTGTCGTGACGTTCGCCCATGTCGTCGATCAGCGCGGCGACCTTGCCGATGCTCACGCCGTCTACGTAGGCCTCGACCTTGATCCGAGCCGTCGCGCCCTTGTACTGCGCGGTGAGGATCATGCCGGGATGCGGCTCGACTCGGTGCTGGGGATCCTTGGCGTAGTGACTATCGACGCTTTCGCCGCCGGGGGTGTCCCATTCGATGTGCTTGTGCATGATTCTCTCCTTGTCGCCGTGATTGACGCCCAAAGCGTAGCGGGATTTGCGCCTCGCTGCCGGCCACGCCAGGTATCGTCTCGCCGTTCTAGGGTGACGAGCGCTTGTCTTTTTCCAGGGGGCGCAGCAGAGTGAAAGCGTCGTCAGACGACGTTTTCGACCACGACAATTCGATGTATCCCCCACGATTATCACCAGTAACGACGATTCGCGAACCACAACAAAGACCACAACAAAGAGAGTGACGATCACCATGAAAAAAACGGTTCTGGCGCTGGCCATCGCGGCCGGCTCGGTCTGCGGCGTTGCCGCGCAGGCAGACGTCAAGGTCGGGTTCCTTGGCGGGTTCACCGGCGGTATCGAAAGCCTCACGCCGCCGATCTTCGACGGCGCCAAGTTGGCGGTCGAGGAGGTCAATGCCCAGGGTGGGCTGTTCGACGGCGAGACGATGGCGATGCCGTCGGGCGACACCACCTGTTCGGACGCGGCGGCGGCCTCCAATGCGGCCGACCGGCTGGTCAACAGCGAGCAGGTCACGGCGATCGTCGGCGCGCTCTGCACCGGGGCGACCATCGCGGCGGCCAACAACGCGGCGATTCCGGGCGGCGTGGTAATGGTTTCGCCGGCCTCCACCGCGCCGGCGGTGACGGATCTCGACGACGACGATCTGGTCTTCCGCACCGTGCCGTCGGATGCCTTCCAGGGCGAACAGCTCGCCAGGCTGCTGCTCTCCAAGGGCATCGAGGACGTCGCGGTCACCTACGTCAACAATGACTACGGCCAGGGACTCGACGCCGCCTTCACCGAGACCTATGAAGCCGAGGGCGGCTCGATCACCGCGAACCTGGCCCACGAAGACAACCGTGCCGACTATCGCTCGGAGATCGGCCAGCTCTCCGCCAGCGGCTCGCAGGCGCTGGTGGTGCTGGCCTACGCCGACACCTCCGGCCAGACGATTCTGCGCCAGGCCTACGAGAGCGGTGCGTTCGGTCAGTTCGCCGGGGCCGACGGCATGGTCGGCAACTCGCTGGTGGAAGCGGTGGGCGCCGACGTGCTCGAGGGGATGATCGCCACCCGCCCCGGCTCGCCGGATTCACCGGGTACCGAAGCGTTCACCGCGCTTGCCGAGGAGGCGGGGATCGACCCCAGCGCGGTATTCGCGGCGCAGTCCTACGACGCCGCCTTCCTGCTGGCGATGGCGATCGAGAAGAACGGCAGTGCCGACAGGGAAGGGCTTTCCGAGGCGCTGCGCGACGTCGCCACCGCCCCGGGCGAGACGATTCTGCCAGGCGAGTGGGAGAAGGCGAAGCGCTTGATCGGCGAAGGCACCGAGGTCGACTACCAGGGCGCCGCCGGCGACCATGAGTTCGACGACAACGGCGACGTGCCGGGCATCGTGGTCGAGATGGCGGTCGAGGACGGCAAGTTCGTCACCAAAGGGCCGGTGGGTGAATAAATCGCGTCACCCAAAGGCCGGTGTGTGAATAGATAGAGCCAGAAAGTGGCGGTCGGGGAATCTGCAGTCGGAAAGCCGCCCGCTTCTTCGCTATCCCGGCTGAGTGTCCTGGACCCGAATCCGCCAAGGCGGGTTCGGGTTTTTCGTGGCCGGCCTTCAATGATGGCTTGCCGATATGCGATTCCACGAGCCGCTCGATAGCCAGGGTTTGAAACTCTCGATCTGTACGGCCTCGACCGACTCGATGAAGGGGGTGAACGCCACCGCATTGGGTGGGGATTCTGCGGGGGGCTGGCGGTCGAGACGCCGCAGGTCTTCCAGTAATTCGTCACGAACGGGTACGCCCGTCACGATCGTCAGGCGGGTGCCGTCGCTTCGGTAGCGGCTCGGTATCGTTGCGCGCTGCGTATAAACCTCGTTCCCCCTCGGCGTTCTGCCACGGTAGGTGTAGCGATGCTCGTGGGCACGCATCAACGGCGTGAAAGCTGCGATGACGCGCCGGCGCGCTTCGATGTCATGCGTAAGACGCAGTGTGATGCGGGTGGTGGGATATCCGGCGATTCTGGCCGCTAGCGCTTCGGTCTCGGCATGGTTAGGCAGCAGCTGCTGCATACCAACGAGTATCGCCACGAAGACGAAGGGAGCGGAGAGGCAGGTGACTTTCATCACCTTGTCTAGCTTACCGCGGCCCTTTCCGGCCCGGTCACGTCTCATGAGCAGACGCAGACTTCCGACCAGAATGAGGCCGCCCCCAGCGAGGGCCAGGAGCGGCGGCAGTAGATTGATGCAATTTTGCAGCAGGTAGAGAGTCATATTGCCATGGCGACAAGAGTCGGGCGCGATGCCCGGCGAGCGCGAGCTCAGTCGTGGTGCGCCACCTTCTCGGGAATCAGTCCGCGAGGGGCGAAGCGCAGGACCATCAGTATGAGCAGACCGATTACGAAGACCCGCGCCTGCAGCGCCTGGCTATCCATATTGCCCGGCTGCCAGTCGAACCACATCCCGCCGAGCTCGGCGACGAAGTGCGCCAGTGCCAGCGCCATCGGTCCGGACATGATCCAGATCACGTAGACCAGCACGGCGCCGAAAAGCGTGCCGAGATTATTGCCGGGCCCGCCGAGAATCACCATTACCAGCACTAGGAAGGTGTGATTGAGCGGCAGATAGCCCTGAGCGTCGAAGATGCCGGTGAAGCTGGTCAGCGCGGCCCCGCCGATGCCCATGAGCACGCAGCCGAAGACGAAGATTTCCTGGCGCCGCCGATTGATCGACTTGCCCATCGCCGCCGCCGAGACTTCGTTGTCGCGGATGGCGCGGATCATCCGACCCCAGGGGGCGTGGTAGGCGCGGTGGAGCAGAAAGAAGATCACCGCGATCATCACCACCGTTACCGACAGATAGAGCGCCCGGGCGGTGATGAAGCCGACCTCGCCCGGCGAGGGTACCGGCCACGGCAGCGGTGAGATGGTGGCGGTGCCGCGGGTCAGCCAGTCGGAGTTCTTGAGAAACGCCTTGATGATCTCGGCGATCCCCAGCGTGGCGATGACCAGATAGTCCGCCCGCAGGCCGAGGCAGATATGGCCGATCAGATAGCCCACGCCGCCGGCGAGCAGGCCGCCGACGATCCAGCCGACCCACACCGGCAGCCCCAGCCCGCCGACGAAGTCGACCTGGGATTCGATGTCGCCGGTGACCTCCCGCAGCCAGCTGATGACCACCAGGTAGGCGATCAGCCCGACGAGAATCGTGAGGAGGGTGCGCGCCAGCTTGGGGACGCCGAGCCGGTCGAGGCGGCTGACGGCGACGACCAGCGCGATCGCCGCGATGATGGCGAGCAGCACGCCGCCGAGACGTCCGGGCAGGTCGCTCGACCAGAAGTCGTGGTTGACCGGGATGCTGAAGAAGGTAGCGGAGAAGCCGCCCAGGGCGACGAAGCCCATGATGCCGGCGTTGAACTGGCCGGCGTAGCCCCACTGGATGGTCAGGCCGAGAGCCAGGATTGCGTAGCAGGCGGCCTCGACCAGCATGCGCGTGGCGTAGGCGCCGCCCATGGCGAAGAACACGCCGAGCACGACGACGATCAGGCCGCCGAACAGCACCAGCTCGCGGGTGGGAACGGCGGGGCGGGAGGATGAATGCTGGGGAGTCGTCATCAGATCACCTTCCCTTTGAACAGACCGGTCGGACGCCAGATCAGCACCGCGATCAGGATGAAGAACGGCACCACGATCTTGTACTCGGTGCCGACCAGCGCGAGGTTGTTGGGTAGCTCGATCCAGCTCGGCAGGCTGTCGCGCAGCGGGCGCAGGAGGACCGACCAGTTGAAGACGGCGAGCGTTTCGGCAAAGCCCACCAGAAAGCCGCCGGCGACGGCACCGAACGGGTGGCCAACGCCGCCGACGATGGCCGCGGCGAAGATCGGCAGCAGCAGGAAGAAGCTCAGATCCGGCTTGAAGGCAACGTCGAGCGACAGCAGCGTGCCGGCGAGGGTCGCAAGCGACCCCGCGATCACCCAGGTCAGGGTGACGATCAGCTGAGTGTTGATGCCGGAGGCGCGAGCGAGGTCCGGGTTGTCCGACATCGCGCGCATCGCCTTGCCGAGCCGTGAGCGGGTCAGAAACAGGTGCAGGGCGATGACGCTGGCGATCGTCACCACGAACAGAATGATCTGCGGCTCGGTGAGGATGATCGGCCGCGTGACGCCGGGCACCTCGAGGCGGAAGATCTCCTTGCGCGCATCGACGTAGAGACTCTGGGCGCCGGTGCCGGAGAAGAGCCGGATCAGCCCCTGCAGCATCAGGGTGACGCCGAGCGAGGCGATCACCAGGACGATCGGCTTGACGCCATGGTTGCGCAGCGGCTGATAGAAGACGCGGTCGATGCCCACCGCGGCCAGCGAGGTCAGCACCATGGCGATCGGCAGCATGACGACCGCCGTCGGGAGGCCGAGCGGTTCGCCGGCGTGGGGAAACAGCAGTGTCAGCAACAGCACCAGAAAGGCGCCAAGGGTCATCATGTCGGCGTGGGCAAAGTGGGCGAAACGCAGAATGCTGTAGATCAGCGTCACCCCGATTGCGCCCATGGCGTAGATGCTGCCGGTGACGCTGCCCGCCACGACCACATAGTTGAAGAAGTAGATCAGCTCATTCACGGCGAAGTCTCGATCGTTGTCATTGGCGTCATCGCTGTCGTTGCAAGCGTCGTTGTCGTTGGAACTGTCGTTGTCGTTGGAATCGTCGGCGTGGATCTTGGCCCGGTCTCAGCCGCCCAGAAAGCTCCTGGCGACCTCCGGGTCGTCGAGCAGCGCCTGACCGGTATCGGTGAAGCGGTTCTGGCCGGCGGCGAGCACGAAGCCCTTGTCGGCGATGCGCAGCGCCTGCTTGGCGTTCTGCTCCACCATCAGTACGCCGACGCCGGCAGCGTTGATCGTCTTCACCCGCTCGAAGATCTCGTTCATGTATAGCGGCGAGAGCCCGGCGGTGGGTTCGTCGAGCAGCAGCACGCTGGGCTCGTTCATCAGCGCCCGGCCCATCGCCACCATCTGGCGCTGGCCGCCGGAGAGCTCGCCAGCGGGCTGGCGGCGTTTCTCCTTCAGCGGTGGGAAGAACTCGTAGATCTGCTGCTTGAGCCGTGTGGCGGTGGCGGGCTTGAGAAAGGCGCCCATCTCCAGATTCTCCTCCACGGAGAGGCTCGGAAAGATGTTCTTCTCCTGCGGCACGAATCCCATGCCGCGCTCGACCAGCTTGTGCGGGGAGAGATTGGTGATCGCCTCGCCTCTGAGCCGGATCTCGCCGCCGGTGATGGTGAGCAGGCCGAAGATCGCCTTGAGCATGGTGGACTTGCCGGCGCCGTTGGGGCCGACGATCACGCCGATCTCATCGGCCTCGATGGTCATGTCGACGCCGTTGAGGATGTTCATGCCGCCGTAGCCGCCGTGAACGTCGATCGCTTCGAGTAGAGGCATGGTGGGCTCGTGTCTGCGCTGTTGTCTTGTTGGCTGATGAGCGGACCGCCTGGCGGTCGGGTAGGGCTTGGCGTCTGGCTAGGCGCAGGCCGGCTCCGCCTCCGGGTCGGCGCCGAAGTAGGCCTCGATCACTGCCGGATCGTTCTGGATGTCGGCGATCGATCCCTGCCTCATGACCTGCCCCTGGGCGAGCACGATGACCGGATCGCAGAGCCGGGCGATCATCTCCATGTCGTGCTCGATCACCAGGAAGGTGTAGCCCAGCTCCCGGTTGAGCCGCTCGATGTTGCCGATGAGATCCCCCAGCAGGGTGCGGTTGACCCCGGCGGCGATCTCGTCGAGCAGGACCACACGGGCGTCGGTCATCATGGTGCGGCCGAGTTCGAGCAGCTTCTTCTGGCCGCCGGAGAGGTTGCCGGCAAGCTCGTTACGCACGTGGGAGAGTCCCACGAAGTCGAGCACCTCCAGCGCGCGCCGACGCGTCTCGGCCTCCTGACGTTTGACCTCGCCGGGCTTCAACCAGGTGCTGAAGAGGTTTTCGCCCTCCTGACCCGGCGGCACCATCATCAGGTTCTCCAGCGCGCTCAGATGGCTGAATTCATGGGCGATCTGGAAGGTGCGCAGCAGGCCTTTGTGGAAGCGGTGGTTGGCGGAGAGGTGGGTGATTGCCTCGCCGTCGAGCAGGATCTCACCGCTGTCGGGGGAGAGACTGCCGGCGATGATGTTGAAAAGCGTCGACTTGCCGGCGCCGTTGGGGCCGATCATGCCGGTGATCGAGCCCTTGGCGACCTGAATGGAGCAGTCGTCGATGACCGTCAGGCCACCGAATGCCTTGCGCACGTGGCGCACGTCGATGATGGGTGTCATCGGCTTTTCCCTGTGTCGTTGTTCGTTGTTCGTTGTTCGTTGTTCGTTGTTAGGGCTCGTCTCGGTATCGCGACCGCGGCGCGCGACGTCGTGCGGCGATCGAGCCGCCAGTGACGTTACCGATTGTGGCAGTGCGGGCCATCTTAATCCGATTTCGCTGCGGGAATCAGCCCCCGTCATCGCGCCCTCCAGGGCCACCGTGGAATGCCAGGCGCAAAAAGTGCCGGTCGTCGAGACGTTTCAGCAGCGCGGCGATGGCCGCGGTCACCATCAGCGCAAACACGACGCGGCCCAGCAGGACGGCGGTGAGGTCGGCACCCAGGGCGACCACGATGAGGGTGTCCTCGATCACGCTGTGCGCGAACCCCATGAAGACGCACGAGAGAAATAGCTGGCGCGGCGAGACGCGCCCCGTGCGTGCCTCGCGGATCAAGAGCCCGGCGCCATAGGTAATACCGAGAAAGAGCCCGACGACGGTGAGATGTCCCGCCTCGCCGCGAATGCCGGCGAGGCGCAGCGCCGGGGCGAGCAGCCGCATCAACCGGGCGAGAACGCCGGTTCGCCGCAGCAGCTCGAGCCCCCAGGTGAGCGCGACGAGAATCAAGAAGATCGTCACCAGCGTCTCGAGCAGGGCGCGGAAAAACCCCGGCCACGAGGTCTGCGTCTCCAGCGGCACCCAGGCGGGGTCGACGGGGCCCGCGAGCCAGCCGGTGGCGAGCTGAATCCGGTAGAGAACGAAGGCGTAGAGCAGCCCGCCCAGAATCCGCAGGGCGGTCGTCACGACCAGACCGGGGCCGACCTTCTGGATGATCTTCTGCTCCAGCGGCAGGCCGTGGGCGAAGAGCAGCAGGGCCGAGAACGTGGTGACGTCACCGACGCTCAGCGAGGCGACCGGCACCAGCGCGAAGAGCAGCGGTACCGCCCCCCAGATCCCCACCAGCATGCCGGTGAGCCAAGCAAGCCCCAGTGCCGGGGGCAGGCCGACAAGCGCCATCACCGGGCCGAAGGCGGGGGCGATGGCGTCGATCACGCCGAGCCGCGACAAGAGCTCGGTCATGATCACGATGGGCACCGTGACGCGAACCAGAATCCAGTAGATGCCGAGTATCTCGCGAATCGAAGCGAGTGCAGTCTGACGCAGCGCCATCGGTCGTCTCCAATTAGGGGGTGAAACTTCCAGGGCGTGAAAACTTCCAGCCGTTGAAAACCGGGGAGGGTGAAGGCCTCACGCTAGCGCGGACGGGGTGGCGGATGGGGTCAAAAATTGCTCTGATCTGCAATCTTATTGCAGAACGACGCACCGCGAGGGGGAGAGAAGTGGATCGGCTCGATAAACGGATTCTCGAGGCGCTACAGCGAGACGCTTCGCGCACCAATCTCGCCATTGCCGAGGCGGTGGGGCTATCGCCGTCGAGCTGCCTGCGACGCATTCGCCGGCTACGCGCCGACGGGATGATCGATCGCACCGTGGCGATTCTCGATCCCGCGCGGACCGAGCGGCGGCTCAAGGCGCTGGTGAATGTCGAACTCGCGCGCCACGGCGATCGGCAGGTTCGTCAGTTTCTGGCACTGGCGACGGCGGAGCCGGCGGTCATGAGCGCCTACGCGGTGACGGGGGAGAGCGACGTGATACTGATGCTGCGCCTGGTCGACATGGCGGAGTTCGACGCGCTCTGCGAGCGGCTCTTTCGCGACCAGACCAACGTTGCGCGCTTCTTTACCGCTGTGGTGACGCGAACGGCCAAGGAGGAGACGGCGATCCCGCTCTAGGGCTGATTCGGAAAAGCGCGTCTGCGCGTCGCCTCCCCGAACGTTGCCCCGCTCGCCAGAGCCCGGGCGGCGCCGAGGGGCGTCACTGCCGTAAATCGCGTGGTGGGTCAGAAACGACAACGGCCCGCCGAGTGGCGGGCCGTCGAGTCTCACTGAGAGGCTTGGGAAGGGACGATCAGCCCTTCTTGCCGGCGCGCTTGCGCTCGTTCTCGGTGAGGTGCTTCTTGCGCAGGCGGATGTGCGACGGTGTCACTTCGACGACTTCGTCGTCGTCGAGGAATTCCACCGCCTGCTCCAGGGTGAAGCGGATCGGCGGCGTCAACACGATGTTCTCGTCGTTACCGGTCGAGCGCATGTTATCGAGCTTCTTGCCCTTGGTCGGATTGACCACCATGTCGTCGGCGCGGTTGTTGATGCCGATCAGCATGCCTTCATAGACTTCGGTGCCGTGCTCGACGATCAGCTTGCCGCGATCCTGCAGGGCGTAGAGCGCATACGCCAGCGCCTTGCCGGGAACCATCGACACCAGCACGCCGTTGCGACGCTTGACCGCGGCGTCGGGCTTGAGCGGGCCATAGTGATCGAAGCGGCTGGTGAGGATGCCGGTACCCGACGTCAGCGTCAGGAACTGACCGCGAAAGCCGATCAGACCGCGCGCCGGGATGATGAAGTCCAGACGCACACGCCCCTTGCCGTCCGGGTTCATGTTGGAGAGCTCACCCTTGCGATAGCCGAGCTCTTCCATGACCGAGCCCTGATGCTGCTCCTCGCAGTCGATGATGACTTCTTCGTACGGCTCCTGTTTGACGCCGTCGATCTCGCGGATGATGACTTCCGGGCGGCCCACGGCCAGCTCGAAGCCTTCACGGCGCATCGATTCGACCAGCACCGACAGGTGCAGCTCGCCACGGCCGGAAACCTTGAACTTCTCCGCGGATTCGCCCTGCTCGACGCGCAGCGCCACGTTGTGGATCAGCTCCTGGTCGAGACGATCCTTGATGTTACGGCTGGTGACGTACTTGCCTTCCTTGCCGGCGAACGGCGAGTCATTGACCTGGAAGGTCATGGAGACGGTCGGCTCGTCCACCGATAGCGGCGGCAGTGCCTCGACCGCGCTCTGCTCGCAGAGCGTGTCGGAGATCGCCAGGTCTTCGATACCGGTGATGCAGACGATATCGCCGGCAGTGGCTTCGTCGGTCTGCACGCGGTCGAGACCCAGATGGGTCATGACCTGGCCGACCTTGCCCTTGCGGACGTTGCCTTCCTTGGTGATGACGCTGATCTGCTGGCTCGGCTTGACGCTGCCGCGCTTGATGCGGCCGAGGCCGATGACGCCGACGTAGCTGTTGTAGTCGAGCGCCGAGATCTGCATCTGGAACGGGCCGTCGATTTCGACCTTCGGCGGCTCGACGATGTCGACGATCGACTTGAACATCGGCGTCATGTCGTCTTCCAGCGAATCCGGCTCCATGCCGGCGATGCCGTTGAGCGCCGAGCAGTAGATGATCGGGAAGTCGAGCTGCTCGTCGGTGGCGCCGAGGTTGTCGAACAGATCGAAGATCTGATCGATGACCCAGTCGGGACGCGCGCCGGGACGGTCGATCTTGTTGACCACGACGATCGGCTTGAGGCCCTGGGCGAACGCCTTCTGGGTCACGAAGCGGGTCTGCGGCATCGGGCCGTCGACGGCGTCGACCAGCAGCAGCACGGAGTCGACCATCGACATCACGCGCTCGACCTCGCCACCGAAGTCGGCGTGTCCCGGGGTGTCGACGATGTTGATGTGGTAGTCGCGGCCGTTGCCATCGTTCCAGCGGATCGCGGTGTTCTTGGCCAGGATGGTGATGCCGCGCTCTTTTTCCTGGTCGTTGGAGTCCATGATCCGCTCCTGACCTTCGGCCTTGCGGTCCAGGGTGCCGGACTGGCTCAGGAGCTTGTCGACCAGGGTCGTCTTGCCGTGGTCGACGTGGGCGATGATGGCAATGTTTCTAATGCTCTCGATGCGAGCGTCAGCGTTGTCACTCATGGGGCGTTGTCCATATAAATGTGTGCGCCCACGAGGGCTGTCGATCGTCTTCTTGCCTGAATCGACGCATACCCTGGGCACGGGTAGGAGGGTCGGGCGCGCATTGTACAGGCAAGGGCGCGAGACTGGCTACTTTCGTCGAGGGCGGCGCGTTCGGGGCACCGCTTATCCGGTTGGCGGCCAGTTCCCGTCCGTTCGCGACAGGCTCGATCGTGCCAGGAGCGCCGAGCCTCTATGACCACGACCACGACCACCGTGCGACTTCGCGTCGAGCGAGAGGAGGGACGACATGGCCGCTGCCGACGATCTCGCCGCCAGGCTCTGTGGCTGGCTGCGCAGTGACGCCTGGCGTATGGCGCGCCTCGCCGAGGCGCGAGCGCTGGCGCTGCCGGACTGGTGGCTCGCCGCCGGGTTCGTGCGCAATGCGGTCTGGGACCGGTTGCACGGTCACGCCGAGGCAACCCCGCTCAACGACATCGATCTGATCTATTGCGATCCCGAGGCTCCCGGCGAGTCCCGCGACCGCGCGCTGAGCGAGCGTCTGCGCACGGCGAGCGGCCAGCCCTGGTCGGTGAAGAATCAGGCGCGCATGCACCAACGCCACGGCCACGCCCCCTACGACTCGGCGACCCAGGCGATGCGCTTCTGGGTCGAGTGCGAAACCGCGGTGGCGGTGCGACTCGAAGCCGACGGCGCGCTCACGCTGAGCGCGCCACTGGGACTCGACTCGCTGATGGCGGGACGCATCAGCCACAACCCGCAGCATGACGATGCCGCGGTCTTCGAGCGGCGCATCGCCGAGAAGCGCTGGCTCGAGCGCTGGCCGCGGCTCCAGGTCTAGCTGGTTCGGGACCGGTCGGTGCACCGATACCGCTTCGGGCAGGGCGCCGAACGAAACCAAGATCGAGTGCTATCGAGAGGTAAAAAGTTTCAAGTTTCCGGTGTGGTTGCCGAAGAATACTTAGTCGCTCGGGAGAGGCGACGCCCCCCTCAACGGACTGGAAATCTTGTCACTGCCATGAAAAGGATCTTTCACGACATGAGCCTGGGCGCCCGCCTTGGCTTCGGTTTTGCCGTTATCTTGTTGCTGATGTTGATCGTGACCGCCGTGGGTGTGTGGCGAGTTCACGATATCGATGACGGCCTGACCCATATCAACGACGTCAATAGCGTCAAGCAACGTTACGCCATCAACATGCGCGGTAGCGTTCACGATCGAGCCATCGCGGTCCGTGACGCGACGCTCGTCGACGATGCCGAACTGCCGGCCGTGGTATCGCTCATCGAGGCATTGACCGCGGATTTCGAGACCGCCGAGCGAAACATGGATGCCATTCTCGCAGAGCCAGGCAACGTGGCCGAAAGGGATCGTGCGCTCTTCACCGACATCGAAGCGATCCAGGCGCGAACACTTCCGCTAATGGCACGCGTTCTTGAGCTGCGACGCAACGGTGACGTGGCATCGGCACAGAGGGTCGTACTCGAGCAAGCTCGGCCAGCGTTCGTCGACTGGCTGGGGTCCATCAATGCGTTCATCGACTACCAGGAAACGTTGAATCAGGCCGAAGCGGGAATCGTGCGCGACATTGCTGCCGGCTTTCGCTGGCTGATGATCGCGCTGTGCGGTGCCGCGCTGCTGCTGGGCGGCATCATCGCCGTTGCGCTGACGCTGTGGCTCAAGCGCACGCTCGGTGCCGAACCGGCCGACGTCCGCTCGCTGGCGGCCGCCATCGGCCGCGGCCGGCTCGACGTGGCGACGTCCCGCGTTCGCCCCAGCCGCAGCATCATGCACGAGCTGGAGAAGACCGCCGCAACGCTGCGCGAAACCGTATTCGGCGTCCGCCAAAGTGCCAACGCCGTCGCCGCAGCGAGCGTGCGTATCGACGAGGACAACCGCCAGCTCGCCTCCCGGACCCAGTCCCAGGCCGCTGCGCTCGAACAGACTTCCGCCTCCATGGAGGAGCTCGACTCCACCGTGCGTCAGAACGCCGACAACGCCACCCAGGGGGATCGCTACGCCTCGGAAGCGGCCGGCGTCGCCGAACGTGCCGGTGAGGCGTTCTCCGAAGTCGTCACTACCATGCGTGACATTCAGCAGTCGTCGACCCGCATCGCCGATATCGTCAGCCTGATCGACGACATCGCCTTTCAGACCAATATCCTGGCACTCAACGCCTCGGTGGAGGCGGCGCGGGCGAACGAGCATGGCCGGGGCTTTGCGGTGGTCGCCACCGAGGTTCGCAACCTCGCCGGACGGGCTGCGGAAGCGGCGCGCGACATTCGCGGGCTGATCGACAGCAGCGTGGCCAAGACCAACGACGGCGCGCAGCTGGTCGACCGGGCCGGGACGACGATCGACGACGTGCTCGGCGCGATTCGTCGGGTCAGCACCGTCATGGCCGAGATCAGTCAGGCGAGCGTCGAGCAGCGCGCCGGGGTGAGCCAGGTGGGGCAGGCGGTCACCCAGCTCGACCGCACGACGCAGGAGAACGCCAGCATGGCGGACGAGAGCCAGCGCGCCACCCAGGCGCTGCGCGAGCAGGCGGATCAGCTGCTGGCGGCCATGGCCTCGTTCGAGATCGGCGCTGATGACGTCGACGGTTCGGCGGCGACGCCCGCGCCGTCGCGGGCTGGCGCGCCCCAACGAGAGGCGGCGTGGGTCTAGACAAGAGGTTGCGCGGGTCTAGACAAGAGGCCCCGCGGTTCTAGACAAAGAGCCCTCGTGGGTCCGGCAGGAACGTGACGGAATCGCGGTTTCTACCGGAAAGGGGGCGGTGTTCGCCTAGGCCGGCAGATGGCCCAGCAGCCAGTCGAACAGCTTGCCGGAACTGCTGGCCAGCGGCTGCTCGATGACGAAACGCGGCAGCCTTCGCGTATCGGCGCCGGGCTCGAGCCAGCCGGGCGTTCTCGTCAGCCAGCGGGCGTCGGCGTCGAGCGGGGTGAAACGGTCGAGCGACCCGATATCACCCAAGTCGGTGCAGGCGCGGATCGTCAGCGGCTCGCGGCAGAGTCGTGCCAGACGCTGGCGCCCGGTCTGCAGGGCGCGCCGGGCATCGGCGCCGGCGGCGAGCGCCGCGACGTCGCTCAGCTGGCCGAAGCGCAGAAGCCCGCCCTGATCGAGACGACGCACGGTAAAGGCATCCAGCGCCGCGCTCGTCGACGTCTCTTCTCCGGTCAGCCCTTCGCTCCAGAGCCTATCGGCGATCTCTTTGCACCGTAGCGTCGAGCTGCCCGCCAGCATCTCCAGATAGTCGTCGATGGCCTGACTCTTGCGCTCGTCGCAACCGCCGTGGGGCGCCCGCGGCAGTCCGAACTCGGCCAGCCGGGCCGCGACGCGACCATGGTCGCTCTCGTCGTGCCACAGCGCTTCGGCGATCAGCGTGCGATCCGGCATCCACGGCTGGCGCACGGTGGGGTCGGGTAGAAAGATGCTGGCGGGGAACGCCAGGCGCTCGAGCACCGGATGGATCTGGGTGGCGACGTCACGCCAGCCGCCGTCGACGGTGAGCGCGATGCGTGGAAGCTGGTCGTGATGCAGGTGCAGCGCGCTGTCGAGGCTGACGATCTGCGCACTCTCGGCGAGGCTTGCGATCAGCTGCTGCAGGCTCTCCGGCCCCAGGCAGGCGCCGCGACGATGCGGCAGACGCGCTTCGTCTTCGCTTGCCAGCACACGGTTGATCGCAAGGATAGCGCTGCGGCCCCAAAGCGGCTCGCTCACACTGCGCCGCCAGTGACCGCGCAGGCGCTGTACCACACTCTGGGGGCGTTCCAGTCTGGCCATCGCAACTCCCTTTGCGGCGCGCACCCGCCGCGTCCACGACCCCGGTTCGTCGGTCGATTATTCCCGATTCATCGGTCGATTATTGTTAGCCGTCCGTTGCTCGACTGCCGAGATCGAGGATATTCGCTGGCTTGACGGAATGCGACCGTCGCGTGGCGACGCGTGAATGCATCCTTGTGGTGCAAAATGTCTAAAAAAGCACCTTTGCAGTGCGCAGGTCGTATCGTCATCGGCGCGCGAGGGGCCTCGACGGCAGCCGATGGCGCGCAGTCCGATTCGGGTATCGGAAAAATCCTTCGCTAAATCAGAGCGCTAAAAGACAGTGGGTGGTACCTGCGCCATTTTGGCACATTCTCTGCATTTCCCTGGGAAACGTTGTGCACGTGGGCAATCGCCTTTGGTGCATGCTAAAAAGCGGTGTTGGACATTCGCCAACGAATCGAGCCCCGGCTCACAGTGGAGGACAACATGTCTGAGAAAACCCTCGCCCTTATCGAAGAACACGACGTCAAGTGGATCGATCTGCGCTTTACCGATACCAAGGGCAAGGAGCAGCACGTCACGATCCCGGCCAGCGCCATCGACGACGAGTTCTTCGAAGACGGCCAAATGTTCGACGGCTCTTCCATCGAAGGCTGGAAGGGCATCAACGAGTCGGACATGATCCTGCGTCCGGAAGACGGCACCGCCTTTCTCGACCCGTTCACCGAAGACGCCACGCTGATCCTGCGCTGTGACATCATCGAGCCGGCCACCATGCAGGGCTACGAGCGTGATCCGCGCTCCATCGCCAAGCGCGCCGAGGCCTATCTCAACAGCACCGGCCTTGGCGACACCGCCTTCTTCGGCCCGGAGCCGGAGTTCTTCATCTTCGACGAGGTCCACTTCAAGACCGACATCGAAGGCTCGATGTACAAGATCTCCTCGGAAGAGGGTGCCTGGGCCACCGATCGTCAGTTCGAAGGCGGCAACCTGGCGCACCGTCCGCGGGTCAAGGGCGGCTACTTCCCGGTACCGCCGGTCGACAGCTTCCACGACATCCGTAGCGCGATGTGCAACACCCTCCAGGCGATCGGCCAGAGCGTCGAAGTCCATCACCACGAAGTGGCGAACGCGGGCCAGAACGAGATCGGCGTCAAGTTCAACACGCTGGTGAAGAAGGCCGACGAAGTCCAGGAGATGAAGTACGTCATCCACAACGTCGCCCACGCCTACGGCAAGACCGCGACGTTCATGCCCAAGCCTCTGGTCGGCGACAACGGCTCCGGCATGCACGTGCACCAGTCGTTCTGGAAGGACGGTCAGAACCAGTTCGCCGGCGACGAGTACGCGGGCCTGTCCGAAATGGCGCTCTACTACATCGGCGGCGTCATCAAGCACGCCCGCGCGCTGAACGCCTTCACCAACGCCTCGACCAACTCCTACAAGCGTCTGGTGCCGGGTTTCGAAGCGCCGGTCATGCTCGCCTACAGCGCGCGTAACCGCTCCGCCTCGATCCGTATTCCGTACACGTCGAACCCGAAGGGCAAGCGCGTCGAGACTCGCTTCCCCGACCCGACCGCCAACCCGTATCTCGCGTTCGCGGCGATGCTGATGGCGGGCATCGACGGCATCAAGAACAAGATTCATCCGGGCGACGCCATGGACAAGAATCTCTACGATCTGCCGCCGGAAGAGGGCAAGAAGATCCCGACCGTCGCCAAGAGCCTGGATCAGGCGCTGGAAGCGCTCGATGCCGATCGTGCCTTCCTCACCGAAGGCGGCGTCTTCACCGACAGCATGATCGATGGCTACATCGAGCTGAAGAGCGAAGAAGTCGATCGTCTGCGCATGGCGACTCACCCGGTCGAATTCGAGCTCTACTACAGCGTCTGAGCCCGGTCGGCGTTCGCGAACCTGCGCAACGAAAGCCCCGCCTCGGCGGGGCTTTTTTCGTGGAGTGGCGTAGCGCCCGAACCGCCCGCAAGGAACCGGCAGCGCCGGCCGATAAGGGGGAAAACCTCGAGGAGCGAGCGGCAATGCGAATATCGACCGGCAGGGCACGACCTGCCAAGGCACGACCGAGCGGGGCACGACCGAGCATCGCAGGGCGGAGCATCGTTTTGCTGAGCCTTGGGCTGATGAGCCTCGGCCTGCTGACCGGATCGGCCTGGGCGGCGTCGGTCTACAAGCATCGCGCCGCCGACGGCAGCGTGGTCTTCAGCGACGAACCGCAAGCCGGCGAGCGGGTCGATCTGCAGCCGATCACCGTGGTCGACCCAGAGCGCCCGGCGGCGGTCTCCCCCTCACGGCCCGACGACACAGACACCCGGTCGGAGGCGTTCGAGTACGCGCGATTCGCGATCGCCTCGCCGAGCGACGAGCAGACGCTGCCGACGGGGCAGGCGGGTAACGTGCAGGTCCAGCTCGACATCGATCCCGCGCTGCGCCAGGGCGATCGCGTGCAACTGCGCGTGAACGGCGAGGTTCGCCAGTCGCCGATGCACACGCGGGTCTTTGCCCTCACCGGACTCGATCGGGGGGAGTATCGTCTCGTCGCGGAGCTGGTGGATACAGGCGGACAGGTACGACTGGCGACGGCGCCGGTGACCCTCTACGTGCAGCGCGCCAGCGTCAATCTGCCCGCCAATCCCAACAACCCCAACGCCCGCTGAGCCAGAGCGTTCGATGCACCGCCATCGGGCGTCTGGATGGGTTTGTGCGATGGCACCTGTCGTCGATTCACCGCTTATTGCCTCGACACCGATCAGTGGTGCGCCATTTTGGTGCATCATTATCGTTGCAGGCTCGCGCTGAGGGCGATCCTGACCGCCTGCCGTCACTGGCGCGGTTTTTGCACTGTATGAGCACATGCCGGATCACCACGATGGAACGACGTATGTATCAACGTTTGCTGGAGCATCTGACGACCGCGGTGGTGCTGCTCGACGAGCACCTTCGGGTGCGTTGGCTCAACCCCGCCGCCGAAGCGCTGCTGGCGGCGAGCCGGCCGCGCGTCGTCGGCCACTGGCTCGAATGCCTGGCCGGTGAGAACGATGCCATTCGCGTGGTACTGCAAAAGGCGATGCAGGAGTTCCACCCCTATACCCAGCGTGAAGCGACGCTGGTACTGCCCTCGGGCGAATCGGTGACGGTGGACTTCACCGCCACGCCGATGACCAGTCGCGAGCTGCTGGTCGAGATCGAGCCCCGCGACCGCCTGATGCGGATCTCCCGGGAAGAGGCGCTGATCGCCCGCCAGGAGACGGTCAAGGTGCTGATGCGTGGGCTCGCCCACGAAGTGAAGAACCCGCTCGGCGGCATCCGCGGGGCGGCGCAGCTGCTCGAGCGCGACCTGCCGGATGCGCAGTTGACGGAGTTCACCCACATCATCGTCGAAGAGGCGGATCGGCTGCGCGATCTGGTCGATCGGATGCTCGGACCCAATGCGCTCATCCGGCACGAGCCGCTCAACGTCCACAAGGTGCTCGAGCGAGTCCGCGCACTGCTCGAGGCCGAGCATGCCGAGCTTGGCTTCGAGCGCGACTACGACCCCAGCGTGCCGGATCTGATCGGCGACGAGGCCCAGCTCATCCAGGCCACGCTCAATATCGCGCGCAACGCCGTGCAGGCGATGGAGGAGCACGCCACGCCCTCGCCGCGCCTGCTGCTGCGCACGCGGGTACGCCGCCAGTTCACCCTCGGCGTGGAGCGCCATCGCATGGTCTGCGAGGTGGCGATCGTCGACAACGGGCCGGGCATTCCCGAACACATCCGCGAGACGCTGTTCTTTCCCATGGTCTCCGGGCGTGCCGAAGGCAGCGGTCTGGGGCTCTCCATCGCCCAGTCGATCCTGCATCAGCACCAGGGGCTGATCGAGTGCGAATCCCGCCCCGGTGCCACCGAGTTTCGTCTGCTGATACCGCTCGAGGCCTCGCCATGAGTCGTGAGCGCCGCCATTGCGAAGCCATCTTTCCTACAGCCGGAGAACCGTCATGACCGATGTCGCTCGTATCGTGATCGTCGACGACGACCGCGCCATCCGCTGGGTGCTCGAGCGAGCGCTGGCGCAGCCGGATCTCGAGGTGACCAGCTTCGATCGCGCCGATACCGCGCTCGAGTCGATCGAACGCCACCCGCCGGACGTACTGCTCACCGATATCCGCATGCCCGGTCTCGACGGACTCGATCTGATGGCGAAGGTGCGGGAGAAGAACCCCGACCTGCCGGTGATCGTGATGACCGCGCACTCGGATCTGGACAGCGCCGTCGCCTCCTATCAGGGCGGCGCCTTCGAGTATCTGCCCAAGCCGTTCGACGTCGACGACGCCCTGGCTCTCGTGCGTCGCGGCGTGGCGCATGCGCGGGAACGCCGCTCGCCGGCGGCGATGCCGGAAGGGCTCTCGGCCGAGATCATCGGCGAGGCGCCGGCGATGCAGGAGGTGTTTCGTGCCATCGGCCGGCTGTCGCAGTCGCACATCACCGTGCTGATCAACGGCGAGTCCGGTACCGGCAAGGAGCGCGTCGCTCAGGCGCTGCACCAGCACAGCCCGCGCCGCGGCAATCCCTTCATCGCGCTCAACATGGCGGCGATCCCCAAGGATCTGATGGAGTCCGAGCTCTTCGGTCACGAAAAGGGCGCTTTCACCGGCGCCACGGCGCAGCGCCGCGGACGCTTCGAGCAGGCCGACGGCGGCACGCTGTTTCTCGACGAGATCGGCGACATGCCGGCGGAGACGCAGACCCGGCTGCTGCGCGTGCTCGCCGACGGCGAGTTCTATCGGGTCGGCGGCCATGTACCGGTCAAGGTGGACGTGCGCATCATCGCCGCCACCCATCAGCACCTCGAGGCGCTGGTGAGCGACGGCCGCTTTCGAGAGGATCTCTTCCACCGCCTCAACGTCATCCGCGTGCATCTGCCGAAACTGGCCGAGCGCCGCGAGGACATTCCGCGTCTTGCCCAGCACTTTCTCGCCGAGGCGGCCAAGGAGCTCTCCGCCGAACCCAAGGTCCTCACCGAGAGCGCCGAGACGCATCTGACGCGCCTGTCGTGGCCGGGCAACGTGCGCCAGCTCGAGAACACCTGCCGCTGGCTGACGGTGATGGCGTCCGGCCGTGAGGTGCTGGTCGACGACCTGCCGCCGGAGCTACGCGCCATCCAGGCGGACGCCACCACCAGCAACGATTGGCGCCACGCCTTTCGCGAATGGGCCGACCGCGCGCTGGCCTCCGGTCAGACGCATCTTCTGGAAGAGGCGGTGCCGGACTTCGAACGCATCCTGATCGAGACCGCGCTCAAGCATACCGGCGGGCGCAAGGGCGAGGCGGCGGAGCTGCTCGGCTGGGGACGCAACACGCTGACGCGCAAGCTCAAGGTGCTGCTGCCGGCGCTGGCCGACGAGTGAACCGAGATAACGTGAGTTAACGTCGGCGGCGAGAGCATCTACGCTGGGAACGTTCATGCGTGTCCGGCCTGGGGGCAAGCCGGACGTCAACGATATTGGTAACAACGTGAGGGCCCATGCTCGACATGACGCAGTGGTGGCGCGGTAGCGTCATCTATCAGATCTACCCGCGGAGTTTTCTCGACGCTCGCGGCGACGGCGTCGGCGATCTGCCGGGCATCACCGCCAATCTCGACTACGTCGCCGAACTCGGCGTCGATGCGATCTGGATCTCGCCGTTCTTCCCGTCGCCGATGAAGGATTTCGGCTACGACGTCACCGACTACCGCGGCGTCGATCCGATGTTCGGTTCCTTCCACGATTTCCAGATGCTGCTCGAGCGGGCCCACGAGCTGGGGCTGAAGGTGATCATCGATCTGGTGCTCAGCCACACCTCGGATCAGCATCACTGGTTCGTGCAGAGTCGCAGCTCGCGGGAGAACCAGAAGTCGGACTGGTACGTCTGGGCCGATCCCAAGCCCGACGGCACGCCGCCCAACAACTGGCTGTCGTTCTTTACCGGCAGCGCCTGGACCTTCGACAGCCGCCGTCGCCAGTACTATCTGCACAATTTCCTGTCGTGCCAGCCGGATCTCAATTTCCACAACCCGGCGGTCCGCCAGGCGCAGCTGGACAACGCCCGCTTCTGGCTCGACATGGGCGTCGACGGTTTTCGCCTCGATACCTCCAACTTCTACTTTCACAGCGCCGAGCTCGAGAACAATCCGGCACTCGGCAGCGGCGAGATCAAGACGCCGAGCGTACCCGCCTCAAATCCCTACTCGATGCAGCGTCATCAGTTCGACATCAGTCAGCCGGAGAACCTGGGCTTTCTCGCCGAGCTGCGAAAGCTCATGAACGAGTACCCGGAGACGGTCACCGTCGGCGAGATCTCCGACGACCGCCCGCTCGAGCGCATGGTCGAGTACACCAAGGGCGACGACCATTTGCACATGGCCTACACCTTCGATCTGTTCGATGCCAAGTTCGAGGCCCGCGAGCTTCGCAACATCATCGAGCACTTCCAGTACTACGCCGGCGACGCGTGGCCGTGCTGGGCGCTGTCGAACCATGACGTCATGCGCGTGGTCTCGCGCTGGACCAGCGCTGAGCATCTCGAGCAGCGCGGCCCGCAGGTCGCCCAGCTCGCCACGGTGATGCTCTGCTCGCTCTACGGCAGCGTCTGTCTGTATCAGGGCGAGGAGCTGGGCCTGCCGGAGGGCGACGTGCCCTACGAGCGGCTGGTCGATCCCTACGGGCTGGCGCTGTGGCCGGACTACAAAGGGCGTGACGGCTGCCGTACGCCGATGCCCTGGACCGATGGCGAACGCGGCGGCTTCTCTACCGCCGAGCCGTGGCTGCCGGTGGACGTGCATCATCGCCGACTCAGCGTGGACCGCCAGACCCAGGAGCCCGACAGCACGCTCAACGCGAACCGGCGCTTTCTGCGCTGGCGCAAGTCACAGCCGGCGATGCTCGGCGGCACCCTGATCCTGAGCGACTTCGACGACGAGCTGCTGGGCTGGCTGCGGGTCTCCCGCGATCAGGCGATTCTGGCGGTGTTCAACCTCACCGATCGGACCCGGACCACCACACTGCCTGCCGGCGCCGGGGATTTTGCCTATCGCGATGGCTTCGCGGCCGAGCTCGACGAGGGCACGTTGACGCTGCCGGCATTCCAGGCGGCGTTCATCGAGGTCGCTCGCGAGAGCATCGACCCGCAGGCGCTGATCGAGCAGGAGCCCGACCCCGAGCGCCAGGGATTTCTGCAGCGTCTGCTGAGCTCACTGATGGGGCAGGACGACGGTCGACCGCACTGACTCGCGTTTCGGCGTCAAAGATCGTATTCGACGGCCAGGATCGTCTTGACGCCGAAGACCGCACCCTCGACGCCGAACGCCGACCCCGCAAGGGTCGGCGTTCGGCGTTATCGCGCTGAATCGTGAATCAGCGCCCGGCGTGTCGACCCTGAGGATCAGTCGCCCCAGATCTCGCGGGCCAGATCCACGGTGAGGCGAATCTTCTCCCACTGATCCTGCTCGGCGAGGTCGTTGCCCTCTTCGGTGGAGGCGAAACCGCACTGCGGGCTCAGGCAGAGCTGGCGCTTGTCGACGAACCGCGTGGCCTCCTCGAGGCGCGCACGCACCGCGGCCGGGTCTTCGAGCTGGCCGGTCTTGGTGGTGATCAGGCCAAGCACCGCCTGCTGATGACCCTCGGGGACGAAGCGCAGCGGGTCGAAGCTGCCGGCGCGGTCGCTGTCGTACTCGAGGAACCAGGCATCGACGTTCACCTTGCCGAAGAGCGTCTCGGCCACCGGCTCGTAGCCCCCCTCGCTGATCCAGGTCGAGCGGAAGTTGCCACGGCAGACGTGCAGGCCGACGTGTAGATCGTCCGGCTTGTCGGCCAGCGCGTGATTGAGCATCTCGGCGTAGATCGACTGCAGCCGGTCAGGGTCGTCGCCCCGGTCGCGCGCGGCCTGCAACTCCTTCTCCGAGCAGAGATAGGCCCACACGGTATCGTCGAGCTGCAGGTAGCGGCAGCCGGCGTCGTAGAAAGCGTGCACCGCCTCGCGATAGGCATCCGCCGTGTCGGCGAAAAAGGCGTCGAGACTCGGGTAGACGTCGCTGTCGATCTTCCTGCGCCCGCCGCGGAAGTGCAGAACGCTTGGGCTGGGAATCGTCATCTTGGGGGTGACGCCGGCAACGCTCGCCAGGTAGCGGAAGTGATCCAGCATCGGGTGGTTGGCATCGAAGCCGACCTTGCCGTCGACGCGAATCTGCTTGGTCGAGGTCTCCTTGCCCTGGAACTGGATACCGTGCTCGCCGAAGTAGCCGGTAACCCCGTTCAAGTGCTCGAGAAAGTCGAAGTGCCACCAGGCGCGGCGAAACTCGCCGTCGGTGACGACGTTCAGGCCGGCTGCCTCTTGCTGCTCGACGACTCGACGAATCTCGCGATCCTCGACGGCTTTCAGCGCCGACGCGTCGATCTCACCCTGCTGGAACCGGGTGCGCGCCTGCTTGAGCGCGGCAGGGCGCAGGAAGCTACCGACGATATCGGCTCGGAATGGGGGATGCGGTTGTGACATGACTCGAACCTCGACGGGAACGGCGACGCCTCTGGCGCGCGGTGCTGGATGACGATACTGAGGCCGCTAATCATGCGGTCTCCCCGTAAGGAGAGCCAATGAAGTCCGTTCAGGCGCAACATGTAGCTCGCTCATGTTGGCGTATTGGCCGCTCCCCGGCGTGATCCGGGGCTAAGACGTTAGTGCTAGAATCGCCAACCATGACGGCGCCCGGACAGTCGCATTCCGGCGCCGATCGCGCCACGCGCTAGCGATACCGTGAATCGCGGCCAGGGCGCGGGGGCCGTTTTCCAGTGCTCGACGTCCAGAGCCGTCTCGTTCGTTCCAACTGCAGGAGTCATCCATGGCGACACCCTCTCAGCACGATCTCCGCTGCGCCTTTCGCGAACGGCTGGCGAGCGATACCTGCTTCTACACGGCCTCGGTCTTCGATCCGATGTCGGCGCGTATCGCTGCGGATCTGGGCTTCGAGGTCGGTATCCTCGGCGGTTCGGTCGCCTCGCTGCAGGTACTGGCGGCGCCGGATTTTGCGCTGATCACGCTGAGCGAGTTCGTCGAGCAGGCCACGCGGATCGGTCGAGTATCGCGGCTGCCGGTGATCGCCGATGCCGACCACGGCTACGGCAACGCGCTCAATGTCATGCGTACCGTCACCGAGCTCGAGCGGGCCGGCGTCGCGGCGCTGACGATCGAAGATACGCTGCTGCCGGCGCAGTACGGTCACAAGTCCACCGATCTGATTCCGGTGGAAGAGGGCGTCGGCAAGATGCGCGCCGCACTCGAGGCGCGCATCGACCCGGCCATGGCGATCATCGCCCGAACCAACGCCGGCCAGCTCGACGACGAGTCGGCCGTGGCGCGGGTGCGGGCCTATCAGGCCGCGGGTGTCGACGCCATCTGTGTCGTCGGCGTGCGCGACTTTGAACATCTCGAGAAGCTCGCCTCGGTGCTCACCGTGCCGCTGATGCTGGTCACCTACGGCAACCCGGCGCTTAGCGACAGCGCCCGGCTGGCCGAGCTCGGCGTGCGCATCGTGGTCAACGGTCACGCCGCCTACTTCGCCGCGATCAAGGCGACCTACGACTGCCTGCGCGAACAGCGCGACATCGCCACCAACGATCTCGATGCCTCGCAGCTCTCGACCCGCTACTCGACGCTAGAGGAGTATCGGATCTGGGCGCGGGAGTACATGGACGTGAAGGAATAAGCCAAGAGCTGCGAGAGAAAACTGCGGCGATAAGCCCTTGAGAATGAGTCCCGCCAGATTAGCTGCTTGACTCGCTGAGCGGTCGCGACATGCTGTCAGCCTCGAAGCTCGAAGCTCGAAGCTCGAAGCTCGAAGCTCGAAGCTCGAAGCTCGAAGCTCGAAGCTCGTGGCCAATGCCGTTCACCTGGAGAGACCGATGACCGCCATGCAGTGGGAACACCTGCTCGACCCCATCCGTCTGCACGATGCCCGGACGTCGCGCGGCGAGATCGGTCGCAGCCCGTTCCACAAGGACTACGATCGCATCGTCTTTTCCGGCTCGTTTCGCCGGCTGGGGCGCAAGACGCAGGTCCATCCGCTCACCGACAACGATCATATCCACACCCGGTTGACCCACTCGCTGGAGGTGGGCTGCGTCGGGCGCAGTCTCGGCATGATCGTGGGGGAAGAGCTGCGCGAGCGTCTGCCGGCGTGGGTGAGTCCGGCGGATCTCGGGGTGATCGTCCAGGCGGCGTGTCTCGGCCATGACATCGGCAACCCGCCGTTCGGCCACGCCGGCGAGTACGCCATTCGGGACTGGTTCAAGTGGACCGAGCACGCCGGTAGCGGGCTGCTCGACGGCCTCGACGAGGCCCAGCGCAACGACCTGCTCACCTACGAGGGCAACGCCCAGGGTTTTCGCGTCGTCACGCAGATCGAGTACAACCAGTTTCGCGGCGGCATGAAGCTCTCCGCGGCGACTCTGGGTACGCTTTTGAAATACCCCTGGACCGTGGAGCACGGCGGGGCGATGGGCAAGTTCGGCTGCTACCAGTCGGAGAAGGCGCTGCTGGAGGAGGTCACCGAGCGTCTCGGCATGAAGCAGGTGGGCGAGTCGAAGTGGTGCCGTCATCCGCTCGCCTATCTGGTCGAGGCCGCCGACGACATCTGCTATGCGCTGCTCGACCTCGAGGACGGCCTGGAGATGGGCATCCTGCGCTACGAGGAGGTCGCCGACGTGCTGCTGCAGATCGCCGGCGAGCCGCCCCAGGGCTATGAGGGAATGGCGGAGGCCGGTGTATCGCAGCGCCGCCGTATCGCCGCGCTTCGCGGGGCGGCGATGGAGCGGGCGGTCAACGAGGTGGGGGCGGTCTTCGTGCAGCACGAGACCGCGCTGCTCAACGGCGCGCTCACCGAGGATCTGCTCGAGCTCTGCCATCCGGATCTGACCTGGGGCGTGGCCTCGGCCAAGCAACTCGCCCGGGAGCGAATCTTCCAGAACGAACGCAAGGCGAAGCTCGAGATCGGCGCCTACACCACGCTGGGCATTCTGCTCGAGGCGTTCATCGGCGCCGCCCACGAGCTGCATCACACCGGGCAGTCATCGTTCAAGCATCAACGCGTACTGGCGCTGATCGGCGAGAACACGCCCAAGCCTTCCTGGCCGCTCTACGAGAGCTATCGGCGCATGCTCGACTTCATCGGCGGCATGACCGATCACTACGCCGTCGAACTCGCCCAGGAGATGGGCGGGCGTCTCAAGGGCGACTGATCCCGGCAGCGAATGGTGCGGGTGAAGGCCGACCGCCGCCAGGGCGGCGGCTGCCAGGATGACGACGCGAAGGGCGCGTCGTGACGTGAGCCGTCACCCGCGCCCTGTTCTTTGACGGTCCTCTCGCGCGCGATCTGCCTCGAACGCCCTTTCTCGATAGACTCTTCTCGATAGACCTTCCCCGAACGATTTTCCTCGGATCCTCCCGGGGGGCGAGGCGCATCTTCTGCCTGCGCCATCACTTTCGATAACGCAGCGTGCTGTATTGAAAGCCCATCGATAACGCCGTATTTTAATTGGCCGATCAATAAAAAAAGAGAGCGCCGTGTGTTCGAGGCCGATCGAGCCAACCTTCTCTGGCTAACCGGGGGGAACTCGACTTAACTCAGTCGGGGGCAACGGCCCCACGCGGGCACTCAGGATCGATGCCGATGCCAAGTCACGGGATTCGCGTCCGGACAGGGGCAGTAAGCGGGGTCGATCAACAACAACGAACCGACAAGATGGGAGCCGCATGACCAACAGTCCCGATCCTCAATCGAGAACCGAAGACCGCCTCAACCCGGTCGTCTTCTATGGATCCGTGATCGGCATCGTCGTCTTCTCGCTGTGGGCGATGGTGGCAACCGAACAGGCCAACGGCATCATCAATGCGCTGCTTGGCTGGATCTCCAACACTTTCGGCTGGTACTACTTTCTTACCGTCGTCATTTACCTCGCTTTCGTGATCTTCATCGGCGTCTCGCGCTTCGGCAAGATCCGGCTCGGCCCGGAGCACTCGCGGCCCGACTTCAACATCTTCTCCTGGTCGGCGATGCTCTTCTCCGCGGGGATCGGGATCGGCGTGATCTTCTTCGCCCTCGCCGAACCGCTGACCCAGTTCTACAACGCGCCCAACGCGCCGGACGATCAGGTGGCCGCCGCGCGTCACGCCATGCAGATCACCTTTCTCCACTGGGGAATGTCGGGCTGGGGGATCTACACGCTGATCGGAATGGCGCTGGCGTTCTTCAGCTATCGTCACAATCTGCCGCTGACCATCTCCAGCGCGCTCTATCCCATCTTCGGCAAGCGGATCTTCGGCCCGATCGGTCACGTGGTCGACATCGCCGCGGTGCTGGGGACGGTATTCGGGATCGCGGCGAGCCTGGGAATCGGCGTCATCCAGTTGAATTTCGGACTGGATTTCATGTTCGGCATCACCGAGAGCGTCTGGACGCAGACGGCACTGGTGCTGATGATCGTGGCATTCGCGACCATCTCCGCGGTCACCGGTGTCGAGCGAGGCATCCGCCGGCTCTCCGAGTTCAACATTCTGCTGGCGGTGGCGCTGCTGCTGTTCGTGCTGTTCGCCGGCAAGACGATCTTCCTGCTCAACGCGCTGGTGATGAACGTCGGCGACTATCTGTCGAACTTCGTCTCGATGTCGTTCAACACCTACGCCTTCGATCGTCCCACCGATTGGCTCAACGCCTGGACGCTCTTCTTCTGGGCCTGGTGGATCGCCTGGGGCCCGTTCGTGGGACTCTTCCTGGCGCGCATCTCACGCGGTCGCACCATCCGGACGTTCGTCGCCGGTACGCTGACGCTGCCCATCGCGTTCATGATGATCTGGATGTCGATCCTGGGTAACAGCGCCATCGACATGGCAATGAATGGCGCTTCCGAGTTCGGTCAGCAGGTCATGGACAACCCGCCGGGGGGGATCTATCTGTTCCTGCAGGAGTATCCGTTCCCGCTCTTCACTACCGCCGCGGTGAGCATCCTGGCGATCGTGTTCTTCATCACCTCGGGTGACTCCGGGGCGCTGGTACTGTCGAACTTCACCTCGCATCTGAAAGACGTCAACAGCGATGCGCCCATCTGGATGCGCATTCTTTGGTCGGCGGTGATCGGCGTGCTGACACTGTCACTGCTGCTTGCCGGCGGGCTCTCGACGCTGCAGAGCGCAGTGGTGATCACCGGTCTGCCGTTCTCGATCGTGCTCTTCTTCATGATCGCCGGACTCTACAAGGCGCTGAAGGTCGAGGCGTTCAAGGAGGACAGCCATCGTCTGAGCCTGTCGGGATCGCTTTCCGGACGCATGGCGCCGAGCGGACGCGAGCAGAACTACGACTGGCGTACGCGCCTGAAGCGAGCGATGTCCTTCCCCGATCGCAACGAAGCCAACCGCTTTCTGGCCGAGACCGGCCGCCCGGCAATGGAGGCGGTGCGTGACGAACTGGTCAAGCAGGGTGTCAGCGTCGACATCACCGAGGGCGCCCAGAACGACGACGACTATCTGTCGCTCTACGTCGATCTCGGCAGCGAGCAGAACTTCACCTACCAGATCTGGACGCATCCGTTCTCGATGCCGTCGTTCGCCATGCGCACGCCGCGCAGCAGCGGTCGCTACTATCGTCTGGAGGTCTATCTGCTCGAGGGGAGCCAGGGCTACGACCTGACCGGCTACACCCAGGCGCAGGTGATCGACGACATTCTCGATCAGTACGAGCGCCACCTGCAGTTCCTCCACATGAACCGCGAGGATCCGAGCAGCATCAACATGCCGGACAGCCCGGAGCAGCCTCCGGCCTGACCCGCTCGCGTTCACGACAGACCCCGGCCATGTGCCGGGGTTTTTCGTATGCGCAGCTGTCGGTCGTGTCGATTGGCTACGCTGCCAGCGTCGATCGAGGCTTTTCCGGCGGAGGACGAGATGAGGGTTCAGCTCAAACGTCTCTACGACGAGACGAACGAGGGCGACGGCCACCGGGCACTGGTCGACGGCATGTGGCCGCGCGGGGTGGCGAAGGCGGATGCGTCCATCGACGCGTGGTATCGAGATCTGGCGCCGTCGAAATCGCGTCGTGAGTGGTTCGGTCACGACCGTGACCGTTGGGAGAAGTTCTACGCGGCCTACCGCGAGGAGCTTCGCCGAGCCGATTCTCGGCTGACGCAGACGCTTCGTGAGCACGCGCAGAACGGGGGGGGTAACGCTGGTCTACGCGGCAAAAGACGAGGTGTACAACAACGCCGTGGTACTGCGCGATTGCCTCAAGCGTCGCTGAGCGCCAGTGCCCGCCGCGTCGGGAGGCTCGGCAGCGTGGCGATCAAAACGTGATACGTTGAGAGCGTCGATAACAACAATTCGAGGTGGGCCGTGGGTGACTTCACGCTGATCGATACCCTCGTTCTGATCGTCTACGTCGCGGGCATCGCCTGGCTGGGTGCGCGCTTCGGCAAGGATCAGGAGAGCACGCAGGACTACTTTCTCGGCGGGCGAAAGATTCCCGGCTGGGCCATCGGGCTTTCGGTCATGGCGACCCAGGCCAGCGCCATCACCTTCATCGGCGCGCCGGGCTGGGGTTTCGACGGCGGCCTGGAGCGGCTGGCCACCTTCATCAACGTACCGCTGGCGATGGCGGTGCTGATCGTGGTGCTGGTCCCTATCTTCCACCGCGCCGGCATCTACAGCATCTACGAGCTGCTCGAGCGCCGTTTCGGCCCGGTCACCCGCTCGCTGGCGGCACTGCTGTTTCTCGTTGCTCGCGGGCTCGCCACCGGCGTGGTGCTCTACGCCCCGGCACTGGTGCTCGCCGTGGTCACCGGCTGGAACGTCAACGTCACCATCGTGCTGATGGCGGTGATCGCCGTGAGCTATACCGTGCTCGGCGGTATCAGCGCCGTCATCTGGACCGACGTGGTGCAGATGTTCGTGCTCTGGCTCGGCGCCATTCTCAGCATGGTGCTGATGGTCACGAGTCTGCCCGGCGGCTGGAGCGATGTCTTTGCGTACGGCGCCGCCAACGGGCTTTTCGATACGCTCGATTTCTCTCTCGACCCCACCGTGACCTACTCGATCTGGGCCGGGTTGATCGGCGGCGTGGTGATGCACGTCGCCTACTTCGGGACCGACCAGAGCCAGATTCAGCGCGTGCTCACCAGCCCCTCCATTGCCGAGGGGCAGCGATCCTTGCTGATCGGCGGCTATCTGCTGGTGCCGCAGATGCTGCTCTTTTTGTTCATCGGCGTGATGCTTGCCGCCTACTATCAGCAGCACGGCCTCACCGCGCCGGAAAACCTCAACGAGCTGTTCCCGCGCTATGTGGTGGAGGCGTTTCCGGTGGGCATCACCGGACTCGTGATCGCCGGGGTCTTCGCCGCGGCGATGTCGAGTCTCGACTCCGCGCTGAACTCCCTCTCCGCGGTAACGGTGCGCGACTTCTACGCCCGCTACGTTCGCCGCGATGCCAGCGAGCGCCACTACCTTCGCGCCTCGCGCTGGGCGACCGTCTTCTGGGGACTCTATGCCACCGCCTTTGCCTTCTTCGCCGGCAATCTCGGCCCGGTGATCGAGGCGGTCAACCGCATCGGCTCCTGGTTCTACGGCGCGCTGCTCGGGGTCTTTCTACTGGCGGTGCTGACCCATCGCAGCAACGGTCGTGGCGCGGTGGCTGGAATGATCGTCGGCATGGCGGCGGTCTGGGCCGCCTCGCAGCTGGGTATTTCCTGGCTCTATCAGAACGCGGTGGGGCTCATCGTCTCGATGGGTGTGGGCTATGCGGTGAGTCTGACCGCGCCGGCGCCAGGCCGTGAGCAACTCGCCGATGTGGCCATCGACGAGACCGCCCCCGACATGCAGGCGGTGCTCAAGGGGCGAAGCGCCAATGCCGAAGCGGTCGGCGACGACGCCCGCGTCACGCGCCGACGCTGCATCGGACTGATCGTCTGGTTCTTCTTGAGTCTCGCCGCCCTCGGCGCGCTACAGCTCTGGGCCAACGCCCAGTGAGGGGGCCGGCGAACATGGCCGAGAGGGAGAAGGCGAACATGGCCGAGAGGAGGAAGGCGAATATCGCCGAGAGAGCATCGGCCAACCCGGTCGGAGCGACATCGGCGGGATCGCCCGAGGCTGCGGGCAACGAGACGGCCATGGCGCCCGCCCGGCTGGCCCGCCGGCTCGATGCGAAGGGTGCGCGCAGGCGGCTCGCTCGCTTCGGTGCGGCGCGCTTCGAGCCCGCTCAGATCACGCTGTGGGCGGTGGCGATCGGCGGCACGTCGGCGAACCCGGTATCGGCGCCCGCCGCCTGGCTGCTGGCGAGTTCGCTGACGCCCCGCGCGCTGCTCTGGCCGGGGACACTGGCGTTCGAAGACGGGCCGGGCAGTGTGGACGAGCACTGGCTCCCCGGCGGCGACTGTCCGTCGGCCACGACTTTCGAGCGCCTCTGGCTGTGGGAGCGGCTGGCCCGACCTCGGCGCTGGGGGCTTCGCGTGCAGTCCGACACCTGTCGCCCGGTGGCGCTGCCGCTGTGGCTCGGTTATCACGACGGTCGTCGCACCCGGCTGATCGTGCTCAGCGGCGTCTCCGGCGAGCCGCTGGCCTCGCTCAAGCCTGCGGTGCTGGCGGGATTGGGGGCGGAACCGGCTACCCGGAGTCGCGGACGCTAGATCGCCTCGCCGCTGCGCTCCATCGCGGTGAGTTCGTCACGATTCGGCAAGCCTTCCATATCGCCGATTACCTGCACCTGCCGCGCGCCGATGAGGTTGCCGCGGTGCAGGGCTGCGGGCCAGTCGAGCCCGTCGAGGCGGGCGCTGACCACACCCACGGCGAAGCCATCGCCGGCGCCGACGGTATCGATGACCTTCTCGACCGGCGAGCCGTCGACGCTACCCTCCTGCTCGGCGGTACGGAAGTAGCTCCCCTCGGGACCGAGTTTGATCACCACGGCCTTGGCACCGCGGTCGAGATAGAAGCCGGCGATGTCGTGGGCGGTATCGAAACCGGTGAGTATCCGGCCCTCGGCGAGCCCGGGCATGACGAGGTCGGCCTTGGCGGCGAGGGCGTTGAGGGTCTCTTTCATCACCGCTTCGCTCGGCCAGAGGGTGGGCCGCAGGTTGGGGTCGAAGGAGATCGACAGCCCCGCCGCTCGGGCGCGCTCGAAAAGGGTCGTCGAGAGTTCGCGGGCGCTGTCGGAGAGCGCCGGGGGAATGCCGGTGGCGTGAAGGTGACGGGCGCGGTCGATCGCCACGTCATCGGCATCGGCGGGGGCGAGGTGGCTGGCGGCGCTGTGACGACGGACGTACTCGACGTGCGGGTCGGCGCCGTCGACGGCACGTTCCTTGAATACCAGACCGGTGGCGTGAGCGTCGTCCCGAATCACGTGGCGGCAGTCGAGCCCTTCGGCTTCCAGCGCCCGCTGCAGAAAGGCGCCGTTGTGATCCGCTCCCACGCGCGAGAGCCAGCGCACGTCGAAGCCGAGTCGCGCCAGGCCGATGGCGACGTTGGTGTCGGCGCCGGCGGTGCGTCGGCCGAAGCGAGTCACGGCATCGAGCGGGCCGCTCTCTTCTGCGACGAACAGTGCCATCGCTTCGCCAAAGGTCAGCACGTCGAAGGAGGAATCGGATACGGGCATGGGCTCTCCAGGGTTGAAAACGAATGGGGCGGGTCGAGGCGATCGACGTATCAGCGTGGCGACGGCCGGCTGCGGCGGTAACGCCGCGAGCGCTTGTCGAGCCGTTCCACCAGGCGCTGGCGGTCTGCGTCGTCGAGGGTTTCGGGGGCCATGGCGGTGAGCTTGGCGGCCAGGTCGACGCCGTCGAGTACGTAGATGTCGCGGCGCGTGCCGAGGTGCTCCGTCTCGTCGTCGATCGTCCAGCCGGGCAGCACCAGTACGCCGAATACCGGCACGTTCAGATCGGCATGGCGGGCGATCCAGTGGCTCAGCCATACCGTCGCCATGCGCACCTTGCCGAGGGTGCGGCGCTCGCTCCAGCCGGGGAAGCGCAGCCGCTGCGACTCGACGGCGACGGTCTTGTTGGCGGTGCCGTCGAGATCCAGCGGGAAATCCCGCGCCATGGTCTGAATGACGAAGACGCCCTGAGGCGTCACCAGCACGTTGTCGATGCTGTAGCTATCCGCGGGGAAATCGTGGAAGACGAAGTAGGGTGTCGCCTGCGGGCGAATCAGATGGTCCAGCGCCTGGCCGACGGCCAGTTCGCAGGCGAGGCTGCGAGTCAGGCGGCGCACCCGCTGCACGTCGCGCAGGATCAGAAAACCGAAGATCATCGCCAGCAGCGTGCTGACCGCACCGTAAAGCGACCATTCGAGCCAGCTCTGCTCGTCGGCGAACAGAATGCGCCCCATGCCGTAGACCAGCGGCATCAGCGTGAGCGTGGGCGCGAGCGTGGCATCGAGAAAGAACGTGGCGCGAGCGCGCTCCAGCCGGTTGCGGTGGACCTGCGCGATCTCGCGGATCGTTTCGTCGCCGTGGGGCGAGCGCAGTTCGATACTGCTGATGTCGCGGAGCGTGATCGCGACCAGCGCGGCGGCGCCCAGTGGGGCCAGGAAAATCAGCGGCAGCAGGTATTCCAGCCAGGCCATGAGCGATTGTCCTTGGAGTGGCGTGGGATGCGGGGCGACAGGCACGATTGCGTCATTCTAGCCGAGGTCGTGTGCCGACTGCGACGCCGACGAACCGGCGACCGCGATTCGTTCGACCGCAACCGGTTGCGCTTGATCCGTAGCGAGCCCGGTCGCGTATAGCGTGTATCCGACGTGATCGACCACCTTGTGATCAGAAACGATCGCAGGCGCGTGCGCCGCCGCCTGCGACTCGACCTCGACCGGTGAACGCCGATCAGTGAACCCCAACCAGTGAGGCAATGCATGTTCGACGACGCAGTGGAGGGAATCGACGCGCTCACCGAATTCGTGGCGCGCCACCCGCGACTTTTCGTGCTGACGGGGGCCGGTGTGAGCACCGACTGCGGGATTCCCGACTATCGGGACGCTCGCGGCGACTGGAAGCGACCGCCGCCGGTCAGTCATCAGAAGTTCATGGGCAGTCTCGAGGTGCGAAAGCGCTACTGGGCGCGCAGTCTGGTGGGGTTCCGGGCGCTGGCCGGCGCGCATCCCGGGCAGGCGCATCGTGCGCTCTCCACGCTCGAGCGCGAAGGGCGGATCACGCGGCTGGTGACCCAGAACGTCGACGGCCTGCATCAGCGCGCCGGCTCGCGCCGGGTGACCGACCTCCACGGCCAGGCGGATACCGTCAAGTGCATGCGCTGCGGGGCGACGATGATGCGCCACGCGCTTCACGACGAGCTGGCGCGGCGCAATCCCGCCTGGCTCGAGCTGAGTGCGGAGGTCGGTCCGGACGGCGACGCGGACCTCGACGGCCACGACTTCTCGAGCTTCGACGTGCCCACCTGCCAGCGCTGTCATGTCGGCACTCTGAAACCCGACGTGGTCTTTTTCGGTGACAACGTTCCCAAGCCTCGCGCCGAGCTCGCGTTCGCCGCGCTCGACGAGGCGGATGCCATGCTGGTGGTGGGGTCGTCGCTGATGGTCTATTCCGGTTTTCGCTTTGCACGCCATGCCGTACGCACCGAAAAGCCCATCGCCTGCATCAATCTGGGCACCACCCGCGCCGACGATCTCTTCACGCTGAAGATCGCCGCCCCGGTCGCGCCGGCGCTGGAGGCACTCGTCGCGAGTCTTGCGGGGCGAACGCAAGAAAGCCCGGCGACCGCCGGACCCTCGAGCGTACTGGGTGCGGGCTGAAAGCCGGAAGGGGTGGACCTGTGCTTACCCGCGGGTCGGCGGGGCCATGAACTCGGGGCCGACAGGGTCGGTGACGTGCTTGGCGAGAATGGCGTCGATCATCGCCATTTCATCGTCGCTGAGCGACCAGCCGGTGATGCCGCCCAGCGGCTCGACCTGCTCGGGTTTGCGCGCGCCCCAGAGCGCGACGATGTTCGGCGAGCGGTCGAGAATCCAGCGCACGGCGAGTTCGAGTACCGTCTTGTCGTGACGCGCGGCGACGTCACGCAGCGCCTCGACGGCGGCAAGACACTGCTCGAAGCGCGGCGACTGGAATTTCGGATCCTTGTTGCGCAGATCGTCACCGTTGAAGGTGTAGTCGGTGTGCATCTTGCCGGTGAGCAGTCCGCGACACAGCGCGCCATAGGTGAGCAGCGTCAGGTCGTTGCGCTCGGCATAGGGCAGCATCTCCCGGTCGATATCGCGCTCGAACAGGTTATAGGGCGGCTGAACGGTATGAAGCGGCGCTACCTGACGAAACGCATCGCACTGCTCGGAGGTGAAGTTGCTCACGCCGATCGCGCGGATCTTGCCCTCGCGGTGAAAGCGCGCCATCGCCTCGGCAGTCTCTTCGATCGGGACCAGCGGGTCCGGCCAGTGAATCTGATAAAGATCGATGTAGTCGGTCTTGAGTCGACGCAGCGAGTCGTCGAGCTCTTGCTTCAGTCGTTCGGCGGTCGCGTTGCGCTTCGGGCCGCCGGTGTCGGACCACTCCAGGCCCGCCTTGGTGGCGAGCACCATTCGCTCCCGCCGGTTACCATCAGCGAGCGATTTGCCCACCACTTCCTCGGAGTGGCCGAAACCGTAGGCGGGCGCAGTGTCGATCAGCGTGACGCCGCGATCCATGGCGGCGTGGATGGTGCGTTCGGCGTTGGCGTCGTCCGTGCCGCCCCACATGCGCCCGCCCATCGCCCAGGTCCCCAGGCCAATGCGCGACATCTCGATATCCGTACCGGGTAGCTTGCGCGTTTCCATGCTCTCTCCCTTGGCTCGATTCGGCGCCGTTGCGCGCGAACCCTGTGATGGTCTGACTACAAGGTGGTCCGCAGCCGACGTTTGGACAAGTGCCGATCGCTCCTGTGAATGCCAGCGCTCAGTCGGTATTGCCCCCGTCGGTCCCGTCGAACGCGGCGGCGCCGGTGGGTTCGACACGGATATCGCGAGCATCGGAGTCGTGGCGCCCGAAGACCGGCAGTGCCTCGGGAGAGAGATAGACGATGCGATTGCCGCTTCGAATCTGCGCGTCGAGGCGGTAGAGATCGTCCGCCACGATTGCCTCGGGGGCATATTGCAGCGTGACCGGCAGCGGGAAGTCACCGAGACGCTCGACCCGGCTGCTGGCGAGCACGTCGCCGGTGGACGTGTTTTCGAGCTGCACTTCCAGCGTGGCATCGGCGGGGAGCGGCTGCGGCGTATCGGTGACGACGCGGGCGCTGAGCGTTTCGAACTGCGGGCCGCCAGCGCAGCCCGCCATCGACAGAAGGAGCCCCACGGCCAGTAGTGACCGGTAACGGCGAGGACTGGAGAGAAGGCGTAGCGGATGACTCACGGCGGGCTTCCTTGAAACGGGTTCGGCCGAGCGCAAGGCTCGGTGTCGGGTAGGGCTACAGGGTTGTCCGACCGAGTCGCGGTCGAGACGTTCCGCCGTGCAAGCGGCGCTCAGCCTCCGGCGAGCTTGACGCGATAGCCCTGCGTCTCGAGTTCGGTCTTCAGCGTCTCGCGGTGATCGCCCTGAATCTCGATGATGCCGTCCTTGACCGCGCCGCCGGTACCGCAGCGTTTCTTGAGCGTCTTGGCCAACGCCTTGAGTTCGGTCTCGGCGAGCGGTACGCCGGCCACCGTGGTCACGCCTTTGCCCTTGCGACCGCTGGTTTCACGACGAATGCGCACGATGCCGTCGAGCGCGGCGAGGCGTTCCGATTCGGCCTGTGCCGCGCATTCGCAGTCGGCGAGCGGGCGGCGGCAGCTAGGGCAGGTCTCACCGTGTTCGGTGGAGTAGACCAGGCCGCGAAGTTGATCCTGCAGCGATGACATGTTGGCTCCGGTTCGTTCGACGATGCCCCATGATAACGCGGGTAGCGCGGCGCGTTCATGGGCGCGAAGCGGCGCCGGGGCGGAGCGTCTCAGCGATAGCCGACGGCGAGCGCGGGCGTCAGCTTGGCGAGCGCCTTGGGCAGCTCGCTCATGTGATGGATCGTGTGGGCCCCGGCGGGCGTCGTCTCGTGTTCGGGGAAGCGGTTGAGATGCACCACCCGCATGCCGGCGGCGAGCGCCGCGCGTACACCCACTTCGGCGTCGTCGATCACCACACACTCGCTGGGGGCAAAGCCCATGTCGCGCCCGGCGTGGAGGAAGAGCCCCGGCTCGGGTTTCCAGCTGCCGACGTCGTAGGCGCTGTAGATGCGCTCGTCGAAGAACGCACGTAATCCGGTACTGTCGAGCGCGCGGCGAATCTTGTAGTCGGGGCCGTTGGAGGCAATGCAGCGGGGCAGCGAACCCAGCCTGTCGAGTGTGTCGCTCACACCGTCGATCGGGGTGAGTTCGGTCAGCATGCGCTCGTGCATCTCGGCACGCATGTCGCTTTCGATGTGCCGGCGAACCGCGTCATCCAGCGCGCCGTGACGCTGCTCCAGATGGGCGACGATGGAGGCGAAGCGGGCCCCCCGAAAGCGCTCGATATAGTCGTCCGACGTAAACGGCAGGCCGGCGCGGTTGAGGTATTTGGCCATGACATCGGCCAGCAGCGGCTCGCTGTCGACGAGGGTGCCGTCGCAGTCGAACAGAAGGCAGAAGGGTTCGGGCATGATGGTCGCCTCGAGGGCGCAGTCGGTGAGTGGGAACGGCGGGCGCTGTCACTATCGGCCCGCGACCGAAAAACTTCGGTACCCTGACGCTCGGTTCCATAGCCGAGAGATATGACACCCGAATTATGGAACACTGTTTTTAATCTCGTCATCCCACTCTAGCCACGCCGGGTTGGCTTGGCAAGGCGCGGCCGGTGACATTGGCCGCGCCGTGGCTCGCGTCACGTCGCCGCCTGCGACCCGCGCGTCGCTCGGCTCGTGGCGGTATAGCTCACGTCAGGCGATCGCCCCAGGCCTCGACGTTGAAGGGGCTGAGCGGGCGCTCGCCGTCAAGCGCGAGCAGGATGTTGTCCACCGCGCGCTGCGCCATGGCGGTACGCGTCTCCATCGTCGCCGAGCCGATGTGCGGCAGCGCCACGACGTTGTCCATCTGCGTGAGCGGCGATGACGACGGCAGCGGCTCCTGCTCGAAGACGTCGAGCCCGGCGGCACGGATCTGTCCGCGCTGCAGCGCTTCGATCATCGCCGGCTCGTCGACCACCGCGCCGCGGGCGAGGTTGATGAAGATCGCGCTCTCTTTCATGCGCGCGAACGCCTCGGCGCCGATGAGATGATGCGTCTCGTCGGTCAACGGGACGATGGCGCAGACGAAATCGGCGGTTTCGAGCAGCTCGTTGAACTCGCAGCGTCGGGCGCCGAGCTCCCGCTCGATCTCCGGCTTGGGCGAGGCGTTGGAGTAGAGCACCCGCATGCCGAAACCCAGCGCGCCGCGCCGGGCGATTGCCTGGCCGATACGCCCGAATCCGATCATGCCGAGCGTCTTGCCATGTACGTCGATGCCGAAGCGGTCCGGACCGATACTCTCCTGCCAATCGCCGCGTTTGACCACGTTGGCGAGTTCCACCACGCGCCGGGCGCTTGCCATGATCAGCGAAAACCCGGTGTCGGCGGTCGTCTCGGTGAGCACGTCCGGCGTGTTACAGAGCAGAATGCCGCGGCGCGTGAGTTCGTCGACGGGATAGCTGTCCACCCCCACCGAAATGCTGGCGATCGCTTCCAGATGGGGGGCTGAGTCGAGTAGCTCCGGCGTGATCTTCAAGCCCGCGCCGATGAGGCCGTTGGCCTGCCCCAGCGCTTCGCGAAACGCCGGGTCATCGGCGGATTCGAGCTTGCCGAAATAGTCGACTTGATACTTCTCGCGAAGCTGCTCGAGCTGCTGATCGTCGAGACGGCGGTAGGCGAGGATGCGCTTGCTCATGACAATTCTCCGGCTGCGTGCAAGGGGAGCCGCCGAGGCACGCGGGGGCCGCGACGCCGACGGGAAGACGAGCGTAACCGACCACGCCCGTCGGTCACGGCACACGTCGACGAAAGTCTAGCGGCAGGACCGAACGTACCGCCAAGTCTCTCGGCGGCAGTGCACAGGAGAATCCGCCGGCAAAAAGGTCAGGCGGCGCGCTGTCGCTGACGCCCGGCCCGCTGACGGATCGAGGGGAGGCGTCGTGCGACCGGAGGCAGGCGTAGCAGCATCAGAAAAGCGCCGGTGGCGGCATAGAGGCTCCACTGCTCCATGTCGGCGCGCACCACCCAGAAAAAGTGCAGCAGACCGAGGGCGAGTACCGCATAGACCAGCTTGTGCAGCGTCTTCCAGCGCTTGCCGAGCTTGCGCATCGAGCGCTGGTTGGAGGTGACGCCCATGACGACGAGGCCGAGGAGCGCCAGCATGCCGACGATGATGTAGGGCCGGCGGACGATTTCGCTACCGAGACGCGAAAGATCGAGGCCGAGAATGAAGAGAACGTAGCAGAGCAGGTGCGCCACGGCGTACGCGAGCGTCCAGAGACCCAGCTGGCGGCGGATGAGGGCGAAGCCCTTCCAGCGGGTGAGTTTGGTCAGCGGCGTCAGCGACAGCGTGGCGAAGAGCATCCAGAGCGTCGCCTGACCGATGTTGAGCAGCAGATAGCGGCCCGGCTCCGGTCCGCCATTGCCGAGCGCCACCTGTGTCGCCCAGTAGGCCAATGGCGTCAGTGCCACGCAGAAGACGAGGAGGCGCCAGAGTATCAGCCGCGGCTGGCGTTTCGCCCGCGAGCGCTTCGCGCTCGGCGGTTTCCTCGACGAGTCTTTCGTCGTCGGGTCTTTCACCGTCGAATCCTGCGTCCTCGGTGCTTCTGCCATCAGTACTGCTTCCCGAGGTCCATGCCCGCGTAGAGACTGCCGACCTCGTCCTCGTAGCCGTTGAACATTCGGGTATCGATGATGTTGGGGCTGAACAGGCTGTTCGGCAGGCGGCGCTCGGTGGCTTGGCTCCAGCGCGGGTGGTCGACGTTGGGATTGACGTTGGCGTAGAAGCCGTACTCGTTGGGGGCGATCGCCTGCCAGGAGTTCACCGGTGGCTGCTCGACCAGCGAAATACGCACGATCGACTTGATGCTCTTGAAGCCATACTTCCACGGCACGACCAGGCGAAACGGTGCGCCGTTCTGATTGGGCAGCTCGCGTCCGTACATGCCGACGGCCAGTATCGCCAGCGGATGCATCGCCTCATCCAGACGCAGCCCCTCGACGTAGGGCCAGTCGATGAGCGCGAACGACGAGTCCTGCCCCGGCATCTGCTCGGGGCGTACCAGCGTCTCGAAGCGTACGTACTTCGCCTTGGAAGTCGGCTTGGCGCGCTCGATCACGTCCTTGAGCGAGATGCCCAGCCAGGGAATCACCATCGACCACGCCTCGACGCAGCGCAGCCGATAGATGCGCTCTTCCACTCGGGAGGGTGTGACGATGTCCTCCAGCGCGAAACGTCCGCCGTTGTCGACCTCACCGTCGATCACCACGCTCCAGGGTTGTGTCTCCAGCCGATCGGCGCGGCGGGCCGGGTCGCTCTTGCCGGTGCCGAATTCATAAAAGTTGTTGTAGTTCGAGGCATCGTCGAACGGCGTGAGCTTGTCGAGCTCGGGGTCGGTTGGGGCCACTACCCGAGGCTCGGCCTCGGCGAGCTTCGGCGCGAGCCAATCGGGCGGGTCGCCGGCGGGGACATCGGCGTAGTCCGGCGCGGCGGCCTGCGCGCGACCGCCCAGCGCCAGGCCGGCGCCGATACCCGCAAGCCCGCCCATGAAGCGCCGGCGGCTGAGGTAGACCGACTCCGGCGTGACGTCGCGCTCGCCGAGGTCGCTGGGTTTGGTGATCTTGATCAACATCGGCATTTCCCCCTTCGTATCGGCCACAGGATTGGAGCGTATTACGCCCGAGGCGTGGCGCTGGATGCGACCCGGCGCGGCACCACCAGCACTCGATCGCTGAGTGGCGTGGACGCTTCGTTCAGAGCTTAGGCCCTTTTTACCTGGCTAACGCCCAGCCTAGATGACGTCCCAGCCACTGCTTACCTAGATGACGCCCAGCCACTGCCACCACAGATAGTCCAGCGGCCACAGCACGACGACGGTGATCAGGGCTACCGGCAGCGTGACCCGAGCGGCCTGGCGCATGCCGAGTCCCGAGGTGAGCAGGCCGATGATCAGCGGCGGCGACTGGTAGGGCAGGACGACGGTGGAGAAGCCCAGCACCTGCGACATCACCGTCGCCTCGACGGACCAGCCGGTGACGTCGGCGAGCTGCGGCGCCAGCGGCGTCAGCACGGCGGGAACGCCCGGCAGCGTCACCAGCAGGCCCAGGGTCGTTGCGATCACAGCGAGCCAGGCGAAGTTGCCGGCATCCGCGCCGTCGGCGAGTGGCAGCACCTCGAGCAGCCGGCCCGCCAAGGCAGCTCCCAGCCCGCTTTCATGGGCCAGGGCGCCGAGGCTGACGATGCCCGCGACGTAGACGAAGGGCTCGAGACTCATCTGCGTCAGCGGCTTCGCCGGCATCAGTCCGCTGCCGGGGAAGAGACAGACCAGCGCGACCAGCATGCCTATCCACGCCGGCGAGATGCCGTGCCAGGCGTCCGTCATCCACATGCCGACGGCGAAGGCGAGCAGCACGCCCATGGCGACGATCCCCGGTGGCCGAGCATCGCTGCGTTCCATCGGGATCGATGCCGGCGTACCCCCGCGAAACTGCCACAGGATCACGCCCATCAGCAGTACCCACTTGATCAGCCCGAGAATGGGGAAGTGCAGCAGCAGATACTCGGCATAGCTCGGCGAGACGCCGAGCACCGCTTCGCTGGCGCCCATCAATACGTTATTGGGCACGTTGGCGGGCAGGATGGTGAAGGTGGGGAGAAAGCTCGACATGATCCCCGCGAGCAGGATGCCGTGACGGCCGGGGTCGTGCTCCGCGTAACCGAGCCGGCCGACCAGCGTCAGCAGGATCGGCACCAACAGCACGATGCGGCCCATCGCCGACGGCATGAAGAACGAGGCGATGAGGCCCAGCAGGCCGGCGCCGATCACCGCCTGCGCATAGCCGGAGGCGAGCCGCGGACCGACGACGGCCGCCACCCGGTCGCCGAGCCCGGTGTGATTGATCGCCGCGCCGATCACCATGCCGGAGAAGACCAGCCAGGTCGCCGCGGACTCGAAGCCGGCGAAGACCACCCCCGCCGGGGCGACTTTCGCCACCATGCAGAGCGTGAAGAAGATCAGCGCCGTCAGCCACTGCGGCAGCCAGCCCGTCGCCCATAGCCCGATCCCCAGCGTGACGACGATCCCGGCCTGGGCGAGCGAACCCGCGGGCATCAGCAGCAAAAGCGCCAGCGCCGCCGCGGTGGCGAGCAGTGAAACGGCGTGGCGACAGGGCACTGAGGGCAAACGCAGTGGCATTGAAACCCCTCGTCTCGAACGGTGAACGACGGCTATCGCGAGGCCGCCGAGTATAGCAGGGGGCGTTCAAGGATCGGTGTGCGGCATCCGGATACCGCCGGCGACCACAGCATCTATGCTTCAGGGCGTATCGCCATTCGAAGAGGAGAAGATCGATGCGCGCCATGGCAACCCTGTGTCTGAGCGGCGAACTGATGCCCAAGCTGGAGGCGATCACGCGGGCGGGTTTCACCGGCGTCGAGATATTCCTGGACGATCTGCTGGCGGACAGCCACTCAGCCAGGCGCATCGGCGAGCACTGTCGCGATCTCGGGCTCGAGGTCGTTGCCCTGCAGCCCTTTCGCGACGCCGAGGCGCTGCGGCGTGACGCTCATCGGCGCATGCTGGGCCAAGCCGAGCGCCACTTCGATACGCTTGCCGAGCTCGGCGGCAGCCGGCTGCTCGCCTGCAGTACCACGCTGGAAGCCGCCGATCCTTCCCCCGCAGCAGCGGCGGACACGCTGCACGATCTCGCCGAACTCGCGGCGACGCGGCAGATGAGCGTCGCCTACGAGGCGCTCGCCTGGGGACGCTACATCGACGACTATCGCACCGCCTGGGAGGTCGTCGAGCGCGTCGATCACCCCGCGCTCACGCTGGTGCTGGATAGTTTTCACGTGCTGGCGAAGGGCCTCGAGCTCGAGACCCTCGCGGGAATCCCCGCTCACAAGATCGGGCTGGTGCAGCTCGCCGACGCGCCGACCCCGCAAGGTGAGGATCTGCAGACGCTCAGCAGGCATCGGCGGGCTTTCCCGGGCGACGGCGCGCTCGACGTGTCGGCCTTTCTGCGCGCGCTAGGGCGAACCGGCTACGCCGGACCGATCTCGCTGGAGATCTTCAGCGACATCCTCAGCGTGATGCCGACCGGCATGTCCGCGCTCGAAGGCAAGGAGAAGCTCGACGTCGTGCTCGATGAACGGGATTGAGGGGCGCGCTCGGCGACCCCAGCGATTCAGAGCAGCCAGGCGTGGGAGAGCCAGATGCCGGCGGCAAGCGTCAGCGCCGAGAGCAGCGTCGCCATGACCATGGCGGCGGTCCCCAGTTCGGCGAAACCGTAGCGCTGGCCCAGCAGCGGGTACATCGAAAGCATCGGGGCACAGGCGAAGAGGACGGCGGCCGTGGCGAACACCGGGTCGATCTGCGGCACCAGCAGGACCATGCCGATCACGCAGAGCGGGTGCAGGATCAGCTTGGTCAGCGCGATCTGCGATACCGCCAGCGCCATGCCGCGCACGCGTAACCCGCAGAGGGTGCCGCCGATGACGAAAAGCGCCACCGGCGAGGAGGAGGCGGCGAGCATGTCCAGCACCTTCTCCAGCGGGCCGGGCGGGTGGAGGTCGAGGGCGGCGAGCAGGGTTCCCACCACGATGGCGAGGATCAGCGGATGGCGCAGAATGCGCGTGGCAACCGGTTTCACCGTCTGCCAGATGCCGCCCTTCGCCCCCTGACTCAGCTCGGCCAGCACCAGCGCCGTCGGGATCACCAGCAGGTTCTCGATCAGCATGTTGAGCGCCATGGCGATGCCCGCCGTGGGGCCGATCACTAGCACCGCCACAGGGTAGCCGATGAAGCCGCTGTTGGAGGCCGACACGCCGAGCGAGAACATCGCTCGCTGCACCAACGAACGCTCCGAGCGCAGGCTCAGCCAGACGAACATCGCGGCAAATGCGATGCCCGAGCCCAAGCCGTAGACCAGCAGGTAGGGAACGTTGAAGACCTCGTCGAGCGGGCGCGCGAGCAGCGCCTGGATCACCAGCGCCGGCAGGGCGATGTTGATCACGTAGCGACCCATCCCCTGGATGTGGGATTTGTCGACCACGCGCTTGAGCACCGCCAGATAGCCGATGCCGATGACGAGAAAGATGGGGACGATGGCGCCGAGGATGGTGCTCAAGGGGACGTTACGCAGTGGCTGGCGAGAGGCATGAACCGACGCCGCGCTCCGAGGATCGCGGCATCGAGATTAGACTTTCGCCCAATAGCATGACGTCGCCGGCGCCCGGCGGCAAGTCTCTCCACCCTCGTGCGCTGCCGCCCTGAAGTCTGCCCGACGCGCCATCGTCAACGGCGGAAAGGGAGACCTCGCTTGGCGTCTAGCGCTGCCAGGCGAGGATCTCGTCCGCCTTTTGCTGCTCGCTGACGGCGGCGCTCTGCCAGAGGGTACCGCCGACGCAGAGGATCAGGTTGAGCAAGAGGCCCCACAGACCGCTGAAGACGCCCAGCGGGCGAAAGCCAGTGAAGGTGAACAGCGCCGCCACGATCGTGCCGGCAAGCATCCCCACGAAGACCGCCTGGGTATTGAGCCGGCGCCAGTAGAGTCCCAGGATCAGCGCGGGGGCGGTCTGGATCAGCACTTCGAACTTGAGCACGAAGATCTGATAGATCGTGCCCGGCGGATACCAGGCGATCAGCACCAGAATGATCACCGCGACCACGCCGACCAGCTTGCCTACCAGAATCTTGCGATACTCGCTCGCCTCGGGGGCAACGTAGCGGCCGTAGAGGTCGTGGGAGACGATCGAGGAGAACGTCAGCAGCACCGAGTCCGCGGTGGAGACGATCGCCGCGATCACGCCGCCGAAGAGCAGCACCATCGCCCAGTAGAAGAAGGCGTTCTGGTTGGCCAGCGCATTGGCGAGCATGCCCACCAGCTGCTCCGACTCACCGGTAGAGAGCGCCGGAAACGCGCCGATACCGATGATGCCCACCATGAACACCACGCCGGCGGTCAGAAACGGCATGTAGGCCATGCGCACGAAGGAGCGCTTGAGCGTGCGTTCGCTGCGTGCCGAGAAGATGCGCTGAAAGGCGTGGGGGTAGATCGCCGCGCCGATCCCCACCAGCACCAGCAGGCAGAACCAGGTGGTCACCCCGCCGCTGTCCGGGGCGCCAAGTTTCTCCGGTGCGGTCTCGGCCATGATCTCAGCGGCGTGGGAGAGATCGCCGAAGTAGTAGAGTGATCCGAGCAGCAGCGTGAACACCCCGAAGAGCAGCGCGATTCCCTGAATGGTATCGGTGTAGGCGACCGAGCGCATGCCACCGAGCCAGCTGTAGGCGACCATGATCACGATGAAGAAGACCACGCCGACCTGATACGGAATCGTGCCGCCGGTGAGCCCCGAGACCCCCTGGCCGATGGCGACGAACTGCTCGAGCAGATAGTTGCCGAGACCGTAGAGCATCAGGATGCCGGCGAGAATGGTCACCTTCTTCGAGCGAAAACGCAGATCGATCCAGTCGACCGGCGTCAGCAGGCTGAAGCGTCGGCCCAGCGCATAGAGGCGCGGGGCGAACAGCAGATAGACCATGATGATCATGATGAAAAACGGCACCGACACCAGGTACTGATAGCCCAGCCGATAAGCGGTCGGCGGATAGCCCACCACCGTGTTGCCGCTGTACTGGGTGGCGAAGAAGGTGAAAAACAGCACCATGACGCCGAGCCCGCGTCCGCCGAGATAGTACTCGTCCAGACTTTCGCGCACCCCACGGTTGCGAAGATAAGCGAACAGCCCCACCGCCAGCATCAGTCCGCCGTAGAGCAGCAGTACCAGGATGCCCGACCCGCCGCCGAAAGCGAGTTCCACGTTCATGATTCGCCCTCGTCGTCATCGGCGCCGGTCTGCCACTGCGTGGCGACGACCCAGGTGATGAACAGCGACAGCGCAAGCGACGCCCCGAGCACGATCACCGCCCAGTAGGGCACGCCCCAGAGCAGCGGTCGAAAATCGCCGCTGGGAAAGTACCAGGGCGTCACCAGCGCGAAGAGAAGGATGAACCCGATCCAGACGACGGGACTTTTGACCGGTTCACGGATGCGTCTTTTCATCCTCTCTCCTGACAGAGGCGGGCGGTAGAAGGCGCGAGGCGCGCGGTATCGACCGGCGACTATAGCGATCGCCGCTTCGCGGTGGCTATTGACGTTCCCTCAAGCGCGGTTTCGCGTTTGGCGAACGATCGCGACTTTGGTGGAAGGCATCGATCCTCGCCTGACGCCGGGCGTGAGACGCGGATCGTGTGACACGTGGCGAGTGTCGGGCACGCCGTTGCGCTACGCTCTAGTGACTCTGCAGGCGACGCCCAAAGAGTTTTCAGACCCAGCCTGACTACGCCAACGAGGAGGAAGAGGGGTCATGGCCGAGCTAACGCTGTTCTACGACGGGGCCTGCCCGCTCTGCGTTCACGAGATCCAGCACCTGAAGCGTCTGGATCGTCATCGACGCATCCGCTTCGAGGACATTCACGCCGAGGACTTCAGCGAGCGCTGGCCCGACGTCGATCGCGCCCAGGCGAGCGCGATCCTGCTCGGCGACTATCGCGGCGAACGGCTCCACGGGCTCGACGTCACCCACCGGGCCTGGTCGCTGGTGGGGCGCGGCTGGCTCACCGCACCGCTACGCTGGCCGCTGATCAAACCGGTGGCGGATCGCGTCTATCGCTGGTTCGCCCCGCGCCGCTATCGCCTCTCCGGCTGGCTGACCGGACGAGAGCGCTGCGCCCCGTGTGACGCCGGCGCCTGCGGGATCGAGGAGAAATCGTCGCGGTCGTGAATTCCGGTCACACCTCGAATCGATCGAAACGCACTGCGTTCTCACCTGATAGCGAGGCGTCGGTGGCATCACGCCTTCACAAGCCCGGGGCGTTTTCTGTATAGTACGCCGCGCGATGCGGACGTCGGATTCGCTTTGCGGTGGTGAGCACCGCTGGCGGAAAAGCGCACGCGATTCGCGTTATGGAGAGGTGGCAGAGTGGTCGAATGCACCGCACTCGAAATGCGGCATACCTTCGCGGGTATCGAGGGTTCAAATCCCTCCCTCTCCGCCATAATCGAGAAAACCGGCTCTTGAGCCGGTTTTTTTGTGTCTATCGGTTAGGGCCGGGCGGATGAATCGGCGGGCCGCTGCCCACCGATTCATCCAGACCGCGAACCCGCCGATCTCAGTTGGACGCCGCTTCCAGCGCCGCCACGGCGGGCAGGGTCTTGCCCTCTACGTACTCGAGGAAGGCGCCGCCGCCGGTGGAGATGTAGGAGACCTTTTCCTCGATGCCGTACTTGTCGATTGCCGCCAGGGTGTCGCCGCCGCCGGCGATGGAAAACGCGGTGCTGTCGGCGATCGCTTTCGAGATCGTCTCGGTGCCCTTGCCGAACTGATCGATCTCGAACACGCCCACGGGGCCGTTCCAGAGAATGGTGCCGGCGTTCTTGAGCAGGCCGGCGAGGTGCTGCGCGGTCTCCGGGCCGATATCCAGGATCATCTCGTCGTCGTTGACCTGATCGACCGGCTTGACCGTCGCTTCGGCGGACTCCGAGAACTCGGTGGCGACGACCACGTCGGTGGGTAGCGGAATCTCGACGCGCCCCATCAGCTCCTTGGCCTTGTCGACCAGATCGGCCTCAAAGAGTGACTTGCCGACGTTGTGGCCGGCAGCGGCGATGAAGGTGTTGGCAATGCCGCCGCCGACGATCAGCTGATCGCACTTCTGCGAGAGCGCCTCGAGCACGTCGAGCTTGGTCGAGACCTTGGAGCCGCCGACGATGGCCGCCATCGGCCGCGCCGGGGCGCTGAGCGCCTTCTCCAGCGCGTCGAGTTCGCCGGCAAGCAGCGGGCCGGCGCAGGCCTTGTCGGCGAAACGGGCGACGCCGTGGGTCGAGGCCTGGGCGCGGTGGGCGGTGCCGAAAGCATCCATCACGAAGACGTCGCAGAGCTTGGCGTAGGTCTTGGCGAGCGCCTCGTCGTCCTTCTTCTCGCCGCTGTTGTAGCGCACGTTCTCCAGCAGCACGACTTCGCCATCACTCACGTCGACGTTGCCGTCGAGGTAGTCCTTCTCCAGACGTACGGGCTGGCCGAGCAGCGTCGCCAGGTGTTCCGCGACCGGGGCGAGGGTGAATTCGTCCGCCGGCTCGCCCTCGGTGGGGCGGCCCAGGTGGCTCATCAGCAGCACGCGGGCGCCGGCGTCGAGCGCGGCGCGAATGGTCGGCAGGCTGGCGCGGATGCGCGCGTCGCTGGTGACCTTGCCATCCTTGACGGGGACGTTGAGATCCTCGCGAATCAGCACGCGCTTTCCCGAGAGATCCAGCTCGGTCATCTTGCTTACGGTCATGAGATCCTTTCCTTGCGATGGAGTGGGACGGAGGGCGACGAGAGGTCGAGCCAGTGGTGGGCGACGTCGAGCATGCGGTTGGCGAACCCCCACTCGTTGTCGAACCAGCAGAGCGCCTTGAGCAGGCGGCCGCCCGCCACGCGGGTCTGGGTGGCATCAACGATACCCGAGCGCGAATCGTGGTTGAAGTCGACCGAGACCATCGGCTCGTCAGTGTAGCCGAGCACCCCGGCGAAGCGCGCAAGGCTCGCTCGGCGCAGGCAGTCGTTGACTTCGGCGACGGTCGCGTCGCGGCCGAGGGTGATCGCCATGTCCATGGCGGAGACGTTGATCGTCGGCACCCGCACGTGCAGGCACTCGAAGCGCTCGGCGAGATGCGGCATCAGCCGGCCGATGCCGCGGGCGAGGCCGGAATCCACGGGGATGATCGACTGCAGCGCCGAACGGGTCAGCCGCCGGTCGCTGTGGTGGTAGGCGTCGATCACCGGCTGGTCGTTCATCGCCGAGTGGATGGTGGTGGTGACGCCGTGCTCGACGCCGAACGCCGCGTCGAGCGCGGTGAGGATCGGGATCAGCGCGTTGGTGGTGCAGGAGGCGGCCGAGACGATGCGCATTTCGGGGCGAAGCACGTCGTGATTGACGCCGTGGACTACGGTGGCGTCGACGTCCGGCTCGGCAGGCTGCGAGAAGAGCAGGCGCGGCGCGCCCGCCGTCAGATGGCGTTCGGCGGTGGCGCGATCCTTGAAGCTGCCGGAGCACTCGAGCACCAGATCGACGCCTGCTGCCTGCCAGTCGAGCGCTTCGGGCGTGGCGGCGGCGAAGACCGAGATCGGTCGGCCGTCGATCTCGAGCTTTCCCTCCCGGGTCTCGACGTGGCCGGGAAAACGGCCGTGGGTGGTGTCGTGGCGGGTCAGGTAGGCGAGGGTATCGAGATCGGCGAGCTCGTTGATGGCGACGACTTCGATGGGCAGTTCCGGTCGCTCGGTCAGCGCTCGCAGTACGCTCTGGCCGATGCGGCCGTAGCCGTTGATGGCGACGCGATAGGGCATGTCGCATTCCCCGTTCGGGTTCTGGGAGACGTCGCATGCTAGCGTATCGTCGAGTTCGCCGCAGGACAGGCGTGACCGAGTGGCGACGTCCGTGACGGACGCGGAACCGCCGACCATCGACTCAAGGAAAGTCCATCGTGACACGTCGTCTCGAATCTTTGATGTTCACGCTGCCGCCCTCCGCGCGGGGCGTCGTTCGCCATGCCACCGGGCGCACGCTGAGCGCGTCCCGGCTCGACCTCTCGACGGCGGTGGATCGGAATTCGGGCCGGGTCATCGCCACGAATCACGCCGCTTTCGGGGAGACGCTCGCGCAGCGGGCGCTAGTGCTCGCCGTCGATGGAGACGCAGATGGCCCCACGGCGCAGGCGGAGGCCGTCACCGCGGTGCTGCTCGACCTGGTCGAGTTTGAGATGGCGCCGGCGCTGATCGTGCTCGACCGTCCCGATCCTTCGGTCGTCCTGGCGGCACTGGTTGCCGATGCGCTGCTCGAACGCGGGCCGGCGCTGCTGGTGCTCGATCCGCTGCATTTCGCCCTCGCGACCTCTTCCCATACGCTGACGCTGGAAGCGGATGCGCGGCTGATCCTCACCGGCCCCCAGCTTGCCGGACTCGCCAACGTCACCGGTGGCGGGGCGCTGGCGTTCGAATCGGCGACGCGAGAGGCCGCCAATGACGCCGTCACACTGTCGCCGCGGGATCGCGAGCGGCTGGACGGCGAGAAAGGCGCGGGCGTTCGCGCGGCGACGGGGGTTCTGATGCGTCTGGCCGTGCTATACGAGGCGGATCGCGTCGCCGACGTACTCGGCGTGCATGTCGGGGCGAGCGAGCTCGGCGCCGGCACGTCGGGGCCCGGTACCCGGGGCGCATTGACGCGGCTCGCCGCCGTGAACGCCTCGCTGGCGGTGCCGACGACGTTCGAGGAGGGAATGGCCGAAGCGAACCGGGCTGCCCTGGTCGCGCTGGGCGCCCGACCCGAGGAGCCGGCGTCGCCGGGCAGCGGCACCTGGCTACGACACAACGCCAGCGCCGGCGTTGGCTGGCAGCGGGTTCCCGGATGGTTGGGGCTTTGCGCGGCGATCACCGGGCGCATCCCGGTGATCGGACCGGCGCTGGGGCCGGGAGATGAGTCGGCGCGCTAGGGTCGGCGCGGCGAGCCGGTGGGATCGCGTCCGACGCGAGATCAGACCCGCGCGGCCGCGGTTTGGGCGGCGATGGCGTTGAGCCTTTCCGCCAGCGTCTCCGGCATCTCCATCGGCAGCAGATGGCCGTAGCCGGGGTAGATCTCCAGCGCGCCGTTGCTCAGGTGCGGCATGACGGATTCCCGCTGCACCGCCGGCGGTAGCGACGGGTCACCGTCACCCACCAGCACCCAAGCGGGCAGGCTCAATTGGCCGACGCGCTCGCGCCAGTCCTCGGCGTAGGTCTCGCTCGGCCAGGCGCGCCACGCCGTGGGGTTGGCGGTGATCGCATCCTCCACCGCCTGCTGGTAGCGCGCCGGGTCGAGCGCGACCTGGCAGGCGCCATCGATGAATTCCCGCGCCTGGGCTTCGCTGAAATCGAAGTTCAACTGGAAGCGCTGCTCCTCGTCGCTGACCGGCTGCGGGCCGGGCGGGGAGGGCGCGATCAGCACCAGCGCACGCAGCCACTCCGGCTGCTCGGCGGCGACGGTCATGGCGATGCGCCCCGAAAAGGAGTGGCCGACCAGCACCACGTCGGTGAGAGCGGCGGCCTCGATATGCTCGATCACGTGGCGCGTCATCGACACGCCGTCGAAACCGGCAACGTCACTGGCGGCGCCGAAGCCCGGCATGTCGAGGGTCACGACGCGGATGTCGGTTTCGAGATCCTCGATCACCTCCTGCCACTCGTGATGGGAACTGCCGAAAAAGTGCATCAGGACCAGGGTCGGGCTGCCCTGGCCGCTGTCGCTGGCGATCGTCATGGTGTTGGCCTCCCAGCCATCGGAACTCAGGATTGTCGAGCGAATGACCTCAAGCGTAGTGCATGAGGTCGGGCAGCGAAGGCAGGTCGGGACGTCGGGCGCTTCATGGCGACCCGGCGAGCGTGCGTGATGTCGTGGGACGCCTAGAACAGCAGATGCCACGCCACCGGCAGCACGATGGCAGTGAATACGCCGGTGAGACTCATGCCGAGCGAGGCAAAGGCGCCGGCCTGATGGCTGATCTCGAAAGCGCGCACGGTGCCCAGCGCGTGGCCGTTGATGCCCAGCGCCAACCCGATCAGCCGATGATCGCGAATCGCCATCAGCCGACACAGCCACTCGACGGCGAAGATCGCGGTGAGGCCGGTGAGCATCAGCGAGCCCATCAGCAGCGCGGTCGAGCCGCCGAGCTCCTCGGTGAGGCTCAGCGCGATCGGCGAGGTGACCGACTTCGGCGCCAGCGACGCGAGCACGTTCAAAGGCGCGCCCATCGCCCAGGCGATCACCAGCGCGTAGCAGGCGGCGAGCGTCGCCGAGAGCGGCAGGGTCATCACGATCGGTTTCCACAGCGCGCGTATCTGGCCCAGCTGCTGATAGAGCGGTACCGCAAGCGCGACCGTCGCCGGGCCGAGCAGCAGCATCAGCCAGGCCGCTCCTGTCTTGTAGTCGTCGATACCCACGGGCAGCAGGGCGATCACCGCGGCGATGAACAGCGCCGCGATCAGCATCGCCGGGCACCAGTTGGGGCGGCCCAGCAGCTTGAACACCCGCACGCCGAGAAAGTAGGCCGCCAGCGTCAGCGCGATCGAGGCGATCGGGGTTTGAAACCAGAGCGTCGGCAGCTTGGCCAGAGAGGCGAAGAGGGGCGGCGTCACGTGGCTTCCTCGACGTCGCGCGCGGCCGGTTCGGCGGGCAGGCATTGCTTGAGCAGCCACAGGGTCGAGGCGACACTCGCCAGCGTCCCCACGAGCAGGGCGACGAGAATGGCACCGGCCTGATCGGCGAAACGTCCGGCAACGAAGAAGATCTCTACCACGCCCGGCATGATGAGTAGAGCCAGCATGCCGATGAGCGGCTGGCTGACGGCGGCGACATCGGCATCGATACCGCCGCGCAGCGCAAAGACGAGCGTGAGCGCCAACATGCCGACGACGCCGGCCGGCAGCGCGACAGGCAGCCAGGGCACGACGCTCTGACCGAACAACAACCCGGCCAGCAGCCAGAGAAAACCGCGCAGCACCTGCATGAGTCCACCCTCGGAATGGCGAGCCGTGTATCTTAGCAAAACCGACCGCGATCACGATGGGGCGCTCCATGGGCACCTTTCACTGAGGATTTTCAGCCGCATCGCCCCGGCGTTTCGTGGCAGTCTTGCCGGACGCGCCGGTGTGTCGCAATTACGTAAACGCGGCGCGTGCAGTGGGTGAACTGCGACGCAATGTCGCTTATTCTTGGACGGCGCCGTCGAACCGGCCGGCGCGAGTCGGCAGCGCCCCGTTCCACCGCGTGGAAGCGGACACCGGCCTCCGTCGAATTTTTGGGCACGCCCGAGGCCACCTCGTTTGTCGGATGGCAAAGGCGGCCCTCGCTAGACTTTTTCGAGACTGCGCGGTGACGCGGCTCGAATCTTGGACATCCATCGGCGCGCGGCTTGGCGGAAATGTACGCCAGCACAAAGCGTACGGCTTTTGCGAAGCGATGCGCACGACGTCACCAGAACGTACCCAAGAGGTTCGCGCGAGCACGTCGGCTCGCGTGGACTCGTCATCTTGAGAAGAGAGGAACCGCATCATGACCGATATCGCCAAGCTGCTGGGCGCCGAAGCCGAAACGCTGTTGAGCCACACCTGTAGCGGCTTCAAGAAAGAAGACCTCTACCTGCCCGGCCCGGACTTCGTCGATCGCGTCTTCTCCGACTCCGATCGTAGCCCGCACGTCATGCGCAATCTGCAGACGCTGTTCAATCACGGCCGCCTGGGCGGCACGGGTTACATGAGCATTCTGCCGGTCGATCAGGGCATCGAGCACTCCGCCGGGGCGTCGTTCGCACCGAACCCCCAGTACTTCGACCCCAAGAACATTGTCGAGCTGGCGCTGCAGGGCGGCTGCAACTGTGTCTGCTCGACGCTCGGCGTTCTTTCGTCGGTGACGCGACGCTATGCGCACAAGATTCCGATGATGCTCAAGCTCAACCACAACGAAAGCCTGACGCTGCCGGCCATGTACGAGCAGACCATGTTCGCGCAGATCGAGCAGGCGCATAACATGGGCTGCATCGCGGTCGGCGCCACGATCTACTTCGGCTCGGAAGATAGCCGTCGCCAGATCCAGGAAGTGAGCGAAGCCTTCGAGCGCGCCCACGAGCTGGGCATGGTGACGGTGCTGTGGTCCTACCTGCGCAACCCGGAGTTCAAGAAGGACGGCACCGACTACCACGTCTCCTCCGACCTCACGAGCCAGGCCGTGCATCTGGCGGCGACGATCAAGGCCGATATCGTCAAGCAGAAGCTGCCGGAGAACAACGGCGGCTACAAGGCGATCGGCTTCGGCCACACCCATGACAAGGTCTACAGCGAACTGACCAGCGACAACCCCATCGATCTGGCACGCTACCAAGTGGCCAACTCCTTCATGGGGCGCGCCGGGCTGATCAACTCCGGCGGCGGCTCCAAGGGCCATTCCGACATGGGCGAAGCGGTGCGTACGGCGGTGATCAACAAGCGCGCCGGCGGCATGGGCCTGATCTCCGGGCGCAAGGCGTTCCAGAAGCCGATGAACGAAGGTATCGAACTGCTCAACGCCGTTCAGGACGTCTATCTCTCCAAGGACGTGACGATCGCCTGATCGTTTTGCAAACGGTGGTCACGACCGCCACCACAATCCGAGAGCCCGCGACAGCGGGCTCTTTTTTTGTCTGGACGACGGGCGTTCACCGCCGTTGGGCTGGTGAATGCTCGCCAAGAAATCGCTGCCGTGGCTTTCCCGGTATTACCGCTAGACGACTGCTGTGCGGTGGTTTTTCGTCATGAGACTTTAGTCTGCCGACCTAAGTTGAATTGTCTGACAAAGTCGCCTTCTTTACCTTCGCTAGCGACACTGATGATAACGCTATCATTCCACTTCGCGCCGATGTGCCTTGCGCACACGGCAGCGAATCAACGGTGAAGGAAGACGTATCATGACCACGATTTTCAGCAAGGCTTGCGTCGTTGCACTGACCACCGCCGCTCTCGGCGTGACCGCGACCGCCCAGGCGCAGGACGACTGTCCGCTGCCGAGCAACCTGCGAGTCGTCATCGGTTCGACCTCGACCGGCGGCGACACCTATCAGGCGTCGAGCATCGTCGTCGACCAGCTCGCCGACAAGCTCGACATCAACGCCAAGGTCGATGCCGTCGGCGTCATGGGCGCCTTCCGCGCACTCGAGCGCGATCGTCGCGGCAACACCATCATGGTCTTCCACGATGGCAGCTACCTCGGCAACCTCTACGGCGTGAACGGCTATCCCGACATCTTCGAGAACTACACCGTCGGCCCGACCTTCGCCATCAACCCGGGTAACGCCTATCTGGTGCCCAAGGGGTCGGACTACCAGACGATGGACGACATCATCGAGGCCGCCGGCAACGGCGAGCGCGTGCGTGTCGCCATCCAGCCGGGCGGCGTTTCGGAACTCGGTTTCTCCGCGCTCAAGAACGCAGTTCGCCTCGAGCATCCGGGGCAGGAAGACAACATCGTCGCGGTCAATACCGGCTCGCAGGCCGACAAGAACCAGCTGCTGTTCGACGGTGCGGTGGACGTGATCAACGGCTCGGTGCAGGCCAACGAGCAGTACACCAACCTGCCCGAAGACGATCAGAAGTCGATGCGCTTCATTTGGCTCACCTCGCCGGAAGAGACCATTGCCCAGACCAACGAAGAGGGCATGGGCGACACCACTCGTGAGCAGCTCCTCCAGTACGCCGGTGTCGACATCCCGATGAGCGCGGACGCCGACGAGAGCTTCACTTTCGATAAGGAGTTCTTCTTCCTCTACAACAAGGACATGGATCAGGCCGCCGTCGACTGCATCGACAACGCCCTGGCCGACGTCTTCGAAGAGGACGAAGTGAACGAGCAGCTCAAGCGCGCGTTCTTCGTGCCCGACTTCAAGCCTTCTGCCGAGGCCGTCGAGTCGATCAAGCAGAAGAACGACGAGTACGAAGGCATCATCGGCAACCTCCAGGGTTGATCCATCCGGCGCCGACCCTCTCGCGGTCGGCGCCCCTCCTTCCCCCTGCTGCTGTCGGCGAGGTGCCGACGTAGGAGACGCTTTCCATGGAAAGCCACTGGTTATCTCTGTTCGATGTCAGCATCGACTTCGGACAGTCGCATCTGTTCTTCCCGCGGATCGTGACCTGGATCCTGGTGATCCTGCTGGGCGTGATCCTGCTCACCCGCTATCGCCACGTCGCGCCCGGTATCAAGCAGGCGGGCCGCGCGCTGGCGGGGCGGGGCGGCGAGTTCGATCGCAAGCGCTTCTTCGGCACGATCGTTCTGACGACGATCTATTTCTACATGATGGGTGTGCTCAGCGACGTCTTTCCCAACACCGGTTACAGCTTTCTGATCTGCTCGATCGTCTTCGTGCTGGCCCTGTCGCTGCTCTACATCGATCACTTCTCGCGACGACTGCTGCTGATCGTCGTGGTGAACGCGCTGATCGCGCCGACGCTTGCATGGTACGTGCTGGCGCAACTGTTTCGCATCACGTTGCCCTGATCATCGGAGACGTACACCATGGACATTCTGTCTCATCTCACGCCGCTGTTTTTCGGCCTGATCGCCGCCGGTACGCTGGTCGGCATTATCTTCGGTGCGATTCCAGGCATGACGGCCACCATGGCGGTGGCGGTGTGTCTGCCGTTGACCTACGCCTTTGGCCTCGAGAACGGCGTCGCGCTGCTGCTAGGGCTCTACGTCGGGGGGATCTCCGGCGGTATGGTGCCGGCAGTGCTGCTCAACATTCCCGGGACGCCATCGTCGATCACCACCACGTTCGACGGCTACCCCATGGCGCAGCGCGGTGAAGGCGAGCGGGCGCTCAAGACGGGGATCGTCGCCTCGATCTTCGGCGGTCTCTTCAGTGCCGCCGTGCTGTTCTTCTTCGCGCCGATCCTCGCCGACTTTGCGATCAAGTTCTCCAACGTGGAGAAATTCCTGATCATCCTGCTGGCGCTGACGGTCATCGCCTCGCTCTGCTCCAATCTGCTGATGGGAATCTTCAGCGGCGTGCTGGGTGTCTGGCTGAGTCTGATCGGTACCTACTCGATCATGGATGGCGGTAACGGCGAGACGCGATTGATGTTCGACTGGATGGAGTACTACCTGATCGACGGCTTCTCGCTGCTGCCGGTACTGATCGGGATCTTCGGTCTGACCACGGTGCTGCTGGATGCGGAGAAGAGCTTCAAGGATGAAGCGAACCAGGGGCGCATCTCGCTGAAAAACGGCAAGAAGTTCTCGTTCAGCGTCTTCAAGGGCCAGTTCTTGAATCTGGTGCGCTCGTCGAGCATCGGCACCTTTGTGGGCATGCTGCCCGGTGTCGGCGGCAGCGCAGCATCGGTGCTGGCGTACAGCCAGGAGAAGAACTTCTCGCGGGACTCTTCCCAGATGGGCAAGGGCGCGCCGCAGGGTATCGTTTCGTCGGAGTCCTCCAACAATGCGCTGACCGGCGGCGCGCTGGTGCCGCTGCTCTCGCTGGGGATTCCGGGCGACTCCACCACCGCGATTCTGATCGGTGCGTTCACGCTCCAGGGCATTCAAGTCGGTCCGTTGTTCATCGGCAACAACATGGATACCTGGTATCTGATCATCATCGGCCTGCTGGTGGCCAACCTGCTGATGTTCGCGATCATGTATCTGGCGATCAAGCCCATCGCCAAGGTGATCGAGGTACCCAAGTACATCCTCTATCCGCTGATCATCATGATGTGTGTGGTGGGGGCGTATGCGATCAACTACGGCATCATGTTCGACGTCTGGACGCTGCTGCTCTTCGGCGTGTTCGGCTGGATCGCCCACAAGATCGGACTGGAGACGGTGCCGCTGATCATCGGCTTCATCCTCGGCAAGTCGGCAGAGATCTACTTCGTGAAGAGTCTCGAGTCCTACGGTAACTACTCGATCTTCTTCACCAAGAGCCCGATCGCGATGCTGCTGTGGGCGCTGATCGCCATGTCGCTGGCCTTCGCGATCTATATCAACATTCGCAATCGTCGCCATGCCAGCATGCAGAGCTAGTCGGTCAGTCGCGCCGATCGCAGGGGAGAACCGTCATGGTTCATCCTGTCCACAGGCGGTCGGCGCCGTCGCCGTGACCCAGCCGCTAAAGAAGTCTGGTTGACGAAACCGCTTCGCGACGACGTGCCGGTAACGAGAAAGCCCCCGCCATCGAGGATGGCGGGGGCTTTTTTGCGAGGTGCCGAGTGCGACGACCGGTGCGGTGGCGCTCAGTCGGCGGTGAGCCTGCGCACCTGGGCCAGATTGTCCAGCGTCTTCAGGCACGCTTCGCCGGCCTCACACCCCTTGGTCACGAAGTGCTCGCGGAAGAACTGCAGGTGCGCCTCGTGCTCGTGAAAGTGGTGCGGTGTCAGCACCGCGGAGATGACCGGCACCTCCTGCTCCATCTGCAGCGTCATCAGTGCATCGATGACTGCGGTGGAGACGAAATCGTGACGATAGATACCGCCATCCACGACGAACCCCGACGCGACGATGGCGCCGTAGCGCCCGCTCTTCGCCAGCAGTTTGGCCTGCAGCGGAATCTCGAACACGCCGGGGACGGTGAAGGTCTCCACCTGATCGATAGGGAAGCCGTTCTCGGCGAGAGTGGCGAGAAAGCTCGCGTGGCAGTTCTCGACGATATCGCCGTGCCAGTCGGCGCGGATGAAGGCGATACGCGCGCTGCGCGTCGACGTGGATAGCGTGAGGGGTGTGGACTGATTCATGGTCGTTTCCTTGAGTCGGTGACGGTCGTCACGGGAACCAGAATCAGGGCTTCGGTCCGCTCGGCGGGTCGAGAGAGGATGTCGTCGAGCCTCGCTGACTTGCGAGAGTACTCGGCGACGGGTCGCGTCGTCGCTGGCTGAGAAAACCGTTCTCTTTCATCCGGACTCTAACCGTCGGCTTCGGAGTCTCACCGAATCTGCTGACCTCGAGACATCGTGCCTCGAGCGCTCGCGGGCTTGAACGCTCATCTCTTTGACTTCCTGCCGAGTTCGTCTCGGATGGCGTCTCGAGCGTGTCGCGTCATCACCGCCGGTGGGGACTTTCACCCCGCCCTGAGAACGCGCCATCGGATCGAGATCGACGGCGCGGGCTCAGTCTATACGCATCGATGACCGCGAGAAACCGAACGATGGCGCGGCATTCGTCGGGAGAACAAAGCGTGACGTGAAACGCACGACCCGGAATACAAAACGCCCGGCACGAGGCCGGGCGTTTCTCATCGCGAGACGTGGGCGGTAACTATCAGCCCAGCAGTTTCTCGGCGCGGGCGACGACGTTGTCGACGGTGAAACCGAAGTGCTTGAACAGATCGCTCCCCTTGCCGGACTCGCCGTAGGTGGTCATGCCCATGACGTCGCCGTCGAGACCCACGTACTTGTACCAGGTCGACGGAATGGCGGCTTCGATCGCCAGACGCTTTCGTACGCTGCTCGGCAGGACGGAGTCGCGATAGCCCTGGTCCTGTTCGTCGAACTTGGTGGTGCAGGGCATGGAGACGACGCGCACCTTGTGGCCCTTGTCTTCCAGCTGTTCGGCGGCCTGCATGGCCAGATCGACCTCGGAGCCGGTGCCGATCAGCAGCAGATCCGGCTGGCCGTCACAGTCGCGCAGAATGTAGCCGCCACGGCGGATGTTCTTCACCTGCTCGTGGTCACGCGGCTGGGCCGGCAGGTCCTGACGCGAGAAGATCAGCGCGGTCGGTCCGGTCTCGCGCTCGAGACCCTCGACCCAGGAGGCCGCGGTCTCGGTAGCATCGCAGGGGCGCCAGGTGGCCAGCCCCGGCAGGTTGCGCAGATCGGCGAGCTGCTCGATCGGCTGGTGGGTCGGGCCGTCCTCGCCGACGCCGATGGAGTCGTGGGTATAGACGTGGATGATCCGCGTGTGAGAGAGCGACGACATGCGTACGGCGTTGTGCATGTACTCCATGAACACTAGGAAGGTGGCGTCATAGGGGATGAATCCGCCGTGGGTGGCGATACCGTTGGCGATGGCGCCCATGCCGAATTCGCGCACGCCGTAGTGCAGGTAGTCGCCGTCGAAGTCGCCCTTGTTGATCGCCTTGGCGCCTTTCCAGAGCGTCAGGTTCGAAGGCGCGAGATCGGCGCTGCCGCCGAACAGTTCCGGCAGGTCCGGGCCGAGCTCGTTGAGCACGGCAAGCGATGCCTTGCGCGAGGCGAGCTTTTCGGACTTCTCCTGGGCGCGCTTGACCAGCGCATCGCCGTCGAAGCTCTCCGGCAGCTTGCCGCTGTAGCGACGCTTAAGCTCTTTCGCGAGCTCCGGATACGCCTTTTCGTAGGCCGCGAGCTTGGCGTCGTACTCGGCCTCGAGTTTCTGGCCGCGATCGCGGGCGTCCCACGCCTGGTAGTACTCATCGGGGATCTCGAACGCAGGCGACTCCCAGCCGAGCTGCTTGCGCGCCGCGGCGACTTCGTCTTCGCCGAGGGCGGCACCGTGGCTCTCTTCCTTGCCCGCCTTGTTGGGCGCCCCGAAGCCGATGACGGTCTTGCAGATGATCAGCGAGGGCTTGTCGGTTATCGACTTGGCCTCTTCGATCGCCTTGCTGATCTGCTCGGCATCGTGGCCGTCGACGTCGCGCACCACGTGCCAGTCGTAGGCTTCGAAGCGGCCAGCGGTGTCGTCGGTGAACCAGCCTTCGACTTCGCCATCGATGGAGATGCCGTTGTCGTCGTAGAAGACGGTGAGGTTGCCGAGCCCGAGCGTCCCGGCCAGCGAGCTGGCTTCGTGGCTGACGCCTTCCATCAGGCAGCCGTCACCGGCGAAGACCCAGACGCGATGATCGACGATCTCATGGCCGTCGCGGTTGAACTGCGCGGCGAGCGTGCGTTCGGCGATCGCCATGCCGGCCCCGTTGGCGAGACCCTGACCGAGCGGGCCGGTCGTGGTCTCGATGCCGGGCGTCAGGCCGTGTTCGGGATGGCCGGGCGTCTTGGAGCCGACCTGGCGAAAGTTCTTGAGCTCTTCGAGTTCCAGGCCGTAGCCGGTCAGATGCAGCAGCGAGTAGTGCAGCATCGAGCCGTGACCGTTGGAGAGAATGAAACGGTCGCGGTCTTCCCAGTCCGGATTGGCCGGGTTGTGCTTGAGATGGTCGTTCCAGAGCACTTCGGCGATGTCGGCCATGCCCATCGGCATGCCGGGATGGCCGGAGTTGGCTTGCTGGACCGCGTCCATGGAGAGCGCGCGAATGGCGTTGGCTAACTGACGGCGAGATGGCATTGGCTATCGGATCTCCTGAATCAGAATGGATGACCGTGTCGGGCGCCTTGAAGTCTCGACCCGGACACGGCTGGCGTGACCCGCTGGCACATCGGCAGGACGCCAAGCTTGCGGTCAGTATAAGCACCGTCCGGCGCCGGATACAGGCCCGCTTTCCGGTCGCCGGTACGGGGTCGATCTCAATCGCCGGTGATGGTCTCGACGCTCACCACTTCGGGCGGCTCGACGGTCGCGAAGCGGCGCACTTGATCGTTGCGGATGCGCTCGCGGTAGGCGAGTGGTTCGAGCGTCTGCGGCTGACCGGTTTCCAGCGCGCGTTCGATCGCTTCGAGAATCCGCATGTCGCGAAGCCCCTCGATGCCGTCGGCCTCGGGTTCGACGTCGTCGAGAATGCACTGCGAGAAGTAGTCGGTCTGGCCACCGAACTGCTCCACCGCGCCCGCCGAGTGCGACTGGCTCTTGCCGTCGACGCTCAGCTCGTAGGTGATCGAGACCTCCGGGCCGAAGGCGTAGCAGGGCTTGGCGAGGAGCGAGCCCTTCTCGCCGACGACGCTGAGATGGTTGTGCCCGCTGGTGGAGTAGCTGACGAAGAACTGTGCCAGGCGCCCCTCGGGGAAGCGCAGGCTGACGCTCACGCTGTCGGTGCAGTCGTAGTCGCGGCCGGGGCGATCGTCGCCCATGGCGCTGACTTCGATCGGCTCCTGGCCGAAGAGGTGGCGTACCGCATTGATCGGGTAGGTGCCCATGTCCGGCACCGGCCCGGCCCAGTAGCCGTGCTTGGCGCGATGATTCTGCGGGTTGAGGTCCTGAGTCAGCTGCGACGAGAACGCCAGCGGCGCGCCGATGGTGCCGCGGCGCATGTGATCGATCATCTCCAGCGTGCCCGGCTCATGATGCAGCCGATAGGCGATCATCAGCTTGGCGCCGCCACGCTTGGCGGCCTCGATCATCGCTTCCGCGTCGGCCACCGAGGTCGCCATCGGCTTTTCGAGCAGCACGTGGATACCCGCCTCGAGCGCCGGGACGGTGTCTTCGCGGTGGCGGAAGTTGGGCGTGGCGACGTAGACCGCGTCGATCTCGCCGGAGTGCAGCAGCGTCTCGTACTCGTCGTAGCCGTAGACCTTGAGGCCGTAGCGCTCACTCAGTACCTCGGCCTTCTTGGGGTCGCCGGTGACCAGCGCGGTCATCTCGGAAATCTCGCTGCGAGCGATACCCGGCATGAAGGCGCGCTGCGAAATCTCACCGCCGGCCACGACGGCATAACGCACTTTTCCCTGTGCCATGAAAGGTCTCCTGAAACGTCAATGAGGTCGCGATCGGCGCTTGGCCGACAGTCGCTGTCGGTTCGCGAGACCGTCGCGACGCGATAATCCTCTAGGCTAGTTCAAGATCCGGCGACACACAGCCGCGGTCTACCCGGCATGCCGGCTGCCGGCACGGCGGGGGCGGGGCCGATAGGCAGCTAGCGATTGACTGTGTAGACTTTTGGGTCCGTCCGGCGACTATCGCACGCCGTCGACTCATCGCTTTTGATACCGGCGGCGGCGTCTCGAATGCCGTGCGGACCGTTACCGTGAGCCGCCACCAGAGAACGCAAGGGATTACCGTACGCCATGAGCGAATACTCTCTATTTACGTCCGAATCCGTTTCCGAGGGGCATCCCGACAAGATCGCCGACCAGATCTCCGACGCGGTTCTGGATGCGATCATCGCGCGAGACAAGCAGGCGCGGGTGGCGTGCGAAACGCTCGTGAAAACCGGCGTCGCGATCGTCGCCGGCGAGATCTCGACCACCGCCTGGGTCGATCTCGAAGACCTGGTTCGCAAGGTCATCCTGGATATCGGCTACACCTCGTCGGAGGTCGGCTTCGACGGCGAGACCTGCGGCGTGATCAATCTGATCGGCAAGCAGAGTGTGGATATCGCCCAGGGCGTGGACCGCGCCAAGCCCGAAGACCAGGGTGCCGGCGACCAGGGGCTGATGTTCGGCTACGCCACCAATGAGACCGACTCCTTCATGCCGGCGCCGATCCATTATTCGCATCGTCTGGTCGAGCGTCAGGCCGAGCTTCGCAAGAACGGCACGCTCTCCTGGCTGCGTCCGGACGCCAAGAGCCAGATCAGCTTCACCTACGACGATGCCGGCAAGCCCACCGGCGTCGATGCCGTGGTGCTCTCCACGCAGCACGATCCCGATATCTCGCAGGAAGACCTGCGCAAAGCGGTCGAGGATCTGATCATTCGCGACGTGCTGCCGGCGGAGTGGCTCCACGACGGCACCCAGTTCCATATCAACCCGACGGGTCAGTTCGTGATCGGCGGCCCGGTGGGCGACTGTGGCCTGACCGGGCGCAAGATCATCGTCGATACCTACGGCGGCATGGCACGCCACGGCGGCGGCGCCTTCTCCGGCAAGGATCCCTCCAAGGTGGATCGCAGCGCGGCCTATGCCGGGCGCTACGTGGCCAAGAACCTGGTCGCCGCCGGGCTCGCCGACAAATGCGAGATCCAGGTGTCGTATGCCATCGGCGTCGCCGAACCGACTTCGGTGTCGATCAACACCTTCGGGACCGCCAAGATCGAGGAGGCGCAGATCATCGAACTGGTGCGCGAGCACTTCGACCTGCGCCCGCACGCGATCACGCGGATGCTGGATCTGCTCCATCCGATGTATCAGCTTACGGCGGCCTACGGGCACTTCGGTCGCGAGCCGTTCGAGTCGAGCTACACCTGGACCGACGTCAACGGCGAGACCCAGACCGAAACCTTCACCGCCTTCCCGTGGGAGAAGACGGACCGGGCCGAGGCGCTGAGAGCCGCCGCCGGGCTCTGACGCCGACTGCGCCATGTCGTTCCCACCGGACCCGCTCAGGCGGGTCCGTCTGCGTCTGGCCTCTTCGGCTTCCAACTTGCTTCTATCTCGCTTCGAAAACATCGGAACTTCAGAGACGCCGGCGTTGCGTGGCTCCTCGCGTTGCTGGCGCTAGTGTCTCACCGGATGCCGACCTTCTCACGCCGACACCCTTACGCCGACACCCACTTCGGCCCCCGCAAAAGGAGAGTGACTTGCTCGAACTCGCTGCCATCGTTCTGACCCTGACGGCCTGTCTGGCCTGGTTCAACGAACGCTTTGTCCATCTGCCGGCGACGATCGGCGTAATGGTGATCGCGCTGCTGCTCTCGCTGGCGATCCAGGGGCTCGCCGGGCTGGGACTGGGGGCGCCGGCCGCTGTCACTCGCAGCTGGGTCGAGGCGCTCGACTTCGACAGCCTGCTGATGAACGGCATGCTGTCGTTTTTGCTCTTCGCCGGCGCCCTGCACGTCGACGTCAAGAAGCTCAAACGCTACTGGTTCTCGATCGGCCTGCTCGCCACGCTCGGGGTTCTCGTCAGTACGCTGCTGATCGGCTTCGCTTCGCACTGGCTGCTGGGCGCGATGGGCGTACCGGTCGCGCTGCCCTGGTGTCTGGTCTTCGGCGCGCTGATCTCGCCGACCGATCCGGTCGCGGTGCTGGGCATTCTGCGCGGTGCGGGGGCGCCGGAGGACATGGAAGTGCGCATCGTCGGTGAGTCGCTGTTCAACGACGGTGTCGCCGTGGTGCTCTTCACTCTGCTGGTGGGGGCCGCCGAGAGCGGCGAGTCGCTGGCGGGCTTGCACGCCATCACGCTCTTCGCCGAAGAAGCCGGTGGCGGGGCACTGTTCGGGCTGGTGCTCGGCTACGGCGTCCACCTTCTGATGAGTCGGGTCGATCAGTACCAGGTCGAGGTGTTGCTATCGCTGGCGATGGTGCTGGGCGGCTATACCCTGGCGACGCATCTGCACGTCTCCGGCCCCATCGCGATGGTGGTTGCCGGTCTGGTTGTCGGCAATCACGCCTGGACGCATGCCATGTCGAGCAATACCCGCGAGCATCTCAACGATTTCTGGGAGCTGATCGACGAGATCCTCAACGCGCTGCTGTTCGTGATCATCGGCCTCGAGCTGCTGGCGCTGCCGTTCGACTGGAACTATCTGCTGGTGGCGCTACCGCTGATCGTGCTGTTGCTGGCGGTGCGCGGCTTCGTCGTTTCCGGCCCGGTACTGCTGGCGCGATCGCGGTTTCGAACCGGCTCCATTCGCGTACTGACCTGGGGCGGGCTACGCGGGGGTATCTCCGTGGCACTGGCGCTGTCGCTACCGGCAGGAGAAGCCCGCGATATCCTGCTCAACGTGACCTATCTCATCGTGCTGTTCTCGATCGTCACCCAGGGATTGACCATTGGCGCGCTCGTGCGCCGCGTGGTTCCGGGTAAAGCGGGTTCGCCCGAGCAGGGAGATTAGACTTTAGTCGGGGTTGTCGGGTTGGTCGTGGTATCGGGAGTAGCCGTTCCCTACTCTTGTCCCATTCGATCGATCCATTCGTGCCGGCGCTTGCCGCCGAGCCCACCAACAACATGAGTCGTATGACGACGAGGTGATCATGAAACTACGCACGACGATGACGGTTGCGGCACTCGGGCTTTCCGGCGCGCTGCTGGCGGGCTGCGGAGACGACAACGACGACCAGGCGCAGCAAGAGTCGCAGACGCAGAGCACCGACCAGAGCAGCGGTGATACCGCCGCCGGCGGCAACTCCATGGGGGGCTCTGCCGGTAGCGACTCGGGTAATGATGACGCGACGTCCGAAGAAGATATGGCGTCGGACGACAGCGCCGATACCGACACCGAAGACGCCCCGGCCGCTACCAGCGAGGACGACGAGCAGGTGGCGAGCGGCGGCGAGGGTCCCGCGGAGCAGGTCAACCTGATCTTTGGCACCGGCGGCACGGGCGGCAGCTATTACCCGATCGGTGGCGCGCTCAAGAGCGTGTTCGAGAAGAGCGACGTGGTCGGCGGCGTCCAGGTCGTGGCCACCGGTGCTTCGGTCCAGAACATCAACAACATCACCGATGGCCTCAACCAGATCGCCATCGTGATGAGTGACGTCGCCTACGATGCGGTGGAAGGGCAGAACCAGTTCGACGGCAACCCGGCCAACATTCAGGCACTCGCGGGGCTCTACCCCAACGTGGTGCAGGTGGTGGCGACCGCCGACAGCGACATCGACGGCATCGAGGATCTCGCCGGCAAGCGAGTCGGCGTGGGCAAGGTGGGCTCGGGGGTCGAGCAGAGCGCCGCCAAGGTGCTCGAATCCGCCGGCCTAAGCTACGACGACCTCGCGCAGGTGAGCCATACCGGCTACGCCGACAGCGTCACCGAGATGAGCAACGGCAATCTCGACGCGGCCTTTTTCACGTCCGGCGTGCCCAACTCGAGCATCACCGGTCTGATGCAGAGCACCGACGTGACCTTCGTGCCGGTAGAAGGCGACGTGGCGTCCACGCTGCTCGAGAAGTATCCCTATTACGAGACCTACGAAATTCCGGCGGATGCTGCCGAGCGTTACGACCTCGACGAAGCCGTCGATACGGTCGCGATCCGCAACATCATGATCGTCAGCGGCGACATGCGTGAAGACGTTGCCGAGGATCTCACCCGGCGCTTCCACGACTACCTGGAGTCCGACAGCGTCTCTGTCGGCGCACTGCGCCAGTTCGACCCCAACACCATGGGAACGGATCTCGTCGTGCCGCTGAATCCGGGGGCCGAGTCCTTCTACGCCACGCTGGATGGGGCTGCAGCCGGTCAAGACGGCGCTGACGGTATGGACGGTACCGATGGCGCTGACGGTACGGACGGGACTGCAGGCGCAGCCGGTGGTAACGGCGGCGCCGGTGGCGACGGCGGTGCGGGCGCCAACGGCGGTGGCGGTGACGGCGGCGACGGCCCGGGGGCGGCTGACGTGAATGCCGTCGAAGACGCCAATCGCGGCGGCACCGATGGAACCGGCGCCGAGCCCTCCAGCGAAGCCAATGCCGAGGCGGCAACGACGCCGGCCGACGGGGCAACGGCGGAGCCGGAGAAAGGGACCAGTGCCGAGACACCGGAAGACGACATCGACGTCGAGGGCGATAGCGGTGACGAGAACGCCCAGGACGAAGATCCCCAGTCCTGATCGCCACGGTCAGCGAGCGTCGGCATGGGACGTGAAGTCGTCATGAGATGTGACGCGTCGCCGTGAGCCGGCGCGGGTTGCAAAGGTCGGCAGTCGCGGTGACGCTCCTCGTCATTGCGACTGCCGTCGTCTATCCGCTGCCTTGGCTGGTAGTAAAAGAGAGTGGCGCATGGCGTCTGGCGCTGCCCGGCGGCAGCGGCACTCAGTTCACGCTGCGTTGGATGCATTCGGTGGAGAAAGAGGACTGGGAGGAGTGGTTCTCGATCACCGACGACGGCGCCATCGAGATTACCGGCACCCGGTTCAAGACCTTCGGCGCCGGCGTACCCTCAAGCGCCGGTACCGAGACGCATCTCGAGGATGGCTGGGTGGTAATGACGGGCATCGACCGGATCGTCGATCCGCTCTTGGTACAGGCGGCCGCCGCCGAGCACTATCGCCTGATTCACGATGGCCACGTTTTGACGCTTTCCCGTGATGAACCGCCGCCGATCCTCGAGTTCGTCGCCGTTCGCGCCCCGCTCTGGCGGGTAACGCCGGCGCTCGTGCGAACCTGGTTTGCGACCGCCCGACCCGTTCGAGAATGATCTCTCGTATCGTCGAACCCCTGGCATGACAACGATCCGCCTCGCGCCAACCCCGAATGCGAGCGCAACCCTACCGTGAGATGACCTTCACATGACCGAACAGAAAGTGACGCCCACCGCCGACGGCGCCGAGGATCCAGCGGTCAAGCAGGCGCTGGAGAAGTTCGATCGCGAGAGCCTGGTCCGGGACCGCCTTCCGGATGCGGTGGTCAAATTCGTGATGCTGGCGAGCGTGGCGCTGGCGCTCTTTCATCTCTACACGTCGTTCTCCGGGCCGCTGGTCGACGTGGCCCAGCGCAGCATCCACCTCTACACCCTGCTGGGGCTGGCGTTCATTCTCTATCCGCTGACGCGAAAAGGGGCGCGGGACCGAGTCCCCTGGGGTGATGCGCTGGTGGCACTCATCGCCTTTGGCATCGGGCTCTACATGCTCGTGGTCTCCGATCGTGTCATCGCCTCGGCGGGGCGCATCAACCAGACCGACATGATCGTGGGGTTCGTCGCCATCGCGCTGGTGCTCGATGCCACTCGCCGCGTCACCGGATGGGGGCTGACGATCCTGGCCTCGCTCTTTCTGCTCTACGGCTTCTACGCCAAGCTTTCGTTCTACCCGCAGATCAACGAGGCGATCGTGCTCGCCACCTGCCGGCAGATCGTCTCGCATCTGGTCTTCATTACCGAAGGCCTGCTCGGCACGGCGATTGGCGTGTCGGCGAGCTACATCATTCTGTTCATTCTCTTCGGCGCCTTTCTGGGCAAGTCCGGGCTCGGACAGCTCTTCAACGATCTGGCGTTGGCGATCGCCGGACACACCCGCGGCGGGCCGGCCAAGGTCGCGGTCATCGCCAGCGGCTTTCTCGGCTCGATCAACGGCTCGGCGATCGCCAACGTGGTGACGACCGGCGCCTTCACCATCCCGCTGATGAAGCGTACCGGCTACAAGCCCAACTTCGCCGGGGCGGTGGAGGCCGCGGCGAGCGTCGGCGGACAGATCCTGCCTCCGATCATGGGCGCAGCGGCATTCATCATGGCCGAAGTGCTGGCGGTGCCCTATACCCAGGTGATCCTGGCGGGGATCATCCCGGCGCTGCTGTTCTATCTCGGGGTGCTGTTTCAGGTGCATCTGCGCGCGATGCGCAACGGCCTCGAAGGCATTCCTCGTTCGCAGCTCACGCCGCTCAAGGAGGTGATGCTCAAGCGCGGGCATTTGCTGGTGCCGATGGCGGTACTGCTGTGGCTGCTGTTCGACGGGCGAGCGCCGTTTTTCGCGGCCTTCTGGTCGATCGCCGCCACCGTGCTGATCTGCGGGACGCGCCGCGTCACGCTGGGCTTGAGTCTGGTCCTGGTGCTGCTGATTCTGGAGCCTCAGCTGCGCGCCCTGTTGGTCGGTAACCCACTGCCCAATTTCCCCGCGTGGCGCTGGACACTGTTTGCGATCATCGTGCTGCCGGTGGCGATCAACGCGCTACGTGCGAAGCTTGGCATGGTCGCAGAGAAGATGGACGTCAACGATTGCCGTGATGCCATGGTCGATGGCGTGCGCAATGCGATTCCGGTTGCCGTCGCCTGCGGTGCGGTGGGCATCATCGTGGGTATCGCCACGCTCACCGGCGTCGCGCTGGAGGCGGCGGATGCGGTGGTGACGCTCGGTCAGCAGATCCCCATCCCGATGCTTCAGCTGGTGGTGACGCTAGTGCTCACCATGGTGGCGTCGATCGTGCTCGGCATGGGGCTACCGAGCATCCCCACCTACATCATCACCAGTACGATGGCGGCGCCGATCCTGCTCAATCTGCCGCTGTTCCGCGAGCTCGCCGGCAGCAACGAGACGGCGATCTTCGTGGCGCACATGTTCGTCTTCTACTTCGGTCTCTTCGCCAACCTGACGCCGCCGGTGGCGCTGGCGGCCTACGCCGGCGCGGGTATCAGCGGCGGCTCGCCCAATGCGACCGGCTTCCAGGCGATGAAGCTGGCGGTGGCCGGTTTCGTCGTGCCCTACATGTTCGTCTTCGCCCACAGCATGCTGATGATCGATGCCTCTCTCGGCAATACGCTCTGGGTGATCGTCACCGGCGTGGTCGGTGTGCTGCTGCTGGCGATCGCGGTGGAGGGGTATCTGCGCCGACCGCTCAATCCGTTCTGGCGGCTACTGGCGGCAGTGGGGGCGCTGACGCTGATCTTCCCGGGACTCATCAGCGACATCGTCGGCGCGGCCATCACGCTGACGCTCTTCGGTCTCGCCAAGGCCAAGTCCTCGTCGGCGAATTCGGCAACCGCGCAGCGTCAAGGCTAGCGCGTAACCGCCGATAAGGATCCACAGGAGCAGACCCCGCGGCGTCCGCCTCCAACGAGGCGGGCGCCGTCGCGTTTCGGCAGATGGGCGCGATGACAAGGCGCCAGAGAGCGGAGACATGGCTAGCCAAACGGCGAATGCGTATTACGCGACTTTAGTCTAATAAGCGGCATTAGCTGTCTCACGTTTAAGACAGTGAACGTAACGGTTTGCTATAAGGGACACCAAGGTGCCCGGGGTGGATAGAGGCGCCAATCAGAAGAAGACCAATGAGGAGCGACCATGGCTATCAATGTCACGCGGCGCCAGTTTTTCAAACTGGGCGGGGCGGGACTGGCGTCATCGAGTCTGGCGATGATGGGCTTTGCGCCCGAACCCGCCGAGGCATCGATTCGACAGTTCAAGCTGACGCACGCCAAAGAGACCCGGAATACCTGCACCTACTGCTCGGTCGGCTGCGGCATCCTGATCTACAGCAAGGGCGACGGCGCGAAGAACGTCGAACAGAACGTGTTCCACATCGAGGGCGACCCGGACCATCCGGTCTCCCGCGGCTCGCTCTGCCCGAAGGGCGCGGGTCTGCTGGACTTCGTCCACAGCAAGGGGCGTCTCGAATATCCGCAGGTTCGCGCCGCCGGCAGCGACGAGTGGCAGCGTGTCACCTGGGACGACGCGCTGAACCGCATCGCCCGCCATATCAAGGACGATCGCGACGCCAACTTCGTCCAGCGCAACGCCCAGGGGCAGACGGTCAATCACTGGACCACGACCGGCTTTCTCGCGGCTTCCGGCTCCTCCAACGAGGCCGGCTACATCACCCACAAGGTGGTGCGTAACCTCGGCATGGTAGCGTTCGACAACCAGGCGCGCGTCTGACACGGACCGACGGTGGCAGGTCTTGCCCCAACATTCGGTCGCGGTGCGATGACCAATCACTGGGTCGACATCCGCAATGCCAATTTGATTCTCTCGATGGGCGGCAACTCCGCCGAAGCGCATCCCGTGGGTTTCCGCTGGGTGACGGAGGCGATCGAGCACAATAACGCCGAGTTGATCACCATCGATCCACGCTTTACCCGTACCGGCGCCGTGGCGCAGGACAAGGCGTTCATCCGGACCGGCACCGACATCGCCTTTCTCGGCGGGCTGATCAGCTATCTGATCGAGACCGACCAGATCCAGCGCGAGTACGTGCTGAACTACACCGATGCGGCACTGGTCGTGCGGGCGGACTTCGGCTTCGAAGACGGTATCTTCTCCGGCTACGACGAGTCGACGCGCAGCTACGACAAGCAGTCCTGGATGTATGAAATGGGCGACGACGGCTTCGCGCGTCGTGACGAATCGCTCCAGAATCCGCGCTGCGTCTATCAGCTGGTGCGCGAACACTACGCGCGCTATACCCCCGCCATGGTCTCCAGCATCACAGGGATTCCGGTGGACACCATCGATCGCATCTGGAGAAAGATCGCTGCCACCGCGGTGCCGGATCGCACCATGACGATCCTGTACGCGCTCGGCTGGACGCAGCATTCGATCGGCTCGCAGATCATTCGCGCCGCGGCAATGGTCCAGCTGCTGCTGGGTAACATGGGGCTGCCGGGCGGTGGCGTCAACGCACTGCGCGGGCACTCCAACATCCAGGGTTTGACCGACCTCGGCCTGCTCTCCCAGCTGCTGCCGGGCTACATGTCGCTCGCCAGCGCCAAGGAGCAGGACTACGACGCCTATATCGACAAGCGGGCGAAACAGCCCACGGTCGAAGGGCAGGTCTCCTACTGGCAGCACTACGAGAAGTTTCACGTCAGTCTGATGAAGTCCTGGTACGGCGATGCCGCGACCGAGGGCAACGACTGGTGTTACGAGTGGCTGCCCAAACTCGAGCGGCCGCTCTACGACGTGCTCGATACCTTCGAACGGATGTCCAAGGGCGAGCTCAACGGCTACTTCTGCCAGGGGTTCAATCCGCTGGCGTCGTTCCCGGATCGCGCCAAGGTGACCCGCGCGCTGTCATCGCTGAAGTATCTGGTGGTGATGGATCCGCTCAACACCGAGACCAGCGAGTTCTGGAAGAACTACGGCGAATACAACGACGTCGACCCGAGCCAGATCGACACCGAAGTGTTCCGCCTGCCGACCTGCTGCTTCGCCGAGGACGACGGCTCCATCGTCAACAGCGCCCGCTGGCTGCAGTGGCACTGGGCGGCGCAACCGCCCCCGGGCGAGGCGCGACCGGACACCCAGATCATGGGCGAGCTGTTTCTGAAGGTGAAGCAGCTCTATCTGGAAGAGGGTGGCGTCTTCCCCGACCCCATCGTCAACCTGACCTGGGACTACAAGATCCCCGGCGAGCCGAAGGCGGAGGAGCTCGCCCGCGAGTTCAACGGCCGGGCGCTCGAGGATCTCACCGACGACGAGGGCAACGTCACTCGCCGCGCCGACGAGCAGCTTTCGGGCTTCGCCGAGCTGACCGCCGACGGCAAGACGGCCGCGGGCTGCTGGATCTTCACCGGTTGCTGGACCGAAGACGGCAACATGATGGCGCGTCGCGACAACTCGGACCCCTACGGTACCGGGAACACGCTGGGCTGGGCCTGGGCGTGGCCGATGAACCGTCGCGTGCTCTACAACCGGGCCAGCGCCGATGTCCAGGGGCGACCCTGGGGGCCGAACAAGGCGTTCGTCTGGTGGAGTAGCGAGCAGAGCCGCTGGATCGGCGCCGACGTGCCGGACTTCCCGCAGCAGTCGGCGCCCTCCGAGGGGCAGATGCCGTTCATCATGCAGCCCGAGGGGGTAGGGCATCTGTTCGCCGCCCAGAGCATGGTCGATGGGCCGTTCCCCGAGCACTACGAGCCGTTCGAATCGCCGGTGCCGCAGAACTTGCTCCACCCGGGCAAGGAGCGTGCGCGCAACAACCCGGCGGCGCGCATCTTCGACGGTGACCGCGCAGCGCTCGGCAAGCCGGAGGACTTTCCGCATGCGGCAACGACCTACCGTCTGACCGAACATTTCCACTACTGGACCAAGCACGCCGAGCTCAACGCCATCGTGCAGCCACAGCAGTTCGTCGAGATCGGCGAGGGGCTCGCCGCCGACATCGGCGTGGTCGCGGGGGACTGGGTCAAGGTGAGCTCCAACCGGGGCTTCATCAAGGCCGTGGCGGTCGTCACCAAGCGGATGCGCCCGATGATGATCGGCGACAAGCAGGTTCACCATGTGGGTATTCCGCTGCACTGGGGCTTCACCGGGGTCGCGAAGAAGGGGTATCTGGTCAACGCCTTGACCCCCTTCGTCGGTGACGCCAACACCCAGACGCCGGAGTACAAGTCGTTCACCGTTCGCGTCGAGAAGGCTTAAGGAGGGCTCATGGACAACTCTCAAAACATCATCGCCCGTTCCGCCACCACGACACCGCCGCCGCAGGTGCGCAACGACGTCGAAGAGGTGGCCAAGCTGATCGATGTCTCCAAGTGCATCGGCTGCAAGGCGTGTCAGGTCGCGTGCATGGAATGGAACGATCTGCGCGACGACGTGGGTGATTGTCACGGCACCTACGACAACCCGCGGGATCTTACCGCGGAGTCGTGGACCGTCATGCGTTTCAGCGAGTACGAGTCGAACGACGGCAACTTGGAGTGGCTGATCCGCAAGGATGGCTGCATGCACTGCGCCGAGCCTGGCTGCCTCGAGGCGTGTCCGGCGCCGGGGGCGATCGTGCAGTACGCCAACGGCATCGTCGATTTCGACTCCAACCACTGCATCGGCTGCGGCTACTGCATCACTGGCTGCCCGTTCGACATTCCGCGCATCTCGGAGAAGGACAACAAGTCCTACAAGTGCACGCTCTGTTCGGATCGGGTCAACGCCGGCATGGAGCCCGCCTGCGTCAAGACCTGCCCGACCAACTGCATCGAATTCGGCACCAAGAAGGACATGCTGGCTCGGGCCGAGAAACGCGTCGGCGATCTCAAGGCGCGCGGCTTTCGCGATGCGGGGATCTACGACCCGGCGGGCGTCGGCGGCACCCACGTAATGTACGTGCTGCACCACGCCGACGACCCCAACCGCTATGCCGGTCTGCCGAAGGATCCGCGGATCTCGCCGCTGGTGGGCGCGTGGAAAGGCGTCACCAAGCCGATCATGTCGGCGATCATCGGCATCACCGCCTTCGCCGGGGTGATCCACTACGTCACCAAGGGCCCGAAGGAGGAGCCGGAGAACGAACCGCACGACGGCGACGACGGTACGCCGCCGGCGTCCCGCGGGGACAGCGCCGGCAGCGGTGCCGCGTCGGGCACCGATCCGCACTCGCTCGGCTATGACGCAACCCGCACGTCGCGGCCGGCCAGCGATGCGCAGCGCCCGCCAGGGGGTGACCGATGAAAACGTCGCGCGATCGCCTGCTACGCTACTCGCCGCTGGATCGTGCCAACCACTGGACCATGGCGATGGCGTTTCTGCTCCTCGCTCTCTCCGGGCTGGCGTTCTTTCATCCGGCGTTCTTCTTTCTAACGCATACCCTCGGCGGTCCGGTCTGGGCGCGCATTCTCCACCCCTTCATCGGGGTGGTGCTGGTACTGCTTTTCTACGCCATGGCGGTGCGCCACGTGCGCAACAACCTGCTCGGCGAGAACGACGTCCAGTGGATGCGTCAGATCGGTGACGTGCTCAACAATCGCGACGAGAAGTTGCCGCCGATCGGCAAGTACAACCCAGGCCAGAAGCTGGTGTACTGGGCGCTGGTGGTCTCCATCGCGGTGCTGCTGATCAGCGGTGTGATCATGTGGCGCCCCTGGTTCGCGGGCTACTTCCCGATCCCGCTGATTCGCTTCGCCAGCCTGCTGCACGCCATCTCCGCCTTCGTTGCCATCGTCACCATCGTCGTGCATATCTACGCCGCACTCTGGGTGAAGGGCTCGGTACGGGCGATGACGCGAGGCTGGGTCACCCGCGCCTGGGCACGCCATCATCACGGCCTCTGGGCCCGCGAAAAAGAAGAGGGGGAGCGCCGTGAACGACACTGACGACAAGTCCCATAGCACCCCGCGTGCAACCGTCGACGCGACGGGCGAGCACGCTTTCGGCGAGGCGCTGCCTTCGCCCGGCGCGCCGCCGATGGTGGTGCTGGCCGAGCGCAAGCGTTTCGCCGAGCGCGCTCAACGGCTGCATCAGCTCGCCGAGCGGCTACCCGCGATGGCGGACTACCTGCGCTTCATGGCGAGCGTGGTCGAAGCCCAGCACCGGGTGGCGATGCAGACGCGCCCCTCGCTGGTCGACAGCGCCGAGGTGGCAATCAAGCACGGCGTGCCACCGCTCGCCGTCGACGGCCTGTGGCGAGACATGCCCTGGAACGAGGATCTCGAAGCGCTACTTGGCGAGCTCGACGAGACGATCGGCGAGGCCCAGCGGGCCTGGTTCGAGGCGCTGAAGTCGCGGTCGTTGGCAGCGCGTCGCGAGCTCGTTGTCGCGATCTTCGAAGGGCGCGCGCTCGACGCCGAATCGATGGCGATGGCGCCGCTGGTGGGGGCTGCGCTCCAGGTAGCCTGGACGCGACAGGCGCGGATGCTGCCTCGCCCGCCGGGGCGCCCCAGTGAGTCGATGCGCATGCTCTGCCCTTGCTGCGGTTCGCCGGCGGTGGCGAGCGTGATCCAGATCGGCATGGCGCGCTCCAAGGTGCGCTATCTGCACTGCGGGCTCTGCGCCACCGAGTGGTACGCCGAGCGTGCCCGCTGCGTGCAGTGCGGCGACAGCAAGACGCTCGACTACTGTGGCCTTGAGGACGAGAGCGGTGAACGCGCACTGCCGGTGAACGCCGAAACCTGCGACAACTGCCACAGTTATCTCAAGGTGATGCAGCGCGAATGGGAGGCCGGCGCCGACCCGGTCGCCGACGATCTGGCGAGCCTGGCGCTAGACATGATGATCGCCGATCGCGACCTTGCCCGACGGGCATTCAATCCGCTGCTGGTGCTCGGCGAACCCGCCGTCGACTAGGCCTGCTGTCGACGCCTGAGGCGGTATCCGAACGCCGGTGCGCTGCAGCGGTGAACCCATCAGTGCCCCATCGACCCGAGGTCTTCCGGCCTCGGGTCTCTTGTTTCAGTGGCGTGACGGCGATTAAATCGAGGCATGCCCGGCGTCGCCTCCGGCCACCCTTCGACCTGTCGAGTCCTCCATGTCCGAGACCGGTTCTCCCAAGACGAATTTCGCCAAGACCGATCTACGTCGTCATCTGCCCGCCGTGGCGTCACTGCTGGCCCATCCTGCGCTGCAGACGGCACGGGCGCGCCACGGCGAGCGAGCGCTCACCCGCGCCATCCGTGAGACGCTCGCCGCCTGGCGGCATCGCTTGGCGAGACCCGATGCCCCGACGACACTCGATGACGCCTCGCTGATCGACGAGATTGTCGAGCGGCTCGGTCGACTGACTCAATCCAACGCCCGGGCGGTGTTCAACCTCACCGGTACGGTGATTCATACCAACCTCGGACGCGCACCGCTGGCGGAGTCCGCCATCGACGCCGTGGTGCAGGCCGCACGTCACCCCATCGCCCTGGAGTACGACCTGGAGGCGGGGCGGCGCGGCGACCGCGACCGACTGGTGGAGGAACTTCTCGCCGAACTGACCGGGGCCGAGGCCGCGACCGTGGTCAACAACAACGCCGCCGCCGTGCTGCTCGGGCTGACCGCGCTGGGGGCCGGGCGCGAGGCGATCATCTCCCGCGGCGAGATGATCGAGATCGGCGGCGCCTTTCGCATGCCGGACGTGATGACCGCCGCCGGCTGTCGTCTGGTCGAGGTCGGCGCCACCAATCGCACTCACGCCCGGGATTTCCAGCAGGCGCTGAGCGAGGCGAGCGGCATCATCGTCAAGGCGCATACCTCCAACTACGCCGTGACCGGTTTCACCAGCAGCGTTGCCGAGCGCGAGCTCGCCGAGATCGCCCACGCGCACGGCATTCCTTTCATGATCGATCTGGGCAGCGGCGCGCTGACCGATTTTCGCGCCCTCGACCTGCCTCACGAATCGCAGCCGGCGGAGGCGATCGCCGCTGGCGCAGACCTGGTGACCTTCAGCGGCGACAAGCTGCTCGGCGGGCCGCAAGCGGGCATCGTGGTGGGCAAGCGCGAGGCGATCGACCGGCTCAAGCGCCATCCGCTCAAGCGTGCGCTGCGCTGCGACAAGCTCACCCTCGCCGCGCTGGAGGCGACCCTCCGGCTCTATCGCGACAGCGATGCCCCCGAGCGCGACCTGCCGGCGCTGCGCCTTTTGACCCGGCGTGATACCGAGATCGCCGCGCAGGCGACGCGACTCGCGCCCGCCGTGACCGCCGCCCTCGAAGGCATCGCCAGCGTGCGCGTCGAGGCGTGCCGTAGCCAGCTCGGCAGCGGTTCGCTACCGGTGGACCGGCTCGATAGCCATGCGCTGGTGATGCGGGCTGCGAGCGGCCGGGCGCTGGAGCGGCTCGAGCGCGCCCTGCGCGGACTTCCGCGCCCGGTGATCGGGCGTCTCCACGACGAAGCGCTCTGGCTCGACCTGCGCTGTTTGGCGGCCGACGCCGACGAGGCGGCGTTCGCCGCCCAGCTCGAAGCGCTGCCGCGCTGCTGGGAGGCGGCATGATCGTCGGTACCGCAGGGCACGTCGACCATGGCAAGACCGCACTGATTCAGGCGCTCACCGGAGTGGCCACCGACCGGCTCAAGGAGGAGCAGGCGCGCGGGCTGACCATCGAGGCGGGCTACGCCTATCCCGAGCCGCCGCCGGACCACCCCGACGTGACGCTGGGCTTCATCGATGTCCCGGGGCACGAGCGCTTCATTGCCAACATGCTCTCCGGTGCGGCGGGTATCGAGGCGATGCTGCTGGTGGTCGCCGCCGACGATGGCATCATGCCGCAGACCGTCGAGCACGCGCGCATCCTCGAGCTGCTCGGCGTCACCCGTGCCTGGGTCGCGCTGACCAAGACGGACCGGGTCGAGCCGGCACGGGTCGACCAAGTGCGTGGCGAGATCGATGACTGGCTGGCCGCGACGCCGTTCGTCGGCGCGCCAATCTTCGCCGTGTCGAGTATCACCGGCGAGGGCATCGCCGCGCTCGGAGGCACCCTCTGGTCGACCGCCGCCGCGGTGGCGCCTGCCGCTGCCGAGGGCGGTTTTCGTCTCGCCGTCGATCGGGTCTTCGTCAAGCGCGGTGCCGGGGTCGTGGTCACCGGCACCGTGCGAGCGGGCCGCGTGAGTCTCGGCGAGCGGGTGCGCCTGCTCCCTTCGGGATTGGATGCCCGGGTGCGCGGCCTGCGCTGTCAGAATCGAGAGGTGACGACGGCGCGGCGCGGCGAGCGCTGCGCGATCAACTTGAGCGGTAGCGACATCGAGCGCGGGCGTCTCGAGCGCGGCGAATGGGTCGTGGGCAGCGGCTCTCGGATCGCGGATCGCCAGCGACTGGACGTCGATCTGCGGCTGCTGCCGGAAGCCTCATCGCTCAGGCACTGGACTCGCGTTCACCTGCACCACGCGAGCGCCCATGTCACCGGGCGAGTGTCGCTGCTGGAAGGGGAAACCCTGACGCCGGGCGCATCGGCACTGGGTCAGCTCGTGCTCGACGAGCCGCTGCAGGCGGCTCACGGCGATTCGATCGTGCTGCGCGATCACGGTGCCCAGCACACGCTGGGCGGGGCCCGGGTGCTGGATGTCGCGCCGCCGCGTCGTGGGGCGCGAAAGCCAGAGCGGCTGGCGTGGCTCGCCACGCTTCGCCGGCTGCCTGCCGAGGGGGCCGCGTCGGCGCGTCTCGAGCGCCTCTGGACGAGGGCAGAGGCGCCGCAGGGGCTCGACCTCGAGGCGCTGGCCACCAACTTCGATCTCGAACTGGACGCGGTGCGTGACGCCGCGCTCGACGCCGGGTGGCGAGTGATCGCCAGCGGCACGGCGAGGCAGGCATTGACGGCGGGGCGGCTCGCCGAGCTCGAAACCCTCGTCAAGGCGCGGCTCGCCGAGATCCACTCGCAGGAACCCGCCATGCGGGGTGTGGAGATCGATCGGCTGCGGCGTATGAGCGTGCCAGGGCTGCCCGTGGCGCTATTTCGACCGCTGCTCGAGACGTGGAAGGACGGCGGGGAGATCGTCCAGCGCGGACCCTTCATTGCGCTTGCCGGCCATAGCGCGGCACTCGGCGAGAGGGATGCCGAGCGCTGGCGGGCGGTGCGTCCGCTGCTCGAGGCATCGCCCTTCGAGCCGCCGCGGGTGCGTGACATCGCCACCGCGTTCGGTTGGGACGAGGTCGAGACGCGCAGGCTACTGCGCGAGGTGGCACTGCTGGGCGAACTGTATCAGCTGCGCCGCGATCACTACTTTTTGACCGAGACCGTGGTGCGCTTTGCCGCATGGATACGCGAGCTCGACGCCCTCTCACCGGATGGGGCGACGGCGGCGGCGTTTCGGGATCGAGTCGGCTGCGGTCGCAAGCTGGCGGTAGCGATTCTCGAATTTTTCGATCGAATTGGTTTTACCCGGCGCATCGGCGATGGTCATAGGGTGATCCGAGACGATATGCTGTTCGACTGAAGTCGCCGGTCACCCGTGTGCCTAACGCAAGCGTTCGGGTGCCGATAGCGGAAGAGAATCGTCCCCCGGTGGGGCGCCAGGACTTCAACTCCTGGAGGGGCTGCCAGCGGTCCCTGGTGGGTTCGACTCCCACTCTCTTCCGCCAGGCTCAATTCATTCGCAAGCCTGGCCGTTACGCCCTCCCGCCTAGTCGTATCGATGCACTCGTCAGTGGCCATGACCTTGAGTCAGCGCATCAGCGAGCAGGAAAAATGCGTCGTCATTGAACGGACGTTCAGATTCAAGTCCCTGATTGAAAAGGCCTACATCTCGCCATTAATAGAAGTGATGCGATGATAACGATAAAAACCTTGGACAGGCCGACTTACCAGTTCACTCTGATCGTGCTCACTTAGCCAAGAGGCGTTAACCGCAATGGATCGCGGGAGTGGGCACTCGTTGGTTTCTCCCTCCCTGCATGTCTCGTTAGCCCGTTATTCCCCGAGCGCCCTGCCGCTTCCCTTCAATATTCGACTTACCGCTTCACTCGCCGTACCGCTTCACTCGCCGTATTGCTTCACTCGCGTTAGCGCCCGATCGGCACAGGCGCCTCGTAGATTCGTGGCGGCTTCATTCGCGTGCGCGTGACTGTCGCGCCGACGCCTTTCGTTCGCTTCGCGTCGCCCCGGGCCTGCAGCGTCACTCACGCCGACGGCGTGTGAGGAGTGCTACGATTCGGCTTCGGGCAGGCGCCTGGTATTGAGCGACAAGATCATGCGGGATGGAAAAAGGAGCGCGACATCATGCAGGGATCGCTGATCGGTATCATCGTGGGGCTTGGCGTCTGGGCGGCAACGGCCGAATGGGCGCTGGGCATCGGCGCAGGAATCGCCTGCGGCATCGCGTGGGATCTCTGGCGCCAGCGCGGCTAGCCGCCGTCGACGTAATACAATAGCGTCGAGAGTGTGGTCTACCATGGCACGACACTTTCATCGGACGCCCATCATGTCCTCACCCCACGCTTCTGAGCCGCACCCGGCGCATGGCCACTCACATGCTTCTCACGACCACGACCACGACCACGACCATTCGCATTCTCACGTCCCCACGGTAACCGCCGACAGCGCACGACGGGTCAAGTTCGCCATGCTGCTGACGGCAGGCTTCATGCTGGCGGAGGTGGTCGGCGGCGTCGTCTCGGGGTCGCTGGCGCTATTGGCCGATGCGGGGCACATGTTCAGCGACAGTTTTTCCCTGGCACTGGCACTGGCCGCTTTCACGATGGGCGAGAAGTCGCCGGACGGCCGGCGGACGTTCGGCTATCAGCGCTTTCAGGTGCTGGCGGCCTTCGTCAACGGCCTGATGCTGTTCGCCATTGCTGGCTGGATCGTGGTCGCTGCCATTCAACGTTTCACCGAGCCGGTCGAGGTCATGGCGGCCCCGATGATGGCGGTGGCCGTGCTCGGGCTCGTGGTCAATCTCGTGGTGTTCAAGATTCTTCACGGCGGCGATCACGAGAATCTCAACCTGCGCGGCGCGCTGCTTCATGTACTGGGCGATCTACTGGGCTCGGTCGCCGCCATCGTCGCCTCCGTGGTGATACTGCTGACGGGATGGACACCGATCGACCCGCTGCTGTCGATGCTGGCCGCCGCGCTGATTCTGCGCGCGGCCTGGACGATCCTGCGCCGCTCCGCCCATACCCTGCTGGAAGGCACGCCCGAGGGGGTCGACACCGACGAGATTCGCCTGGCCCTGCTCGCCGTCGATGGGGTCGAGAGCCTTCATGACATGCACGTCTGGGGCCTGACGCCGCAGGCGCCGCTGTTGAGCGCGCATCTGGTCATCGGGGCGGCAGGTCGGCACGACGCCGTCACCACGGCGGCCTATGCCGTGCTTCACGAACGCTTCGGCATCGAGCACGCCACGCTACAGGTCGAGACGCGCCACTGTCTGACCGGCGGCGACTGCCGGGGTGATGCGGTCGCGTAGTCGTGCCGCTAGGTCAGCGAACCGATGGCAGTCGTGGACGTTCAACCCGGCGATGTCTGAGTGTGTCGCCTCTGACGCCGCTGCCATTGCCATTCGCTGATCGCACCCGGTTGGCGCGGAGCGCATCGATATCTCATCGCATCGGCGGCGTTGTTTGACTACGTTGAAACATGACACTCACGCACGGAGAGAGCATATGCAACGCAACGGACTGATGGGACTTGGCGCAGGACTGCTGCTGGCGGTATCCGGACTGGCGCAGGCGGAAACGACCGTCGAGATGCACAGCGTCTCGAAGGACGGCGTCGGCGACAGCGTGGGTACGGTCATGGCCGAAGACACCGAACATGGCCTGCTGCTGACGCCGGACCTGGCCGGGCTCGATGCCGGCATCCATGGTTTCCACATGCACGCCAACGCGAGCTGCGAACCCAGCGACAGCGATGGCGAGACAACGCCGGCGGGCGCAGCTGGCGGTCACTTCGACCCCGAGAGCACCGAGACACACCAGGGCCCCTACAGCGACGAAGGTCATCTGGGTGACCTGCCCGCCCTGATGGTCGACGACGAGGGCAATGCCACGACGCCGGTGCTGGCGCCGCGACTGAGCGAAGAAGATCTCGCCGGGCATGCCTTCATCGTGCACGAAGGGGGTGACAACTACTCCGACGAGCCCAAACTCGGCGGTGGTGGCAGCCGCGTCGCCTGCGGTGTGATCGAGTCGGGTGAGAGCGCCTGACACCGGATTGCCAAAATGGCAGGTACTGCGGCCCCGTCTTTGACGGGGCCGTTTCGTTTCTGGCGCCGCCCTCGATGATTCGACGGCCGTCGCCGCTCAGAATGTTCCCGCTAAGCTATTGTTTTCCATGAGTCGCAGGCCGCATAATCTGTTGATTTATCCAGTTATGGGGCGTTGGCGCCGATGGCCAATTTTCGCACGCACTTCGGAGTCGCCAGCGTCGGCGGTCTTCTCGTCTCCCAGGCGGGATGGCAGGCGTCGCTGTATGGGCTCTGGCAGGCCTGTGCCATCGCCGGACTCATCGCCTTCGGCGGCATTCTTCCCGACATCGACGCCGACAACTCCCGGGCCGTGCGGCTGATCTTTCAGATACTCGCGCTGATCGCCGTGGTGATGACGGTGATGGTGTTCCAGCACCGCGTGACGCCTGCCATGTTGTTTGCCGCCTGTGGTGGCGCCTATCTGGGCGTGCGCTACGTGGCGAGCGCGGTCTTTGCGCGTTTCACCGTTCACCGCGGGCTCTGGCACTCTCTGCTGGCCGCGGCGTTGAGCGGACTGGGGGCGACGGCTGCGAGCTTTACGCTGCTGGATCAGCCGGCGTCTCTCGCCTGGCTCCACGGTCTGGCGCTGACACTCGGCTTTCTCATCCATCTCACCCTCGATGAGCTCTACAGCGTCGATCTCACCGGCGCGCGTCTCAAGCGCTCCTTCGGCACTGCGCTCAAGCCTTTCGACTGGCACGCCCCCGGCAGCACGCTGATGCTGATACTCACGTCGGTTCACCTCTTTGCCTGGCTGCCCTCGTTCAGCGTGCTGCGCGATGTGTTGGTGCAATCGCTGACTCTCTGGCGCTGAGCTCCAACGCCGGTCGGCACCCCGCCCCTGAGACGAACCGCTGTCTCATCGATCGGCGCGAGCGCCTCGCGTGGATCAGGCCAGTGAGTGAACAAAAGCGCGTTCGCCGCGATGCCAGACGCGAGTCGTCCAACGAATAGACAGCGTGCCGACTACACTGGAGGCCTTCAGGATCGACACGCCAAGGGGTGTCGATGACCCATGGATCGACAGGGAGTCGAGGACGATGCATCTGGTATTTGACGTCAATGAAACGCTGCTCGATACCGCAGCGCTCAACCCGCTTTTCTCGCGACTGTTCGGCGACGAAGCGTTCCGGCCGATGTGGTTTCTCACGCTCCAGGAAGAGTGGATGACCACCACGCTGATCGACCGTTTCGAGCCTTTTGCGACGCTCGCCAAGCGCGCACTACGCCAGCTTGGCGCCACTCAGGGCGTCGAAGTGACCTCGGCGGACGAGGAGGAGCTGGTCGAACGCGTGCTGACGATGCCGGCCCACGCCGGCGCCGCCGATACCCTTGCCATGCTCAAACGGAAAGGTCACACGCTGACCGCGCTCACCAACAGTGCACTCGACGCCGCGCAGGGCCAGCTGACGCGTGCCGGGCTGATCGAACACTTCGATGCCGTGTTGAGCGTCGAGAGTGTCTCGCGCTACAAGCCGGCGCCGGCGCCGTATCGGCACGCGGCGGATCACTGGTCGGTCACGGCCGAGGAGATGGTGATGATCGCCGCCCACGGCTGGGATCTGCTGGGCGCCAACGCCGCCGGCATGAAGACCGCCTTCATTGCGCGCCCCGGCAAGGCGATGGATCCCCAACTGGAGGGCGTGCCTGACTGGTACGACGACGACCTCGAGCGGTTGATGCGCCGAGTCGTGGCCGAGGAAGTCTGAGAAGGGAGAAGCCTAAAAGAGGAAGAGGCTCAGAAAAACGGCGGTGAATCCCGTGAGGGGTCGCCGCCGTTTTTCTGGGCCATGTGTCGGCGCCGCGTACCGATCTCAGCGCTTGGGTTTGGGGTCGAGAATGCGGACGGGAGAAATTTCCTCGCTGGCGGGCCGGTTGGCCTCGCGCTCGCGGTTGACGCGGGTCGGGAGCTCCTGGCCCGTCTCTTCATCGACCGGCAGCTGTTCGAAGAAGTCACAGCTGACACAGTCACGGTAGCGGATGCCGTTCTGCTCCCAGGAGCGTACGCGATCCATGGCAGCGCAGCGCGGACAGATCGCGCCGGCGATGAAACGTTTGGGGGTCTGAGTCATGGTCTCCTCGATGCCGGACGAACGGCGACATGCCGCCCGTCCGATGCCTGTCGCGGGTTAGGCGGCGTCCTTCGAAACGATGCCCGTATGTCGCAGCAGCGGTTCGATGCTCGGTTCACGGCCGCGGAACGCTTCGAAGAGCGCCGCTGCCTCGCGGGAGCCGCCGCGTTCCAAGATCTCCTCGCGGAAGCGCTGGCCCGTCTCGGCATCGAAGATGCCGGCCTCTTCGAAAGCGCTGTAGGCATCCGCCGAGAGCACCTCTGCCCACTTGTAGCTGTAGTAGCCCGCTGCGTAGCCGCCGGCGAAAATGTGACCGAAGCCGTTCTGGAAGCGGTTGAAGGCGACGCTCGGCACCACCGAGACCTGCGAACGAACCTCGTCGAGCAGTGCCTGTACGTCGGCAGCGTTGGGGGCGCTCAGCTCGTGGTGCAGCCGCAGGTCGAACAGCGAGAACTCGAGCTGGCGCATCATCTGCATGGCGGACTGGAAGTTGCGCGCGGCCTGCAGTTTCTCCAACAGTTCGTCGGGCAGCTTCTCGCCGGTATCGACGTGGCCGGCGATCAGGTCGAGCCCTTCGCGCTCCCAGCAGAAATTCTCCATGAACTGGCTCGGCAGCTCCACGGCGTCCCACGCCACGCCGCTGATGCCGGAGACATCGGCCACCGTCTGACGGGTGAGCATGTGGTGCAGGCCGTGCCCGAACTCGTGGAACAGCGTCAGCACTTCCTCGTGGGTGAGCAGTGCCGGCTTGCCGCCCACGGGTGGGGTGAAGTTGCAGGTGAGATAGGCCACCGGCAGCTGCAGCTCGCCATCCTCACGCAGACGCCGGGTCCGGCAGACGTCCATCCAGGCACCGCCGCGCTTGCCTTCTCGCGCGTAGAGATCGAGATAGAACCCGGCGATGGGACGACCACCGTCCAGGACCTCGAAATAGCGCACGTCAGGATGGTAACGCGGCGCCTCGGGGTTCTCGGCCATGGTGACGCCGAAAAGCCGACCGACGACCCGGAACAGACCTTCCACCGCACGCGGCGCCGGGAAATAGGGGCGAAGCTGCTCCTGTGAGATGGCGTAGCGCGTCTGACGCAGTTTTTCACTGACGTAGCCGACGTCCCAGGGTTCGAGCGTTTCCAGACCCAGGCTTTCGCGGGCATAGGCCTTGAGCTCTTCGACATCGTCGCGGGCTTGGGGGCGAGCACGCTCGGCGAGGTCGTCGAGGAAGCCGAGCACCTGCTGCGGCGAGTCCGCCATCTTGGTTTCCAGCGAGAAGTCGGCGTAGGTCGCGAAGCCGAGCAGCTCGGCGAGCTCCTGACGCAGCGTCAACGTCTCTTCGATGATCGGGGCGTTGTCGTTGTCACCCGCGTTGGGGCCCTGATCGGAGGCGCGGGTGACGAAGGCGGTGTAGACCTCGCGGCGCAGCTCGCGATCCTCGGCGAAGGTCATCACCGGCAAAAAGCTCGGGACATCGAGGGTGATGCGATAGCCGGACTGCGACTTTGCCTCGGCGTACGCCTTGAGTGTCTCGAGGGCACTCTCGGGCAACCCGTCGAGACGCGATGCGTCGTCGAGCGACTTGTCCCATGCCTGGGTGGCGTCGAGCAGCTGATTGGAGAAGGTATTGCCGAGCTCGGAGAGGCGCGCTTGGATTTCGCCATAGCGACGCTTCTTGTCATCGGGCAGATCGACGCCGGCGAGGCGGAAGTTGCGCAGCGTGTCGTCGATCGACTTGCGCTGGCCTTCGTCCAGGGTGGCGTACTCGTCGCTCGCCTTGAGACGCTCGAATGCCGCGAACAGGGCGGTGTTCTGTCCCACCCAGGTGCTGTATTCGGAGAGCATCGCCAGGCACTGCTGATAGGCCTCGCGTAGCGCGTCGCTGTTCATGACCGAATTGAGATGCGAGACCGGGGAAAAGGCCTGCGATAGTCGATCGTCCAGCGCCTCGAGCGGCGCGGCCAGCGTCGCCCAGCTGACCTCCTGCTGTGCGGTCAGCGCCTCGATCGCCTGACGGTTCTCGGTGATGATCGTCTCGATCGCCGGCACGACGTGCTCGGGACGGATCGTCTCGAACGGCGGCAGCGTATGATGTTCGAGCAGCGGGTTGTGCGACATGATCACCTCTTGGCGAGTCGAATAAGTGCATTCTAGATGGGGGAGGTCGCGCCCGCTTTCAATGCGCGGCCGCGGGATTGGCCGGTCGACCCCGCCCTGCTAGGCTCTGCCGGCGCCGCGGGGCGCCGACCTTCCGGGCGATGGCCCCTGACTTCATCCACTTGCGATACGAGAGACGCCACCGATGAACGAGACCCTCGAGCGCTGGCAGTCTCGCCGTGCTTTCATTCTGGCCGTGACCGGCGCCGCGGTGGGGCTCGGCAACATCTGGCGCTTCCCCTACATGACCGGGGAGAACGGGGGCGCCGCGTTTCTGCTGCTCTACGTCGTCTTCGTCGCCCTGCTGGGGCTGCCCATGATGATGGCGGAGATCATGATCGGCCGGGCGGGGCGGCGAAGTCCGATGCAGGCGCTCGCCTTTCTCGCCGACGAGGCGGGGGTGAGTCCCCTCTGGCGCTGGCTGGGGCTGTTCGGCGCGATGACCACTTTCTTCATTCTCTCTTTCTATTCGGTGGTGTCCGGGTGGTCGATCGAGTACCTGGTGGGGGCCGTCAACGGTGACTTCGTCGGCCGATCGGCACCCCAGATCGGTTCGGGCTTCGAGGCTTTCCTGCTCGATCCGCTGCGCATGACCTTCAACCATACGCTGTTCATGCTGCTGACGATGTCGGTGGTCGCGGCGGGGATCAACAGCGGCCTCGAGAAGCTCAACAATGTGATGATGCCGCTGCTCTATCTGATCCTGCTGGTGCTCGGCGGCTATGCCGTGACCACCGCAGGGTTCGGCGAGGCGATGCACTGGCTCTTTACTCCCGATCTGGCGGCGATCGATCTGACCGTGGTGCTCAACGCCATGGGGCATGCGTTCTTCACGCTGGCGGTGGGAGCCTGTGCGCTGATGGCCTATGGCGCCTACATGCCGGACGATCAGAGCCTGCCAAGGGCGGTCTTCGCGGTCGCGCTTCTGGACATCGCCGTGGCGCTGCTCTCGGGAATCGCGATTTTCTCGGTGGTCTTCAGTCACGGTCTCGATCCCACGGAAGGGCCGGGATTGATGTTCGTCACGCTGCCGGTCGCGTTCAGCGGGCTACCCGGTGGACAGCTCTGGCTGGGAGCGTTCTTCCTGCTGCTGCTGGTGGCGACCTGGACCTCCTCGATCAACCTTGCCGAACCGATGGTGGCGATGCTGGTCGGCCGCGGTTGGCGTCGCGGGCGAGCCGCCACGCTGATCGGTGCGCTGGTCTGGCTGGTGGGGCTGCTCTCGGTGCTGTCGTTCTCGTCGCTCAAGGACGTGCACTGGTTCGTCGGCATGAACTTCTTCGCGCTGGTGACGACGGTACCGCCGGATATCTTTCTGCCGATCGGCGGGCTTCTGATCGCGATCTTCGCCGTTTGGCGGATGCCGAAGGAGGCGGCCATTTCCGCGCTCGGCGTCTCGCCCGGTCGTTTCGTCATATGGCGAACGCTGGTGCGCTACGTATCGATTCCGTTGACGGCGATCGTGCTACTGTCGAGCCTGATCTGAACCCCGACTGCGAGGTGGGACCATGACGATTCGAACTTACCAGGGCGTGACCCCGAGCCTCGGCGAACGGGTCTTCGTCGACGAGACCAGTGTCGTGCTGGGGGATGTTGCGCTCGGCGATGACAGCTCCGTGTGGCCGATGGCGGTGATTCGCGGCGACGTTCACCGTATCCGCATCGGTGCCCGTACCAGCATCCAGGATGGGTCGGTGCTGCACGTCACCCATGCAAGCGACTTCAATCCCGGCGGTTTTCCGCTGATCATCGGTGACGAGGTCACTGTCGGGCACAAGGCCATGCTCCATGGCTGTACCATTGCCGATCGCGTGCTCATTGGCATGGGCGCGATCCTGCTCGACGGCGTCACCGTCGAACCAGAGGTGATCGTTGCCGCCGGCGCACTGGTGCCGCCGGGCCGGACGCTTGCGAGCGGCTACGTCTACGGTGGCAATCCGGCGAAGCCGCTGCGCGAGCTCAAGGATTCGGAGCGTGAGTTCTTCGCCTATTCGGCGGCGAACTACGTGAAAGTGAAGGATCAGCATCGCGACGGCGACGCGTAGAACGTTGATCATTCGTGGCGATGTTTCAGTAGGCGCGTCGCTGCGTACCTGCCTCTCCCCGGTTCAATTCATGCATGACACTAGGTGCTCAAACGCTATCGGCCCTTCCGACACGAGTTCTAGGCAGGCTCGCGCGCCCGCCGGCGAGCTTCCTTGGCGTTACCGTCCGTTTCGCTTTCCTATATAGAGGGCGAATATCCAGAAGCGACTGGCAGGGGAAAACGCCCATCCTGCCGGCGACAGAAGGCGGCACGACGGGGCTAAGCGGTGGGCGATCGAAAATCGGGAGGAAAAGTTGGAATCAACGCTTGCCAAGTCGGCGGCGGGTCCGTAAAGTACGCATCCGCTGACGCCGAGACAGGTTTTCGGGGTTAGCGTGAAGTA
>NZ_PZJV01000007.1 GCF_003206155.1 Salinicola halophilus | reverse complement strand
CCGGGGCTTCGTCGTTGTCATCCGTGAGTTCGGCGCTATGCCGCACGGTCACTGCGCCAGAAGTTGAGCATCCACTGAGCCACCAGCTCGCCGTCGATGGGCGCCTCGAGCGAGGCGAGCCCCTCGGTGACCCGTTCGGCCGGCATCCTGTCTGCTCGCAGCGTCATCAGATCCGACGAGTAGGCCTTGGTGAATTCCGGATGGCCCTGGACGCCGAGAAAGCAGCCACCGACCTCGATCACGTAGAACGGGCAGAAATCGCTTTCGGCGAGCACGCGCGTCTCGGGCGGCAGCGCCTTGACCTGGTCCTGGTGGCTGACCAGCAGATCGAGGCGCTCGCGCGCCGGCACCATCCATGAAGGCCGTTCGATCACGCGGTTGAACGACACCCCGATCCCCCACCCTCGCGGACTCTTTTCCACTTCGCCCCCCAGCGCATGGGCGATGAGCTGGTGGCCGAAACAGACGCCCACCAGTGGGCGCCGTGCGGCGTAGAGCGTGCGCACGAACTCGCTGAGACGCTCGATCCAGGCGTGGCCGTCGTTGACGCCGTGCTTGGAGCCCGTGATCAGCCAGCCATCGATCGTCGCGATATCTTCGGCCGTGGGCAGCTCCTCGTCGAGGCAGCGCCAGGTGCGAAAGCTCAGCGTCGAGTCGACGCGGGTGAGCAGTCGCCGAAACTGTTCGGGGTAGTTGCCGTGAGCGCCTCGAAGCGGCTCGGCAACGTCGTCGCACTGCAGGATGCCGATTCGCATGTCGCCTTTCCTCCCTCGAGCGATTCGTGATCGCGCCATTCTAGCGCGGCTGTCGGGTGGCGAGAACAAACCCGAAGGCGACTGAGATGCGGCTGACAATTCTTCGCGCCCGCTACGTTGGGCAGCAATTGTTTACGCTTCTGGTATGGAGGCGCTGCCGGGGCGTCAGTATTCTGCTCGGAGTCTCGACGCCTTACGCCTCGACGCTTCACGCCCCATCGCCGACGCGGACCACTGCCGCTCGAGTCAGCTAGACGGCCACCCTCGATGGTGCCGCGCCACAACGACGCTTACCCATCGCCGGTAATCGCACACTGCAAGGGACGCCCATGGAAAACTGGCTGAACCCGGTCCAGGAGATGGCGGCGCTCGTCATCGCGCTATGCGCGTTGGCGCCGCTACGACGCCACCTGCGCCACCCCGTCGTGGGCCTGGTCATGATTGGCGGCCTGGCGGCGACGATCGTTTCGGCGCTGCTGCCGGCGTCGGTCGACCTGGCGCTTGCCGTTGCCGTATTCGGCCTGATCGTCGTCGCGAGCCGCCGGCGACGCCTTACGGCGTGGCTGACGCCGGGCCTGTCCAGTGCTTCCACGCCGTCCGGCGAGATCGCGGTGGAAGTCGCGGCGCATCCGGTCACAGGGCGGCTGCAGGTCTTTCACCTGTCGCGCTGGTTCGACGCCATCCTGATCGACCCCGCCAATCCGCCGCTGCGGGAGGGCGAGACGGTCTACTTGATTCGTCAGGATGGTCGGCAGGCCTGGGTCAGCCGAGTGCGAAGCCGGACCCAGCCCACAGCGTCCGCCAGGCGGTGGCGTCTCGATCCCCGCTACACCGAGGCCTAGGCGACGTAGGTAGACAGCCCGGCACGCAGGCCTCGGTGCCTCGTCCCACAGCATGCGCTCGAAAGCCCTGAAAGACCCTCGCTCAGGGTCGAGCGAAGCGGGCGACGAAGCGCGCCATCATCGGACCGACCATGACGACGGTGAACAGACGCAGCGTCTGCAGCGCGACGACGAGGCCGACGTCGGCGTGGGTATCGATGGCAATGATCGTCATCGAATCGAGCCCGCCGGGACTGGTGCCGAGATAGGCAGTGACGAACTCGGTGTGCATGAGCCACGTGATCGCCACCGCCGACAGTGCACAGAGCGCGATCAGCGTGAGCGATGCGATGATCATGGCGCCCAGCGAGCGGGCGATGTTGCGAAGGGTCTCGCGGTCGAAACGCAGCCCCACGTAGATCCCCAGCGCGGCGTAGGCGAGCTCGAGCAGCGGCCCCGGTAGCACGATCGTGATCACGCCCGTGAGGCTCAGCAGACAGCCGAGCATCACGGGCCCCAGCAACGCGCCGGCCGGCAATCGCCGATCGAACAGCCAGACGCCGAGGCCGGCCACCGCCAGCGTTGCCGCCAGCTGTCCCCACCCCGCAACCTCTCCCGGCCAGGGCGTTGCCTGATGCCCGCCACCGCCGCTCGCCCCCAGAACGTGACTCACCAGCGCGCCGATCAGCACCACGGCCACGACGCGCACGTACTGCATGGCAGCGACGATTCGCGGGTCCGCATCGTTCTCTTCGGCCATCGCGACCATCGCCGCTGCCGCTCCGGGCGTCGTGCCCCACGCCGCCGTCGACCCCGGCAGTCCGCCGTAACGCACCAGGCCGATGCCCACCCCCACGCTCAGCACCAGCGTGATCGCGGTTGCCAGCAGCATGACCGGCCACGCGGCGAGAATCTGCATCAGTACGCCTAGCGTGAGCGTCTGAGCGATCAGCACGCCGATCACGCCCTGCCCCAGCTTGAACGCCACGCGAGGCAGGCGCAGCCCGCCGATGCCCACGCCATAGACAATGGAGACGGCCATCGGACCGATGAACCCGCCCGCCGGCATGTGAACCAGCGCCAGCAGCCGATTGGCGAGCAGACAGGCGAGCGCCAGCACCAGCCAGCGCACCCAGCGAGGCGGCGACCATCGCGGTGGCGGCGAGGACGCTGAAGCGGGCGACGGCGATGAAGCCAGTGCAAAAAGTAAAGCGAGACTTGGCACGTCGTCCTCCGAACAAAGACGCGAGCATAGCAGCCGGCCCTGGGGGAGACAGCGTTTGTCGACAATCTTTCGAATGGGGGATCAGGTTCCGCCTGGGGATCGACCTGCTAGAGTCAATCAGACGAGTCGGCCCCGAAGGGCGGTTGCCAACGGGTGAAGGCTCGAGGCCAGAAACCGACATGGATAACAACGAGGAAACGTCATGTTCGACGTCCAGATTCGCCCGCGCGATCGCGTACGCAGCCGTCCCCTTGCCCTGCCAGCCGCCGCCATGCGTACCGCGACGCCGCGGACCTTTCGGCTCCCCTTACGGTGGCTTTCGACGACCGCTCTGGCACTCGCCCTGGGTAGCGAGGCCTTTGCCCAGGCGCAGGTCGATACCGGCCCGCCCAACGCGCCCGATCAGACCCCGGCCTTCGACGGCCAGACCCGGGCGCCATCGCTGGGCGAGCCGCTCGCCACGCGAACCGATCGCGTGGCGACGGGGCTCGAACACCCCTGGGGACTGGCGTTTCTCGATGCCGAATCGGCACTGGTGACCGAGCGTCCCGGCCGACTGCGCGTCGTCGACCTGGAGAGCGGCGAGCTTTCCGCGCCCATCGAGGGGCTACCCGACATCGACGCCCGCGGTCAGGGCGGACTGCTCGACGTCAGCCTCGACCCCGCCTTCGAAACCAATCGGCGCGTCTATTTCAGCTACGCCGAGCCCCGCGGCGACGGCGAGAACGGGACCTCGGTGGCTCGCGCCGTGTTGAGCGAGGATCGCCGACGGCTGGACAGTCTCGAGGTCATCTTCCGCCAGACACCGGCGTGGCAGTCGACCAAGCACTTCGGCTCGGTGCTGGTCTGGGACGACGAGGGGCGGCTCTATGTCACGCTCGGCGAGCGCTCGCTGCCGGCGCCACGGCAGCTCGCGCAGGACACCCAGGCGCACCTGGGCAAGGTGGTGCGTATTCTCGACGACGGCTCGATCCCCGAGGACAACCCCTTCGCCGACGGTGAAGAGGGCCTCCCGGAGATCTGGTCCTACGGTCATCGCAACGTGCAGGGCGCGGCGTGGCAACCCGGTGCGAACCGCCTCTGGACCCTCGAGCACGGCCCCAAGGGCGGTGACGAGCTCAACCTGCCCGAGCCCGGCGAGAACTACGGCTGGCCGGCGATCACCTACGGCGAGGATTACAGCGGCGCGCCGATCGGCGACGGCATCACCGAGCAGTCGGGCATGGAGCAGCCGGTCTACTACTGGGACCCCGTCATCGCGCCCGGCGACATGACGTTCTACCAGGGCGAGCGCTTCCCCGACTGGCAGGGGAGTCTGGTCATTGCCTCCCTCTCCCCCGGCGGGCTGGTGCGCCTGACGCTCGACGGTGATCGCGTCAGCGGCGAACAGCGGCTGCTCGAGTCACTGGGACGGGTTCGCGACGTCGCCGAAGGCCCGGACGGTGCGCTGTGGGTGCTGACCGATCAGCGCGACGGCGCGCTGATCCGCATCACCCCCGAGCAGGAGTGATCCCGCCGCGATCTTTCAAAGCGGCAGATGCAGAATGGCGCCGCGGATCCCCGCGGCGTCGATCCAGAGCTTGCCCAGCGTCAACGGTAACGTGAACCGCCGCTTGCCGGCCGCGCCAGGATTGAACAGCAGCCGGCGCGTCTCTTCCTTTCCCTGCCATGCCCCCTCACGCCACTCGTTACGCGGCTTGTGCGAGTGGCCGTGGAGCACCGCCTCGCAGGCCATCGTCTCGTCGGTATCGGCGATGTCGTGGACGAGCTGGAGCGCTCGACCGTTGATCTCCAGACGGCAATGCAGCGGCAGCGCGGCGCACTCCCCCTCGCGATCGATGTTGCCCCGCACGCTGTAGAGTGGCGCCAGCGCCTCGAGTTGCCGAAGAATGGCCGGATCGCCGACGTCGCCGAGATGGATCAGCGGGTCGCAGTCAGCCAGCAGCGCCAGCGCCTCCTCTCGCAGCAGCCCGTGCGTGTCGGAGATGACACCCACGGGCCTGTCGGTTGCGATGCGTGTCGTCTCGATCGTCAAGGCGTCCCCCCTCGATTCGTTTGGATCGGCGCGTTGTCGCGTCGTCGTCTTCCTCGTCCGATACGCGCCCCGATATCGGTCGCCCCGACACCGGATGCCCTGGTGCAGGACACCTAACGCAAGACGGCCCCGCAGGGCCGTCGATGCTTCAGGGTGTCGAGAGCGGATCAGGCACCGCCGGGATTGGCCTGCGATGAGGAGGACTTCTCGATCTTCTCGAAGGTCACGTTCTCGTCGGCGTCCATCTGGCAAGTGATGTTGTACATCGAGTTACCTTCACCGAGCAGGTCGACGCGCAGCTCGAAAGGTTCGCCGTTCTCGAGCTCGCTGGCATCGAAATCCTTGGCGTTGTTCTCGTAGACTTCCTTGCCCTCGAAGTCGTAGTCGGTGTCGTGCTCGTCCACCGCCAGCTGCTTGCACTCTTCGGCCTTGGGCGGCACGCCTTCGGTCTGGCTCTCGGTCTCGTTGGCGCCCTCTCTGGCCTGCGCCTGCGGCTGATGCTGCACTTCCGCCATGGCGCCCGTGGCCAGCAGCATGGCGCTCAGCGTCAGACCGAAGCCGGCGCCCATCATCTTGTTCAGCGACATTGCACGTCTCCCTGTTGTGCGAGTTCCTCTGGAGTATAGGAGAGCACGGCCAAGGTGCACGCCCCCTTCGAGCGCGCGCGCCCGACGAGGGCGGCTCAGCCCCAGAGGCGCCGGGTAGCGATGGCCGCGCCTTCGCTCAGCGCCTTGAGCTTCGCCCACGCCACGTCCTGGGCGACGAACTCGTAGCTGGCGAAGGTGCCGAAGCCGCAGTCGGTGCCGGCGACGATCCGCTCGCGATCGCCGACGGCCTCGACCGAGGCGCAGATGCGATTGGCGACCACTTCCGGATGCTCGAGATAGTTGGTGGTGACGTCGATCACCCCCGGCAACAGCAGCATGTGATCCGGCAGCGGATGCGTCTTGAACGACACCGTCTCGTGCTCGTGACGCGGGTTGCCCAGCGGAATGCTCAAGGCCCCGACCTTAGCGCGATAGAGGATCGGCAGCAGCTCGGCGACCGGCACGTCGTCCTGGTGCGGCCCCTGCCAGTTGCCCCAGCAGACGTGCAGCCGTACACGGTCCGCCGGAATGTTCTCGAGCGCCAGGTTGATCGCCTCGACGTGGAGTTCGACCCGCTCGAGGAAGGTGCCGAGATCGGCGTCGCCGAACATGATGACCCGCTCCATGGCGAGATCCGGCGCGTCGAGCTGCAGCACATGGCCGGCGGCGACGATCGCTTCGTACTCGCGCTTCATCTCGCGGGCGACGGCCAGCACGTAGTCACGATCGGTGGGATAGTCCGGGTTGTCGTCGGCGCGCAGCATGGTGGTGGTCACCACGCCGGGAGACGCCGCGGTCATGAAGGTCTCTGCCGGCTGGGCGCCGCCGGCCAGCGCGGTCGAGAACGAGGCGAGTTCGGCGTTGACGCCAGCGAGTGTCGGATCGTACTGCACCGCGCGCTGCGCCAGCGGCGTGTTCCAGACCTTGGCCAGATCCTCCGACACGCCGATCTGGCGCGCCATGTGGGCGGCATAGCCGGGGAAGCGCTGCATATCCAGCGCCGGCTTGCGTCGCCCCTCGCCGCCGAAGCCGGTCATCCGCTCGGTCACGTAGGTCGAGAAGCCGACCCGCGGCACCTCACCGTTGTTGATGCTGTCGAGCCCGGCGTCGAGCTGACCGCGAATCACCCCGTCGAGGCACTCGGCGACCTGGCGGTCGAACTCGGCACCGTCGATCGCCCGGCCCTGCTCGCGCTGGACCAGCAGCTTCGACAGCGCCTGCGTGCGCGGCAGGCTGCCGGTGTGCGTGGTGATGATGCGGTCGCGGCTGGTTCTCATGGTGACTCCTGACAGAAAAGAGGCGGCGAAACTCGCCGTTGGATCGACACACAGAATACGGAAATTCCGGGCAGCGCCGCGCTCGCACGAGATGAAAGTTCCGCGACCACTGATGAACGCCACTCATGTAGATCTCTATCTCGGCCTTCATCCTCGCCGACGCCGGCGCGTCTGTCGACAGGCGCGACCCTAGGCGCGTGAGCGCCGGACGGGACGTCGAGCGGTTCAAGATGGCGCGCCCGAAACGACGACGCCCCCGACACGCGAGTGCCGGGGGCGCCGGTCAGCGCATCGTGTCCGAGCTCAGTCGATGCCGTCGTCCAAGGCTTCAGGCAGATCGGTCACCGCGCCCTTCGAGGCGGAGCTCACCGTGCGCGCGTACTTCGCCAGCGTGCCGCGGGTGTAGCGCGGCGCCGGGCGCTTCCACGCCGCGCGGCGGCGCTGCATCTCGGCGTCGTCGATGTGCACGGTCATGACGTCGTTCTCGGCGTCGATGGTGATCTGATCACCGTCCTCGACCAGGCCGATCGGTCCGCCGACGAAGGCCTCCGGCGTGATGTGGCCGACCACGAAGCCGTGGCTGCCGCCGGAGAAGCGCCCGTCGGTGATCAGCGCGACCTGGTCGCCGAGCCCGCGCCCCATGATCGCCGAGGTCGGCGTGAGCATTTCGCGCATGCCGGGGCCGCCCTTCGGGCCTTCGTAACGGATCACCAGCACGTCACCGGCGACCACGGTCAGATCGTTGATGCGCGCCTGGGCTTCCTCTTCGGAGTCGAACACTCGGGCCTTGCCGGTAAAGCGCGTGCCCTCCTTGCCGGTGATCTTGGCTACCGCGCCTTCCGGCGCGAGATTGCCGTAGAGCACGCGCAGGTGGCTGGTCGCTTTCACCGGGGCGTCGAGCGGCTTGATGATCGCCTGATCCACCGGATACGGCGCGACGCCGGCGAGGTTCTCCGCCAGCGTCTTGCCGGTGACGGTCAGGCAGTCACCGTGGAGCAGACCGGCGTCGAGCAGCATCTTCATCATCGGCTGGATACCGCCGACGGCGACCAGCTCGCTCATCATGTAGTGCCCGCTCGGGCGCAGGTCGGCGAGCACCGGTACCCGCTTGCCGATCTCGGTGAAGTCGTCCAGCGACAGCTCGACGCCGATGGTATTGGCGATCGCCAGCAGGTGCAGCACGGCGTTGGTCGACCCGCCGAGGGCGATGACCACGGTGATGGCGTTCTCGAACGCCTCGCGGGTCATGATGTCGGAGGGCTTGATGTCGAGTTCGAGCAGCTCGAGCACGGCCTCGCCGGCGGCGCGGCTGTCGTCCTGCTTGGTCTGCGACACCGCATCCTGGGCCGAGGAGTTGGGCAGGCTCATGCCCATCGCCTCGATGGCGGAAGCCATGGTATTGGCGGTGTACATGCCGCCGCAGGAGCCCGGCCCCGGAATCGCCGTCTCCTCGATCTGCTTGACCTCGATGCGCGACATGTTGCCCTGGGAGTAGGCGCCCATCGCCTCGAACACCGAGACGATGTCGGTGTGGCCGGCGCCGGGCTGGATGGTACCGCCATAGACGAACAGGCTCGGGCGGTTCAAACGCGCCAGCCCGATCATGCAGCCCGGCATGTTCTTGTCGCAGCCGCCGATGGCGACCACGCCGTCGAACCCTTCGCAGCCCGCCACCGCCTCGATGGAGTCGGCGATGATCTCCCGCGAGGCCATCGAATACTTCATGCCTTCGGTGCCGTTGGCGATGCCGTCACTGATGGTGATGGTGTTGAACACCACGCCCTTGCCGCCGGCGGCGTCGGCACCGTCGCTGGCGGCATCCGCCAGCACGTTGATGTGGCTGTTGCACGGCGTGACCCGGCTCCAGGTCGAAGCGATACCGACCTGCGGTTTCTTGAAGTCGTCGTCGTTGAAACCCACCGCGCGCAGCATGGCGCGGCTTGCCGCCTTGCCCGGGCCGTCCACCACCTGAGCGGAGTGGTGGCGGCGGTGATCGGTGTTCTCGCTGAAATCGGGATTCGCGGAAGCCGCGTCTTCGGGACGGTCCTGCTGGCTCATCGAGCGCTCCTGTTGTCGTCTGGTGGCCCGCGGCGAGGCATCGCTCATCGGGTCTTGGGAGGTTCGACGCTCACCGGCCGGGATGACACGGCAGTCAAGAGCGGCGAGCGTCGGCGTCACGATCAAATGACGAGTACGCGGACGTGAGCGCTCTTGTGGAGCCTGCAGCACCCCCGGCACGAAGCGGATACGCCATTGTAGCCACGTTGGCAGGCCGGCGACATCCGCAGCGTCGGGGCTGTGCATGTCGCAGACCGACCTCCCGATTCAATCGATGATTCAGCCGAACCATTGCCGACATCGACGGGCGATCCATGCGATGGCCCCCAGCGGCGGCATGGCGGGCATGTAAAAGCGCGCCAGCGGTGCGACAGATTCGGCAGGTGGTGCGACAGCGACGTCGCTCGACCTGCCGCGCCGTGGCGCTTCGGGCCATGCCTTATCAGCCTTGCCGGCATCGCGATTGCCCTCGTGTTCCCCCGCATGACGCTGCTCGTGGTGACTGTCCTGACGGCGACCTCGATAGCGCACCAGGGCCGTCGCCAGTGCGATCAGCGCAAAAGTGACAAAGCAGACGACGCTCCCCAGACTGCCGATCAGATAGCCCGCCAGCGGCGAGCCGACGATCTGCCCCGCCGCGATCATCAGAAACGGCAGTCCCAGCCCCACCGCGGGGCGGTCGGCGTAGAGGCCGACGCCCCAGACGAGATAGACACCGGTCAGCATGATGTAGGCCGCGCCGAATAGCGCCGCGGACACGCCCACCGCCATCAGGTGGGTCGGCATCAGCACCAGTAGCACCAGTGACAGCGCCATGGCAGCCAGCGACGCCCGGTGCACCCAGTTGACCCCCACGCGCTTGACCAGATCGCCGGCGATGCCACCGAACAGCCCCGCCACGCCGATCAGAATCCAGACGCCGTTGGCCGTGTTCTGGCCAAAATCCCCCAGTGTCATCACCACATCGCTGGAAAAGGTCCAGTAGGCCGAACTCGCCGTGCCCATACCGATGGCCGCCAGCGCGAGGGCGACGATACCGGGGCGCCGGAGCCCGCCGGTACGAGGTGTCGTCGAATCCGCCTCAGACGGCGTGTCCGACGCGTCGAGACGCCGAGGCACACTGAACCAGAGCATTAGCGCATTGATCAGTGCGGCGACGGCAAAGGCGGCGTAGGCGAGCCGCCACTGGCCGGTGGCGATGAAGGCAACGGGGCCGGAAACCGCGACACCGAGGCTGGTACCGGCATTGATCAGCGTATTGGCATGGCCCTGGCGGGCCTCGTCGATCACCCCGGAGACCGCCTGCGCCATCGGCGGCGAGGCGAGCCCGGTGCTCATGCCGGCGAACAGGATGGCGACGGCGAGCAGCAGCGGGTGGGTGCTCGCGGCGATGGCGGCCATGCCCACCGCGGCCACCAGCGCGGCGGTGACGGTGACGAACCGTGCCCCCAGTCGCTCCACCAGCAGGGCGCTCACGACGATCGCGAAACAATACCCGACGTAGGCCCCGCTGCCGATGAGACCCGCGGTGGTGGGACTCAGCCCTACGTCGTCGCGCATGCTGGGGAGAAAGAGCCCGTAGGCGAAACGGGCCAGCCCGTAGCTAATACCGATCAGCAGGGTACCGGCGACGATCAAACGACGTTCGATGCGCTTCACGAGGTCTCTCCTTTCACGAGTGTAAAATGATCGTTTTTATTACTAGCGACAGGCATCCCCGGCGAGATGCCGGTCGAATGATCGATCGCTATTCGGTCGAAATCAGCTCAAGGAACGACTGGCTAGCCGGTCGTCGGCTCGGGGGCTTTCGCCGCCGAGACGAGCGTGCGCACGGCGCGGCGGGCGGCAATGGCCACCGCCTCGCCGCGGTAGGTGTAGGCATGAACCATGCCCTCGAACAGCACCAGGATCTCATCGACGAGATCGTCGTCTCGACGCCCGATCTCTGCCGCGACGAGTTCGCCGATCTTCTCCTGCATGAATCCCTTGTGCCGCGACATCGCCTCGGCGATTTCGGGAACGTCGCCGCCGGTCTCGCGCCAGGTGCGCAGGAAAAGACAGCCTCGCGCCCCCTCCTGAGAGAACCATGTTTCCAGCGCGGCGAAGAGCGCATCGACGCTGGCGACATCGACCCGCCGCCGGAAACGACGATCGCGCGCCTGAAGCACCGCGCCCATCAGGGCGTTCTTGCTGCCGACGTGCTTGTAGAGCGTGCGGCTGGAGATGCCGGCGGCGCTGGTCAGCCGATCCATGCCGGTGGCGGTAAAACCGTGGCGGTCGAAGAGCGCTTCCGCGGTGTCGAGCAGTCGCGCGCGAATGTCGTTGCTGGCCTGCATGTCACGTCCTCGATGTCGTGGCTTCACCACCAATGTAAAACGATCCCTTTACATTAGCAAGGGCTGGCCGAACAATCGGGTCAAACGTCGCTTGACCAAGCCGGGTTACACGCTCCGTAGGCACCACCGAAAACAGCGCGGCGGGGCNNGCCCCGCCGCGCTGTCGGTCTCGCGCGCGGCGTCGAGATCGGCTCTCGACGCCCGGGATCAATCCTGCGGTGTGAACTCCGCTTCGATCTCCAGTTCGACCGCATCGCTGATACCCATGGCGCTGTCGCCTTCCGGAAGCAGGTAATCGAGGCCCCAGTCGCTGCGCATCATTTCCGCTTCGCCGTCGAAGCCGAGACGGTAGTTCTCGTCGAAGGGATAGACCGCGGCCTGGTTGAACTCCGCTTCGATGGTCAGCGGGTGGGTCTGGCCGTTGAAGGTCAGCTCGCCTTCGATGGTCGCCTCGTTGTCGTCGTCCAGCTCGATCTGGGTGGAGCGGAAGGTAGCGGTGGGATTCTGCTCGACGTCGAAGAAGTCGTCGCTTGCCAGATGATCGTCCAGCGAGCTGCCGGTGAGCACCTGGTCGAGCGGAATCTCGATGTTCAGCTCGCTCTGGGCCGGGTCGTCGGCCAGTTTCAACGTGCCGGTGATGCCGGTGAACTGCCCCTGGTAGGTGGAGAAACCGTAATGATCCACGGCCCAGGTGGTCTTGGAGTGGGAACCGTCGAGCTGGTAGGTGCCGGTCGGCACTTCGGAGATGTCGTTCGTCTCAGGCTGCTCGGCGGCCAGGACGGCACCGCTGCTGAGCAAACCGACGAGCGTAGTGATGCCCAGCGCCGAAGCGCCTCGCGTGGTCATCGTGCGAGTCATGAGTTCTCTCCCTTCAACTGATTGAGTCGATAACGACTGCATTCAGCGTAGGAGAAATCTATCGCCGTGTCGGTTCGGCCTGGGCCCGGTCGAGCCGTGCCCCGGTGCGGGGATGCTAAGATGCCGCCCCGCGGGCCGGTCTCGCCACTCGGGAATCGGCGCTTTGCGCCATTCGCGATTTCCATCGCGCCCGTTGCCCCTGCAAAAGCGCCCCCGGCCGGGTGCCCCTGGCCAGAAGCCCACCAAGGAGCCTCTCGTGTCGTCATCGCTGAACCGTTTTGCCCTCCCCGCCTGGCTCTGGCTGCTCGCCTTCGGTCTCGCGGCGATCAATCTGCGTGCGCCGATCGTGGTGATCGGGCCGGTGCTCGAGCCGATCATGTCGACGCTTTCCATCGATGCCGGTACGGCCAGCCTGCTGACCACCGGGATGATTCTCTGCTTCGGACTGCTCTCGCCGCTGGCGCCGGGCTTCGCCGACCGGGTCGGGCTCGACCGGGCGATCGCCTGTGCGCTCACGCTGGTCGCTGCGGGTGGGGCGCTGCGCGGGGTCGAGCTCTTCCCGCTGATGCTCGCCGGCACCCTCTTGGCCGGGCTGGGGATCGCCTTCGGCAACGTCTTCATGCCGGCGCTGGTCAAGCGCGACCGCAGCGAACGGCTGGGGCAGACGATGGGGCTCTACACGGTAATGATGGGTATCGGCGCGACGGTGAGCGCGGGCTCGGCGGTACCGCTGATGCGAGCGAGCGGCAGCTGGTCGACGCCGATCTGGCTGTGGGCGGGGGTGGGGCTTGCTTCGGCACTGCTCTGGTGGGGCGTGGCCCGGCGGCTACGCGTGGCGGGCTCCGATGCGCCCCGGCCGCCGATGTCACGGCTCTTTCGCAGTCCGGTGGCGTGGACGCTGACGCTCTTCATGGGCGCCCAGTCGCTCGGCTTCTACACCCTGCAGACCTGGCTGCCGGCGCTGGCGACGGAGGCCGGCGTCTCCGCCGCTACCGCCGGGCTGATGGTCTCGACGATCAACCTGACCAGCATACCGGCGAGCTATCTGATCGCCCGGCTCGCGGCGCGGCTCAGCCATCACAGCCTGCTGGTACTCGCGCTCTGCGCGCTGATCGGCACTTCGCTACTCGGCCTGCTGCTGGCGCCGACGGCGGCGCCGCTTGTATGGGCCGTTCTGCTCGGCGCCGGCCAGGGCGGCTGCTTCAGCTTTGCGCTGACGATGATCGTGCTGCGGACCCGGGCGCCGCAGCACGCGGCAATGCTTTCGGGGATGTCCCAGAGCCTCGGCTATCTGCTCGCCGCCGGGGGCCCGCTGCTCTTCGGTGCGCTGCAGGGCTCGACCGGCAGCTGGCACGCCTCGCTGCTCTTTCTGCTGTTGCTGCTGGCGGGCCAGAGCGTGGCCGGCGTACTGCTTGGCCGACCCAGAATGGTCGAGTTGAAAGACGCCTGAGGCGCTCAGGCGTCGAGCTGAAACGGATAGACGCTGCCGATCCGCAGCAGCCCGGTGAGCTCATCCAGTGCGGTCAGGGTCTCGCGGGCGAGTGCAGGGTCGGCGAGATCCCCTGGACCGAGCCGGTCGCGGTAGTGCCGCTCGACCCAGGCAATCAGCTCGGCGTAGAGCTTCTCGGTCAGCAGCGCCCGCCCGCTCATGGCGCCGCGCTCGGCGGCGGAGAGCGCCACGCGCAGACGCAAACAGGCGGGGCCACCGCCGTTGCGCATGCTCTGCTTGACGTCTTTCACCACCACCTCGCTGATCGGGTTGTAGCCCGCCAGCAGCAGATCCTGAATCACCCGCCAGACCGACTCGTTCTCCTGACACTCCCCGGGCACTACCAGCGTCATGCTGCCGTCGGGGTTGGAGAGCAGCTGCGAGTTGAACAGATAGGTCGAGACGGCGTCATCGAGTGCGATCGCCTCACTTGGCACCCGCACCGGTATCAGCGGTGATGCCATCCGCTCACGCAGCGCGTCCAGCGTGCCCGCCTCGTTCCGAAACGCCATGTCGTGATAGAGCAGCACGGGGCCGTTGCCCACGGCGATGACGTCGTTGTGAAAGACACCGGCGTCGATGGCGTCCGGATGCTGCTGGGCGAAGACGCACTGGGCATCGCTCAGACCGTGCTGGCGGGCGATGGCCTCGCTCGCCTCCCGCGTCTGGCGGGCCGGATAGCGCACCGGGCCGCGCTCGCCGCCGAAGGCCTGGCGTCCGTAGACGTAGAGATGCACGCCGGCCTCGCCGTGGTCGCCTGCCAGCCGGGTGTGGTTGGCAGCGCCCTCGTCGGAGAACGCCGGCGTCGCCGGCAGCGCCGGGTGGTGCGCGAAGTGGCCGGCGTCGCTGAAGATCGCCGCCAGCACCCGACCGGTGGTCTGCGGCTCCAGATAGCGATGAAAGCTCGACTGCAGGTTGGCCGGGGTGAAATGGACGCGGCCGTCGGGGGCGTCGACGCCCGGCGTCACCGTGGCGGCATTGGCCGTCCACATGCTCGAGGCCGAGCAGACCGCGCGCAGAAGGTGCGGAGCCTGCTCGGCGGCGCGGGCAAGAACCTGGGCATCGCTGCCGCCGAAGCCGAGCGCCCGCAGCGCGCCGAGATCGGGGCGCTGCTGCGGCGGCAGCACGCCCTGGGCGTAGCCGGCATCCATCAGGGACTTCATCTTCTCCAGTCCCTGCAGTGCCGCCTCCCGCGGGTTGGCCTCGAGCCCGCCGTGACGCATCGAGGCGACGTTGCCGTGGGCGAGCCCGGCATAGTTGTGCGTCGGGCCGACCAGACCGTCGAAATTGACCTCCTGGACGTCACTCACGGCGTCATTCATCGCATCGCCGCTCATAACCTGACTCCGGGTGGCAGCTCGCTCGGCATCGCCAGGGTGTCGGCTTCCATCGAGGCGACCGGGTAGGCGCAGTAGTCTGCCGCGTAGTAGGCGCTCGGGCGGTGATTGCCGCTGTCGCCGATGCCGCCGAAGGGCGCATCACTGGAGGCGCCGGTGGTCTGCCGGTTCCAGTTGACGATGCCGGCGCGAATGCGCAGCAGGAACTCGTCCCAGTCGGACTGATCGCCGCCGATGAGGCCGGCGGAGAGGCCGTAACGGGTGTCATTGGCAAGCTCGATCGCCTCGTCCCAGTCGGCGTAGCGACTCACCTTGAGCAGCGGCCCGAAGTGCTCCTCGTCCGGCACGTCGCAGCCGGTGACGTCGATCAGCCCCGGCGAGAGCAGGCTGGTGCCCGCCTCCAGCGAGGCCATGCGCACCAGCACCTCGCCGCCGCGGGACTCGAGATCCGCCTGGGCGGCAAGCAGCCCCTCGGCGGCTTCCGGGCTGACGAGGCCGGAGTAGAACGGCGCAGGTTCGCTGAACGGCGCGGCCACGTGCAGCGCACGCATCGCTTCGACGAGTTTGTCGATCAGCCGATCGCCGCTTTCCCCCTTCGGCACGATGAGCCGTCGGGCGCAGGTACAGCGCTGCCCGCCGGAGAGAAACGCGGACTGCAGCACGGTGAGTACGGCCGCGTCGAGATCGCGCACGTCCTTGATCACCAGCGGGTTGTTGCCGCCAAGCTCCAGCGCCAGAATCTTGTCCAGCTGGCCGGCGAACTGACGGTGCAGCAGCCCGCCGATCCTGGCGCTGCCGGTGAAGAGCAGGCCATCGATATCGGCATTGCCCGCCAGTGCCTGCCCCACCTCGGCGGCGCCCTGAACCAGATTGATCACGCCGGCCGGCAGGCCCGCTCGCTCCCAGCACTGCAGCACCAGGTCGGCGGTCATCGGCGTCTGCTCGCTGGGCTTGAAGACCACGCAGTTACCCGCGAGCAGCGCCGGTACGATATGCCCGTTGGGCAGGTGGCCGGGAAAGTTGTAGGGGCCGAAAACGGCCATCACCCCATGCGGGCGGTGGCGCAGCACCGCCCGCGTGCCGTTGGCGTCGCGGGCGCGCTCGCCGGTTCGCTCGTGGTAGGCGGTGAGCGAGATGGCGACCTTGCCGATCATCGCGCCGATTTCGGTCCGCGCCTCCCAGATCGGCTTGCCCGTCTCCTGGGCGATGCTGATCGCCAGCGGCTCGCGTTGCGCCTCGAGCTGGTCGCGGAAGCGTTCGACGACGGTTTGGCGCTCGTCGAATGCCCGTCGTGCCCAGCCGGGGAAGGCGCGGCGAGCTGCCGCGACCGCCGCATTCACCTGCTCGGGTGAGGCCGCACTCGCCTGCCACAGCGCTTCACCCGAGACGGGATCTCGCTTGTCAAAGACGTCGGCCTGACCCTGCTGCCAGTGACCGTCGATCAGCAGCTGCTGCTTGGCGTGCATATCTCACTCCTGGTTGTTCTGGAACGCGGGTAAGGCGCCACGCACAGCGCGTTCGGCCCCGCCCCTTACCTCGTCGATTCGTCCTGCGTTGTCGCCTGCCCGCGCCACGGCGCGGGTATCGCTGTCTTTACGTTCTTTACGTTTCGAGCAGGCGCAGCCGGCCGCCACTGCCCACGCCGAGGCGCGCGGCCTCCCGCGGTGTGAGCGTGACGACGCCGTCGTCGCTCGGCCCGCGACCGATCCAGCTGCAGCGAAAATCCGCCATGCCGGTGCTCGCCGCCAGCCAGCCCGGCCGCTCGCTCTGTTCGAGCCCGGCATCGCCGATCTCGACGCTCACGCAGTGGGAGTGGCGGATCGCCCGAACATCGTCGATATACGCCTCGACCGTGGGGCCACCGTCGAAGATGTCGATGTAACCCTCCCAGCGCAGACCTTCTTTCTTGAGCATCTCCAGCGCCGGGCGGGTATGTTCGTGCACCTGACCGATGCAGTCGCGGGCCGCCTGCGGCAGGAACGGCGTGTAGATCGGATACTTCGGCATCAGCTCGCCGATGAAGCTCTTCTGCCCGAGGCCGGTGAGCTGATCCGCCCGCTTGAACTCCATGGGGAAGAAGTGGCTGCCAAGACTCTCCCAGAACGGATTGACGCCCTCGGCGCTGAACGCCCCGCGCATCTCGGCGAGCACCTTGTCGGGAAAGCACTCCCGGAACTCCGCCATGAACAGCCAGCGCGCCTTGGAGAGCAGCGTGCCGTTGCGATCGCGCCGGTAGGCCGGGCGCAGAAACAGCGACGCCACCTCGGCGTCCCCGGTGTGATCCGAACTCAGAAAGAGCGTGTCGATGGTGCGGTGCAGATCGAGCTGCACCGACGAGTGCGCAAGCTTGCCCACCCGGTAGTGATAGAACGGCGTCTCCCGGCCGACTTCGGCCTCGATGGCGCAGCAGCCGGCGAGCTCGCCGCTGGTCTCGTCCTCGAGCACGAAGAAGTAGAGGCGCTCCTCCGGCGGAACGCGGGCCTCGAAGGCCGCGACCGCCTTGTCGATCTTGGCGCTCAGAAACTCCTGGCTGTCCGGCAGCGAGGTGAAACCGACCCCGGTCTCCTGCGCCAGCGCCTTGAGCTCGGCAATGTCGTCGTGTGCGATGGGTCTCAGGCGCATCAGAATTCTCCCTCGTCCAGCGCATCCTCGACGTCCGGCAGCGTCAGCGGTGCGGCAAGTACCGCGCGCCCCTCCTCGACACCCAGCAGCTCGGCCTGGGCCTCGGAGAGCAGCAGCTGCCCGGTGGGCGTCAGCGCGTAGCGCGCCACGGTGCAGCGAAAATCCGCCAGCTGCTGATTGGCGACCATCGCCGGCTCGCCGTCCGGCAGCGAGGCGGCCGGGCGAATACGTACCGGATGCCAGCCACAGCGGGTGAGCGTGCGTAGCCGGACGCGCTCGCCGCGCAGTACGGGCCCGGCGTCGAAGATATCGACGTGGCGCGAACGCACGAACCCTTCGGCGAGCATCTCGGTCAATGCCGGCTCGTGGACCGCGTGTTCGCGGCCGATGGCAGCGCGGGCCTGAGGGGTGAGCAGCGGCAGATAGAGCGGAAACTGCGGCATCACCTCGGCGATGAAGCTCTTCGAGCGCACGCCCGCCAGATGATTGATCTCGTGGTAGTCCTGCTGGAAGAAGTGGCGACCGACGCTGTTCCAGAACGGCGACTGGCCGTCGTCGTCGAGATAGCCCGGGAAGGCGACGCCAAGCACCTCGGCGAAGCGCTCCGGATACTGGGCGATGAACATCAGCCGCGCCCGACGCAGCAGCGAGGCCGCGCTGGTATGGCGATAGCGGGCGTCCAGCGACAGCGCGCAGAGTAGTGACACCTCCGACATCTCGTGGGAGAGCGAGAGCGTCTGCACCTCGTGACGCAGATCGAGCTGCTGCGAGGCGTGGATCAGCGTCTCCTGGCGGTAGGTGTAGTAGACGTCCTGGGCCCCGGCCTGAGCGCGGATGCTCGCCGTCCCCACCAGCTCGCCGCGATCCTCGAGCACGAAGGTGTAGGTCTCGTCACCGGGGAAGTCGACATTGTGGGAGAGCGCTCGCGTCGAGCGGGCGATACGCTCCTCGAGCCGGTCGCGATGCAGCGGCAGATTGGTCAGCCGCGGCGTGGCGCTGCTGGCGAGGCGCTCGATCGCTGCCAGATCGTCCGCCCGCGCGGGGCGCACCAGCAGCTGGCCGGTATCGTCCGCCGCCGCAAGAGCGGCGGCGTCAGTGCGCGAATCGCTCATGATTGGCCGACGAGCCGCTCGATGGCGAGCTCCAGCCGCGCCATGCCCTCTTCGATCTCCACCTCCGAAATCACCAGCGACGGCGCCATGCGCAGCACGTTGGGGCCGGCGACCAGCGCCATCAGCCCCTCTTCGAGAGCCAGCGGCAGGATGTCACGTGCCTTGCCCTGGAAGTCGTCGCTCATCTCGGCGCCGATCAGCAGCCCCATGCCGCGAATCTCCTTGAACACGCCGTGCTTGCGGTTGATCACCTCGAGATGCTCGCGGAAGAGCATGTGGCGCCGCTCGACCCCCTCGAGCACGTCGGGCGTGTCGATGGTGGTCACCGCCGCGAGCCCTACCGCACAGGCCAGCGGGTTGCCGCCGTAGGTGGAGCCGTGGGTACCGACGACCAGCGACTTGGCGACCCGATCGGAGGCCAGCATGGCGCCGAGCGGGAAACCGCCGCCGATCGCCTTGGCGCTGGTCAGGATGTCCGGCGTCACGCCGTAGTGCATGTAGGCGTAGAGCTTGCCGCTGCGTCCGACGCCGGACTGGACCTCGTCCATCACCAACAGCGCCTGATGCTGATCACAGAGCTCGCGCAGCCCCTGCAGGAACTCGGGCGTGGCCGGCGTCACGCCGCCCTCGCCCTGGATCGGCTCGACCACCACCGCGCAGGTGTCGTCGTCGATCAGCGCGCGAACGCTATCCAGATCGTTGAAGGTGGCGTGGCTGATGCCGCCGGGTACCGGGCCGAAGCCCTCGGTGTACTTGGGCTGGCCGCCGACGCTGACGGTGAAGAGCGTGCGCCCGTGGAAGGACTGCTTGAACGAGACGATCTTGTGCTTCTTCTCGCCGAAGTTGTCGAAGCCCCAGCGACGAGCCAGCTTGAACGCCGCCTCGTTGGCCTCGCCGCCGGAGGAGCAGAAGAAGACCTTGTCGGCGAAGGTGCGCTCGACCAGCTCGCGACTCAGCGCCAGCGCCGGCTCGTTGGTGTAGACGTTGGAGAGATGCCAGAGCTTGTTGGCCTGCTCGGTGAGCGCGCCGACCAGCGCCGGATGGCAATGACCGAGCGCGTTGACCGCGATGCCGCCGGCGAAATCGATGTACTCGCGCCCTTCCTGATCCCACAGACGGCTGCCTTCGCCGCGGACCGGGATCGCCTGCTGCGGCGAGTAGTTCGGGGCCATGTACTTGTCGAAATCGTCACGCGTCGAGCTGGCGGGCATGTTTCTCTCCCTGAAGGTGGGTCTATCGAACCGAGGTGTTCAAACGAGTATAGGGACCGGGCGGGGCGGCGACTTTCAGCGATGGGACGAGGAGTTGCGAAAAGCGCCCACGCCCGGCACCCGGCGATCGTCCACCTTATTCGCGAAGACGGGTTGTCGTCACGCCCCGCCGCCCCGATGTCAGAGGCGTACCCAGACGTCAGTCGCGATCGACGGGCGAGCGTCGCCGACTTTCGGCTCCCGCCGTCATCGACTGCGTGAACCACTATCAGGGAGTGTCAGCATGAAGATCGACCTTACCGGCAAGACTGCCATCGTCACCGGTTCCACCGCCGGCATCGGCCTCGCCATCGCCAAGGGGCTCGCCGACGCCGGTGCCGCCGTGACCGTGACCGGGCGCACTCAGGCCCGCGTCGACGAGGCGATCGCCACGCTCCAGGCCGAGGTGCCCGGGTCCACCGCCGACGGCGTCGCAGCGGACCTCGGTACGGCCGAGGGTTGCCGCGCGCTGATTCAGGCCAAGCCCGACTGCGATATCCTGATCAACAACGTGGGGATCTTCGGGCCGAAAGACTTCTTCGAGATCCCGGACGAGGAGTGGCAGCAGTTCTTCGACGTCAACGTGATGAGCGCGGTGCGGCTGTCGCGCCACTACGCCCAGGGCATGAAGCAGCGCGACTGGGGTCGGATCCAGTTCCTCTCCAGCGAATCCGCGCTCAACATCCCCGCCGAAATGGTCCACTACGGCATGACCAAGAGCGCGGTGCAGTCGATCTCCCGCGGTCTCGCCAAGGTGCTCGCCGGCACACAGGTCACGGTCAACGCGGTTCTGCCGGGGCCGACCAAGTCCGAAGGCGTGGGCAACATGATCGCCGACATCGCCCGCCAGCAGGGGGTGAGCGAAGCCGAGGCGGAGGCCAACTTCGTCAAGGAGAACCGGCCGTCGTCGATCATCCAGCGCGTGGCCGAGGTCGACGAGGTCGCCAACCTCAGCGTCTACCTCGCCTCCGAGCAGGCCAGCGCTACCACCGGCGCGGCCATGCGGGTCGAGGGCGGCATCGTCGATACGATGGCCTGAAGCTGCGAGCTGAGAGCTGAGAGCTGCGAAGAAGCCTGAAGCCTGCCATCACAAAAAACGCCAGCGACCTTCGTCGCTGGCGTTTTGCATGACGCATCGCCGATGTCGCCGCGTGCGGCCCGTTTCAGCCGGCGTAGCGCTTGAAGATGATGCTGGCGTTCACCCCGCCGAAGCCGAAGCCGTTGCAGATGGCGTGCTCCATCGACATCTCGCGGGATTCGCCGCGGACGATGTCCATGTCGGCAGCCATCGGGTCCGGGTCGTCGAGATTGCGCGTCACCGGGGCGATCTGATCGCGCAGGGCAAGCAGCGTGAAGATCGATTCGACCCCACCGGCAGCGCCCAGCAGGTGACCGGTCGCGGCCTTGGTCGCGCTGATCGCCGGGCGGTGATCGCCGAACACGCGCCGTACCGCCGCCAGTTCGCCGCGATCGCCGACGGGCGTCGAGGTCGCATGGGCGTTGAGATGGCCGATATCCGTCGGCGCCAGGTTCGCCTGACGCAGGGCAACCTGCATCGCGCGGGCCGCCCCTTCGCCATCTTCCGGCCCGGCGGTCAGGTGGTAGGCATCCGAGCTGGTGCCGTAGCCGACGATCTCCGCGATCGGCTTGGCGCCGCGGGCCAGCGCATGCTCGAGCGTTTCGATCACCAACAGTCCCGCGCCCTCGCCCATGACGAAGCCGTCGCGGCCCTGGTCAAAGGGACGCGAGGCGGCTTCCGGGGTGTCGTTGTAGTGCGAGGAGAGCGCTTTCGCCGCGGCAAAGCCGCCGAGGCTGACGCGATCGATACACGCTTCGCTACCGCCGCAGACGGCGACGTCCGCTTCGCCGGCGTGAATCATCCGTGCGGCATCGCCGATCGCCTGCAGGCCGGCGGCGCAGGCGGTCACCGGCGCGCCCAGCGGTCCCTTGAGGCCGTGGCGGATCGATACGTGACCGCAGGCCAGGTTGGCCAGAAACGACGGAATGGTGAACGGCGACAGGCGACGCGGACCGCGGCTGTCGACGGTGCGCACGGCATCGGCGATGGCCGGAAAGCCGCCGATGCCGGAGCCGATCACGGTGGCGGTACGCTCCTTGTCGGCGTCGCTCTCAGGGAACCAGTCGGCCTGAGTCAGCGCCTGCTCGGCGGCGACCACGGCCATCTGGATGAAGCGGTCCATCTTGCGCCGCTCCTTGGGGTCGATGGTGCCGTCGAGATCGAAACCGGCGCTGTCTTCCTCGATCGTCGGCACCGGCCCGCCAACGCCCACGGCGAGCCCCTCGACGGTTTCTGCCGGCAGCTGGCGCAACCCGGAGGCGCCGGACAGCAGTCGCTGCCAGACGGTTTCGAGATTGCAGCCCAGCGGCGAGAGAATGCCCATTCCGGTCACTACGATGCGTCGCATGACGGTGTCCTTATCGGTCGTTGATCGAACGCCTGACCGCGTCGGCCCCCGCTGCGGGGGCCGCCTCGTCGGTCTCGGCGGAATTCGGGGTGGTGCGCGCGCGCATCGCATGCATGCGTTCGGCGCGTCGATGCATGGCCGGCGTGGCGTCCGGCCCGGGAGATAGCGTGAGACATTCCAGCGTGAGCGCCTCGCCCGTCGCCGCGTCGACGACGACCGGCGCGATGGGCGCCCGGGTATCGCGGTCGATCAGGCGAAGCCCCCGTTGAGGAATCGGGCGATGCGACTCGCCCCACTGATAGAGCGTGAGAATCACCGGTAGCAGATCGCGACCGGCCTGGGTGAGTCGATACTCGAAGCGCGCCGGGCGATCCTGATAGCGGAATTTCTCCAGCAGACCGTTGGCGACCATGCGCTCGAGACGCCGCGTCAGCATGTTGGAGGCAATGCCCAGATCACGCTGGAACGTGTCGAAGCGCGTGGCGCCCTGGAAGGCGTCACGCAGGATCAACAGCGTCCAGCTGTCGCCCACGCAGTGTAGCGCGCGGGCGACGGGACAGAGTTCGGGATCGTCACTCACTTTCATAATGAAAGCGACTTTACCGGAATTCGGTTTCGAGGGAAAGTTCGGGCCGATGGCCGCACATCTTCGGCATCGCATCAGCCGGACGCGACACCGTCGCGCCCGGTCTCCGCTCTCGACGGGCCCTGCGTCAGGCTTTCTCGCCCAGCGCGGTGATGTGCTTTGGCAGGCGGTCGTGGGTGCCGTACATGAAGTGGTTCTGCATGCGCTCGGCGAATCGCGCCGCTTCCGGCTCGCGGCCAACGCTCATGGCGACTTCACGAATGTGCATCGGCGCGGCGCCGCAGCAGACACCGAGATAGTTGACGCCGAGATCGAAGGCCTGGCGGGCAAAGGCGCCGAGTTCGTAGCGGTTGCAGAACAGCGGATCGAGCGCAGTGGGGAACGGCCGCCCGTGCGGCGACGGGCAGCTGCAGTTGTGCGTATCGGAGAGGTTGAAGAAGGTCGGCTCCTGCGCGGTGGTGCGAAAGGTCACCGGCAGCGCCGCCACGTGACAGGAAACCGCCTCGCGAACCTGCTGAATCCACGGCAGCATGGTGTCCGGCCCGCGGAAGCAGTTCAGCCCGACCACGCTGGCGCCGTTGCCTTCGAGTGCCACGCAGGTCTCGACGATGCCGGGGCCGTCGATCATCCGATTCTCGGCCATCGGCGCCAGCGTGATGACGGCGGGCAGCCCCTTGGCCTTGATCGCTTCCAGTGCCGCCTGGGCCTCGCCGGCGTAATAGAAGGTTTCGCCGATGATGAAGTCGGCGCCCTCTTCGACCGCCCACTCCACCATCTCGTCGAACATCGCGCGCACACTCTGCTGCGACGCCGGGTCTTCCGGGTCCCAGACGTTACTGTTGGAGATGTTGCCGGCCATCAGGTTGCCCGGCTTGTCGTCGGCGACTTTGCGCGCGATCTTGAGCGCGGCGCGGTTCAGCGGCTCCAGCAGCTCTTCCTTGCCGATCACCCGCATCTTCTCGCGATGGCCGTTGTAGGTGAACGCCTGAACGATGTCCGAACCGGCGTGCTGGAAATCTCGATGCAGGGCTTCCAGCGCGTCGGGGCGCAGCAGTGCCACCTCCGGCACGAACTCACCGGCGGAGAGATAGCCGCGCCGCTCGAGTTCGAAGAGGAAACCTTCGGCGCAGATGAGGGGACCCTGGTCGAGCCGCTGGGTGATCAGATCGTTTGCCATCGATGAATACCTTCAAGTGCGTTGGGATCGGTCTGACGCCATTGTGTCAGCCGTCCTGAAATGAAAACCAATGAAGGATTCGTCGTTTTTCATGAATGGGTTTCATGAATGGCCATCGAGTGCACGACAATGGCGGCGCGGTAACGGTGAAGGCGATGAAAGACGGCCGGCTGGCAGGGGGCGAGTCGGGGCGGGGTCGTTTCGGGCGCCGGGGAGGAAGCGGCCATCGTGGGGCTAGAGCTTGCGAACTGGCTCGCCGGCGCATCAGGTATCGAGCGCGTAGTGCAGCCTGACACGGTCGAGTCGCTGGCCGTGGCGCTCCACCCAGTTCTGGCTCTCGCGAACCCACCCGCTGGCTTCGAGACTGGGCGCGAGTATCAGGCTCGCCTCGATGCCGATTCGCGGCACCCCGGCCAGACGAAACGCCTCCAGCGTGAGTGCGAGCAGTCTGGCACCGATACCCTGACGGGCGACCGAGGGCCAGACATAGAGCGTTTCCACACAGCTGAGTGCCGTATCACGCTCGCAAAAGCCCACGCAGTGGCCGTCGCACTCGGCGATCAGCGTCGGATAGAGCACCTGACGTGCCATCCAGGCCTCGGCAGTGCGCGGCAGTGCCGCTGCCCAGGCTTCGCGCTGAGCGAGGGTGTAGTGTGACGACGCCCCTTCCATCACCGCGTGATGGAACACTTCCGCCTGATCCGCCGCATCCCGCGGCAGGGCCTCTCGAAAACGCGTCCGCGCGATCATGCTCTCTCCTCGCCGTTCGGCCGGCTCGCCGGACACGGCCCCCGCTGACGGAATGTTCGACTGGGTCGCTCGCCGCGACGCCGTCGATCCACTGCCATCCTGGCGACACACAACGCGCTCGGCAACATGATCCCAGGCAAGCCGAATCAGGCAGATGAAGCGATCCGCCTCATCGAATCAATGCTTAGCGAATCAACACTTGGCCAATCAACACCTGGCGAATCGACGTCAGGCGACGGCATCTTCGATCAGTTTTTCGAATCGGGGGAATCGGGTGGCGATATCGCTCGCGGTGGCAATCGAGCTTTGCGACAGCGAGTTGCTCATGGTCAGCAGCAGGAAGTCCGGTTCCGGACCGATGTCGAGCCAGTGCGGCAGCCCCGCCGGCAACGAGATCAGATCGCCTCGCTCACAGCCGACGACATAGACGCGGTTGTTCACGTGCAGATAGAAGATCGCCTGTCCGCGCAGGAACAGGTGCCAGCTCTCCTCCTCGTCGGCGGATTCGGAGAACAGCAGTTCGCGACGCAGCTCGAGATCCGGATATCGCGGGCTCATGCCGCGCAGATCGCAGTGCGCGCGACCGCTCAATCGCAGCACTTCGGCCGCAACGTCGTGGTGGAGCACCATCAGTTCCTGCCGATCGACGCCGACCGGTAGCGGGGTCAGCTCTCGCCGATCGAAATAAACCTCGATCGAACTCATTTCCAGCGAGATGCGGTAGGGATCGTGCGTGCTCAGCAGCGGCTGCTCACCGTCCGCTTCGTGATATACGTGTAAAAAACTCATCCAACACCTCTCCGTGGCATCTGCGAGTCCGTATGATGCGAGTCGATGGATTGCCCGTCTCATCGTGGCTCACGCGTCCCTGCAGTATGGCACCGTTGCCGAATTTCACCTCCAGAAGTCCGATTTTCCATGCAATCTCTGGACACAAGCTTCACGCTCTCGGCGATCGGTCATGTCGCGAGCGACTATCCCGACAAGTTCGGCATTCCCCGCCAGCCGGGCCTGGCGCCGTCGGCACGGGCGATCCTCTATCTCGCTCCCGCGTACGACGATCCGCTCGCCGTTGCCGGCCTCGAGGACTTCGAGCATCTCTGGCTGCAGTTCGTCTTCGACCGCAGCCCCGAGCGCTGGTCGCCGCGGGTACGTCCGCCCCGACTGGGCGGCAATCGCCGCATCGGCGTCTTCGCCAGTCGCGCCACGCACCGCCCCAACCGCCTTGGCCTATCGCTGGTCACGCTCGAGCGCGTCGAGACCAGCACCAAACCGACACCGAGCGAGGCGCCGATCGTGGGCTCGCGGCTGGCCGAGCAGCGAAGTCGCGTCAAGCTTCATCTGCGCAGCCACGATCTCAGCGATGCCACGCCGATTCTCGACATCAAGCCCTACCTGCCATGGGCGGAGGCCCGACACGATGCTCGCGCGGGCTTCGCGCCGGCGCCGCCGACGGCCACATCGGTCCGGTTCACCGCGCCGGCGGAGCGGCAGCTCGCCCATCACCCCTCGGGTGAAGCGCTGCGCCGGCTGATCGAGGAGGTCCTGGCGCAGGACCCGCGCCCGGCCTATCACGCCGGCGACTCGGCGGCGCGCGACTACGGCGTCGGTCTGCGCGACGTCAACGTGCGATTTCGCGCGGTAGCAGGCGCGACACCCACCACGCTCGAGGTGTTCGCGGTCGCCCCCCGGGATCTGGTCACGCCCTGACGATCCGGCTAGGCTTGGCGCTCTTCGCCAACCGTCTGGAGCCTGCCGATGCGAATGCCGACGATCCTGTTCTCCCTCCCTCTTCTGGCGACCCTGTCGCTACCGGCACTCGCCGATACCGACTCGCCCCACGTGCGGTTGGAGACGAGCCAAGGGAACATCGAACTCGAGCTCGACGCCCAGGCGGCGCCGCGTACGGTCGAGAATTTTCTGCGCTACGTCGACGAGGACTTCTACGCCGGAACGGTGTTTCACCGGGTGATTCCCGGCTTCATGATCCAGGGCGGGGGCATGGACGCCGAACTCGAGAGCCAGTCCACGCATGCACCGATCGCGCTGGAGAAGAGCGGCATCCCGAACGGCCGCGGTACCGTTGCCATGGCGCGAACGTCCAATCCGGACTCCGCGACCAGCCAGTTCTTCGTCAATCTGGAAGACAACGACGCGCTCGACTATCGCGACCTCTACAATCCGGGCTACACCGTCTTCGGCCACGTCGTGTCGGGCATGGAAGTGGTCGACGCCATCGCCCAGACCCCGACCGGGCGCCAAGGGCCGCATGCGGACGTTCCCCGCGAGCCGATCACGATCCTGGGTGCCAAACGCCTCGACTGAGTTGTCTTGGTGCACGCCTCGACACGTCAGCGACAAAAAAGCCCGACGGTNNACCGTCGGGCTTTTTGGGATTCTGGCGACTCGAGCGGCGATTGCCGCCAGGGGCGTCTCAGTCGAAAGTCATGCCGATCCGGCGCCCCACCTCTTCGTAGGCTTCGATCACGCCGCCAAGCCCCTGGCGGAAGCGGTCCTTGTCCATCTTCTCGCGGGTGTTGGCGTCCCACAGCCGGCAGCCGTCGGGGGAGAACTCATCACCCAGCACGATCTCGCCGTCGAACACGCCGAACTCGAGCTTGTAGTCCACCAGCAGCATGTCGCCGTCGAGGAAGAGCTGCTTGAGCACGTCGTTGACGCGAAAGGTGAGCGACTTCATGGTCGCCAGCTGCTCGGGCGTGGCCCAGCCGAAGGTCTCGGCGAGCGACTCGTTGATCATCGGGTCGCCCTTCTCATCGTTCTTGAGAAAGAGCTCGAAGGTCGGCGGCGCGAGCGCGATGCCCTCCTCGACCCCCAGACGACGTACCAGGCCGCCCGCGGCGACGTTACGCACCACGCACTCGACCGGAATCATCTCGAGCTTTTTCACTACGCACTCGGTCTCGGAGAGCAGCGTGTCGAAGTGCGTGGGGATGCCCGCTTCCGCCAGCTTTTGCATGACGAAGGCGTTGAAGCGGTTGTTGACCATGCCCTTGCGCTCGAGCGCCTCCTTCTTCTTGCCGTCGAAGGCGCTGGTGTCGTCGCGGAAGTGCAGCACCAGCCGCTGCGGGTCGTCGCTCAGATAGACCGACTTGGCCTTGCCGGCATAGAGAAGATCGCGTTTTTGCATGCAGCTGTCTCCGCGTCGCGCCCGAGAGTCGATGGAAAAGACGGGCGCCTGATTCTTGATAGGGTGAAATGTCGGATATCGCGACGGCCGCGGCCGATCAGGCGACTCGCTGCCAGTCGGTTCCCTGATTCTGCGCTGACATCATCAGCCGCGACGCATCGCCGTCGAGCAGTGGCGTGAGCGCCTCGCGGGCCAGATCGGGGTGATTATTCTGCTCCGAGAGGTGCGAACAGACAATCCGCTGCAGGCGGTCGAGCCCGAGATGCTTGAGCAGCGCCGCCGCCTGGACGTTGGCGAGATGCCCCCAGCGCCCGGCGACCCGACGCTTGAGGTGCGCCGGATAGGGGCCGTCGGCGAGCATTCGCGGATCGTGGTTGCACTCGAGAAAGAGCGCGTCGCAGCCGCGGAACGCCTCGACCACGTGCGCCGTGGGGTGGCCGAGATCGGTGAGCACGCCGAGATGGCGGTCGTGGGCGCGAAAGCGGAACTGGACCGGTTCGCGCGCGTCGTGCGGCACGGTGACGGGATCGATATCGAGTCCGCCAATGGCGAAGCGTGCCTGCGGCGTGATCAGGGTGTGGCTGCCGAGCTCGCCCAGCCGACCGCTGAGCCAGCTGCCGGCGCTGAGATGCACCGGGATGGCATAGCGCCGGGCCATCGGCCCCACGCCGGTGATGTGGTCGCTGTGCTCGTGGGTCACGAGGATCGCCGAGAGCTGACGCGGATGCACGCCGAGCGCGGCCAGACGTCGCTCCGCCTCCTTCAGGCGAAAACCGCAGTCCACCAGCACCAGCGTCTCACCGTCGCTGACCAGGGTCGCGTTGCCCTTGCTGCCGCTGCCCAGCGAGGCGAAGTAGAGCCCGGGTGACGCCTCACCCCCCAATGGAGAACCGAGCCCTTGTGAGGCCCCGGACGCCTGCCGCCGGGCTGCCGACGATGGCTGCATCAGCGCAGCGTTGCCGCAATGGCATCGAGCAGATCGCGTGACGCGGTGGCAGGAACCTGGCCACCCTCCGGATCTTCGACGCGCACCGTGGTCGCCCCGGCCTGGGACTGGAGCTGCAGGCGGTAGCGCGTCGCCGGCGCGGCATCGTCGCCGAACCAGTTCACCGGATTGGCCCAGCCGCCCCAACTACCGCCGCTCTCCCCGCTTTGGCGGTAGTCGACGTAGAACTGACCGGCACTGCGATTCTGGTCGACCAGCGTCAGACGATCGGCATCGAAGGCGTTCTGCAGTTGGTAGAGAAGCTCCGACCAGGCCCGCTCCCCATCCAGCGCCAGCGCCAGCTGCCAGCTGTCACCCCGGTTCTGCAGCTTGATCCGCTCGCTCTGATCGAGCGGCTGGGCGGCGAGCGAGACACCGGTATCGGCATCACCGCTGGCCTCCAGGTACGCCTTCACCGCGCTCAGACACTGGGCGCTGTCGCCGACGCCGCAGCGCACTTCGCTGGTGCCGCTGCGCAGCCCCTGGCGAACGCTCAGGCTTCCCTGTGCGGTATCGATTCGCCCGCTGGCAGGATCGATGGCGGTGGCGGCAACGCCGTGGTCGGCAACGAAACCCTGCAGGCGGGGCCAGACGCTCGCCGGGGCGGCGCTCACCAGCAGCCAGCTCTCGCTTCCCGCCTCGCGAATCTCGGCAAAAGGTTGATCGCTGCTGCCGCTCGCCGCCAGCGGCTCGGGGCGCGGGGCGTCGGGATCGGACTCGGAGACCATGAAGTCGCTGTCGGCCTGGGGTACCGGCATCGAATCCTGATAGCGGGTCGCATTCTGCGAATCCGGCAGCTTCAGCGGCTCGCTCATCTCGGCGTGGCGGTATTCGTCGTTGCGATCGTAGTAGTAACCGCTCTGGAACAGACCGCAGCCGCTCAGTGCGACGGACGAGCACAACATCAGGGGCATCCACTTGAGGATGGGCTTCATGCATCCACCTTTCTTCGATACGGGCGATTCTTCGATACGGAGCGACGCGTCACGGATGACGCGTCTCGATGAGGGCGCGGGTCGCGCTTCGACGACGTCCGAGTGTCAAGTTCGGTCCCACTGGCGCGAGGGCCCGAACGTCTGACCGCTCGGAATCACGTCGGTTCGACACCCGCCAGCTGAAGCGCTTCGCCGACGTTGCCGTGATAGCGCTCGGAGAGCCAGGTCATCGGCAGTCGAATGCCTTCGCCGGCATAGCCCATGCGGTTGAGCGCCCACTTGACGGGAATCGGGTTGGATTCGATACCGAGCGCGGTATGCAGCGAGGCCAGCCGAGCATTGATCTGATGGGCGCGGTCACGCTGGCCGGCGGTCGCGGCGACGCACAGCTCATGCATGGCGCGCGGGACGACGTTGGCCGTCACCGAGATATCGCCGTGCCCGCCCATCAGCATGAAGTCGCAGGCGGTCGGGTCGTCGCCGGAGTAGAGCGCGAAGTCGCTATCCTTGAGCCGGTCGATCAGCTCCTCGGCACGCTCGAGGTTGCCGGTGGCATCCTTGAGACCGACGATGCGATCGAGCTCGGCGAGACGAAAGACCGTCTCGTTGTAGATGTCGGAACAGGTGCGGCCGGGCACGTTGTAGAGAATGATCGGCAGCTCGCTGGCCTCGGCGACCGCCTTGAAGTGGCGATACAGGCCCTCTTGCGTGGGCTTGTTGTAGTAGGGCGCCACCGACAGGCAGTAGTCGGCGCCGACGTCGCTTGCGTAGCGCACCAGCTCTACCGCCTCGGCGGTGTTGTTGGCGCCGGTCCCGGCAATGACGGGGATTCGGCCGTTGACCTCCTCGACCACCGTACGGATCACGTCGAAGTGCTCCGCGAACGACATCGTGGTGGGCTCGCCGGTGGTCCCCGCGGCGACGATAGCGTCGGTGCCTTGCTCGAGATGGAAATTCACCAGCCGCCGCAGCGCTTCCCAATCGATCTCGCCACCGGCGTTCATCGGTGTCGCCAGGGCGACGATGCTGCCTGTGATCATCTTGCCGTTCTCTCCCTAAAAACCGATTCGGCTCGGCGCGGCGTATCGCGTCCGACGCTGACTGTATGGCCCGTTCGAAGCCGATTTCCGCAAACCCCAGATGGTACTCAGGCAACTGTGGCGTGTACAGCCGAGCCCGGGCGCGGCTCAAACCTGCCTCTCGCGCCGCATCGCATGGCGGGATCGGTTATCGTGCCCCGAGGGCGTCGACGTCGCTTACGTCGAACGCCCGTTTTTCCTTTGATCGTTTCGGAGAGTCAGCATGACAGTCAGCGTTGGAGAACCGGTCGAGAACTTCACCGCCGAGGCGACCGGCGGTGCGCCCTTTCGTCTCGAGGATTACCGCGGCCAACAGGTCGTGATCTACTTCTATCCCAAGGACAGCACGCCCGGATGCACCACCGAGGGCGGTGACTTTCGCGACAATATCGACGCCTTCGCCGCGGCCAACACCGTCGTGGTCGGCGTCTCCCGCGACGGCATCAAGTCCCACGAGAACTTCAAGGCCAAGCAAGGCTATCCGTTCGAGCTGATCTCGGACCGTGACGAGGCCATTTGCCGCCAGTTCGACGTGATCAAGCTCAAGAAGCTCTACGGCAAGGAGCACCTAGGCATCGAGCGCAGCACTTTCTTGATCGACAAGGAGGGCCGGCTCGCCCGCGAGTGGCGTGGTGTGAAGGTACCGGGGCACGTCGACGAAGTGCTCGCCGCCGCGCGTGACCTCAACGACTGAACCACCGCCCGGGTGCCGCGCTCGAGGTGCCGTGATCGTCACGGCGCCTCGAGACGCTCGACCGCGCTATCGTTCAACCGTTCTCTCGCTCAACCGTTCTTTCACTCAGCCGCTCGACCGCTCGCTCGCCCCGCGGCCAGGCGGTCACCAGCGCCTTCATCAATGTCGCCAGTGGAATGGCGAAGAAGATCCCCCAGAAGCCCCAGATCCCGCCGAAGAACAGCACCGCCAGGATGATCGATACCGGATGCAGATTGACCGCCTCCGAGAACAGGATCGGTACCAGCACGTTGCCATCCAGCGCCTGGAGAATGGCGTAGGCGACCAGCACGTAGAAGAACTGCTCGCTCATGCCGAAGTGGAACCCCGCCACCGCGGCGACGGGCAGCGTCGCCACCGCCGCGCCGATGTAGGGCACGAGCACCGACAGCCCGACGATCAGCGCCAGCAGCGCCGCATAGGGCAGACCGAACGCCCAGAACGTCGTGAAGGCGACGCCGCCGACGATGGTGATCTCGATCGCCTTGCCGCGGACGTAGTTGGCGATCTGGTCGTCCATTTCCAGCCAGATTCGCGTCATCAGCGAGCGCTTTCGCGGCAGCAGCGAGAGCAGAAAGCCGACCAGCCGCTCGCGATCCTTGAGCAGAAAGAAGACCAGGATCGGCACCAGCACCAGATAGATGATCACCGCCATCACGCTGCCGAGGGAGGCGAGCGAGAGGGTCAGCGCCCGCTGGCCGAGCTGCGACGCCTGGCGGCCCGCGGTGGCGATCCAGCCCTGGATCTGGTCCGGCGTGACGATGGTGGGATACTGTTTCTGCATCTCGCCGAGCCAGCGCTGGGAGCTGTCGAACATGCTCGGCGCCTCGCGCACCAGCTCGACGAGCTGGTTCCACACCAGCGGCAACACGACCAGACACAGCGCCAGCAGCGCACCGACGAAGAGCAGAAAGACCAGACCGACGGCGAGCAATCGTGGCAACCCTCGGCGTTCGAGCCAGCTCACCACCCCCTGAAGCAGGAAGGCGACCACCAGGGCCGTGAAAAACGGTGCCAATGCCTGACCGAGCCAGATCACCAGCAGACAGCCGCCCACCAGTAGCGCCAGCAGCACGATCGCCTCTTCGTCCGACAGATAGCGTTCGAACCAGCGCTGAACGGCACGCTTCAAGCTCATGAACTCTCCCCTTTGGTGGCCTTGCGCAGTCGATAGCGGTAGCGCCCTTCTTCCGCGATGCGCTCGATCAGCTCGTGACGGCTGTGGGCGGCGAAGCTCTCGAAGTCACGCCACGAGCCGGGGTCGGTGGCAACCACCTCCAGAATACCGCCGTCGGGCAGACCGGTGAGGGCCTGCTTCGCCTTGAGCAGCGGCAGCGGACAGGCGAGACCGCTGGTATCGAGACGGCTATCCGGCGCGACGGCGTCACGCTCGGTAGACGATACCGATGGGAAAGAGCGTTCGTTGGGCTCGTGAGGCATGGCGCTTCCTGATTCGCGTGGCGATCTTGATCATCGAAAGTCGAACGTCGAACCTCCAGCACCGCAGCCAACGACCGTCTCGATCGAGGCGTCGACTCCCGAGGGCGACTGCGGCAGACTGCGATCGAAAGCATGATAACGCAAACCCAATAATGGCTTGCGGCGCTTTCATCCGTTCGGAGACGAGAACGTTCATGATGCAACGATCCCCGAGTTTCCCCCGGCGCGCCGTTCGCCTCTCGCGTCGCTGGCTGACGAACGCGGCGCTCGCCGTGACGCTCGGCACCGGCGTGCCGACTGCCGGGGCGCAGTCGACCTATCAGCTACCGGATCTCGGCAGTACCAGCGCCTCGGTCACTACCGGCGACGAGTACCGCCTCGGTCGCGCCTGGCTGCGCCAGTTTCGCGCCCAGACGGATCAGTGGCAGGACCCGATCGCGGAAACCTATGTGCGCTCGATGCTCGCTCGCCTGCAGCCCTACAGCGGGGCCAACGAACGGCTGGTGGTGACACTGGTGGAGAGTCGCCTGCTCAACGCCTTCGCGGTGCCCGGCGGCGTCGTTGGTGTCAACGCCGGACTCTTCGCCTCGGCACCGCAGGAAGGCGAGTTCGCCTCCGTGCTGGCCCACGAGCTCGGCCACCTCGCCCAGCGCCACTACGCTCGGCGCATGGAGCGGGTCGAGCAGACCCAGCTGCCGACCATGGCCGCCATGCTCGCGGGCATGGTGATCGCCGCCGGCGGCGGTGGCAGCGCCGGTATCGCCGCGATGATGGGATCCCAGGCCGCCTTCGTCCAGGATCAGCTCGCCTACTCCCGGCGCTTCGAACAGGAGGCCGACCGCGTGGGCCTCGAGGCCATGGCCAAGGCCGGCTACGACCCGCAGGCGATGCCGGAGATGTTTCGCTCGCTGCAGAAGCTCGCCGCGCTGCAGGGCGGCAACCCGCCGGAGTTCCTGCTCACCCACCCGGTGACGGAGTCGCGGATCAGCGATACCCAGGCACGGGCCAACCAGCTCCCCTCGCCGGCGGGCGTGATCGACCCCACCTACGCCATGATTCGCGCCCGCGCGCTGCTGATGCTCAATCAGGACACCCCGGCCCAAGCGATGACCGTGCTCACCCAGGAGGACCCGCCGGCTGCGGCGGTACGCTACCTGCAGGCGCTGACCGATGCCGAGAAGACGCGCTATGACACCGCGCTTTCCACCCTCGACGCCCTGGCGCAGGACTATCCGGATCTCTCGCTGATTCCCACGACGGCCGCCGAGATCGCCTATGCCGCGAACCGTCGAGAAGTCGCCCTGGAGCGCGCCCGGCGCGTACTCAGACTGTCGCCGAACTACTACCCCGCCCAGTGGGTTCAGGCCGAAGCGCTGCTGCAGATGGCCCCTGAGCGCGCCTTTGGCGTGCTGCGCGACATGAGCGAAAGCTACCCCGAAGACCCCAATGTCTTCGGCCTGCTCGCCGAGGCGGCCGGGCGCAGCGGTCGCGACGCCTGGGGTCAGCTTGCCCGCGCCGAGCAGCTTCAGCTCGAGGGCAGCATCGATACCGCCATCCGTCAGCTGGACTCGGCCGGCGACGCCGCCAAGCGTGACGGCGACTACGCCATGGCAGGTCGCATCGAACGACGACGACAGGATTTTCTCGGCTATCGAGAGACGATGCGGAATTTCTGAGCAGGATGGCTATAGCCGCCAATAGTTCAGGCCGGCCACCGCATGACGCGTGAGTGAGGTCATTTTTCGATAGGCCAGGCGTGCCAGGCGCCCGCAAACATTGGCGCTATACAAGAACCGAACGGCGCTTAGGGAGGCGAAGAGCAGTAATGGTGGGTCGTGTAGGATTCGAACCTACGACCAATTGGTTAAAAGCCAACTGCTCTACCAACTGAGCTAACGACCCGGAAAGTGCGATCGGCGGGGATGCCGAATCGATGCCATGACGGCGAGAGGTGGAGTCGATGGTGGGTCGTGTAGGATTCGAACCTACGACCAATTGGTTAAAAGCCAACTGCTCTACCAACTGAGCTAACGACCCATCGAGCGACCCGTCGGAAAGTGGTGGGTCGTGTAGGATTCGAACCTACGACCAATTGGTTAAAAGCCAACTGCTCTACCAACTGAGCTAACGACCCCTTCCGACTGCGCGCACATACTACTGGTAACCCCCGGGGCAGGCAAGCGTTTTTTACTGTCCCGGGGAATCCCACGCTACATGGAATCAGTCGTCATTGCGACGCGGACGACGGGCTTTCTTCATCGCCGTGACCGGGCGCCGCTTGTTCTTGTCACGGTTCCAGCGGTTTTTCTCGTCCGGCGTGAGCTCCGGCACCTTGCGCGCCTCGAGACCCGCCAGAGTGGAGAGTTCGTCGATCTCGTCCTGAGAGAGCTCGAGCCACTCGCCGGCCTTGGCCCGCTTGTCGAGAAAGATGCTGCCGTAGCGCACACGCTTGAGGCGGCTGACGGTGAGTCCCTGGGACTCCCACAGTCGGCGCACTTCGCGGTTGCGCCCTTCCATGATGACCACGTGGAACCAGGTGTTGATGCCCTCGCCGCCGAACTCCTGCACGTCGGTGAAGCGTGCCGGGCCGTCCTCGAGCATCACGCCATCGACCATGTTGACCACGTGCTCGCGCTGCACGTCACCCATGACGCGCACGGCGTACTCGCGCTCGATCTGGTGCGACGGGTGCATCAGACGGTTGGCAAGCTCGCCGTCGGTGGTGAAGAGCAGCAAACCGCTGGTGTTGATGTCGAGGCGGCCGATCGCGATCCAGCGCTCGCCCTTGAGCCGCGGGAGCCGCTCGAAGACGGTACGCCGCCCTTCCGGGTCCTTGCGCGTGCAGAGCTCGCCTTCGGGCTTGTTGTACATGATCACCCGGCGTGGCACTTCCTCGACCGCCCGCAGGCTGAGCGGACGATCGTCGAGGGCGACCCGATCGCGGGCCTCGACGCGATCACCCAGCTTGGCGACCTTGCCGTTGACCTTCACTCGGCCGGCGCCGATCGCGGTCTCCATCTCACGGCGGGAGCCGTAGCCGGCCCGCGCCAGCACCTTCTGCAGTTTTTCGGTGGACGTATCGGTCATGAGTCTTTCTTGGCCTCATCGGCTGCGGGAAGCGTCGCGGGCGATTCATCGCCGTCCTCGATCGCTTCCGGAGTGTCCGCCCCCGCGCCGCGCTGCTCGTTGGCATCGCGTTGGCGGGCGCGTTCGACCAGGCGCGCTTCGAGCTCGGCAAAACTCAGCGACTGGTCGGGGGACGCCGTCTCGGCGTGTTCGTCTGTGTCATCCGCCGCCGGCTCGACGTGCGGCGGGGCGGCATCCGCCGATGCGTTCTCTTCGCCTGACCCGCCCATATCGGCGAACGACTCGTGCATGAACGGCTCGTGCAGGGCGGTCTCGAAGGTCTCCATCTGCTTGAGCGTCTGCATCGGCGGCAGGGACTCCAGGCTCTTCAGCCCCAGATCGTCGAGAAACGCCCGCGTCGTGGCATAGACCGCGGGTCTGCCGGGCACGTCACGGTGGCCGACGACGCGAATCCAGTCGCGATCGAGCAGCGTGCGCACGATCGAGCTCGACACCGCCACGCCGCGCACCTCTTCGATGTCGCCGCGGGTCACGGGCTGACGGTAGGCGATCAGCGCCAGCGTTTCCAGCAGCGCTCGCGAGTAGCGCTGCGGGCGCTCCTCCCAGAGCCGCGAGACCCACGGCGAGTAGCGCTGGCGAATGCGCACCCGGTAGCCCGATGCCGTCTCGCTGAGCTCCAGCGCCCCGCCCTGAGACAGCCGCGCCGAGAGCTTGGAGAGCGATTCGCGAATCGCTGCCCGCGACGGCGGCTGGCTCTCGAACAGCGACTCGATCCGCTCAAGTGTTACGGGTTCGCCGGCGGCCAGCAGTACCGCTTCGAGTATCTCGTCGAGGGCTGGCGTCACGTAGGGGTCGGTCAGGCGGTTCATCGCGTCGAAGAGTCGTCGCTGGGCGGCGTCAAAGCATCGGGCGCATCGACGAATGCCGCCTCGAGAGCGACGGGTGACGCCTCGTCGGCCGGCGCTTCGACGCCGGATTCCAGTGCCAGGCGCGCCCGCAGATGGATCGGAGAAAGCGGCGCATTTTGCACGATTTCGATCATCGACTCACGCGCTAATTCGAGAATCGCCACGAAGCTGACGATGACGCCGGCTCGCCCCTCCTCGACTTCGAACAGCGCTTCGAACGGCGTATAACGATCCGCCTCGAGCCGACTCATGATCGCGAGCATGCGTTCGCGGGTCGAGAGTGTCTCGCGGCTGATGCGGTGGGACTGGCGCAGGTCGGCGCGCTTGAGCATATGGCCGAGCGCGCCGAGCAGGTCATCGAGGCCGACGTCGGGGTGCTGGATTCGCACCTCGAGCTGCGGCAGTGCCGCCTGCGCGGCCACCCAGTCGCGCCCCTGCCGCGGGATCTCGTCGAGCGCTTCGGCGGCGACCTTGAGCTGTTCGTACTCCTGCAGTCGGCGAATCAGCTCGGCACGCGGGTCGTCCTCGTCGTCCTCGTCGTCGCCCTTGGGCGGGCGCGGCAGCAGCGTGCGCGATTTGATCTCCGCGAGCATCGCCGCCATCACCAGGTATTCCCCGGCAAGATCGATCTCGAGCGCCTGCATCAGCTCGACGTACTCGACGTACTGGTGGGTGATCACCGCGACGTTGACGGCGAGAATGTCGAGATTGTGACGGCGGATCAGGTAGAGCAGCAGATCGAGCGGGCCCTCGAAGGTCTCGAGAAAGACCTTGAGCGCCTCCGGCGGGATATACAGATCCTCCGGCAGCTCGGTCATGCCCTCGCCGTTGACGGTGGCGACGAACGCCTCGGGTATCGGCGAATCGATATCGACGCGCTCGGATTCGGTCACGCTCATCTCGCCTCCCATCGCCCGCGAATGCCGTCAGCGCAGTCTATCAAGCACGGCGCCGCAAGCCCACGCGGGCTTGCAGCGCTAAAGAGAGCGGCTTACGGGTTCGGAAGGGCTCAGGCGTTCTGGCGGGCGAATCGGCGGTAGGCGAAGTCGTCGTCTTTCCGGGCGTCGCGAATCGCCAGCGTCTGCACCTCTTCGTGATAGGGCGAGAATTCGCAGACCGGATCCATCTGGGCGGCGTCGCCGGTGAGCGCCAGCGCCTGGCAACGGCAGCCGCCCCAGTCGATCTCGCGGCGGTCGCAGCTCTGGCACGCATCGGGCATCCAGTCGGTGCCGCGATAGGCGTTGAACGCCGGGTTGTCGCGCCAGATCTCGCCGAGGGCGTGTTCGCGCACGTTCCAGAACTCGAGCCCGGGGATCGTCTCCGCCGCATGGCACGGTAGCACCCGCCCGTTGGGCGTGACGTTCAGCGACTGGCGCCCCCAGCCGTTCATGCACGGCTTGGGCAGGCGCGCGTAGTAGTCCGGCACCACCGCATCGATGACCAGCTTGCCCTTCAGCCGCTCGCGAGCAGCCTCGACCAGCGCCAGCGCCTCCATCACCTGCTCGCGGGGCGGCATCAGTGCACCGCGGTTGGCCAGCGCCCACCCGTAGTACTGGGCGTGGGCGATCTCCAGACGACGCGCCCCGAGCTCCAGTGCCAGCTCCACCAGATCGGGAATCTGATGCAAGTTGTGGCGATGGATCACGCTATTGAGCGTCAGCGGCAGGCCGACGTCGGTGACATCGCGAGCGAAGGCGCGCTTCTTGTCGAAGGCGCCCGGGAGATTGGCGATGCGGTCATTGACCTCCGCCGTCGCCCCCTGGATCGAGAGCTGGACGTGGTCGAGCCCGGCATCCGCCAGCGCCTCGAGGCGGGTCCGCGAGATATTGACGCCGGCGGTGATCAGATTGGAGTAGAGGCCCGAATCGACACAGCCCGCGATCAGCGCTTCCAGATCGGGGCGCGCCGCCGGTTCGCCGCCGGAGAGATGCACCTGCAGCACGCCGAGCTCGGCGGCCTCGGCGAAGACCCGCTGCCAGGTCTCGGTATCGAGCTCGTCGCGCTTGCGCGTCAGTTCGACCGGGTTGGAGCAGTAGGGGCACTGCAGCGGGCAGCGGTGCGTCAGCTCCGCCAGCATGCCAATGGGCGGCTGGGGAGCGGGCGGCTGAGAAACGGGGGCGTTGGTGCCGGGGGTCATACCATTCCTTGGGTCATACCACTTCCAGTACGTTCTTGGTGAGCAGGTCGACGAGCATCGCGCGAACGTCGACGAGAATACGCTCGCGAGGGGCCGCGAAAGTCGCCGCCAGATCGTCGACGATCGCCGAGATATCGCGCTCGCCGTCGAGGCGGGAGAGTACCTCGCGGGCGACCGGGTCGAGCTGAAAGACCCGCTCCGGCGCCAGCAGCACCCAGCCGCCACGGGCCTTGTCCTCGCGCAGTCGCACGCCGCGCGGGATCTTCACCACGTCCGTTTCTGCCAGCGGCGGCACGCCGCCGACCTCCGGATCGACATACCCATCGGTCTGGGCATCTGTCATGACAGTCTCCCTTCGCCGCCGAGGCCGTCGCCGTCGACGCCGCTGCCCCAGGCGCCAGGCGGCACCTGTCCGGGCGTGACGTAGGCGTGCTGCAGGGCATCGAGCATCGCCCACAGCACGCTGCACTTGAAGCGCAGCGCGTCGATCACCGCCTGCTGCTGGTCGGCACGTACGGCGTGACGTTTGACGTAGTCCAGCGCCATTTCGGCATCCCGCGGCGCCTGCGTCAGGCGCGGCTCGAAATAGGCGAGCGTCTCGCTCGAGACGAAATCGTAGTGCTCGAGCATCCCACGCACCCGCTGGCCGATCACCATCGGCGAGAAGAGCTCGGTGAGCGAGGAGGCAATCGCCTCCAGCGGCGTGCGATCGCGAACGAAGTGGGTATAGGCCTCCACCGCGAAGCGCGTCGCCGGCAGGATGCCACGGGTGGAGGTCACAAGCGGCCGCGGCAGATCGAGGCCGTCGGTGAGCTTCAGCCAGCGCTCGATACCGCCCTCGCCCTCGACTTCGCCGTCATGATCGACCAGCCGTGAACGCCACTCGCGGCGCAGTGCCGGGTCGCTCATCCGCGCCATCAAGGAGGCGTCCTTGATGGGGATCATCGCCTGGTAGTAGTAGCGATTGAGCGCCCACGCCTGCACCTGACGCTTGTCGAGCTCGCCGTTCTGCAGCATCAGCTGGAACGGGTGACGATGATGGTAGCGGCTCTCGCCGACCTCGCGCAGACGCGCCTCCAGCCCTTCGACGTCGAGAGGCTCGGTCAGGTCGCTGCGATTTTCGAATGTCGCGCTCAACAGTCAAGCTCCATACCGTCGAAGGCGATTTCCCAGCCGGCGTTTTCCGCCGCCAGGCGCGCCTTCGAGCCTTCGATCAACACCGGGTTGGTGTTGTTGATGTGCACGAACACCCGCCGCGCGACGTCGAGGTCGGCGAAGGCAGCGATGCTGCCGTCGTCACCGGACATCGACATGTGGCCCATGCGGGCGCCGGTCTTGACGCCGACGCCGGCCTCGATCATCTCGTCGTCGCGCCAGAGCGTGCCGTCGAACAGCACCAGATCGGCGCCGTCGAGGCGTGATGCCAGCGCCGGCGTCATCGCCGCACAGCCGGGAATGTAGTAGGCGCGCTGGTCGCCGTGAACGAACTCTACCCCCACCGTGCTCTCGCTCTCGCCGCCGATCTCCACCGTATCGCCCTCGAGGTAGAGCGCGGTCTTGCCCGGCACGGCGAACAGCCGCGCCTCGAGTCCCTCGAGCAGCGTGAACGTCTCGCCCAGCGCGATCGGCTCACGTTCGACAAACTCGGGGTTCAGCACGTCGAAGATCGGGTTCTGCGCCAGGACGTCCTGGATCAGCGGCGTCGCCAACAGCCGAAACGGCGAGCTTTCGCGCAGGTTCAACAGCCCGCCGATATGATCGACGTCGGCGTTGGTGACCAGCACCGAGCGGATCGGCGTGTGCCGATCACCCCAGCTCGGCTGTAGCGCCGGCGTTTTCTGAATCTGATTCAGCACTTCTGGAGCGCAGTTGATCAGCGCCCAGTTCTCACCGTCGACGCTCGCCGCGATCGAGGACTGGGTGCGGGGTGTGACGCGAGGGTCGTTCGTCCACAGCAGGCGACAGACCTCGCATCGGCAATTCCATTGAGGAGAGCCGCCGCCAGCGGCGGCTCCGAGTACGCGAAGCTGCAGGGAACCTGCAGTGCGTACGCTTTCGGCGAGACTCAAAATTCCGCGGGCATGTAATCGTTGATTTCCATGCCGACGCAGATCTCTTTCACTTCCGGGGTCGTCCAGCTCATGATGAGCTCCTTGAGTTCGGTGGCAATGACGCTCGAACGAGCGCCCATTCATTTTAGTCCTTCGTCGGCTCTTCACCCAAGGTTTTGTTAGCCGTTGAACGGCCGTCGTGGACCGGGCTCAATTCGCCGCCTCCGCAGTGCGGTATCGCCCCTGGTAATCGAACAACTTGTCGCCGATGCGCCAGTGGCGCCCGGTCTTGCGGGCGATGACGAAATCCGGTGCGCGCAGTCGCTCGGCCTCGCGCTCGGCCTCCTCCGCCGACGCCGGCCGCCAGCCCGTACCGGGCGCGCGCAGGTGCTGACGCAGAAAGACGCGCTCGAAGACGTGCTGCTGTGCTGGCGTCTCCAGGCCGAACCACTCCTCCAGCGTCTCGCCGTCCTCGTCGTGATAGATCACCTTGAGCCTGGGAACACCGCGGCCATTGGTGGTCGCTTTCAGCTCCATCCCGCTGACCCGCAGCACCTTGGCGTGACGCAGCTTCAGCGCATCGCGCAGCTTGTCGTCGGGGTCGACCAGGCGCTCGCCGCAGTGGCCGCAGGCACGGGCGGCGATGTCGTTCTCGCCGCCGCACTGCTCGCACACCTTGAAGCGAAAGCGAAAGGTGCACTGTTGCCGCCGCTCGTGTGCGCCGGCGGCGTCATCGACGACGTCTCCCGGTCTTGAACTTTCGTTTTGCGCGCGGCTTGGGGCGCGTGTAGATAGAAGCCCCTGGCAACGGCGGCCGTGATGCTCGATCACCAGCTCGCCGTCGCGCTTGCCCCAGAAGGTGTTGGCGAAACCGCACTCCGGGCACTCGACCTGCACCGGCTCGCTGTCGCTGTCCGGCCGCGCCTGATGGATCTCGGGGGCGTAGAGATCCCAGGGGTTGCCGGCGTAGTCGAGGATCAGACAGTCGCTCTTGCCCGACGAGAGCCGTAAGCCCCGACCGACGATCTGCTGATAGAGCCCCACCGACTCCGTCGGCCGCAGCATGGCGATGACGTCGACGTGGGGCGCATCGAAACCGGTGGTGAGCACCGCCACGTTGACCAGGTACTTCAGTTCGCGGGCCTTGAACGCCGCGATCAGGCGTTCGCGCTCCGGCCCGGGCGTGGCGCCTGTGATCAGCGCGCTCTGCTCCGCCGGCAGTAGCCCGACCACCTCTTCGGCATGAGCGACGGTGGCGGCGAAGATCATCACCCCCTCGCGGTCGGCGGCGCGCGCGAGGATATCGGCGACGATCTGCGGCGTGGCGCGATTGCCCTCGACCACGGCGTTCATGTCGCGCTCGGCAAACTGGCCGTTGCGCTGCGGCATCAGGCGTGAGAAATCGTAGAACGCCATCGCCGCGTCGATGCGCTTGGGCTCGGCGAGATAGCCCTGGCGCACCATCACTCGCAGCGGCTGTTCGAACACGCAGTCGCGAAAGAAAGACGTCTCCGGCCCGCAGACCATGCCGCGGTAGTGGCGGTAGTAGAGAAAGCCCTCGCCGAGGCGATAGGGGGTGGCGGTCAACCCCAGCACCTTGAGGTTGGGCCGGGCCTGACGCAGCCTAGCGATCACCTTTTCGTAGGTGGAGGCCGCACGTGACTGGCTCGCCGGCGAATCCGCCGCCGCTTTCGCGACCGTGTCTGCCGAAATCGACACGCGATGGCACTCGTCGATCACCAGCAGCGTGAAATCGCCGGCGGCGAAGGCATCGAGGCCGTTGACTACCGACTGCACCGAGCCGAACACCACCTGGCGCGTGCTCTCCTTGCGCTTCAACCCCGCGCTGAAGATGTCCGCCTCCAGCCCGTAGGCGAGATACTTGGCGTGGTTCTGCTCCACCAGCTCGCGAACGTGGGCAAGCACCAACACCCGCCCCCGGGCGCGGCGGGCGAGATCGGCGATGACCAGGGACTTGCCGCTGCCGGTGGGCAGCACGACCACCGCCGGATCGTCGCTGGCGCGAAAGTGGGCGATGACGTTGTCGACGGCCTGACGCTGGTAGGGGCGAAGCTCGGGGGCAGCGGGGGCGAGAGCATGCGTGGACATGGCGGGAGGGTATCATGTCAGCTCCGACGCGGGTCGGGCACGAATTGCCCTGAGCTCGCCTGACCCCGAATTCCCGCTGTCTTACAATGGGATCAAGAAGCGACGCCGCTGCGCCGCCGACGATTTGGGAGCCAGACCATGACGAACAGCACATCCACGCAGCCGTCGACGCCTATCGAGGAGTACATCGCGCGTCTCGGCGTATCGGACATCGAGATCGAGGCGATGGACGACCAGGCCGCCCGCTTGCGTCACGACGGGCTCGAGTTCGTGCTGGTAGTGGCACCGGACGAGCCCGCGTTTTTCCAGCTGATGCTACCGGGCGTCTGGCAGGCGGCGGACGCGACGGACCGCCTACGGCTGCTGGAGACCGCCAATGACGTCATGAACACGCTCAAGGCCGCCAAGCTGGTGGTCCACAATCAGGCGGTTCACGTCAGCGTCGAGCAGTTCGTCGCCGGCCCCGAGCAGGGCGCGGCACTGATTCCAGGACTGATGGAGCTGCTCAAGAGCGCCGTAGCCGAATTTCAGGAACGCCTGGGCATGGGCGAGGCGCCGCGGGTCCACTGACATTGCCAGACTCGAAAGCTACATGATCTTCCGTTCCACCGCGCAATGCTCGACCGCGCAATGCTCGCGCTCGAACCATTTCCTTTCTAGGCTCACGTCACGCCCGGCGCCACGGCGCCGGGGTCGGCTCATCCATTTACGCCTAGGGAGCTCGCCATGAGCGATACCAGCCAGTTCGTCGTCATCGCCGAATTCTCCATCAAGCCCGGCCAAGTGCCTGCCTTCCTGGCGCTGGCGCACAACGATGCCAACGAATCATTGGCCAACGAAGAGGGCTGCCTGAGCTTCGAGGTGCTGACGCCCGAGGGCAGCGAAGACCTCGTCGTGCTGCACGAGGTCTACCGCGACCGCGCCGCCTTCGAGCATCACATGAGCATGCCGCACTACGCCCCGTTCAAGGAGGGCGGCGCCCCGCTGCTCGAAGGCGAACCCAAGGTACGCTTCTTCTATCCGGCCACACGCCCGAGCTGAGACCGGTCGGCAACGCCCTTCAAGGTGCCAGTGCCTCAATGAAAAAACCGGCTTNNGCAAGCCGGTTTTTTTGAACCTCAGGCGGGCGCGGCCCGCCTCGAGGCCTGCCTCAGTTCACCCAGGCTCGCGCATTGCGGAACAGCCGCATCCAGGCACCGTCCTCGGTCCACTCGGCCGGGCGCCAGGAGTTGGTCACCGCGCGGGCAACCCGCTCCGGGTGCGGCATCATGATGGTGACGCGACCGTCCGGCGTGGTCAGCCCCGTGATTCCGGCCGGCGAACCGTTGGGGTTGGCAGGGTAACGCGTGGTCACCTGCCCGGCGTTGTCGACGTAGCGCATGGCGATGTGACCGCTGGTCTCGGTGCGGCGCAGGTGACCGCTGTCTTCGAACAGCGCCTGCCCCTCGCCGTGGGCGACGGCGATCGGCAGCGTGGAGCCCGCCATGCCGGCGAGCAGGATCGACGGGCTCTCCTCGACCTTGACCATCGATACCCGCGCCTCGAACTGCTCGGAGCGGTTGCGCACGAAGCGCGGCCAGCGCTCGGCGCCGGGAATCAGTTCCTTCAACTGCGAGAACATCTGGCAGCCGTTGCAGACGCCGAGGCCGAAGGTGTCCTCGCGGGAGAAGAACGCCGCGAACTGATCGCGAGCGCGAGCGTTGTAGAGCGCCGACTTGGCCCAGCCGCCGCCGGCCCCCAGCACGTCGCCGTAGGAGAAGCCGCCGCAGCCGATCAGCCCCTTCATGTCGTCGAGCGCGATGCGCCCTTCGATGATGTCGCTCATGTGGACGTCGACCGCCTCGAAGCCGGCGTGGTCGAACGCCGCGGCCATCTCCATGTGGCCGTTGACGCCCTGCTCGCGCAGGATTGCCACCCGCGGGCGCACGCCGCTATTGATGAAGGGCGCGGCGATGTCGTCGTCGACGTCGAAGCTCGGGCTAGCGGAGAGGCCGGGGTCGCGCGGGTCGAGCAGCGCGTCGAACTCGCTCTTGGCGCACTCGGGATTGTCGCGCAGCGCCTGCAGCCGATAGCTGGTCTCCGACCAGGTTCGCTGGGTGTGCGCGCGGGTCGTCTCCAGCAGCGGCTCTTCGAACAGCGTCACTCGCACCTGATCGTCGTAGCGCGGGCGAGCGATGACGCCGCAGGTCTCGAGGCCGGCAGCGGCAAGCTGGGCGAGCACGAACTCGGTGTCGGCCCGGTTGACCTGGATCACCGCGCCGAGCTCCTCGGCGAAGAGCGCTTCCACCGCGCCCACGGCGTCGTCGATCAGCCAGTCGAGCTTGATCTCGAGACCGCCGCGGCCGGCGAACGCCATCTCCAGCAGAGTGACGATCAGGCCGCCGTCGCTGCGGTCGTGATAGGCGAGAATCTTGCCGTCGGCGTTGAGGCCCTGAATCACGCGGAAGAACGCGGCCAGATCCTCGGCGTCGTCGAGATCGGGGCAGACGTTGCCGACCTGACCGTAGACCTGCGCCAGCGCCGAGCCGCCCAGGCGATTGTGGCCATGGCCCAGGTCGATCAGGATCAGATCGCTCTCGTCCTGGTCGAGGCGTAGCTGCGGCGTCAGCGTCTTCAACGCGTCGGTGACCGGGGCGAAGCCGGTGATGTCCAGCGTCAGGGGGGCGGTGACGCTCTTCTCCTCACCCGCGTCCTGCCAGGCGGTGCGCATCGACATCGAATCCTTGCCCACCGGCACGGCGATACCCAGCGCCGGGCAGAGTTCCATACCGACGGCGTGGACGGCATCGAACAGCGCCTGGTTCTCGCCGATGTGGTCGGCGGCACTCATCCAGTTGGCGGAGAGCTTGATGTCCGAGAGCTGCCCGATGGGCGCCGCGGCGAGGTTGGTGATCGCCTCCGCTACCGCCAGACGCGCACTGGCGGCGGGGTCGATCAGCGCTACCGGCGGGCGCTCGCCCATCGCCATCGCTTCGCCGGCATGGGTGTCATAGCTTGCCGTCGTCACCGCGCAGTCGGCCACCGGCACCTGCCACGGACCGACCATCTGGTCACGCGCCACCGTGCCGGTGATCGAGCGGTCGCCGATGGTGATCAGAAAGCTCTTGGAGGCGACGGTCGGCAGCTTGAGCACGCGATCCAGCGCTTCGCGCAGATCGAGGTTGTCGAGTCCGAGACCCGGCAGGTCGAGCGCACGCCGTTCGAAGCGGCGCTGCATCTTGGGCGGCTTGCCGAACAGCACGCTCATCGGCAGGTCCACCGGGTCGGCCTCGAAATGGCCGTCGCGCACCGCCAGATGGTGCGCTTCGGTCGCCTCGCCCACGACAGAGTAGGGGCAGCGCTCGCGGACGCAGATGGCGTCGAACGTCTCGAGCTGCTCCGGCGACACCGCCAGCACGTAGCGCTCCTGCGCCTCGTTGCACCAGATCTCCAGCGGACTCATGCCCGGCTCCACGCTCGGCACCGCGCGCAGATCGAAGAGCCCACCGCGACCGCCATCCTTGACAAGCTCCGGCAGCGCGTTGGAGAGACCGCCGGCGCCGACGTCGTGAATGAAGGCGATGGGATTGGCGTCATCCAGCGCCCAGCAGCGATCGATCACTTCCTGGGCGCGGCGCTCGATCTCGGGGTTGTCGCGCTGCACCGAGGCGAAGTCGAGATCGGCGCTGGAGGCGCCGGAGGCCATGCTCGAGGCCGCGCCGCCGCCGAGGCCGATCAGCATCGCCGGTCCGCCCATCACGATCAGCTTGGCGCCGACGGCGATCTCGCCCTTCTGGACGTGATCGTCACGCACGTTGCCATAGCCGCCGGCGAGCATGATCGGCTTGTGGTAGCCCCGGCGTTCGATGCCGTTGGCGCCCACCGCTTCCAGCTCGAAGGTGCGGAAAAAACCGTTGAGATTGGGCCGGCCGAACTCGTTGTTGAAGGCCGCCCCGCCGATCGGCGCCTCGAGCATGATGTCGAGCGCCGACTGGATCCGTTCGGGCTTGCCGTAGTCGAAGGCTTCCCACGGCTGCACGAACTCGGGGATGCGCAGGTTGGAAACCGTAAAGCCGGTCAGGCCCGCCTTGGGCTTGCCGCCACGCCCGGTGGCGCCCTCGTCGCGGATCTCGCCGCCGGCACCCGTGGCCGCCCCGGGGTGCGGGGCGATCGCCGTCGGGTGGTTGTGCGTCTCCACCTTCATCAGGATGTGGATGGGCTCCTGCGTCGCGCCGTAGACCCGGGAGTCGGGCGCGGGGAAGAAGCGCCCGCCGCTCGCGCCCTCGATTACCGCGGCGTTGTCGCTGTAGGCGGAGAGCACCTTGTCGGGGGAACACTCGAAGGTGTTCTTGATCATCTTGAACAGCGAGTGACTCTGCGTCTCGCCGTCGATCTCCCAGTCGGCGTTGAAGATCTTGTGCCGGCAGTGCTCGGAGTTGGCCTGGGCGAACATCATCAGTTCGACGTCGGTGGGATTGCGCCCGAGCTCCTCGAACGCCGCGACCAGATAGTCGATCTCGTCCTCGGCGAGCGCCAGCCCGAGCTCGCCGTTGGCCGCCGCCAGCGCCGGGCGCCCGCCGCCGATCACATCCACCGTGGCGAGCGGCGTCGGCGGGTGATGGGAGAAGAGCTTGGCGGCGTCGCTGGCGTCGAACAGCACCGTCTCGGTCATGCGATCGTGCAGGCGCGCGGTCAGCGCCTCGAACGCCTCGGCGTCCGGGGCGGTCTTGAAGCTCACCCGATAGCGAATGCCCCGCTCGATGCGGGTCACGGCGTCCAGTCCACAGTTGTGCAGGATGTCGGTCGCCTTGGAGGACCAGGGCGAGAGCGTGCCGATTCGCGGCACGACCAGGAAGGCGTGACCGGCGCTTGGCATCTCGGGGCCCCCGCCTGCCTCGCCGTGATCCGCGACCCCGTAATCCAGCAGGCGCTCGAGGATCTGGCGCGCCTCGGCGTCGAGATCGGCGTGGTGATCGATGAAGTGGACGTAGTGCGCCGTCAGCGTGTCGACTTCGGGGACGGCGGCGCGCAGCTCGGCGAGCCGCTTGGCGTGACGGAATGCAGATAGCGCAGGCGCGCCTTGCAATTCGAGCATGGCGGGGGAAGCCTCCAGGACGGTCGAGGATCGCGGATCTGTCGGATCGCAGGCAATCGGGCGAATCTAGGCAGCGTGCCGAATTTGTTTGGCGTGCATGATACTGGAAAGCGCGATGGCTCGCTAAGCGCGGCGCCGCTCGGGTACGGATGACAGTCGGCGAGCGGGGGGCTAAGGTGTGGCGTCCGTCGCTACCGATCCCCTCTGAATGTTCGATCTCGCGATGCACCAGCGGCTGATGCGTCCATGGCTGATGTGCCTGGGGCTGATACGCCTGCGGCTGGTGCTGACGATACTCCTGGCCGCGACAGCACTGGCCACTCCCGCCGAGCTGCTCCCCCGGTCGAGCAGCGGCCTCGATCCGATACGTCAACGCGATTTCCTGCAGGTGGCGATGCGCAACGGGCCGCTGACCTTCTACGAAGGCGCCAATGGCCCCACCGGCTTCGAATACGAGCTGCTGCACCGTTTCACGCGTTCGCTCGGCGTGAGCCTGTCGGTGACGTCGCACTCCGCCATCGCCGACGTCTTCGACGACATCGGTCGCCACGATGCCGATCTCGCTGCCGGCGCGCTGTCGCTGGATCACGAACGAACGGGTGTGCGCTACAGCCAGCCGCTGCTCGAGCTGCAGCCACTGGTGGTCTATCGCCGCGGGATGCGACCGGTGCGCACGCTCGATGACCTGCTCGATCTACGCATCGGTACCGTTGCCGGTTCCGGCAGCGCCGAGGCGCTCGCCCGGCAGCAGCAAAACCTGCCGGCGCTCGGCTGGCGCGAGGCGGCGGACCTCAACGTCGCGGACCTGCTGGAAATGGTCGAGCGGGGCGACCTCGACGCCGCCGTGCTCTACACCCACCAGTTCACGCTCAATCGTCTCTTCTTTCCCAACGTCGAGCGCGGCTTTGCGCTGGGCCGGCCGCAGAGTCTGAGCTGGGCCTTCGCTGCCGATACCCCGGTCGATCTACTCGAGGCCGCCAACGCCTTCATCGAGACACAGCGGGAAAGCGGCGCCCTGGCATCGCTCATCGGGCGCTATTTCGGCCACGATGCCTATCTCGAGTACGTCGGCTCGCGGCTGTTCATCCATCACGTGGAAAAGCGCCTGCCCCGCTTCGTGCCCGACTTCAAGGCAGCGGCGCGCGATACGGGCTTCGACTGGCGCCTGCTCGCGGCGCTGGGCTACCAGGAATCCCACTGGGAGCCCGATGCCACCTCGCCCACCGGCGTGCGCGGCTTGATGATGCTCACCCGCCCCACCGCCCGCGAGGTCGGCATCGATGACCGCCTGGACCCCGCCCAGAGTATCGACGGCGGCGCGCGCTATCTTCGCCATATCGAATCCCGCCTGGACGAGGCGATCGACGAACCCGACCGCACCTATATGGCGCTGGCCGCCTACAACGTGGGCCTGGGCCATCTGCTGGACGCCCGCGAGATCGTCAGGCAGCGGGGCGAAGACCCCGACCGCTGGGCCAACGTGCGCGAGGCGCTGCCGCTGCTACAGCGTCGCGAGTGGTACTCGCAGGCGCGCTACGGTTATGCTCGCGGAGGAGAGCCGGTAATCTACGTGCGAAACATTCGCCGTTACTACGAGATACTCAAGTACGTTCAGCGTAGCCAGCAGCAGTTCGACCGGCTCGGAGAGCGCGTGCTCGATGCCGATGAGGTCGCGCCGCTCGATATCGTCGCGCCGCTACTCTAGCCACCCTACCGTCGATGCCACGCCGCCCCTAGGATGACGGCGTCGGTCCGGGAGACGTCGATCGCCATGTCCGCAGCGTCGAAGCTCATGTTCTACCTGGCGCTGCCGCTGCTCTGTCTGATGGCGTGGCCGGGCACGATTCCCGATCAGCGCTGGGTCCTCGTCCCGCTCACCGGTGCGGTGTGGCTGGGCATGCTCGCCGATCGCTGGCACTGTCGGCAGATCAGTCGCTGGCTGCTGATTCCCGCCGCCGTCGCCGCGCTGGCCCTCATGGCAAGTTACGCGGTCGCCGAGAGCTGGATCCCCGCCGCGACCTGGCAGGCCGTGCTCGACTGGCTCCCCGCCGGCGGAAGGCTCTATGACGTCCGCCCGCCGGCGCTGTCGCTTGCCATTCTCATCGGGCTTTCGCTCAATACGCTGCTCTTGATGCGACTCGGGCTCGGCTCGCCCATTCTGCTGGCGCTGGTCGTTTTGGGTCTGTCGATGTTGTCCTATGACACGCTGGCCCCACCCCCCGCCCACGCCACCGCGCTGGTCGGCATCCCGCCGCTGCTGCTCATGACGCTGTGGCTACTGTGGCTGCACCAGTGCCTGGCGCTCTGCCCGATCCTGCGGCGCTATTGGCGACGCATCCTGCCGCCGCTTTGCGTCGGCGCCGTCGTCGCCTCGATCACTCTGCTCGGCTGGCAGAGTCAGCGCGAGAGTGACAACGCGCGTCTTTACAGGCGCATCGCCGAGGACGGCGATCGTCTCGCCACGATGCTCGCCGCGGAGACGAGCTCGCACCTGCAGGCGACGCGGCGCTTCGCCAGCTTCTGGAGCATGCTCGGGCGAGTGCCGTCGCGAGCCGACTGGGAGCGCCAGGCCAAACGCTACTACGACGACTTCGGCTACTTTCGCAGCATCGTCTTCGTCGACCTCGAGGGATCGGTGACGCGGGTCTATCCGCAGCGCGGCAACCAGGCGCTGCTCGGCCTCAACCTCTACGCCACCAATGTCACGATCAAGCAGGTGCTCAATCGCCCGCTGGTCTACGGCATCGAAGGGCTGGGCGGCATCATGAATCTTCGCGGGGGGCGCGGGGTGGTGAGTTTCCTGCCGGTGCGCAACGTGGTCGATGGCACCCTGCTCGGGGCGGTGGGCACGATGGTGAGCATCGACGATCTGATCCACTCGCTGCTGTCACAGACCCGCAGCGACGAACGCGCCATCGTGCTCAGCGGCGAGGATCAGCTCTATTTCTACGACGGCCCCCTCGGCGATCTCGCCGACTGGCAGTACGCCCAGCCGGTCACACTCGGCGCGGACACGCTCACGCTCAGCGTACGCCCGGGCCGTCAGCTGCTGCTCGAGCTGCGCGAGCGCCTGCCGGAGATCACGCTGATCTTCGGCATTCTGCTCGCCTACCTGCTCTACATGGTGCTCTACATCTATCGCCGCCTGAAGCACCAGCACCGACTCGCCAGCGCTGCCAACGATTCCTTGCGCGAGGAGATGACGACCCGCGAGCGCCTGCAGCGCGAGATCGAGTGGCTGGCGACCCACGACGAGCTGACCGAGCTCCCCAATCGCCGCCGGCTGATCACCTGGATGGACACGCAGGGTGCCGGCGCGTCGCTCGCCCTGCTCATCTGCGATCTGGATCACTTCAAGCAGGTCAACGACCACTTCGGGCATCTCACCGGAGACCGCTATCTGCAGACGATCGCGGCACACTGCCGGGCGCCGGTCGAGGCCGCCGGCGGGCTGTTCGCTCGCTACGGCGGCGAGGAGTTCGTCGCCTGTCTGCCGGGCTTCGACCGCAAAGGAGCGCTGGAGATCGCCGAAGCGATGCGCCGGGCCGCCTCGACCGCCGGGCTGATGCGTCCCGACGGTCGACCGGTCACGCTGAGCGTGGGACTGGCACTGCGCGAGGGCGACAGCATCGGCCGCGACCAGCTGCTGCAGGCCGCCGACGACGCGCTCTACCGCGCCAAGCAGTACGGGCGCGATCGCGTCGAGATTGACTGATGTAGCGGTGGGGCTCATGCCGACGCTGCCGTAGGGATTACGCTGACGCCGCGGTGGGACTCATGTCGACACTGCGGGACTTTCGTTGCCCTGCGGCGAACTAGTCGCTGCGGTCGGCGTCGGTGCGGTCGATATCGACTGCGCGACGCTGGGCGAAGAACGTCTTCAGCAGACGCTTGGCGGGGGCGGCGAGCACGCCGCCGCAGACCTCGACGCGGTGGTTGAACCAGGGCTGGACGAAGAGGTTGGCGCGGGACTCCACCATGCCGCCCTTGGGTTCGGCGGCGGCGTAGACCACCCGCGCCAGGCGCGCGTGGATCATCGCCCCGGTACACATCATGCAGGGTTCCAGCGTGACGAAGAGCTGGCAGGCGTCCAGGCGATAGTTGCCGAGACGGCCGGCGGCATCGCGCAGCGCCTGAACCTCGGCATGCGCCGTCGGGTCGTGAGCGGCGATGGGCCGATTGTGGCCGCAGCCGATCACCTCGCCGTCGGGATCGACGACGACCGCCCCCACCGGCACCTCGCCCGCGGCCATCGCCAGACGCGCCTGATCGAGGGCGCGGTGCATGTAGAATTCGTCGCTCTGTCGCATACCCATCCGTCCTGCCGGCCCGCGTGACCCGCCGCGAGTTTGAACCGATACTGGCGGGCGTCACCGATCATCGTTTCTGAAACGCCAAGGATACCCGAATGACGCAAGCGCTGGACGACCTGGTCACCCTACTCAGCCTCGAGGCGCTCGAGGAGAACCTCTTTCGTGGCCAGAGCCAGGATCTCGGCCTGCCGCAGCTGTTCGGCGGTCAGGCGCTCGGGCAGTCCGCCGCCGCCGCCGCGCGTACCGTGGCCGACGACCGCTACCTTCACTCGCTGCACGGCTATTTCCTGCGCCGCGGCGACGCCCACCTGCCCGTGGTCTACTCGGTGGATCGCGTGCGCGACGGCGGCAGCTTCACTACCCGGCGGGTCACCGCCGTCCAGAAGGGGCAGCCGATCTTCTTCTGCAGCGCCTCCTTCCAGGGCCGCGAGCACGGCCTGTCACATCAGACCACGGCCCCCGACGTCGAGCATCCCGAGACGCTCGTCGCCCGCGGCGAGGCGGTCCGCCGGCGCTTCCAGAACCATCCGGTGGAGTTCATCACCGTCGAGGAGCGCCACGCCAACCCGCCCTCGCGGATGATCTGGTTCCGCCTGACCGGCGGTTCACTGCCGCCCGACCCGGCGCTTCATCGGTCGCTGCTCGCCTACGGCTCGGACTTCAATCTGCTGTTGACGAGTCTGCTCGCCCACGACGTCGAATTCGGCGACCCGCGGCTTCGCATCGCGAGTCTCGACCACGCGCTCTGGATTCACGACGACCCCAAGCTCGACGACTGGCTGCTCTACGTGATGGACAGCCCCTGGGCCGGCGGCGCCCGCGGTTTCGCCCGCGGCAGCTTCTACGACAGCGACGGCAAGCTGATCGCCAGTGCCGCTCAGGAAGGGATGGTGCGGGTGCAGGCCGAGTACTGAGCCGCGAGCCGCGAAAGCCGTCTGGACGACATGCAAAGAAAAGCGCCAGCGACGAACGTCGCTGGCGCTTTTTGGCGCTTAGCTTTTAGCTTTTAGCTTTTAGCTCATGGCTCGTAGCTCACCGCTGCCATCTACTCAGCTCGCGTCTTTCAGCGACTGCATGTCGATGACGAAGCGATACTTCACGTCGCCCTTCTGCATCCGATCCCAGGCTTCGTTGATCTGATCGATGTTGATCATTTCGACGTCGCAGGTAATGCCGTTCTCGGCGCAGAAGTCGAGCACTTCCTGCGTCTCCGGCATGCCGCCGATGAGCGAGCCGGCGAGCACGCGGCGACGGAACACCAAGTTGGCGCCGGAGATCGCCGGGTCGATCGGCTCGAGCAGCCCCACCAGGATGTGGGTGCCGTCGGGCTTGAGCGCGGCGAGGTAGGGGTTCAGGTCGTGCTGCACCGGGACGGTGTCGAGCATGAAGTCGAAAGTCTCGGCGATGGCGTTCATCTCGTCGTCGCTGGTGGAGATGACGACGTGATCCGCGCCCTGCTGCTTCGCCTCGGCCTTCTTCGACTCGGAGCGAGTGAACAGCGTGACCTCGGCACCGAGCGCCTTGGCCAGCTTCACGCCCATGTGGCCGAGGCCGCCCATGCCGATGACGCCGACCTTGTCGCCCGGCTTGACGCCGTAGTGCTTGAGCGGCGAATAGGTGGTGATGCCGGCGCAGAGGATTGGCGCGGCGGATTTGAGATCGATTCCGTCGGGCATGCGCACCACGAAGCGCTCGCTGACCACTACCTTGTCGGAGTAGCCACCCTGAGTCAGCGTCTCGTCATGGCGGTCGGGGCTGCCGTAGGTCATCACGAACCCTTCGGCGCAGTAGTTCTCCAGCCCTTCGTTGCACGCCTTGCACGAGCGGCAGGAGTCGACCATGCAGCCAACGCCGACCAGATCGCCGACCTGATACTGGCTCACGTCATCGCCAACGGCGGTGACGCGGCCAACGATTTCGTGGCCCGGCACGACCGGGTAAGCCGCCATGCCCCAGTCATCGCGGGCGAAGTGCAGGTCGCTGTGGCAGACGCCGCAGTAGAGGATCTCGATGGCGACGTCGTCCGGGCGCGGGGCGCGACGCTCGAAGTTCCAGAGTTCCAGCGGTGTGGTGGCGGAGTGCGCGGCGTAGCCTTTCGCCGGGCTCGCTTGGGTATCGGTCGTTTGAGACATGAAAACCTCCGGACTCGAAACCCCGCCGGGACGCGACGAACGCATCCAAAGACGGCGTTTCGGGGTATGAAACCCGGTGGGTCGTGGGTACGTATCCCAGCGGGTGATGTGAACGATGGGAAGTCTGGTCGACATTGCCGCGTTCGGCCATGCTCGTTCCTGTCGCGTCCTTGCGCGATACTACGGCGGTGTCGAGGATAGCTGCTTCCTGCGCGTCCAAGTCATGCACAATAGCCCGATCAACCACTGAATCGTCATGCTTTCGAGATCCGCCATGCTCGACTCCAGCGCCACCGTATCCGACGTGACTTCGAAGACGCCGCCGGCCACCAGCTCACGTCGCTCCACGCATCGCCTCGCCGAGGCGATCGCACCGCTCGCCGTCGGCGAGGGCTTCATCGACACCGCCGTCGAGGGCGTACGCCTCATCGCGGCGCACTGCAGCCACGCCCGCACCCCGTTGATCTACGAACCGGGCCTGTTCGTCATCGCTCAGGGCGACAAGATCGGCTATCTCGGTGAACGGGTCATCCACTACGGGCCGGGCAACTACCTGGTCCAGGCGCTGCCGCTACCGTTCGAGTGCGAGACGCGGGCAGAGGCAGGCGCGCCGCTGCTGGGCATCAACATCGCCTTCGACCCGCTCACCCTCAACGAGCTGGTTCAGCAGATGCCGGTGAAACCGGAAGAGGATGGACGCGCGGCGCCGATGGCCGCCGTCGAGCTCGATGCCGCCATGGAACACGCGGTACTGCACCTGCTCGACTGCCTGAAAGACGAGACCGCCAGTCGCGTACTCGGCCCGGGACGGGTACGGGAGGTGCTGTTCGCCGCGCTGAAGGGGCCGCAGGGCGACTCGCTGCGTCAGCTCGTCCAGCGCAACGGTCAGTACGCGCGCATCGTCGATTCGCTGAACTACCTCCACGGGCACTACCGCGAGACGCTGACCGTCGAAACGCTGGCCGCTCGCGCCAACATGAGCGCCTCGCACTTCCACCACCACTTCAAGCGCACCACCCAGCAGTCGCCGCTGCAGTATCTCAAGCGCCTGCGACTGCTCAAGGCCCGCGCGCTGCTCGGCCAGCACCGGATGAACGTCGCCCGGGCAGCCGGCGAAGTCGGCTATCGCAGCACCTCGCAGTTCAGCCGCGAGTACAAGCGCTACTTCGGCGTCAGTCCCTCTCAGGGTTGAGCCGGCGGCCTCTTCACATCGCGCCGATGAGCCCCCGAGCCAGGTAGTAGCCGCCGACCACGGTGACGATCCAGCGCGTCCAGGTACGAAAGCCGCCGTCGCTCAACCGATTGAGTACTCGATTGCCGCTGCGCGTCCCCAGAAATGCCACCGGAATGCCCAACAGCACCCAGCCCCACTCCTGGGGACCGAGTGCCATCGCGGCACGCCAGTAGAAGACGATCTTCAGCGAATGCGCGACCACCTGCACCAGTGCCTTGGAAGCGACCACCATGCGCCGGTCGAGCCGGGAGCGGATGAAGCCGATATCGATCGTCGGCCCCGAGACGCCAACGGCGATGGTCAACCCGCCGGACACCACACCGCAGAAGAAGGCGTGCCACGGCCGGGTGACGTCGAGATGGAACCAGCGCCTGGGAATCCACACCAGCACCGGCATCAGACCGAGCATGATCAGCACGCCGGTTTCGCTCGGGTGATAGTCCAGAAACGCCAGGCAGAGCGCGGAGGCCGCGGTGCCGAGCGCAATGCGAGCCACGATGGGCCAGGCGATGAAACGACGGGAGAGCCACGCACGCGCACCGTTGGCGCTGAGCTGAATGACCCCGTGCACCGCGATGGCACTGGCGGCCGGCAGCCAGGCGAGCAGAAAGCCCAGCAGGATCAGCCCGCCGGCCATGCCGAACACGCCGGAAAGCACCGAGGTCGCGAACACCACCGCGAGAAAGACGAGCGCCAGCGGAAAGCTCATAAGGGAAAGCTACACTCCAGATACGGTAAGGACGGCGACGCCGATGAGCCGGTCGTAGCGACCGCTACCGGCGCGCCTCCCGGGACCGAGTTTTCCCCACACGAGGCACTCATCATGCGTCACATCTTTTCTCTTTCTTCGGCGCTCGCGTTCGCCGCCGCGACAGTGCTGCCCCCTTCGGCGATGGCCTCCAGCCCTGACGCCTGGGCCGCCCACGAACACCACGTCGTCAGCCGGTGCGTCGCCGCCAGCGGTTTCGAGGACGCCGCCCCCGCCGGCGAACCGGTCATCTTCGATGACGACGCCGGCATTACCGCGCTGCTGATCCAGGGGCACCGCGCAGGCGCCAAACGATCGAGCGACGACGCCCGGACGCAGGATCCCATGGGCGACGATGCCGGCCAGGAGCTCTGCCTCTATCGGCGCGCGAGCGAGACCGTTTACATCGCCGAGGCGGACAAGCTCGCCCAGGGCAGCGACGCCCTTCCCGCCACGCCGACCGACGCGCTCAACGGTCTGGGATCGACGAGCGAGAATGGCCTGGGCGATCCGGACACCCCGGACGACAATGCCCTCAACGGCCTGGACACGGCCCGCGGTGACGCCGCGAGGGAATAGACCGGGCCGCGCACGAACTGACCGCCGCCCGACATCGACTCGCGGCACCCACCTCAGGCGTCGCTGCGTGTCGCGAGTCTGAGCTGGTAGAACGCCAGGTCGAGCCAGCGATCGAACTTGAACGCCGCCTCGCGAATCGTCCCCGAGTGGGTGAAGCCCAGACGTTCGTGGAGCGCGATACTGGCGGCGTTCTCGGCGTCGATACCGCCGATCATCAGGTGGTAGCCCTGAGCCTCGGCGCGCTCGATGAGTGCGGCCATCAGCCGCCGGGCGACGCCGCGCTGGCGAAAGTCACGATCGACGTAGACCGAGTGCTCGACGCTGCTTCGAAATGCCGCCTGCGGACGGAACGCCCCGAAACTGGCAAAGCCCATCAGCCGGCCACTGTCGTCGTCGACGAGACCGATCACCGGCAGACTGCCGTCGCGCTTGGCCTGAAACCAGCCTTCGACGTAAGCGGCGGTTCGCGGTCGGTATTCGTAGAGCGCGGTGGTGTTGACGATGGCATCGTTGAAGATCGCCAGAATCGCCTCGCCGTGACGGGGGTAGTCGCACTCGATGAGAGTCAAGTCGTTGCTCCTGCTCGGAAACCAGCGCGCAGTCTAATACAGCGCATTGGCTTTGAGTTCCGCCAGGGTCTGGCCGTCGGCATCGATGAGTCTCAGTCGCTTGCCCGCCTGCTCGACCCGCGCGGTACGCGCAAGCGCTGCCGTCCAGTCGCGCTCGAGCGTCGCGGCCTCGCCCGGGCAGGCCATACGCGTCGAGGCGATCGGCGAGAAATGCAGCTCGCGGCCGTCGAGCGTGTAGCTCCCCACCAGGCGGTTGCAGCCCGTCGAGCCGGTCACTCTGCCCTGAGTATCGAGCACCATGTGCGCCTCGCGCTGGTCTTCGACGACCGCCACGTCCCTGCCGTCGAGGGTCATGAGCTTCCAGTAGGTGCCGATCAGTTCCTCCGTCGGCTGTCCTTCGCCGGCCGTCGGCGTGGACGGTCCGGCACAGGCCGTGAGTAGTGCCAGCAAGGCTGCCGCCAGTACGCCCTTTCCTCGCATCGTGATTCTCCGCTGTGCAGTTGCCGCCATGTTGCCCCCGCCGCTGCAGCCGGGCAACGGGGCGGGTCGCGCTTGCCCGATCTATCCGCATTCATCGCGCGCATGACGACGAACGCCGACGGGTGTCGGCGTTCGCGCAAGGGTAGATGTCGAACGGCGCTCGATCAGTGGTTTTCGATCATCGCGGTGAGATCGTCCGAGATCATCGGCAGCGTATCGCGCCAGGCGAGATACGGCGTCGAGGCGGTACCGTTGACGAGCACGGAGAAACTCCCCCAGCGGCCGCTCTCGGTGCGGAAATAGCCGGCGATGGCGCGCACCGTGACCGGTTCGTTGAGCGTGCCGGTCTTGATCATCACGTGATCCTGGAAGGTCTGGCTGCCGCGGCGGATGAAGCGCATCGGCCCGTTGGTCGGCACCTGCATGCCGGCGACGAAGGTCGGGAAGAGCGTGGGACGCTCGTACATCGCGCCGAGCAGCGCATTGACGCCCTGCGCCGATACCCGGTTCTCCGGCGTCAGCCCGCTGCCGCTTCTCAACGTCACCGGACCGTGGCCGGGCAGTGCACCGGCGAAACGCTCGAGGGCACTACCCGCCTCCGGCAATCCCTGCTGGGCGCCAGTGGTGAGATCCAGCGCCAGCATGTCGGCCATGAAGTTGTTGGAGTAGTTGAGCGTGCGCAGCAAGAGCTCCTGGAGCGGCTTGCCTTCGATCGCGGCCAGCGGCGTGGCGCTCGAGGGCGGCGGCGCCTGACTCACGGCGTAGCCGCGAATGGCGACGCCGGCCTGCTCGAGCAGCGAGGTGAGCGTGCGCCCGGTCTGGTCCGCCGGGTCCGAACTCGCCTTATAGATGGCCTGCGGCATGGCACCGGCGGGAATCTGTCCGCTCACTCGCAGCAGATCCCCCTGGCTGTCCGTCAGGCGACGCGCGTCGAGCGACACCGAGCCGCCGCCGGCGACGGTCGCGACGTCGTTGTCGACGCGGATCGTCGGCGCCACGGTGTCGCAGCTGGTGACGCGGGCCGGTTCGCCGGGGGCGCCCGGGGTGACCGTCGCACACCAGTTGGCGTAATTGACCGCCGCCGACGAGAGCAGCGCGCTGTAGGCGTTGGTGCCCACGCTTCGAGTCGCACAGCGGTCGGTGGTGATGCAGGCCACCGGACCGAAGCGCCACTGGCTCACCACCAGATCGCCGTCGACCCGCTTCACACCGCGTTCGCGCAGCTTCTGGATCAGCCGCCACAGCTCTTCGGAGGTGAGCGCCGGATCGCCGCCGCCCTCCAGCACCAGGTCCCCGTGGAGCACGCCGCTGGCATCCAGCGAACCGGTCGTCACGAAGCGCGTGGTGAAGCGATGCTGCGGCCCCCAGCGGTCGAGCGTGGCCGCCGCGGTATAGAGCTTGGTCACCGAGGCCGGCGACAGCGGCTGGGTCGGGTTGAGCGCGCCGAGCACTTCGCCGCTGTCGAGCAGCCGCGCCTCGGCACCGAGCACGAACCCGCGATCGGCGAGCTTGGCGACATTGTCGAACCCGGCCGCCACCGCCACGTTCGAGACCAGCGGGAGCGTGAGAAGACACAGAGCCAGGGAACTTCGGATCAGGGAGTGTCGGGCCAGAGGGCTTCGAGCCAGAGAACGTCGAACCAGAGAACGTCGAACCAGAGAGCTTGGGGACAGCCAACGCCGCATGAAAACGCTCGCTCTAAGAAAAGTGAAAGGAAAGCCGCGCCGTCGAGACTATCAGCGTTTCGCCGAATTAGGCGACATCGACCGGTAAACGCCGGCAAAGGGTCTCACTACATGGCGGCCGAGCCGCATGCGGCAGACCCCGTCAATGGGACAGACGGGAGAAGATCTGGATGACGCCGACGCCGGAGATGATCAGCGCCATGCCGAGATAGGCCGGCAGATCGGGGCGCTCGCCGAAGACGACGATGCCGATGAGCGTGACCAGCACGATCCCCAGGCCCGCCCAGATGGCGTAGGTGATTCCCACCGGCAGCACCTTAAGCACCAGCGACAGCGCATAGAACGACAGCGCATAGCCGACGACGACGATGATGCTGGGTATCAGCCGGGTGAATCCCGCCGAGGCCTTGAGCGAACTGGTGGCGACGACCTCGGCGACCACCGCCAGGGCGAGCAGAATATAGCTTTTCATGAACTCTCCAAAGTCGCGTCGAGCACGATGCGATAGCGCCACAGCGTCTGGCCGCTCTCGGCGTACTTGCGCTCGAACGGAGTGAGATGGTCGGCCGCCGGCGTGAACGCTTCCACCGGCGCGTCGCGCCCGCACAGCGTGCTCACCGCCAGCGCGAATTCCTGCGCATAGATCGCCCAGTTGGTGCGAAGTTCGAGCGACCCGCCGAGCGCGATCACGGCCGGGAACACGGGATGACCGTGCCAGCGCTTCTTCAACTGGGCCCGCTTGGGGTACGGGTTGGGGTAGAGCAGATAATGGCGACAGGGTCGCCAGCCCGCGGCTCCTGCCAACCGCCAGAAGTCGACCAGGTCCGCCCGCACCAGCAGTGCGTTCTCCGGCAGCGCGCCGTGATCTCGCCCCAGCCGATCCTCGCTGCGATCGACCCCGATCACCGCGCAGTCGGGGTGGCGTTCGGCCAACTGTCGGGTGGAGAGCCCCACGCCGCAGCCGGCATCCAGGATCAGGGGGCGGTCGATTGCGCTCAGCCAGCGTTCGGCATTGGCGAACGCCGCTCGGGTGTGTTCCGCCGGCGAGCGCTGCCAAACGCTCTCGCGGGCGCGCTCGACGCGGCGGACGAGATCGTCGTGGGGCGCGGTCTGGGGGCTATCGATACGGCGGGAAGCGGCTTTCATGACGGTGACACGGGCTCGGCGAATGAGGGAGACGAAACGATCGCCTAGTCTAGCAGCCGCGTCGCGCCCCGGTGTCGTCCGTGCGCATCCCGCCCCGCGCTTGCGCCGCTCGAGTCTGCCGCCCGCCGCGCGGGGCGTACGGCGCGCCCGCGTGCGGCATGACGCGGGATACGCGCGGGTGTATCATGCCAACCCACATTCAGCCAATCCTGGCAATACGGCCTTGGGTGGCAGGCGCGGCACCCCGTTTATCGTCGATGTCTCTTCGTCATTGGCTTGTCGAGCGAACGCTTTTCACCGCTTTTTCGCCTGACGGCCCCTCGACATTCGCCCCGCCCCGCGGGATCTGACTCCCGCGGGAGCGCGCCGCACCCTCCCCCATCGAAACCGATTGCCCCAACGCTTACGAGGGACATGGCTTGTCACATTTACCGGTGATCGTCGGAATGGGCGGCATCAACGCTGCGGGCCGGACCTCAGGGCACCAGGCCTACCGCCGCACGATTCTCGACGCCCTGCCGCAGACGACCCAGATCCAGACCCTGACCGCGCTGGCGGCCCTGATGCGCCTGGTCACCCAGCGCGACGACGGCCGCTGGGAGACCGCCGACGGCGAGGTGCTCGACACGGCCGCGGCCGCGGATCGCTTCCGGCAGCCGGTGCTCGAGCACACGCTGATTCGGCGGATCGAGGACGACGCCTTCGCCGGGGCGGGCATCCCGGGCAATCGGCCGGTGACCATGAACGTCAGCGAACCGTTCACCTTCACCACCTCGCGCCGCCAGCTGCCGCAACCGCTGCCCGCCGGCTGGGAAACCCGCGAGATCGACGCCAAGACGGTCGAGGTGAGCGTCCCCACCGGCACGCTGGAAGCGCTGCTGCCGGAGCGCCGCCAGGCCTCGGTCCGCGCCGCCGGTCAGCTGCCCCACGGCTTTTCGCCGGAGTCGTTCTACCGCAGCGTTCACCATCCGCGCGGGCTGTCGATGGCGATCTTCGGCGCCAGCGACTGCCTCGGCCAGAGCGGTCTCGACTGGACCGCGCTTCGCGATCGTCTCGATCCGGACGCCATCGCCGTCTACGCCGGCAACTCCATCGGCCAGCTCGACGATGCCGGCTGGGGCGGGATGCTCAAGAGCTACGTCACCGGCAGCCGCGTCACCTCCAAGCAGATGCCGCTGGGCTACGGCCAGATGCCGGCGGATTTTCTCAACGCCTACGTCCTCGGCAGCGTCGGCGCCACCGGGGCGATCCAGGGCGCCTGCGCCACTTTCCTCTACAACCTGCGTCTGGGCGTCGAGGACATTCGCCACGGCCGCCGCCGCGCGGTGATGGTGGGTACCAGCGACGCCCCGGTGACCCCGGAGATCATCGAGGGTTTTCGTGCCATGAGCGCGCTGGCCGACGATCAGAGCCTGATGGCGCTGGACGCTCTCGAACTTCTGACCGACGCCGACTATCAGCGCGCCTGTCGTCCGTTCGCCCGCAACTGCGGCTTCACCATCGCCGAGGCCTCGCAGTTCGTGCTGTTGATGGACGATTCGCTGGCGCTGGAGACCGGCGCGCAGATTCTCGGCTCGGTGCCCGAGGTGCACGTCAACGCCGACGGCTGGAAGCGCTCGATCTCCGCCCCCGGTATCGGCAACTACATCACCCTCGGCAAGTCGGTCGCGCTGGCGCGCTCGATTCTCGGCGACGAGAGCGTGCGCCAGCGCAGCTATCTGCACGCCCACGGCACCAGCACGCCGAAGAATCGCACCACCGAGTCGCACATCTTCGATCAGGTGGCGCGCGCCAACGGCATCGAGAACTGGCCGGTCGCGGCGATCAAGGCCTTCATCGGTCACTCACAGGGCAGCGCCGCCGGTGACCAGATGGCAAGCGCCCTGGGCACCTTCGCCCACGGCTGGATCCCCGGCATCCCGACACTCGATGCGGTCGCCGACGACGTCCACGCCGAGCGACTACGCTTCTTCCAGGATCCGCTCGCCTTCGAGGCCGACGCCAGCTTCGTCAACGCCAAGGGCTTCGGCGGCAACAACGCCACCGGCCTGGTGCTTTCGCCTGCCGTCACCGAGCGGCTGCTGGTCAAGCGCCACGGCCAGCGCGCCGTCGACGACTGGCGCCGGCGCCGCGAGCAGACGCTGGCCGCCGCCGCCGCGCACGAAACCGCCGCCGACGCCGGGCGCTTCGACGTGATCTACCGCTTCGGCGAAGGCGTACTCGACGGTCCGGAACTCGAGGTCAGTGCAGACGCCGTGTCGATTCCCGGCTATGGCCGGCCCGTCTCGCTGAAAGCGGACAACCCTTTCGGCACGCTCGATTGACGTCAGGCTCGATCGGCACGGCACCCGGTCGACACGATGTCCGACCGGACAGACTCGCAAGCGACGGCGACAATGACGAGGTGAATGGCATGCACACCGTGGTCTACCCCGGCACCTTCGATCCGATCACCAATGGCCACCGCGATCTGATCGTCAGAGCCGCGCGCCTGTTCGAACGGGTCGTGGTGGCGGTGGCCGAGAGCCCGCGCAAGACCCCGGCGCTCGACCTCGAGGTACGCACGTCGCTCGCCCGCGAAGTGCTCGGCGACTGCGACAACGTGGAAGTGATCGGTTTCGACGGCCTGCTCACCGAGTTGCTCGCCCGCCTCGACGCCCGAGTCCTGCTGCGCGGGGTGCGCGGCGTCTCTGATTTCGAGTACGAGCTGCAGCTGGCCAACATGAATCGCGCCCAGGCCCCCGACGTCGAGACGCTGTTCCTGACGCCGGCGGTCGAAAACGCCTACGTCTCCTCGACCCTGATCCGCGAGATCTCGCGGCTGGGAGGAGACGTTTCCCAACACGTATCGCCCTGCGTGGTCGACGCGCTGCGTCGGCGATTCTCGGCAGACGGCGGCTGATCGCCGCGAGGAGTTCGACATGGCCCTGATGATCACCGACGAATGCATCAACTGCGACGTCTGCGAGCCGGAGTGCCCCAATGACGCCATCTCCCCGGGCGAGGAGATCTACGTCATCGACCCGGCACACTGCACCGAGTGCGTCGGCCACTTCGACGAGCCCCAGTGCCAGCAGGTCTGCCCCGTGGACTGTATCCCGCTCGACCCCGAACACGAGGAGAGCAAGGAGCAGCTGATGGAGAAGTACGAGATCATCACCGCCGCCTGAGCGGTGATCTTTTCCGTCCAAGCGACAGTCGGCGCCGTGTCGCCATGCAACGCGCGCCGGCCCGCGAGACGTCCCCATCCGAGAGAAGCGCATGACAAACGATCGTCACGACAACGCGAGCCAGGCCCGCTTGCTCAAGCAGTATCGCCGCAACGCGTGGTCGATCCTCGTCGTGGGTGTCGGGGTAGGGTTCGTCGTCATCGCCACCACGCTGATGGGCACGCCGATTCCGCCCACGACGCTGCTGGTCACGATGGGCACGCTCGCGCTGTTCATCATCCTCCAGGTGGTACGCAACGCCCGACTGCTCAAGCGCCTCAAACGGCTGCAGGCTCGCGAGACACCGCACTGACGGTCGTCGAAGCGGCTAGCGCCCGACAGCAAGACGCCATCGCCGCCCCGATCCGTCGATCGGGGCGGCGATGGCGTTTTCGAGGACCGCGCGTCGCGGTCAGAAGGTGTAGGTGGCGTAGAGCTCGATGAGCTGGGCATCGTCGTCGTTGCCGCCGAAACGCTCCTCGGCGCCGGTTTCCGGCGAGGCGAAGGCGTAGATCGCCGACAGCGACAGCCGCTCGGTGACCGACCAGTCGGCGTAGAGGTTGATCTCGTTGGCGAAGTCGCTGTCGCTCACGCCGGCCGCCTCGCGATCGTGATAGCGGAAGTGATAGCCGATCACGCCGGCTTCGAGATCGTCCCGCGGGGAGACGGAAAACCGCACCATGTCGATATCGAGATTGCTGTTGAAAAGCATGTACTCGCCGACGATCTCCCCCATGAACCAGTTACCCCAGCCGCCGGCGAAGTCGTAGAAGAGGGTATCGTAATTCTCCTCGAATTCGGCGTGACGATAGGCGAGCTGAGGCGTCCACGGCAGATCGACGAAATCGTAGGTCGCCTGGACGTACCAGCCGCTGTCGTCGATGCCCTCGTCGTCGTTCTTCTCGTGCACGAGCTGTCCGCCCAGCGACAGATTGGGTACGGCGGCGAACGGCTTGCCCTTGGCGCGCAGGTTATAGACGTCCATGCCGTCGCGGGTGGCGGTGTCGCTGTCGTAGACGCGCAGATAGGCCGCCCCCACCTTGGCCCGCTCCCCGAAGGTGTAGTCGACGTTGATGCCGTTGGCTTTCGTCTCGGTATCCGGCCCGCCGCGCACGTACTGATCCGCCTCCAGATGGAAGAGGTCCCCGTGCCAGCCCTGGCTGTCGATCGATGCCACGGCGGTATTCTCGAAGCCCTCGCTGGGACCGATGTAGTAGCCCGCGTACTTGCCGGTATCGGTGAAGCCATCGCCGACCAGAAAACCCTCGCCGAACTGGAACTTCTGGCGCCCACCGGAGAGCGTGATCGCGTCTTCACCGAGCGTGTCCGCCCACAGGTTGCCGCTGCGCCAGCCGAGGTAGGCGCGGTCGAGCCGGCCGTGCTCCGGATGATTGGGCGTGGCGCCGGCGGCGTCGCCGTAGCGGCTGCCCCGCGTCGCCGCGTAGCTGCCCTGCACGCCGGTGAACCAGGTGCCGGCGTCATCGACGTCCCACTCGGCCGTGAAGCCGGGCTGCACCACCGCCTCCAGCCAGTCCGGGCTTTCGCCGGTCGGGGCGCCGGCATCGATGCTCGAGCTCGAGCCGAAGTTGACGTCGTCGGTGGCGGCGGCGAAGCCGTAGAGCGACAGCCCCCCGTTGAGACGCACGTCGCCGTCGCGGCTCTCGTAGAGCGAATGCGGCGTTGCGGGCGGCACGATGCCGGCATCCTGATAGTCGATGTCGGTGACGGCGGTGTAGGCGAAAACGCTGGAGGCGGGGAGTATCAGCGCGGCGGCGGCAAACGATCGGCGCGACGCGCGACCGATGAACGCGGTTGTTATCGTCATGAGTATTCCCTCGAAAGCGATAAGATCTTGTTATCTCTCGTCGCAAACGGTGTCGACCATGAGGCCTACCGGTAGCGGCGGTTTCCCTACTGTAGAGCAGCCGGTCGTGGGCGCAACTTTCCCGGCCACGTATCCTTTCAGGGTCGCTGCGCCTGTCGCACTCGCCGGCATCGCCACGTTTACCGCCCGCTCTTTCCCCTGGGGGCACCGTGAAGGCGCGCATCGATCGACGTGCATCGACGGCGTATCCTGTGGACCGCACGGGCACGCGCTTCGGCTTTCTGGCCCGTCGCTTGCGGTCAGGCCGGCTGCGAGCCGCCCGCCGACTCATCTTTCATCGACGCGACAAGGACTATCGTGGATCGCCCGACCGCCAGCGACACCGAGCCCCGCCGTTACACCCCGTCCCACATCGGGAAACTGGCCTGGCCGATCATCCTCTCCAATCTCAGCGTGCCGCTGCTCGGGCTGGTCGACACCGCGGTGGTGGGCCATCTGCCGGACTCGCGCTATCTCGCCGCGGTCACCCTCGGGGCGACGCTATTCAGCTTTCTCTACTGGGGCTTCGGCTTTCTGCGCATGGGCACCACCGGGCTCACCTCTCAGGCGGTGGGCCGCGAGAGCGACAGCGACGTTCGTCTGCTGCTGGCGCAGTCGCTGGTGATGGCAGGGGCGATCGGCGTGGCACTGATTCTGCTGGCCGAGCCCTTGATCTCGCTGGGGTTGTGGCTGCTCGACGGCAGTGCGGTGGCGACCGCGCTGGCAAGCGATTACGCCCACATCCGGATCTTTTCGGCACCGGCGGTGCTCGCCAACTACGCCATTCTCGGCTGGTTCATCGGCCAGCAGCGTACCCGTATCACGCTGGCGATCCTGCTGCTCACCAACGGCGTCAACATCCTGCTCGATCTGATCTTCGTGGTCGGCTTCGGCTTCGCCAGCGACGGCGTGGCGTGGGCCTCGCTGATCGCCGACTACAGCGCGCTCGCCTTCGGGCTGTGGCGGGTGGCGGTGCACTGGCGCACTCTCGGCGGGTCGCTGTCACGCGAAGCGCTGCGCTCGTTGTCGCGCTACGCGGAGCTGATCCGCGTCAACCAGCATCTGTTCGTGCGCACGCTGGGGCTGCTGTTCGCGCAGGCGTTCTTCACCGCCCAGGCGGCCAACTTCGGCGACACGGTACTCGCTGCCAACGCGGTGCTGTTGCAGTTCATCATGCTCACCTCCTTCGCGCTCGACGGCTTCGCCAACGCCGCCGAGGCGCTTACCGGGCGCTCGGTGGGCAAGCGCGCCTGGGATGACTTCGGCGATGCTGTCCGCGCGGCGGCCAAGCTTTCGGTGGCGGTGGCCGGCGCGGCGATGCTGATCTTCGCTGTCGGCGGCGATGCGCTGGTAGCGCTTCTCACCGACCTGCCGGAGGTCCGCGCCGCCGCCGCCGACTATCTGCCGTGGATGGTCGCGATGCCGGCGATCGCGGTGTGGAGCTATCTGCTCGACGGAGTGTTCATCGGTGCCACCGAGAGCCGGGCGATGCGCGACACCGTGTGGCTGGCGATCGCCTGCTATCTGCCGACGTGGTGGCTGACGCAGGGGTTCGGCAACCACGGCCTGTGGCTGTCGTTTCTGCTCTTCACTGCGGTGCGTTCGGCGTCGCTCGGCGCCTGCTATTTTCACTATCGGCGCACCCGCTGGACGGCCACGCCCACGACCTGAGGGGGCGCTCGCGGCCGCCTGAGACGGACGCGAGCCCTCGCCGAGGCGCGGCCCGACTCGACCAAGGTTGACTGACGCCGTCGGCGCCCAGGCGCTACGCTCGGCCGACATCCACCGAGAGCCCGTCTCCATGCTCCAGCGTCTATCGCGTCCCGCCGTTCGCATGGTCGAGCGCTATCTGCCCGATCCCTACATCTTCGTGCTGCTGCTCACGCTCGTCGCCGCCCTTGCCGCGATGCTCTTCGAGCGTCAGACGCCGCTGGCGGTGATGCGCGACTGGGGCGACGGCTTCTGGGGGCTGCTGTCGTTCTCGATGCAGATGCTGCTGGTGCTGGTCACCGGCTTCATGCTCGCAAGCTCGCCGCCGATGAAACGCCTGCTCGACCGCCTGGCGAGTCTCGCTCGTTCGCCGGGAAGCGCCATCGTGCTGGTGACGCTGGTGTCGCTGGCAGCGAGCTGGATCAACTGGGGCTTCGGGCTGGTGATCGGCGCGCTCTTCGCCAAGGCGCTGGCGCGGCGCATCCGGGTCGACTATCGGCTGCTGATCGCCAGCGCCTACTCGGGGTTCGTGGTCTGGCACGGCGGTCTCGCCGGCTCGATTCCGCTGACCATCGCCACACCGGGTCACTTCAGCGAGGCCGAGATCGGCCTCGTTTCCACCTCGCAGACGATCTTCGCCGGCTTCAACCTGCTCATCGTCGCCGCACTCTTCGTCATCATGCCGCTGGTCAACCGCTGGATGCTCCCCTCGCCGCGGGACAGCGTCTACGTCAGCGCGTCACGGCTGGCCGAGCCTAGCGCCGACGACCGGGTGACCATCGAGCGCCCGGCGGATCGTCTCGAAACCTCCACGCTGCTCTCCTGGCTAGTGGGTGTGCCGGGGCTCGCCTATCTCGTCTACACGTTCGGCTTCGGCGACGGCGGGCTCAACCTCAATAGCGTCAACTTCCTGTTCCTGATGCTGGCGATCGTGCTGCACCGCACGCCGAGAAGTCTGCTGGCGAGCCTCAACGAGGCGATCAAGGGTGGCGCGGGGATCGTCATCCAGTTCCCGTTCTACGCCGGCATCATGGGAATCATGATGGGCTCGGGGCTCGCCGAGTCGCTCTCCGAGATGTTCGTCGCCATCGCCAGCGCCGAGAGTCTGCCGTTCTGGTCGTTCATCAGCGCCGGGGTGGTCAATCTGTTCGTTCCCTCCGGCGGCGGGCAGTGGGCCGTACAGGCGCCAGTGATGCTGCCCGCCGCCGAGGCGCTCGGGGCCGACGTCGCCCGCGTGGCGATGGGGGTCGCCTGGGGCGATGCCTGGACCAACCTGCTGCAGCCCTTCTGGGCGCTGCCGGTGCTCGCCATCGCCGGGCTCAACGCCAAGGACATCATGGGCTTCTGCCTGATCCAGCTGGTGGTGACCGGCGCGGTGATCGGTCTGGGTCTGACCCTCTTCTAATCCTGTACCAGCGCCACGCCGGGGCCGCCCGCGATGGCGCGATGGGCAGTCGCGGCCAAACGTGATACATCTTGCGCCCAGCGGGCCACGGGCCCAACGACGACGACCGATTCCGAGGCGAGCGTGGCGCAAGACGACATTCCCCGGCAGCACGAGCTGTCGATGACCGTACTCATGACCCCCGACATGGCCAACTTCAGCGGCAAGGTCCATGGCGGGGCGATCCTCAAGAAGCTCGACGAGGTCGCCTACGCCTGTGCCAGCCGCTACGCCGGCAGCTACGTGGTGACGCTCTCCGTCGACCGGGTACTGTTCAAGCAGCCCATTCTGGTCGGCGAACTGGTCACGTTTCTGGCGATGGTCAATCACGTCGGGCGCTCGTCGATGGAGATCGGTATCAAGGTGCTGGCGGAGTCGATTCAGGAACGGGTGATTCGTCACACCAACAGCTGCTATCTCACCATGGTGGCCGTCGACGGCGAGGGCAAACCGGTCGACGTGCCGCCGCTTGCGTTGAACACACCCTTGCAGCAGCTACGCTTCGACAAGGCCGCGCTGCGCAAGAAGCTGCGCAAGCAGGAGGCCGAGGAGGAGCGCGACGCCATGGCCGCGCACCTCAAGGCCTACCCCGCCGGCAGTACTCCGACGTGATACCGCGCCCTCGCCTTCCGCGAACAAGGACGTTCGATGCTCAATAGTGAAACCCCACGCCCGCGCCGGGCGCGCCCCATCAGCCGCCTGAGCGAGCGGCTGCTCGTCGCCTGGGACGTGTCGGTGGTGATACTGGTGATCGTCAATCTGGCGCTTTTGCTGTTCGACAGCCTCTATCTGATTCCGCCGCTCAACGGCGCCTTCGAGGCTGTGGCGCCCGGCCTGCACGCCGCCTACGACGACAACATCCGCGCCAACTTCTTCACCATCGATCTCTACTTCGTCGCCGTTTTCGCCCTCGACGTGCTGCTCGGCTGGATCATCGCCGTGGCCCAGCAGCGCTACGCCCGCTGGTTCTTCTATCCCTTCGTGCACTGGTACGACGTGCTCGGCTGCATTCCGCTGGCGGGCTTCCGCTGGCTGCGTCTGTTGCGCGTGGTCTCGCTGCTGATCCGGCTGCAGCGCCTCGGCGTCATCGACATCAACCGCTGGGCGATCTACCGCTTCTACCGCACCTACTACGGCGTGATGATGGAAGAGCTCTCGGATCGCGTCGCGCTGAAACTGTTGACCGACATACAGAGCGAAGTCCGCCAGAGCGAGCATCTGTCGCGGCGCATCTCGCAGGAGGTAATCCAGCCGCGCAAGGAGGCGCTGGTCGAGGAGGTGGCGGCGAGACTCGAGCGCACCGTCGACAAGAGCTACGCCGAGAATCATCAGGAGATCCATCGCTACGTCGCCGCCCTGGTCGGCCGTACGCTGGAGGAGAACCCCGAACTTCGTCGCCTGCGGCGCCTGCCGATGGGCGATGCGATCTCCGAAGGGCTGGAACGGAGTCTGAGCGACATTGCCAGCCGCGTGGTTCACGAGGCGGTCGACGGCCTGCGCTCGCCGCAGTTCCACCTGCTGCTGTCGGACATGGTGGGCAGCGGTATCGATGCCTGGCTCAAGGTCGACGAGACCACCGACAAGGTCACTCAGGAGGTGCTCATCGATCTGCTGGAACTGCTCAAGGAGCAGATCGCGGTGCAGCGCTGGCGGGACGACTCGCCGCTCGCGCATCCCGCGCGAACCGAGACCCCGCCGACGCGCTGAGCCTCGATCGACGGTCCCGCCCCGGCGGATGCCGAGGCGTCGGATGGCGACCGCTTCGACGTCGCGGCCGTCATCCGGCGGGGCCGGTCAATCGCCGGTGATCTGCAGCAGGGTATAGGGCGCTTCGCACGCCTCGCGAACATCGCGCTCGTCGAAGGAGCCCAGCGACATATCGCGGTCGTTGTCGTAGGCCACGAACAGCCGGTCATGGTCGAGCACGGCCAACCCCTCCGCCTTATGCTCGAACTCCAGTACACCGCCCGCGGCATTCTCGACCATCGAGGGCGCTCGCTCGGCGGCGAAATCGTCGAGCGACAGCGACCAGAGATACCCGCCGATGCGCTCGACGCCCTCGTCCTCGACCTCGAAGCTCGCCATCAGATAGAGGCGTTCGTTGTAGGGATCGTACTCGAGACTGGAGAGCCCGCAGACATGGCGCACGCCGGCGAAGTTCGCGGGGTCGAAACGGTAGCGTTCGCGCAGGGTATCGACGAAGACCAGATTGCCCGTATCGGCGACGCGATAGTGCGCGCCGACGACGCGGCAGACATAGTCGAAGTCGTCGAACGCCTTGCCCTGCTCGCGCACGCCGAAGAGCAGCAGGCCATCGCTTTCGAGCGTCGAATCGGTCGCCGGTACCGCCGCCAGCCCCTCGATCTTGTAATACGGCAGGTCGATCGCGGCATCGAGCTTGCGGCGAAGCTCTAGCGAGCCCTCGATGCCATCGCGCGGGTCAGGGTCGACCACGCGGACCTGCTCGGGCCGGCCGACGGGCCAGATCAGCAGATGGTTGTAGGCGTTGAGCTCGTGGGTCTCGGCGTGGATCCGATCGAAACCGGTCGTCGCGAGGATGTGACGGCCGTCGACGGTCAGCGCGAAATCCTCGTACTTGATCGCGTTCTTGATCGCCGGCGCCGTCAGGTAGGTGAGCGACTCAGGGTCCGGCACGCCGTCGACGAGCGTCACGGCGAAAGCCGCCGAACGCGACTCGCCGGGAATCGGCTTGTCGCTGGCGAGAATCAGTCGATCACCGTCGAAGACCGCAGCGGATACCTCGACATTGACGGGGGTGTCGTCGTCGTGGCGCAGCCCTGAGGGAAAGCAGGTCAGCGTGCCCGATGCAGTGGCATTCATTCGTAGCATCGTTCTCTCCGATGAGCTCGAGTTCTATCCGATGGGCGCAAGCTCTCTTTGCGCACCAGAAAGAGAAGGCGGACCGTCACACGGGCAGACATCGAGACAGGCGGACGTCGATCGCCGACACTGCTGGACGATCCGCCGCCCGCGTTCGACCCCCCGATAAGCGTGCCGCACGAGGGCACGGGGTGAAAAGCGCGATCAGCCGCAGCTGATCGAGGTGATCGTTTCGTCCTCGTCGACGACGACCTGAAGGCGCTCGGGAAGGTGGTCCGTCGTGTAGCTGTGCCCCGGCTCGACGATGCGGATGGTACTGGCGCGTGAGCGGTCCTCGAGCCAGGTTCGCGTGTCGTCGTCGAGGCTCTGACCGGTCAGGCTGCCTACCGCACGTGCACCGCAGGGGTCAGGGGGTGCCGGGGCGAAATCGGGCGGCGGGGGCGGCGCGTCATCCGGCGCCGGCGCGGCGTGACAACCCGCCAGCAACAGGGCGCTCAACGCCATCGCGGCACCCGCTTTCAGCACGTTCTTTCCTTCGCTCATCATGATCTTCCTTAGACAACGTCAGCGTATCGACCCGAGAGGTCGCCTGGCGACCTCGTCGAGCCACTCCTGGCCCCCGGCTTCACGGCCGTCGGCACCGATCGATGCGCCAAGATTAGCAGTTGGCAAAGACGCCGGCACCGGCTGGCTCGACGACAGCGAGCGGACTAGACTCGAACGATACGCGGCATCCTGCCGCCCGAACCGCTCGAACGCCGGGTATCCCCGGCCGCCGCTGATGCCAAGGAAGGACACCATGCGCCATTCGCTCGCCGCAAGCCTCTTCGCCACGACTCTCGCCATGGCAGGTGGCATGGGCCAGGCCGTCGCCCAGGACGACCCCATCCGCGTCGCCTCGAAGATCGACACCGAAGGCGCGCTGATCGGCAACATGATCGTCGAGGTGCTCGAAAACGCCGATCTACCGGTCGAGAGTCGTCTCGAACTCGGCCCGACCAACATCGTGCGGCAGGCACTGATTTCCGGAGATATCGATCTCTACCCGGAGTACACCGGCAACGGCGCCTTCTTCACCGACACTACCGACGATCCGGCATGGAAGGACATCGAGACAGGTTTCGACAAGATTCGCGACGTCGATGCCGAGCAGAACGATTTGGCGTGGCTCACACCGGCCCCGGCGAACAACACCTGGGCGATCGCGCTGCGCCAGACGCTCGCCGAGGATAACGATCTGTCGACCATGGCCGATTTCGGTCGCTGGGTCTCCGACGGCGGCGAAGTGAAGCTTGCCGCCTCGGCGGAATTCGTCGAGAGCGACGCCGCCCTGCCGAGTTTTCAGCGCGCCTACGACTTCACCCTCGACCAGGACCAGCTGCTGGTGCTCTCCGGTGGCAATACCGCGGCCACCATTCGCGCGGCCGCGGAAGGCACCAGCGGAGCCAACGCCGCCATGGTCTACGGCACCGACGGCGCCATCGCCGCGGCCGGGCTGAAGGTGATGGACGATCCCGAAGGCGTGCAGATGGTCTACGCGCCGGCACCGGTAGTCCGTCAGGCGACCCTCGAATCCTACCCGCAGATCGAAGCGCTGCTGGCACCGGTGTTCGAGTCCCTCGACCGCGAAACGCTGCAGGCGCTCAACGGCAAGATTCAGGTCGATGGCCTGCCGGCGGATCAGGTCGCCCGCGACTACCTGACCGAGCAGGGTCTGCTTGACTGACGCCGCCGCGCCATCGTCGAGCGCCGAGCGGCGCTCACCCCTGATCGGCAACCGGGTTCTCCTGACGCTGGTCGTCGTCTGCCTGCTCGGCGTGGGCCTGTTGCCCTTCGCCAGCATGGCGCCCAATCGGCTAGTGTCGGGTCAGTCGATGTCGACGTGGGCCGCATTCGCGCCCTGGCAGCTCGTGACGCTGGCGGGGCTGCTCGCGCTGCTGGCGCTGGCGTCGTTCGCTCACCTGATGCCCCGCCGTCCGGGCCACGCCGTCGCCCTGGCGGCGGCACTCGCCCTGCTGGCGCTGGATTTCGTCGCCCTCGGTGGCTACGCCCACCGCGCCTTGGCGGACGCCTCCCCTGCCGCCCGCGTTTCCCAGGGCAGCGCCTTCTGGGTGCTGCTGTTTGCCGCCGGTCTGATCATGATCGACGCCCTGCAGCGGCTACGTCCGCCCCCCGTCTGGCGGGCGCTCTACGCGGCGACAGCGCTCACCCTCGTCGGCGTCTGTTTCGCGACCGACCTGCTGTCGCCGCTCTCCATCATGCGCGAGTTCGCCAATCAGCGGGACAACTTCGTCGATCAGCTGACGCGCCACCTGGCGCTGGTTGCCGGCGCGCTGGTGCCGGCCCTCGTCGTCGGCCTGCCGCTGGGGCTGCTCGCGCGGCGTCGCCCGGGCGCTCGCAACGTGCTGTTCAGCGTGCTCAACGTCTTCCAGACGCTGCCGTCGATCGCCGTCTTCGGCCTGCTGATCGCGCCGCTGGCAGCGCTCGCCGCGGCACTGCCGTGGCTGCGCGAGGTGGGCGTCGGCGGCATCGGTGCCGCGCCCGCGCTCATCGCACTGGTGCTCTACTCGCTGCTGCCGATCGTGCGCAACACCTACGCCGGGCTCGCCGGCGTCGCCCCGGGCACGCTGGAAGCCGCCCGCGGCATGGGCATGACGGCGCGCCAGATTCTCTGGCGGGTAGAGATACCGCTGGCACTGCCGGTGATTCTTTCCGGGCTGCGCATCGTCACGGTGCAGGCGATCGGTTTGACGGTGGTCGCCGCCCTCATCGGCGCCGGCGGGCTCGGTGCCTTCATCTTTCAGGGACTCGGCCAGTACGCCATCGATCTGGTACTACTGGGGGCCATTCCGACCATCGTGCTCGCGGTGGTCGCCGACTTCACGCTACAGCTACTGGTGGCGCTCAGCCGCCCCACTCGCGCCGGCCAAGGGTGACGCAATGATCGAACTACAGGGCCTCACCAAGCGCTACGCCGGCAAGACCGTGGTCGACGACATCACGCTGACCTTCGAGACCGGCGAATTCGCCGTGCTGATCGGCCCCTCGGGCTGCGGCAAGTCGACCACGCTGAAGATGATCAACCGCCTGATTCCCGCGAGCGGCGGACGCATCACCCTCGGCGGCGAGGACGTTGCCGCGCTGCCCGTGGAGCAGCTGCGCCGGCGCATCGGCTATGCGATCCAGTCGACGGGGCTCTTTCCACACTGGAGCGTGGCGCGCAACGTCGCCACCGTGCCGCAGCTGCTGAAGTGGCCCCGATCGCGCATCGACGACCGCGTCGACGAGCTGCTGGCGATGTTCCACCTCGACCCGACGACGTTTCGCGACAAGCTCCCGCACCAGCTCTCCGGCGGCCAGGCGCAGCGCGTGGGCGTTGCCCGAGCCCTCGCCGCCGACCCGGAAGTCCTGCTGATGGACGAGCCCTTCGGCGCGGTCGACCCGATCACCCGCGAAGTGCTGCAGACGGAGATGCGGCGCGTGCATCAGCAGACCGGCAAGACCATCGTCTTCGTCACCCACGACATGGACGAGGCGCTCTCGCTCGCCACCCGCATCGCCCTGCTCAACGACGGCAAGCTGGTGCAGTACGAACGGCCGGTGGAGATGATGGTCGAGCCCGCCGACGACTTCGTGCGCGAGTTCATCGGTCAGGCGGATCTCGGCCTCAAGCTGCTCTCGCGGCGCTGGGTCCATCAGTATCAGCGCCCGCCGAGCGTTGCCCCCCGCGATGCGCTCCCCGAACCGGGCAGCCACTGGTGGATGATCGATGACGCCGGCCGCCCCACCGCACTGGCCGGCGCCCGGCTCGACGACGAGGACGCCGTCACCCGAGTGAAGGCGGAGTGGACCGCGACGCCGGAGATGAGCATGAAGGAGGCGCTGTCGCGCATGGTGTGGTACCGCGTGATGGTACTGCCGGTGGTCGACGAGAGCGGCCAACTCATCGCCGAGGTCGGTATGCAGGGCGTGATGGGCATCGAGCGGGGGCCGGGCGCCAACGCTTCGTCCACGCGCGCCGCCGGCAACGGCGCTCTGTCCGATAACGACGGCGGGGATCCGGCGTGAGCGGTGCGCGAACGCTTCACCGGCTACGCGCCGCGAGTGCCGGCAGCGGCGTACTGATCGCGCTCTGCGGACTGCTGATCGCGCTGACGCTCGGCATGGCTCAGCTCGAGCCGCTCTTCCGCGCGCTGTTCCCCTCGGTCAGCAACCCGCTTTACACCCGCGACAGCTATCTCAACCTGATGCTCGCGCACATCGGCCTGGTGGTCGTGTCGTCGCTGATTTCGGTCGGCATCGGTATCGCCGCCGGGCTGTTCGTCACCCGCCCCGCGGGGCGCGAGTTCGAACCCATGGTGTCGTCGCTCGCCGCCGTCGGGCAGACCTTTCCGCCCGCCGCCGTGCTCGCCATCGCCGTGCCGCTCGCCGGCTTCGGCTTCGCCCCCACGATCATCGCGCTGTCGCTCTATGGGCTGCTGCCGGTGATCCAGAACACCATTACCGGGCTCGATACCGTCCCCGAGACGACCCGCGAGGCGGCGCGGGGCAACGGCATGAGCGCCTGGCAGATTCTCTGGCGCATCGAACTGCCGCTGGCGATGCGAGTGATCGTCGCCGGCGTTCGCGTCTCGGTGATCATCAACATCGGGACCGCGACCATCGGCTCGACGGTCGGTGCCAAGAGCCTCGGAACGCCGCTGATCGCGGGGCTGGTCAGCAACAACCTCGCCTACGTGATCCAGGGGGCGCTGCTGGTGGGTCTACTGGCGATCGTCGCCGACCTGGCCTTCGAGCGCCTGGAGCGGCGCTTCACCTTCGGCGGCTGATGGCCGTCGTCCACCCCGCATGCGAACCGTCAGTGCCAAACCGCAAGCACCGAGCTGCTGACACCGAACTGCTAGCCCCGAACTGCTAACCAAAGTACTGCGCCCCGTTGATATCGACGACGGTGCCGGAGACGAACGCCGCGCCGTCACTGGCAAGCCACAGCGCCGCGGACGCGACGTCCTCGGGTAGCCCGGCGCGTCCCGCGGGGATGCTGTCGATAGTGGCGCGCTTGGAGGCTTCGGTGGTGAAGGTGGCATGGAACGGCGTGGCCTCGATGAAACCGGGCGCCAGCGCATTGACGGTGATACCGCGGGGCGCGAGTTCCTTGGCGAGCCCGCGGGTAAAACCGAACAGCGCCGCCTTGGCGGTGGCATAGGCGGTCGCGCCGGGGTGGCCGCCGTTGCGGCCGGCGAGTGAGGCAAGGGTGATGATGCGTCCTTGCTGGTCATTCAACAGCCGCATCAGGTGGTGAGTGACCAGAAAGACCGAGTCGACGTTGAGCGCCTGCACCTGACGCCAGAGCGAGAATGGCATCTCCTCAATGGTCGCGCGCTGTACCAGACCGCCGGCGTTGTTGACCAGGATGTCGATGGCGCCGATCTCGCGCTCGAGATCGTCCGCGAACGCCGCCACGGCGGACTCATCGGTGACGTCGAGGGCGTAGGCCAGCGGTGGCGCCCCGCTCGAAGGCGTCAACGCCTCGAGCGCGGCAGCATCGGGCTGGTGGCTGCGATAGGTGACCACCACGCGGGCGCCGGCCTCGGCAAGCCCCCGCGCAATGGCGTAGCCAATACCGGTGCCACCGCCCGTCACGACCGCCACGCGGCCTTCGAGATCGCCTGCTGCCATACCCACCTCTCTCATCGAATGTCGTTCGATCTGGCGACTGTCGTCCGATCTGGCGACCGTCGTTCGATCTGGCGACCGTCGTCTCATCAAGAGAGGGATTATGCGTCGCCGGAGCCGTCCCCGGGAACCTCGACCATGGTCAAGCGAAGCGCCGGGCTCGCCCCACCGGCGGGACGACTGTCGATCCAGCCCAGCGCCTCGAGTTCCGCCGCGGCGCGGCGAACCAGGGCGTGCTCGACCTCGAGCCGGCGCGAGAGCTGCGCGGTGGTCAGCCCCCGCGGCGAGTCGCCGACGTCACGCAGCGCGAGCCAGACCACCCCTGCCAGCGGATCGAGGCCCAGATGCGCCTGTAATAGCGCCGCGAGCGCCTGCGCGAGATCGGCGTCGTCGCCGGTCTCAGGCAAGGCGCGCGCTCGCTTCCAGCCGCACGGCGATGGATTTCGACGCCGGCGTGTGGCTGAAGTCGCCCTTGTGGTCGAGCGGGATCAGCGGGTTGGTTTCGGGATAGTAGGCCGCCGCGCAGCCGGTGGGCGTATCGTAGGCGACGATCTTGAAGCCGTTGACGCGGCGGGTCTCGCCGTCGGCGTTTTCGCCGACCAGATCGACCCACTGCCCGGTGCGAAAACCGAGCCGCTCGATGTCCGTCTGATTGACGAAGATCACCTGTCGGCCGTTCTCGATGCCGCGGTAGCGGTCGTCGTAGCCGTAAACGGTGGTGTTGTACTGATCGTGCGAGCGCATCGTCTGCAACGTCAGCCAGCCCTCGCGCTCGGCGAGACGCTGGTGCATCACCGCCTCCGGCAGCGCGTCGCTCGAGAACTCCGCCTTGCCGGTCGGCGTCGAGAAGCGCAGCTGCGTCACCGGATTGACCAGCCAGAAGCCGCGCGGGGTGCGAACCCGGGCGTTGAAGTCGGTGAAACCGGGAATGACCTCACTGATGTGATCGCGAATGACGTCGTAGTCCTCGCGCATCGCCGCCCAGTCGACCACCTCGCTGCCCAGCAGCCGCTCGGCGATGCCGGTAAGGATCGACACTTCCGAGCGCAGTGCCTTGTCCGCCGGGCGATTGATGCCCGCCGAGCCGTGCACCATGCTCATCGAATCCTCGACGGTGATCAGCTGCGACGTGCCGGCCGTGTTGCGATCGATCTCGCTGCGGCCGATACACGGCAGGATCAGCGCGGACTCGCCGGTCACCAGATGGCTGCGGTTGAGCTTGGTGCTGATGAACGCCGTCAGCCGGCAGTTCGCCATCGAGCGCTCGGTGACACCGCTGTCGGAGATCGCCCGGGTGAAGTTGCCGCCGAGCCCGATGAACACCTTGCCGGGATGATCCCGCATCGCCTGCACCGCAGCTACCGAGTCCACGCCGTGCGCCCGCGGCATCGAACGCGAATATTTCGCTTCCAGCGCATCGAGCAGCGCCTCGGAGGGCTTTTCATAGATGCCCATGGTGCGGTCGCCCTGGACGTTGGAGTGGCCCCGCACCGGCGAGGTGCCGGCGCCGGGACGCCCCAGGTTACCGCGCAGCATCAGTAGGTTGACGATCTCGCGGACCGTCGCCACCGAATGCTGGTGCTGGGTGATGCCCATGGCCCAGCAGGCGATGGTCGCTTTCGAGCGGGCGTAGAGCTCGGCGGCCTGCTCCATCTCGTCGCGGCTCAGACCGGACTGGGATTCCAGCGCCGCCCAGTCGGTGGCTTCTACAGTGGTCCGGTACGCCGCCAGCTGCGCGGTGTGATCGGCGAGAAAGGCGTGATCGAGCACGTCTTCGCCAGCGGCGTCACGGGCGAAGAGCGCCTTGGCCATGCCCCGCACCACCGCCATGTCGCCGCCGAGCTTGGGCCGAAAGTAGTGGCTGCTGATGCGGTGGCTGCCGTTGTGGAGCATCTCGCCGGCTTTCTGCGGGTCGGCGAACTTCTCCAGCCCCCGCTCCTTGAGCGTATTGAAGGTGACGATATCGGCGCCGCGCTCGGCGGCTTCCCGCAGGGTGCCGAGCATGCGCGGATGGTTGGTGCCCGGGTTCTGGCCGAACACGAAGATCGCCTCGGCCTGCTCGAAGTCCTCGAGGCGCACGTTGCCCTTGCCGGTGCCGAGCGCGGCGTTGAGCGCCACGCCGCTCGCCTCGTGGCACATGTTGGAGCAGTCCGGCATGTTGTTGGTGCCATAGAGCCGCGCCAGCAGCTGAAAGACGTAAGCCGACTCGTTGGGCGCCTTGCCGGAGGTGTAGAAGATGGCGTCGTTCGGCGTCGCCAGCGCCTTGAGCTCGTCGGCGATCAGGTCGAGTGCGGCCTCCCAACCGATGGGCTCGTAGTGATCCGTCTCGGCGTTGTAGCGCATCGGCTCGACCAGACGCCCCTGATCCTCGAGCCGGTAGTCGTCCCAGCGCTTGAGTTCGCTGACACTGTGCTTGGCGAAGAAGTCACGCGTGACGCGCTTGGCGGTCGCTTCCCAGGTCACCGCCTTGACGCCGTTCTCGCAGAACTCGAACGACGAGCCGTGCTCCGGATCGCCCCAGGCACAGCCCGGGCAGTCGAAGCCGTCGGGCTGGTTGAGCTTGAACAGCGAGCGCGCGTTGGTACCGATAGCGCGACTGTGGAGCAGGTGCTTGCCGACCGACTTCAGCGCACCCCAGCCGCCGGCCGGGTTGTGATACTCGGTGACCGTCGGGTCCTGCTCGTAGACCGGCCAGTCGCCGGCCGCGCGATCGTCGTGGGCGGAATCGTGGGAATCGTATGACATGCAAAATCTCCAAAACGGTGAGCGACGCCCGATCTCCCTTTACCAGCCGTGACGTCGAATCGCGGCGGCCTTCTCGACCCGCAGGGGGAGAAGGCCAAGCCGCGACGATGGAAAAGCCGCGCTTGTGTCGAACTCTGGCTCAGGCGCGCCTGGCCGATTGCGTCTCCGCGGCCGCTGTCGAGCGCTTGGCGCGGGTCGCTGCCGCGCGGCTGGCATCGACGGCGGCTTCGCCTTGTGCGGCCGGCGCCTCGACCACGGCGTCGAGCGAGTCGTTGGGTCGATAGGCCACGTGATAGGCCAGCCCGACGAAGAGCGCCCCGCCGATCGCGTTACCGATGAACACGGCGATGAAGTTGGGCAGATACTCGCCCCAGGTCACGGCGCCGGTGAAGATGGCCGCCGGAACCACGAACATGTTGGCCACGACGTGCTGAAAGCCGATCGCCACGAAGGCCATCACCGGAAACCAGATACCGAAGATCTTGCCGGCGACGTCCTTGCTGGCGTAACCGAGCCAGACTGCCAGACAGACCAGCCAGTTGCAGCCGATGCCCGACACCAGCGCGTGCCAGAAGTCCGCCTGCACCTTGTGCTGGGCGATCGACACCGTGGTGGCGAGAAAGTCACCTTCCGCCAGCCCCAGGAAATGACCGAAACCGTAGGCCACCGCGAGGCTACCGGCGAAGTTGGCGAGCGTGACCAGCCCCCAGTTTTTGATCAGCGCGCCAGCACCGATGCGCCGCGAGAACAGCGCCATCGGCAGCGTCATCATGTTACCGGTCAGCAGCTCGCCGCCGGCGATCAGCGTCAGCACCAGCCCGATGGGAAAGACCGATGCCCCGATGAAGGTGCGAAGACCGCCCCACTCGGCGGGCATGGTGGCGGTCACGCGGATGTCGAGCAGAAAACCGATGGCGATGAAGGCGCCGGCGAGAAAGCCGAGAATGAGCAGCGCACCCAGCGGGGTCCGGCTCTTCTTGTAACCGGCGGAGACCGCCTGAAGCGCCGTGTCCTGGGGGGAATGGAAAGCCATGAATGCCTCGAGCGATGTCTGAACGGAAACGATGAGTGAAGGCGTGTGACGTTTGGTCACACCCGAGTATCGTATCATTCATATAGCTCAATACGCACAGAAATTATTTGCTCACTAACATTATCGCCGATGGGCTGTGACGCGTCGACGGCCCGCCAGATTCGCGACGGCAGAACTAGACGTCTCCGCGACTGAGCAGCTCCAGGCGCCGCCCGCGATGGCAGTTGATCAGCGTCAGATTGCAGGAGCGGGCGACATTCACCGCCAGCCGCGACGGGTAGGAGAGCGTCGCCAGCGCCGGTATGCGAGCGCGCACGCTCTTCTGCACCAGCTCTAGACTGCAGCGGCTCGAGGTCATGACCGCGGCCGGCATCCGCCCCGCCATCAGACTCTCGCCGATCACCTTGTCGAGCGCATTGTGACGACCGATGTCGAGGCCGAGGCTCGTCGTCTCCCCTGCCGCGGACAGCCCCAGTGCCAGATGCATCCCGGTGGCGGCGCGCTCGCGCAGGGTGTCGAGGCCGCACTGCAGCGCGCTTGCGGCAGGCAAGGCGGTGGTGGGTAGCCGAGTCAGGCCGAACAGCAGCTGCGACTCCTCCTGCACACCACAGGCCCCGCAGCCGCTGGTGGAGAGCGTCGCCCGCGCCTGACTCTCGGCGCGGCGAGCGATCCGGGGCGCCACCGTCAGCCGAACCCGCAGACCGTGCCGGCTCGATTCGGACTCGATCGACTCGACGTCGGCGTAGCGGTCGATGACGCCCTCGCTGTAGGCGAAGCCCACGGCCAGCGCCTCGAGCTGCGAAGGCGTCGCCAGCACGGTCGCGTAGGCGGTGTCGTTGAAGACGATGGAAACCGGTTTCTCGTCCGGCCCGGGGAGCGCCTCGATCGACTCGTGGCTCGCATCGGTGAACGCAAGCGCCGACTCGCTCGCGGCACGCGCGGCGGGTTCGCTCGGAGCAGGGGCCGCATCACACGGGGTATCGCCCCGGCGGGCGCGATCGTCGAGAGCTGACATGGGTGACCTCCGGCCCGGCCGGCGGCGAGGTAAACGGTACGAAAAGAGCGACCGGGCGCGACACTACTTTAGCATGTGCTCGCGTTCGAACCTGCTCGCAAGGTCGCGAAGACACGCCTTCACCGACATCGGTCGGCCGCCGCGCGCGGCGGAAGCCGGCATGCGAAATGGCGCGAGTGAGAATGTCTGGGAAAGCCGCAGAGGCCGGGAAGACACAGAACGCTCGGGGCGGGCAGGAGCATCGGCACTGGGGAGGACGGTCGAGAACCGAGCGGCATACTGCAGCGCGGCGGAGGGAACGAGGGATGGCAAGCGCATCGCCGAAAGCAGAACGCCTGGCGATCGCCAGGCGTACGTCTCGTTAGCTGGCCGCGTCCTGTACGGCTTCGCCACCTTCTTCGATATCCTTGCCCGCGCCACCGATGGTGTTGCAGCCGGCGAGGATGCCTGCGCTGAATAGCGCCAGCAGGGAAAATGCGATGAATCGTTTCATGATGTCGTCCTCCTTAACGGGCTGAAGGATGCGCCGTGACGCATCCGGTCGTACAGTCGTCGACCTGAGTTCCAACATAGCAGAGCGACGTCCTGGTGCGCACAAAATCGGCGTCGTGCCGCCCCGCGCTGCCTAGACACTTCGAAGCTGGAGACACCCCATGCCGAGTCTGACCCTCGATCCCCGCCTCGAGCGCGACAGCGTGCACGTCGTCGATCTGACACTCTGCCAGGTCCGCCTGAGCCTGGACGCCCGCTATCCGTGGCTGGTGCTGGTACCGCGCCGCCCCGACGTCACGGAGCTCTTCGATCTCACCCAGGCCGATCAGCGCACGCTATGGCAGGAGGCCACCGCGCTGGGACAAGCGATGATGCAGCACTTCGAGGGGGACAAGCTCAACGTCGCCACTCTCGGCAATGTGGTCGCCCAGCTCCACGTTCACGTCATCGTGCGCTTCGCCGACGACCCCGCCTGGCCGGGCCCGGTGTGGGGGCACGGCGAGGCGGAGCGCTACGCCGAGGCCGCACTGAAAGATCGCTGCGACACGATTCGCCGCCTGGCCGAGACGCTGAACGTCGGCTGAGCCTCGGGGCGTGCCGCCGCCTCAGCCGCGAGTGAACGGCCCGCTTACCGGCGCCTCGGTGGACTGCGCCGTCGGCGAGCCCAGCAGCGGCGCGCCGGGTGCCTCCCCGCGCTGCCACTGGGCGAGGCTCAGGGAGAGCCCGAGCGCCAGGATCAGCGCGCCGCCGGCCAGTCCCACCCACGCCTGCCAGGGGTGGCGGCTCGCCATCGGCGAGAGCCGCCGCTGCACCCAGTCCCGAGCGAAGACACTCAGCAGCGCCAGCGACGACACCGTCAGCGCCGTGCCCAGCGACATCGCCATCACCGCCACCACGCCCTTGCCGAACTGCCCCAGCAGCGCCGAGGCGCCCAGCAGCAGCACCGCCCCGCTGCAGGGGCGAATACCGATCGACAGCACCGTCAGCAGCGCCCCGCGCCAGTCGCTCGCGGTATCGGGATCGACGTGATGATCGTGCCCGCAGCCGCAGTGCGCCCCGTGCTCGTGCGTGCCACGCAGATCCGCACCCTGCTCGTTCGCACCCTGCTCGTTCGCGCCAGGCGCCGGTGCGGCCGAGCGAACGAAGGGGTCGGGCCGATGGCTGGCGAGTGTCGTCCCGTTCCGGGGCGCGACGACGTCGAAGCGATAGCGGCCAGTCAGCGCCGCGGGCTCGGAAGCGACGGCTGACCCGGCGAACGTCGCCCGATAGAGCCGGCGCAGCGAGCGCACACAGAGCCAGAGCCCGACCAGCGCCACCAGCAGGAAGCTCACCGTCTCGGCCTGATCCACGCTCGCCATCGCCTGACGAGTGAGCCAGCCGAGGCCGAAGACGAGTACGGCGATGAGGGCGATCGCCATCACGCCCTGCAGCAAGGAAGCCAGCGCCGAGAGTGCGATGGCGCGCTTCCACGCCCCGCCCTGCGAGGCGAGGTAGGTGCTCAACACCACCTTGCCGTGCCCCGGTCCGGCGGCATGGAAGACGCCGTAGCCGAAGCTCACGCCCAGCAGCACGCCCCAGGTCGTCACCCCCGGGGCGCGATCGATCTCGGTGATCGCCGAGGTGAGCGCATGGTAGAGATCGCGCTGCCACAGCACGACGTGCACCGCTCCCTGCTGCCACCAGCCGAGCCAATAGATCGCCCAGCCGACGAGCACCACCGCTGCCAGCGGCAGGCCGAATGCCAGCCAGGGTTTCAGTCCGGTTGCGCTGGGTTTCAGGCGGGACATCGAATCTCTCCCGTCTCGGCGAAGAAGCGCCCCAGATTGGGCTCGCCGGACTCGGTCTTGTCGAGCATTGCGGCTTCCATCACTTTCGACGGATCCGGGTCCGCCTTGACGATGTGCGTCGAGCAGCCCGCCGGCGCGCCGGCGAGCGTTAGCGCCCCCGGCAGCGGCTCGCTGCCGTCGGCATTCGCCTCGTGGACCATCTCGATGTAGTAGGTCGGATCGAAGATGCGGTAGTCGAGTTCGTGCCCGGCCATCGGCACGGGTGAGGCGAGCGGCAGCACGAAGCTGAAGACCAGCCGGTCGCCACGCACCTCGGTATTGGTATTGCGCACCTCGCCCTGGGCGACGGGCGCGCCGTCGAGGGTGATGGTGGTGAGATTGTCCTGCGTCGCGAGATTGTTGCGGATCTCGACGCCGAGCGCGTCGAGGCGCTCGGGCATCGTGGTGCCGTCGTCCAGACTGCTCATCTCCTCCATCACCACCTGGCTGTAGAACGGATCCATCCGCCACTGCTGACGCAGCGCCGCCAGCCGGCCGGCCTCGTCGAAGACCCCTTCGACACTGATATCCACCCAGCCGTGCGGGTGGGCGAAAGCCGGGGACGACAGGCCGACGGCGACGAGCGCCAGTAGACCGCTTCCCCAGCGGTAGAACGATCGAATCAAGGCTGTGATCTCATGCGGTTCTGAACGTCGATGAAGAGCGGATCGAGCGCAACGGCATCCAGCGGCTGACCGCCCTGGCGCCCGCTCAACGAGAGATAGGTATCGCCCTGGCGCAGCGCGAGCCCCGGTGGCGGCGTGTCGCCGGTGGTAACCTCGGCATGGATCTGGTAGCCGCTTCGCGACGCCAGTACGGCGTCGACCTGACGCAGATCGCCGTCGGCGTGACGGATCACGAAGCCGCGCTCGGCGAACATCGCAAGCGTCGCCCTGAGCGTCGCGTCGGGATCGGCGTTCAGCGAAATGCTGCGCGGCTCCGGCGCCGGGGCGACCGCGCAGCCGCCGAGCCAGAGCGCCGCCAGCAGCGCAAGCGCCAGGCGCATCGTACGTCGCGACGTCGTTGACGAGGGCGTCGTCGATGGCTGCGCCGTCGAGGGGTGATTGATGGCCCGAGTCATGGCGTAGCCCTCCCCGTCGAAGACGACGCAGGTGCCGGCACGGCGGTGCCCGGCGCCGGGGTTGCGGTAGTGAGCCGCGACTCGATCGCCTGACGCAGCTCGCGGCAGACTCCCTGATGATTGTCGCTGCGCGCGTCGATGAGATAGCCGTCGCGGTCGACCACCACCGAGTCGCGGTCGACGTAGGTGATCGTGCTCGGTGTCGCCACGGAGAGGCGCTCGACGCGTATGGGGTCGCTGTCGTAGCCGTAACCGAACCCTTGAGAGAGGCCGATACCGTAGCCGCTGCGCCCGCCGAACCCGACGCCGCCCCAGAGCCCGGTGCGCCCGAAGGGCGAGTTGAGCGCCCCCAGTCCCGGCTGACGCGTTCGGCGTTCGGCGCTCACCACGCCGAGGGTGACGTCGGTGTCGAGAATGACGTAGCCGCGAGACTCGACCACATCGCGAGTGGCGCGGAGTCGCGCCAGCGGGTCGGCGTCACCCGCCTGCCACTGGCACTCCGGCGGCAGTGCCCCGCCACCTTCCAGCGAGACCGGCGATGGCGCGGAGAGCGACTGGCAGCCGGTGAGCGTGGCCAAGGCCCCCGCGAGCAGCACGCCCGTGCCATGCCGCGCTCGCGCCTGCAGCGCGCTCGCCAGGCGACGGTACCGAGTCGCGTCGCCGTCACGTGTGACGGCGGCGTATGACACGGGTGCGTTGCGACGGCGGGTTTCGCCGCGGTGGTTCGTCATGTCGTTTCGGTTCATCACATCATCCTCGCCGGCGGCGAATGTGAACGGCGTTCAGAATGCCAGTTGGCGTCTTCCGGCGCCACGCTGCCTTGGTCACGCGCCCGGCGCTCGTTGGCGTTCCCTGTCGTGGAGCAATGCCGCTAAGCTGACGACGAGGTCCCGGCGTGGCGGCGCTTCTTCCAACCGCCTGCGGCCAATCGCCGAACCGCCCGCTGCTCTCCACTATCCCAAGAGGACGCCATGAAGATCGTCATCGCCCCCGACAGCTACAAGGATGCCCTCTCGGCGCGCGACGCCGCGGCCGCCATCGCCGAAGGCCTCGCCCGCGGCGCCCCCGAGGCCGAGCTGATCCAGTGTCCGATGGGCGACGGCGGCGAGGGCACGCTGGAGGCGCTGATCGCCGCCACCGGCGCCGAGCGACGTGAAGCGCGCGTCCAGGACGCTCTCGGCCGCGAGCGCACCGCGGCCTGGGGCTGGCTCGCCGAGAGCCGCGCCGCCTTCGTCGAGCTCGCCGAGGCCAGCGGCCTGCAGGCGCTCACACCGGATGAGCGCACCGCGCTTCACAGCACCACCTTCGGCGTGGGCCAGCTCATTCGCGAAGCGCTGGACGCCGGCGCCGAGCGGCTGCTGCTGACGCTTGGCGGCAGCGCCACCAACGACGCCGGCGCCGGCATGCTCGCCGCCCTCGGCGCCCGCCTGCTCGACGCCGAAGGCCGCGACCTGCCCCCCGGCGGCGCGGCGCTCGCCGACCTCGATCAGCTCGATCTCAGCGGTCTGGACCCGCACCTCGCGACGCTCGAGGTCCAGGCCGCCGTCGACGTCGACAACCCGCTGCTGGGCGAGCGCGGTGCCAGCGCGATCTTCGGCCCGCAGAAAGGCGCGACACACGAGGACGTCGAACGGCTCGATCGCGCCCTGGGTCACTTCGCCGAGCGGGTCGCGCAGTCGCTCGGTCACGATGACCGCGACCAACCCGGCGCGGGGGCCGCCGGCGGTATGGGTTTCGCCGCGAAGGCGTTTCTGGGGGCCACGCTGCGCCCGGGCATCGAGCTGGTGATGGAGCACGCAAGGTTCGATCGCTATCTCGAAGGCGCCGACTGGGTGATCACCGGTGAGGGCCAGCTCGACGGTCAGAGCCTTGCCGGCAAGACGCCCATCGGCGTCGCTCGGCGCGCCGCCCGCTTCGGCGTGCCCACCGTGGTGCTGGCGGGCCGGCTCGGCGAAGGCTGGCAGACCGCCTTCGAGCATGACATCACCGCGGCGTTCGCCCTCGCCGACGGCCCCATGTCTCTGGAGACGGCGCTCGACCGCTGCGCCGAGCTGCTGCGCGACCGCAGTCAGACGCTCGGCAGGCTCTGGCACGTCGACCGGGGCGGTCGCTGACATCAGGTCACTCGCTGACATCAGGTCACTCGCTGGCATCAGGTCACTCGCTGACATCAGGTCGATCGATCAGATCGGCCCCGGCACGAAATTTAATTAAAGTTAGCCCGAGTCGTGCCGATGATCGGTGTCATGCCTCATTGCCCCCGTTCGCGCTGATGACAGACCGGATGCCGTCATGAGGAGCCCACCGACCTGGAGTGACCTCATGTCTGCAACCACGGAATCGTCCGCTTCCATCGCTGAAATCGCCTGTTCCAACGACCAGCTCGCCTCGCTCTGGCTGGCCATCAATCGCTCTCAGGCGATCATCGAGTTCGATCCCCAGGGAGAGATTCTCGACGCCAACGACAACTTCCTCTCGCTGATGGGCTATCGGCTCGAGGAGATCGTCGGCCAGCACCACCGCCTCTTCTGTCTCCCCGAGGACGCCGCCAGCCCCGAGTACCGCGCGTTCTGGCAGCAGCTGGCCAAGGGCGAATTCCGCGCCGGCGAGTATCGCCGTCTCACCCAGAGCGGCCGCGAGCTCTGGTTCCGGGCGATCTACAACCCGATCCAGGACGAGAGCGGGCGCACGGTCAAGATCATCAAGATGGCCACCGACGTCACCACGCAGAAACGTCTCGCCGCGGAGCACGCCGGGCGTATCGATGCCATCGAGCGCGCCCAGGCAGTGATCGAATTCGACCTCGACGGCCAGATCCTGACCGCCAACCAGAATTTTCTCGACACCACGGGCTATACGCTCAACGAGATCCGCGGCCAGCATCACCGGCTCTTCTGCGACGGCACCTACGCGCAGAGCGACGACTATCGTCAGCTGTGGCAGACGCTCGCCCGCGGCGAGTTCTTCCAGGGCGAATGCCGCCGCCTGGGCAAGGGCGGCCGCGAGATCTGGCTGCAGGCGACCTACAACCCGATTCTCGATGCCTGCGGACGGCCCTACAAAGTGGTCAAGTTCGCCTCCGACATCAGCGAGCAGAAGCGCATCAACGCCCAGTTCGAAAGTCAGGCCAAGGCGATCGATCGTGCCCAGGCGGTGATCGAGTTCGAACTCGACGGCCACGTGATCCGCGCCAACGACAACTTCCTGTCGCTGATGGGCTATACCGCCAAGGAGATCAGCGGCCAGCATCATCGGCTGTTCTGCGACGAGAACTACGTGCGCGGTGAAGCCTACCGTGACTTCTGGGAGCGTCTGGCCCGCGGCGAGTACGTCAGCGACGAGTTCAAGCGCTACACCCGAAGCGGTGAAGAGGTCTGGCTGCGGGCCACCTACAACCCGATTCTCGATCCGCGCGGCCGCCCGACCCGGGTGATCAAGTTCGCCACCGACATCACCGCGCAGAAACGCAGCACGGCCGAGTTCGAGGGCAAGGTCAACGCCATCGACCGCGCCCAGGCGGTGATCGAGTTCGACCTCGACGGCCACGTGCTCAGCGCCAACGCCCGTTTTCTGGAGACGGTGGGCTATTCCTTCGCCGAGATCGAGGGGCAGCACCACGCGATGTTCTGTCGCCCCGAGTATGCCCAGAGTCAGGCCTACCACGATCTGTGGCAGCGGCTGCGTCGGGGTGAGTTCGCCGCCGGCGAGTTCCGGCGTATCGCCAAGGACGGGCGCGACCTGTGGCTGCAGGCGACCTACAACCCAATCTTCGATGCCAGCGGGCGGCCCTACAAAGTGGTCAAGTTCGCCCACGACATCAGCGCCCAGAAAGCGCGCAACAGCGAATTCGAAGGCCGCATCAACGCCATCGACCGCTCGCAGGCGGTGATCGAGTTCGACCTCAAGGGCAACATCCTGCGGGCCAACGACAACTTCCTCGGCGCGATGGGTTATCAGGCCGACGAGATCGTGGGCCAGCACCACAGCATGTTCTGCGAGCCGGACTATATCGTCAGCCGCGCCTACCGTGACTTCTGGCAGTCGCTCGGCCGCGGCGAGTTCTTCAACGACCGCTTCATGCGACTGGGCAAGCACGGCCGCCGGGTCTGGATCCAGGCCAGCTACAACCCGATCCTCGACGCCGATGCCAAGCCCTACAAGGTCGTGAAGTTCGCCACCGACATCACCGCCCAGGTCGAACTCGAAGAGCAGATTCAGGCTCAGACCTCGGCGATGACCGCCGCGCTGGACAAGCTCAACGACACCATCGCCGGCATCGCCGACAACACCCGCGTGACCCGGTCGCAGGCCCAGGAAACGCAGCGCGAGGCGGAGCGTGGCAGCCAGGCGCTGAAGGACTCGAGCGAAGCGATGAGCGCAATCCAGAAGTCCTCCGAGGACATCGATGCCATCGTCAAGGTGATCGGCGAGATCGCGTCCCAGACCAACCTGCTCGCCTTCAATGCCGCGATCGAAGCGGCGCGGGCCGGCGAACACGGCCTCGGCTTCTCGGTGGTCGCCGACGAGGTGCGCAAGCTCGCGGAGAAGTCCGCCGACGCCACCCGCCAGATCAACCGCCTGCTGGGCGAATCGCTCAAGCGGATCGAGACCGGCAACAGCGTCTCGCGCCGCGCCGCCGATGCCTTCGGGCGTATCGTCGAGGGGGTCGAGCGCACCACCGCCTCCATCGAGGAGATCGACAACACCGCCAATCGCCAGCTCGCCACCGCCGAAGAGGTCGACGCGCTGATCCGCAAGCTCTCCAGCGCGACCAATGCCGAGCGGAGGCAGGCATGACACGCCAGGTCATGGGCATCCTGCGCATCGCCGACAGCGATATCGCGCTCGACGCACGCTGCCTGCAGGAGGTGGTCCGCCTGGAAGCCAACCTGGCCCCGCGCCCGCTGGCGCCGAACTGGTCGCTGGGGACGATGCTGCTGCGCGCCAACCCGCTACCGGTGGTCGATCTTGCCCGACTGCTGGGGCTGGAGAGCGGTGACGCCCCGCGGGAAGCCGGCGATTTCGTGGCCGTGGTGAGCTATCGCGAGCGACGCTTCGGCCTGCGTATCGACCACATTCGCGACGTGGTGGAGGTCCAGCCTTCTCAAGGCTTCGAGCTGACCGACGGCAGCGGCGAGACCCATGCCCTGACGCCTCGCGTACTCGAGATACCGCTGAACGATCGCCCCGCCTACGTGCTCGACCTCGACGCCCTGTTCGCCCTCGATGGCATGGTCGCCGTGCGTGAGCGCGCCGGGCAGACCGACGCCCGCGTGATGGAAGCGACAAACCGTACCGCCGAGCGCTGGCTGATGGCGCGCCGGGGCGAGACGGCGCTCGCGCTGGATACCGCGGTCGTCCGCGAAGTGGTCATGTGCCCCGCGGTGGAGCCGCCGGCGCTGACGCTGTCCGGCTACCTGGGCGACGTTCGCGTGCGCGACTTTACCCTGGCACTGTTCGACCCGTGTGCGCTCATCGGTATCGAGCCCCTGCGGGAGCTGCCGGCGTACATGGTCATTCTCGACGGCCCGGACGGGGCGATCGCGCTGGCTGCCGACCGCGTAGTGACGCTGGTCGAACAGAACGCCCGGCCGAGTGCGGCGGGCGCCGGCTACAGCGATGCCGTGGCCGGTGTCGTCGCCACCGCCAGCGGCGACGCGCTGGTGATCGACCACTACCGCCTGCTGTCGACGCTCAATCTCACCTCGCTGGCCCGCCTGCACGCCGCCATCAGCGGACGCAACGCCGAGGCGAAGGCACGCAAGCTCTGGCGGCGGTTCTCCTACGTGCACTTCAGCTGCGACGGCGAGATGTCGACGCCGCTGGATCAGCTGGAGGCGGTGGCGAACGCACCGGACGAGGCCGAGATCGAGACCGGCGCGCAGCTGGGACGCTCGGTCTCGATGGCCAAGGCCTACGTCGGTGTCTGGCGCTTCAACGAACGCAGCGCCACGCTGGTCGATCTGCGCCTTCTGCTGGGTCGCAACGCCGACACGCCCGCCGCCCACGTGCTGCTGGTCGACGGCGGCGAGGGGCTGGTGGGGTTTCTGGTCGACTCGACCCGGCGCATCGAGTACATCGAGGCACCGGCGGAGAGTCAGTCGATTCGCTGGCGCGGCGACAGCCGCCCCGACGCCACCCCGGCGGAGCGTGCCAAACGGCTGATGTCGCTGGGGGAAGGCGCGCGACGCCAGGTGCTGGCGCTGGTGTGTCTGCAGAGTCTGGCCAACGACTTACTGCGGGAGACGCGCAGCTTGGCCCTGGCGAGCTGAAGTCTGCGGGCGGCGCGATCCGCGCCAAGGCACGCGACGCCGGCTGTATGCCCCCGCCGCCGGGGGCATCGAATCCGGGCGCTTTCCCTTGAATCAGGGCCCTTTCTCTTCAATCAGGGGCCTTTGCCTTGAAGCGGGGCGCTCCACCGCCTCAGGGCTCGTCCGGGCGCTTCTCGTCGCGGTCGTGAGCGTCGGCCACCGGGGCATCGCCGGTGGGCGGCGAGGTTTCGTCCGCGTCGCGGCGCGTATCGCTGCTCGCGTCGTCGCCCTCTGTCACGTCCTCGCGGCCTGTCTCAGCGCCTTTTTCAGTGCCCCTCTCGCGGCCTTTCTCAGCGCCTCTCTCAATGTCTTTCTCCCGGCTTCTCTCGCGGCCTCCCTCCAGTTCCTCGGGGTCTTCGCCCTCGGCGGCCCGCGTGAGGTGTGAGGGTAGCTCGCGCTTCATGCGCACTCCGAGCTTCTCGAGCTGACGCGCCTGCCCGACGAGACTCCCCTGCCCGGTGGAGAGCCGCGACACCGCCTGCTCGTAGCTCGACTGCGCCCGCCCCAGATGCTTGCCCACGTCTTCGAGGCTCGTCACGAACCCCTGAAACTTGTCGAGCAGCTTGCCGGCGCGCTCGGCGATATGCCGGGCGTTCTCGTTCTGGCGCTCGAGATTCCACAGGCTGGCGACGGTACGCAGGCTCGCCAGCAGCGTGGTCGGCGTGACCACCACGATGTCGCGGGAGAAGGCGTCCTGAAACAGCGTCTCGTCGAACTGGAAGGCGACCGCGAACGCCGGCTCCACCGGCATGAAAAGAAAGACGAAATCCGGCGAGCGCAGCCCCGGCAGCTTGGGGTAGTCGCGGCTGGCGAGCGCGTCGATGTGCGCCCGCACCGCCTGCACGTGGGCACGCAGCGCCTGCTCGCGCTCGGCGTCCTCTTCGGCGTTGACGTAGCGCACGTAGGCGTTGAGCGAGACCTTGGCATCGACGATGAGGTGCTTGTCGTCGGGCAGATAGATCACCGCATCCGGGCGCTGGCGGCCGTGCTCGCCCCCCAGCGACACCTCGCGGCGGTACTCGATGTCGCGGCGCAGCCCGGAGCGTTCGAGCACCGACTCGAGCATCACCTCGCCCCAGTTGCCCTGCATCTTCTTGTCGCCCTTGAGCGCCCGAGTGAGATTGGCGGCCTCTTCGGTGATCTGGCGGTTGAGCGTGGCGAGCTGATCGATCTGCACCTTGAGCGTGGTGCGCTCGCGGCTCTCCTGCCCGTGGATCTCCTCCAGGCGCTGACGGAAACCCGCCACCTGCTCGCGAAACGGCTGCAGCAGCGCTTCCAGACTCTCGCGGCTCTGGGCGCTGTAGCTGCGGTTGCGCTCATCGAAGATGCGCCCGGCCAGCGACTCGAACTCGTGGCCCAGCCGGCCCTTGGCGTCTTCCAGCAGCTTGATCTGCTCGGCGTGGTGGTGCTTGGCCTGTTCGAAATGCGTCTCCAGCCGCCCATAGCGCTCGCGCAGGTCCGCCAGGCGCTCGTTGAGCGTCTCGACCTGCTGCTCCCGCGTGGTCAGCCGCTGCTTGAGCTCGCCCAATTGCTCGCGCAGTTCGTCCTGCTGGGTATCGCTCTGGGAGAGCTCCTGCTCGAGCCGCTGCCGCTGACGTTCGCTCTCGTCGAGCCGCGTCTCGAGGTCGTCGTTGACCTCCCGCCGGCGCCGGAGCACCGACAGCGCCGCCACGCCTACCACCAGCGCGCCTAATATCGCGCCCAGCAGCGCCATCCCGATCAGCGACACTGCGCTACCCGCCTCGCCAAACATGCCTCTCTCCTCGTCGTCTTTGCCGTCACCCGGGGGCGAGATACGGGCACCGCCGCCACGGCTGCGTGGCGAGTCTCGGCCCCGGTGGGAACATTCTCCCCTTGAAGTTCGCTGAGACTATCCCAAACTTATGCCTAACGCTGAAACACGGACCCGGATGGCCCGTGGGCGGTTAGTCCATTCATCAATCGTCATATCAAGACCAGGAGGTCAAGATGGCTAATCAACTCGACGGTAAACGTGTCGCCATTCTCGCAGCCGACGGCTTCGAAGAATCCGAACTCGCATCACCGCGTGCAGCACTTCAAGGTCAGGGCGTGGAAACTCACGTCGTGACGCTGGACGGCAAGGGCATTCGCGCCTGGGCCGAAACCGAGTGGGGCGAAACCTACGACGCCGACAAGGCGCTCGATGACGCCGACCCGACGAACTACCACGCGCTGCTGCTGCCGGGCGGTCTGTTCAACCCGGACACACTGCGTACCAACGAGAAAGCGCTGAGCTTCGTCAAAGCGTTCTTCCAGGCCGGCAAGCCGGTCGCCGCGATCTGCCACGCCCCGTGGATTCTGATCAACGCCGGCGTCGTCGACGGCCGTAAACTGACTTCCGTGCCCTCCATTGCACAGGATCTCAAGAACGCCGGCGCCGAGTGGGTCGACGAGTCCGTCGTCTGCGACAGCGGCTTCGTCACCAGCCGTACGCCGAAGGATCTGGACGACTTCAACGCCAAGTTCATCGAAGAGCTCGGCGAAGGTCGTCACAGCAATCAGCACGCCTGATTGCTGCGAGATCGAGAACGACAACGCCCGCCTTCCGGCGGGCGTTTTTGTGTCTGGCCCTCACGCGCGACAAGCCGTACCCAACCGTTGCGCCTGACCGTCGCGCCTGCATACTGAGGCAAGCCGCACCGATACCGGGCCGAATACCGTCGAGGTCTGCCCTGCGCGGACCGTTCACCCATCGATACCGGCCAGGCTGAACGCCGCGGCGCGCCGCCATCGACTGCGCGCCAGCCCCACAAGGACGAGCCAGCCCGTGACCCAAGACGCCACCACGACCCATCGCGACGGCTCCAAGCGCCGGATGTTCTTCGGCAAGCTGATCCACTTCAGCAAGAAGCTGGTCCGCCTGTTCACCCGCCCCATGCGTCGCGACAAGGGCCATGGCGGCGTCATCGTCCACCCCTACCGGGGTTACGGCTCGCAGAAAGAAGCCTTCATCATGGGCCGCGTCTTTCGCCAGCCCCGGCGTCTGGCGCGCTGGGAGCAGGCCGGCGTGATGCAGGACCTGGCCGACCTGGCCCGCCGTCTGGTGCGCCACGGCGTAGCGGATGCCCGCGTCGACATTCGCCTCGGCGCGACGCAGACCACCGTCACTACCGACGCCGATGGCTATTTTCACGCCCATATCGAGATCACCCACACCCTGCCGGCGGAGGCGATCTGGCACACCGCCAAACTGCAGGTGGTCTCCGAAGACGACGCCATCAGCACCGAGACCGAGGTCTACATCCCCCCGGCGAGCACCGACCTGATCGTCATCAGCGACATCGACGACACCGTGATGTACACCGGCGTCGCCAACAAGCTGAAGATGTTCTATCGCCTGTTCATGGAGAAGGCCGATGAGCGCACCGCTTTCCCCGGCGTGGCAGCGCTCTACCGCGCGCTCTACGACGGCGCCGAAGGCAACCGCAAGCGGCCGATGCTCTACGTCTCCCGCGGGCCGTGGAGCATCTACGAGGTGCTGGAGATCTTCTTCAACATGAACCGCATCCCCGTCGGGCCGATTCTCTTCCTGCGCGAGTGGGGCCTGTCGCTCAAGCGCCCGTGGCCGCGCAAGGCGGAGGATCACAAGTCCGACGTGATCCAGAGCATGCTCTCGCTCTACGAGGATCTGCCCTTCGTGCTCATCGGCGACAGCGGCCAGCACGACCCCGAGGTCTACACCGAGATCGTCAAGGCCTACCCCGACCGCGTGCGCGCCATCTACATCCGCAAGGTGGACGACGACGACGAGCGCGACGCCGCCATCGACGCCCTCGCCAAGGAGATCGGGGATTCCGACTGCGAACTGATCCTCGCCAGCGACAGCGCCACCATGGCCGAGCACGCCCTCTCCCGCGGATTCATCTCACAGGAAGGGCTCGACGCCGTGCGCGCCGATACCCGCGCCCAGCAGCAGCGGGAGTGAGTTTTTGTGGACGCTTTGGCTTATCGCCGGAGTGAGGAGGGCTCGGGTATGTGGAAGTGCCAACAAGTTGTGGTGCGCAGGGAGCAATGATGATAGAGGAATGATGGCCGTTAACGCTGAGCACAGCGGCGACCTTGGAATGGCGACGAAGGAGCCATGGAAAGGGCGTCCGGCGGCCACCGGCCGCGTACTGCTGCGACTTGTTAATTTTCTTCGAGGGTGCCAGTTGCGACCCAAGTTAATTTGTTACCAACAACATAGCCTCTGGCTAGCTTGTAAACGAAACCGTCATTCCCATGCTCCAATACATCAATAGCACCTCCGCTGTAGGTAGAGCCATATTCATTAAGAAACTGGAGTTTTGGAGGGCTATCAAACCGAACACCGTATTTTTCGGTGTATTCGCCAAAGTGAGTTAAGACGATCTCACCCTTTACGACCTCTTTTTCATTACTGGCAAAAGGGAAAACCTGAAACAGCCAAGTGGAGAGAAGCCCTGCAGCAACGCTGGTCAGAAAAACCCCGAGTATGTGATCTTTCAGAAATTTACTTATCTTGCTCAACTTGATTCTCACTTGAAAATTAACGCATAACATCACGGGTAAACGGCGCGCAGCGACGGCTATCCCGTGCATGTTCTTGTTATGTTTTGTATTTAGCAATACGATTTAGATCTGACTGGTCCGTAAATACACACAGTTCATTGCTAACCCCCTCATACTCGATATCATGCCATCTGCACATGTTGGTCTCATATGCATTCAATAATTCAGATCCCATCGAAGCGAGTGCCAGACCTTTAAGATGAAACCGAATTTCTCTACCTGTTTCACTATGCCTCAATTTCCTAAGGAGAGTAATAAGTTGATGAGTCAGCATAGATGTTTCATCTCTACCCACATAGTCCAAATATGCGACTTTTGAGATCTTTTGCTCTATCCCAGTTTCCTCTAGTGTATAAAGAAATTTTTCACGCGTTTGGGGATCATTGATATTCTCTCTCAGCTTTTCGCAAAGATATACCCCGTGCTGTCTCGAAGTTTGTAGCTTTTGCCAATCCATTTGATCTACATGAATAACTGCTTGTAGCCTTAGCTGTCGATATATCATATAGAGTGTAAGAACTGAAAGCATAGGCGTATATAAACCGCCCAATGCACTTCCCATTTTTGCCCACTCATCATGTGAAGACCAGATTCCGAATCCAAATTGATAAACGTACACAGCTATAGGAACTAAAAGAATTATTCCAAAAACAATCATTGTATTCTTTGTTCCTAGCTTTCTAAGTGACACGTCAATTTATCCCTATAAATTTCATGTTCGACAAAATTAAGGCATAGCCTAAAAAACATAACGCCGCACTAAGCGGACTAAAATTGTGGGTTAAAATGTGTAGCGAAGCGAAACCTAACCAACTGCTTTAGTTCCGACTTGAGTGCCTTGTTAGGCGAAACCCGAACCAAGCAAATCTGTTTCATCAGTTATTTGAACCGTTTCATATTCTTCGATAATTGCAGCCCCTCGTGTTACCAAACGGTTGTAAAAGCTTGGAACTAAGTCAACGATAAACAAGTGATATCCATTAGCTTTAGATACTTTATATATTATATCTATAAGTGTTTTTCCGAGGCGCTTATGCTGCATAAAGGGAGGCATAAATATATTAGGTATATATACCTGTTGATGTTCATGAGAGATGTTAATTTTAATAATCATAGTTTTTGCTAGTGCATCTTTTTCAACTGTACCTTTAATGAGAATTTCATCCTCTCTAGGTATAATGCGATCCAGCTCATAGAATTGATCTAGATACGGTTTTAAACAGGAGATATTGCTTCTAAGATTCCCGAATTAATTTTACTGCTCATTTCTTACATTACTCCATGTGTGAACTTTGAACGATTCGCCTAACGCCGCGCTCTGCGGCAAATTTGGAGCGCAGCGAAAAATTTGTCCGACAGCAGCGCCTTGTTAGTTTTTCTTTGGCTTGCACTTTTTAGTCTTTAACCAAACGGGGTCAATATCTATTTTAGATAGAGAAATATTGTAATTTAACGCCCATAGTGTTTTTAAAGAATTCTTTAATGTCACCTTTGAAAAAAATGGGAGTTCTTCAGGTATATCCTTGGTTGTAGCAATTGCATAAACCACCCTATATTTACTTGGATCTGGCCTTGGCTTTGGATCATCTAATTTGATTGATGCAGGCAATTTTGGGTTCAATTTCTCTCTGTAGTCAGAGTCTTTTATAAACGCTTCCGCAGCCACAAATCCTTGAGAGAACAGGTGGCTGAGTGTGCTTGAGCTTCTGTATAACTTGACATGAACAAATTCATTTCCACCCTTTATCAAATCACAGTGCTCTAGCTTGTCATAAGGGCCACCAATCTGGATATTCTTTTTATCCATCAAACAAAAAACGCTGTGTGTCTTAGCAACTAACTCGTTATAGTCGCCCTCATCATCATGAGAATATATGGGAAATGAGAATGGATGAGTATCAATATCGCTGAGGTAGTCATCAACTGCTGCCACAAAATCACAGTTTATTTTGTACCATACTCCATTTCTTAGGATGTATTGATCGTTTCCAAATTTAATTTCAGCATACAAGCAGCGGTAGACAGGCCAACTTTTTACAGACTGATACTCATTGTTGTTTACGTGAACAACGTTGCTCTTCATTAGCTCAACTGTAGGAGTAACACCACCAAGGTATGTTATATAGTCCTCGAAAGATAAAACTACATGGCGAAGGGTTTTCTGGTACATATCAAATGAATAGCCGATTTGACCTTCCCAGTCTACTATTTCCGGCTCCCCTAACCAGAAATTAGAAACATTGTTGCTGCTCAAGTATTGATCTAGTTCCAAATCGAGTATTTCAATCTCGTCATAGTCCCTAACCCTATTGATATTTTCTACCCAGCTAAATTTGTCTGGTAGATTAGAGCGATATTGTTTGATAGCCTTTGAAAGAATAGCGGGTATATCTGAAAGGTTGGTTTCTACTGCAATTGTCAGGGCATCCCTACCCGTTACATGACTACCAAATTCTTTTACTAATGATGTGCCTGTTACTGCGTAGAGCATCTCCATCTCAGAATCTAAATGGAGATTAAATATATCTACATCCCGAGTACTTTGAGTTCTTGAATTCAATGGATTGTGATCATAACTGGCTTTATCCAAACTTCTCAGTTTGTCAGGATCTACCGAGTTCAGCGTGACCTTTAGACCGAAATCACGCTCGATAGACTCTTGCTTTAAAAGATGAAAACCAGTGCCAAATGACAGTACAAATGTAGCTCCTGATACTCTTACTAAGAATACAGCACCTACATTTGAAGAGGTGCCAAATTCAGAAACATCAAATTGGCTATCTGTTGTAAACAATCTAGTCCAAGGAGGAGCATCTTTAGGTGGCTGCTTTTTTATGTAAAGACGGGCTGATTCTGCCTCTGGCAAGTCCATTTCAATAGGTTGCTTAGCATTTTCTAGCTTTAGAACATCAGAATCTGGCTTGCTGCCATCTCTCGCCAAATAGATAGATAGCTTTTCCTTTCTGATTTTATTTACTTTTGCCATAAATCCCTTCTCGGCTCAGCGCTGTAAAACTAACGCCCCTATTTAACGGCGAAGGGCTTTTTTCCGAGTCCGTTACAATGGATTGTTAAGTTTCTGGTAGTCGATTAATAACTTCTGAATACTCATATGCCAGAAAATTACTTGCCATTGCCATAGCTTGCATATCAGCAATTACTCTACCTAGACCAAAAACGTCAGGAGATACAGTTTGCAAATGGTATGAGCCTGGTAACAGCTTTTCTCCATTTCTGAGTATGCTCTTGTTACTCATAACCCTTATGATATTACAGCTCCCTGCAACATGAATAATATTCGGTCTCTTATTCATAGGGATCTCTGAATTTTCAACATAGAATTTGTTTAAATGCGCCATTAAAGTCTCAGACTTAAGCCCATCTGAAGCGAATATTACCTTATATGGCCAATCCTCATAGTGAAGCATTTCTCTACCTATTAGGTTTCTAGTGCCAATGGGAGCTTTATCAGGAACTGACGCCAGGTTCTCTAACGATTCTATGAGTTGCTTCTTATCGAGAGTAGATTTAACTGAAACAACTCCGATGCAACCCTCGATGCAGCAAAAAGACTTTCCACCATCTTCGGTCATCAAGTGATTAAACTGAATAGATTTATCATTAGATATAATTACGTCAAGTTGCTTGGATTCCGCACCATCCAACCCAAAGACAAACCCACCCAACTTTACATTACACATCGGAGGGAGATGATCCCGAAGAACTTTGGCGTATATATTCTCACGCGCCATTCCTCTATCAGTAGTATTCGGAAATATACTGGCTACATCTGCTTCGTTTCTTAGAACCTTTCCAACATCAAGAAAATAGCTGTGTAAGCGACGGTAAAAATCTTTAGCCATTTTCTCTCCTAAAGCTTAACAGGTATTAGATAGCAGGCTCGTTTTATCACTTAAACGAGCGCACGTGTTTATGAATTTTTATCCAACCCATCAATCTGATGCTAACCGATTGATTTCTCGTATAGTTAATAACAGCTCGGCAGGTTATGCAGAATTCGCATCCTTGCACGTTCCGCTGAACCTGATATTACTGTATAGGAATACAGCTAGATTAGGTTGCTCATGAATGCTCACAGTCGACCGCCAAAGCTAATGAATCGTGTGAAAGCCATCATGCGCGTGAAACGCTACAGCTCACGCACGGTCAAGACTGACTGCTACTGGATACGCTATTTCATTCGCTTCCATGATGTGCGGCATCTGGCCAGCATGGGTGGTCCCGAGGTAAAAGCTTTTCTTGAGCATCTTGCGATACAACGCCAAGTGGCGGCGGCACGCTGAATCATCCCCTAAATCACATCGTTTTTTATCGTCATGTTCTTAAGCATCTTTAAGAGCAGTTCGCGGCGTTCGCGAATGCCAAACAACTATATCAATTACAGGTCGCGATAAATCACGCTACCGCCCCTACCCGGGCATGGGGCGATGATCGGTCACCGGCCATGCGATAGCCGTGGGGTAACGCTTGATCATCAGTCTTTTTGAATGGACGTTATGGCACCGTAATCAGCGGTTGCACGAAGCGCAATACTTATGGGAGCTGAAGGTGAGTGCTAAGTGATTTTCATCGACGCAGGGAGTCTGGATGTCGCTTATAGAAAAGAACTAGAGGAATTAATGTTTAGAAGAAAGTCCGGACTACGTCGTGGCAGGAAGGAATAGAGAGTAAGGAGTATCAAGCGTGGCGAGTGGTTCTCTCAAATCGCGTTCGGTCGGGAACACACGATGTCGGGAAAACCACTCGCCCTCTGCTTTTCAGGTTCGCATCAAGCCGCTTTGCCGGAGGCGATGTCGGCGACGAGCGCCTTGAGCACTTTCCAGAACTCTTCGACGGAGGCGATCTCGGTGCGCTCGGTGGGCGAGTGCGCGCCGCGGATCACGGGGCCGAAGGAGATCATCTCCAGGTGCGGATACTTGCCGCCGATGATGCCGCACTCGAGTCCGGCATGGATCACCTTGACCGCGGGGTCGGCGCCGAGCTGCTCCTGATGGAGGCGACGAAAGCGGGTCAGCAGCGCGCTGCCAGCGATGGGCGTCCAGCCGGGGTAGGCGTTCTCGACCCGCGTCTTGGCGCCGATCAGCCCGAACAGGGCGGTGAAGCGGTCGGCCAGATTGGCGGCGGCGCTGTCGCGCAGCGAGCGCACCAGCGCGCAGAGGTGAAAGCGGCCGTTCTCGAGCGAGACGACGCCCAGGTTGTTGGAGGTTTCGACCACGCCGGGCACTTCGGCGCTCATCCGCTCGACGCCGTAGGGCGCAGCGTGGAGGGCGGCGACCAGCAGGTCGGTGGCGGTATCGGTCAGCGCTTCGGCATCGCTGCAGGAGAGCGTGGCCGGCGAGAGCGTCAGCGTCACGTCGTCGTCGACCCCGGCAAGCTCGGCGCGGTAGGTCGTCTGCAGCGCGTCCAGTGTCTCCTCGAGCGCCGGCAGATGGCTCTCGTTGATGACGATGGTGGCAAAGGCTTCCCGCGGCAGGGCGTTGCGCAGCGTGCCGCCCTGGTAGTCGACCAGGCGGATGTCGAACTCGTCGAGCTTGCGCAGCGCGCGAACCAGCAGCTGGTTGGCGTTACCCAGCTCCTTGTGGATGTCGGCGCCGGAGTGACCGCCCACCAGACCGGTAAGGGAGATCCGGCGCATCACTTCGTCGTCGTCGCAGCCGCGCATCGGCAGGTCGGCGTCGATCACCACGTCCGCCCCGCCGGCGCAGCCGATGTAGACCTCGCCGCGATCCTCTGAATCCAGATTGAGTAGATAGCGCCCGTCGAGCCAGCCCTCGTCCAGCGACAGCGCGCCCTGCAGCGAGGTCTCCTCCTCCAGCGTGAACAGCGCCTCGACGGGGCCGGTGGCGATGTCATCGGCTTCCAGAATCGCCAGCGCGGCGGCAACGCCAAGGCCGTTGTCGGCGCCGAGCGTGGTGCCGCGGGCGTGGAGCCAGCCGTCCTCGACGAAGGTGTCGAGCGGGTCGGTCAGAAAGTCGTGGGGGTGGTCGCTGTTGGCCTGGGTGACCATGTCCAGGTGGCCCTGGAGGATGATCCCCGGCACGGCTTCATGGCCCGGGGTGGCCGCGCGCCGAATCCGTAGATTGCCGTAGGTGTCGCGGTCGTGGGCGAGCCCTTGGTCGTCGGCCCAGCGCTCGAGGATGTCGACCAGCTTGGCCTCGCGGCCAGAGGCGCGCGGCGTGTTGCACAGGGTGCGGAAATGGCGCCAGACGGGTTCGGGAGAGAGCGTGAGCAGATGGTCGTTCATGTCGATTCCAGGCGCGGCGCGCATCGAACGCGGCGCGTTCCACGATGATGAATGGGTCGACCGGGGGCGAACCAGACGCTCGCCCCCGGCTAAAAAGTGCCCTCACCTTACCCGCCTCCCCCAGGCTTGACCATATTTGCGGGTGCGTCATAGCGACCGCCGCTCGCCATGCGACGGCACGGTCAGTGGCCTGTCGCGCCCCGCTGCCACGCGAGCAGACCGTGGGCGAGCGAGCGCGCCGCCGCCTGACGATCGCGGCGCCCCGCAGCGCCGTCGCCGGGGCCCAGCGCCATGTCTCGGTGCTGAAAGAGCGCCGCCACTGCCGCCGCCGCCGGTACCCGCTCGAACGGCTCGTCGGTGCTCCCCGCCGCTGGGGTTGGGGCGCCCAGGCCGTCCGGCAGCGCGGTGATCGGCTGCTGCCGCCACCAGCAGAGCCACGCCTGACGCAGCCAGGGACGGATCAGCGCGAGTTCGCCGCCACCCGCCGCGAATGCCTCGAGCCGGGCGGTGAGCGCGGCCGGCCACGCCGGGCGCTGCCCTTCGTGAAGCCAGCCGGCGGCGACCTCGGGTTCGATATCGTTGAGCTCGCCGGCGAGCAGATCCGCCAGCAGCGTCTGAAAATCCGCCGCCCACGTCGCGATCTCCGCGACCGCCTGAGGGGCGAGCCCCCGGCCCATCATCAGCGCCGGTTCGCCGCTCGCGGCTTCGCGGGTCAGCCCCGCGCGCAGGCTGGTGAAGCCCCGGTCGCGCCAGAAGCGCATCAGCCCGGGTTCGGCCCCGAAACTGACGCCGAGATGGTCGATGCCCTGCCCTACCGCGGCGTCCGCCACCGCCTCGATCAGCGTCTGGCCGATACCGCGACGGCGGCAGCCGGGGTGCACCGCGATCCGCATGATGCGCCACCACCGGCGCGTTGCCGCCTCGGCGTGGCCGGCGTGCATCGCCAGCGACTGCGCCAGCAGATGCCCCCGCGGGCGCCGCTCGCCCCGCTGGATCGCCCCGGCCAGCGCCGCATCGAAACCGCCCTCGGCCTGCACCACGCAGAGGCCGGCGAGCCGCCCTTCGCAGCGCGCCGCCAGCAGGCGCACGCCGGGGCCGTCGAGCAGCTGGCGCAGATCGGCGGGCGTGGTGCGGTAGTGCGCCTGCACCAGCAGTCCGAACGCCTCCCGCAGCGCGGCCTCGTCATGAGCCAGCGCAGTGCGGTCGAGCCAGTCGAGAGTGAGCCAGTTGAGCGTGAGCCCGTCGAGCTCGCGCGATTCAGCGCCCGCGAAAGGACTCTCGTCGATCTCGGCATCCAGACACAGCAGCTCACGGGTGAGCCGCTCCAGCGGGTCATCCGCCGCCCAGCGGATCGGCGTGGTCAGCCGCAGCCGCCTCCAGTCCGGCGTGAGCCGGTCGAGGGTATCGCGCAGGCGTACCTCGAAGCCGCGCCCGGTCCCTTCGTAGCCGTGGACGGTGGTGGCGAAGGCGATGCGCGGAAAGCGCACCAGCCAATCCGCGAGGCGCGCGGCGGGAATCGAGGCCGCCTCGTCGACGAACAGCGTCGGCGGCGAGCGCCGGTCGATATCGGGATCATCGAGGGCGCTTGCGACGCGCTCCGGTGCCAGCCACTCGATGCGACACTCTCTTTCGTGACTCTCCGTCCCCTTCAGCGTCAGCGTGAAGCCGCCGGGCACGCGCTGCCCCGTCGGCAGCAGCGCACCCAACCGCTCGAAGAGTGGCGCCACCGCGGCCTCGCTGGAGGCGGCGATCCACAGTCGGCGCTCTCCCGCCATCAGCCGCCGGGCGGCGGCGATACCCAGCGCGGCACTCTTGCCCCGACCGCGGTCGGCGATCAGCACCAGCGGCCGGCGCCGACGCAGCCGCGTCAGCCGCCCTACCGCCGCTGCCTGATCGGCGCTCAGACAGTCGGCGTCATCGACATCGTCGATGTCGGCGTGAGACGGGGCGTCCTCACGATCGCTACCGGCTGACGCCCATTCGGCGCCTGGCGGGGCAGGCAACGACGGCCGCGCCGCGTCGGCAGGCCAGGTCACGAGCGCTTCGAAAGCGCCGAGCCGCCGGGCCAGCCGTGCCAGATAGCGCGCCTCGATCTCGCCGGCCTCCAACGGCCAGTGCGCCAGCCGGCGGTAGTCGGCGTCACCCAACCAGTCACCGGCGCTGGGGGCCGCCCAGGCGGCGGGCGTCAGCAGCACCAGACAGCCGCCGGCAACGAGCGTGCCGCTGATCGCGCCGAAGGCATCCGGGTCGAAGCCGCTCTGCCCGGTGGCGTCGAAGACGACCAGATCGTGCTCCTGACCCAGTCGACTGCGGGCGCGCCCCGGGGCGAGACAGGTGATCGACTGCGTCGGCGCCTGCGAGACCGCGCCGATCCAGAGCGGCGACGCCCAGTCGCTCGCCGCCATCAGCGCCTGCGCCCGCGGCAGGGGGTCGTCGGCGGCAATCCAGACGATGCCGCGCCGACGTCGGGCGGCCAGTTCGGTCCGCCAGGCGGGAAGCCAGTCGGCGAGCCTGTCGCCGAGCCTCTCTCCGGGATTATGCGCGTTCGAGGGCGTCACTGGCTCATGTCAGCCGATCAGGCCGTCGAGCTCGGGCGAGAGCCGCGGGCAAAAACGGGCGAGCCCCCACGCCAGCCCCACGCCGAGGAGGGTGAGCGCGATGGGCAGCCAGCTGAAAGCGACGCCGGAAACGAGATAGGCGTAGAGGAAGAACAGCACCATCACCCCGCCGCCGAGGTAGCGGCCGATTTTCACCCCGGCGAGAAAGATGCTGGCGAGCACGCCCGCACAGGGGATCAGCACGTTGGCGAGGTTGATCGCGAATTCCCGCCCTGCCGGCGCCGCGTTGGGCAGCAAGGCGCCCGCGACCAGCTCCCACAGCAGCAGATAGATCACCACCGGCGCGGCGAACGCCCCGATAAGCCGCATCATGGTGCGTACGGGTTCGTCGCTGCCGGGTTTGGGCGAGCCGGGGGTGTTCATGAGCGGTTCCTGTAGCGGTTGGGCAGTGGCGTCACTGATACAGCGTCAACGGTACCGAGGGATCAGTGACGTCGATGGCTCAGCGTGAATGACGCTATTGAACCATCGACGCCCGGCCGGGTGCACGGGCTCGCCGCGGCGACATGGCACGGGCCGAAGACGCGGCCCGAGAGCGTCTTGGCGCGGCTAGTGATCGATCTTTCTGAGCAGCAATACCAGCGGCACGCTGAGCAGATAGATCACGCCCAGCCACAGGAAGATATCGTTGTAGGCAAGCACCTGCGCCTGCACGCCGACGCGCTGACCGAGCAGGGCGACGGCGCTGTGGTAGGGGTCGGCGACGTGGCCGATGAGCATCGCCTGATACTGCGCGATCTCCTGCTGGACGACGGCTCGGCCGGTGTCGATCGCGCCGATGAGCTGATTCCAGTGGTAGTCGGCGCGCCAGTCGCGCACGGTGTCGAGCATCGCCAGCCCGACTGCCCCGCCGAGGTTGCGCATCACGCTGAAAAGCCCGGCGGCGTTGCCGAGCTCCTGCGGCGGCAGCGTACCCATGGCAATGCGCGAGGCGGGGATGATGCACATGATCATGCCCATGCCGCGCACGATCTGCGGCCAGAAGAACTGCCAGAAGCCGGACTCGCTGGTGAGATTCGAGTTCATCGCGGTCCCGATACCCACCAGCGCCAGCCCGATGAAGAGCAGCACCCGCAGATCCACCGAGTTGGTCAGCCGCCCGACGATGGGCGCGGTGAAGAACATCGCCACGCCAGTGACGAACATCACCTCGCCGATCTGCAGGCTCGAGTAGCCGCGCACCCCGCCGAGAAACAGCGGCATCAGGTAGACCAGTCCGTACATCGCGATCCCCACGACGAAGACCAGCCCCGTCCCCACCGAGAAGTTGAGATTGCGAAACGCGCGCAGATCGACGATCGGGTGGGCGTAGGTGAACACCCGCCAGAAGAAACCGACGCAGGAGAGCGCGCAGAGCAGGGTCATGCCGATGATCAGGTCGCTGGCGAACCAGTCGTCCCCCGGCCCCTCCTCGAGCACGAACTCGAGGCTACCCAGAAACAGCGCGATGAGGATCAGGCCGCGGAAATCGAGAAACTTGCCGACCTTGGCATCGCCCTTGTCGATATCCAGAAAGCGCCACGCCATCAGCGTGACGACGATGCCGGGGATGACGTTGACCAGAAACAGCCAGTGCCAGCTGAAGATCTCGGTGAGATAGCCGCCGACGGTGGGGCCGATGGACGGCGCCAGCGTCACCACCATGCCGATCACGCCCTGCACGGTGCCCATCGCCCGGCGCGGGAATAGCGAGAAGCTGATCGCCTGGGTGATCGGGATCATCGCCCCGCCCATGAAGCCCTGGATGGCGCGCAGCACGATCAGCTGATCGATGGTCGTGGCCAGCGCGCAGCCGAGGCTCGCGATGGTGAAGCCGGCACACGAGATGACGAACGCCACCCGCGTGGAGAGCCAGCGCATCAGCACGCCGGAGAGCGGGATCATGATGATCTCCGCGACCAGATAGGAGGTCTGGATCCAGGAAATCTCGTCCTGCGAGGCGGAGACCCCGGCCTGGATCTCGTTGAGCGAGCTGGCGACGATCTGGATGTCCAGAATCGCCATGAACATCCCGAACACCGCCGCGATGAAGCCGAAGCGGTAGTGCCACGACGGCATCTCCTGCGGGCCGGCGCCGGTGGGTGGCGCCACTTCGCTCATGAATCGCGCTCGTCGGCGTCGGCGGGCGCGGTGGCGGCATTGTTGTCACGCGGTCGACGCGGCGCGTCGTCCACGGGGGCATCGTCGAGCGCGGGGGCCGGGTCGAAGTAGATCGCCTGGCCGTCGACCTCGCGGGTATCCACCGACGGCACCACCGAGAGCCCGGCCTGCAGCCGCCAGAGTTCGTCTTCCGGGCCGGTAACGCGGATCTTCACCGGCACGCGCTGGACGATCTTGTTGAAGTTGCCGGTGGCGTTGTCCTGCGGCAGCAGGCTGAACTGGGTGCCGGTGGCCGGGGCGACGCTGTCGACGCGGCCCTCGAATTCGATATCCGGGTAGGCGTCCACCTCGAGCGCGACCGGCTGGCCCACCCGCATGCGCTCGATCTGCGTCTCCTTGTAGTTGGCGACGACGTAGGCGCTATCCACCGGGACGAGCTGCATCAGCGTCAGCGAGGGCTGGGCGAGATCGCCCGGCTCGACGGTGAGATTGCCGATCACGCCGCTGCGTCGAGCGACGATACGCGTCTTGTCGAGCTGGCTCTCGGCGTAGTCGATGTCCGACTCGGCGGCCTGGCGGTTCGCCTTGGCGCTGTCGATCGACGCCTGGTCGGCGGAGAGCCGCCGCTTGGCGGACTCGACGCTGGCCTGACGCGCCGCGAGGGTGGCCTGAGCGACGCGCAGCGAGGCCTGGTCGTCATCGAGCTGCTGGCGCGAGGCGTAGCTGTTGGCCGCCAGCGACTGCGAGCGCTGCAGATGCTGGCGCGCCTGGGCGACGTCGGACTCCGCCGCGCTCACCTGTGCCGTGGCCTCGTCGATGCTCGCCCGGTCGAGTTCGACCTGACGCTCGCTCTGGGTCACGTTGGCCGCGCTGACGGCGAGCTGCGCCTGCGCCTGGGCGAGACGGCTGCGCGTGTCACGGTCATCGAGCCGGATCAGCACGTCACCCGCTTGCACCCGCTGGTTGTCGTCGACGGCCACCCCCAGCACTCGCGCCGAGAGCTCCGAGCGGATGGCCACGCTGTCGGTCTGGACGTAGGCGTTGTCCGTCTCGACGAAGAAACGCCCGGTCTGCCACCAGCGCCATGCGAACACCAGCGCGACGATCAGCAGTACGACCACCGCCAGCGAGGTATAGAGTTTTTTCTTGATCTTCATGCAGGAAACCATGACCGATTCTAGGTGTAGTGTATGCTACGCTTTCTTTTCCAAAACGCTACCGTTTACCGCGCCCCGCGGGCCTTCCTTGCAGGAGTGTCATGTCCTCCCTCCCCCCTCGGCACCCGACCGCTCGGCATTCGCCGACGACCCAGCGCGGACTCAAGCGTCGCGAGGCGCTGCTCGATGCGGCGCAGCGACTGTTTCTGGAGCGCGGTTTCAGCCAGGTGAGCGTCAACGACATCGTCGCCGAAGCGGGCGGCTCGCTCTCCACGCTCTATCGCCATTTCGGCAACAAGGAAGGACTCTTCCAGGCGATGGTCGAGCGCCGCTCGCACCACGTCTACGCCACCCTCACCGGCGACGATATCGACGAGCTGCCCGTCGAAGCGGCGCTCATCCGCTTCGGCACCAGCCTGCTCCACAAGGCGATGGACGACGAGGCGCTGGGTATCTACCGCGAAGTGGTCGCCGAGAGCCCGCGCCAGCCGGAGCTTGCCCGGCGCTTCTTCGACGCCGGCCCGGGACGGATGCGCCGGGTGGTGACGGACTACCTCGACCGCCGCATCGCCGACGGCCGCCTGCCCCACGGCGATACCGCCGAACTCGCCGGCATGTATCTGGGCATGGTGCTCGGCGAGTGGCATCTCATTCAGCTGCTCCAGCTCGAAGCGCCGCCGAGTGCCAGGGCGATCGACGACCGCGTCGAGCGCTGCGCGGCGCTCTTTCTTTCCGGTTTGCTCGCGCGTCAGCCCTGACGACAGCGAAGCGTCTCCCACGAAAAAACCGCCGCACCTAACAGGGTGCGGCGGCTTCTCATTGCCGATCAAAAGCGATCCGGCGACGGCGATCAGTCGGCGGCGAGCAGATCCTCGATGGTGATCGGCAGATCCCGGTAGCGCTTGCCGGTGGCGTGGTAGATCGCGTTGGCGATCGCCGGCGCGACGCCGGTCAGACCGATCTCGCCCACGCCACGACCGCCGAACTCGTTGTGCTTGAAGTCCGGGTAGTCGAGCAGCTCGACGTCGATCTCCGGCGCATCGGCGTGCGTCGGGACGATGTAGTCGGCCACGTTGGCGTTGATCAGCCGCGCATCCCGCGGATCGTAGTCGAGCTTCTCGAGCAGGCCCATGCCGACGCCCATGACGATGCCGCCCTCGACCTGGTTGCGCGCCGTCGGCGGGTTGATCGCCCGACCGATGTCGATCGAGGAGACGACCCGCGCCACGCGAACCCGCGAGATTTCCGGATCGATGCGGATCTCGACGAAGTGCGCGCCGAAGGAGCGGAAGGCGTACTCGTTCTGCTCGTTGCCGGGGGCGGCGCTGCCTTGGCCGTTGACGCTCGAGAGCTTGCTGGTCTCCAGCACCTCTTCGAAGCTCACGCGGCGGTTGCCGTCGGTGAGACAGCCCGCTTCCGCGGAGAGCGAGTCGGCGTCGCTGCCTTCGAACGCCCCGCCGCTGCCGATCGCCACTTCCTTGATCGCATCCAGCGCGTCACGCACCGCCGCGGCGACCGCGGGGAGCACGGTGGCCGTCGCCATGGAGCCGCCGGAGAGCGGGCCCGCCGGCAGGCTGGTCTCGCCCAGCTTGACCTCGATGCGCGACAAATCGGCGCCGGTCAGCTCGGCGACGGCTTGCGCGACGATGGTGTAGGTGCCGGTGCCGATGTCCTGCGTGCCGCAGGCGGCGAAGAGCGAGCCGTCGGCGCGCAGCTCGACCCGCGCCTCGCACGGCTGGCGTCCGGCGGACCAGGTGCAGGAGGCCATGCCGTAACCGATGATCTCGTCGCCGTCGCGCATCGAGCCGACGGCCGGATTGCGGTTCTCCCAGCCGAAGCGCTTGGCCGCACTGGTGAGACACTCGTCCAGATGCTTGCTCGACCACGGCAGCCCGCTCGCCGGGTCAAGCTCTGCGTTGTTCTTTAGCCGCAGTTCGACCGGGTCCATGTCGAGCTCGACCGCCAGCTCGTCCATCGCCGTTTCCAGCGCGAAGATACCCGAGACTTCGCCCGGCGCGCGCATCGGGCAGGGCGTGCCGTGGTTCACCTCGAGCACGCGCTGGCTGGTGGAGACGTTGTCGCAGGCGTAGAAGCTCGGCGTGGCGCTGCCGCAGCCGTCGACGTACTGGTGCACCAGCGAGGTTTCGGTGGTGCTGTCGTGAATCACCGAGGTGAGCTTGCCGCTGCGATCGGCACCCAGCCGGATGCGCTGACGCGAGGCAGGGCGATTGCCGCCGCTGCTCATGTCCTGCTGACGCGGCAGCACCACTTTCACCGGGCGGCCGGTCATGCGCGCGGCCACGGTGGTGGCGACGGCGTGCGGCCACATGAAAAGCTTGTTGCCGAAGCCGGAGCCGATGTAGTGCGAGATGACTTCCAGGTTCTCCTGGGCGAGCCCGAAGACCCGCGCCATGGCGTTGCGCTGGAAGAACACGCCCTGAGTCGACTCGTGGACGACGAGACGCTGACCGTCGTCGTGCCACTCGGCGAGGGTCGCGTGCATCTCCATCTGCAGATGGCTCTCGGCGGCGATCTGATAGGTCGAGTCGACCTTCACTTCGGCGCCGCCGAAGGCAGCTTCCGGATCGCCGCGCGACGTGCCGGAACTCTCCTGCAGCTCGCCCTCGGCGTCGGTCTGCAGTAGCCCCGCGGTCGCGCCGGACATCTTGGTGTAGCGGGCGATCACGCGCTGGGCGGCGGCGCGGGCCTGCTCGAAGGTCTCGGCGACGACCAGTGCCACGTACTGGCCGTGGTAGTAGATGCGCTCGTCCTCGAACGGCAGGCGCACCTCGTTGACCATGTCGCCATGGGCCATGGAGTTCGGCGAGCGGTGCAGCGTCTCGAAGTGTCCGTGATGGAAGATGTCCACCACGCCCGGCATCGCGCGGGCTTCGTCCAGCTCGAGGGACTCGAGCTTGCCGTTGGCGATGGTCGCCGACACCGGGTAGCCGTAGAGCATGTTGTCGGCGTGCAGCTCGCCGGTATAGCCGGCGTGGCCCGTGAGCTTGAACTCACCGTCGATGCGCGGCGTGCGCTGACCGACGACATTCGGTTGGGTCATGTCGTTCATGCCTGGCTCTCCTGTGTCTCGCTCTGCGACGTCTTGTCCTGCGCGGCGTTGCGCAGTGCACGCACGATCGCCTGACGCGCCAGGGGAATCTTGTAGGCGTTGTGCTCGCGGGGCACGGCGTCTTTCAGCGCGATCTCGGCGGCACGCTCGAAGCTCGCCTTCTCGGCGGGCTGACCGACGAGTGCCGCTTCGGCCTCGGTGCAGCGCCACGGCTTGGTGGCGACGCCGCCGAGAGCGAGGCGCGCTTCGCGAATCGTCTCGCCGTCGAGGGTGATCTCGGCGGCGCAGGAGGCGAGCGCGAACTCGTAGGAGGCGCGGTCGCGCAGCTTAAGATAGTGCGAGCCGGCACCTTTCAGCGGCGCATCCAGGGTGATCGCGGTGATCAGCTCACCCTCTTGCAGATCGTGTTCGATGTGCGGGGTATCGCCCGGGAGACGATGGAAGTCGGCGAAGTCGACCTCACGCTCGCCGCCGGGGCCCTGCAGGGTCAGCGTCGCGCCGATGGCAGCGATGCCGACGCACATGTCCGACGGGTGTACGGCGATGCAGGCGTCGCTGCCACCGAGCACGGCGTTCATGCGGTTGATGCCATTCATCGCATCGCAGCCCGTGCCCGGCTCGCGGCGGTTGCACTTGGCCGCCGGGTCGCGATAGTACGGGCAGCGCGTACGCTGCATCACGTTGCCGGCGGTGGTCGCCATGTTGCGCAGCTGGGTCGAAGCGCCCGCCAGCAGGGCTTCGGAGAGCACCGGGTAGTGCGCCTTCACCTCCGGGTGATGGGCAAGGTCGGTATTGGTGACCAGCGCGCCGATCTTGAGCCGTCCGTCGTCGAGACGCTCGACCCGCTTCAACGGCAGCGCATTGATGTCGACCACGTTTGCCGGCTTGAGGACGTCGAGCTTGATCAGGTCGAGCAGCGTCGTACCGCCGGCGACGAAGGCGGTGGCGTCCGCGGACGTTGCCGCACGCTCGACGCTGTCGGCACGGGAAAAGGCGAAGGTTCTCATGCGGTGCCCTCCTTCTGCGTCGCGTCGTAACTCAGCTGCTGGCGGGACTTCTGGATCGCTTCGACGATGTTCTTGTACGCCCCGCAGCGGCAGATGTTGCCGCTCATGGCTTCTTTCACCGAGGCGTCGTCGGTGCCCACGCGCTCGTCATTGAGTAGCGCGGTGGCGGACATCATCTGTCCCGGCGTGCAGTAGCCGCACTGATAGGCGTCGCACTCGAGGAAGTTCTGCTGGATCGGGTGGAGTTCGCCGTCGCGGGCGAGCCCTTCCACCGTAGTGACGTGCTGGCCTTCGCACATGACGGCGAGACGCAGACACGAATTCATCGACTGGCCGTCGACGTGCACGGTGCAGGCGCCGCACTGACCGTGGTCGCAGCCCTTCTTGGTGCCGCCGAGGCCGATCTGCTCGCGCAATACATCGAGCAGCACCGCATTGGGGGCGACCTCGAGCGTGCGCGGCTCGCCGTTGAGCGTGAAATTGAGCGTCTGGGTGCCGGGGGCAGCCTGCGCGCGTGTTCGGGAATGCACGGAATCATCCATCTTGCCGGCTCCTCATGGAGTTCTGAATTCCGGCGCACTCGTGGCTTTGACAGCCGGCACGTAGCGTGCCTCCTTGAGATGCCGGAATTCGGATCGATCGGACGACGTCCGCCACGCATCGATTGCGCTCGAGGCGGGCGGCTCGGTCGTTGTCCATCGCCTGCTAAGGGCGACGGATCGGGGTGTCACGGGTGACATGCGTTCTTTTCTACGGGCCGGCGCCGGGCTTTCGCCTCTCGTTCGCGGCCTCTGTCAGCGCAAGCGTTCCGGCGGTGTCAGGCCGCCAGCTTCGCTGCCCCCGAAGCATAGTCAGGATGTCGCGTGCGTGCTCATCGATTTGGGAAAATTTTCGCCTCGCGTCACCCAGGTTTTGCGCTCGGCGGCGACCGCGGTCATGCTCTTCCCGCCTGACCTTTCACGCCATGTGCACGCGCCCCGGCTCGCGGCATCCGCCCGCCCGGCGCGAGCGTAGAGACCCGCTAGACCCTATCGCTTCACGAGGAGACCCCAATGCCATTGACCCCGAAACGCTGGCTCGCCCTGGCGCTTTGCCTGACCGCCATCGGCATGACCGCCAGCGCCGGCGCACAGTCCACCGCCCGGGCCGAACGGACGCAGGATGGGCCGGCCATCGCGGGGCTGATCCGCACCCCGGTCGACGGTGAAGTCCACACGGTCGCCGGGCGTTTCGTCACCGCGGCGCGCCAGAGCGGGATGACCGTGTTCGCGCGGGTCGATCACCGCCAGGCGGCAATCTCTCGCGATCTGGCACTGCTGCCCAACGAAGTGATCCTCTTCGGCAGTGCCCGGGGCGGTACGCCGCTGATCCAGTGCGCGGCCACCGCCGGTATCGACATGCCGATGAAGGCGCTGGTCTGGCAGGACGACGAGGGCCAGACCTGGCTCGGCTACAACGACCCGGCGTGGATCGCCGAGCGCCACGGTGTCGCCGACTGCGACGGCGTGAAGGCGCTTCAAGACAGCCTCGAGGCCCTGGTCGCCACCACCACCCAGGAGTGAGCGGTGGCGCTGGCGGGGTCTCGCGCCGCCAGCGCTGACCAAGGTCGTATCGACGCCGGCCGGGGCTCACGTAGGCTCGGGTTCCCCCGATACTGCCGGAGCCTGCCCATGCAAGAGTCAACGCGCCGCCAGCTAGAAGGCGTTTCGGTCGCCACCCTCGCCACTGCGCTGTTCAAGCGTGGGCTTCGCCACCAGACGCTGGAGAACGTACGCCCCGTCGCCGGGAAGGGGCGCGTCATGGTCGGCCCGGCCTACACCCTTCGCACCATCCCCGCGCGGGAAGACTTGAACGGTATCGAGGTCTTCCGCGACCCGGCGCACCCGCAGCGCCAGGCGATCGAGCAGTGCCCGGCGGGGCACGTCCTGATGATCGACAGCCGCTGCGACCCCCGCGCCGCCTCGGCGGGATCGATCCTGATCACGCGCCTGATGGTTCGCGGCGGCGCCGGCATCGTCACCGACGGCGGCTTTCGCGACAGCCCCGAGATCGGCGCCCTCGAGATCGCCGCCTATCACCAGCGGCCCTCGGCGCCGACCAACCTCACGCACCATCAGGCCATCGATACCGAAGTCCCGATCGGCTGCGGCGGCGTTGCTGTCTTTCCGGGAGACATCGTGGTCGGCGACGACGAGGCGGTGATCGTGATACCCCAGGCCATCGTCGAGGCGATCGCCCTCGAGGCGGTGGAGATGACCGCCTTCGAGGATTTCGTCACCGAGGCGGTGCAGAACGGACGCACGATCATCGGGCTCTATCCGCCGACGGACGAGCAGTCGCTTGCGGACTTCGCCGCCTGGCGCGAGCGGCACGGGCGCTGACGAGGCGACGCCTGAGGGGGCGGCAATCCAGACCACGATAGCCAAAAACGACACCGCCGGCGCTGAGGCCGGCGGTGTCGTCACGTCGTTGGCGCTGTGGCGAGCGCGGCTTTCTACGGCTAAGCGCTCCGCGGCTTTCTACGGTTACGCGCTCCGCGGCTTTCTACGGTTACGCGCTCCGCGGCTTTCTACGGTTACGCGCTCCGGGCCTGGGGCACGTCCTCCATCAGCTTGTCGAGGGTGATCGGCAGTTCGCGGATGCGTTTGCCGGTGGCGTGATGTACCGCGTTGGCGACGGCGGCAGCGAGTCCGGTGATGCCGATCTCGCCGATCCCGCGCGCACCGTACTCGTTGAACTTGGTGTCGGGATAGTCGAGCAGGATCACGTCGATCTCCGGCTGGTCGGCGTGCACCGGCACCAGATACTCGGCGTAGTTGTTGTTGACCGGACGGGCGTTGCGTTCGTCATACTCGGTCGCCTCGAACAGCCCCATGCCGATGCCCATCACCACCGCACCCTCGACCTGGTTGCGGGCGGTGGTCTCGTTGATCACGCGGCCGACGTCGATGGCGCTGAACACGCGCGCCACGCGCAGGCGCGAGATACCCGGATCCCAGCGTACCTCGACGAAGTGCGCGCCGAAGGAGCGGTAGGAGTACTCGGAGTCGGCGGCATCGGTATGCGCCTCGCCGTCCGCGCTGCCGTAGCGCGCCGCCTTGAGAATGTCGGCAAAGCTCGTCTGCGTGCCGTCGGCGCTGCGCAGACCGCCATCGGCGACTTCCAGCGCGTCGGCTTCGCTGTCGGCGAAAGCGCCATTGTCGCCGGTGGCGTAGCGCTTCATCTCGTCGAGGGCGGCGCGGGCGGCCTTGGCGATCGCCGGCAGCGTGGTCGCGGTGGCCCAGGAGCCGCCGGAGACCGGCCCGTCCGGGTAGGAGGAGTCCCCCAGCTTGACGGTGACGCGATCGATCGGAATACCGGTCACGTCACTCACCGTCTGCGCCACGATGGTGTAGGTGCCGGTGCCGATGTCCTGCGTCGCGCAGGAGGCGAACGCGGTGCCGTCGGCGCGAATCGACACCCGCGCATCGCAGGCCATCTTCATCGCTTCCCAGTTGCATGCCGCCATGCCGTAGCCGACGATCTCACGACCGTCCTTCATGCTGCCGACCTCGGGGTTGCGGTTCGCCCAGCCGAACTTTTCCGCCGCGCGATTCGTCGCCTCGACGATATGGTTGCTGGAGAACTCCAGATCCTGGCTTTCGTCGCGCTCGGCGTAGTTGTCGAGCCGGAACTGGAGCGGATCGACGCCGGCAGCATCGGCCATCTCGTCGACGGCAGACTCCAGCGCGAACAGCCCCGGGGCCGCTCCCGGTGCGCGCATCGACGTCGGCGTGCCGCGGTTCACCCGAGTGGTTTCGTGGCTCACCGTCAGATTGGGGCAGCTGTAGAGGCTCTTGGTCACGCTGCCGCAGGTCTCGACGTACTGGTCGGTGAAGGAGGTGGTATTGATCGACTCGTGGCGCAGCGACACCAGCTTGCCGCTGGCGTCCGTTGCCAGACGCAGGCGCTGACGCGTCTCCGGACGATGACCGGTGGTGGTGAACATCTGCGGCCGCGGCACCACCAGCTGTACCGGGCGGCCGAGCTCGCGGGAGACCGCCGCGGTGGCGATGGCGTGCGGCCAGGTCCAGAGCTTGCTGCCGAAGCCGGAGCCGATGTAGGGCGCGTGCACCGTGATCCGCTCCGGCGGCATGGCGAAGATCTTGGAGAGCGCGTTGCGCGCCACCACCACGCCCTGGGAGGCGTCGAAGATCGTCAGATGGTCGTCGTCCCACCAGGCGGTGGAGGCGTGCATCTCCATCGGGTTGTGCGTCTCCACCGGCGTGCGATAGGTCACGTCGATCGTGTGCGCCGCGCCGTCAAAGTTGGCGGCGGCGTCGCCGCGGGCGTGGTTGCCGCTGCCTTTCTTCGTGCCGTGGGCCTGGACGCCCTGCTCGAGGTTGGCGATCGCGCTCTCCGCGCTGTAGTCGACCTTCACCCGTCGCGCCGCGGCGCGGGCGTTGTCGAAGGTGTCCGCGACCACCAGGGCGACGAACTGACCTTCGTAGTAGACCCGCTCGTCCTCGAACGGCAGCCGGGTCTCCTCGACCTTGTTGCCCTGCGCGAAGCTCGACGGCGAGCGGTAGAGCGTCGGAAAGTGGCCGTGATGGAAGACGTCCACCACCCCCGGCATCTGGCGCGCTTCCTCGACGCTCAGGCGTGAGACCGTGCCGCTGGCCACGGTGCTGAAGACGCCGTAGGCGTAGCTCAGATTGGGCGGCAGGTTGTCGGCGGCGTAGTTGGCCCGACCCGACAGCTTGTCCGGACCGTCGATCCGCGGCACGCCGGCACCGATGATGCCGCCGCGCTTGGCGCCGTCCGTGCCGTCACTCCGATTGTCATTACTCATAGGGTTGCTCCTCGCGGGCGGTTCAGGCGGCGGTCGGGTCGACCGATTGGGTCAGATCGACGAGATTACGCACGATCGCCTGCTGGCCGAGGGGGATCTTGTAGGCGTTGTGAGCGTAGGCAGTGGCGTTGTCGAACGCGCGCTTGGCGACGTCGGCAAAGAGCGCTTCGCTCGCCTGCTTGCCTTCGAGCGCGGCCTCGACCTCCGGGGCGCGCCACGGCTTGGTACCCACGCCGCCCAGCGCCACACGCGCCTTGCGAATGGTGTTGCCGTCGAGGGTCACGATCACGGCGCTGGAGGCGAGCGCGAACTGGTACGACTGACGGTCGCGCAGCTTGAGATAGCTCGAGCGGGCGTTCTGCATCGGCGCGTCGAGCACCACGTGGGTGATCAGCTCGCCGGGCTTCAGCGCGTGCTCCTGTTCCGGCGTGTCGCCGGGCAGCAGGTGGAACTCGGCGAAGTCGATCTCGCGTTTGCCGTCGGGGCCTTCGACCTCGACGGTGGCGCCGATCGCTGCCATCGCCACGCACATGTCGGAGGGGTGAGTGGCGATGCAGCTCTCGCTGGTGCCGAGTACCGCATGGACGCTGCGATTGACCCCGCCGATCGCCGCGCAGCCGCTGCCGGGTTCGCGCTTGTTGCAGTCGGAGACGCCGTCGCGAAAGTAGGGGCAGCGCACTCGCTGCATGACGTTGCCGCCGGTGGTCGCCTTGTTGCGAAGCTGGGTCGAGGCCCCGGCCAGTAGCGCCTGGGAGAGCACCGCGTAGTCTGCGGTCACACGCTCGTCGCGGGCGAGCGCGGTATTGGTCACCATCGCGCCAATGCGCAGGCGGCCGTCGTCGAGGCGCTCGATCTCATCGAGGGCGACGCCGTTGATGTCGACGATCTTGTCCGGCTGCATGACGTCGAGCTTGACCAGATCCAGCAGCGTCGTGCCGCCGGCCAGATAGGCGGCGCCGCCCGTCTGATAGCCGGCCGCCTCGTCATCGCTGCCGTGTGCCTGAATGGCGGCCCGGGTACCGTCGGCGCGGGCGTAGTCGAAATGTCTCATGCCTTGCCTCCCTTCACGTCGCCGCGAGCGGACTGAATCGCCGCGACGATGTTCTTGTAGGCGCCGCAGCGGCAGATGTTGCCGCTCATCGCCTCGCGGACGTCGGCGTCGCTCTCGCCGATCGCATCGTTCTGCAGGATCGCCACCGCGCTCATCATCTGCCCTGCCGTGCAGTAGCCGCACTGGTAGGCGTCGTGCTCGAGGAACGCCTGCTGGATCGGATGCTGCTGGCCGTTCTGTTCGAGCCCTTCGACGGTCGTGATCTCGTCACCGTCGTGGGTGATCGCCAGGCTCAGACAGGAGTTGATCGCCGTGCCGTTGACGAGGATCGTGCAGGCGCCGCACTGGCCGTGGTCACAGCCTTTCTTGGTGCCGGTGAGCGCGAGCCCGTGACGCAGCGCATCGAGCAGGATCACGTTGGGCGTGACATCGAGCTGATGACGCTTGCCGTTGACGGTGAGCGTGATACGCCGCTGGCCCTCGGCGGGCGGCGTGTCGGTCTGGGTCTCGGGGCGATCCGGGGAGCCGGCGTAGCTCACCCCGGAGAGCGCAGGCGCCGCCGCGACGGCGAGCCCGGAGACACCGGCCGCCTGCAGAAAGCGCCGCCGCCCCGGAGAGCGCGGGCGCGAGTCGGGAGAAGTGGAAGCATCCGGGTGCGCGGGATCGAAGGTCCCTACGCCCGGCGTCGAGCGTTCGTTGTCATCCATGTCATCGTCCTCATCGGGGCGTCGTTGGAATCGTTCTTGTCATCGGTTCACCGCGCATTCGGCGGCGGACGCAGGCACGGCGGGGCACCGTGAGAGACGTCGTGGCAATGTGTCAGGCACTGCCACGACGGTGATCATCACTCAGTAAAGCTAGAGAAGGTGTGACAAGACTGCAAAAACGCACGGCGATGCCTGGAGCATCTCGCCGCAACTGTGGAGGAATGGGCATGCCGGGCGCTAACGTCTGACGCAGCGAAATCCGATGTGCGAGGTCGACTCGTCGAGCGGCTGAGCATGGCGGGCGGCTGAGCGTGACGAGCGGCGGGGTATGCATCTGTCTCGTCCAGACGACACCGCCCGCCCCGGCGGTACCGGGGCGGGCGGTTTTTCACGCGGGGCGGGCGTGGCTCAGTCTTCGAGCCACTCGGTGTGGAAGGTGCCCTCTTCATCGACGCGCTTGTAGGTGTGGGCGCCGAAGAAGTCGCGCTGGGCCTGGATCAGGTTGGCGGAGAGTTTCTCGCTGCGGTAGCTGTCGTAGTAGGCGATGGCCGAGGAGAAGGTCGGCACCGGAATGCCGTTCTGGACCGCATGGGCAATGACGTCGCGCAGCGCCTGCTGGTAGTTGCCGGCGATCTCGCTGAAGTGCGGCGCCATCAGCAGGTTCTTGAGCTCGGGATTCTCCTGATAGGCGTCGGTGATCTCCTGCAGGAAACGCGCGCGGATGATGCAGCCGGCGCGGAAGAGCTTGGCGACTTCGCCGTAGTCGAGGCCCCAGCCGTAGTGATCGGAAGCGGCGCGCATCTGGGCGAAGCCCTGGGCGTAGGAGGCAATCTTGCTGAAGAAGAGCGCCTTGCGCACTTTCTCGATGAATTCGCTGCGGTCTCCCTCGAGCGGCGTCTCCGCCGGGCCCTCGAGCACCTTGGCGGCTTCGACGCGCTCGTCCTTCAATGACGAAATGAAACGTGCAAAGACCGACTCGGTGATCAGCGGCAGCGGCACGCCGAGATCCAGCGCGCTCTTGCTGGTCCACTTGCCGGTGCCCTTCTGGCCGGCGGAGTCGAGAATGATGTCGACCACGTCGGCGTCGGTGCGATCGTCCTTCTTGGTGAAGATCCTGGCGGTGATGTCGATCAGGTAGCTGTCGAGCTCTCCCTCGTTCCACTCGCCGAAGACCTCCGCCAGCTCGGCATTCGTGAGGCCGAGCGAGCCCTTGAGAATCGAGTAGGCCTCGCTGATCAGCTGCATGTCGCCGTATTCGATGCCGTTGTGGACCATCTTGACGTAGTGGCCGGCACCGTCGGGGCCGACGTAGGCGACACAGGGCTCGCCGTCGTCGGCACGGGCGGCGATCTTCTCGAGGATCGGCGCGACCATGTCATACGCCTCCTTCTGGCCGCCGGGCATGATCGACGGCCCCTTCAGCGCGCCCTCTTCACCGCCGGAAACGCCGGTCCCGATGAAGTTGAAACCCTCTTCGGAGAGCTCCTTGTTACGGCGGATGGTGTCCTCGAACGGGGTGTTGCCACCGTCGATGAGGATGTCGCCCTTGTCCAGGTGCGGCTTGAGCGAAGCGATGGTCTTGTCGGTGGCGTCGCCCGCCTGAACCATCAGCAGAATGCGCCGCGGCGTTTCCAGCGAGGCGACGAACGCCTCCACGCTGTAGAACGGGACGAGCTTGCTCTCCGGGTTCTCTGCCATCACCTCGTCGGTCTTCTCCGGCGAGCGGTTGAAGATCGACACGGTGTAGTCGCGGCTTTCGATGTTGAGCGCGAGGTTGCGCCCCATGACGGCCATGCCGACGACGCCGATTTGCTGCTGAGCCATTGCTGGTGCTCCTTGCCGATAAAGCCGCCGGCGGCGATGACGAGCCGCACGGCGGGCTAAGAGATGACGAAAGTGAGATGACGGTCATCGGTTAACGTCAGTGTAAGTCAGTGGCGACGATTGTCCGATTCGCTGGCGCTATCGAGGCGATCGGTGAGCCAATCGCCGCTGGGGGCTCGATTCCCTCGGTTCGCCTCAGCCCCCAGCGCGCTTTATTCGATCAGTGCGCTTTGTTCGATCAGTGCGCTTCGTCCCAGTTGCTGCCGCTTTCGGCCTCGACGATGAGCGGCACGTTGAGCGCGGCGGCGTTCTCCATGCGCTGACGGATCGCGGGGATGAACGCCTCGACCTGGCTCTCCTTCACTTCGAAGACCAGTTCGTCGTGGACCTGCATCACCATCCAGGCGTCGAACTCCGCCTCGCCGTCGGCGGGATTCAGCCAGTGGTGCACGTCGATCATCGCCAGCTTGATGATGTCGGCGGCGGTGCCCTGCATCGGCGCGTTGATCGCGGTGCGTTCGGCGGCCTGGCGGCGGGCGTGATTCTGCGCGGCGATCTCCGGCAGGTAGAGACGCCGCCCGAAGACGGTCTCGACGAAGCCATCCTCCCCGGCTTGGGCACGGGTGTCGTCCATGAACTTGGCGACCCCCGGATAGCGGTCGAAGTAGCGGTCGATGTAGGTTTGCGCCTGATTGCGCTCGATGTGCAGCTGCTTGCCCAGCCCCCAGGCGCTCATGCCGTAGATCAGGCCGAAGTTGATCGCCTTGGCGCTGCGGCGCTGATCGGTGGTGACCTTGTCGAGCGCCACGCCGAACACCTCCGCGGCGGTAGCGGCGTGGATGTCGAGGTCGTTGGCGAAGGCGTCGAGCAGGCCCTGGTCGTTGGAGAGATGCGCCATGATGCGCAGCTCGATCTGCGAGTAGTCGGCGGCGACGATGCGATACCCCTCGCGGGCGACGAACGCCTGGCGGATCTTGCGCCCCTCTTCGGTACGGATGGGGATGTTCTGCAGGTTGGGGTCGGACGAGGAGAGCCGCCCGGTCGCCGTTACCGCCTGATGGTAGCTCGTATGCAGCCGCCCGGTCGCCTTGTTGACCAGCCGGGGCAGCTTGTCGGTGTAGGTCGACTTCAGCTTGGTCAGGCCGCGGTGGGTCATGATCAGCTTGGGCAGCGGGTAGTCCAGCGCCAGCTCCTCGAGCACCGCCTCGGCGGTGGAAGGCGCGCCCTTGGGAGTCTTCTTGATCACCGGGATCTTCTGCTCGTCGAACAGGATCTCGGCGAGCTGCTTGGGCGAACCCAGGTTGAACTCGCGCCCGGCGAGTTCGAAGGCTTCCCGCTCGAGCTCGTGGATGCGCCCCTCGAGTTCCTGGCTCTGGGCGTGCAGGCGGTTGGCGTCCAGCGCCACCCCGCCGCGCTCCATGTGCGAGAGTACCGGAATCAGCGGCCGCTCGAGGGTATCGAGCACTTGCGCCAGCCGCCCCGCTTCCTCGAGGCGCGGCCGCAGCTCGGTGTGCAGACGCAGCGTGATGTCGACGTCCTCGCAGGCGTACGGCACCGCCTCTTCCAGCGCGATCTGGTTGAAGGTGAGCTGCTTGGCGCCCTTGCCGGCGATCTCCTCGAAGCCGATGGTCTTCTCGCCGAGATACTTCAGCGCCAGCGAGTCCATGTCGTGCCGCGTGACGGTGGAGTTCAGCACGTAGGACTCGAGCATGGTGTCGGTCAGCGCGCCGGCGACCCGAATGTCGTAGCGCGCCAGCACCGAGATGTCGTACTTGAGATTCTGGCCGATTTTGCCGATGGCGGGGTCTTCGAGCAGCGGCTTGAGCGCGGCGAGCACGGCATCCCGATCGAGCTGGGCAGGGGCGTCGAGGTAGTCGTGGCCCACGGGGATGTAGGCCGCCTCGTGGGCCGCCAGCGAGAGGCCGATACCCACGACCTCCGCCTCCATGTAGTTGAGGCTGGTCGTCTCCAGGTCAAAGCAGAACGCCTCGCTCGCCGCCAGCCGCTCGCGCCAGGCGTCGAAATCGTCCTGAGTCAGCAGGGTGTGGTCGGTGCGCTCGGGCTTGACCAGCGCCGGGTCTTCGTTGACGTCGGTCTCGGTGAGCGCATCACCGGCTTTCACGTCGTCGACGCCTTCGTCCTTGCCCTCGAGCAGCTCGTTCAGCCAGTTCTTGAACTCGAGCCGCTGGTAGAGCGACTTGAGCGCCTCGCGATCCGGCGCCGCCAGATGCAGCTCATCGAGCCCCACCGGCAGTTCGCAGTCGGTCTTGATCGTCGCCAGCTGGTAGGAGAGGTACGCCTGCTCGCGGTTGGCTTCGAGCTTCTTGGGCATCGTCTTGGCGCCGCGAAAGCTAAGGGTCGTGACGCGATCGAGATCGGCGTAGATGGTGTCCAGCCCGCCGTTCATGCCCTGCAGCAGCCCCAGCGCGGTCTTTTCGCCCACGCCGGGTACGCCGGGAATGTTGTCGACCTTGTCGCCCATCAACGCCAGGTAGTCGATGATCAGTGCGGGCGGAATGCCGAACTTCTCCTCGACGCCTGCGACGTCGAGGGTCTCGCCCTTCATGGTATTGACCAGCGTGATGTGCTGGTTGACCAGCTGCGCCATGTCCTTGTCGCCGGTGGAGATCACCGCATCGCGGCCGGACTCGGTGGCCAGGCGCGCCAGGGTGCCGATGACGTCGTCGGCTTCCACGCCCTCGATGCACAGCAGCGGCAGCCCGAGCGCGCGGACGCAGTCGTGAAGCGGCTCGACCTGCGGGCGCAGATCGTCCGGCATCGGCGGGCGGTGGGCCTTGTATTCGGCGAAGATCTCGTCGCGAAAGGTCTTGCCCTTGGCATCGAAGACCACCGCCATGGGACTTTGCGGATACTGTTTGATCAGGCTCTTGAGCATCGAGAGCACGCCGCGTACCGCGCCGGTGGGCTCACCGTCGGCGGTGGAGAGCGGCGGCAGCGCGTGAAAGGCGCGATAGAGGTAGGACGATCCGTCGACGAGAACGATGGGGGCATCTGCCATGAGCGCGAATATCCGTGGCTGGCTTTTCGATGCGCTCATGATACGCAAGGCGTCGCTCGGCGTCAGGGCGAGCCGCGCGCTAGAATCGAGGACGTGACTCGCCAGGAGATCGACCATGCATCGAATACCACCGTTTAGCCGACCGCGCCGCCGCGTGCAGGCCGCCGCGTCGGCGATCGTCACGTTCGCCACGCTGATCGTTCTCGCGCTGCCGGCTCAGGCCCAATCTTCGTCACAGCCCCCGCCGACGCCTGAAGTCATGACCATTCAGGAGGCGGGCCAGACGCTGGAGGAGTATCGCGTCGACGGCAGGCTCTACGCGATTCGCGTCACCCCGGCGAGCGGGGCGGCGTATTTTCTGCTCGACACCACCGGCAACGGTAACTTCGAGCGCGTCAATCGGGATCGGGTCGCGGTGCCGGACTGGGTTCGCGACGATTGACGCCGGCGGCGCGCCCCTCGATCGCCACCCGCGGCGGTGAGCGCGCGCGGGCCGAATCGGTAGGAGCGCGGCGGTCGAATCGCTACAATGCGCCCTTTCCGCCCTGCAGATACGAGTTCCCATGGCCGTATTCACTCCTCTGAACGCCGACCAGGTCGTCCCTTTCCTCGACGAGTTCGCCATCGGCGAGCTGGTGACGCTCGAAGGCGTGGCCCACGGCACCGAGAACAGCACGTTTTTCGTCACCACCGATCAGGGCGAGTGGGTGCTCACGCTGTTCGAGCAGGGGGAGTTCGAGGATCTGCCCTTTTTCGTCGATCTGCTGGACTATTTGGCGGCAGCGAATCTGCCGGTACCGGGCCCGATCCACGACCGCCAGGGCGTAGCCCTGAAGCGCCTCGCCGGTCGCCCCGCCCTGCTCTTTCCCAAGATGCCGGGGAGCCACCCGAGCGCGCCGAATCTCGCGCAGTGCGAAGCGCTCGGCAACGCCTTCGGACGGATGCACGCGGTTTCGCGCGATTTCTCCGGTGAGCGCCCCAATCCGCGGGATCTCGGCTATCTGCAGCGTCGCCATACCGAAGTCCTGGCGTTTCTGAGTGCGGACGATCAGGCGCTGATGCGCGAGGAGATCGCCCACTACGCCGAGGCGTTCGCCGGCGCCGCGCTGCCCCGGGGGGCGATCCACGGCGATCTCTTTCGCGACAACACGCTGTACGACGGCGACCGCCTCGGCGGCATCATCGACTTCTACAACGGCTGCACCGGCGATCTATTGTTCGATCTGGCGATCGTGATCAACGACTGGGCAAGCAACGCCGACGGCGAGATCGACGAGGCGCGCTATCAGGCGATTCTTTCGGCGTATCTCGCCCACCGCCCGCTGAGCGAAACCGAGCGAGCGCTGTGGCCGAGCATGCTGCGCCTGACCGCGCTGCGCTACTGGCTCTCCCGGCTGCTGGTGATCCACGTCGACCCGCCGGCCCACGACATCACGCCCCACGACCCGGCGCGCTTTCGCACCCTGCTGGGCCGCCGGCGCGAGGGGCGCATCCCACCGCTGCCCGCCGCTGCCGGGTAACGCCCGGCGTGTCTGCCGATGGCGCGGACGCCAGCTGGCTGCGCTGTCGGCGTCTCATGCCGGACCACCGCGCTGGAGCGGCCCGCCACGTGCTGTTCATCCTGGATTGGCGGTAGTCGCAGCCGGGCTGCCCCTGCATAATGCGCGCCATTGCGCCCCGGCCTTTGGCATGCACGACGCCGGGTTACCACCGCCGGTCGACCGGAGAGTGCCATGACGATTTCTTCCCCCGCCGCCGAGGCGCGCCGCACCTACAACATCGACCAGTGGGGCAGCGGCTACTTCGACGTCGACGATCAGGGCCGCACCCTGGTGCGCCCGCTGGGTAGCGAAACGCCCGGCCCGAGCCTGGTGCTCGACACGCTGGTGGATCGCCTGCGCGAGGCCGGCCTGCGCCTGCCAGTGCTGGTACGTTTCATCGACATCCTTCACGACCGGGTCGAACAGCTCTGCATGGCGTTCGATCAGGCGATGCGCGAGGAGCAGTACCGCGGCAGCTACACCGCCGTCTACCCGATCAAGGTCAATCAGCAGCGCCGGGTGGTCGAGGAGATTCTGGCGACCCAGGAGCGCGGCCACGGTCGGGTGGGACTGGAAGCCGGCAGCAAGCCGGAGCTGATGGCGGTGCTGGCGCTTTCCGGCGACGGTCCGTCGGTGATCATCTGCAACGGCTACAAGGATCGCGAGTACATCCGCCTCGCTCTGATGGGCGAGAAGCTCGGCCACAAGGTCTACCTGGTGGTGGAGAAGTACTCGGAGCTGTCGCTGATCCTCGAGGAGTCGGCGAACCTCAACGTCACCCCGCGCATCGGCGTACGCGCCCGCCTCTCCTCCGTTGGCAAGGGCAAGTGGCAGGACACCGGTGGCGAAAAGTCCAAGTTCGGTCTCACTGCCGGGCAGATCCTGACCATCGTCGAGCGGCTGCGTGACGCCGATGCGCTGGGGAGCCTGCAGCTGGTTCACTTTCACCTCGGCTCGCAGATCGCCAACATCCGCGACATCCAGCGCGGCCTGCGCGAGTGCGCCCGCTTCTACCACAGCCTGCGCGACGTCGGCGCGCCTGTGGATACGGTCGACGTCGGCGGCGGCCTGGGCGTGGACTACGAAGGCACCCGCTCGCGCAGCTTCTGCTCGATCAACTACTCGATGCGCGAATACGCCAGCAACGTGGTGTGGGCGTTTCGTCAGATCTGCGATATCCACGATCTGCCGCACCCGCGGATCATCTCCGAATCCGGCCGCGCCCTGACCGCCCACCACGCAGTGCTGGTGACCAACGTGATCGGCGAGGAGCGCCTGAGCCATCAGGTGCCGGAGCGCCGCGCCGAGGGAGATGCCAACGTCGACGAGCTATGGCGCGTCTTCGACCGGCTCGAAGGCATGCGCGAGCCACGGGATCTGGTCGAGGCCTACCACGACGTGGTGCAGGCGGTGGGCGAGCTGCAGGATCACTTCGTGCTCGGCCTGGTCGACATTCAGACCCGCGCCGAGGGCGAGTCGGTCTACTTCGCCGCCTGCCAGCGCCTGCTCGAACGGCTCGACAACCGCAACCGCGCCCACCGCGAGATCGCCGACGAGCTTGCCGAGAAGCTCGCCGACAAGCTGTTCGTCAACTTCTCGCTGTTCCAGTCGCTACCGGACGTCTGGGGGATCGATCAGGTCTTCCCGGTGCTGCCGCTGACGGGGCTCGAGCGCCCGCCGACGCGCCGCGGCGTGATTCAGGACATCACCTGCGACTCCGACGGCCGGATCGACCTCTACGTCGACGGCCAGGGGCTCGAGAGCACGCTGCCGCTGCCGGAGTGGGAAGACGACGACGACAAGCTGCTGGGGCTGTTCCTGGTCGGCGCCTATCAGGAGATTCTGGGCGACCTGCACAACCTGTTCGGCGATACCGACTCGGTGGACGTGGCGCTCGACGCCAACGGCGACTGGCAGCTCTCCCACGTGCAGCAGGGGGACGCCGTCGCCGACGTCCTGGGCTACGTCAACTTTGACGCCGAGGCGCTCAAGCGCCAGCTCACCCAGCAGCTGATCGCCAGCTCCCTGAGCGCCGAAGAGCGGGTGCAGTTCGTCGAGGAGCTTTCCGCGGGGCTGAGCGGCTACACCTATCTGGAATGACGGTCTTGGATGACCGAGCCGGCGTAACGCTTCTCAAAACGACAAAGCCAGCGACTACGGTCGCTGGCTTTTTTTGTGCCGCCTCTTGTATGTGCCCCTTGTCCGTAGGGCTCATCGGTGCCCTATCGAGTCTGCGTGACCGCTTCCAGCCCAAGCGAGAGCGCCAGCGACAGCTCGGCGTTTCTCGGTAGCGCGCCGACGCCGGAGGGCGTGCCGGTCAGCACCACGTCTCCCGGCTCCAGGGTGAAGGTGCGTGTCATCTCTTCGAGCAGCGCGGGGATGTCGAAGAGCATGTCGCCGGTGTCGCCGGTCTGCTGGCGCTTGCCGTCGATATCCAGCCGAAAACCGAGCGCGCGCCAGTCGATCCCGGCGGGTACCGGCACGAAACGCGACAGCGGACAGGCGCCGTCGAACCCCTTGGCCCGCTCCCACGGGTGGCCCTTCTCCTTGAGCGCGGACTGCACGTCGCGCAGGGTGAGATCCAGCGCCAGCCCGCCCCCCACGATGCCCGCCAGCGCCTGCTCGCCGGAGACCCGGCTCAGCCGCTCGCCGACCAGCAGGGCCAGCTCGGTCTCGAAGTGGACCTCGCCGTGGTCGAACTGCGCGGCGATCGGCGTCTCGAGCTCCACTGCACTGGTCGCCGGCTTGATGAACAGCAGCGGCGCGCTCGGCACCGGGTTGTCGAGTTCCTTGGCGTGTTCGGCGTAGTTGCGGCCGACGCAGAGAATCTTGCCCAGCGCCAGGCCGGTCTCCCTACCGTCGATGAAGCGGGTGGTCATGGACATGCGGTGCTCTCCACTGAGTTCTCGAAAACCGGTCGCTGCGGCGTCGCCCTGCGCGGCACGAAAAAACCGCCGCCGGCGGTGACTCTCGAGTCTACCCCCGGCGGCGGTTCGTGGCATCAAACGCGAGACGCTCGCGCCGTCGCGGTCAGTGCTGGCCCGGCTGCGGCGCCCACTCTTCGTCCGGCTGGTGCGCCAGGAAGGAGGGACGCGACTGCCTGGCGGCGAACGGCTCCACGCAGGCGTTATCACGACGGTTGTAGACGAAGAACGCATTGCTGCGCGGGTCCGGTGACATGTTGGCGTTGGAGCCGTGCAGCGTGTTGCAGTCGAACATGAGCAGCCCGCCTGCGGCCCCGGTGGGCGCCTGGATGCCGTTTCGCTCGATCAGCTCGCGCAGCGCGTCGTTGCTCGGCACGCCGACTTCCTGCTGCTTGAGCGACTGCTTGTGGTTCTCGTCCGGCGTTTCGCCCAGGCAGTGGACGAAGCACTTGTGCGACCCCGGAATCAGCATCAACGGGCCGTTGAAGTGATGATTGTCGGTCAGCACGATGGAGGCGCTGATGGCGTGCATCTCCGGCATGCCGTCTTCGGCGTGCCAGGTCTCGAAGTCCGAGTGCCAGTCGAACCCCTTGCCGTGAAAGCCGGGCTTGTAGTTGATGCGCGACTGGTGCACGTAAACGTCCCCGCCGACGATCTGGCGCGCACGGCCCATCAGGCGGGCATCGTTGGCGAGCCTGTCGAACCGTTCGGAAAGATGGTGCACCGCGAACAGCGAGCGGATCTCGCGGCTGCCGGACTCGGTGATCGCGAAGTCTCGATCCAGGAAGTCCGGACGTGCCAGCAGCGCGGCCAGCTCGGCGTTGAGCGCTTCGAGCTCGTTCGGCTCGAGAAAGTCGGGTTCGAAGAGAAAGCCGTCGCGCTCGAAACCCTCGAGCTGCTCGCGAGTTAGCGGGCCGTCCAGATGATGCCCCTTGACCACCGCTTCCTGGCGGTCTTGCCATAGCGTGGTCGGGGTGTGGCTCAGGCGTGTCGGATAGCGATCCTGCTTCGTCGACGCCGGTGAAAATTGGGGGGATGCGGTCTGTACTGACATCCAATCACCTCCAAGTTTGTGATCAGGTTTCAGATCCAGTCCTCGGCCAGAAGGCCGCCAGATTGGCTAGAGGTTCGAAGGACCCTCGCTGTCGATAGGTATGAAATTTCAGCGTAGGTCGGGCTGAAGGCCTCGCCACTCGCCTTTCGTCCCGCTCCACGGCGCTCACGGTGTCAGGGGGAAATCCCCCCGGCGATAACTCAGATCAACTCGTGTCTCGCCGTCAAGGGTTTCGTGCAAGCGTGACGGGTAGCGCGCACTCCCCCGCCATACGGCGCTGGGAAGAGCCTCGTGCAGCATCCGCCACCGGTGACAGGGCAATCGTCGCGCCGGTACGGTCATGGCGACTGGTGCCACCAACGAAAACGCCCCGCACGAATGTACGGGGCGTCGGTCCTGCAAAGGGCCGTGACGTCAACGGCAAGACCCTCGGTCAGCGTGCCAAAAGCGCTGGCTTTCACGGCCCTCGCGGTCCGCATGTCCTTGGCGATGAAACGATCCTGTTTCTTCTGTCCTGGCGAGCGTCCCTCCGTGGAACGACGACTAGCCTAGGGCTTTCATGAATAAGCAAAAATGATTCAGGCTAAATATCGCTTTTATCTTGTTACGGCTTGTAAAGGAAATGCCGCCGAGTCAGCGAGAAGCATCTTCTGGTTTGCCGTGTTTCTGACCGCTGTCGTCGCTTTCGCGGGGTGATTCGTGCCCGGGCGTCGCGATGCGTTGGTAGGGCGTCATCGGCTCTATCACGGGATCGGCATAGAACGAGCGAAACGGCTCGGCGATGAGCGGCGCGCGCCGCTTCGGCACGTCACCGAAGGCGCAGCGGAAATCGTTGCAGCCGGAAGCGCTGGCGCCGGCATCGAGGCTTGCGAGGCAGGCAAACAACGTCAGATACACAATGGCTCTCATGGGGAACCCTCGACGGGGCGCGCAAGGTGGTTGAACGGATCACTTGCCGCTCAGTCTACGCGCCGGCGACGAACGCCCTTGGGTGAAATTTCTGCCACTCGACCGATGGCCGCTCTTGTTCCGGCGGCCACCGGGCCGCTTCCCTTCAGAATAGTTCAGCGCCGTAGCCGCCCATCAACACAGTGATCGCCAGCAGCGCCTCAAGCACCAGCACACCGATGGCGAGCCAGGCGCCTGCCGCTTGAATGCCCGACTGCTGATCGATCTCCAGGAAGTACGGCAGCCCGATGAACACGAGGTAGGCGGTATAGCAAAGCCCGATGATGCCCGCGAGCAGGCAGAGCCAGATCAGCGGGTAGAGCGCCACGATGCCGCTGAGAAAGAGCGGCGTCGCCATGTACCCGGCAAAGACCGTACAGCGGTGGGCACTGGGCCGCGAATCGAACCGCTTCGCCAGCCAGTGAATGGCGCGTCCCATGAAGAAGACCGCCGCCAGGATCAACCCGTAGAACACCACCGCGAGCAGTAGCGCCGTACCCAGGCTGAGCTGAACCCGCTCATCCTGCCCCTGTAAATTCTGACCGAAGTGCCAGCCCACCACCGTGGTGCCGATCAGCGAGCAGATGACCGGAATGGCCGCGAGCACCAGTACGTGGGAGCCGTAGAGCTGCTTGACGCTCTCGTTCTCACTGCTGATTTTCTGCCATTCCCGCTTGGGATGGGCAATCAAGCCCCAGACGTGATGAATCATTGTCGACCTCCTCATCGCCACCGCAGCGGCGCGACTTCTTGGCGTGACATCCGTACTCGATGGGCCTCTTCCACAGGCCCACCTAAACTTGACTGTAGTTAAAATTCGCCGGCGAACGCGGGGGGAGTACGAAAACTTCAGCGGATCTTTTAGCCCAGCGACGCCGTGGGCGGCGTCTGGCGCTCGGCCCTGTCGTTACGAAACCTATCCAGCGAAATCAGGCGAGATTTCACCGGTAGGGGGTAACGATGAGACGGTCAGCAATAGGCGAACGGCAGGCGGAGCCAGAGGCATGCGAATATCGCAAAGATGGAAGTGGGCGTAGGGCTTCGATTTTTTGCTCGAACCCGAATTATGCTTAAGATAAAGCCATGTTCCTAAACGTTTTTCTGAGATACACTCAGTAACGGGCAGCGACCAAGAGTCTCGCCCGCTTGTAGGGCTTGTTAGACTTCTTGGGCCTGCGACCGCTTCCCGCTGTAACGACCGTCTCGAGGCTGACGATACGTGTAGCGGGGCTTTTATCGGCCGGCAGCGCTCATGACCTTCCCCGTTCGCACGGCATCTCTCCGCAACCTCCTCTCAGCATGACGACGCATTCGAGTACGAACGCACTGGATGGGCCCGTCACCGACACTGGCATGACCCCTGCCGATAGACTTCGTCTATCGCGTCGCTTTATCGATTCATGACGATAGCGCGGTCACGAATCCGTTGCGCGCCAGATTCGACCTCACGAACGAGATTGTCCTTCTGCACCCGGCATGGCGCGTTTCGGCGATTCAGTCAGCGGCAACGTCCTCGCTACGACGAGAATTCGTACCTAGTGCCTGGCGCGTGGAGGCTGCGGAAAATGGCGCGGAGGGAGAAGAACCCAATGCAGAAAGCCGCTGTAGAAGCGACTTTTGAAATCGATCTCGCGGGGATGCGAGAAAACCTGGTGCCGATGAGTGGACTCGAACCACCGACCTACGCATTACGAATGCGTTGCTCTGCCAGCTGAGCTACATCGGCCAGGCGGCGCCTATCATAATCAGCCAGGCGGACGGGAACAAGCGTTGCCGCCCGCCGGGCCGGTCGTTCGCGACACACCGCCTGCCAAGCGATGTGCAGACACGCGTCACGGAGTGGGCCGAGTATCGGTGGCCGAGATCGCCATGGGATCGGGAGCACTGGGGAAACCGCCCGCCTCATGGGGTACCGCGAGATCGAGCTTCAGCCCGCCGCCGAGCGCCTGCACCAGCTGGATGGAGCGGTCGAGCTGCTGGGTCGCGAGCTGGGAGAGACCCTGTTCGGCGGACAGTAGCTGCTGCTCGCTGCTGAGCACGTCGAGATAGTTGGCGAGCCCGGCGCTGTAACGCTCTTCGGCCAGCCCGTAGGCGGCGAGCGCGTTGTCGTAGGCGCGGCGCTGGCTCTGGCGCTGATCGGCAATGGAGCGAAGCGTGGTGATGTCGTCGGCGACCTCGCCAACCGCGGACACCAGCGACTGATTGTACTGGGCGACGGCGAGGTCGTAGTCGGCGTCGGTGCTTTCCAGACTGGCGCGCAGACGCCCGGCGTCGAAGATCGGCAGGGAGATGGCCGGCGTTACGCTGGCCGATTTCGCGGCGTCGCTGAAGAAGTAATCTCCCGCCGGCGACTGGAATCCGGCCATCGCCGATAGATTGATGTTGGGATAGAACTTTGCCTTGGCCTGTTTGATGCGCTGCGACGAGGCCTCCACTCGCCAGCGGGCGGCGACGATGTCGGGTCGGTTGCCGATCAGCTCGGCGGGCACGACGCTGGGAAGCGCGTCGATGGCCGGCGTGAGGGTTTCCGGACGCGCAATCTCTTCCCCGCGATCCGGCCCCTTGCCGAGCAGAATCGCCAGGGATATCCGGCTGCTGCGGATCGCCTGCTCGGCGGATTCCAGCGACTGGCGGGCGTTGTCGACGGTCACGCTCGACTGCAGGCTCTGGGTCGCGTTGTCGAGCCCGGCACGCAGCAGCTCCTGATTGATGTCGTCGATGCGACGGGCACGGTCGAGCTGGCGCTGGGCGATATCGCGGCTGCGGTAGGCGTCGGCCAGATCGATGTAGGACCGAGCGACGTTGACCGAGAGCGTCAGCGCCGACGCGCGGTACTCGATCTCCTGCGCTCGCGCTTCACCAAGCGCTGCTGCCCAAGCAGCGCGACTGCCGCCCCACAGGTCGAGGTCGTAGTTGAACGACAGCGAAAGCTTGCGCGAGGTGGAGTAGAAACCACCGACACCCTTGGGATCTTCCACTTCCGAGACGCGCGAGCGCGATATCTGACTCGAGCCGTCGACCGTCGGGAACAGACCGGCCCGAGCGGAGGCAATGGCGGCATTGGCGGAACGCAGCCGGGCGCGTGCGACCTCGACGTCCGGCGAGTCGCGCAGGGCCTCTTCGATCAGGTCGTCGAGCACCGGGTCGCCGAGCTGATTCCACCAGTCGACTTCGGGCCAGGCGGCGGGCGAGATGGGTGTCTCACCCAGCACCTGCTGGACGCTGAGCTGGCTGATCGGTTGCAGCCGCCCCTGCGGCTCGATGCCGGCGTAGTTGGCACAACCGGCCAAGCCGAGGCTCGCAATGACACCCATGACGATGCCGGCGAGTGCTCGTCGGTGCGGCCTTGCTCTCGATGACATCCCTGCCCTCATTGACACAAACGGTACGGTCCGAGCGCCGCCCCAGCGTACCTCGATGGCCAGCGTACGACGCCTCATAAGTTTAATTAGCATTCTAACAAGATTCTCGACCCGACGGGAACGCCGATGCGCGTTCGACGTCGATCAGCGATCGCGTAGCTCGAAGGGGATCTCGGGGGCGAGTTGGCGGGCCCCGTTTTCATCCTCGGCCTCTTTCTCGCTACGAAAGAGCGACCAGGCGACGATGAACAGCGCCGCGATGAGCGGCCCCAATACGAAACCGTTGATGCCCATCAAGGTCATTCCGCCCACGGTCGAGATGAGTACCACGTAGTCGGGTAGCTTGGTCTCCTTACCGACCAGCGGCGGGCGCAGGAGGTTGTCGACAAGGCCGATCACCACCACGCCGACGAAGATGAGGATGCCACCTCGAAGGTAATCGCCACTAATCAGCAGGTAGGCGGCGACCGGCACCCAGATGATCGCCGAGCCGATCGCCGGCAGCAGAGAAAGAAACGCCATCAGAACGCCCCACAGCAGCGCCGCCTCGATGCCCAGCAGCCAGAACGTTACCCCGCCGATGGCGCCCTGGACGACGGCAATGATCACGTTGCCCTTGACCGTGGCGCGCACGACGGCGGTGAACTTCTCGATCAGCCGGTGGGTGTAGGTGTCGCTCAACGGCGCAGTGGCGCGAATCTGGTGGCCGAGCGAGCGCCCGTCACGAAACAGGAAGAACAGCAGATAGAGCATGATGCCGGTGCTGATCAGAAACTGCAGGGTGTTCTGCCCGATGCTCAACACGCGAGTCGCGATCAGCTGGCTCCCCTGTTGCAGCGCCGAGGAGAGGCGGTCGCCGAGATCGCTGAGGCTACCCAGGCCGGCATCGCCGAACTGATCCCGCATCACACTCGGCATGGCAGCCTGAAACTGGGCGAGATAGGCGTTGAAGTCGATGTCGCCGCTGTCGACCCGCTGATAGACGCTGGCGCCTTCGCGCACCAAGGAGGCGAAGATCAGCGTTACCGGGATCACGACGATGAAAAAACACGCCATGACGCTGAGAAAGGCGGCGGTATTACGCCGACCGCCCAGCTTGCGCTCGAGACGGCGAAACATAGGCTGGAACAGAATGGCGAGAATGACCGCCCATAGCACGGCGCCATAGAACGGCAGCAGTAGCCAAACGAAAGCGATCGATACCGCTGTCAGCAGAAAGATGAAGGCTCGATGCTGGCTAGACGAGTTCATTGGCGCCCCCGACGCGCTGAAGAGAGCGATAGCATAACGCGTCGACGGTGGGCGATACCGATAAATCGGGAGGAAGGACGCCGGGTTCGATAGCTGAAGCTGGCAAGCCGATAGGAACGTCTGGACTGGCTACGTGCTGTGGCTCGGGACGGTGCAGGCCAACATGATGGAGAGCGACGTTGCGAGGAGGGTGTTCGCGCATCGAAGATCGGAGAGCGCTGGGCCTCACGGCGAAGCGCTCGGTCTGACTGGCGATTCCCTGCCATTGTACAGAGCTTCCTGCTCTCGACGTCACTGTCACTTCTTTGGCGTCCCTGCCCTTCCTTCATACGGATTGCACATGACAGCATCGTGTCATCCAGATGCCGTTTCCATGACGTCTCCAGAATTCGCTAACCCAATGTCCCTGCTAAAAAATTTGGCTCACTCGGCGCCGGTTCTCGAGCGAGCGAATTCAACGCGTTAGCCTCCTGAATTTAACCTGAGGCAAGCAAAAGCTAAAAATCCTTTGGTACAACACTTGTACACGGCCAATGGATATGCAAAATTGCAGTCATCGCCGGCCAAGAAGGCCAGCAGCGAACGGGATACCCCGGACGCAACCGGCAAGGATTGCCAACACTCAACCGACCAGGACGGTCGGACTGGAAAGCCAAGGAGGGCTGACCATGCAACACCAAATCTCCTGCACTCGCTGCGGTAACGTACAATCCCCCGTCACCAATACCGAATGCGCCTGGGAAGAGATCAACTGCATCGAATGCGGCGAATTCCTCGACACCTACGGCCATTGGGAAGATTCAGTCTCCCCCAGCTATTTGATTCAGACCCTGAACCGCTCTCGCATGCTGACTCTTCAGATGGCGCGCGAGTCTCGCCCGGTCAACGACTACCGCGTAGGAGACAGGGTCTCGGCATGATGAAGGTCTCGCTGGATTTGACCTGCTCGGTTTGCGGCCACGGCCAGTTCCGACTGCCGAATCGCCCCGAGGAAGGTTCAAAGGTGTGCTGCGCCAACTGTACGGCTTTCAAATGTCACACGATGGATCTGGAGCGCGCGCTGATGGCCATTGGCCAACCGCGCCCCACACCGCAGCCCTCTATTGCGGCGTAGCTTGCCCGCCGACTGGAAAAACCGCCCAATGTGGCGGTTTTTTATTGCCTGAAATAACTGTGGGCGCCCCAATGGCGACGACTACACTTTGAAACCCCTTCCAGCGGTCAGCCGGCACCGAGGGATTCATAACGACAAGGACGAACGTCATGGCAGATATCGAACAGCTCAAACAGCGGATCAAGGACGCCGTCGCCGCAAGCCAGGAGGAGCGACGTGAGCTCGAGGCCTCACTGAATACCAAGCGGGCGGACCTGAACACGCTGCAGTCGCAGATCGAAACCTGGGTGAAAGAACTCGACCTGGATCAGTCCAATATTCAGTACACGGCGCGGGAACACGTACTGGAGAAGTTCAGCGAAACCTACCGACTCGAGCTCAACGACCAGGTGATCGACCTGGGCGCCTGCAAGATTCACGTGCGCCCGGAGGATGGGTTCCTGGATACCGGCAGAACTCTACTGTTCGCGACCAGCGACGAGGACGACGTCAAGGAGATCATCGAGTCCGATGGCGAGCACTACATCTCGGATCTGCAGTTCGGTCACAAGCGCCATCTTTCTCAGTACGACACGCTGACCGAAGAGATCTTCTACAAGCTGCTCTATGCCTGGCTGAAGCTGTAGGCGCCATTCAGGCATAGAGTCGATGCCACTTCGCCATCGCCGCCGTAGAAACGAAAAAACCGCCTCGATGGGCGGTTTTCTGCAAGGCTGACATCAGCCTTCATGTTCATCTCTAAGCTCTGGTGCCGACACCAGGAGTCGAACCCGGGACCTACTGATTACAAGTCAGTTGCTCTACCAACTGAGCTATGTCGGCGAGCTAGAGACGTTGGCGATGGCTGGGGCAGCAGGATTCGAACCTGCGCATACCGCTACCAAAAAGCGGTGCCTTACCACTTGGCGATGCCCCAGCAATGATGGTGGCCAGAGACGGAATCGAACCGCCGACACGGGGATTTTCAATCCCCTGCTCTACCGACTGAGCTATCTGGCCGTTGCCAACGGGGACGCATTAAACCAACAAGCCGTTTCGGGGTCAAGCCTTTTATTTCAAAAAGATGAGACCGGCTTCCCGGTGGCGTCGAAGGCCGGCCTCGCCGCCGAAATCACTCGCTCGGCGGCACGTACCCTTCCGCGCGATCGGTATCGCGATTATCGAGAAAGCGCTCCATCTGGTCGAGCAGATAAGCCCGGTTTTCGGGGTCGAGCATATTGAGATGCTTTTCGTTGATCAGCCGCGTCTGCTGCGCCTGCCATTCGTCCCACGCCTGCTTGGAGACCGTCTGCTGGATCTCCTGGCCCTTCGCGCCGGGCAGCGGTGGAAAGGGGAGCGCCTCGAGCTCCTGTTGATACTTGCGGCAGAAAACCGTCTGCGCCATGGGTCGTCTCCTGTGACGTGTGTCGATGAGTCTAGTCGTTGAGCAGCGGCGCCTGGGCCACCTTGCTCAATAGCGTCTTGACCGGCGCGGCGAGTCCGATGTCGCCGACGTCGTCGGGGTCGATCCAGCGCGTCGTCGCTTCCCCGACCGCTTGGCTGGCGCTCGGTGCGTCGATTCGCGCCGGCCGCGGGATGATCTCCAGTCTGAAGTGCGTAAAGGTGTGTACGAAAGGCCGCCACGGCTCGCTGAGATGCACGCCAGGGTAGTGGCATGCCAGCCAGTCGTGCAGCGCGGCCTCATCATCGAACTGGGGAAAGCCCCACAGGCCACCCCAGAGACCGCTCGGCGGACGCTTCTCCAGCAGAACACGCCCTGCGTCATCGCGCAGCAGCAGCATCTGCGTCTGTCGCGTCGGCAGCGCTCGCTTGGGCTTGCTGCCGGGGTATTGCCGCTCTTCACCCCGGGCGTGGGCGACACAGACGTCCTCGAAGGGGCAGAGCAGACAGCTCGGCTTGCCCCGGGTGCAGATCATCGCCCCCAGGTCCATCATCGCCTGGGTGTAGTCCGCCGCGCGTTCGTCCGGCGTGTAGCGCTCCGCCAGCGTCCAGAGCGTGGCCGCGACCTCGTTTCGCCCCGGCCAGCCTTCGACCGCATGCAGCCTTGCCAGCACGCGCTTGACGTTGCCATCCAGGATCGCGGCGCGCCGGCCGGTGCTGATGCTGACGATCGCCCCCGCGGTGGAGCGGCCGATGCCCGGCAGCGCGGTCATGGCGTCGAGGTCGTGGGTGGGGAAGATGCCGTCGTGGTCGGCCACCACGGCCTGCGCCGCCTTGTGCAGGTTTCGCGCTCGCGCGTAGTAACCGAGCCCCGTCCAGAGACTCAGCACCTCGTCCTGCGATCCCGCCGCCAGCGACTCGACGTCGGGAAAGCGCCCCATGAAGCGCTCGAAGTAGGGAATGACGGTGGCGACCTGGGTCTGCTGCAGCATGATCTCGGAGACCCAGACGCGATAGGCGGTCTTGTCGTACTGCCACGGCAGCGATTTTCGCCCGTGCAGGTCGAACCAGGTGAAGACGCGCTGTCGAAACGCCTCCACCGACAGATCCATCTCGGCCAAACGGCACCTCTTAACAAAGATTGTCAGGCCGGCGAACGCGAGCGAATGAGCGCTCGCCGACGAAGTCATGACATCGAGAGAACGGGACGTGAGAGGCCCGTCACGTACGGCAGACAACGGCCAGGTAATGGCGGAAGCGCCAACGGACGTCGGCGCAGAGACTGGCGCTTCGCTCAGGCTCAGTCGAATAGACCCCGGATACGATCGCCGAGCTCCCGAGAGGCCCCCTCGCCCAGCGCGTCGTCGATCTTGTTTCGGGTATCGTCGTCGAGAGTCTCGTCGAGCGCACTGCTCACCCGTTCGCCGGCACGCTGACGCAGCTCATTGCCGGCGAGCGATGCCAGTCGTTTCCCCAGCAGCTCGCGGTCGATGCCACACCACTCCCCCGGCGCGCCACCCAGATCGCCTCGACAGCGGACCGGAAAGGCGACCCGCGAAAGCGGCTCGCTCACCGGGCAGACCGCTTCGTCGGCAGTGTCGGTAAAGCGGGCATCGGCGCGGTAGTCGATTCGGCGGTCGATCAGATCGACGTCGCCCCGTCCCGTCAGCGAGACACCGGGAATGGCGATATCCAGATCGTCGTTGTGGACCCGCCCTTCATCGACACTGACGCTGGCGCGAAGCCGGTCGAAGGCGGTGTCCTCGCGCCACTCCCGATTCGACTCGCGCCCCTGTAGCGCCGCCGCGGCCATACAGAGCTGACGCGAGACGTTGACGTCGAGCATGGCACCGTCGTCGATGCTCAGGGCAGCCTGACCTTCGAGGTGGCGCTTGAGCCCTTCGAGCGTGTTGGTACGCGAATCGAAGTCGCCCTGCAGATCGAGACGGCCGCGCAAGGGCGATGGCTTGCCGCTGATCGCCTCGACGAGCGGCGCGACCTCGCTGCCCGCCAGCCGCTGGGTGAAAGACCATTCGATCGGCGTCCTGCGTAGATTCAGCGCACTGGCCGCTTCCAGCGTACCGCCGTAGAGCGACGCCTCGAGGGTGTCGATGCGCTGGCGACCGTCACTGCCGCTGGTCTCCAACGTCACGTCGTTGAGCATTGCGCCTTTCAGCTTCAGCGCTTCCAGCGTCAGACGTCCCTGCTGTCGCAGTTCGGCGAGCCATGCCACCGGTAGTAGCTCGACCTGTTCCGCAGCGGCCATGACCGGGGCCACGCCGAGCGCCCCGAGCCAGGCCGTCTCGGTGGGCTGATCCTGGGTCGCAGCCGCCGGCACCGCCCCGTCAGGGTCGAGGTAGGCATCCAGATCGAGGCGGTCGCCGGCAAGGTCGAACTGGAGCGCGCGGCCGTCGAAGCGGGCCCCGAGCGCGCCTTCGAAAGCGGTATCGTCGAGCGTCAGGTCGAGATCCTCGAAATCGACCCGGGAGAGATCGCCACGGAAATTGGCGTTCGCGGCCAGAGCGGTCAGCGCCTCGGCGTCGGCGGTATCGACGTCGAGGCCGAAACGGATCAACCAGTCTCGCAGCGCCAGCGGCGCCAGCGCCATCCGCCCGTCATAGGTGGGCTCGTCTCCGAGATCGATGAAGGTCGCGCTACCGGTGAGATCGAGGCCGTCGTCGCCGGTGAGTGCGACGTTGGCAAGCCGCGCCGTCTGCGCCTCGAGGTCGGTCTCGGCATCGAGCTTGAGCGTCAACGACAGCGGCGACTCTTCCAACTGGGAGAGGGAGAGCCCGGCGTCGAGCTGAACGCCGTCGGCGCGGTACTGGCGATTGCGGGTGTCCGCAAGCAGGTTGGCGATCTTGAGCGAGAGCGTCTGCGGCGCCTCGGCCACCTCGGGCAGGCGGGCGTTGCCGTCCAGCGTGACGTTCTCGAAGGTGTAGCGCTCGGCGGCAAGATCCATGCTCATGCGCGCCTTGGATTGCACGTGCCCCTCGAGGCGCGGCGCGACGCCGGAGACGTCGAAGGCGAGCTGGACGGGGAACGGCGCGCGCGGGCTGACGTTGGTACCGGTGAGGCTCAGGTCGTCGAGCGTGACGTCGAGGGCGCGTGCGCTATCGGTCTCGCCGTCCGTCGCGCCGCCAAGATCGACATCGCGAAGATCGACATAGTGCACGCGGCTGTTCTCGACCTTGACGCTGGCGACATCGAACGCCACCGGCTTGTCCTCGCTCGAACTCAGCCCCGGACCCGCTGTCGCGGGGCGGGGGGCGTCGGCGGTATCGCCCTCGGCATCGTTCTCGGCAAGGCGGTCGAGCAGCACCTGCCAGTTGCCCCGCCCATCGGCCCCCCGTACGAGACTCAGGCGCATGCCGTCGAGGATCAGGCCATCGACGGCGACATCGCCGGTGAGCAGCGGCGCGAAGGCGACGCTCACCTCGGCGCGATCGAAGCCGACGAACGGCTCGTCGTCGCGAGACTGCTCGGGCAACCACGCCTCGGCGTCTTCGACGCTGACGCCGATCCGGGGGTAGAAACTCCACGAGAGTGGCCCGTCGAGGCGAAGCTCCAGCCCGCTCTGCTCGCGAACGGCCTGGACCAGCCGGGGCTTGAGATCGTTGGGATCGAAAAACGTCGTGATGTAGACCACCGCCACGACGACGAGAATGCCGAGAACCCCTACCGCCGCCAGCAGCGCTCTGATCAGCCCTTTCATGCCGCGCCCTCCCGCCCGCTAGCCGAGCAGGTCGTGCCCCCGACGGGGAACGGGATGGGCTGACTCCGGTGATTCGACTCGATCGCGCGCGCGGCTTGCGGCATGCCTCCTGCTACCCCCTGTCCATGGAACGGCCCGGCCCAGGCCGCTCTGCAATCCCGCCATTGTAGCGGATGCCGGTGCCGATTCTCTATAATGGCCGATTCTCGCCAACCGTCCCGGGAGACTCCCCCGCATGTCCGAGCGCACTGCCACGGTGTCACGCCACACGCAGGAAACGCAGATCACGGTCACGGTGAATCTCGACGGCAGCGGCCGCCTCGAATGTCAGACCGGCGTCCCCTTTCTCGATCACATGCTCGATCAGATCGCACGTCACGGCATGCTCGATCTCACCATCGATGCCAAGGGCGATCTCGAGATCGACGATCACCACACCGTCGAGGATCTGGGCATCACGCTGGGTCAGGCGTTCGCCCAGGCGATCGGCGACAAGCGCGGCATCCGACGCTACGGTCACGCCTACGTGCCGCTGGACGAAGCGCTCTCGCGGGTGGTGATCGACTTCTCCGGTCGCTCGGGCCTGTTCATGGACGTCGCGTTCACTCGCGCCACCATCGGCAAGCTCGATACCCAGCTCTTCTGGGAATTCTTTCAGGGCTTCGTCAATCACGCCCAGGTCACGCTGCACATCGACAACCTCAAGGGGTTCAACGCGCACCACCAGGCGGAGACGATCTTCAAGGCCTTCGGTCGTGCCGTGCGCGCGGCGGTCGAGCCCGATCCCCGCATGGCCGGCCTGATGCCCTCGACCAAGGGCAGCCTGTGAGCGCCTCTCGAGCGGCGCTCATTACTTCGATTCACCTCGCCAACAGGAGCGCGTCATGACGATCGCAGTGATCGACTACGGCATGGGCAATCTTCACTCCGTCGCCAAGGCGCTCGAGCACGTCACCCACGAAAACGTGACCATCACCCGCGACCCGCGTGCCATTCGCGGCGCCTCGCGCCTAGTGCTGCCGGGCCAGGGCGCGATTCGCGACTGCATGGGCGAACTCGAGCGCACCGAGCTTCGCGGGCTGGTCTCCGAGCTGCTCGACGAACAGGCCAAGCCGCTACTGGGGATCTGCGTCGGCCAGCAGATGCTCTTCGAGCGCAGCGAAGAGAACGGCGGTGTCGACTGCCTCGGCTTTCTGCCGGGCCGCGTCAGACACTTCGGACGCGGTCTCCTCAGTACCGACGGTGAGCGCCTCAAGGTGCCGCACATGGGCTGGAACCGCGTGGTCCAGCGCCACGCCCACCCGCTGTGGGACGGCATCGAAGATGGCGCACGTTTCTACTTCGTGCACAGCTACTACGTGGAGGCGGGCCTCGAGGGCGATATCTTCGGCGCCACCGACTACGCCGGCGTCGACGCCCACGTGGTGACCGGCCGCGGCACCGTTTTTGCGGTGCAGTTCCACCCCGAGAAGAGCGCACGGGACGGCCTGCAGCTGCTGGAAAATTTCGTCAACTGGGCCCCCTAGGCGCGGCCCGCGCCCGTTTCGGCGACAAGACCCGACACCGAGCCGCCCCCGGGTGGCCCGTATAGACAAGGATTCGACAACATGCTGGTGATCCCCGCGATCGATCTCAAAGACGGACAGTGCGTGCGCCTCAAGCAGGGCCGCATGGAGGATGCGACGTCGTACGGCGACGATCCGGTCGCCATGGCGGCACGCTGGGTCGAGGCGGGTGCGCGCCGGCTGCATCTGGTCGATCTCAACGGCGCCTTCGAGGGCAAGCCGGTCAACGGCGAGGCGGTCACCGCCATCGCCCGCGCCTACCCCGACCTGCCGATCCAGATCGGTGGCGGCATTCGAAGCCTCGACACCATCGCGCACTATCTCGAGGCCGGCGTCGGCTACGTGATCATCGGCACCAAGGCAGTGAAGGAGCCCGAATTCGTCGGCGAGGCGTGCCGCGAATTCCCCGGCCGCGTGATCGTCGGTCTCGACGCCCGCGACGGCTTCGTCGCCACCGACGGCTGGGCGGAGGTCTCCACGGTCAAGGCGGTGGATCTCGCCCAGCGCTTTCGCGACGACGGCGTCTCCTCGATCGTCTACACCGACATCGCCCGCGACGGCATGATGCAGGGCGTCAACGTCGAGGCCACCGCGACACTCGCCCGCGACGGCGGCCTGCCGGTGATCGCCTCCGGCGGCGTCACCGACCTCGAGGACATCCGAGCGCTGGCCGAGGTCGCCGACAGCGGCATCATCGGCGCGATCACCGGGCGGGCGATCTACGAAGGCTCCCTCGACGTCGCCCACGCCCAGCAGCTCAGCGATGGCATCCGCGCCGGAGGCGCCAAGACATGACGCTCGCCAAACGCATCATCCCGTGTCTCGACGTCGACGCCGGCCGCGTGGTCAAGGGCGTCAACTTTCTGGGTATCCGCGACGCCGGTGACCCGGTGGAGATCGCCAAGCGCTACAACCAGCAGGGCGCTGACGAAATCACCTTTCTCGACATCACCGCGAGTCACGAGGATCGCGACACCACGGTGGAGATGGTCGAGCGCATCGCCGGCGAAGTCTTCATCCCGCTGACGGTCGGCGGCGGCATTCGCCGCTGCGAGGACATCCGCACCATGCTCAACGCCGGTGCCGACAAGGTCTCGATCAACACCGCCGCGGTGACGAATCCGGATTTTGTCCGCGAAGCCGCCGAGCGCTTCGGCAGCCAGTGCATCGTGGTGGCGATCGACGCCAAGCGAGTGAGCGGCGACGACGAAGCGCCGCGCTGGGAGATCTTCACCCACGGCGGGCGACGCCCCACCGGGCTCGACGCCGTCGAATGGGCACGCAAGATGGTGGCGTACGGTGCGGGCGAGCTGCTGCTCACCAGCATGGACCGGGACGGCACCAAGGCGGGCTTCGATATCGGCGTCACCCGCGCCATCAGTGATGCGGTGGAAGTGCCGGTGATCGCTTCCGGCGGCGTGGGCAACCTCGACCATCTGGTCGCAGGCGTGAGGGAGGGCGGCGCCGACGCCGTGCTCGCCGCCAGTATCTTCCACTTCGGCGAATACACGATCCCCGACGCCAAGCGCTACATGGCCGAGCACGGCCTGGAGATGCGCCTCTAGGCCGTGCTCGGCCCCTGCTTGCGTCTATCATAGAAAACGCCGCTGCGATNNATCGCAGCGGCGTTTCTGGTGCCGATGCTGCGCTATTCACGGCAAATAGCGCGCTCGTAGCACCCCTTCGAGCTCGGTGTAAGGAATCGTCAGCGTCGGCTGGCCGATGGCGTAGGGGCCGAGATCGTAGACCTGATACTTGACCGCAAGCCCCTCCGCCAGCGGTGCCGCGTTGTCGGAGATCGACAGCGGCCAGTCCCTCGGGTTGACGTGAATCTCGTCACCGGTCGTCCAGCGCTGGTGCGCGCGTGTCAGCGCCCGCGCGTAAGCCGGACGCTGGCCGGGCACCAGCATGTCGTCGAGGGTGACGACCTGGTGGCTGTCGCGATCGATCACCATGTACTCGGTGAGCGGTAGCCCGTGCGCCCCGCCGCTGAAGAGATAGCCGTCGAGTTCGACGACTCGGGTATGTCGGTTGTCGGCAACGATTGCCGCCTTCAGGTCGACGACATAGCGGGGCACGCCGTCGTCGCGGCGGGGCTCGACGGCGGCGGCATCGAAGACGCTCGCGGCGAATGCGTCGAACGATGTCGCACGAGGGGAAGCATTGCCGTCGGTGATGCCGCCGGCGAGGCCGAACAGCCGCTGCTCCAGCTCGGCACTCAGCGCCGGCAACGCCGGAAAGCGAAGATAGGCCGCCTCGACGGTGGCGCAGCCGTCTCCCGAACACCCCGGCTCGTGTGCACTTTTGACCACCGGCTCGATGCGTAGCGCGTCGTGCCCTTCCCTGTCGCCAAGGCTTTGACAGCCCGCCAGCAGCAGAGTGGCGAGCCCCAGAGCGCCGAGCGCAAGACGTCGATCCATGCTCTTCTCCTCGAACGATTCCGATCCGCTCCGCCGAGCCTCAGCCTCGTGGCGCTCGACATCTTCGGGCCCAGGCTTTGTCTGAAAAGCGCCTGTCCTCGACGTGCGCCGGTTGGCGACTCAATCCAGCGTGAGCCCGAGATTGCTGATGCCGCCGTTTCGCCCCAGTGTTCGCAGATCGCGCAGCGCCTCGCCGTTCTCGACCGCTTCCAGCACCGCATCCTGAAAGTCGTGCTCGTCCTGCATCAGCGGATGCTCGCGACACAGCGCGTCGAGCTGCTCGGCGTCTTCACTGCCCTCGCTCATCTCGATCATCGCACGAACGCCGTTGCGAGAGACACGACTGACCTCGAGCGTCGCCTCCGGCGCCTCGGCGCGCAGGGCATCCACCAGGGTCGTCACTGCCATGATCGTCTCGGTGGCGCGCCGCGCACCGAAACTGTCGTCCTCGGCGGGCGGCTCGATCGCTGCCAATTTGTCTGCCTGCTTGTCGAAGTCGATCTTCGCTGCCTTGACGTTGAGCGACTCCCACACGAGGTCGATGACGTTGTAGAGCATCGCCGGATCCCCGGCGGCGTTGACGTGCGCATAGAGCACGTAGTTGGGCACCATTCGCTCGCTGACGGCGGCCATGAAGGCGATGCCCTGGCGCCGGTCGAGCTTGCGCAGTCGTGCGTTGAAGCCTGCCTGAGTCTCGGCCATGTTGTCTCCTGTGGTGATGGCGGCACGTGTATCCGCCGAATCTCTTTCCCGCGCGTCAGCGTGCGGTGGCGCCTGCATGCCTCGACGGCGTCGAACTCACTCCGGCCAGAGCCGCGAGACCGGAACGCGTCCGGCATCATCGAACAGCACACCTTCGGCCTGCAGCGCCTCTCGCTGGCGTCGAGCACCGTCGTGGTCCGCCACCCGTCGCGAGGCGCCGATCACCCGATGCCACGGCAGCTGATGCCCCGCCGGCAGCGTTCGCATGGCGGTCCCCACGGAGCGAGCGCTCGCCCCTTCGGTCATCCGGGCGATACGTCCGTAAGTGGTCACTCGTCCCGGTGGCACCGAGGCGACGATGGTGTAGATCTGCTCGAGAATCTCTGCACGCATCGCTGTCGTTTCCTTTCGTGTCGCTCTGGCTTGTGGCGGCGCCTTTGCGCCCCCATCATGAATCGATCATGCATATCTACTTTCTTCAGCACAGTCCGCTTCTCGGTCCCGCGCGTCTCGCCGACTGGCTCGAGGGCATGGGCCATAGCCACAACCACTGCCGGCTGGACGAGGGCGAGTTACCGCCGCCGCTCGACAACTGCGACGCGCTGGTCGTGCTCGATGCCCTCGAACCGCCCGACCCGGCCCTGGAAAAGCGCGAGCGCAAGCTGGTCGACCGTGCGCTCAGAAGTCGCAAACCGGTGCTGGGGATCGGCTACGGCGCCGGATTGATCGCCGAGGCGCTTGGCGCCATCGTGTCGCGAGCGGTGGTGCCCGAGGCCGGTTGGCGAACGCTCACCCTCGACCCCGCCAGTCCGTTCGATCTGCCCGAGACCTTCGAAGCGCTACTCTGGCATCGCGACATCTTCGGCCTGCCGGATGCGTCGCTGCCGCTCGGGAGCACGGACGACGGCCCGGTCCAGGGTTTTGCCTGGGATCTCGGCCGCGTGGTCGCGTTACAGTGTCATCTCGAGCTCGACGCCGCGCATACGCAACGTTTGCTCGAGTCGTTCGATCCCGCCGGCAACCCGCGACCCTCACTGCCCGCCGACGTACTCGATGACCCGCGGCGCTTCGACCGACAGTCCGCGGCCCTCGACCGCGTGCTGACGCAGTGGCTGGCCGCCCCCTGAGCCTCGATCAGACATCGGCGTGACGCTGCTGCCAGTCACGGGCGAATTCGAGACAGCTCTGCCAGTCACCGACGTGAAGCGTTCGCCGGGGCCGCGTCTCGAGCTGATAGCGATACATCGGGTCGTAGTAATCCTCGAGCAGCGGCGCGAGCCAGGCGTCGTGCGCCACGACGCCCTGGCTCGACTGGGTCTCGAAGGCCAGCTGCTGGGCGGCGAGCAGATCGTTCAAGCGGGCGCTGCCGAGACGCTTGCCGAGCCGTTTGAGCGCCCCCGTGAGCTGCTTGCGAAAGAGGACTTCGCCGAGCCAGGCGCCATAATGGCGATGATAGAGTGCGACGAGGTCCTCGATGTAGTCCCGCCGGATCTGCTCCAGCCGCCATTCGAGCGGCATCTCGACGCGGATCGTCGGCGCCTCCTTCATCACCTGCCAGAAACCAGCGGGAATCGCCAGCCTGCCGATGCGCTGGGACTCGTCCTCGACCACGCGGCCGCCGGCGATACGGCTCAGATCCAGCGTCAGATCGTGTTCGAAGTCGATCTGCGACGGTCCCGCCAGCGGATGCTGACCGAAGGCGGAGCCCTTGTGGCGAGCGTGTCCCTCGAGATCCACCCCGCCCTCGAGACGATTGACCAGCGCGGTCTTGGCGCAGCCGGTAAGCCCCGCGACCAGCAGCGTCGGCCCGGGACTTCGCGCCTCGAGTCGCTCGATCATCCGGTTGCGCATGGCTTTCCAGCCGCCGCGAATGCGCGGTATGTCGAAGCCCCGCTCGGCCAGCCACTGTTGAACCGTCTGCGAGCGTAACCCACCGCGAAAGCAGTAGAGCACGCTGTCGGGTGCCTCGCGGATCTGCTGTGACCACGCCTCGAGACGCTGTTCGCGGCGCTCGCCGGAGACCAGGCTGTTCCCCAGCTCTATGGCCGCACGCTGGCCGGCATGGCGATAGCGAGTGCCGACCTCGCGCCGCTCGTCGTCATCCATCAGTGGCAGATTGAGCGCGCCCGGCAGACTGCCGGCGGCGAACTCGATCGGCGCGCGGACGTCGATCAGCGGGCGGCCGAGCAGCGCCAGATCGGCATCGAGCCGCTCGAGTCGGTCGGACGAAGCAGGCGTCGGCTTCAACCGCGCACCTCGATCAGTACCTGGCCGTCGCCGCCCTGGCGGCACTCGCCGAACGCCTGCAGATCCAGCCGGTAATCGCGGCCGATCCGCTCGACGTCATCGGCCCAGGCCGGGTCCACCGCCAGCAGCAGGCCGCCGGAAGTCTGCGGGTCGCAAAGCCACTGCCAGTGCGCCTCGTCCATCTTCGCCAGCGCCTCGCCGACCGCTTCACGATTGCGTCCGGCACCGCCGGGGACGGCGCCCTGGCGGCGGTAGGCTTCCGCCTCGGCAAGCCGCGGCAAACGGCCGAAGTCGATATGGGCGGTGACGCCGCTCGCCGCGCAGACCTCGCTGAGATGGCCCGCGAGTCCGAAACCGGTGACGTCGGTCATGGCGTGCACGCCCTGCACCTTGGCGAGCGCCTGGCCGATGTCGTTGGGGATCAGCATCGTCTCTCGCGCCAGCCCTTGGTGACCGGCTTCGAGCTTGCCCTGCTTTTCGGCCGTGGTGAGGATGCCAACGCCGAGCGGCTTGGTGAGATAGAGCCGATCCCCCGGCTTGGCGCCGCTGTTGAGCTTGAGGTTGTCGAGATCCACCAGCCCGTTGACCGATAGGCCGAAGATCGGCTCGGGGGCGTCGATGGAGTGCCCGCCGGCGAGCGCCAGACCGAGCTTGCGACACACCGCCTGAGCGCCGGCGACGACGTCACCGGCCACCTCGGCGGGGATCTTGTCGACCGGCCAGCCGAGAATGCCCAGCGCCATGATCGGCTCGCCGCCCATGGCATAGACGTCGCTGATGGCATTGGTCGCGGCGATGCGGCCGAAGTCGAATGGATCGTCGACGATGGGCATGAAGAAATCGGTGGTGGAGATCAGCCCGCGGCCGTCGCCGAGATCATAGACGGCGGCGTCTTCCCGGCCCTGGTTACCGACGATCAGCCGTTTGTCGCCGGCGCCCGGTCCCGCCTTGGCGAGAATGCGATCGAGAACGTCGGGGGCGATCTTGCAGCCACAGCCGGCGCCGTGGCTGTACTGGGTCAAACGGATGGCGCTCATGGCGATGCTCCTCGTCGGCGTGAATGATCGATCGATGGGATATGAAGTCAGTGCGTGCAGTGTAACCGAGGAGCGCTGCGGACTCAGAGCGCCTCGATCGCCTCGGCGAGCTTGTCGACGGCAACGATCTCCATGCCCGGCGGCGCTTTCTTGGGCGCGTTGCCCTTGGGCACGATGGCGCGGGTGAAACCGTGCTTGGCGGCTTCGACGATACGCTCCTGGCCGCTCGGCACCGGGCGAATCTCGCCGGAAAGCCCCACCTCGCCGAACACGACCAGCTCGCGCGGCAGCGGTTGATTCTTGAGGCTCGACACCACCGCCACCAGCACCGCCAGGTCGGCGCTGGTCTCGAGCACCTTGACCCCGCCGACCACGTTGAGAAAGACGTCCTGATCGCCGGTGAAGAGCCCGCCGTGCTTGTGAAGCACGGCGAGCAGCATGGCCAGCCGGTTGTGATCGAGCCCCACGGCGACACGCCGCGGGTTGCCCAGCGCCGACTCATCGAGCAGCGCCTGGACTTCGACCAAAAGCGGCCGGGTGCCCTCCCAGACCACCATGACCAGGCTGCCGGCGGCGAGCTCCTCGCTTCGGGAGAGAAAGATCGCACTGGGATTCTTCACTTCCTTGAGGCCGAGTTCGAGCATGGCGAAGACGCCCAGTTCGTTGACGGCGCCGAAGCGGTTCTTCTGACCGCGCAGGGTACGAAAACGCGAGTCGCTACCGCCCTCGAGCAGCAGCGAGGCGTCGATCATGTGCTCGAGCACCTTGGGCCCGGCGAGCGAGCCATCCTTGGTGACGTGACCGACCAGCAGCAGCACCGTGTTGGTCTGCTTGGCGAAGCGAGTCAGCGCCGCGGCGGACTCGCGCACCTGGGCGACGCCGCCGGGGGCGGAGCCGATATCCTCGAGGTGCATGGTCTGAATGGAGTCGATGATCAGGATTTCGGGGCGCTCGCGTTTGGCCACGGCAAGCAGGGTCTCGACGCTGGTCTCGGCGAGCATCTTGAGCCCCTGGGTCGGCAGCTGCAGACGATGGGCCCGCATCGCGACCTGGGAGAGCGACTCCTCCCCGGTGACATAGAGCGCACGCTTGGTCTGCGCAAGGCGACAGGCGGTCTGCAACAGCAGGGTCGACTTGCCGGCGCCGGGATGGCCGCCCAGCAGTACCGCAGAGCCGGGGACGAGGCCGCCGCCGAGCACTCGGTCGAACTCGGCGAAGGTCGAGCTGAACCGAGGCACTTCGGTGAGATCGACGCCGGACAGATCGACCACTTCCCGCGTGAGCGCGCCCGCGTAGCCGCCCCTGCCGCCCCCGCTGGGTGTGGTACTACCCGCCCCGGGGCGGGACGCACCGAGACGAATCTCGGTCAGGGAGTTCCATTCGCGGCAGTTGCTGCACTGCCCCTGCCACTTGGTGAATTCGGCGCCACACTCGGTGCAAACGTAGGCGCTTTTCGCTTTGGCCACCCGAATCTCCCCTATCGAAACAGTCGCGACGCGCATGCGCAGCGGTGGGCCCCGTCCCGGCACGCGGTTGCCGTGACGATGGTGCGTCATACAAAGACAAAGGGCGGCCAAAGGCCGCCCTCGCTACCACTCGACGCGGTTACTGGCGCGTCAGGCGTAGCATCTCGCCGTTCTCAAACTGGCGACGCTGCGGGTCGATCAGCTCGAGTGTGCGGTCGTCGATCTTCTGGAAGTAGTAGACCTGACCTTCGCCGTCGGGCGTCAGTTCGTAGACTGTCGCCTGAGGATCGACGGCGGTACCGGTCATCACGTCCCACTGCCCCTCGTACTCTTCGGGGTCCGGGTTCTGGGGATGATTGCGGTAGTCGGCCTCGAGTTCGAAAGTACGATCTTGCGCCTGCGCGGTTTCACTACCGTGGAGATCGACGGTCAGATCGATGCCGTCGCAGCTGCGGCACGGCAGTGTCCCCTGGTAGGTGGTCGTGGCGCCGGAGGCGCTCGTCTCGTTTCCACCGGCCCCGGTCTGGGTGCCTCCGCTGGCACAGCCGGCCAGTACGGCTACCGTGGCGGCGCTGGCCAGCAACGTCCTGATTTGCATTTCGCTTCTCCTTAACTCTGGGCCATTCCGACCGCGATGGCGGCCACTGATTGACAGAATAGCGGCAACGGCGGCACCTGACATCCCATTCCCGCCTGCGGCCGATGCCGTGGCGATTCCGGATCGACCGTCATGCCGCCTCGCCTTACGCGGTCATCAGCTGCGATCGAGCCTGGGGTAGTCGGTGTAGCCCTCGGCACCGCCGCCATAGAAAGTATCGGGATTCGGCTCGTTGAGTGCTGCATCCTGGCGGAAGCGCTCGACCAGGTCCGGATTGGCGATGTAGGGCCGTCCGAACGCCGCGGCGTCACCCAACCCGGCGTCGATCAGCTTTTCCGTACGCTCGGCGGTGTAGTGCCCGCAGTAGATGAGCGTGTTGGAGAACCGGCTACGCAGATCACGCCGGAAATCGTCGGTCAGCTGCGGACCTTCGCCGGTCCAGTCGGGCTCGTTGACGTGCAGATAGGCGATATCGCGACGATCCAGCTCGCCAGCCAGATAATCCATCATCGCCTGGGGCTCGTCGTCGGTGAGGCCGAAGATCTCGATGAACGGCGACAGGCGCACGCCCACGCGGCCACTGCCGATCTCGGCGGTGACGGCGTCGACGACCTCGAGCAGTAGCCGGGCACGATTGACCACGCTACCACCGTAGCGGTCGGTGCGCTGGTTGCTGCCAGTGGCGAGGAACTGCTGCAGCAAATAAGCGTTGGCGGAATGGACTTCCACCATGTCGAAGCCGGCGCGCTTGGCGCGACGCGTTGCCTGGCGGTAGTCGTCGATCAGTGCGGGGATCTCGTCGAGTTCGAGCGCTCGCGGCGTACTGGTCGGCTGCTGCCCGGCGCTGCCGTCGGCGAATTCGGCGAAGCAGTTGGCGCCTTCGGCCCGCAGCGCACTGGGCGCCACTGGCTGCTGACCCTCGGGCTGAACGATCTCATGAGAGATGCGGCCCACGTGCCAGAGCTGCAGGGCGATGCGCCCGCCGGCATCATGGACTGCGCTGACCACGCGCTGCCAGCCGGCTTCCTGGGCGTCGGTCCAGATGCCCGGGGTATAGACATAGCCGCGCGCGGTCGGCGAGATGTTGGTCGCCTCGCTGATGATCAGGCCGGCCCCGGCGCGCTGGGCGTAGTACTCGACCTGCAGATCGCCGGGAATGCTGTCCGGCGTACGCGCGCGGGTGAGCGGCGCCATGAGCACGCGATTGTCCAGTTCGACGTCGCCCATGGTGATCGGAGAGAGCAGTTTCGGGTAAGTCATGGTAATCCTTGTCCTGGCCGAATCCTCACGATGAACGGTGACGGATCCGGCATGCCGGTTCGTTGTAGCGTGCCCCATAGATGCGGCCGATGGGCGGCGAATCAACCCTTCGAGTAGCCTAGGCGCGAGCTTGCGCGGCGTTACCTCAAGGGCCAGTATGACGACATTCCGTCCGTCACCATTTCGTTCCCCGTCGCGAGAGACCATGAGTCGATTCTGGAGCCCCGCCGTTCGCGCCCTGACCCCCTACGTACCGGGCGAGCAGCCGCGCGAGAGATTGATCAAGCTCAATACCAACGAAAACCCCTACCCGCCGTCGCCGCGGGTCGAGCGGGTACTGGCGGAGTTCGACCGCACGCAGCTGCGCCGCTATCCGGACCCGGACTCGCTGGCACTGCGTCAAACGCTTGCGACCGTACACGGTGTCGATCCCGAGCAGGTTTTCGTGGGGAACGGCTCCGACGAGGTGCTGGCGCTCGCCTTTCAGGCGTTCTTCTGCCAGGACGCGCCGCTGCTGATGCCGGCAATCAGCTACAGCTTCTACCCCGTTTACTGCAAGCTCTACGGCATTGATTACCGCACCATTGCGCTCGACGACCGCTGGGAGGTTTCCCTCGAAGCCTTCGATGCGGACAACGGTGGCGTGATCTTCGCCAATCCCAACGCGCCCACCGGTCACGGCCATTCGCGCCAGGCGATCGGCTCGCTGCTCGAACGGGTTCGCGACAGCGTCGTACTGGTCGACGAGGCCTACGTGGATTTCGGCGGTGAGAGTGCGGTGCCGCTGATCGATGAGCATCCGAATCTGCTGGTGACGGGCACCCTCTCCAAGTCACGCAGTCTGGCCGGGCTGCGCCTCGGTTTCGCCATCGGCTCCAGAGAGCTGATCGAGGGGCTGGAGCGGGTGAAGAACTCGTTCAACTCCTACCCCGTCGACATGCTGGCGAGCGAGGTGGCGATCGCCGCGCTGGACGACGAGGCGCACTTTCGTGACTGCTGTGAACGCGTCATGGCGACACGGGAGTGGAGTCGCCGTGAGCTGGAAGCGCTCTCCTTCGAAGTACTGCCCTCGCAGACGAACTTTCTATTCGTGCGCCATCCGGGATACGAGGGCGCCGCCCTCTTCGCCGGTCTGCGCGAACGCGGCGTGCTGGTGCGTCACTTCGATCGTGACGGCCTGAGGGATTTTCTGCGGATCTCCATCGGTACCAATGACGAGATGAAGAGCCTCGTCGAGGCGCTGAGAGCGATCGTCTAGCAGGTCTTCGGACGACGCCTCGATCACCAGGGGATCGGCTTCCCGGCCCAGTCCCAGAAACTGCCGCTCTCCTCGGGGCGGCGATCCGTCATCACCTGCAGCAGCGAATCGGCAACGAATGTCGGCGTGAACAGTTTGCCCGGCGGCACGCTGGCTTGAAACGGTTCGGAGAGCGACGTGTCCGTGGTGCCCGGGTGAAGGCAAAGTACGGTCGCCTGCCGGTTGTAGCGGGCAAGTTCGATGGCTGCCGTACGCAGCAGCATGTTGTGTGCCGCCTTGCTCGCCCTGTAGCCATACCAGCCGCCAAAGCCGTTATCCTCGATCGACCCCACTCGCGCGGAGAGACTGGCGATCAGTGCTGGATGATTTCCCTTCAACGAGCGATTGAGCGCCTGGATCAAGAGCGCCGGTGTGGTGGCGTTGACGTGAAAGAGCGTCGCTAGCGCGGTGGCGTTCAGATCTTCCAGACGTTTTTCGGGCGCGATGTCCCTCGATGAGTCGTGCAGCATTCCCAGCGTATTGAACAGCAGATGAAGGGGTTCACCGCCGAGGGATTCGCCAACGTGAGCGAGCCCCTCAGGCGTGGTGATGTCCGCTTCGATCCCGATGACACGCGTGTCGTCGAATGGCGGCCGACTACGCGAGACCGCGTAGAGCTTGCCGATCTCGGTGGTCTCGAGCAGGCGCTCGATCATCGCTCGCCCAATGCCGCCGCCGGCGCCGGTAACGAGGGCGGTGAACTGGGAAGGTAGTTGATCCAGCATCGTGTGACTCCCGTTGGCACGTTCTTCGACCAAGCCTAGTTCACGAGAGAACCGGCGCGCTGCCTGCGGATGCACGAGAAGGGAGATCAACAAACAACTGAACGGAGATCATCGGGTGGGGGTTAGACCTGACGTAAGCCGGCCCAGGGTGGCATGGCCGCAAGCGCGTCCGGCATGCGCGGGCA
>NZ_PZJV01000006.1 GCF_003206155.1 Salinicola halophilus | reverse complement strand
GCTCGTGGCTCAGAGCACCATCGCCGCGACCCAGCCGAAGATCAGCAGCGGCACGTTGTAGTGCAGAAACGTCGGCACCACGCTGTCCCAGATGTGGTCGTGCTGGCCGTCGGCGTTGAGACCAGCGGTAGGGCCGAGAGTCGAGTCCGACGCCGGCGAGCCGGCATCACCCAGCGCCGCGGCGGCCCCCACCAGCGCGATGGTCGCCATCGGCGAGAAGCCGAAGTTGAGCGCCAGCGGCACGTAGAGCGAGGCGATGATCGGAATGGTCGAGAACGACGAGCCGATGCCCATGGTGATGAAAAGCCCTACCACCAGCATCACCAGCGCCGCCAGCCAGCGGTGATCGCCGATGACCTCGGTGGAACCGGCGACCAGGCTCTCTACCGCGCCGGTCGCCTGCATCACGCTGGCGAAGCCCGCCGCGGCGATCATGATGAAGCCGATCTGCGCCATCATCCGCATGCCTTCGGTGAAGACGCCGTCCTGCTCGCGCCAGCGAAAGACGCCGCTCACCGAAAGCAGCGCGAAACCGAAGAGACCGCCGAGCACCATCGATCCGGTGTAGAGCTGCACCCCCACCGTGCCCACCAGCGCTGCGACCAGCAAAAGCTTCTGCCACAGCTTGAGACGACCGTCGGCGACCACTTCGGCAACGCTTTCGTCGTGCTCGCGACTGTCCTGATTCGCTCCACTCACCGACAGTGGCCGGTCGGCGTAATTGCGCTTGCGTCGGTAGCTCGCGAACACCGCCACCAGAAGCCCCAGCGCCATGCCGCCGATGGGAATCGCCATCGCCAGCGGTACCTGGGCGGCCTCGACGTCGAGGCCGTTGGCGTTGAGGTTGGCCAGCAGGATGTCGTTGAGGAAGATCGCACCGAAGCCCACCGGCAGCAGCATGTAGGGCGCGGTGATGCCGAAGGTGATAACGCAGGCGACTGCCCGGCGGTCGAGCTGGAGCCGGTTCATCAGCGTCAGCAGCGGCGGCACCAGAATCGGGATGAAGGCGATGTGCACCGGAATCAGGTTCTGCGAACTCACTGCCGCCAGCCCCAGCGCGCCGAGCAGCGCCAGAATGATGGGGCGCCGCTTGAGCATCCCGCCACCGTCGAGGTCGAGCCGCTCGACGGCCCCTCGCGCCAGCCACTGCGTGATACCCGAGCGTGACAGCGCCACCGCGAAAGCCCCCAGCACGGCGTAGGCGATGGCGACCGTGGCGCCGTTGCCCAGGCCATCGTTGAAGGCCGTCAGGATATCGTCGAGCGGCATACCGGCATACCAGCCCCCTACCAGCGCCGCGGTGATGAGTGCGAACACCACCGACACCCGCGCCAGACTCAGCGTGACCATTATCAGAATGGCCAGAACCACCGCATTCATTCGTCGCCCCTTGTTGTCATCGCTCGTCGTTTGGTCGTGATTCGCCCATGTCGTCACCGGCGCTCTTACGCGTCTGCAACACCGGGCGCCCCTTCGCGAAGCCGCCGATGATATCGCCCCCGCTGGCGAACGCCAGCCATTCCGGCCGGAGAGCGAGTATCGAAAACGACAGCGGGGCGGCCGATGGGCCGCCCCGCTGGGGTCGAGCGCAATGTTGGGAAGTGGTCAACCGTCATTTCGTGAGATCGACCGTCACCCCGTGAGATCAACCGTCATCCCGTGAGATCAACCGTTGGCGGCCGGGTGCGGCGGATACTCGCGCTCGCTGGGGGCCGGCGGGAAGTACTGATAGAGCCAGGTCTCGCTGATGGTCCGGTCTTCGGCGTTCAGGCTCAGGCGCATGTTGACGGGGTCGGTCGAGTCCGACGTCGGGTACCAGTCGAACTGAATACGAAAGCCCTCGATCTCCTCGACCCACAGGATCTCCAGCTCCTTGGTCTCACCCTCGGGCACGTCGAGCTGGGTGTGCACGTTGATGTCGTTGTCGTAGAGGCGCTTGAGATCGCCGCCGACGAAGTCCACCGCGATGCGCTGGGCCCAGGTCTCCGGGTAGTGCTCGCCCGGCGCCCACCCTTCGGGAAAGCCGCCGATGCCGGTAAAGGTCTTGCGCACGCGCGCCAGGTCGGTACGCGTCGGCGGCAGCGCGCTCCAGTAGAGCTTGTAGGCGTAGTGCAGCGACTGACCCGGCTCGACAGGCTTCTCGGGTTTCCAGAACGCCACCACGTTGTCCATGGTCTCGCCGGTGGTCGGGATCTCGAGCATCTGCAGCGCGCCACGACCCCACTGCCCCTGGGGCTCCACCCACAGGCTCGGACGCTTGTGGTAGTTGCCGACGATGTCTTCGTAGCTGTCGAAGTCGTGATCGGTCTGCAGCAGGCCGAAGCCCTTGGGGCTGTCGTCGTCGAAGGTGTTGAACTGCACCCGCGGCGGGTTGTTCAGCGGCCGGCAGACCCACTCGTCGTTGCCGCGCCAGATCGAGAGCCGGTCGGAGTCGTGAATCTGCGGGTGGAAGGTGTGACACATGGTGCGCTGCTGGGTGCCGCAGCTGAACATGCTGGTCATCGGGGTAATGCCGAGCTGAGTGATCGATTGCCGCGGATAGAGGGTCTTGTCGATCTCCATGACCACGCGCTCGTCTTCGCAGTGGATGACGAAGCGGTAGGCGCCGGCCAGGCTCGGCGAATCGAGCAGCGCATAGGCGGTGAAGGTGGTCGCGTCCGGTTCCGGGGTCTCGAACCAGAACCGGGTAAAGGCGGGGAACTCCTCCTGCTTGCCGTCGGCGTAGGTGTTCACCGCCACGCCGCGCGCGGACAGGCCGTACTGGTAGGTGTCGTCGACGGCGCGGAAGTAGCTCGCGCCCAGGAAAGAGACGATGTCCCGCTCGGTGAGCGAGGGCGCCTTGAACACGCGAAAACCGGCGAAGCCGAGATCGCTCTGCCCCTCGAGCTGCGAGGAATCGACCTCGGCTCCCGAGTAGTCGAACAGCTCGGGCCGGAAATGGATCTCCCGCGCCCGGCCCGACTCGCCATCCACGGCATACATCCGTACCGGCTGGTTGAACGCCATGCCGACATGGAAGAACTGAATGTCGAGCGGCCCGTTCCTGTCGTGCCACAGGGAGTGGTCCGGGTCGTAGCCGATGGCGTTGTACTGCTGCGGGGTCAGATTGGCGAGCGCCGGCGGCAGCTGCCGCACCGTGCTCTCGTACGCCTTCGCCCCCAACGCTTCGGCGTAGGATTTGAGCCAGTCGAAGCTGAACGCCTGAGACTCGCCGTCGGCGATATCGCTCGAGGCCCGCGCCGCCGCGAACAGTGGCGCCGACGGCAGGCCGTACCAGGCCGCCAAGGCAATGGCGCTTTTCAGCACACTTCTACGATCCATGAACACCCCGTCCTCTTGTCCGTCTGAAAGCTACGTGTGAACAGCTATGCGTATGAACAGCCATGCGTACGAACAGCCATTCGTACGAGCCGTCATACGTGTGAATGAATCCGCGCTCGAACGCCGACCCGGCGGACGCCGGCACGGGCCGACAGCCGAAACGCAGCATAACCGATCGCGCTGCATCAAACGCTGTTGCCGTGCGCGGTTCCAGGCTCAGACGTCGAAACGCGCTCGGGGTTCAGTCGCTGCCGCCGACGCTACGTGGGACTAACCAAGACACCACACGCTGGATACACAGGGCCCGAACGACGACCGCCCGGCCGCTTGTCGCGGCCGGGCGGCTGGGGTAGCGCGTATCGGTCCGGACGAAGACTGAAGAGAGGTGACGTCAGGCGCCGAGATCCTTGGAGAGCGAGGGCTGCACGACCTCGATCCAGTAGCCGTCGGGGTCCTTGACGAAGATCACGTTCTTCATCTTGCCGTCGTTCGAACGCTTCTTGAATTCGACGCCATTGTCGTCGAACCAGCGCTCCGCGGCCGCGACGTCCGGCACGGAAAAGCAGATATGTCCGAAGCCCTGCGGCTCGGCATTGCCGTCGTGATACGAAAGCTCGGGATCGTTCTCGCTGCCCCAGTTATGGGTCAGCTCGAGCACGCCGCGACGGCCGAAGGTGTAGGCCGTGCGCTCGCCGTCGTCCGTCGGGATCTCGTCGGCGTCGGCGTGCGCCAGAAAATAGAGCGTGAACTGCATCTCCGGAAAGTCGAGCTTGCGCAGCAGCCGCATGCCGAAGACCCGGGTATAGAACGCAAGCGACACCGCGGGATCCTTGGCGCGCAGCATGGTGTGGTTGAGCACGAAGCCCTGAGTCTCGGTCGGCGCCGGCTCGACGCCGGACACCTTTTCTTCGGAATACGCCATGAAAAACCTCCTTGAAGAGCGCGGTCGTGTCGCCCAAGATGGGGGCGAGCGAGCCACTCTCAAGGCGTCAACGAGCGCTCGGGCGCTTTTGCCCCGCATGGCGCTGCTCTACACTCGGGCGGTATCCGCCGGCCAGGATCCGCGTCTCATGCCGTTAGTCACGACTCCCCACTTGCCCGTCGGGCGTGCACCTCAGGTGTCTCGCCGCTGTCGCGTCTCGATGCTTTTCACGCTGCTGGCGCTGATGCTGCTCGCCGGCTGCAGCTCACAGAAGGCGATCGTCACCCGCGATGTCGGCCCCGCCATCGACGGCGACAATCTCTCGATCAACCGCATTCTGGTGATGTCGGCGGCGAAAGACGCGCTCGGCACGCCCTACCAGTGGGGCGGTTCCACACCGCGAGGCTACGACTGCTCGGGGCTGACGCAGATGGCCTACGCCAAGATCGGCGTGCAACTGCCGCGCACCTCCAACGATCAGTACCACACGCTCGACGAGATCGACGTGGCCAGACCCGGCGACCTGCTCTTCTTCGGCGCCGGCAGCCGCGCGACCCATGTGGGTATCTACATGGGTGACCGGCAGATGATCCATGCCCCGGGCAGTGGCCGCACGGTGACGGTGTCGTCGCTGGACGTGCGCTACTGGCAGCGCCACTATCTCGGCGCGGCTGCCCCCACCCAGTGACCGCGTGAACGCCGCGCGACCGCTGCTGACACTTCCATCAAGGCTTATCGCTTGTCCGCATCCGCACCCGACCGCCGGCGCATCGCCGGCTTCTGTCTGCTCGGCGCCGCCGGGCTCTACGTCGGCGGCGTAGGGCTCGAGCGTACCTATCCCGGCTTCGTCTGGCTGACCGCCTTCGCCGAGGCGGCGCTGATCGGCGGCATCGCCGACTGGTTCGCCGTCACCGCACTCTTTCGCCACCCGCTGGGGCTGAAGATTCCGCATACGGCGATCGTGCCACGGAACCGGGCGCGGCTGGGGCGCAGCCTCTCGAGCTTCATCCGCGAGAACTTTCTCGACGAACGCTACGTGCGCGAAAGCGTCGCCCGCTTCGACCTCGCCACCGCCCTGGTCGACTGGCTTTCCCGGCCGACACGCCGTCAGGCGGTGGCTCAGCGACTCGCGAGCGCGATGGCAGCGGCGCTGGCCGCCGTGCGCCAGGACGCGGCGCGGGCGTTTCTCACCCAGGCGCTGCGCCATCAGCTCGGCAGGCTCGACACCTCACGGGCCCTGGCGGCCTCGCTGCAGGTGCTGGTCGCCGAGCGCCGCCATCAGGCGCTGCTCGACGACAGCCTCAAGCGGCTGTCGGTCTGGCTTGCCGTGGAAGAGAACCAGGAGCGGGTGAAGCACTTCATCACCGATACCGTCTTTCGGCTGTTCAATCCCAAAGTGATGGGGCGGGAAGTGAGCCTCAACCGGCTCGCCGGCTGGCTGGTCCGCGAGCGCATCGTCGAGCAGAGCGCACAGCTGATCCAGGCGGTGAGCGACGACCCGGACCATCCGCTGCGCCACCACCTGGACACGCAGTTCGCCGCGCTGATCGAGCAGGTGCGTTCCGACCCGGCGCTGCACGAGCGCCTCGACCGGCTGCGCGACGACCTGCTCGCCAACGATCGCCTGGCCGACTGGCTCGGCGCCGTCTGGGAGGACATCGTGGCGTGGATTTCACAGGATCTGGCAAGCGACGACTCGGAGATCGAGGGCCATCTCGAGCGCTTCATCGGCTGGTACACCGACTCCCTGGCCGACGACCCGGCAGCGCGCCAGTGGCTGAACGATCAGGCCCAGGCGGTCATTCCGCCGCTGGTGCAGCGCAGCGGCCCGCATGTCGATGCCTGGATCGAGCGCTACCTGGATAGCCTCGACAGCGACGAGATCGTCGCGCAGATCGAGAAGAACGTCGGCAACGACCTGCAGTACATCCGCATCAACGGCACCCTCGTCGGCGGGCTGATCGGGGTGGCGATCCACGGCCTGACCGCCCTCGCGCTGCTTCTGGCCGGCTGAAACAACGCCGGTCGATCCGCCGTCTGCCGAGACATCGCCGAACGAAGCGCCGCCGGTCGAGACAGCGTGTCGGCGTGGCCCTTGAGAAATGCCGATGCGGCTACCACGTTACTCTGCACACGACATCGTGCGACGCGGCGGCATGAGATTATCGCTATCGGTCGTTTCACAGCGTCGCCGCTGCCCGGCATGATGAGCGTTCGATTCGCGATCTCGCGGCCATCACCGGCTCGGGATCATCATCGGTAAAGGAGAAAGTCATGGCGCTACAGCTTGGCGATACCGCCCCGGATTTCACGCAGGAAAGCACCGAGGGCAAGATCGACTTTCATCAGTGGGCCGGCGACGGCTGGGTCATCCTGTTCTCCCACCCGGCGGACTTCACCCCGGTCTGCACGACCGAACTCGGCGAAGTGTCGCGGTTGAAGCCGGAGTTCGAGCGGCGCAACACCAAGGCGATCGGCCTCTCCGTCGATCCGCTCGACGACCACACCCGCTGGGTCGGCGATATCGAGGAGACACAAGGCTGCGGGCTCAACTTTCCGCTGCTGGCCGACGCCGACCGCTCGGTCAGCGAGAAGTACGGCATGATCCACCCCAACGCCAGCGGCACCAACACCGTGCGCTCGGTGTTCATCATCGACCCGGCCAAGAAGGTGCGCCTGACCATCACCTACCCGCCGAGCACCGGTCGCAACTTCGCCGAGATCCTGCGCGTCCTCGATAGCCTGCAGCTGACCGACGGCTACAAGGTCGCCACCCCGGTGAACTGGACCGACGGCGACGACGTCATCATCGTTCCGTCGATCGACGACGAGCAGGCCAAGGAACTCTTCCCCAACGGCTGGGACGAGAAGAAGCCCTACCTGCGCGTGACCAAGCAGCCGAACAAGTAACCGGCTCTGCCGCTCGCAGCGGCGATTCACCGACGACGCCCGCGCCGTGACAAGCGCGGGCGTTTTCGTGTCGTCGCGACAGCCTGCCTGCCCCGCCCCGCGCCGGACGATTCGAAACCCGGCTCTCTGCCACCGGCCCGCCGCTTTCGCCGCGTCAGCGCCCGACGCCGAGGACGCGGTGACGCAGCCCCGTCTCGCTAACCGACTGTTACAATCAGCCCCCCCCCTGAATTGCTGTGAGTCACGCATGCTCGACGATCTCCCCGTCCACCGCATCATGCAGACCGGTCTACTCCGCTGCAGTCCCGAGACGCCGCTTTTCGAGGCCGCCAGGCGTATGGCCGAGCGCTGCTGCAGTTCGATCCTGGTCATGCAGGGAGACGAGGTCGAAGGTATCTGGACCGAAAGCGACTGCCTGGACGTGGACTTCGACGACCCGTCGTCGGTCCGTCGCCCGGTCACCGAGGTAATGACACGTGACGTGCCGCGGGTGGTCACCACCGCGCGCCTTGCCGAGGTGGCCGAACGCTTCTCCACCCACAGCAGCCGACAAGCGCTGGTCGTCGATGCCGACGACCGGCCGCAAGGGATCGTGTCGCGAACCGATCTCGTCCTCAACCAGGGGCTGGAGTCCTATCTGCGACTGCGCGAGATCGAGAGCGCCATGCACCGCGCGCCGCTGGTACTTCCCGGCGACTACAGCCTGCGGGCCGCGGCACGCGCGATGCGCGACGATGCCCACGACGCCGCCATCGTCCGCTGCGACGACGTTTTCGGGATCATCACCGAGCGCGACCTGGTGCGCTTCGTGGCGTGCCACCCCGGCGCCACCACGATCGGCGAACTGGCGAGCCGGCCGCTGCTGACCCTGAATCACGACGACGTCCTGCTCCGCGCGCGGGATCTGCTGATCGAGCATCGCGCCCGCCATCTCGGCGTGCTCGACGCCGACGGAGAGGTCACGGGGCTGCTGGGCTTCGACGACATGCTCAACGGGGCCAAACAGTTCTATTTCGAGGACCTGCGGGATGCCCTCGACAAACGCGACCGGGCGCTGGCGCTCTCGCGGCACGACCTCCAGCTCGCCCAGCAGGTGATCGACTCGTCGCTCGAGGGGATCATCATCACCGATGCCAGGGCACGTATCGAGTTCGTCAATCCCGCCTTCACGCAGATGACCGGCTACACCCTGGCCGACTGCGTCGGCCACACGCCGGCAATGCTCTCCTCCGGGCGGCACGACGCCGATTTCTATCGCGATCTGTGGGCGACCCTGAGAGCGCAGGACGGCTGGCGCGGCGAGATATGGAACCGGCGCAAGAACGGCGAGCTCTATCTCGAGCTCTTGACCATCACCGCCATTCGTAACGACGAAGGCGATATCACCAACTACGCCGCGCTGTTCAACGACATCACCCACCTGCGCGAGAACGAAGAGCGGGTGAGACGCCTGGCCTACTACGATGCGCTGACCCGGCTGCCGAATCGGCGCCTGCTCGAGGACCGCCTGTCACTGGCGATCCGCCACGCCCATCGGCAGGCAGAGCGGCTGGCGGTCATCTTCATCGATCTGGATCACTTCAAGCAGGTCAACGACACGCTGGGCCACGCCGCCGGCGACGACCTGCTGACCCAGGTAGCCGCCCGGCTCGCCGAGGTCCTGCGCGAGGACGACAGTCTGGCGCGCCTCGGCGGTGACGAGTTCATCGTACTGCTGCCCGAGATCGACACGCCCGAGGACGCGCTGCACACCGCTCGTCGTCTCAACGACGCCATTCGCGCGCCCTTCCGCCTGGGGGACGAGGATTTCCGGGTCGGCTGCAGCCTGGGCATCAGCCTGTATCCCGACGACGGCGACACGGTCGAAACGCTGATGCATCACGCCGACGCCGCGATGTATCGGGCCAAGCACGAAGGTCGCAACACCTACCGTCTCTATCGCGCCGACCTGCATACCCAGCACGACCGTCGCCTGATGCTGGAGAGCGCGCTACGCGACGCCATGGAGACGGGCGACGGATTCGACGTCCAATACCAGCCGCTGTTCGACCGCGACAGCGGCGAGCTTCGCAGCGCCGAGGCGCTGATGCGCTGGCACCACCCCAAGCTCGGCGAGGTCTCGCCGGGCGAATTCATCCCGCTGGCCGAGCGTTCCGGGCTGATCCTGCCGATGGGCGAGCGCCTGTTCGCTACCGTCGCGACGCAGCTCGGACGCTGGATCGACGCCGGACTCGAGCCGGTCCCCGTGGCCATCAATCTCTCCGCCCGCCAGTTCTGGCAGCGCGAGCTGGTGGAGTGGGTTCACGCCCAGCTCGTCGATCACGGCCTCCCCGCCCACCTGATCACGTTCGAGCTGACCGAGAGCACCCTGCTCGATAAGGAACAGGAAGCCGTCCGCGTGATCCGGGCGCTGCGCGATCTGGGCTGCGCGGTCGCCATCGACGACTTCGGCACCGGCTACTCCTCGCTGAGCTATCTGCAGGAGCTGCCCATCAACACGCTCAAGATCGACCGTCGCTTCATTCAGTCGCTCACCGGCTCCGACACCAGCGACCGGGGCAGTCAGGCGATTCTCGCCGCCGTGACGGGGCTCGCTCGCGAGCTGGAGCTTCAAGTCGTGGCAGAGGGGGTCGAGACCCAGGCCCAACTGATGGCGCTGGAGCGTTTTCCGATCCACCGCATCCAGGGCTTCTTGACCGGCCGGCCGATGACGAGCGAGCGCTTTAGCGAAGCGCTGCTGGCGGTTCGGCCGCGCTTGTCCGACGACGTCGTCCAAACGCGGTAGTACAGCCGCGATGGATCGAGAGAGAGGGTGCGCACACCGTCAGCGAGACACTCGCCGAAGCTAGCAGCGGCTGCAGGACTTCAATGCGCGGCGACGCGCAACAGATGACGATCCCCGAGGCGAAAGGCAGGCCGGCGACGCGGCAAGCAGCAGGACGAGCCCTCGAACCCCGCGTGCCAGCAGGTAGATCGCGACCGCCAGTAGGATCAGCGCTTTGACTCGGGCGGGGATCTTCACGCTGTTTCTCCTGGGTAGGGGGGTGGAGGCAGGACTGGCACCCAGGATAAGAACACGCCAGTGTGACGAGAAATTGAAGGCGTCGATAACGGCCATCTCGGACACCGATGCGTCAGCGCGGCGCCGGCGCGGCCTGCCCGTGCCACCGACGGCTCGACGCTGCTACGCTGAAATTCCCGCCCGCCGGAGACTGCCGCCCATGCCCATTACGCCCCTTGCTCGCCTGGACCACTGGGTCTTCGACATGGACGGTACGCTGACCGTCGGCGTGCACGATTTCCCCGCCATTCGACGGGAACTCGCCATCCCCGACGATGCCGACATCCTCCACCACCTGGAGACACTGCCGGCCGCCGAGCGCGAGTCGAAGCACGCCTGGCTGCTCGAACACGAGCGCGAGCTGGCGATGCGCTCGACCGCCGCGGTCGGGGCGGTCGCGCTGATTCGCGAACTCTGCCGGCGCGGCTACCGTCTCGGCATCCTGACCCGCAACGCCAAGGCGCTGGCGCACATCACGCTGGAGGCGATCGGGCTCGAGGACTGCTTCGCGCCTCACGACGTGCTCGGCCGAGACGAAGCCGCGCCCAAGCCGGACCCAGGCGGGCTCGAGCACTTCGTCGCCCGCTGGTCCATCGCCCCCGAGCGCATGGTCATGGTCGGCGACAGCCACCTGGACATGGCCTGCGGCCGCGCCGCCGGCACACGCACGCTGCTGGTCAACCACGTCTCCCCGCGTGCCCTGGCCCAGGCCGATCACGTCTTCGACGACTGCCGGGCGCTGCTCGAGCACCTGCAGCCGGCCTTTCGTTGATCGCCGCGCTCGTCGCTCGAAAGCGGCATTCGTATCGCCCGCGGTGTCTGGCGTCATCCCCTCCTCGCTTGCCTGCCAAAGACGCCTTCACAGCGTCGTGAACCGGTGCTATAAAACGAAACCAGAGGAATACTAGTTAACCGGGGTGAATTCATGCATCGCACCGTCTTCTCGGCGCTGTTCGTGCTCGCGGCGGCATCGGTCGCCCTGCTGAGCCCCAAGGCACCGGCCCAGACCGCTACCCACGACGAGATGTCTCGGTCGAGCGTCGCGCCGCTCGCCGTCGTGGCGACGGTGGGCATGGTGGGAGAGATCGCTCAGCGCCTCGGCGGCGACTGCGTCGAGGTCACCACGCTGATGGGTTCCGGCATCGACCCGCACCTCTATCGCGCCAGCGCCGGCGACGTTTACACGCTGCGCAACGCCGACCTGATCCTCTACGCCGGCTACTCGCTGGAGGGCCAGCTCGGCCGCGTGCTCGGGCGCTTCGGCGAGATGAAACCCACCCTCGGCGTGGCCGAGGCGTCGATCGATGGCGACTCGCTGATCCGGACCCAGGACGCCTACGGCATCGACCCCCACCTGTGGATGGACGTCGGCCTGTGGGCGCGCCTGGTGCCCACCATCGCCGACGCGATCAGCGAGCAGCGCCCGGCGTGCCGCGCTGCCGTCACCGCCAACGCCGCCACCTATGCCCGCGAACTCGAGGCGCTGGACGGCTGGATTCACGACAGCATCCTGACCATCCCCGCCGGGCAGCGCATCCTGGTGACCGCTCACGACGCCTTCAACTACTACGGCCGCGCCTACGCCATCGAGGTGGTGGGCATCCAGGGCATCAGCACCGAGACCGAGACCGGCATCGCCGACATTCGCAACATGGCAAGCGTGGTCGCCGAGCGCCGGATTCCCGCCGTCTTCGTCGAGAGCACCATCAACCCGCGCACCACTCAGGCCGTGATCGATGCTGCCCGCCGCCAGGGCCAGCCGGTCGAGATCGGTGGCGAGCTCTACTCCGATGCCATGGGTGACGACGGCACCGCCAGCGGTACCTACATCGGCATGCTCTACGCCAATACGCAGCGCATCGTCGCCGCTCTCGGCGGTGAGGCACCGGCCCTGCCGGCGGCGCTCGCCCCTTGGGCGACGCGCTGGCATCTCGATCCCACGACCGTCGATGCACGCGGCGCCGACGACGGCCAGCGGCTGAGCACTGCGCGCTGATGCCGACGCCAACCGATGCCGCGACCAACCACCCTTGGCCGCACCGCCGCCAACTCTGAGGAGTCAGACGATGCCGCTCGGACTGCATGAACCCGACCTCGCCCTGCACGTCGAGGACCTCACCGTCAGCTACCAGAGCAAACCGGTGCTGTGGGACATCGACTTCGACATCCCGCCCGGCGTGATGGCGGCGATCGTCGGCCCCAACGGCGCCGGCAAGAGCACGCTGATCAAGAGCATTCTGGGACTCACCCCGCCGATCGCCGGCCACGTCACACTGTTTGGCCGCCCCTATCGCGTCCAGCGCAAGCGGGTGGGCTACGTGCCGCAGCGCTCGAGCGTCGACTGGGACTTTCCCACCACCGCGCTCGACGTCGTCACCATGGGCCTCTACGGGCAGCTCGGCTGGCTGCGCCGCCCCGGCAAGGCGCATCGTCAGCGCGCGCGGGAGGCGCTCGAGCAGGTCGGCATGCAGGACTACGCCAACCGGCAGATCAGTCAGCTCTCCGGCGGGCAGCAGCAGCGCGTCTTCCTCGCCCGGGCGCTGATTCAGCAGGCGGACATCTACTTTCTCGACGAGCCGATGGCCGGGGTCGATGCCCCCACCGAGCGGGCGATCGTCGAGATCCTGCGCGGGCTTCGTGACGCCGGCAAGACGGTGATCGTGGTCCATCACGATCTGCAGACGGTACGCACCTACTTCGACTGGCTGCTGATCCTCAACGTGCGCGTCGTCGCCCAGGGGCCGGTGGAGGAGATCTATACCGCCGACAACCTGCGCCGCGCCTACGGCGGACAGATTGCGCTACTCGAGAACACCGGCGCCGGCGCTCCCGTGATCGATGCAACGACCGCGCCGAGCGCCCAGCACAAGGCCCGCGAGCACAGCGCCAGCGAGCGCAACACGTCCGAGGCATCGACCGAACGGCGCGACACGCCATGAGCGCCTACGCCCTGCTGACCGACTACACGGTCCAGAACGTCATCCTCGGCGCGCTGATGCTGGGGCTGGTCAGCGGCATGCTGGGTAGCTTCGCGGTGCTGCGCAAGCAGAGCCTGCTCGGCGACGCCCTCTCCCACGCGGCGCTGCCGGGGATCTGTCTGGGCTTTCTCGTCGCCGGCGCCCGCGAACTCGGCGCGATCATGCTCGGCGCCCTGTTCGCCGGTGCCGCCGCCGCACTGCTGGTACTGGCGCTGACCCGCTACAGTCGGCTCAAGACGGATGCTGCGCTGGGCATCGTGCTGAGCACCTTCTTCGCCCTCGGCGTGGTCCTGCTGACGTACATCCAGGGCACCAACAACGCCGCCCAGGGCGGGCTAGACGCCTTTCTCTTCGGGCAAGCGGCAGCCACGCTGCGCAGTGACTTGGTCATCATGGCCGGCGTGACGCTGCTGTCGCTCCTGCTGGTGATCGGACTCTGGAAGGAGTTCAAGCTGGTCTGCTTCGACCCCGGCTTCGCCCGAGCACTCGGCATGCCGGTGCTGGCGCTGGAGGTGACGCTGACCGTAATGATCGCGCTGGCAGTCGTGGTCGGTCTGCAGATCGTTGGCGTGGTGCTGATGGCGGCAATGGTCATCGCGCCCGCCGTGGCGGCACGCCAGTGGTGCCGGCGACTCGAGACCATGGTGCCGCTGGCGGCGCTGTTCGGCATCGTCTCCGGCGTCAGCGGCGCACTGATCAGCACCCTCGGGCGCGGCCTCGCCACCGGGCCGCTGATCGTGATCAGCGTTTCGCTCATCGTCATCGCGTCGCTGCTCTTCGCTCCGCGTCGCGGTCTGCTGTGGGCGCTCGTGCAGCGCAGCCGCCAGCGCCGTCGCCTGCGTCATCAGCAGTTGCTGACCACGCTCTATCGCCTGGCCGAGCGTCATGGCGATCGCGATTTCCAGAGCGAGCAGGGTCTGCTCGACAGCTACCACCGCACGCGAACCCGGGCGGCGCTCTCGCGTCTGGAGAAACGCGGCTTCGTCGAGTCTCGGCGTCAGCCACCGCAGAACGCGCTGCACTGGACGCTCACCGGCGCCGGGCACGACGAGGCGGCGCGGATTCTCGATAGTTTCAACGCCAGGGGCGACTGAGATGCTGATGACACTATTCAACGACCCGGCGGTGATGATCGTCGCCGTCGGCGCGCTGGTGGGCATCGCCGCTACCTTCGTCGGTACGTTCCTGGTGCTGCGCGGTACCAGCATGCTCGCCGACGCCATCGGCCACTCGATCGTCTTCGGCATCGTGGTGGTCTGGCTGGTCGCCCACCAGCAGAGCGGCCCGCTGCAGGTTCTCGGCGCCGCACTGACCGGCCTGCTGACGGTGTTTCTCACCGAGCTACTGGTCAGCTCGCGCCGGGTCAAACAGGACGCCGCCATCGGCCTGGTATTCCCGCTGCTCTTCTCCATCGGCGTGCTGCTGCTCAATCTCTACGCCGGTAACGTGCACATCGACACCCACACCGTGCTGCTCGGCGAGATCGGCTTCGTCTGGCTGGATACCGTCGACGTCGGCGGCTACCCCGTTCCCCAGTCGCTGCTGTCGATGGCCGCCATGGCGACGATCAATGCGCTCTTCGTCGGGGTCTTCTTCAAGGAGCTGAAGCTCGCGACCTTCGATGCGGCGCTGGCCAAGGCGCTCGGCTTCGCCCCGGGCCTGCTCTTCTACACCCTGCTGCTATTGACCAGCGCCACTGCCGTGGCCGCCTTCGACGCCGTCGGCGCGGTGCTCTTCGTCGCCTTTGTCATCGTCATCCCCTCCACCGCTTATCTACTCACCGACCGCCTCGGACTGATGCTGCTCCTGGGTGTCGGCATCTCGCTCGCCTCCAGCGTGCTCGGCTATGCCTTCGCCGTGATGCTGGATGTCTCCATCGGCGGCATGATGGCCGTGGTCACCGGCGGTTTTCTGCTCACTGCCTTTCTCGCCGGCCCGCGCTACGGCCTCGTCGCGCAGGCCGCGGCCCGCCGTCGCCAGCGGCGTCTCAACGAAAGCCGCACGCTGACGGTGCATCTCTACAATCACGAGGGCGAGCCCAATCAGGGCGAGGAGAACGTCGCCCGGGCGCTGCGCGAGCACCTGCTCTGGAGCCACGAACACGCTCGCCATGCCATCGTTCGCGGTCTCGATCTGGGCCATATCGTGCGCGACGGCGAACTGCTGCGCCTGACCCCGCAGGGCCGCGAGATCGCCCGGGAGATTCTCGAACCGACCCGGCGGTGAGCCGTCGGGCGGGCATCGAACGTTGTCCTTTTCGGCCGGCTATTTTATGTTATGAGATAACATAATCAATGGTGCCGATTTCATGACGCAGCTGAGCCCTCTCCCGGATGTCGCCGCCGAACGCGACGGCCAGTCTCACGGGCCGCGCGCCCTGCAGCACGTGGGCATGCAGGGCATCGCCTGCCGCATTCTGCTTCCCGATGGCACGCGACTGTCTGCCTACGCCGATGTCGGCGTCGATCTCGCCGCCGGCCATCGGGGCATTCACATGTCACGGCTCTATCGCCTGCTCGACGCCTTCGACGATACGCCGCTCGATGCCGAATCCTGGCCGGCGCTGGGCGAGGCGCTGCTGGCTAGCCAAGGGGAGATCAGCCAACGGCTGCATCTCGTCCTTCGCGTCGAACTGCCGCTGCGCCGCCCGGCCCTGCTGAGCGAGGCGAGCGGCTGGCGTCACTATCCGATCACCCTGAGCCTGAGCGGTGAGCGGGGCCGGCTCGAGACGACGCTGGGTATCGCCCTGACGTACTCATCCACCTGCCCCTGCTCGACCGCGCTGGCACGCAACGCCATGGCACGAGACTGGCGGGAGTGGGCGCGGGAGAATCCGCAAGCGAGCGCCGACTCGGCGACGGTCGCCGAGTGGATCGAGCACGCCGGGCGCTTCCCGACGCCGCACAGCCAGCGCAGCCGCGCCGATCTCTCGCTGCGCCTCGCCGCCGGTGCTTCCCTGACCCTGGAATCGCGTATCGACGCCTTCGAGCAGTGCCTGCAGACACCGGTGCAGACGCTGGTGAAACGTGCCGACGAGCAGGCCTTCGCCGAGCGCAATGGCGACAACCTCATGTTCTGCGAGGACGCCGCGCGCCGTTTGGCGCAGCACTGCGACGCGCTGGCCGACGTAGAGGGGTATCGCGTCGACATCCAGCACGCCGAAAGCCTACACGCCCACGACGCCGTCGCCCGCGCCGAGTGGAACTACCCGCCATACGCTTGAGTGACGGCGGCGGTATTGTGCGTTTCGGCCTAGGCTTACACCTTTGACCGCCTCGCATCGGGAGAGACCATGTCCACCACCGCCCCCGTCGCCATGATCAGCGGCGCCAATCGCGGTATTGGCGCTGCCATCGCCGACACCCTCTACGCCGCCGGCTGGCGCGTCAGCCTGGGCTGTCGCACCCCGCCGGCCGAGCAGCCGACGCGCGACGGCTGGCGCGTCTGCCACTACGACGCGCTGGACGCCGACAGCGGCCGCGCCTGGGTCGAGGAGACCGTGCGCGCGTTCGGCCGGATCGACGCCTTGGTCAATAACGCCGGCATTCTCAGCCGTTCGTCGGTACTGGAAGCCGACAGCGACGAGTTCGATCGCGTCATGGCGGTCAACGCCCGCGCGCCGATGCTCCTGACCCAGCAGGCATGGCCGTATCTGTGCGAAGCGGATCAGGGCAAGGTGGTCTCGATCGTCTCGCTTTCCGGCAAGCGGGTGAAGTCGGCAGGCTCCGGGCTCTACGCCATGAGCAAGTTCGCGGCGCAGGCGTTCGTTCACGGTCTGCGCCACTGCAGCGCCGAAACCCGCGTGCGCGCCACCGCGATCTGCCCCGGCCCGGTGGCTACCGACATGGCCGTGGCCGGCGGCCTGGACGGCGACGGGATCACCCAGCCGGCGGACGTCGCCCGCGTCGTCCAGATGGTGCTGGACTTGCCGCCCTCCGCCGCCATCGCCGAAATCCCGATCCATTGGCAGGTCGAAAGCACGGTCTGACGCGGACGCATGACGGCGCGGCGCGCGGCGTCAGCGCCAACGACGCGTGATCGATACGACGATGCCCCGCCTCGATCTCTCGAAGCGAGGCATCGTCAGTCTGGCGTGACCCCTGGCGCCGTTGAGATCAGCCGAACAGCCCTTTCAGCTGGTGCGGCTGGCTGCGCAGATACTGCTTGGGGGCATGCACCGTCGCGCCCAGCGTGGCGGCGGCGTGCCATGGCCAGCGCGGGTTGTAGAGCATGCCGCGAGCCAGCGCGACAGCGTCCGCCTCACCGCTGAAGACGATGCCTTCGGCCTGCTCCGGCTCGGTGATCAGGCCGACGGCGATGACGGCCATCTCGACCTCCTGCTTCATGCGCCGGGCGAACGGCACCTGATAGTTGGGGCCGACGTTCAGCGTCTGCCGCGGGTCGAGGCCACCGCCGGAGCAGTCGATGAAGCTGCAGCCGCGGGCGTCGAGCGCCTTGGCCAGCGCCACGCTCTGCTCGAGATCCCAGCCGCCCTCGACCCAGTCGCTGCCGGAGATGCGGATACCCACCGGCTTGTCGGCCGGGAAGACCTTGCGCACGTCATCGAAGATCTCGAGGATCAGCCGCATGCGGTTCTCGAGGCTGCCGCCGTACGCGTCCTGGCGCTGATTGGAGAGCGGCGAGAGAAATTCGTGGAGCAGGTAGCCGTGGGCGGCGTGCAGCTCGATCAGCTCGAGCCCCAGCCGTTCGGCGCGCTTGGCCGATTCGACGAAGCTCGCCTTGAGCGCTTCGATGTCGTCGAGCGTCATCTCACGCGGGACGCGCTGACCTTGCTGATAGGGAACGGCGGACGGCGCGACGGTCTCCCAGCCGCCCTCGTCGAGGCTGAGCTGCTCGCCGCCGTCCCACGGCGCGTGGCAGGAGGCCTTGCGTCCGGCGTGGCCGAGCTGAATGCCGATGGGAATCGGCGAATGCGCGCGCACCGCCGCGAGCGTCTCCGCCATGGCGCGCTCGTTGGCATCCGAGTGGAGGCAGACGTCGCCGGCGGTAATGCGCCCTTCGGGGACCACGCTCGCCGCCTCGATCATCAACAGGCCCGCACCGGAGAGCGCCAGATGGCCGAGATGCATGTGATGCCAGTCGGTCATGCTGCCTTCCTCGTCGGCGGAGTACTGGCACATCGGCGAGATGACGATACGGTTGGGCAGCTCGAGCTTGCCGAGGGTCAGCGGCGTAAAGAGTTTCGGGGAGGACATGTGCAATCTCCTGAGACCTAAGTGGAATGACGAAAAATGTAGTCGGCTAATAATTCCTTGGCAATGTCGCTCGCCGCGTTCACACGCTCCCACCCCTTATTCCTTCTCGTCCTCCGTCATACACGCCCATAAAAAAACCCCGGCCAGGGGCCGGGGAAGTTTCTGGTGGAGACCAGTCCACAGAACCGATGCCGTCACGCCTTCGATCTCCTGGCGGGCCCGAGCGACGTAACGCAGGGCACCGCTAGGCGGCTTCCTCCCACGGCGGGAAGGGATCGGGCAGCGTCGCCCAGTACGCCTTGCCGCGGGCGGTCTCGTCCTCGCTGAGCAGGCAGGCGTCGAGCCGGGCACGAAGGTCGGCGGCATCGAGACCTTGACCGATGAAGACGAGTTCCTGACGCATGTCGCCGAAGGGCTCCTGCCACTTTTCGAGAATCGCCTCGCGGTAGTCGGGGTCCTGCGGCCAGCTCGCCTCCGGCACCGCCCGCCAGAACAGGCCGGCGAAACCGTGGTGGGCGATGCCGCCCGCCTGACTCCACTGACCGGCGAACTCGGGCCGGCTGGCGAGCCAGAAGAAGCCTTTCGATCGCAGCAGCTTGCCGCCGCCCCAGTCGCCGTGGAGCAGCGCGAAGAAACGCTCGGGGTGAAACGGCCGCCGCGCTTCGAAGCTGAAGCTCGAAATGCCGTACTCCTCGGTTTCCGGTACGTGCTCGCCGCGCAGCTCCTTGAGCCAGCCGGGGGCGCGCTGGGCGCGTTCGAAGTCGAAGCGGCCGGTGTCGAGCACGCGTTCGAGCGCGACCTGGCCCTGCTGGATCGGAAGAATATCGGCCTCGGGGTTGAGCGTGGCGAGAACCGCCTTGAGTTCCTCGAGCCGCTCGGGCGCGACGAGATCGGTCTTGGAGATCAGGAGTACGTCGCAGAATTCGACCTGGTCGACCAGCAGGTCGGCGACGTTGCGCTCGTCCTCCTCACCGAGACTCTGACCGGCCTCGGCGATCGATCGCGCCGCGTAGTACTGATTCAGAAAGTCGACCCCGTCGACCACCGTGACCAGCGTGTCGAGGCGCGCCACGTCGGAGAGGCTGCGTCCCTGCTCGTCGGCGAAGGTGAACGTCTCCGCCACCGGTAGCGGCTCGGAAATACCGGTGGATTCGATCACCAGATGGTCGAAGCGCCCTTCATCGGCGAGCCGAGCCACCTCGATCAGCAGGTCTTCGCGCAGCGTGCAGCAGCTGCAGCCGTTGCTCATCTCGACGAGCTTCTCGTCGAAGCGATTGAAACCCACCTCGCGCTCCACCAGCGCGGCATCGATGTTGAGCTCGCTCATGTCATTGACGATCACCGCAATGCGACGCCCGCCACGATTGTTGAGCAGGTGGTTGAGCACCGTGGTCTTGCCGGCGCCGAGAAAACCGGAGAGTACGGTGACGGGTAGCGGGTTCATGCGGATCTCCTGATCGCGATATTGGGCCGCACGCCGACGGGCTGCCAGATGGTTGGCCCCAATGATCTTCAAGCGGATTTTCATGCCGAGCGACGCTTGGCGTAATGGTGCTCGCGCTGTTCCTGACGCTCCTTGGCCTCCAGACAGAGCGTGGCGGTGGGGCGAAGCAGGAGTCGAGGCAAGCCGATCGGCGCGCCGGTCTCCTCGCAGTAGCCGTAGTCACCCTCGTCGAGGCGCCGCAGCGTGGCGACGACCTTCCGCAGCAGTCGTGTTTCTCGATCGGCCTGGCGCAGCGCCAAGCCGATCGCCTCCTCGTTGGCGGCGAGGTCGGCATCGTCGCCGTCGCCCCGGCTCTCGACGATGGTCGCGCGCGTCTGCTCGAGAGTCGCTTCCAGCTCTCGGCGCTCGGCCTCGAGCCGCCCACGGAAGAACGCCAACTGCGCGTCGTTCATGTAATCGGCGGCTGGCATCGCCAGTAGCTCGGTATCGCTGTCGATGACGGACATTGGCATTACGACTTCCTCTACCGCGGCGCGAAACAAGTATACGTTATAACATAACAAATGAGAGTCAACCGTTTTTCTGATGCGCGAAAGCGAACTCGGGATGTGCATTAGCGAAGGTCTAATGCGCTTTAGCCCTGGATTTACGCACTATGTGACAACGCCGTGACGGTCGCAGTCGACGCTCGGTCGCGGCCGGTATGGATCAATACACAAGACGTACAACAAACGATTTCAACCGCTCTGATGCCGGAGTTCACGCCATGTCTCGCCGCCTCTCGCTATCGCTCTCTCGCCTGCCTGTCGCTCGAGCCCTTTCGCTGCCGACACCACGCCTCACCGCTCTGCTGACCACGCTGGCGCTCTGCGGTCTGGCCGCGCCGGCGCTCGCCGCCGACGACTGCCCCAATCGCGGTCAGCTCGCGCCGATCTACTGCGATGCCGACGGCGATCTGGTCGCGGATGCGCCGAGCGATCCTTCGCAGTACCTCGATCCCGACCCGCTGGTGTTCGCCTACACCCCGGTCGAGGACCCGGCGATCTACGCCGACATATGGGAGCCGTTCATCGAGCATCTGCGCGACGTGACCGGCAAGGACGTGCGCTTCTACGCGGTGCAGTCGAACGCCGCCGAGATCGAGGCGATGCGCAGCGGGCGCATTCAGGTCGCCGGCTTCTCCACCGGGCCGACACCGTTCGCGGTGAATCTGGCAGGTGCCGTGCCATTCTCGATCATGGGCAGTGAAGACGGTGAATTCGGCTACACCCTGCAGGTCTACACGCGCAAGGACAGCGGCATCGATGAGCTCACCGATCTAGCGGGCAAGCGCGTCGCCCATACCTCGCCGACGTCGAACTCCGGCAATCTGGCGCCGCGGGCTCTGTTCCCGGAGCAGGGCGTCACCCCGGACGAAGACTACGAGGTCGTCTATTCCGGCTCCCACGACCAGTCGATGCTCGGCGTAGTCGCCGGCGACTACGACGCCGCGCCGGTCGCCTCCGAAGTGGTCGATCGCATGGCCGAGCGCGGCCTGTTCGATCCCGAAGAGGTGAAGATCGTGTTCGAGTCCAAGCGCTTCCCCACGACTTCCTACACTTACGCCCACAACCTCGACCCCGAGCTGATCGAGAAGATTCGCGAGGCGTTCTTCAGCTTCGACATGGCGGGTACGGAGCTTGGCGAGGAGTTCGACGGCGTGACCAAGTTCGTGCCGGTGACCTACCAGAACGACTGGGATGTGATCCGCGAGATCCAGAAGGCCAACGGGGTCGTCTATTCCCAGGAAAACGTCGAGTAACGCGTCACGCCAGAGGACAAGCCATGCTACGCATTCAGAATCTGATTAAGCGTTACGGCCACGGCGAACCAGTACTGCGGGGGCTCGACCTCGACGTGCCGGGAGAGTCCGTGGTCTCGATCATCGGCGCCTCCGGTGCGGGCAAGAGCACGCTGCTGCGCTGCATCAACCGCCTGGTCGAGCCCAGCGAAGGCAGCATTGAGCTCAACGGCCTGGAGCTGACATCGCTCAAGCGCGAGCCACTGCGCAAGGCACGCCGACGCATCGGTATGATCTTCCAGGGGTTCAATCTCGTCGACAGGCTGACGGTAATGGAGAACGTGCAGTGCGGCCGGCTGGGCTACATCCCCTACTGGCGTGCAGCGCTGCGCAAGTACCCCGCCGAGGACATCGAACGGGCCTATCACCTGATGGAGCGGGTGGGCATCGCCCACTATGCCAACAAACGCGCCGATGCTCTCTCCGGCGGAGAGCGTCAGCGGGTGGGCGTGGTCCGCGCGCTGATGCAGCAGCCGGAGATCCTGCTCGCCGACGAACCCACGGCGTCGCTGGACCCGGTCAGCTCGCGCCAGATCATGGAGCTTCTGCAGAAGCTCTCCCAGGAGCTGTCGCTGCCTGTGCTGATCAATATCCATAACGTCGCCGAGGCACGGGAGTACACCCAGCGCATCGTCGGCATGCGCTTCGGCAAGCTGATCTTCGACGGCGAGCCGGCGGATCTGGATCAGCAGGCAATGGACGCCGTCTACAGTGGCACCTCGGACACCCCGCAAGCCCCCACCGGGACCGAGTCGTTGCAAGCGGTGGCACCATGAGCGAGGACGCCAACCGCCACGCGTCGGCCTCGCGGCGGCACTGGCAGAAGCCACCGTTCATTGCCAATCCTTGGCTGCGTTGGGGGCTGATCGCGGGCGTCGCGGTCTATGCCGTGTGGGCGATCTCGATACTGCCTTTCGATCTCGATCGCATCAGTCAGGGCATGACCCGCGCCTCACGCATCTTCTCCGGCGCCTTTCCGCCGAACTTCGATCGCTACGAGCTGCTGATCGATGGCTTCCTAGAAAGCCTGCAGATCGCGATTCTGGCGACGCTGCTGGGCCTGTTGCTCAGCGTGCCGATCGCTTTCATGGCGGCGCGCAACATTGCGGCGACGCCGATCTACCTGCTCGGTCGCGGCATCATCATCGTGTCGCGCAGCTTTCACCCGGTGATCGTGGCGATCCTGTTCGTCAAGGCAGTGGGATTTGGCCCCGTGGCGGGCATTCTCACGCTGACGCTCTATTCGATCGGCTTCGTCGCCAAGATGCTCGCCGAGCGCATCGAGGAGATCGACCGCGGTCAGGTCGAGGCGTTGCGCGCCAGCGGCTCTCGCTATATCGGCGTACTACAGTTCGCCGTGCTGCCGCAGATCATGCCGCGCCAGATCGGCCTCGGCATCTATCAGCTCGACAGCAACCTTCGCGCCTCGGCGGTAGTGGGCATCGTCGGTGCCGGGGGCATCGGCTCGACGCTGATGAACGCCTTCGGGCGCTACGACTATGACTTCGCGCTGGCGATCACGCTGGTGATCATCGGCGTGATTCTCGTCAGCGAAGCGATCAGCGGTCGAATCAGGAGGAACATCGGATGAGCGCACCCGCGTCATCGAGCGTCGCCGAGCGCACCTGGGCGCGCTATACCCCGCAGCAGCGCTGGAAGCGTTTCGCCACGCTGCTGATCGTGACCGCCGCCGTGGTGTGGGCGGTGGAGAGCATCGACATCATCTGGCCGTGGGTATGGGATGCCCCGGCCCAGGTGGGCGATCTGTTCGGGCGGATGGTGCCGCCGGACGTGAGCAATCTTCGCGCCATTCTCTGGGCGCTGGTTGAGACGCTCAACATCGCCACCATCGCGACGTTCGTCGCCGTCTTCCTGTCGCTGCCGATCGCCTACATTGCCGCGCAGAACACCACACCCAATCGCTTCACGCTGTGGCTGGGGCGGTTCATTCTGGTCTCGAGCCGCTCGGTCAACACGCTGATCTGGGCGCTGCTGTTCGTGGCGATCTTCGGCCCGGGCGTGCTGGCCGGCATCATCGCCATCATGTTTCGCTCGATCGGCTTTCTGGGCAAGCTGCTGGGCGAGGCGATCGAGGAGATCGACCGCCGCCCGGTGGAGGCGCTGGAAGCGACCGGCGCCTCGCGGGCGAAGGTGGTGCTGTATGCCATCGTGCCGCAGGTGATCCCCACCTTCTTCGCCGTGGGCATTCTGCGCTGGGACATCAACCTCAGAGAGTCGACCGTACTGGGGCTGGTCGGCGCCGGCGGAATCGGCGTCATTCTTCAAGGGGCGATCGATACGCTGGCATGGCCGACCGTCGCGACGATTCTGCTGGCGATCGTCGTGCTGGTGGTCCTAGGCGAGGCGCTGGCGGCCTGGTTACGGCGTCGGGTGATCTAATCCCGAACGACGGCGACCGCCTTGGCCACCGGCGGTCGCTATCTCGCGGCGAAAGCGCTGTCGCGAATTGGGGAGGTGTTTGAGGCTAGCCGTTGCTGGACGAGCCGGGCCGGATTCGCTTGAGCCAGCGCTGCTTGGCGTAGCGACGCAGGTTACTCACGCTGTCCGTTTCGTCGACGATGTCCTGACCCAAAATCGTCTCGATCACGTCTTCCATGGTGATCACGCCGACCCAGCTACCGTGATCGTCGTAGACCACGCGCATGTGGTTGTGATCCTTGAGCATGGCGGTAAAGACGTGCTCGACGCTATCGGTCTCCTGTACGTCGGAGATCGGATGCATCAGCACCTTGAGCGTCTGCTCGTTCTCGGCGTGGTAGGTCTCCGATTTGTGCACGTAACCCATGGCATGCTCGGCGCCGTCCATTACCGGGAACCGCGTGAACTGCGTACGACCGTAGTGCTCATCGAACTCGACGACGGTCATGTCCGGCGTGACGGTCTCGCAGACGGTACGCGGTGTCATGACCTGCTTCACCGGAATCTCGTGCAGGTTGAGAATGTTGGTGATGGTGCGGGTCTCGTCAGACTCCAGGGCTTTCTTTTCCAGGCCGATCCGCGCCAGCGCCTTGATCTCGCCGCGCATGTCGACATCGTTCTCGTCGGACTTGGCGATGCGGTTGGTGATCTTTTCCGAGAGCCAGATGAATGGCAGCAGCACCCAGACCATGACGCGCAGAATCTTGGGCAGAAGCGGTGCCAGCGTGCGCCAGTAGGTCGCGCCGATCGTCTTGGGAATGATCTCGGAAAAGATCAGGATCCCGAGGGTCATCAGCGCCGAGGCGATGGCGACATGGGCGTCGCCGAAGACGACCGCCACCTGGGCGCCGACGCCGGTCGCACCGACGGTATGGGCGATGGTGTTGAGCGTGAGAATCGCCGCGAGGGGCCGGTCGATGTTGCTCTTGAGGTCGTTGAGCGCGTCGTGAAGTTTGGGACGCGTGTCCTGCACCTGGGCGATGTAGCTGGGTGTCAGCGACAGTAGCGCCGCTTCGAGCACCGAACAGAGAAAGGAAAAACCAATCGAGAGAACGACGAACGCCGTTAGGAGGAGCATGGGGGGCCGCTGTATCGCTAATGAGCACTCTTTATCGCGACTCGCGATCCGTCTGTCAACGACCCCTGCCGCGGATGCAGAAAATACGCATCGTGTCGAAGTCATCATCGCCGAAAGATGGCGCCACGACGCAAAACGGCCCGCCCTTGAAGGGCGAGCCGCGAGTACGCCAGGCGCAGATTTTCTGCGCCGATTTCGTCAGAGGCGTTACTGGCCGAATTTCTCGTTTTCGCCCATATCGGGCTTGTGCCCTTTCTGGACGTTCGACTTGGCGATCTCGTAGAGCTGGAATGCCTTGCTCTCCTTGGACTTCCAGTGCTCACCGAAGTCGATATCGATCTCCATGATCGCGATGTCGGGATCGTCGCGACCGCCGTCGAACCAAGCGGCGACGAACGGGTTCCAGTACTTGTCGATCAGTTCGCTGTCGCTGCGCAGGCGCGCCTTGCCGGACATCGACACGTAGGTGCCGTCCTTCTGCTCCGAAAAGGTGATGCAGACGTCGCGATCCTCTTCGGCTTCGAAGGATTTCTCGGCGCTGCGCTTGGTATAGAACCAGAGCGTCCCGTCGTAGGCGTCCTGGACCAGATGCATCGGCCGTGCGCGCGGCACGCCGTCATCCAGCGTGACCAGCATGCCGACCTTGATCTCCTTGATCAGGTCCCAAATCTTCTGCTTGTGCTCCGGACTGGACATAGCTGCCTCCTCCTGTGGCTTTCTCGCGGCGTCCCGACGCGAGCCGTCGACGGCTCGTGCGTCGACTCTCTGAGACTAGTCGCGGCCCGACGCACGAGCAAACCGGCAGGCGTTGGCGAATCGGTCAGACCTCGCCGCCGGTGTCGAGATCGCTATACTCTTCGCCATGACCACTTCGACTCCCGACTCGTCCCCCGCCGCGCCGCGCGCTCCGTTCTCGCTGGATCACGCCTCGCTGCTCGCGTCTCTCGTCGCACTCGACGAGCTGCTGATCATCCAGGATCTGGACGGCGTCTGCATGGGCCTGGTGGACGACCCGCTGACCCGCACGCTCGAGCGGCGCTATCTGGATGCCGCCGCTAAGCTCGACGGACACTTCTTCGTGCTGACCAACGGCGAGCACATCGGCCGACGGGGCGTGAACGGCATCGTCGAAGCGACGCTGGGGGAAAGTGCAGCAGGCCGCTACCTGCCGGGGCTGGCCGCCGGCGGCGTGCAGTGGCAGACGCGCAGCGGCGCCGTCTCCCATCCCGGTGTCGAAGAGGCCGAACTCGCCTTTCTCGACGACTTCATCGTCCGTGCCAAGGACTTCCTCGACGCCCGCCTGAGCCAGGCCCCGGACGCCATCGACGTCGACACCCGCCGCGAGCTGATCGATAGTGCCGTGCTCGACAACCTCGCCTCGCCGACGCTCAACCTCAACGTCTTCCGCCGCTACTGGCGAGACGCGCCCGAGCGCTACCGAGCGCTGCAGCGCGATGTCGCCATCTTCCTTCGACAAACGCGCGAGAGAGCCGCCGACGCGGGACTCGATGACGCCTTCTTCGTGCACTACGCGCCCAACGCCGGGCGTGACGAGAACGGCGGCGAGCGACTGCTGGAAGGTGACGAGCGACAGGCGGGAACGACGGATTTTCAACTGATGCTGCGCGGGGCGGTGAAGGAGGCGGGCGTGCTGGTCATCCTCAACCGCTACTACTACCGCCATACCGGGCACTATCCGCTGGGGGAGACGTTCAACGCCCGCGAAGCGCCAACGGACATCGACGGCCTGGTCGCACTCGCCCGCGAGCGTTTCGACCCGGCACGAATGCCGACGCTCGTTGGCGTCGGCGATACCGTCACTTCATCGCTCGGGGAGGACGACGCGCATCGTCGCGGCGGCAGCGACCGCGGCTTTCTGACGCTGATCCAGCGTCTGGGAGAGATTTTCGACAGCGGCAACCGGGTGCTCTATGTCGACAGCAGCGGTGGCGAGGTGCAGCGTCCCGGCCTCGACGCCGCGCGATTGCGCCGCGCCGAAACGTCGGAGGAGGTCTGGCCGGGGCTTGCGGGCATCACCGATGCCGACGATCCGCTCAAGCTCGACGCACTCTTTCCCGGCGGTCACGACGAGTACGTCGACTTCTTCTGCGAGCTGGCGCACCGCCGCACTCAGCGAACGTCTTGAGACACGCCGCGTCAGAACGCGGTCGATGTGGCCCGACGGGGAGAGCGTGCCGGAGGCGCCAGCGCTGAACCGCTCGCGCCCGGGCCCTGATCGCCGGCGTTTCCGACCTCACGACCCGCCAGCTTGAACGCGCCGACGGTCTGCGCCAGTCGGCGCGCTTCCTGCTCCAGCGAAGCGGCCGCCGTCGCCGTCTGCTGCACCATGGCCGCGTTCTGCTGGGTGACGCTGTCGATCTCGACAACCGCCTGATTGACCTGCCCGATCCCCTGACTCTGCTCCGTCGTCGCCGCGGTGATCTCGCCGAGCACGTCGGTCACCCGGGTGATGCTCGCCACGATCTCGTCCATGGCGGCACCCGCCTGACGGGCGCGCTCGGCGCCGAGCCGGGTCCGGCCGGAGGCGCTCTCGACCAGCGCCTGAATCTGCTGGGAGGCCTCGGCGCTGCGCCCGGCCAGCTTTCTCACCTCGTCGGCCACCACCGCGAATCCGCGCCCCTGCTCACCGGCACGTGCTGCCTCCACCGAGGCGTTGAGCGCCAGCAGATTGGTCTGAAACGCGATGCCGTTCATGGTGGTGACGATCTCGGCGATCTGGCGCGACGAGGCATCGATGTCATCCATCGTCTCGACCACCCCGGCGACCACCTCACCGCCGCGACGGGCGGCTTCGGTGGCGGAGTCCGACAGCCGGTCCACCTGGCGCGCGGACTGGGCGGTGTGCTCGACCGTGCTGGTGAGCTCCTCCATCGAGGCCGAGGTCTGCTGCAGGCTTGCTGCCATCTCCTCGGTGCGCTGGGAGAGATCCTGACTGCCGCTGGCGATCTCTTGGGAGGCGCCGCGCACCGTTTCACTGCTCGCTCGCACGCCGAGCATGACCCCGTGCATCTTCTCGGCGAAGGCGTTGAACTGGATCGCGAGTTCGGCGCTCTCGTTGCGCCCACGCACCGGCAAACGCTGAGTGAGATCGCCGTCGCCGGAGGCGATCTCGCGCATCCGCTCGGCGAGCCGTGCCAGCGGCCGGGAAACGCTGCTGCCGAGGAGCCAAGCGAGTACCAGACCGAGCGCGATGACCACGGCACCGACCGCCAGCATCGCCAGCGTATTGGCCTGACGCTGATCGTCGAGCTGGTCGCGCATATCGAACAGACCCGCCATGACCACGGCCTCGGGCAGACGGATCGTCAGCACCCAGGGCGCGCCGGTCTCGCCGACGGTGAAGGGCCAGAGCATCTCGATCTGGCCGTCGACGGACTCCAGGATCGTCTGCCCGCCCTGCGCACGGGTTAGACGTTCGAGGCCTTCGGGCGCGAGCCGATCGACTGCCGCCTCACCAATGGCATCGGGACTCCGGGTATCGGCGGTGACCACGCCGCCGGGGGCGATCAGCGACCAGTCGCCGGCGCCGTCATACAGCGACTGGCTGGCCTCGCTCAGCAGCGACTGCACGAAGTCGACCGAGAGATCGACCCCGGCGACGCCGCGAAACTCGCCGTCGACCAGAATCGGCACGTTGAACGAGGTGACCATCAGCGTCTCGCCGCCATAGTCGAAAGGGTGCGGGTCGACGATACAGGTTTCGAGCGTCTCTCTCGGGCAAAGGTAATACTCGCCCTCTCGAATACCGTCGGAAGTGAGCGCCTCGCTCTCCATCGAGTTCCCTAGACTCAGCACCGCGACGTCGCCGTTATCGTCTCGATACCACCACGGCATGAAGCGGCCGTCCTCGCCGAACCCCTCGTCCTCGCGTCCTGTGTAGTAGCGGTCGCTGCCGAAGGCGTCGGGCTCCCAGCCGATGAACGCGTCGAGCAGATCGGGATTGTCGACCACCCGCTGGCGAACAAGGTTGGAGAGCTCACCGCGGCCGAGAATCAGTCGCTGCCGGCCGTCATCGTCGCTCTCGCCCATCAGTGCATTGGTATTGGCGAGCCCACGCGCCAGGGCCAGCGCGCTATCGAGTCGCGCCTCGATGCTCGTCGCTTCGCGATCGGCCACCGCGTTCAGTCGTTCTCGCATGCTGGTACCGATCAGCGACTGCGTGCGCGTATCGACCAGCGCTTGGGAGCGCGCATCCGCGAAAAAGGCGTACCCCACCAGCGCCACCACCACTAGCGCGATGGAACCGCCGACCAGTAGCGCCACTGAGGTACGAATGGATTTGAAGTGCATGCGACATCTCCGCGAGAACGCAGCCGGCGACATGATGTCGCCGGCGAGTTAAGCGGATATCGCCCAAAAGGCATGAAACTGTAGGAAAACCGGAAGGAACGCGTAGGAGATGGCCGACAAACGACGCGGCCGGCCGCAGGGGCGTCAGCCTGCCAGCACCTCGTCCACCAGCGCCTTGGCTTCCTGCTGGATTCGCTCGAGGTGTGCCTGCCCTTCGAAGCTTTCAGCGTAGATCTTGTAGACGTCTTCGGTCCCCGAGGGGCGCGCGGCGAACCAGCCGGCGTCGGTCACTACCTTGAGGCCACCGATGGCGGCGCCGTTGCCGGGGGCTTCGGTCAACTTGCGGGTGATCGGATGGCCGGCCAGCGTCTCGGCAGTCACCTGCTCGGGCGAGAGCTTGCCCAGCTTCGCCTTCTGCTCACGATTGGCCGGGGCGTCGACTCGCTCGTAGACCGGTGAACCGTAGCGCTCGGTGAGCGCCCGGTAGCGCTCGCCCGGATCCTGGCCGGTGACGGCAGTGATCTCAGCGGCCAGCAGGCCCAGAATGATGCCGTCCTTGTCGGTCGACCAAGGCTTGCCGTCGAGGGTAAGGAACGACGCGCCGGCGGACTCTTCGCCGCCGAAACCGAGACCGCCGTCGATCAGGCCGTCGACGAACCACTTGAAGCCCACAGGCACCTCGACCACCGGCCGTCCCAGGCCGTCCGCGACGTAATCGATCATCGACGACGACACCAGCGTCTTGCCGATCCCCGCTTTCGCGTCCCAGTCGGGGCGATGATTGAAGAGATACTCGATGGCGACGGCGAGATAGTGGTTGGGATTCAGCAGGCCCGTCGAGCGCGCGACGATGCCGTGGCGGTCGTGATCGGTGTCGCAGGCAAACGAGACGTCGAAGCGATCCTTGTTCTCGATCAGTCCGGCCATGGCGTAGGGCGAAGAGCAGTCCATCCGGATCTTGCCGTCCCAGTCGACGCGCATGAAGCGGAAGGTCGGATCGACGGTGGTGGAGATCACCTCCAGCGGTAGGTCGTACTTTTCGGCGATACGCGGCCAGTAGTGCACGCCGGCGCCGCCCAGCGGGTCGACGCCGAACTTGAGCCCCGAATCCCGAATGGCGGCCAGGTCGATGACCTTGTCCAGTCCACTCACGTAATGCTCGATGTAGTCGAAACGCTGCGTGGTCGGCGCGGCGAGCGCCTCGGCGTAGTCGATGCGCTTCACGCCTTTGAGCCCGGTTTCGAGCAGCGCGTTGGCGCGCTCCTGGATCCACTTGGTGACGCCGGTGTCCGCCGGACCGCCGTTGGTGGGGTTGTACTTGAAGCCGCCATCCGCCGGCGGATTGTGCGACGGCGTGATGACGATGCCGTCGGCCAGCCCGTCGCTGCGCCCTTTGTTGTGGCTCAGAATGGCGTTGGAGATCGCCGGCGTCGGCGTGTAGCCGGGATCGAAACCGGTCGCCTCGACGCCTGCATCGATGCAGGTGTCGACGCCGTTGGCGGCGAGCACTTCCAGCGCCGAGACGAACGCCGGCTCGGAGAGTGCGTGAGTGTCCATGCCGATGTAGAGCGGGCCCGTGATGCCCTGCGCCTGACGGTAGTCGCAGATCGCCTGGGTCGTGGCGAGGATGTGCCACTCGTTGAAGCTCGTCTTCAGCGAGGAGCCACGATGCCCGGAGGTGCCGAAGGCCACCTGCTGAGCCGGGTCGCTGGGGTCCGGTCGCTCGCTGTAGTAGCGCGCCACCAGGCGCGGCACGTTGACCAGGCTCTGTTCGGTGGGCAAGCGTCCTGCTTGGGGGTCGATACTCATCACGGGTTCCTTGGGATGACGGGGCGTTGACGAAGCGGTCGATCGACCGCGGGCCGTCGCGGGCCGCATGAAACGCGCCACGACGGGGCCGAGACTCTGTAGCAGACCATTATCGCCCCGCCAGCGGCAAGATCGCCAGACGCTAGCGGCCATACTCGCGTTCGACCCGAGCGATACGCGTTCGATACGCCGCGTACCAGCGCTCGCGCCCCAGGCGCTGGGCGTAACGATGATCGATGTCCTGCTTCCAGCTCGCGATCGCCTCGAGATCGCGCCAGTAGGAGACGGTAAGACCCACCGCTTCCCGCGCCGACTCCAACCCAAGAAAGCCGGACCGCTCCTTGGCCAGCGCCAGCATCCGCTCGGCCATCGCTTCGTAGCCTTCCGGGTCATCGCTCATCAGCGAGGTGAAAATGACCGCGTAGTAAGGCGGCTCGGGGGTCTCGGCAATCAGTGACACGTCACTCTCTCCAGCAGTCATCGGCGTGGCCTCCAGCAGTCATCGGCGTGGCGTTCGGCCGGGGTGATCGCGCGTCGCCAGGCGACCGGCGTGGCCGACGCAACGCCGGACCCGGCACCGCCGACGATCCTCGCCAAAACCCGGCTGCGCGGCAATCGTTATCGCGAGGCGGTTCGCTTGGGCTGGCGCAGGATGATCGACGAATCATAAAGGATGGAGTTTGTGCCAACCCGCTGTTGCGACTAGCTTTTGAGTTCAGATCGTTGGAAGCGATCCGAGCTGGCGATCACGTCAGCCCCGTTCACAAGGAGTCGATGACATGGAAATCCTGATTCACAACGACGGCATGGGCGCCGACGAATTCCACCAGCTCGCCGGTGGCGAGACGGGCGATGCGCTGCGCAAGAGCGCGAAGAACTATCTCGGCAGCGAGAATCTCTCCGAAAACCAGGTCAAAGAGATCAAGCAAAACGGCGGCGAAGACTACGAAGCGCTGATTCGCAAGATGACCGAGCATGCGCTCAACCTGGTCAATCTGCCGCTGAACTCGCGGATCCGCCTGGAGATCGATTTCGACGGCGGTCGCACTGCCTGATCGAACGCATCGCGTCGATACCGGCCGGCACGCTGGGCGCCGGCCGGCCCCCTGATTAGACTGTCGGGACTGCCCGCAACGACGGAGCCCGATCATGAAACGACTTTTTCGCCCCACCCGCGATGTCGACCACGACGACGTCACTGCCCTGCCCCAGGACGGCGTCCCTTCTGTCGTCACCGATCCGCTGGGCGAAGAGACACTGGGTGTACACCGCGGTGCCTTCAGCGATGAGCGCTTCTGGCGCAAGCTCGCTCGCTTCGGCAGTCGCGCCGGCCAAGAACTCGTACGCAAGGCGCTGCAGCTCTACTTCGTGCTCAAGCGCCCCGATGCCCCCCTCTGGGCCAAGTCCACCATCATCGGTGCGCTCGGCTATTTCATCTCCCCGCTGGATGCGATTCCCGATTTCGTCCTCGGCGTGGGTTACGCCGACGACGCCAGCGTGCTGGCCGCGGCGCTCGTTGCCGTCTCGATCTATATCGACGAGGACGTCAAACGCCAGGCCGATGAGGTGCTAAAACGCTGGTGGCCAGCCGGGGCGTAAGTCCTCCCGCTCAATGACGTATCGCTTATCCCTGCCTAACGGGCGCTTCAAGGGCGTTTTCGGTTTTCCCACGCTCACCGGTGCCCTGTCCTATCTCGCCTTTCTCGTATGACACCTCTCGATGCTGCGCTACCGCGTCAGGCGTTGCTGACCATCAGTTCTTCTATCTCGCTCATAGCCAAAAACCATCGATTTAGACTAAAGTAGCGCCCCGTAGCTTGGTACCGATTTGCCTGCTTACTATCGGCGCCATCGTCGTCATCGGCGTCGCGCGAATTCGATGCGTCATCACGGGCACATCGCTCGGCGTTCGTCCGCGCCCAGGCCCGAGCTGCACCCGACCCAGACCGTCGACTAGAAGGACATATTTTTCATGGCGTCTCAGCCTGACAACGCCTCGCGGCGCGCGTTTCTCCGCAACTCTTTCATGATGATCCCCGCCGTCAGCCTGACCGGCGGCGTTTCCCTCACCGCCAGCGCGGACGAACCGGCCCCGAACCTCGGCGACTATCAGCCCGCGTTCTTCAGCGACGACGAGTGGTCGTTCCTGCTCGCCGCCTGCGATCGATTGATTCCCGGCGAATCCGCCGGCAAGGGCCCGGGTGCGCTCGATACCAACGTACCGATCTTCATCGACGGACAGATGGACTCCCCGTACGGCCACGCCGAGCGCTGGTACATGGAAGGCCCCTACGTTCTCGACGGCTCGCCCGACCTCGGTTTTCAGTACCCCTACACGCCGCGCGAGGTCTACCAGAAAGGCATCGCGATGACGCAAGCGTACTGCCAGCAGCAGCATGGCAAGCGTTTCGAGCAGCTCGATGGCGATGCCCAGGATCGCGTACTGCAGGCGCTGGAAGCCAACGACGTGGATTTCGCGAGTCTGGGCGAGACGCAGAAGCTCGAGGCCTCCGAATTCTTCGCAAGCCTGCTCTCGAACACCAAGGAGGGCTATCTCGCCGATCCCATCCATGGCGGCAACAAGCACATGGCGTCGTGGAAGATGGTCGGTTTCCCGGGCGCGCGCGCCAGCTTCCGCGACTGGGTCGATCAGCACAACGTCGAATACCCGCTGGGCCCCGTCAGCCTGACCGGCGAACGCGGCTGATACGGAGAGCACCTGACACAGCGTGCGTGCGCCGCTGAGCGCCGTGCGTGCCGCTCTCCTTCAGCCATCGTGAGTACAAGGAATGCTACCGTGACAAAACATCTCATCCCGCTGCTCGCCGGCAGCGCTTTCGTGCTGGCCACTCCGGTTTTCGGCGCCGACGACGACACCGTCGAACGCGGCGCCTATCTCGCCCGCGCCGGTGACTGCGTGGCCTGCCACACCACTGAAGACGGCAAGGCGTTCGCCGGTGGCCTGGGCATCGAGAGCCCTTTCGGCATCATCTACTCGACCAACATCACCCCGGACGATGAGAACGGCATCGGCGACTACAGCGAAGAGGAGTTCGCCGCCGCGCTGCGCGAGGGCGAGCGCGCCGACGGCGCCAATCTGTATCCGGCGATGCCCTACCCCTCCTACGCCAACCTGACCGACGACGACATCCATGCGCTTTACGTCTACTTCATGCAGGGCGTGGAGCCGGTGGCCGAGAAGCCACCGCAGACCGACCTCGGCTTTCCGTTCAACCAGCGCTGGGGCATCAGCGCGTGGAACTGGCTGTTCATCGATCACCCCACCTTCGAGCCCAGCGCCAGCAACCCGGAACTGACCGAACGCGGGCGCTATCTGGTCGAAGGTCTCGGCCACTGCGGCAGCTGCCACACGCCGCGCGGCTTCGCGGCGCAGGAAAGCGCGCTCGACGACGATGGCGACGACTATCTTGCCGGGGCCAACCTCGGCGACTGGTGGGCGCCCTCGCTGCGCGGCGGCGCGGGTGGCGACGGTCGCGGCATACAAGGCTGGGACACCCAGGCGATCGTCGACTACCTCAAGACCGGGCGTAACGCTCACGCCGTCGTCGGCGGCGAAATGACCTCGGTCGTCGCGCACAGCACCTCGCACCTGACCGACAAGGATCTGACCGGGATCGCGCAGTATCTCAAGTCGCTGCCGGCCAACCCGGCCGATGAGGATGCCCCCACGGCCGACGCCCGAAGGCAGGCCGCGAAAGAGACCGAAGCCCATCTCACCGCCGCCAAGAATCTGAGCGACGGTGAACGGCTCTATCTCGATAACTGCGCCGCCTGTCACCTCAACGACGGCATGGGCGCCGAGCGCGTGTTCCCGCCGCTCGACGACAACGCGCTGGCCAACGCCGACAACCCGACCGGGTTGATCCACACCATTCTGGCCGGGGCCAAGCCGCCGGCGACGTCGACCATCCCCGCGCAGCTGCCGATGCCCGGTTTCGGCTGGCGCCTCTCCGACGACGAGGTCGCGACACTGGCGACATTCGTGCGCAGCGCCTGGGGCAACGACGGCGATGTGGTGGACGCCGAGCAGGTCGCCGAGGTTCGTGACGAGCTCGACGATGCGCCGCTCGACCGGGCCGTCGACCCCGAGGGCGAGCTGAACCAGACCGACGGCGAAGACTAATGACAGACAGGTCGCCCGAGAGGCGGCCTGCGTGGCGCGCCTCGATGCGCGCCGACAGGATCGAGGAGTTAATACATGGCTAAGCAACAACCGCGCGTCGATGCGGTCATCGTCGGTCTCGGCTGGACCGGTTCCATCATGGGCATGGAGCTGACCGACGCGGGCCTCAACGTGCTGGCGCTGGAGCGTGGCGAAGATCGCACCAACGAGGATTTCGCCTACCCGAAGCCGGCGGACGAGCTGCAGTACGGCATTCGTCACACCATGATGCAAAAGCCGAAGCAGTCGGCGGTCACCATCCGGCGTAATCTCGACGAACGAGCCCTGCCGCAGCGAAAGCTGGGCGCCTTCCTGCCGGGTGACGGCGTCGGCGGCGCCGGCGCGCACTGGACCGGCGTGCTGATTCGCCCCACGCCCACCGACCTGCAGCTCAAGACCTTTGCCGATCAGGCCTTCGGCAAGGGCGTGCTGCAGGACGACATGCAGATCCAGGACTTCGGTGTGAGCTGGGACGAGCTCGAGCCGCACTTCTCCTTCTTCGAGAAGGTGTGCGGTCAGTCCGGCACCACCGGTAACCTCAACGGCCAGATCCAGGCGGGGGGCGATCCCTTCGAGGGTCCGCGTAGCGAGCCCTATCCGCTACCGGCGCTGCAGGACACGCAGAACACCCAGATGTTCGAGAAGGCCGCCAAGCAGCTCGGGTATCACCCCTTCCCCAACCCCTCGGCCAACGTCTCGCGAGCCTGGACCAACCCCTACGGCATGCAGCTCGGGCCCTGCAACTACTGCGGCTTCTGCTCGCGCTACGGCTGTCTGAACTACTCCAAGGCCTCGCCGCAGACCTGCATCCTCAATGCGCTCAAACAGCGCAGCAATTTCGACTACCGCACCAACGCCAACGTCACCCGCGTCGAGCTGGCCGCGGACGGCAAGACCGCCACCGGCGTCACCTACGTCGACGGCAACGGCGAAGAGGTCTTCCAGCCGGCGGACATGGTCATTCTGGCCTCCTACGCGCTCAACAACGTGCGACTGATGCTCAACTCCGGCATCGGCCAGCCGTACGATCCGGTGGCGCGTACCGGCACCGTGGGCCGTAACTACTCGTATCAGATCGGCGGCGGCATCAACTGCTACTTCGACGACATCGAGTTCAACCCGTTCGCCACCGCCGGGGCGACCGGCAAGATGTTCAACGACTTCTCGCCGGGCAATTTCGACAGTGCCGCTCACGGCTTTATCGGCGGCGCCAAGATGCACTCCTCACAGGCCAGCGGCACGCCGATCAAGACGCCGCTGCCGAAGGATGCACCGAGCTGGGGTCAGGGCTACAAGGATGCGCTGCAGAAGTACTACGGCCATCACATGAAGCTCTCGATGACCGGCAGCGTGATGTCGTATCGCTCCAACATGCTGGATCTCGATCCGACCTGGAAGGACCCGTACGGCATGCCGCTTTTGCGCATGACCTTCGACTGGAAGCAGAACGAACACCGTCTTTCGGCGTTCATGCGCGACCGTCTGCGGGAGATCGCCGACGTGCTCAAGCCGGACTATCGCGACGAGAGCTTCAACCTCGAGGGCTCGCACTTCAAGGTGACAAGCTACGTCTCGACCCACAACGTCGGCGGCGCGGTGATGGGTACCGACCCGAGCACCTCCGCGGTCAACCGCTACCTGCAGAGCTGGGACGTGCACAACGTCTTCGTACCCGGCGGCAACGCCTTCCCGCAGAACTTCCAGGCCAACCCCACCGATCTGATCGCTGCGCTGACCTACTGGTCGGCGAAGAAGATCCGTGAGGACTACCTGAAGAACCCGGGGCCGCTGATGTCGCGTTCGTAACACGCAACCGGCACTCCCTCAGACGAAGGCGCCCAGGTGGCGCCTTCGTCGTGTCTGGCCCTCGTCTCGCTTGAGAAACCCGCCGCCCGCTCGCATATTGAGACTCGCTTCACGCTTCATTTCGTTCGTCACCAGCCCGCGAGTAGCCATGTCCTTCGATACCACCGCCGACAACCGCCACATGACCCACTTCGACGCCCACGATTCGGTGTGGCTGTTCGGCTATGGCTCGCTGATCTGGAAGGCGGACTTCGACTACCTGGAGCGCCGGCCGGCGTCTATCGAGGGCTGGACCCGCCGCTTCTGGCAGGGCTCCCACGACCATCGCGGCACGCCGGAATCGCCGGGGCGCGTCGTCACGCTGGTACCGGACGAGGAGGCGACCTGCCACGGCATGGCCTATCGCATCTCGCCGAGCCTGTTCGCCCAGCTCGATCACCGCGAGAAGAACGGCTACCTGCGGGTGATCACACCGATGACCTTCGACGACGGCAGCCAGGTCGAGGGCGTGGTCTATCTCGCCGGCGAGAACAACGCCGCTTATCTCGGCCCGGCATCGCCGGACGCGATCGCCCGCCAGATCGCCGACTCGCGCGGGCCGAGCGGGCCCAACCGGGACTACCTGCTCAATCTGGCCCAGGCGCTGCGCGAACTCGAAGTCGACGACGACCACGTCTTCACTTTGGAACGTGCGCTGCTGGGCTGAGCCGCAACGCCGAGACGATGGCTCGGGGCTCGGACATATGGCTAGCTCGCTTTCTGTCCTCTGAGTCTCTTCACGCCCTCGAAGAGGGCGAGTAGAAGCCCGCCGGCAAGGAGTCCGGCGGCGAAGTTGAGCAGCATCGGCGTCAGCGGCTGGATGATCGCGCCGACACCCGGCAGATCGCTGGCGTCGGCGAGACGGTCGATGCCGTGATGCAGAAACGGAATGCCGTGGGTGAGAATGCCGCCACCGACCAGGAACATGGCGATGGTGCCGACGATGGAGAGCAGCTTCATCAGCCAGGGCGCGGCCTTGAGGATGGCGTTGCCGACGACCTCGGCCACCCGCGAGCCGCGCTCGGCGAGATAGAGGCCAAGGTCGTCGAGCTTGACGATGGCGCCGACCAGGCCGTAGACCACCAGGGTGATGACGACCGCGATGATCGCCAGCACCACGACCTTCTCGGTGAAGCTGGCCGCGGCCACCGAGCCCAGCGTGATCGCGATGATCTCCGCGGAGAGAATGAAGTCGGTGCGCACGGCACCCTTGATCTTGTCTTTCTCGAACGCCAGACGCTCCTCTTTCGAGTCGAGCTTGGCGGCCTCACGCACCTTCGCCTTGCTCGCCTCCTTGCCGTGGAGAAATTTGTGGGCAAGCTTTTCAGCGCCTTCGAAGCAGAGATAGGCGCCGCCGACCATCAGCAGCGGCGTGATCAGCCAGGGCGCCACCACGCTGATCAGAAGCGCCGCCGGCACCAGGATCAGCTTGTTGCGAAGCGACCCTTTGGCCACCGCCCACACGATGGGCAGCTCGCGGCTGGGGCGAACGCCGGTGACCTGCTGAGCGTTGAGGGCAAGATCGTCGCCGAGGACACCGGCGGTCTTCTTCGCTGCGACCTTGGTCATGACGGAGACGTCGTCGAGCAGCGTGGCAATGTCGTCGAGCAGGGTGAGCAGGCTACCGGCGGCCAAGGGCGAAACTCCTGGAGATCGAAATCGAAGCGTCTTGGCGCGGCCCTTCGCGGGTGCGGTCAAGAACGCGAATCCGCCGATTTTTATGCCGGCGTCGCGGCTGAGCCTAGCCGAGTGTCATTCAGTCGACATCGATAATCTGCGAGAGCGCCTCTCGGAGCGTCTCCACGGCATCGGGGCGCACGCAGCGCGCCCTCTCTTCGCCGTCGCGCAGGAAGATCAGCGTGGGCCAGCGCTTGACGCCGAAGGCGCGCCCGAGCGGGCGCCCCTTGCCATCCTCGATGCGATGATGCACAACGCCACTGTCGGCGAATGCCTGTGACATGAGGGGCTGCGCCGTCTGGCACCATGGGCACCAGCCGACGCCGAACTCGACGATGACGGGCCCCGACGTCTCGCGAAGCGTCTCGAGATCGAGCGCCTCTACGGTGTAGATCGCACTCATGGGCAGCGCCTCAAGTCTCGTCGTCCAGACGACGCAGGCTCGAGGCGAAAGCGCGCCAGCGCTCGACGTAGTGCGTCGCGGAGGCCTTGAGCTCCTCGATCGCCGCCTCGTCGAGGGTGCGGACCACCTTGGCCGGAGAACCGACGATCAGTGAGTTGTCGGGAAACCGCTTGCCCTCGGTGATCAGTGCCCGAGCGCCGATCAGACAGTTGGCACCGATTTCGGCGCCGTTGAGCACGGTCGCCCCCATGCCGACGAGCGTGTTGTCGCCGATCCGGCAGCCATGGAGGATAGCGTGATGTCCGACCGTACATCCGCGGCCGATATGCAGCTCCAGACCGGGATCGGTGTGCAGCATGCAGCCTTCCTGAACGTTGGTGTCGGCACCGATGACGATGCGATCGTTGTCACCGCGAATCACCACGTTGAACCAGATGCCCACGTCCTCGCCGATCTCCACGTGGCCGATCACGTGGGCACCGGGGGCGATCCAGTAGCGCCCAGCCTCAGGCAGCAGCGGGGCGCGATCTTCATAGGCGTAGAGCGGCATGCGGATTCTCCGTGGGTGCGAGCCTTATAGCGTCGGCTGCATCAGGCACGCTCACCAGCCGACTTTAGGCCCACGCGCGACACTTCGCTATTGCGACTCGTCCTCGGACTCTTTCTGGCTGGCGGCCGGGATACTGCTCTCGCTGTAACCGCTCTGGTGGGAACTGGCCTGACTCTCGCCCACCATGAAAAGGGGCAGCAGCGCCGAGACGAGAACGGCGGCAATTTGCGAGAAGAATCGGTTGAACGCTTTCATGACCACTCCTTCGGTTGACGTGCCGATGCGGCTGATCGCCGCAGGCATCTATTTAGCATGCTAAATAGATTGCTTACCGTCAAGCTCGGAAAGAATACGCGCATTCGGATAGGGGTTTCTTCTCAGGAACGTGGCACTAGCGCAGCGACGTCATTAGACTAAGGGCAATCGCGTTCGCGCCTGTCCGTATCCATCAGACAGAGAACCTTCATGAAATTGCGTCACGGCATCACGTTCTGCTCCCTGCCCCAACCCGAGGCAGCAGCGGCATCCGGCGACACCTACGCCGATGTGGTTCTCATCGGGGGCGGCACCATGAGTGCCACCCTCGGCACCCTGCTCCAGTCTCTCCAGCCGGACTGGAAGATTCGACTCTTCGAGCGCCTCGACAAGGCCGCCGAGGAGAGTTCGAACGTCTGGAACAACGCCGGCACCGGCCACTCCGCCTTCGCGGAGATGAACTACACCTCCCCCCAGCCCGACGGTAGCGTCGACATCCAGCGCGCCATCAGCATCACCGAGCAGTTCGAGGTGTCGCGGCAGTTCTGGGCCAGTCAGGTGCGTGATGGCGTGCTCGCCAATCCTCGGTCGTTCATCAATACCGTGCCGCATCTGAGTTTCGTGTGGGGCAAGGAGCGCGTCTCGTTTCTCAACGCGCGCTTCGAGGCGATGCACAAGAACCCGCTCTACGCCGGCATGGAGTATTCGGAGGAGCCCGAGCAGATCGCCGAGTGGATTCCGCTGGTGATGACCGGCCGCGACTCCCGGGATCCCGTCGCCGCCACCCGCATGCCGGTCGGTACCGAGGTCAATTTCGGCGAGATCACCCGCCAGATGATGGGGTCGCTCGCCAAGCGCGACAATTTCCAGCTCGATGTCGACACCCAGGTACGCGATCTCGAGCGCAACGACGATGGCACCTGGCGAGTGACCGTTGCCAACACCAGCGACGGCGGCAACGAGCGCAGCGTCAACGCGCGCTTCGTCTTCATCGGTGCCGGCGGCGCGGCGCTGCCGCTGCTGCAGAAATCCGATATCCCGGAAGCCAAGCAGTACGGCGGTTTTCCGGTGGGCGGGCAGTTTCTCTACACCACCAATCCTGACGTCGTCGCCAAGCACGATGCCAAGGTCTACGGTCTGGCGCCGGCCGGCTCACCGCCGATGTCGGTGCCGCACATCGACAAGCGCATTCTCGACGGTACGCCGGCGATCATGTTCGGCCCCTTCGCCACCTTCTCCAGCAAGTTCCTCAAGAACGGCTCCTGGACCGACCTGATGCGCTCGATCACCCCGAGCAATCTCTGGCCGATGACCAAGGTCGGGCTGGATAACATGGATCTGGTTCGCTACCTGATCAGCCAGCTGCGAATGTCCGAGGGCGATCAGTTCAAGGAGCTGCAGGGCTACTACCCGGAAGCGGACCGCGACGACTGGAAGCTCTGGACGGCCGGGCAGCGAGTGCAGACCATCAAGGACGTCGAGGGCAAGGGCGGCACGCTGCAGTTCGGCACCGAACTGGTCACCGGTGCCGAAGGCTCCATCGCCGCGCTGCTCGGCGCCTCGCCCGGCGCCTCCACCGCGCCGTCGATCATGCTGCAGCTGCTCGAGAGAGCCTTCCCCGAACAGGTCGCAAGCCCCGAGTGGCAGGCGGAGCTCAAGCGTCTCATCCCCTCTTTCGGCCACTCGCTCTCCGAGAACCCGGAACTGCTTCGCGAGGCGCGGGCGCACTCCCGCGAGCATCTCGAGCTCACCGAACCTGCGCTCGACACGACCTCGAGTCTTGGCGAGGCGACCCCCGAGCCCTGATTCGCCGCTACCGTTGGCATCATGACGACTGCCCGTCGGACCTCTCCGAACGGGCAGTCGTCGTTCTTGGCGAGGTCGATCCTCACAGGTTGTACGACATACGACCTTTGCGGCATTTCCCGCATCGTTGCCAGCCCCTAATCTCGACGAGCCAGAACCCGCCGCGGTTCTTCTCGAGAGGTTCGTCATGAGTGAGTCCACCCCCCTTTCCCGCTCGCACGTCGTCTCACCGAGTCAGGAGCCACCGAACGTAGCGGCCCCCGGCCGCCTGTCACGTCGTCGCCTGTTGCAGTCGAGCGCGGTGCTCTCTGCCGTCGCGCTGGTCGGACTGCCCCGCGCCCGGGCCGACTGGGAACCCTCGCTTCGCTACCCCGATGCCAATATCGAGGTGCTCGATCCCGCCTTTCTCGACCTGCGGCTCTTCAACGCCAGCATCGAACGGCTGGCGACGGGGTTTCGCTGGCTGGAGGGCCCCGTCTGGTTCGGCGACGGGCGCTACCTGCTCGCCAGCGACATCGCCAACAATCGGCTGATCCGCTGGGACGAGGTCACCGGCGAGGCGGCCACCTTCCGCTCCCCGTCGAACTACTCGAACGGCAATACCCGCGACAATCGCGGCCGGCTGATCACCTGCGAGGGGTCGATCGGACGGCGCGTCACGCGTACCGAGTACAGCGGGCAGATCACCGTGCTGGCCGATCAGTACCAGGGCAAACCCTTCAACTCGCCCAACGACGTGGTCTGTACCCGAAACGGCGACATCTGGTTCACCGATCCACCGTTCCAGCTCGGCAACAACTACGAAGGCCGCATCGTCGAGCAGGAGCTACCGGCGGCGGTCTATCGCATCGATGCCGAAAGCGGGGAAGTCGAACAGGTACTCAGCGATATCGCCGGCCCTAATGGAATCGGCTTTTCGGCGGACGAGAGTCGTTTCTTCCTGGTCGAGGGGCGCGCCAAGCCCAATCGCATCCTGTGGGAGTTCAGCCACCGCGACGGCAAGCTCAGCGACAAGACCCAGCGCATCGAGGCGCAGAACCACGGCGCGCTGGACGGGTTTGCCATCGACACTCACGGGAACATCTGGGCCGGCTGGGGCAGCAGCGGCGCCGTGGGTGGCGATCCGGAGGCGCTAGACGGCGTGCGGGTCTTCGATCCCACCGGCAAGGCGATCGGCCACATCCATCTGCCGGAGCGCTGCGCCAACGTCTGCTTCGGCGGGGCGATGGGCAACCGGCTCTTCATGGCGAGCAGCCACTCGCTCTACTCCCTCTTCGTCAACACCCAGGGCGTCGGCTTCGATCTTGGCTGATCCGCGCTAGCGGGAAAACCGCCGACGCCAGCGATACGGGTGCATCGCTGGCGTCGGTTCGATCGGCGTATTATCGGCGGCACGTCGTCAGCGCGCGTTATGGGCGCGCCTGCGCTCACCCCCAGAGCGTGCGCAGTGCGACGAAAGCGATCGCCGCCAGTGCGGCCGCGGCAGGGAGAGTCACCACCCAGGCCAGCGCAATGGGCCGCATCAGCTTCCAGTTGGTCTGGCGATTGACCAGACCGATGCCGAGTACCGCGCCGATCAGAATGTGGGTGCTGGAGACCGGCAGGCCGAGGATCGAGGCGAGCATCACCACCGCCGCGGCGGAGAGCTCCGCCGAAAAGCCGGAGGCGGGGTGGATCTCGGTGAGATTGTGTCCCACCGTCTGAATCACCTCCTTGCCGATGAACCAGAGCCCCGCGATCAGCGCCACGCCAAAGGTCATCAGCGCCAACGGCGGTATCGAGGCCTCGCCCTGAATGCCACCGGTTCGCAGCACGTCGAGAATCGCCACGAACGGTCCGATGGCGTTGGCGATGTCGTTGGAGCCGTGGCTGAACGCAAAACCGGAGGCGGTGAACACCTGCATCCAGCTGAACATCAAAAACGTCGAGCGATCGAGAGACTCGCCCTTGAGCGTCTTGGCGAAGATGAAGGTCGCCATCCACACCGCAGCCCCGATCATGCCCATGATCAGGTAGTTGTGAAGCGTGCTCAGGCCAAGATCGACGTTGGTCAGTCCCTTGAAGAGCAGCATCGCCACGATGACCATCGCGCCGATCGCCGCCACCATCGGCACCCAGGCCTCCAGCGCCCGATGGGAGTGAACCTCGCGGCGCTTTTCATCGATCGACTGCAGATCGCGGTAGTACTCGGACTCCAGATCACCGGTATCGAAGTCGCCGTCGTTGATCGTCTGCATGTCCCGCGCCATCGCCTGGGTATAGGAGATCTTCTGAATTTCCGAGAGGCGTTCAAAGCGTGCCTTGTGGCGCTGCCTGTGCTCGCGTTTCTGTTCGCGGATCTGGTCGAGCTCGTGCTTGGCGACCTCGTTGTAAGACAGGATATGCCGCTTGATCAGCGAATAGAGCAGGTAGGAGCCGAGCCCGCCCAGCGCCGGCGAGAGCACCCAGGAGATCGCGATCTGGCCCACCTGCCCCCACTGCACCAGCCCGAGGGCGGTGTCGGTGCCGCTGACCAGCACGCCCAGCGTCAGCGAGGCGCCGACGATCGCCCCGATGATGGAGTGTGTCGTCGACACCGGGAATCCCTTGCGCGAGGCGAAGAGCAGCCAGACCGCCGCGGCGATCAGCGCGGACATCATGATGTAGACGAAGTCCGTCGGCGCTACCTGCATGCCGCCGAGATCGACGATGCCGCTGCGAATGGTCGACGTCACCTCGCCGCCGGCGATCACCGCGCCGCTGACCTCGAAGATCGCCGCCACCACCAGCGCCTGCTGGATCGTCAGCGTGCCGGCGCCGACGCTGGTGCCGAAGGAGTTGGCGACGTCGTTGCCACCGATATTGAACGCCATGAAGATGCCGAACAGTGTCGCCATCACGAAGAGGATCGGCCGGTCGCCCTGAATGTAGCCCAGCCCCCAGAACAGAAAGTAGCCGCCGGAGGCCAGCAGCAGCGCCGCAAAGAAAAGACTCAGCCGTGAGAAGCCGAACGGCGAAAAGCTCGAATCGGCATACCCGGATACGTTACGTTCCATGTCCACTTCCTCGCGAAGTCCCCGAATGGGCGAGACTGGCGTGACGAGCCTCGTCCGGCAGAGTAGAGCGCGAAACGTGACACTACGGTGACCCCGCGGGGGCGGCGCGCCCTTGCCTGGACTAACGACCGTTCGTACACTTTCCGGCCCTGCGCGCGCCGATGACGCCGCGCCACCGTCGCCACGCGGTGGATGACCTATGGAGGTGCCATGTCAGTCGAGATTCGCGGACTCATCGCCCGGGTGTGGCCGGTCGCCATGCTCATCGTCGCCATGGTGTCGATTCAGAGCGGCGCGTCGCTCGCGCAGTCGCTGTTTCCGACGATCGGCGCCACCGGGGCGACGTCGATTCGGCTGATCCTGGCATCGATCATGCTGCTCGCGGTGTTTCGCCCGTGGCGGCGCCCGATCGCGAAAAGCGCCTGGAAGACGCTGATCGTCTACGGCGTCTCCCTCGGGGCCATGAACTTTCTGCTCTATCAGGCGATACAGACGGTGCCGCTGGGCATCGCGGTGGCGCTGGAATTCACCGGGCCGCTGGCGGTGGCGGTCTTCTCGTCGCGGCGGCGGCTCGACCTGCTCTGGGTGGCACTGGCGGTGGCGGGGCTTGCGATGCTGCTACTGCTCGGGGACGAGGCGAGCGGCACTCTCGACCCCTATGGTGCGGCCTGTGCCCTCGGCGCCGGCGTCTGCTGGGCGCTCTACATTCTCTTCGGCCAGAAGGCCGGCGCGGTCAACGGCGCGCAGAGCGCCGCCCTCGGCGTGACCATCGCGGCCATCGTGATTGCACCGATCGGCCTGATCGATGCCGGTGCCGCCCTTCTCTCGCTCGACATCTTGCCGATCGCACTGGCCGTCGCCATCCTCTCCACTGCCATCCCCTACACCCTGGAGATGATCGCGATGTCGCGAATGCCGACCCCGGTGTTCGGTACCCTGATGAGCCTGGAACCGGCCATCGGCGCGCTCTGCGGGGTCATCTTCCTGAGTCAGCACCTGGGCCATCTACAGTGGTCGGCGATCGCGCTGATCGTGGTTGCCTCCATTGGCACGACGCTGGCGACGCGCCCGCACGATGGCATCGAGGCGCCGGTACCGGACTGATCTCGGCCAGGTTCAGGCGTCGAGCCCGAGCCGCCGACAGTGGCCACCGGCATCGGTGCGAAGCGTCTCGCAGCGCCGCTCGGCATTCCGACGCGCCTCGTCGTCGAGCCCGTCGAGGTTGGCCTCGGCCCCGATCAAAAGCGCCTCCAGGCCGGCCTTCACCATCAGCGCACCGACGGCAGTATCGCTTTCGAGCATCGGTGCGGTTTCATCGACCGACTCGACCGCCAGTGCCAGCGCCTGCTCGCAGCACGCCGCCGCGGCCAGCGGCACCTCGATCGAGGCCGCCTGCGCCGCCTCGAGCCGCGCCGGCTTGTCGGCGTTGGCATCGTCGAGCCGTTTCGCGGCGAGCCATTCGGCGAAAGCGGCGGCATCGTCGTCCACGGCGGCGGCGAGTTTGCGATAGAGAGCATCGCCCCGCTCGATGAGCTCGGCAGTGTCGGCGTCGTCCTGGCGCTTGTCGGCGGTCAGACGTAGCCCCTTGAGGACCAGCGAGAGCCCGAAGCAGGCGTTGACCGCTGCCGCCGCTCCGCAGCCTGGGGTCGGGCGCTTCTCCACGGCCTGCTGAAATTCGGTGAGCGAGAAGTGCCAGAGCGAGCGCGAGTCGGTGGACATGGAGAATCTCCGGAACAATCGGCGAGAGGGAGTCGTTAGCCTAGCGGCAAGTGCCCCTTCACGCTGGATCGATCTGGCGGCGGGAAAGCGGGTCACGGCGTGACGAGGGGGAGCGGATAAAGGGGGCGAGCGCGCGGCGAGTGGCACATTCGATGGCGTGGGGTTCGACGAAGCGCTATGGCGAAACGGCCCTCAGGCCGCTTGGCGATAGCGCCGCATCGGGCCACCCCGGCCCTTGCGGCTGTAGCTGCCTTTGCCTTTCTTCGGCGTCTGCTGCTGCTGGCGGAACTGCGGCGTCTTGAGCGCCGCCTTCAACGCGTTGTCGCGTATGGGGTGCGAGGCCATGGGCCCTCCCGAGTATCGATGAGTCTTCTGACGATGGCCGCTTCTCGAAGTGGCCCAGCCGACAATGGGGCGTGCGCAAGACGACTTCAACCGAGGGATCAGCTCGGCTGGAGAACGAGATGGTCGTAGAGCACGGCGCAACCGATCGCGATCAGCACGATGCCGCCGACGATCTCGGCGCGCTTGCCGATCACGCTGCCGATCACCCGCCCGAGCAGAATGCCGAGGGTGACCATGACGGTCGTGGCGATACCGATGGCAGCCGCCGCTAGGACGATGTTCACGTCGGCGAACGCCAGCGTCACGCCGACCGCCATGGCATCGATGCTGGTCGCAAAGGCGGTGGCCACCAGTAGCCAGAACGAGGGGCGTGGCGCCACCTCGTCGCGTACCGGCGAGGCGGGCCGGAAGCCTTCCCAGATCATGTGACCGCCGAGACCGCCGAGCAGCACGAACGCGATCCAGTGATCCCACTGGGCCACGAACTGCGATGCCGCCATGCCGATGCTCCAGCCGATCATCGGTGCGATGCACTCGATGATGCCGAATATCAGCCCGATCTTGAGCGCCTGCGGTAGCCGGGTACGTACCAGCGACGCGCCCTTGCCGATCGACGCGGCAAAGGCGTCGGTCGACATCGCAAAGGCGAGTAGCGCGAGTGAGGCAGGGTTCATAACGTTGTCCAGTCGGCCCGATAGCCATGACGCGCGCGCTGCCCGACTCTGCGCCGCCGCGTCGATGGTCTCGCCAACCGTGAAAGGTGTCCGCGCCACGGCAGTGCCGAGCATGTTGACGCGAACGCCGTCCGATACCGCTGAACGATTGGACGACCGGCTACTCCCCAAAGAGACAGGGACTATAGACCCGGACGTCCTGGAATTCAATAAATCATTGAATTACAAGAACAAATTACACCCCGGTTAACGGATGGAGTTGGCGTTAATCAAGTTAATACCGGTTCATCTTTGATGGCCGGGTTACGCCCAACGCAGTACCCCGGCAATCCAGACCGATAGCCTCGCGGGCGTTGCGCCCTCCGGGTCGTAGAGCAGGCGGTAGGTCATCGGGGCGACGACACCGTCCATCAGTGCTGCGACTTCCGGGGCCGCCTCTCCTCTGGCACGGGCCCTGGCCACCAGGGTGGCCATGATCGATTCACCGTAGCGATAGCAGCACTGCCGGCGCTCGAGATCGGCGCTGGCCATGACGTCGTTGAGCGCCCGCTGGCCGGGGGCCGAGACCATCTCCTCGAGATACTGCTCGCCCCACGCCTGCAGATCGCCGACGAGCGTACCGGTATCTGGCGGCTCACCGTCCGGGCGCAGCCGCGAGAGCGAGACATCCGCCAGCAGTTCGGCGAGATCGCCCCAGCGGCGATAGATGGTGGAGGGTGTCACTCCCGCCGTCGCGGCGATCCGCGGCACGGTCAGCGACTCCCGCGGGGCGCTCGCCTCGAGACACTTCACCGCCTGATGCACCGCTTGCTGAACGCGAGCGCTACGCCCGCCGGGCCGAACGCCTGCTCTTTCCGCCATGATCGCCCCGCTGTCGCCGACGACGCGCCCCACGCCGCCAAACGCAAAATATTTGCTTTATGTCTGCAACCCGCCCAGACTCGCGCTAACGCAAAATATTAGCTTAACGGATCGACTCATGTCATCGCCCGCCGCTTCCACCGCGCCCTATCCTGCCCCTCGGCCCGAGTCGCTGGTCTACTACTCGCTGCTGATGGTGACGTTCCTGGCCGCCTCGAGCGCCCCTACCCCGCTCTACCGGCTCTATCAGGCCAGTTGGGACTTCTCCACCACCTGGCTCACGCTGGTGTTCGCAAGCTATATCTTCGCGCTGCTCGCGACGCTCTTGATGACGGGGCCGCTCTCCGATCATCTCGGCCGGCGGCCGGTCGTGGCGGGAGCGATCGTCGGTGAGATCCTGGCACTCGGGCTGTTTCTCGTCGCCGACGATCTGGCCTGGCTGATGGCGGCGCGTATCGCACAAGGCATCGCCACCGGGGTCGCGACCAGTGCCCTGGCGGCCGCGCTGCTCGACAGCGACCATACCCGCGGGCCGCTGATGGCGAGCATCGCGCCGCTGTCCGGCATGGGCGTGGGGGCGCTGCTCGCCGGCGTGCTGGTGACCTATTGGCCGGCGCCCATGCGCAGCGTCTATCTCGTGCTGGCCGTGATGCTGGTACTGCTCGGGTTCTGGCTGAAGCGTATTCCCGAGGGCGCCACGCCACGCCCGGGGGCGCTGGCCTCCCTGCGGCCGCGCGCGAGCATCCCGCCGCCGGTGAGAAAGCCGCTGCTGCGCGTGGTGCCGGCGGTGGTGGCCTCCTGGGCGCTGGGCGGATTCTCGCTCTCGCTGGGGCCGACACTGGTCGAGACGATCAGCCACCGGGAGAGCCCGCTGATCGGCTCGCTGATCACCTTTCTGCTGCCGTTCGTCGGCGGCATCAGCGTCATGGTGCTGCGCTCGCGCCCGTCGCGGCTGGCCGTGCTGCTGGGCACCGCCTGTATCGTCGCCGGCATGCTCGGGCTGCTGCTCGGGGTCTATCTGACCCGGATCGATATCCTGCTCGGCGGCACGGCGGTGGCTGGCATCGGGTTCGGGGCTGCCTTCATGGGCGCGCTGCGCATCGTCATGCCGCTGGCACCCCCTACGGAGCGCTCGGCGCTGATGGCCGCGTTCTACGTGATCTGCTATCTCTCGGCGAGCCTGCTGGCGCTGATCGGCGGCGTCGCCGCTCAGCACCTAGGGCTGATGCCGACGACCTACGTCTACGGCAGCGGCGTGGCACTGCTCGCGTTGATCGCTTTCGTTGCCACGCTCGTCCAGCGCCCCACCGCGTGAGCGTCTGACGCGCTTCCGCTCGGGCTCCCCCGCTCAGGTCTTCCCTCGGCCTCCCCCCGCTCAGGTCGCGGGGCTTTGGACCTGACGCTCGAGCGTCTGCCGCAGCTCGGCGTCGAGTTCGAGCGCGGCGGCGAGCTGATCGAGCCAGGCGCGCTCCATCGGGTTCTGGTCGTCGGCGATCGCAAGGCTCGCCAGATAGGCTTCGCGCCCGGCCTGGGGCGAGTCGACTTCGCTGGCGATGACGTCGGCATCGAGCGGCGTCACCATCTGTCGTTCGACCCAAGTATGCAGCTCGTCGTCCGCGCCGAGGGCGTCGATCTGGTCGGTCAGCGCCGCCCGCTCTTCCTCGTCGATATGGCCGTCGGCCCGGGCCGTGGCGATCATCGCCTGCAGTATCACGCGACTACGCCTCTCCTGGGCGTCGCCATCGAGGGTCTCCAGCGGTCTACCCGTATCTTCCGCCGAGGTGTCGGATGCGCCGGTATTCGCCTGATGTGCCTGCCACGCCTTGTAGGCAAGCGCCCCCAGCCCCGCCAGCGCTCCGTATTTCACCGCCTTGCCGCCGAGACTGCGCCCGCGCTTGCTGCCGACGAGCAGACCCAACGCGCCACCGCCGAGCAGTGACTTGACGTCGAAACCACCGCGCTGGCTGCCGGATGTCGACTCACCGGCGCTCTTGGCCTGATTCATCAGTTGAGACAGGATCTTCTGTGCGTTCATGGCTCGAACCTCGTGGGGTGGGATGGGGCGAGACAGCGTGACCGGTCCTGCGTGCCTTCCCTGTATGACCGGAAAACCCGCGACAGGTTGCCTCACCCGGTCCCTGCGCTATCAAGTCGTACGGACGACGGCCGATAGTGTCGACTTAGCGCTTGGATTCTCTGCAGCGGGTGGACGCATGAAACGATTCAATGATCTGACGGTAAAGACGAGCTGGCTGCTGGTACTGGGCGCCTTCACGCTGCTGGTGATGGGAATGGCGGGTCTCGCCGCCTATGCCGTGAGCGATGCGACCTCCGTCGCGACCGGCATGGATCCGGCGCGGGCGCAGTGGTTCAACGTCGGCATCGCGGCAGGCGTGCTCGCCACGTTCGTTCTGGCGCTCATCGTGCTCTGGGGCGTCAGCGTCAATGTCATTCGCCCGCTCGAGCGTCTGATGACGCACTGCGAGCGGCTGGCCGAAGGTGATCTCTCGCACCCCGTGGAGAAGCGCGGCAACAACGAGATCGGCCGGTTGTTCACTGCGCTCGGCCATACGCAGGCGCATCTCTCCAATACCGTGGGTGACGTGCGCCTGGCCTGCACCAGCGTTCACGACAGCGCCGCCGAGATCGCCCGCGGCAATACCGATCTCTCCTCGCGCACCGAGCAGCAGGCGGCGTCACTGGAGCAGACCGCTGCCAGCATGGAGGAGCTCACCTCCACCGTTCGCCAGAACGCGGAGAACGCCGCTCAGGCGAACCAGCTGGCCGACGATGCCACCGCCGTCGCCAATCGCGGCGGCGAGGTGGTCGGCAACGTCGTCGAGACGATGCATGAGATCAGCCAGCAGTCGCGCCAGGCGGTGGAGCTTCTCGACGCCATCGACTCGGTGGCGTTCCAGACCAACATTCTCGCGCTCAATGCCTCGGTGGAGGCCGCCCGCGCCGGCGAGCAGGGCCGAGGTTTCGCCGTGGTCGCCAACGAGGTGCAGACGCTTGCCAAGCGTTCGGCGGATGCCGCGAAGGCGATTCGCGACCTGATCCAGCGCTCGGCGGAACGCGTCGAGAACGGGGCCGAACTCGCCGACAAGGCGGGCACGACCATGGGCGACATCGTCACGTCGATTACTCGCGTCAACGAGATCATGCGCGAGATCGCCGCCGCCTCCGAGGAGCAGAGCCACGGCATCAGCCAGGTCGATCAGGCGGTGTCGCAGATGGATCAGGTCACCCAGCAGAACGCCGCGCTGGTGCAGCAGGCCGCCGGCGCTGCAACGGCGCTGTCTCGCCAGGCCGACGAGCTGCAGACGACGGTGGCAGTCTTTCGTCTCGCCGAAGCCCCCGAATCGCGGGCCGGCCAGGCGCTAAAGCGGCCGGCGGCGCACTCCCAGGCCCGCTCGGCCATCGACGGCGGTTCGATGCAACGGCCGTCCCAGACGCCGGCATCGCCTCGGCCAAGCCCCGCGCCCAAGGCCGAAGCGACGGCGGAGTGGGAGTCGTTTTAACGCCCCGGGAATGCGCCTCGAGCCTATCGACGAACGCGGGTCGATAAAGACCGTTCGACGGTCGCCGGGCGATTCGGGTCAATCGACGATCGCAGGGCGATTCGGGTGGGCGTGAAAGGCGAAAGCGTCGACGATGTCCCGGTCGATGACGCGGCCCTCGGAGAGCGGTGGCAGCGCGTCGGGGGCGAAATAGGCCGCATCGAAGACTTCGTGGCCGGGATCGAGCGGCGCGTCGTCCAGCCGCTCGCATAGAAAGAACAGCTTGTAGAAGTCGAGCACGTCCGGCGGATAGGCGTGCCGCGCCTTGTGACGGATAGCGTAGAGCCGGTCGACGGCGACCTCCACTCCCGCTTCTTCCCACACTTCCTTGACCGTGTTGTCCGCCGCCGAGACGCCCACCTCGGCGTAGCCGCCGGGCATCGTCCAGCGGCCGTCGGTCTTCTCCTTCACCAGCAGTATCTTGCCATCGTCGATGATCGCCCCGCGCACGTCGATCTTGGGGGTGACGTGGCCGTGGCCCTCGCCGAGTGCCAGCGCCACCCGCTCGACGGGCGTCTCGCCGAGCGACGCCATCATCTGGTGCGAGAGCGCATTGATCTCTTCATAGCGCTCACGGTCGAACTTGTCCCGACAGTAGTGCAACCCGGTATCGGCCAGCGCCGATAGCCGCTTGGCCCAGCTCAGCCATTGATCTTCCATGAGGCGAATTCCTGTAGGTAGATGGCAACGCACGTTCGTTCAAAGACTAACAACTGTGGCGATGGCCGTCAGACGGCGGGGGTGGCAGAGACGCAAAGGCCCTCGTGCAGAAGGGACCGGAGCGTGTCGGAGACGGTTGCAGAGTATCAACCGATGTCCGGTGCTTCGTCGCCCGCCGCGGTTCGAGCCAGGCATCCGGCAGGCGTAAAAAAACCGCCCCGGACGGGGGCGGCTTTCGATGCGACAGGCGGTGACAATCAGAACGCCCAGTCGTCGTCCTCGGTACTCACCGTCTTGCCGATGACGTAGGAGGAGCCGGAACCGGAGAAGAAGTCATGGTTCTCGTCGGAGCCGGGAGAGAGCGCAGCAAGGATCGACGGGCTGACGTCGGTGACGCTCGCCGGGAAGAGCGCTTCGAAGCCCAGGTTCATCAGCGCCTTGTTGGCGTTGTAATGAAGGAACTTCTTCACGTCTTCGGTGAAGCCGACGTCGTCGTAGAGCGCCTCGGTGTACTTGACCTCGTTGTCGTAGAGCTCGTGCAGCAGCTCGTAGGCATAGATCTTGATCTCTTCCTGACGCTCCGCCGGCAGCTTCGCCAGCTGCTGCTGGAACTTGTAGCCGATGTAGTAGCCGTGGATCGCTTCGTCACGAATGATCAGGCGAATCAGGTCGGCGGTATTGGTCAGCTTGGCGCGGCTGGACCAGTACATCGGCAGATAGAAACCGGAGTAGAACAGAAACGACTCGAGGAAGGTGCTGGCGACCTTGCGCATCAGCGGATCGTCCGAGCGGTAGCGCTCGAGGATCAGGTCGGCCTTCTTCTGCAGAAACGGGTTCTCCTCGCTCCAGCGATAGGCGTCGTCGACGTCGCGGGTGGCGCAGAGCGTGGAGAAGATCGAGCTGTAGGAACGGGCGTGAACCGACTCCATGAAGCTGATATTGGTGATCACCGCCTCTTCGTGGGGCGTCACCGCATCGTCGATCAGCGCCGGCGCGCCGACGGTGCCCTGGATGGTGTCGAGCAGGGTGAGACCGGTGAACACGCGGATCGTGAGCTGCTGCTCCTGCTCGGTCAGCGTGTTCCAGGACGGAATGTCGTTGGAGAGCGGGATCTTCTCCGGCAGCCAGAAGTTGCCGGTGAGCCGGTTCCAGACTTCCAGATCCTTGTCGTCCTGCAGACGGTTCCAGTTGATCGCATCGACCCGGCTCAGGCGGCGGGTGGCGGCACTAGTCGGCATATCCATAAGAGTCTTCTCGTTCGGTTGGCGCCGGGAAGACGAGGTTTGGCCGCCTCGTCTTCCCGGTGCATTCACGCAAAGTCGATCGTGATCAAAGAGCAGTCGTTACAGCGAGCAGGAGACGCAGCCTTCGACCTCGGTCCCCTCCAGCGCCGCCTGTCGAAGGCGGATGTAGTAGATCGTCTTGATACCCTTGCGCCAGGCGTAGATCTGCGCGCGGTTGACGTCGCGAGTGGTCGCCGTGTCGCGGAAGAAGAGCGTCAGCGACAGGCCCTGGTCGACGTGCTTCGTCGCCTCGGCGTAGGTGTCGATGATTTTCTCGGGGCCGATCTCGTAGGCGTCCTGGTAGTACGCCTGATTGTCGTCGGTCAGATACGGCGCCGGGTAGTAGACACGCCCCAGCTTGCCTTCCTTGCGGATCTCGACCTTCGACGTCACCGGGTGGATGCTCGACGTCGAGTTGTTGATGTACGAGATCGAACCGGTCGGCGGGATCGCCTGCAGGTTACGGTTGAACAGCCCGTGGGCCATGACCGAGGCCTTCAGCTCGCGCCAGTCGTCCTGAGTCGGAATGGCGATACCGCTCTTTTCGAACAGCCCGCGCACCTTCTCGGTCTTCGGCAGCCACGCCTCGTCGATGTACTTGTCGAAGTACTCGCCGCTGGCGTAGGTCGACTGCTCGAAGCCGGCGAAGCGCTGATCGCGCTCGATGGCGATCCGATTGGAGGCACGAATGGCGTGGAACGCCACGGTGTAGAAGTAGAGGTTGGTGAAATCCAGCCCCTCTTCGGACCCGTAGAAGATGTGCTCGCGAGCCAGATAGCCGTGCAGGTTCATCTGCCCCAGGCCGATGGCATGAGACTTGGCGTTGCCCTCGGCGATCGACGGCACCGAGGTGATGTTGCTCATCTCGGAGACGGCGGTCAGGCCGCGAATGGCGGTCTCGACGGTGGCGCCGAAGTCCGGCGAATCCATCGCCTTGGCGATGTTGAGCGAGCCCAGGTTGCAGGAGATGTCCTCGCCGATCTTGCGATAGCCGAGATCGTCGTCGTAGTCGGTCGGCGTGTTGACCTGCAGGATCTCCGAGCAGAGATTCGACATGTTGATCCGGCCGTGAATCGGGTTGGCGCGGTTCACCGTGTCTTCGAACATCAGGTAGGGATACCCCGACTCGAACTGCAGCTCGGCGATGGTCTGGAAGAGCTCGCGGGCGTTGATCTTCTTCTTGCGAATGCGCCCGTCGGCGACCATCTCCTCGTACTTCTCGGTGACGCTGATGTCGCCGAACGGCACGCCGTAGATGTGCTCCACGTCGTAGGGCGAGAACAAGTACATGTCCTCGTTGCGCTTGGCGAGCTCGAAAGTGATGTCCGGCATCACGATGCCGAGCGACAGCGTCTTGATACGGATCTTCTCGTCGGCGTTCTCGCGCTTGGTGTCGAGGAACCGCAGGATGTCCGGATGGTGGGCGTTGAGATAGACCGCCCCGGCACCCTGACGCGCCCCCAGCTGGTTGGCATAGGAGAAGGCGTCTTCGAGCATCTTCATGATCGGAATGATGCCGGAGGACTGATTCTCGATGCGCTTGATCGGCGCCCCCGCTTCACGCACGTTGGAGAGCGAGAACGCCACGCCACCGCCGCGCTTGGAGAGCTGCAGCGCCGAGTTGATCGAGCGCCCGATGGACTCCATGTTGTCCTCGATGCGCAGCAGAAAGCAGGAGACCAGCTCGCCGCGCTGTTTCTTGCCGCAGTTGAGGAAGGTCGGCGTCGCCGGCTGGAAGCGGCCGTGGAGAATCTCCTCGACCAGATGCCGGGCTACCGTCTCGTCGCCACGGGCGAGCGACAGTGCCACCATGCAGACGCGATCCTCGAAACGCTCGAGATAGCGCTTGCCGTCGAAGGTCTTCAGCGTATAGCTGGTGTAGTACTTGAACGCGCCCAGAAAGCTCTGGAAGCGGAACTTGACCGCATAGGCCTGATCGAACAGCGCCGAGACGAAGGCGAAATCGTACTGATTGAGGACTTCACCCTCGTAGTAACCCTCTTCCACCAGGTAGTCGAGCTTCTCCTTGAGCGAGTGAAAGAACACGGTGTTCTGGTTCACGTGCTGGAGGAAGTACTGACGCGCGGCCTCGCGGTCCTTGTCGAGCTGCAGACGGCCGTCGGCGTCATACAGGTTCAACATGGCGTTGAGCGCGTGGTAGTCGAGGCTCTTGGCGTTGTGGTCGGCCGCGGGTCGCGTTGCCGCCTCTTTTTCTATGCTGAGCGTTTCCAAAATTCGTTCACCCCTGCAATAACGCGATGGACATCGTCGGGCGTGCCCATCAGCTCGAAACGATAGAGATATGGCACCCGACACTTCTCGGCGACCACCCGTCCGGCCAGCCCGAACGACGCACCGAAGTTGGAGTTGCCGCCGGCGATGACGCCGCGGATCAAGGATCGGTTGTGCGCATCGTTGAGAAACCGGATCACCTGCGGCGGCACCGAACTCTTCGGGTCGCCGTCGCCGTAGGTCGGCAAGACCAAGATATAGGGTTCGTCGACGTGCAGCGCCGGCTCGCTGCGGCTCAACGGAATGCGCTCGGCCGACATGCCCAGCTTCTCGACGAAGCGCCGCGTGTTGCCTGATTTGGTCGAGAAATAGACCAGTTCAGCCATGACGGACTCCTGCACCCTGCACGATGTCGGGCGATCGATGGTGAGCCGCCCGAGACGAAAAAACGTGATGCCAAAAGACTTTACGAGAAATTCCGGTCTACCCGAATCGGCCTCGATGTGGGCCGCTTGGGCAGACGCGCCGCTGTGTATGAGAGGCGAGTCGTGCACCGGGAAGGCCTCGTACTATCGAAGGCGTCCGGCGACTCGCTGACAGCGGCGAAAGGCCGGTCAGGCGACCAGCGTGTTGATCTTGTCGGGGCGAAAACCGGCCCAGTGATCGTCACCGGCGACCACGACCGGCACCTGGCGGTAGCCGAGATCCTGGACGCGCTGCATGGCATCGCTGTCCTGAGTCAGGTCGATCACGGTGTAGTCGATACCCTGCTTGTCGAGGGCACGATAGGTGGCGTTGCACTGTACGCAGGCGGGCTTGCTGTAGATCGTGATGCTCATGATAGTCACTACCATCCGTAGAGTGGGAAAACGGTCGGCAAGAGGGGCCGAACGTCGGCCTGGAAGGGCGTGGTACCACGATACCGTCGTCGCGCCCGCCGACAATGGAAAGCACTATATATGGTAGCCGGCGCTTTTTCCAAGCATAGATGTGCCGTTTTGCTGTGATATTCCTGTGGACAAATTTGCGCCTTTCTGTAGCCCGCATCGTTGCGCGCCTCTCGTCATGTCAAGCGCGAAATCGTCGCATCCCGGATACAAAAAGTGGCGACACCGAAACGAAAAAGCGTCCGCCGACTTGTGCCGGCGGACGCTTTCGCCCCCTACATCTGGTACCCGGTCGGAAAGACCGGCGAACGGGGAATCAGTCCTTCTTGATGGCGTGACCGCCAAACTCGTTGCGCATGGCCGAGAGCAACCGATCGGCATAGGAGTCGTCTTCGCGGGAGCGCAGTCGCTCCAGCAGTGACAGCGTGATCACCGGCGCGCTGACGTCGAGCTCGATCGCCTCGTTGACCGTCCAGCGCCCTTCACCGGAGTCCGACACGTAGGGTGCGATTCCATCAAGTGCCGGATTCTTGTCCAGCGCATTGGCGGTGAGATCGAGCAGCCACGAGCGCACGACGCTGCCATGGCGCCAGATCTCGCTGACCTGATGCAGATCGAGTCCGAACTCCGCCTTGCGCTCCATGATGGCGAAGCCTTCGGCGTAAGCCTGCATCATGCCGTACTCGATGCCGTTGTGGACCATCTTGGTGAAATGCCCGGCGCCGCTCGGCCCGACATGCCCCCAGCCCTTGTCGGCAGCGGGCGCGAGCGTCTCGAACAGCGGCGTGATCGACTCGACGATCGACGTTTCGCCGCCGACCATCATGCTGTAGCCCTCGGCGAGCCCCCAGACGCCACCGCTGGTGCCGACATCGACCCCGTGCAGCCCCACCTCGCGCAGGCGCTCGCCACGGCGCACCGTGTCCTTGTAGAGCGAGTTGCCCCCGTCGATGACGATATCGTCCGTCGTCAGCAGCGGCTCGAGCTGCTCGATCAGCTGATCGACCAGTTCACCGGCGGGAACCATCAGCCAGACGATACGCGGCGACGGTAACGCCTCGACCGCAGCCTCGAGCGACTCGGCCGCCTCGATACCCTTGCCCGCGGCGCGCTCCACCGCCTCTTTGCTGGGGTCGTGGCCCACCACGCGATGGCCGCCTCGCACCAGGCGCTCTGCCATGTTGGCGCCCATGCGCCCCAGCCCGATCATTGCCAGATCCATGAAAGATCCTCCGAAGTCCTTGGAGAGTGTGACGAGCGCGCGTGGCGACGAGAGACAGAGAGCCGTGCGCGATTCATCGATTCAGAGCCGCGGTAGGCTCGAGTCACTGACAGTCTGGGTCAATCGATGGCTCGCGTCAGGTGACTGGCGATGAGACGGCGCACCGGCCAGGCCGCATCGCCGGCTCTGAGCACCGCCTTGCGCAGCCACTGGGCCCGGCGACGATCATCGGTATAGAGGCCGACGATCGCCATCGTCGCCGCAAACAGCGGGCCGGTGGCGAGTCGCTGATCGCGCTGGTAGCGCGAAAGCAGCGGTGGCGAAGCGATATCGCGACTTGCGGCGCGCGCGTCGCCGATCAACCCCGTCAACCGCCAGAGTCCTTCCACCCCCAGGTTGAAGCCGTGGGCCGTGACCGGGTGCATACCGACGGCGGCGTCTCCCAGCAGGGCCTGGCGCCGTCCCACGAACCGCTCGGCGTAAACGCTGGCGAGCGGATAGCGGTGCGCGTCGGCGTTCGGTTCGGCCTTCGTCATGGCCCCCAGGCGATGATCGAAGCGCCGCGCAATATCGGCCTCGAACGCCGTCTGAGACAGCGCGAGCTGCGCTTCCATCTCGCTCGGCGAGAGCGTCAGCACCACCGACGAGCAGTGGGTATCGACCGGCAGCAGCGCCAGCGTCTGACCGTGACCGAACCACTCCCAGGCGGTCTGATCGTGGGCGTATTCATGATTCATGCGACACACCAGCATGTGCTGACCGTGCTGATAGGTATGCGCGGGAATGCCCATCGCTCGGCGCGTCGCCGAAAAACGCCCGTCCGCCGCCACCAGCAGCCGCGAACGGACGCGCTCGCCGCCGGCCAGCGTGATCTCGACGCTGTCGTCTCCCGCCACGAAGCGCTCGAGTTCGGACTCGTCGCGCCACAGAATCTTCCCCGCCTCGGCCTGTTCCAGACTCGCCAGGGCGGAGAACGCAGCGCCACGGATCACATGGTTGGGCACCAGACAGCCTAGCGAGGCGTCCTGCGCACCGCCCGGCGCAATCTGCATCGCGAACAGAGACTCGCCGTCGAACACTTTGGCGCCCCGCATGCGGGCGCGCTCACTCTCGGGAATACGCGGCCAGACGTCGAGCCGTTCGAGAATCTGCTGGGAAGCACGGGTCAGCGCGATCTCACGACCGTCACTGGCGGGAGCTTCGAGCGCTTCGCGGGACTGGCGGTCGATCAGCATGGCGCTGACGCCGCGTCGTGCCAGCGCATTGGCGAAGATCAGCCCGATCGGTCCGGCGCCAACGATAGCGACGTCGACTTCGGTGGCAGGATGGGTATTTGGCATGGTCCGTCGTCCCTGGTGCGAGGCTCGCGGTATCGCTCGAGACTCGCTCTGAACCCTCCAGACCGACCCCGGACGACCGGTGTGTCACACGGCGTATCGTGGAATATCGCAAAAGCGTACCGGAAAAGCGGGTAGCGGCGAAACGCAACGCCGGCCGATTACCGGCCGCGCGCGCTCGACCGTCGCCTGGCCGGCTACCGACCGAACGGTCATCGAACGAATAGTCATCGAAAACGGTCTTCGAACGAACAAAGGCGGCGCCGAAAACGGCGCCGCCCGGCTCCATAGCGCTGATATCGCGTCGATTCAGTGCTCTTCTTCCTGGACCCGGGTCTGGCCCGTCTTGTCCTTGAAGATCTTCTCCTCGAATTCGACCTCGAGGTGCTTGTCGCCCTTCTCGAACAGACGATGGTACTCGAGCCCGCTGAAGCTCAGTTCGAGATTGTCGTCGTACTCGTCGAGCAGTCGCTTGAATTCGCCCACGGTGATGATCATGACGTCTCCTTGTGTCAATGAGTCGTGTCGATGAGTCGTGCAGACGACCCATATCGATAAATCGTGTCGTTGCATGGCCGGCGTCCCTACCCGGCGCTCTCTTCAGCCTAGACCATTCGCCCCGGAATCGCGGGCACCGAACCTTGCGAAGCGGCATTCGCCAAGTGGCACGGGCACGATCAGAAGACGCACGCCGACTTGGACGCCAACCCGGCCCTGGACCAGACTGCCAGAATGACGACACGCCACCGTATCGCCCGCTCCCGATCCGCCGTCTCACGGCCACGCACCCGCTCGGGCGCGGGTCCAGCGTCGGCGCCGAAGCGGACGCCGAGAGGAATGCGTTCGCCGTGCGCCGTCCTCCGACTGACGCTCGCGAGTCTGCTCACCCTCGCACTGATCGCTCCCGCACTCGCCCAGCCGCCGCCGGCCGCTGCGCTCGAGCGCATGGCCGCCCAGGCCAGTGCCCTCTCCCGCAGCCATGCCCTGATGGTCGCCGTGGACGGCGAAACGGTGATCGAGGAAGGCTTTCGCGGTCATACCACCGCCGGCACGGCCAATATCAAGTCGCTCTCCAAGACAGTGATCTCGGCGCTGGTGGGCATCGCCATCGAGCGTGGCGTCATCGAGAGCGTCGACCAGCCCATCGTCGAACTGCTGGGCAACCGCGTGCCCGCCGACACCGACCCGCGGGTCGAGACGATCACCGTGGGCCAGCTGCTCTCCATGCAGGCGGGGCTGGAGCGCACATCCGGCGCCAACTACGGCGGCTGGGTCACCAGCGCCAACTGGATACGCAATGCCCTCACTCGCCCCTTCGTCGCCGAACCCGGTGGGCGCATGCTCTACTCCACCGGCAATAGCCACCTGCTCTCCGCCGCGCTGACCGAAGCGAGCGGTCGCAGCACCCTTGCGCTTGCCCGCGAATGGCTGGGCACACCGCTCGGTATCGCCATACCGCCCTGGACCCGGGACCCGCAGGGCATCTACTTCGGCGGCAACGAGATGGGATTCACGCCGCGGGCGCTTTTGCGCTTCGCCGAGCTCTACCGCCTGGGCGGCTCGCTCGACGGTGAGCGCGTGCTCTCCACGGCGTGGATCATGGCGTCGTGGCAGCCCCGGACCCATTCGTTCTTCAACGGCAATGACTACGGCTACGGCTGGTTTCTCACCGAGATCGCCGGCGAGCCCGCCTACTACGGCTGGGGCTACGGCGGTCAGCTGCTCTACGTCATCCCCTCCCAGGCGATGAGCGTGGTGATGACCTCCGACCCCACACCGCCCTCGAACGGCAGCGCCTACAACGCCCGCGTCGAATTCCTCATCGCCGAGCTGATCGAGGCGATGCGCGACGGCAAGTAGCGCAGCAACCAAGCGCTCGCCTGCAAAAAAACCGCTTATCCCTATCCAAAGAAAAATCGATTGGACGCTAGGTTCGAGAATCGATTTCCTCTGATCAACGCGACTCACTCCTTATGCCCCGGCGCAGCCATCATCTCGAGCGCGTACCGGGCAACGATTCCAAGTACAAATATAGAGAGCGCCCCATGCAACGAACGATCCTGGCTGCCGCCTTCGCCGCGGTGACCGCTGCCTTGCTGACGACCCCGGTTCAGGCCGAGACCTGGCGCATGGCGACCAAAATGCCGGTGGATAGCCCGGAAGGGCAGCTTTTCCAACACTTCGCCGAGCGGGTCGATGAATACACCGACGGCGAGCTCACCATCCAGATGTTCCCCAACGAGCAGCTCGGCAAGGAAGATGCCGTGCTCGAGCAGCTGCAGTCCGGCGTGGTCAACATCTACGCCGAGAGCTTCGCCTTCATGAAACGTTGGGAGCCGCGGTTGGCGTGGGTAGTCGCCCCCTTCGCTTTCGATGACCAGGCGCACTGGTCGCGCTTCATGAATTCCGAACTGGTCGATGAGTGGTTCGCCAGCGCCGCTGAGAAGTCCGGTATCGTGCCGCTTGGCGACCCTTCGGCCATCATCCGCGGGCCCTATCGCGTGCTCGTATCCAACACCCCGGTCAACTCACTGGATGACGTGGCGGGCTTGAAGATGCGCATGCCCGCCAACCAACTGTTGATGAAGACGTGGGACAACCTCGGCGCGCAGGTGATGACGCTGCCTTGGACCGAGGTCTACCAGTCGATCTCCAAGGACATCGTGCAGGCGGTCACCAGCCCGGCATCGATGGTGGAAGCGATGCGCTTCAACGAGGTCGCCTCCTTCGTCGCACGGACCAACGAGTACTATCAGTCGGTCGGTTTCATGACCAACCAGGCCGCCCTGAAGGCGCTGGACGACGAAACCCGTGCAGGACTGATGCGCGCCTACCGCGAGACCGGTGAAGAGAGCCAGACGGTCATGGCCGAGATCGCCAGTGCCAGCTTCGAGCGCATGCAGCAAGACGGTTTGACTTACACCGAGCTGGACACGCAGCCGTTCATCGATCGCACCCGCGAGCGCTACCAGCGCCTGGAGATCGAGGGCAATCTGCCGGATGGCTTCCTGCAGAGCGTGCAGGACACTCGCGCTGCTGCGAAGTGAGCCCTGCCATGAATGACGCTCTGTCGCCGCTGCAGCGCTGCGTGGCGCTGCTGGACCGCGGCCTTTGGAAACTGGGAGGACTGTGGCTCGGGATCTGCAATCTGTGCCTGCTGGGAATGTTGGCGCTGACCGCAGCCACTTTTCTGCTTCGCCCCTTCGACGTCTCGGTCTGGTGGTTCTGGCCATGGACGATGGTGCTGTTCATCTGGCTCAGCTTCTTCGGCTTTTTCGCCATCCACGTACGCCTCAAGGACGTGCGAATCGACTTTTTGGTCAAACGCCTCGGCCACGCGGCGGGCCTCGTCAGCCGCCTGCTTGCCGACGCTGTGGCGCTGGGGGTTTGTGTAATCATCCTCCAGCAGTACGTCACCGTACTCGCCGCCGCCGCGGGCTACGTCGAGGGCGTGATACTGCCGGGCGGTGAAGAGCTGCCGCGCCAAGCGCTGTTCATGCCGCTGTTTCTCTCCTGCGCACTGGTGGCGCTGACCGCGCTGGTGGATATCGCCAAGCTGTGTGTCGGACTCCCCGAAAACAGCGCGCCCGTTCACCCGGAGGTCGCGCCATGATCTACGTGCTCTTCGGCGTCTTTCTCGTCCTGATTCTACTGCGGGTACCGATCTCGATCGCCATCGGAGGCGCGGTGACCCTCGCCTTCCTCACGTCAGATTTTTCGACGGCGCTGCAGATCATCCCCCAGCAAATGCTGGAGGGCGTGAACAAGGCTTCACTGACCGCCGTGCCCTTTTTCATCATGGCTGGCAACCTGATGAACGTGACCGGCGTCACCGACCGTATCTTCGCCTTCGCCAACGCGCTGGTGGGGCACTTCCGGGCCGGACTGGCACAGGTCAACGTGCTCTCGTCGATGATCTTCGCCGGCATTTCCGGTGCCGCGGTGGCCGATTGTGCCGGACTCGGCGCCATCGAGATCAAGGCGATGCGCGAGCGGGGCTACCGCGCCGACTTCTCCGCGGCAATCACCGTCGCCTCGTCGGTGATCGGACCGCTGGTTCCGCCCTCGATAGGCCTTGTGATCTACGCCTTTCTGGCGCAGGTGTCGATCGAGCGTATGTTCCTCGCCGGTCTGATACCCGGACTGCTGGTAGGGCTTTCACTGATGCTCTATCTGCGGTTGCGCGCCACGCGGGAAGACTTCCCCGTTCAACCGCGCGCCTCGAGGCGTGACATCGTGGCGTCCGGCAAGCACGGTTTCCTCGCCCTGCTCGCGCCCGCGATCATTCTCGGGTCGATCATGACCGGCATCGTCACCGCCACCGAAGCGGGGGTGCTGGCCTGTCTCTACTGCATCGGCCTGGGGCTCTGGTATCGCGAGCTGACCTGGAGCAAATTCCGCGAAGCCTTGACCGACACGACATCGATGACCGCGGTGATCATGATCATCATCGCCTTCTCGATCGCCATGGGCTGGATACTGGCCATAGAGCAGGCGCCGCAGCAGATCGCCGAGCAGATGTTCACGTTGACCGAGAACTCAAACGTCTTCCTGCTGTTGCTGCTGGTCTTCATCGTCATCGTCGGCTGCGTGGTCGAGGGCGTGCCCGCCAAGCTGATACTCGTACCGACGCTGCTGCCGGTGATCGATGCCTACGGCATCGACCGCGTGCACTTCGGCATCATCATCCAGCTCGGCCTTCTACTCGGCATCGCCACCCCGCCCATGGGCATCGGTCTCTACATCGTCTCCAACGTTGGTCGTGTGCGCTTCGAAGACGTGACGCGGGCCGTACTGCCGATGCTGATTCCGCTCTTCCTGGTGCTACTGCTGGTGACATTCCTGCCCGGCATCGTGACCTTCCTGCCCGATTGGATACTGGGGCCGTCGTGATCGACGACGACCATTGAGTAATGACATTCACGACGATACTCATCACGACATTCACGACGACATACATAACGACAAGGCCAATGCCATGAGTCAGCTCAGCTACAAGATCAATCCGATGCCCGAGCCGATCGCCGCCGACAAGCTCGAGCGTCTCGCCAAGCTCGAAACCGCGACCCTCGGCCACTTCTATCACTTCGGTTTTGCCGCCCCGGAGATATCGCCGGTGTTACCGCAGAAAACCGTCGTCGGCACCGTCTGCACGCTGGCGATCCCCGGGCTCGATAGTACCCTGCTGCACCACTGTCTCTCGCAGATGGGACCGGGCTATTTCCTTGCCGTCGATCGTCTCGGCGACCGCAAGTACGCCTGCTGGGGCGGTGGCGTGACGCGAATGGCGGCTTCGATGAAGATCGCCGGTGGCTGCGTGGATGGCCCGCATACCGATACCGCCGAGATTCGCGAGCAGAATTTCCCGATGTGGTCCCGCGGCGCTTCGCCGGTGACCACACGGCTCTACAACACGGGCGGCGGTTTCAACATTCCGGTCTCGGTCGGCGGCGCCGCCGTGCTGCCGGGCTACGCGGTGCTGGCGGACGAGTGTGGCGTACTGTTCATCGCGTCGGAGGATCTCGATGCCGTCCTTGAAGCCGGTGAAGCCAAGACTGCCAAAGGGCTCAAGAACGAAGCCCGCGTCAGCGCCGGGGAGCGTCTGGGCGACCTGACCGGCGCCACGCGCATGATCGAAGACACGTTGGCGAACTGAGGCATCCATGGCCACGAACAGACTACAGGCAGATATCGACAACTGGACGCTGACCACGCCCGCGGCGCGTTCGACGCGTGGCGCGGTGGCATCGCAACATCGGCTGGCGGCACAGGCCGGCGCCGCCCAGATCGACGCCGGCGGTAACGCGATCGACGCCATCGTCGCCACCGCTTACGCCCTCAACGCGGTCGAGCCCTGGATGTGCGGGCTCGGCGGCTCCGGGTTCATGGTGATCTGGCTGGCCAGGGAGCAGCGGGCGGTGGCGCTGGACTTCCAGGGCACGCTACCCGGCCGCATCCAGCTCGACGACTACCCGCTCGACCCAGGCCGACCGCTGACGCCGATGGGCTTCCCCGGTGTAGTCGACAACGCCAATATCGAAGGCTACCGCTCGATCACCGTGCCCGGCGCCGTGGCCGGGCTCGACCATGCGCTGTCGCGCTTCGGCAGCCGACCGCGCCGCGCGGTCATGGCGCCGGCGATCCAGCTGGCCGAACGCGGACTCTTTGTCGACTGGTTCACCAGCCTCCAGATCGGCGTCTGCGCCCGCACGCTCGCTCGCGACCCGGTGTCGGCGTCGATCTATCTGCCGGGCGGCCACCCGGCCCTGCCGGAGAGTCGAATCCGGATTCCCGGGCTCGCCGAAACCCTGACCGAAATCGCGGATCAAGGCGCCGACACTTTCTACCGCGGCGCGCTGGCGAAGCGAATGATCGACGATCTGCAGGCCGGCGGCTCGCGGCTCTCGCAGGAGGATCTCGCCGCCTACGCGGTGTTCGAATATGAACCGATGGCCGCCGAGCACCGAGGCTACACGCTCTACACGCCCGGCGAGGTTTCCGGCGGGCGACGCCAGCGCGACATGCTCGCCCACACCCGTGCGTCGATGCCGACCCCGCCCGCGGCGCCAACGCCTGAGAGCTGGCTCGCCTATGCCGAGGCGCTGGAGCAGTGCTGGCGAGAGCACAAGATTCGCAACGGCGTACTGTCGTCGACCGAGGGTGACCTTGATGGAGAGAACGGCGCCTGCACCTCGTCGATGTCCTCGGTGGACGCCGACGGCAACATGGTCGCGCTCACCTACACCCTGCTCAACCGCTTCGGCTCCGGCGTCACGCTCCCCGCCACCGGCATGCTGATGAACGACAGCGTCAGCTACTTCGACCCGCGCCCGGGCTATCCGACGACCATGGCCGGCAACAAGCGCATCAACTCATCGAACATGTGCCCCACGGTAGCGGTCAAGAATGGCGAGGCGCGCTTCTCGGTGGGGGCCTCCGGCGGCAATCTGATCATGCCGGCGGTGACGCAGGTAGCGGCGCTGATGACCGACTTCGACATGGATCTCGAAGCCGCCATCCACCACCCGCGACTCGACGCGAGCTTCCGCGACTCGGTCCGCGTCGACCCGCGCTTCGCCCCGGAGACCGTGAGACGGCTGGGTGAACGCTTCGCCCTCGAGATCAGCCAGCAGACGGTCTTTCCCAAGCTCTACGCCTGTGTCTCGGCGGTGTCGCGCGATCCGGTCACGGGCGAGTGCGTGGGACTCAACGACCCGACCCAGCCGATCGGCGGCGGTGCCGCGCCGGCCCCGTTCACCCTCGATTCACTGGGTGACGACGGCCCGGTGGTGCGTCCCTGATTGGCGGCCGAAGATACAGAACGATTCGAGGAGCCCGCATGACCATCGTTGTTTCCGTCCCCAACCGTGAAAAGATCGACTGGTGGATCGAGCAGCTCACGCCGCTGCTGCTGGGCTGGACGATCCGTTCGATCCACGACCCCGGTGCGCCGGAAGCCGTCACCTACGCGGTGGTATGGAAACCCGCCATCGGTGCCTTTCTGCCCTTCCCGAACCTGAAGGCGATCGTCTCGCTCGGCGCGGGCATCGATCACGTACTGGCGGACGCCGAGCTGCCGCGTCAGGTGCCGATCATCCGCACCGTGGGCGAGGACCTGACCCAGCGCATGCGCGAATACGTGGCGCTCCACGTGCTGCGCCATCACCGCGACATGCCGGCGATCAGCGCCAGTCAGGGCAGCAGTGAGTGGAAGCAGCGGGTCGTGCCGCCCGCGACGAAACGCACCGTCGGCGTCATGGGGCTCGGCAATCTCGGCGGCGCCGCGGCGACGACGCTGGCCAGCCTCGGTTTCGAAACGCTCGGCTGGTCGTGCAGCCGGCGCGAGATCGAGGGCGTGACGACTTATGCCGGCGAAGCGGAATTCGACGCCTTTCTCGGGCGCTGCGAGATTCTGGTCTGTCTGCTGCCGCTGACCGCAGCGACGACCGGGATTCTCGATGCCGCGCTGTTCGATAGGCTCCCCGACGGCGCGAGCGTCATCAACGCCGGCCGCGGGCCGCATCTGATCGAAGCGGACCTGCTCGCCGCACTCGACCATGGCCGTCTCGCTCACGCCACGCTGGACGTCTTCGCCATCGAGCCGCTGCCAAGCGATCACGCCTTCTGGACGCACCCCAACGTCACGGTCACGCCGCACATCGCGTCCTTGATCGACGCCCCCACCGGTAGCCGTATCGTGGCTGCCAACATCGAGCGCTTCGAGCGCGACGGCCGCGTCGCCGATCAGGCCGACGCCAGTCGCGGCTACTAGTCCCGGTGCGACACGCTGACATGGCTCGAGAGCCGGGCATCCGCTGGCTCTCGCCCACCGGACACCGCCCAAGTTGCTAGACTGCCTGTGTACAAGACACATCGTGTCGAACTATCCACAGGCGGATGCCAAGAGGTGCCATGAGCAGCAGCAAGGAAAGCGGCAAAAAGACAGCCAAGGCCGAAGACAACACCGCGACTCGGCGCAACATCAAGTCCTGGCTGACCGACATGGACGGCGTGCTGGTCCAGGAGGGTAAAGCCATCCCCGGCGCGTCGGACCTCATCAACCAGTGGCGTGAGCGGGACATTCCGTTTCTGGTACTGACCAACAACTCGATCTACACCCCGCGGGATCTCAGCGCCCGCCTCGAGCACAGCGGTCTGATCGTACCGGAAGAGAAGATCTGGACCTCGGCACTCGCCACCGCCGTCTTTCTGCGCGATCAGGCGCCCGGCGGCTCCGCGTTCGTGATCGGCGAGGCGGGGCTGACCACCGCCATCCACGAAGCCGGTTTCATCATGACCGATACCCAGCCGGACTACGTGGTGCTCGGCGAGACCCGCTCCTACTCGTTCGAGGCGATCACCAAGGCGATCCGACTGATCAACGAGGGCGCGCGCTTCATCTGCACCAATCCGGATGCCACCGGCCCCAGCGCCGAGGGCGTACTCCCGGCGACCGGCTCGGTCGCCGCGCTCATCACCGAGGCGACTGGCCGCAAGCCGTACATCGTCGGCAAGCCCAATCCGATGATGTTCCGCTCCGCGCTCAACAAGCTCGGCGTGCACTCCGACGATACCGGCATGATCGGTGATCGCATGGATACCGACATCGTCGCCGGCATCGAGGCGGGCATGCACACCGTGCTGGTGCTCAGCGGCATCGCCGACAAGGCAGAGATCGACCGCTACCCGTTCCGCCCCAAGGAGATCCTCGCCTCGGTCGCCGACCTGGTGGACAAGTAACGCTCGCGGCGCGTACCGATCGCGCTGCCCGAACGCGCCACGCTGATCGCTCTAGCGCGGGTCGCTGCAGAGCGCGTCGAGCGCCTCGCCGAGCAGCCGCCCGTTCTCGAGACAGTCGCCCACGGCGATGCCGCCGCGCCAGTTGCCGACCAGATGCAGATCGGCGTGATGGTCCAGCGCCGAGTCGAGCCGTTCGAGCCGCTCGAGATGACCGATCTCGTACTGCGGAATCGCCTGCGGCCAGCGCACCACGCGCCGCCATACCGGCTCGCCGCGAATGCCCAGCACGTCGCGAAGATCGTTGATGACGCGCTGGGTGAGCGCATCGTCGTCACCCTCGGCGGCCTCGGGGGATTGGCGGCCGCCGATGAAGACGTTGAGCAGCTTGTGGCCTTCGGGGGCGCGCTTGGGAAAAAGCGTGGAGGGGAAGAGCGCGCCCAGTGTCGCGCGCTTCTCGACCCGCGGAATCAGCACGCCGAAGCCATCCAGCGGGTGGTCGATGTCGGCGTCGCGAAAGCCCAGCGCCACCGCGTTGACCGGCGGGTAGGGGATCGCTTCCAGCGGTTCGGCCAGTGCCGGGTCGAGCGGGCGTAGCAGCTTGGCCGCGATGGGCGCGGCCACCGCCAGCACCAGCCGCTCGCCGCGCCACTCCCGTCCATGTCGATCCGCCGCTACCCAGACGCCCGCCTCGCGTCGCACGCTTGCGATCTCGCAGCCGGTCTCGACGCTGGCGTTCGGCTGCGCCGCGATGCACTCGGCCAGTCGCGCCGCCAGGCGCTCGAGCCCGCCCGGAAAGCTCACCAGCTGGCCGCGCCACTTGGCGGACACGGCCGAGGGGTCACGGCGACTCTGGCGCATCCGCGAAAGACCGCCAAGAATCAGCGAGCGGTGGTCGCGCTCGATCGCCGCCAGCCGCGGCATCGCCGCGTGGACCGAGAGTCTCGCCGGGTCGCCGGCGTAGACCCCGGAGACGAAGGGGTCGACCATGCGCTCGAGCACGCGCCGGCCGAGCCGACGCTCGACGAAAGCGCCCAGCGACTCATCGGCGTTCGCATCGCGCGGCAGAAAGGGTTCGCGGGCGAGTCGCATCCAGCCCGCCAGGCCGATCAGCGGTGAGCGCAGCGCCTGCGCCGGCGTCATCGGCAATGCCACGGGCTCGCCGTCGAGCACCACGTAGCGCTTGTTGGCGATGCTATTGGCCGGCTGGGCCTCGTCGAGCAGGCCGAGCTCCTCGAGCAACGCATAGAGCGGCGGTTTCATGATCACGGTATTGGGGCCGTGTTCGATCTGCCATTCGCCGTCGCGCTCGCTGCGAAGGTTGCCGCCGACCCGCTCGCCGGCTTCCAGCAGAGTGACGCCCCGGCCACGCTCGGCAAGGGTTCGCGCCGCCGAAAGCCCCGTCGCCCCGGCGCCGACGATCAGCGTCGTGCCACCGGCCGGCTTCCCCGCGCCCTCGTCACCGTCTTCGCCTGGTCCCCAACCTTCGCTTTCACCGTCGCTGCGCATGACATCTCACCCCGTCTTCGATGCCCGCAGTGTAAGCCTCGCGGGCCGCCCCCGCACCCGTCGGGCCGGTGGCCAACCCTGCGACACGCGGTCGCCGGCACAGGCGTCGGCGGCGATCACCCTTCCGGCATGCAACCCGGGGCGGCGACGTAGCGCTCGCAGTCCGGCGTCACCGGGGTCTCATCCCGCGGCGTGCCAGCCGGCGCCCAGTCGTAGTCGAGCAGCTCGGCGCGATAGGTCTGATTCGTCACGTAGTCGTCGCCCGGCATCGACTTGCCGAAGAAGGGACTGACGTACTCCCACACGATCTCGCCGTCCGGCGTGACCTGGAAGAGGCGGCCGTTCTGGCCCTCGTCGATCAACGTATTGCCGTTGGGCAGGCGCCGGGCGCTGGAGATGAACGCGCTGTAGAAGGTGTAAGGCGAACGACCCGACTGACTGCCGGTGTACTGCCAGACGATCTCATTGGTGGTCGGGTTGACCTCGATGACGCGGGAGGAGGAGAAAAAGCCCTGCCGCGCCGGGGGGAAGCCGGCGTTGCCCTGATTGTCGAAGATCAGCAGATTGCCCGCCCCCGGCAGCCCCTCGGGAATCAGATGGGTGTCGTGGGAGCCGACGGTCTGATCGATCTCACGGCCGAGCTCGCCGTTGAGCGAGAGCGCCGGAAATTCCGGGCCGATGCGCCAGACGATCTCGTCACTGTCGCGATCGACGATGAACGTGACGTTGGCGTTGCGGGAGTTGACCAGGATGTTGTCCGGCTTGAAGCGCTCGTCGCCCGCCTCGAACCAGCGATTCGGCCCCAGCGGCACGGCGGTGTTGAAGTGCAGGAAGTCGGGATCCTTCGACGCCTTCAGCGAGCGCAGTCCGGCGTCGGAGAAGCCCATCTCGCCCAGATGATCGCCGGTCATCCACTTCCAGACCACTTCGCCCTCCGGGTCGACCTCGACCAGGCCGTTGTCGATCACCTCGTAGTCGAAGCCGTTCAGCTCGCGCATCTCGGCGGTCATCACCAGCGTGTTGCCGTTGGGCAGGCGGCGCAGGTCGTGATGCTGATAGACCGGCGACGCCTGGCTGCCCCAGTGCCAGTGAACCTCGCCGTCCCAGTCCACTTCCGCCACCGAGGCGTTGGTCAGGCCGTTACCGGGGCTTGCGTGCTCCGGCAGCGTATCGACGCGCTCGCGCTGAACCAGCAGACGCCCCTTGTCGCCGTCGGCCTGCTCGGGGCTCAGGGGCACCGGCGGGAAGCCCTCGAACGCCCAGCGGTGGACCTCGTTGCCGTTCATGTCGATCAGATGGGTCTTGCGATCCCCGCCGGGGAAGAGCACGTAGCCGCTGTAGGCGCGCTCCGGGTCGTAGATCGTGGTGCCGGTGGCAAAGCTCGAGGGCAGCGCGTGCGCTGCATTCGTCACCGCGGCGAGGGCCAGGGTCGTCAGCACTCGGCCGGCGCGGCCTGAAAGGAGAGAAAATCGAGAAAAAGATGTTGTCATGGGGAGTCGCATGTCGCGTCGCTCCGTCGTCGAGTCGCGGAAATCGAACCCCCGGCGCCGAACGCGCCGGGGCGATGCCGCTACTATAAGCCAGCGCCGCGCTCACCCGCCGTTGCAGTTTGCCGTCGACTCGGTGACCGCTTGTAGCCGGCGGGACGACTCCCTCGAGGATCGAAACTAGCCGTAGACGCCCTGGCTCTTCAGATAGTCGTCGTAGCTGCCGCTGAAGTCGACGATGCCGTCCTCCTTCATCTCGATGATGCGGGTGGCCAGCGAGCCGACGAACTCGCGGTCGTGGCTGACGAAGATCAGCGTGCCGGGATAGTTTTCCAGCGCCAGGTTGAGCGCCTCGATGGACTCCATGTCGAGGTGGTTGGTGGGCTCGTCCATCACCAGCACGTTGGGCTTTTGCAGCGCCAGCTTGCCGAACAGCATCCGCCCCTGCTCGCCGCCGGAGATCACCTTCACCGACTTGCCGATGTCGTCGTTGGAGAAGAGCATCCGCCCCAGCGCGCCGCGCACGGTCTGTTCACCCTCGGTGGTCCACTGGCGCATCCACTCGAAGAGCGTCTCGCCGCTTTCGAAATCCTCGGCGTGATCCTGGGCGAAGTAGCCCACCTCGGCGGCGTCGGTCCACTTCACTTCCCCGGCATCCGGCGTCATCGCCCCGGTCAGACAGTTCAGCAGCGTCGTCTTGCCGATGCCGTTGGGGCCGATGATCGCGACCCGTTCGCCGGCTTCCACCTGCAGGTCGAAGCGCTCGAACAGCACGTTGTCGCCCCACGCCTTGGAGAGCTTCTCCGCGTTGAGCGCATGGCGATGGATCTTCTTGGTCTGATCGAAGCGGATGAAAGGGCTCACGCGCGATGAGGGTTTGACCTCGTCGAGCTGGATCTTGTCGATCTTGCGCTGACGCGAGGTGGCCTGCTTCGCCTTGGAGGCGTTGGCCGAAAAACGGCTGACGAACTGCTGCAGCTCGGCGATTTCCGCCTTCTTCTTGGCGTTCTCCGCATGCAGGCGCTCGCGAGCCTGGGTCGCGGCGGTCATGTACTCGTCGTAGTTGCCGGGGAAGAGCGTCAGCTCGCCGTAGTCCAGGTCCGCCATGTGGGTACAGACGCTGTTCAGAAAGTGCCGGTCGTGGGAGATGATGATCATCGTCGAGCTGCGCGAGCGCAGGATCTCTTCCAGCCAGCGGATGGTGTTGATGTCCAGGTGGTTGGTCGGCTCGTCGAGCAGCAGCACGTCCGGGTCGGAGAAGAGCGCCTGCGCCAGCAACACGCGAAGCTTCCAGCCCGGTGCGACCACGCTCATCGGCTGCAGATGCTGCTCCAGCGGAATCCCCAGCCCGAGCAGCAGCTCGCCGGCACGCGCCTCGGCGGTGTAGCCGTCGAGCTCGGCGAAGCGCACCTCGAGATCGGCCACCTTCATGCCATCCTCTTCGGACATCTCGGCCTGGGAGTAGATGCGCTCGCGCTCGGCGCTGACCTGCCACAGCTCCTCGTTGCCCATGATCACGGTATCGATCACCCGCTCGTTCTCGAACGCGAACTGATCCTGGCGCAGCTTGCCCAGACGCGTGGCGGCGTCCTTCATGACCTGGCCGGCGCTCGGCTCGAGATCGCCGCCCAGAATCTTCATGAAGGTGGACTTGCCGCAGCCGTTGGCGCCGATCAGGCCGTAGCGGTTGCCCTGGCCGAACTTGACGGAGACGTTTTCGAACAGCGGCTTGGCGCCGAACTGCATGGTGATATTGGCGGTAGAGAGCAAAGCGCGGGATCTCGAGAAAACGACATGAATGGGCCTGCGACCGTGCAGCGGCATCGGTCAGGGCGGTCGCGCATTGTACGCGCCCGGCCGCGCGCCTAGCTACCGTGCGACGCGCGCCATCATCGGCGAGCGGTGAAGACCCTACGACTAAGGCATAACGCCGGTACGGCGCGGGTCGCCCTTTGTACGATGTATGATCTAGACATCGTCGATCACCCCGGGTGATCGTTTCCGGCGGTTTTCCCGCCTCGCTCGCAGACTGGAGTTGCCCCATGAAAGAGACGATCGTCGTCGTGCACGAGCTCTATCCCGAGCTGCTCGACTCGCTGAAAAAGTCGTTCGATGTCGTGCACTTCACGCGCCTCGCCAACGATGACGACCGCGCACGCTTTCGCGAGGCGATGAGCCGGGCGGTCGCCTTCATCGGCTCCAACGTGCCGTTCGATCGGGCACTGATCGAGCAGTCGCCGAAGCTCAAGGTCGTGGCGAGCGTCTCCGTCGGCGTCGACAACTACGACGTCGAGACGCTCAAGGCGCACGACATCGTGCTGACCAATACGCCTGAGGTGCTCACCGAAGCGACCGCGGACACCGGCTTTCTGCTGCTGATGATGGCCGCGCGCCGCGCCGGCGAGATGAACCGCATGGTCGTCAACGGCGACTGGAAGGCCTCGCTCGGCCGCGATCAGTTCGGCGTCGATCTCAAGGGCAAGACGCTGGGCATCGTCGGCATGGGGCGCATCGGCCAGGCGGTGGCCAAGCGCGGCCACTTCGGCTTCGACATGCCGATCCTGTTCCAGAACCGCTCGGCCAAGTCCGATGTCGAGCAGCGGCTCGACGCCCGTCAGGTCGAGCTCGAGACGCTCTTTCGCGAGGCGGATTTCATCTGCGTCACCGTCCCGCTCTCCGCCGAAACCGAAGGGCTCGTCGGCCGCGATCTGCTCTCGCTGACCAAGCCCCAGGCGATCTTCGTCAACATCGCCCGCGGCAAGGTGGTGCGCGAGCAGGAGCTGATCGAGTGCCTGCAGGACGGCACGCTCTACTACGCCGGGCTGGACGTCTTCGAGAAGGAGCCGCTGCCGGCGGACTCGCCGCTGCGTACGCTGGACAACGTCGCATGCCTGCCGCACATCGGCTCGGCGACCCACGAAACCCGCAACGCCATGTGCGACCTCGCCGCCGAAAACCTGCTGAACGTGCTCGCCGACAAGGCTGCCGTCACCCCGGTCTAGCCCAGCCGCGCGCTCACGCGCGAGCCGTGTGACGACGACGCCGGCATCGCTTTCACAGGCGGTGCCGGCGTCGTCGCACCGGGGGAAGGACAGTACTGCCGCGGTCCCCGTTCGCCCTTCTGCCATGGAAACGTCGTGCTGGCATGGCAACGTCGTGCTGGCTTGGCAACGTCGTGCTGACGTGGCAGCCCCGTGCCAACGCAGAAGCGCGGTGCTGGCACGGCAATAGCGTGCTGATGCGGGCGGCTGAACGCCGAGCCTGCGCACCGCCCGCTGAGAATCCGTTCAAGACGAAAAAGGCCGCCCCGAGGGGCGGCCTTCGTTTCATGCGACGCATGGATCAGCGTCGGCACATCTTGCGATCAGCTTTCGCGCTTGCCATCGACCAGGCGCTTCAGGTGGAGCGGGTTGCTCTCCTTGATCGCTTCCGGCAGCAGGCCGTCCGGCAGGTTCTGATACGACACCGGACGCAGGAAGCGGTAGATCGCCGCCGTGCCCACGGAGGTGGTACGCGAATCGGACGTCGCCGGGAACGGACCGCCGTGGACCATGGCGTCACACACTTCGACGCCGGTCGGCCAGCCGTTGACCAGGATACGACCCGCCTTGCGCTCGAGCGTCGGCAGCAGCTTGCGCGCGGCCTCGAGGTCGGCATCGTCCATCTGCAGTGTGATGGTCAGCTGGCCTTCCACGTGCTCGGCGACTTTCTCGAGCTCGGCCTGGTCGGCACACTCGACCACCAGCGACGTGGCGCCGAAGACTTCGTCCTGCAGGGACTGCTCGTTGAGGAAGTCGCTGGCAGAGGTCACGAACAGTGCGGTCTGGCACTGGTTCGAGCCATCGCCCTTCTCGCCGCGTGCCACTTCCTTCGCCTTGCCGGTACCGGCCAGCGCATCGACGCCGTGCTGATAGGCTTCCGCGATGCCCGGCGTCAGCATGGTCTGCGCCGCGCTGCCCTTGACCGCTTCACCGGCGACGGAGACGAAGGCATCCAGCTCCGGCCCCTTCAGCGCGATGACCAGCCCCGGATTGGTGCAGAACTGACCGGCGCCCATGTTGAGCGAGCCAACGAAAGCCTTGGCCATCTCTTCACCGCGGGCCTTGAGGGCTGCCGGCAGCGGGAAGACCGGGTTGATCGAGCTCATTTCGGCGTAGAACGGGATCGGCTCGGGACGCGACTGGGCCGCTTTCCAGAGTGCCAGACCGCCGCTGCGCGAACCGGTGAAACCGGCTGCCTTGACGCGGGAGTCGGTCACCAGCGCCGTGCCCACTTCGCGACCGGAGCCGAATATCAGCGAGAAGACGCCTTCCGGCAGATCGCACTTCTTGACCGCGGACTGGATCGCGCGGCCGACCAGCTCGCTGGTGCCCGGGTGCGCGGCGTGCGCCTTGACGATGACCGGGCAGCCGGCGGCGAGCGCCGATGCGGTATCGCCACCGGCGACGGAGAAGGCCAGCGGAAAGTTGCTGGCGCCGAAGACGACGACCGGGCCAAGACCGACATGGCGCTGACGCAGATCGACGCGCGGCATCGGCTGACGGTCCGGCAGGGCCGGGTCGACGCGCACGTCGAGCCACTCGCCGGCGCGGACGACGCGGGCGAACATGCGCAGCTGGCCACAGGTACGGCCGCGCTCGCCCTGAATACGGGCCTGGGGCAGGCCGGACTCGGCGACCGCACGCTCGATCAGATCGTCACCGATCGCTTCGATCTCGTCGGCAACGGTCTCGAGGAACTTGGCGCGCGCTTCGAGGGAGGTCTCGCGATAGGTATCGAAGGCGTTCCAGGCCAGTTCGCAGGCGCGCTCGACTTCCGCTTGCGTGCCGCCCGGATAGCTCGGGTCGAGACGCTCGTTGGTGGCCGGATTGATCGCCTGGATCGGATCGCGGCTGCCCTTGACCGCTTCGCGGCCGATTAGCATTTCACCTGTCAGATTCATCTTGCCTCCTGCAGTGAGTGAGTCTTCCTACCTGCCCGGTCGAGACCAGGCCTGAGCGGCGCTTGCGCCGTCGCCCCGAGGGGCGCTGGGCGTATTGGCGTCGGCCTCGGCGGCGAGCGCCGAGTACATCGCATGGGGCCGGTCGAAATGTCGGCGCATCGCGGTGAACGCCGCCTCCGGGCGCTGCACCTCGATCGCTTCGAGTACGGCCTCATGTTCCAGTGCGATACGTTCAAGGTAATCCCCAACCGCAATCAAATCCATTTCCCCCTTGAGTAGCTTCGCGCGGGGGATGGAACCTTCATTGAGCGGTTCGTAGATCGCCAGGAAGCAGGGGTTGTGGGTCGCGTCGATCACCGCCTTGTGAAAGCGATAGTCCTCATCGCGTGCCTGACGGCCGGTTTCGCAGGCCCGCCGAAAGGCGTGATGCGCCGCGTGCAGCGCGTCGAGATCCGCGGGCGTGCGCCGCTCGGCGGCCAGCGCCGCGGCCCGCGGTTCCAGGCTCGAGCGCAGCTCCAGCACCATCAGGATCTCCGCGGCGGTAGTCGCTCGAATCTGATGACGCTGGCGCTCGCGCGGGGTGAGCCTGGCAACGCGAGTGCCGATGCCGCGCTGGGTCTCGACCAGCCCCTGCGAGCGCAGCAGCGCGATCGCCTCCCGCACCACCGTGCGGCTCACGCCAAAGAGGTCGCACAGCCGCGTTTCCGTCGGCAGCTTTTCACCGATGGCGAAACGCCCCTCGGCGATGGTCGATTCGAGCTGTCGCGCAATCTGACGCGACAGACTCTCCTGCGGCGAGATGCGCTGGAACTCGACATCTCCCGCCAATGCCGTCGTGTCGATCGGAGCCTGTCGTTGATCCATGAAAGAGATCGCCTCAGGCGTCGTCTTTGACGCCGTTGCCTGAACGGGGTCTCGCCGATGCTGCCTTTGGCTCAGCGCACCAGCGCCGGGCGCTTGGGATCGAAGGTCCAGCCGTCGATCAGATACTGCATCGCCGTGGCGTCGTTACGCCCGCCGGCGGGGAGTTCCTTGTAGAAGGCGTGGGCGCGCTCGACCTCGGCCATGTCGATCTCCACGCCGAGCCCGGGGGCGTCGGTCACGGCCACGTGGCCGTCGACGATCTCCGGCGGGTTGCGGGTCAGGCGCGCATCGCCCTCCTGCCAGATCCAGTGCGTATCCAGCGCCGTGGTCCGCCCCACCGCGGCGGCGCCGACGTGAGCGAACATCGCCAGCGACACATCGAAGTGGTTGTTGGAGTGCGAGCCCCAGGTCATGCCGTGATCCTGGCAGAGCTGGGAGACGCGCACGGCACCGGAGAGCGTCCAGAAGTGCGGGTCGGCGAGCGGGATATCCACCGAGCGCAGCATCAGCGCGTGGGCCATTTCACGCCAGTTGGTGGCGACCATGTTGGTCGCCACCGGCAGGCCCGTGGCGTGCCGGAACTCCGCCAGGATCTCGCGCCCGGAGAAGCCCTGCTCGGCACCGCAGGGGTCCTCGGCGTAGGCGATGACGCCGTGGAGATCCTGGCACAGCCGAATCGCCTCCTGCAGCGACCAGGCGCCGTTGGGGTCGATCGTCACCCGCGCCTCGGGGAACGCTTGGTGCAGCGCGGTGACCGCCTCGATCTCCTGCTCGCCGGGGAGCGCCCCACCCTTCAACTTGAAGTCCTTGAAGCCGTAGCGATCGTGAGCCGCCTCGGCCAGTTCGACCACGCGCCGCGGCGTCATCGCCGCCTCGTCGCGCTGGCGATACCAGTCGTGGCTCGCGCCCTGCGTCCCCCGGCGATAGTCCAGCGGCGTGGCGTGGCCGTCGCCGATGAAGAACAGATAGCCGAGTACCTCGACGCGGTCGCGCTGCTTGCCGCTGCCCAGCAGTTCCGCCACCGGTACGCCGAGGAACTTGCCCATCAGGTCGAGCAGCGCCGCCTCCAGCGCCGCCACCGCGTTGATGCGCAGCTCGAAGGTCCAGGAGCCCTTGCCGAAATCCTCGAAGTCGGCGCTCTGGCCCGCGCTCTGCAGCGACGCCACCATCGAGCGCAGCTTGGCGATCGGCTGGCCCACGACCCGCGAGCGTGCCTGCTCCAGCGAGCGCTGAATGGTCTCGCCACCCGGCGCCTCGCCTACGCCGACGTTGCCGGCGCTGTCTTCGAGCAGGACCAGATTGCGCGTGAAGTACGGCGAATGCGCGCCGCCGATATTGAGCAGCATGCTGTCGCGGCCGGCCACCGGAATGACCCGCATCTCGGTGATCAAAGGCGTGGAAGGCGTCGACATGAGGAGAGGCTCCGTGGCTGAATCCGGCACCCGCAGGCAGCGAGCTCACGGCGTCGGAAAAGAATCGGGACGACCGTCGGGCCGCCTAACGGTGCCGAAACCGCCCCGGTATGCCCGAGACGGTCGGTGGCCGGCAGTGGCGCTTAGAGCGACTTGGCTTTCTCGACCAGCGTCTCGAGCGTCTTCTTCTGCTCGGCGGTCGGCATGCTCAGCGGCGCGCGTACGTCGCCACCGGGATAGCCGACGATGTCCGCGCCCGCCTTGATCAGGCTCACCGCGTAGCCCGGCGTAGTGTCACGCAGCGTAATGAACGGAATGAAGAACTCGCGGGTCGCCTTGGCGACGAACTCGCTGTCGCCGGCGCGCAGCGCCTTGTAGAACTTCACCGCCATCTCCGGGACGAAGTTGAACACCGCCGAGGAGTAGGTGCTGACACCGATGGCGAGATACGCCTCGGCGATGATTTCGGCCGTGGGTACGCCGCCGACGTAGGCGAGACGATCGCCCAGCGTCTTGATGGTGACGTTCAGGGTCTGCATGTCGCCCTTGCCGTCTTTCAGACCGACCAGATTGGGGCAGCTCTCGGCCAGTTTCTTGACGCCGTCGACACCGAGATAGCCGTTGGCGCGGTTGTAGTAGATGACGCCAAGATCGGTCGCCTGACACACGCTGATCGCGTACTCGGTGATGCCCGCCTGGGAGCACTCGGTGAGGTACGGCGGCATCAGCAGGATGCCGTCGGCACCGGCTTCCGCGGCCGCCTGGCACTGCTGCTTGGCGAGCTCGGCGCTCTGACCGGCGCTGGCAATGATCGGCACGTGGCCCCCGATGGTGTCGACGGCGATCTTCACGATCTCGCGATACTCATCGATGGTGATGTTGAAGAATTCGCCCGTGCCACCCGCGACGAACAGCGCGGAGACTTCGTAATCCTTCAGCCACAGCAGGCGTTGGCGATAGCTCTCGGCATCGAACTTGCCGTTCGCGTCGAAATCGGTCACCGGAAAGGAGAGCAGGCCATCGGTGATGGAGGCTTTGAGCGCTTCTCTGGAAAAATTCACTTCGATTCCCTCGTCTAGGATTAGCGAACGCCTGCCGAACAGGCCAAGGACCCGCTGCCGCCGCCCGATGGCGACTGTTCCGGTCGGTCCAAACTGTGCCTGCATGTTGTCATACATCATACCGAAGCGGCTTTTAGACCTTAGCCGCATGATGAGAAACGACGCGTGACGAGCGACGGCGTGAGCCAGACGGGGAACGAAAAAAGGCGACTTCCGGAGAAGTCGCCTTCGATGGCGGTTCTAGATCAGCGACCCGTGTCGCGTTAGAACACGAACGCCAGCAGCAGGTTGAAGATCATCGCCGCGACGAAGCCGAGCGGTGCGGCGCGGAACAAAAGCTTCGGCAGCAGCCCGGCGCGGGCCTGATCGTCCGGGCAGGAGCCGAGGATCAGGCTGCCGCCGGAGGAGAACGGCGAGATCGAGGTGGCCTGGGCGCCGACGACGATGGCGATGAAGACGATCATCGGGTCGATGCCGAGCGTGGCCGCCATCGGCGGGACCAGCGGGAACAGCGCCGGCGTCACCACGCCCAGGGTACTGGCGAACAGCGACATCAGCGCGGCGGCGACGCCGAAGGCGACCGGCACCAGCACCGGTGGAATATTGGTACCGATCCAGGCGCCGAGTAGATCGAGCGTACCCGCGGCGATCGCTACCGAGATCAGCATGCCGACCCCGCAGATCATGATGATCGTGCCCCAAGGCAGCGACGCGATCGCCTTACGCTCGTCGCCGAGCTTCATCAACAGCGCGATCACCGAGAAGACGCTGGCGATCAGCGCGATGTTGACCTTGGAATTGATGAACCCCACGGCCGCGTTATCCGGCAGCAGCAGGCTCGCGATCGGCGGCAGCAGCACCATCGCCATCATGATCAGGGTGAGCGTCAGCGTCTTCTTCTGGTTGGGGTCGAGAGGCGACGGGCGCTCGATGTGATCCAGGCTCGCCATCGCCGTGCCGCGGCGACGGTTCACCAGCACCAGCCCGGCGAGCACGATGATCGGCACGATCAGGGTGCTGGCAAAGATGCCGAAACTGTTGATGAACGCGGTGTCCTCGGGGATTCCGGAGCTGGTCATCAGGGTCCGGAAGATGATGCCGCTCTGACTCGAGACGAAGTTCGCCCCCGCCAGCGCCCCGTAGTTGACCGCCATTGCCCCGACGATCAGATTGAGCCCCGAGCGGTTGCACAGCAGCAGCGTGATCGGCGCCATGAACGCCAGCACCGTGTAGTAGCCGGCGCCGAGCGCGGAGATCACCGTCGCGGCCAGAAAGATCGCGAACGGCATCAGGCTCGGCACCCGCCGACAGCGGTACATCAGATGCTCGGCGAGCTTCTCGAGCGTGCCGTTGACGATGGCGAAGCTGTAGAACAGACACACCGAGAAGATGATGAAGAAGATCTTCAGCGGCCACATCGCGATCACTTCGGACGGACCGAGGTCGAGTCCGAAGCAGCCGATGAGATAGGCGAAAGCGATCGCGAACAGCCCGATGTTGATTCGGGTGCGATAGCCCAGGACGATCGAGACGACGATCGCCCCGATCACGACGAGACTCATCATGCTGATGCTCTCCTATTGAATGACGCCTGGCGGTACAGGGTGTTGTTATGAGTCGTTTTCAAGCGGGTGTTGTGAGTCGAGTTGTCGTGGGTCGAGTTGTCGTGTGTCTGACGGCACGGTGCCGACCGGCTCGCGCCGATCATGCGACGTCGAGCCCGAACAGCCGCGCCGGGTTGTCCACCAGCACCCGCCGGCGCTCTGCCGCATCGGGCAGCTGCGCCTCGAGCAGCCCGAACTGGGCATCGAAGCTCGTTTCGTGTTCGAAGCGGGTGTGCGGCCAGTCGCTTCCCCAGAGCAGGTTGTCGGCGTGGCCGTAGGCGTCTTTCAACCGCTCGATCGATGCCCGTGCCTGATCCGGCGTCGACCGGCTGCGATACGTCGCCGAGAGCTTGATCCAGATATCGTCTCGCGACAGCCGCGACAGGAAGGCACCGTGAGAGAGATTGACCGGATCGATCTCCCCGCCCGGCAGGCCGAAATGATCGATGACGACGCTGACGCCGGTGCCGAGGATCGCCGGCAGCACCGACTCGAGATCCTCCATGCCGCGCTGGATCTCCACCGACCAGCCGCGCCGGGCCAGCTCGGTGAAGAACGACTGCCAGTGCGGCGCGGCGTAGTCCTCGAGATCGCGACCGACGAGATTGAGACGCACCGCGACGATGCCGGCACTCGCCAGCGCGTCGAGATGGTCGTCCGCCAGGCTCGGCTCGATCACGGCCGTACCGCGCAAGCGTGCCGGATGACGCCGCAAAGCATCGAGCAGATAGCGATTGTCGGTGCCCAGAAAGCTCGGCTGCACGAGCATGCCGTGGGAGAGTCCGCAGCGATCGAGATGGCCAAGATAGGTGTCGACCGTTGCGTCGTAGTCCGGCGCATAGCGGCGATCATTGGCGAACGGCAAGGTTTGTTCGAAGATGTGGGCATGCGCATCGACGCCGGTAATCGGAATGGTGCGAGTCGAACTCATGGGCTCCCCTGGTCGCATGAAGAACTTGGCGCGGTTGGGCGCCGGGCGATCACTATAAACTTACAGTCATTTATATGAATTAACGGATGCGAGCTTATCTGCTTTGGCGTCGTTCGGGGGAGCGAATACGACTAAAGTCGAGGACTCGGGAACCACGCAGGGGACACAATGGAACGCACGGGACTCAAGATGGATACGCGACTACCGCTCTACCAACGACTGCGCGACGACATGCTGGCGAAGATCGCTGCCGGCGAGTGGACGCCGGGGCGCGCGATACCGACCGAAACCGAACTCACCAAACATTACGGCGTCGCGGTGGGCACGCTGCGCAAAGCCGTCGATACGCTGGTGCAGAACGGCTTGATGGAGCGCAGTCAGGGCCGCGGCACCTTCATTCGGCGGCCGAATTTCGAGGGGTCGCTCTTCCGGTTCTTTCGACAGCTGGACGAAAAGGGCGAGCGACGCATCCCCGAAGGCCGCGTGCTCGCCCGTGAGTCTCTGCCTGCGCCGGCGAACGTGGCCGCCGCGCTGGATCTCGAGGAGGAAAGTGAAGCGATCCGGCTCGAGCGCGTGCGCGAACTCGACGGCAAGCGGATCTACTACGAGGAGATCTGGCTGCCGGCCGCACCGTTTGCGGCTCTGATGGAGGTAGAGCCTGCCGATTTCGGCAACCTGCTCTACCCGTTCTACGAGAGCCATTGCGGCCAGCTGGTCGGCTCCGCGGACGAGACCCTCACCATCGTCAAGGCGTCGAGCGCGACGGCGGAAGGGTTGGGCGTACCCGAGGGGGAGGCGGTGGTGCAGATCGAGCGGCTCGCGCTCGGCTACGACGGTACGCCGCTCGAATACCGCCGTTCGCGAGGCGATGCCGAAACGTTCCGCTACCGGGTGACGATCGCCTGAGCGGCGAGGCGGCGCGATCTCGATCCGCGTCGTCGCGCATGACGTTGCCGCGAGTCAGACCGCGTCGCTTTCGTCATCCTCCGGCACCGCATGCAGGGTGATCACCAGACAGGGGGCAAGCTCCATCACCTTCTGCGACACGCTACCCACGAACAGGCTCTTGAGATTGCCGAGGCCGCGGCTGCCCATGACGATGCACTGGGCATCCAGCTCGCGCGCCTTCTCGGCGATCACCGATTCCGAATCGCCGTATTCGATGTGATAGGCAACGGCACCGTCAGCGTTGCCGAGCGTCTGCCAGGTCTCCTCCAGTAGACGCAGACCTCGTGTTTCGTCCGGCTCCTCGGTCGCCGCCATCGGCGGCACACCCACCATCGCACCGAGATGCTCGTCGGCGGCCGGCGGCTCCGGCACGTGAAGCAGATGCACCACGGCGCCGGTGGCGCGCTGCATCAGGCTTGCGTGTTCGAGCGCCCGACGGGCACTCGGCGAACCATCCATGGGGACCAGTATCGGTTGCGGCATGGCCTTCACTCCTCCGTCTTCATCGTTCGTCGGCCCCAAGCCTAGCCAATCGTGGCGATGACGACAGCGCACGTGTCACAGCCGCCGTCGCCTTCGACGTCTATCGACTCGCGGCGATGCTTGCCACCCCTACCTCGCACCGACACCGGCGTAGCGGGCCATGGCCTCGTCGACATGGATGCAGGCGACCTTGACCCCCTCGGCGACGGTCTCGAGCGGCGGATCGATCTTGACGCACTCTTCCGTTGCCAGATGGCAGCGCGGCGCGAACGGACACCCCGGCGGCGGACTGAGCGGTGACGGCGGCTCTCCCTTGAGCTTGACCCGCTCGCGCTGGCGATTGGGGTCCGCCACTGGCGTCGCCGAGAACAGCGCCTGGGTATAGGGGTGGCGTGGTGTGGTGAACACCGCCTCCGCCGGCCCGGTCTCCACCGGCTGACCGAAGTACATCACGATGACGTCGTCGGCGATGCGTCGCACTACCGAGAGATCGTGGGAGATGAACACGTAGGCCAGCCCGAACTCGTCCTGCAGGTCCGCCAGCAGGTTGAGCACCTGCGCCTGAATCGACAGATCCAGCGCCGACACCGGTTCGTCGAGCACCAGGATTCGCGGGTTGAGCATCAGCGCGCGGGCGATGGCGATACGCTGGCGCTGACCGCCGGAGAACATGTGCGGATAGCGGTCGGCGTGCTCCGGCCGCAGGCCCACCTTGGCGATCATCTCCAGCGCCTTGTCGCGGCGCTCGGCGGCACTCATCTCACGCCGGTTGAGCCTGAGCGGCTCCTCCAGCATGGTCGCCACGGTCTTGCGCGGATTGAGCGAGCCGTAGGGGTTCTGGAAGATGATCTGCACCTCGCGGCGCAGTTCCGCCGGCGGGCGCTGGCCCTCCTTGAGCGAGACGTGGTGGCCGCCGATGGTGAGCTCGCCGCTGGTCGGCGGCTCGATCATCGTCAGCACCCGGGCAAGGGTCGACTTGCCGCAGCCGGACTCGCCCACTACCGCTAGGGTCTGGCCCGGGTAGAGTTCGAAGCTCGCCTCGTTGAGCGCCTTCACCGTGGCCGGCTTGGAGAAGGTGCCGCCCTTGATCTGATAGTGGCGCGTGAGATGACGCGCGCTGAGTACGGCATCATGGCTCATGGGCGCACCTCCGGTTGCGTGGCGTGAGGGTCGCGTGACACCGGCGGCGCGTCGCCCGGCGAGGCGTCGCGCGGCGATACGTCATCCGGCGTTGCCGCGTCCCCGGGGTTGCCCAGCGGGTAGTGGCAGAGCGTGCGCGCCGGATCACCCGGCGCGGCGACCGGCTCCACCTGGCGGCAGTGCTCGGTGACGTACTGGCAGCGCGGGTTGAACAGGCAGCCCGTGGGCCGATCGTGCTGGCCCGGCACCACGCCGGGGATGGTCGGCAGGCGATCCTGCCCCATTGCCCGCTCCGGCAGCGCCGAGAGCAGCGCTTCGGTATAGGGATGGCGCGGGTTGGCAAAGAGCGACTTCACCTCCTGCTTCTCCACCTGGCGTCCGGCGTACTGGACGATCACGTTCTTGGCCGTCTCGGCCACCACGCCCATGTCATGGGTGATCAGGATCAGCGCCATGCCGGTCTCTTCCTGCAGCGTGAGCAGCAGCTCGAGGATCTGCGCCTGAATCGTGACGTCGAGCGCGGTGGTCGGCTCGTCGGCGATCAGCAGACGCGGATCGCAGGAGATCGCCATGGCGATCATCACGCGCTGGCTCATGCCGCCGGAGAGCTGGTGCGGATACGCCTTGATCCGTCGCGCCGGGTCGGGAATCCCCACCTGGGCGAGCAGATCGAGGGCGCGCTCGCGGCGCTCCTTGCGATTGCCGCCCTTGTGCTGCTTGATCATCTCGTCGATCTGGGTGCCGACGGTGAAGCAGGGATTCAGGCTGGTCATCGGCTCCTGAAAGATCATCGACATCTCGCCGCCGACGATGCGTCGGCGCTCCCGCGCGCTCAGATGCTGCAGATCCTGGCCGTCGAACGCCATCTTGTCGGCGGTGACCTGAGCCGTCCACGGCAAGAGCCCCATGGTCGCCAGCATCGAGACCGACTTGCCCGAGCCCGACTCGCCGACGATCGACCATACTTCGCCACGGTCGACGCGGATGTCCACGTCCTCCACGGCGGCAAACAGCCCGCTGCTCGTCTGGAAACGAACGCTGAGGCCTTCGATATCTAGAAGTGCCATTGTGAACTCCTCATCGCAGCGTCTCTCACGAACGCTTCATCTTGGGGTCCAGCGCATCGCGCAGGCCGTCACCCATCAGGTTGATCATCAGCACCGTCAACAGGATCACCAGCCCCGGGAACGTCACCGCCCAGTAGGCGCTGCCCATGAACTCACGCGCATTGGCGAGCATCGCCCCCCACTCCGGCGTCGGCGGCTGCACGCCCATGCCGAGAAAGCCGAGCGCCGCGATGTCGAGAATCGCGGTGGAGAACGAAAGCGTCGCCTGCACGATCAGCGGCGCCATGCAGTTGGGCAGCAGCGTGTTGAACATCAAGCGCATGTGCCCGGCGCCGGCCAGCCGGCTGGCGGTGACGTATTCCCGGCTCTTCTCGCCGATCACCGCCGCCCGGGTCAGGCGCACGAAGTACGGCAGCTGCACCAGGGCGATGGCGATCATCGCGCTGGTCAGGCCCGGGCTCAGGATCGCCACCAGGCCGAGCGCCAGCAGCAGACTCGGGAATGCCAGCACCACGTCCATGATGCGCGTGATGACGGTCTCGACCCAGCCGCGGAAGTAGCCCGCCAGCAGGCCGAGGAAGATACCGCCGCACATCGAGATCAGCACCACCATGGCACTGATCGAGAGCGAGTAGCGCGCGCCGAAGATCAGCCGCGAAAGGATGTCGCGACCCACGGCATCGGTGCCCAGCAGATAGCGCCAGCTCCCCTCATCGTGCCAGACCGGCGGCACCAGCAGCGCCGAGCGGTCCTGCATCGCCGGGTCGTGCGGCGCGACCCAGGGCGCGAGCAGCGCCACCAGCATGATCAGCGTGATGAAGATCAGCCCGGTAAGCGCCCCGCGGTTGGTACTGAAATCCTTCCAGAAGCCACCCAACTGATGACGAAACGTGCCGGGTGCAGCGGGGGTGGAGATTGCAGCCATTGTCATGCCCCCTTAATGGCGAATGCGCGGGTTGATGACGCCATAGGCCACATCCACCAGCAGGTTGACGATCATCACGATGAACGCGATCAGCACTAGGCCACCCTGTACCGACGGGTAGTCGCGCCGCGAGATCGCATCGATCATCCACTTGCCGATGCCCGGCCAGGAGAAGATCGTTTCGGTCAGGATGGCACCGGCGAGCAGCAGCCCCACCTGCAGGCCGATCACGGTGACCACCGAGATCAGCGCGTTACGCAGGGTGTGGACCATGATAACGCGAAAGTTGGAGAGCCCCTTGGCGCGGGCGGTGCGCACGTAGTCCTCGCCCAGCACCTCGAGCATCGAGGAGCGGGTCTGACGCGCGATTACCGCCAGCGGAATGGTGCCCAGCACGATCCCCGGCAGAATCAGGTGATGGAGCGCGGAGAGAAACGCATCCCAGTCCCCCGCCAACAGCGTGTCGATGGTCATGAACCCGGTGACCGAGTCGATGAAATACATGAACGAGATTCGCCCGGAGACCGGCGTCCAGCCCAGCGTCCCGGAGAAGAACATGATCAGCAGAAGCCCCCACCAGAAGATCGGCATGGAGTAGCCGGTGAGGCTCACGCCGACGACGGTGTGATCGAGCAGCTTGCCGCGTCGCGTCGCCGCGAGTACGCCCGCCGGCAGGCCGATGATCACGGCAAAGGCCAGCGCGAAGAGCGAGAGTTCGAGGGTGGCCGGAAAGCGGCTGAAGAATTCTCCGGTGACCGGCGCGTGGGTGACGAGCGAGTCACCGAGATCGCCCTGGAGGAGCCCTTTCAGGAAGTCCCAGTACTGTACGACCAGCGGTCGGTCGAAACCGAACTGCGCCTGCAGCTCGGCGTAGCGCGCAGCGGAGATCCCCCGCTCGCCCGCCATGAGAAGAATCGGATCGCCCGGCAGCAGGCGAATGAAAGCGAACGCCACGATGGTGACGCCAATGAAGGTCGGCACCAGCTGCGCCAGCTTGACCAGTAAGAATCTGAGCATATTGGAGGTCTGGCTAGTCACGCGCGGGCGCGAAGCGGCTGTCAGGGCCGCTTCGCGCGCCACGAAGGGAGGGAGTTACTCTTGGATGTCGACGCCTTCGAAGCTATGGCCACCCAGCGGGTCGACCTTGTAGCCGGTCACGTCCTGACGCAGCGGCATGAAGACCGTGGAGTGGGCGATGGTGTCCCAGGGCGCCTGCTCCTTGAAGATCTCCTGCGCCTGCTCGTAGAGCTTGGTGCGCTCGGCCTGGTCGTCCAGCGTCTTGGCCTTCTGGATCAGCTCGTCGAACGGCTCGTAGCACCACTGAGCACGGTTGGCACCGCCCACACCGTCACAGCCGAGCAGTACGCCCATGAAGTTGTCCGGGTCACCGTTGTCGCCGGTCCAGCCGAGAATGACCGCGCCGTTGCGATCTTCGGCCTTGGAGCGCTCGAGGTACTCGCCCCACTCGTAGGTGACGATGTTGGCATCGACACCGACCTTGGCCAGATCCGACTGCATCAGCTCCGCGGTACGCCGGGCATTGGGCATGTACGGCCGTTGAACCGGCATCGCCCACAGATCCATCTGGAGATCCTCGACGCCAGCGTCCTCGAGCATCTGCTGAGCCTGCTCGGGATCGTACGGGTCGTTCTCGATGGCGTCGTTGTAGCTCCACATGGTCGGCGGAATCGGATTCTTGGCGACTTCGCCCGCGCCCTGGAAGACCGCGTCGATGATGGCTTCCTTGTTGATCGCCATATTGAGTGCCTTGCGCACTTCGGGCTGATCGAACGGCGCCTGCTGGGTGTTGTAGGCCAGATACGCCACGTTCAGGCCCGGCTCTTCCAGCACCTGAATCTCGTCGTTCTGCTTCATGGCATCGACGTCGGACGGGTTCGGGTACGGCATCACGTGGCACTCGCCGGCGCGCAGCTTCTGATAGCGAACCTGAGCGTCGGAGGTGATCGCAAAGACCAGATTGTCGATCGGCTGCTTGCCGCGGAAGTAATCCGGGTTGGCCTGATAGCGGATCGCGGCGTCTTCACGATAGTTCACGAACTGGAACGGCCCGGTGCCGATGGGGCGCTGGTTGGCCATCTCCAGCTGGTCCTGCTCGATCAGCTGCTCCTCGTACTCCTTGGAGTGAATCGAGGCGAAGTCCATCGCGAGGTTGGCGACGAACGGCGCTTCCGGACGGGTCAGATGGAACGTGACGGTGTGATCGTCGACCTTCTCGATCGAGTCGATCAGCTCGCCCATGCTCATGGCGTTGAAGTACTCGAAGCTGCCGTTGGCGAGCTTGTAGAACGGGTTGTTCTCGTCCATCTGGCGCTCGAAGGTCCAGATGACATCGTCGGCGGTGAGGCCGCGGCTCGGGGTGAAGTAGTCGGTGGTCTGGAACTCGACGTCATCACGCAGATGGAAGGTGACGGCCTTGCCGTCGTCGGAAACTTCCCAGCTCTCGGCCAGCGCCGGCTCGACCTCGGTGGTACCCGGGGTGAACTGGACGATACGGTTGTAGATCGGTTTGCTGGAGGCGTCGAAAGTGGTCCCGGCCGTGTAGAGCGAGGGGTCGAAGCCTTCCGGAGAGCCTTCCGAGCAGTAGACGAGGGTCTTTGCCATGACCGGGGTCGTCGCCATCATGGCGGCCGCCACGCCCGCGGCCAGTAACGTCTTCTTCATTGTCGTTCTCCGCACAGCGGTTGCTGTTATTGTGATGTTCGGCTCGTGGCCAGTTATCGTTATCGCGCCTGCTACCGATCGCTCCACGACCGGCAATCGCGACAGAGTAGAGCGATCCGTCGCGCAAGATCAATCCGGCGATGACGTTAGATCGTTGCGTTTGGTCGCAATCGTTAACGCATCCTCGGCGATGTCGTGCGTCGTCGCGGGGATGGCGCCTCCCTGGTAACGCTTCGTCTAGACCCCATGCAGGATCAGGCCGGCACCAGCGAGTCGGGGCCGATGTCGGCGATCGAGCGGGTGCTGGTCAGCGTCATCGCCACCCGCATCTCCTTTTCGAACAGCTCGAGCATATGGGTCACGCCCGCCTCCCCCGCGGTCGCCAGCGCGAATAGCCAGGCGCGACCGAGCAGCACGCTATCGGCGCCCAGCGCCAGCAGACGTACCACGTCGAGCCCGTTGCGCACGCCGGAGTCCGCCAGCACGGTGAGATCGCCGCTCACCGCCTCGGCGATCGCGGGCAGCGCCCGGGTGCTGGAGAGCACGCCGTCGAGCTGACGCCCGCCGTGATTGGAGACGACGATACCGTCGGCGCCGAAGCGCACCGCGTCGCGAGCGTCCTCCGGGTCGAGAATCCCCTTGATGATCATCGGCCCCTTCCAGAACTCGCGGATCCACTCCAGATCCTGCCACGAGATGGCCGGATCGAAGTTCTTCGCAAGCCAGCCGATATAGTCCTCGAGCCCCGTCACCTGGCCGCGGTATTCCGACACGTTGCCCAGATCGTGCGGGCGCCCCTTGAGCCCCACGTCCCAGCTCCAGAACGGATGCGTCGCCGCCTGCAGCATCCGGCGCTGGGCGGCGAACTTGCCGCTCATGCCGGAGTGCGCATCGCGATAGCGCGCGCCGGGGGTGGGCATGTCGACGGTGAACACCAGCGTGCGCACGCCCGCCGCCCACGCCTTCTCCAGCACGTGCTGCATGAAGCCGCGATCCTTGAGCACGTAGAGCTGGAACCAGATGGGGCGGCTGGAGGCGCGGGCGACCTCCTCCACCGGGCAGACCGACACCGTGGAGAGCGTGAACGGAATGCCCTTCGCCGCCGCCGCCCGCGCCGCCTGCACCTCGCCGCGCCGGGCGAACATGCCGGCAAGGCCGATCGGTCCCAGCGCCACCGGCATGGGCAGGCGCTCGCCGAAGAGCTCGGTCGTGAGCGACAGTTCGGACATGTCCTTGAGCACCCGCTGACGCAGCGCGATCTCGGAAAGATCGTCGACGTTACGCCTGAGGGTGTGCTCGGCGTAGGAGCCGCCGTCGGCGTAATGGAACAGAAACGGCGGCAGGCGGCGCCGGGCGGCGCGGCGGTAATCGGTGGCGGCGGAGATGATCATGGCGTGACTCGTCGACCTGAGGGAGACGTTCTCGGCCGTGGCCGTATCGGCTGGCATCATCGATGACGCCGCCCGTGGCGAGCCGGAACGTCTCCAAGCTACGCGTCGGCCGGCCCCGGCTCCATGCGTTGCACCTTCTCCTTTCGTCGTAGACACGTATGGGCACGACTCTCCGCCGTTCGAGATGCCCAGAAAGACGCGCCGCTCTCCTCAAGGCCGGAACGACTTTTGACCTTGGAGGGGATGGCATGTGTTACAAACAGCACGACCGAGAGCCGCCAGGTTACAAAGGAAGCCCCACGAGCGTCTCTTGCCGGGCGCTGACCGAATGCCGGGCCGCTTCCTCTCGCACCGCGCAGCGTCGGGTAGCGCAATGAAAGAGAGCTTGGCGTAGAGCCGCGGTTCGGGCGCTTGCCGGCCCCAACCGGCGCACTGAGCCGGTGTCCTGAAAGGCCGTCACCCCGAGTGGCAGCTACGAATCGCAACGGATCGAGCCCCTATCCATGGCATTACCCACGCTTGGCAAACTCTCTCTCTCCCTGCTTCTCGGGGGGCTGCTATCCGCCTGCGCGACCCTGCATCGGCCCGACCCCGTTCCGCCGCCGACGGGGCTGCCGAGCACTTTCCTGGCGGTAACCGGGGAGCAGGCGCTGGTATCGGGCGGCTGGTGGCGGGACCTGGAGGACGCTCGACTCAACGCTTTCGTCGAGACAGCGCTGGACGACAACCCGGGCCTTGCCCAGGCCATCGCTCAGGCGCGCATTGCCGAGGCACAGTCGCGCAGCGATCGCGCCGACCTCTTCCCTCAGATCAGCGCCGGATTGAACAGTACCCGTCAGCGCCGCCCCAGCACCCCGCTGCCGGGCGGCGAGGGGGGCGGATATAGCATCACCAACAGCCACAACGCGACGCTGGACGTCAGCTGGGAAGTCGATCTGTGGGGGCGGCTGGCCTCTCTATCGGCAGCGGGCCAGGCCGATTATCTCGCCGCCCGCGAGCAGCTGCGCGGCGTACACCAGTCTCTCGTGGCGGACGTCGTATCGCTCTATCTCGACATCGTGGAGGCCCGCGCCCAGGTAGCGCTCTCCGAGGATACGGTGAAGGCGCTGAGCGAATTCTCCCGCCAGGTCGAAAATCGCGTCGAACAGGGCGTCGTCTCGCCCACCGATGCCACCCTGGCCAACGCCAATCTGAGCTCTGCCCAGGCCGGGCTCGAACAGCGCCGCGAAACCCTCGCTCGGGTCACGCGTCAGCTGGAGATCCTGATGGGGGACTACCCGGCAGGACAGCTGATCACCACCAGCGAGCTTCCCGCCGTGCCGCCGCTGCCCGCCGCCGGGGTGCCCGCCGAGCTGCTGGCCCGGCGGCCGGACGTACGCGGTGCCGAGTGGTCGTTGCTGGCGGCGGACTATCGACTGGGAGCCGCGGAGCGCTCCTTTTTACCTGCGATTTCGCTGAGTGGCAGCACAGGCTCCACGGGCAGCGAGCTGGCCGATCTCTTCAGCAGCGGTTCGTTCATCTGGACGATTGCCGGCAATATCGTGCAGCCGATTTTTCAGGGCGGGCGGCTGCGGGCCCAGGCCGATGTCGCCGAGGGGCAGCGCGACGACGCCTTCTACGCCTACGTGGATACCGCGCTCACCGCCCTGTCGGAAGTCGAGACGGCGCTTGCCGTCGACCGCTTCCTGGCGCAGCGGGTCATCGCCACCGACAACGCCGCCGGCCACGCCGAAGATGCGGTACGCGTCTCCTTCAATCGCTACCGACAGGGCATCGAGCCCTTCCTGAACGTGCTGGAGAGTCAGCAGCGGGCGCTGGATAGCCGCAGCGCCACCATCTCGGCCCGAAGTGATCGGCTGGCCAACCGTATTGCCCTGCACCTTGCCCTCGGAGGCGGCTTCGACGACGTCTCGGCGATCGACCCGACCGTTACTGGAAATTCTGCGCTATGAAAACAACTCCCTTGGCCTGCGGGCTGATCCTGTTGCTGGTGCTGAGCGCCTGTGGAAGCGACGAAGCGCCCCCCACGGAGGACGCCGAGGTCCAGCAGGCCCCCGCGGTCAGCGTGCGTGTCGAGCCCGCCGAAGTGGTCGCGCTGCAGGGCTGGACCTACAGCCAAGGCACCGCGCGCTCCCTGCGTCGGGAGTACCTGAGCTTTACCGAGCAAGGCAAGGTGACCTTCGTCGATCAGGACTTGCGAGTGGGCATGCCGGTCGAGGAGGGCCAGCTGATTGCCCACCAGGCCCCCGGGCGCCTGGAGGCGGAGCTGGCCTCCGCCCAAGCCTCGCTCGAGGAGGCCGAGGCCAGCCTTTCGCTGGCGCGGGTCACCCAGCAGCGCTACCAGACGCTGGTCGACCAGCGCTCCGCCTCCGCCCAGGAGCTGGACCAGGCGCGGGTCGAAGTCCAGCAGGCCCTGGCGACCCGCGACGGGGCCCGCGCGGAAATCGCCCAGGCCGAGGTCATGCTCGAGGAGTCGCGGCTGGTCTCGCCCATCGACGGGGTGCTGGCACGCCTCAATATCGAACAGGGCCGCTACTTCATGCCCAGTACGGTGGACTCCTCCACCGAGCAGGGCGCGCTCCAGACGGTGCCGGCGCTGGTGATCGACCCGTCGCGCTTCGAGGTGCGGGTGGATCTGCCGTCGTACAATTTCAACCGGGTCGAGGTCGGGGCGCGCGCCATCATCGGCGGGCGGCCGCCGCAGAATGCGGACAGCCTCGACCCGGAGACGCTCGGCGAAAGCGAGATCGGCGACATTCATGCGATCAGCCCGTCGGTCGACCCGCAGTCGCGCACCTTCGAGGTCATCCTTCGCACCACCGGCGACACCCCGCGCCTGCAGGATGGCGCCTTCGTCGCTGTCTGGATGGCCGAGCCCGAAAAAACCGAGGCGCTGAGCGTGCCCTTCAGCGCCCTGCGCTTCTTGAACGACCAGGCCTTCGTGTTCGTGTTCGATGAGCAGAGCGGCCGGGTGGAAGAGCGCAGCGTACAGCTCGGCCAGCAGGCCGGCGAGCGCCGCGAAGTGCTGGAAGGGCTCGCCGCCGGCGAGCAGGTGGTGACCGAAGGGCGTACCCGATTAAACGATGGCGACCGCGTGACGCTCATCGGGGGCCAGCCATGAGTTCGGACGTCACAGAAAATCCAACACCGCCGGCGCGACGCGAAACCGACGAGGTGCGCAGCGCCCACCGGTTGATGCGCTTTTTCTTCCTCAAGCCGATCTTCGGCATTCTGCTCACCCTCACGATGCTGCTGGGCGGGCTGTTCGCCTACTCGGCGCTGGTCAAGGAGGCGCTGCCCGCCCTCGATATTCCCCAGGCGAGCATTACCACGGTATGGTCCGGGGCGGACCCGCGCTCGGTGGAAGAGCAGATCACCGACCTGATCGAGGACGAAATCACCACGCTCAGCGGCGTGAATACGGTCAACAGCGCCTCGTTTGATTCGCTGTCGGTCATCTCCGTCGAGTTCGATGCCTCGATTAACACCACCGACGCCATGACCCGGCTACGCGCCGCCGTGGCGGATGCGGAGTCCGGTTTTCCTTCCGAGGTCGAAAGCCCCAACATCAGCCAGAGCTCGGTGGACGACCGGCCGATTCTGACCCTGGCGCTGCACGGTAGCGCCGGCTCCGCCACGCTGAATCAAACCGCGCGCCAGATTCGCGACGCGCTGGAGCGCGTGCAGGGCATCAACGAGGTCAACATCGGCGGCGAGCGCGAGGATATCGTCCAGATCCTCATCGACCCGGAGCGGCTTCTCGCGCTGGGGCTTTCGCCTACCGCCATTCGCGACGCCGTGCAGCAGGCCAATATCGAGCAGCCGTTTGGCGAAGTGCGCAGCCAGAACATGGGCGCGGTGGTGCGCCTGGAAGGCCGCTTTTCCGATATCGACGACCTGCGCGCGCTGCCCGTCTCGCGCCTGGAGAACAACCAAAGCTCCCGCGCGCTGACCCTGGGTGAGGTCGCCACGGTCAAGCGCATGCAGGAAACCGAGCAGTCGCGGGCGTTTTTCAGCGAGCTTGGCCGCGACTATGAGTCGTCGCTGGAGATGTCGATCACCAAAACGCCCGGCGCCGATACGGTGCAGGTGGTAGAGCGCATTCGCGCCTCCCTTGCCGACCTGGAAGCGGCCGGCAGCTGGCCCTCTCAGGTGGGCTACTCGGTGCTGCAGGACGACGCCGTGCAGATCTGGGACTCGCTGACCGAAGTTTTCACCAGCGCCCTGCAGACCATGCTGGTGGTGTTCGCCATTTTGTTCATCACCATCTCCTGGCGCGAGGCGATCGTGTCGGGACTCGCCGTGCCCGTTACCTTTGCCGGGGTGCTGCTGGTCGTCTGGGCGCTGGGTTACTCGCTCAACGAGCTGGTGATCATCGGCATGGTCATCGCGCTGGTGATGATCATCGATGTGTTCATCATTTTGATGGAGGGCCTGCACGACGAGATCTACCGCAACGGCTGTACCTTCGGCCAGGCGGTGCTGGCTACCGTCAAACGCTACGCGATTCCGGTTTTCGCCGCGCAGGTGACCACCCTTCTGGCCATGGCGCCCTTGATGTCGATTGGCGGCACCATGGGCGCTTTCGTGCGCATCCTGCCGGCCACGATCATCATCTGTCTGGTGCTCTCTTTCGTGGTCGCCATGCTGTGCGCGGTGCCGCTCTCGCGGGCGCTTCTGGGCAAGCAGCGCCGTGGCGAAGGCGAGGAAAAACCGGGCCTGGCGGACCGGGTGACCCAGCGCGCCGTCGACCGCGTGGAGCGCTTTAACGGTCGCTATATCGTGGCCAGCCGCGGCCGCGCTTGGCTTTGGGTGCTGGGGGCGGTCGTGCTGTTTGTAATCTCGCTGTTCGCGTTTACTCAAACACGCCTTGAGCTCTTTCCGGCAGCGGACGGCGAGCGGCTGGGGATCAATATCGAGCTTCCGCCCACCGCGCCGCTGGAAACCTCCCAGGGGGTCGCCGATCAGGTCGGCGAGATCCTGCGCGACAAGCCCTATTTTGCGAGCATCAGCAAGCTGGTGGGGCTCAAGAGCCCGTTCGCCGGCAGCGGCTCGCTGCAACCCAGCGACGCCGAGAACTTCATCGGTTTTTCGGCGATGTTCAAAGCGCGCGACGCCCGCGATGCGGACTCCTATGTATTGGCGGAGGCGCTGCGCGAAGAACTTTCCGCGTTCTTGCACGACAACGTCGCCGGGGCTGAGCTACTTGTGGTGCCGGAAAGCAGCGGACCCTCGCCGGGGGACCCCATCGAGCTCCAGCTGCTGGGCGGCAACATGGATACCCTGAAGGAACTCTCGCAGCAGGTGCAGCAGGTGCTTGCCTCGACCCCGAACGTGGTCGATGTGCGCGATAATCTGGGCGCCCCGCAGCCCCAGCTGGCGCTTCGCCCCAACCGCGACGCCTTGAGCTTTTTCGGCATGTCCTACGACGAGCTCGCCTCTCAGATCCGCATCGCCTACAGCTCGGATATCATCGGCAGCTTCGCCAGTTCCGGTGAAACCGAGGATCTCGACATTCGCCTTGGCATGGAGTGGCCAAGCCAGCCAGGCGAAGCCGGCGGGCCGAGCAATGTCGAAGAGTTCTCGCGGGTGCGCGCTTACCTGCCGGACGGCGGCTCCATCGCCATGTTCCAGCTTCTAAACCCCGTCCAGTCGGAAGGCGCGATCGCCATTTCCCACGTCGACGGCGAGCGCGCGCTGACGGTGCTGGCCAAGAACCAGGGCCGCACCGTCACCGAGATCATGAACGAGGTTTCGCCGCGCCTTGACGAGCTGCAGCGCGACTGGCCCGCGGGCTATCGCATCGCGGTGGGCGGCGAGTCCGCCGAGACGGCGGATACGCTGGGCTCGGTGGGCGTCGCCATGCTGGTCGCCATCGTGCTGGTGGTCGGCGTGCTGGTCATCGTGTTCAGCAGCTTCCGCCAGGCGCTGATCATCTTCGCTACCATGCCGCTGGCGATCATCGGCACCGCCCTTGGCTTCTGGGCGTTCGGGATCGCGTTTTCGTTTTTCGCCATGATCGGGCTGGTATCGCTGATCGGCATCGCGATCAACAACGGCATCATCATGGTCGATACCATGAACGGCTTCCTCAAGGAGGGCATGAGCGTGGCCGAGGCGGCCTCCGCCGGCGCGGCGCGAAGACTGCGCCCGCTGTTGACCACCGCCGTGACCACCATCGTCGGGCTGGTGCCGCTGGCGCTCAGCAGCGAAAGCTATCGGCCGCTGACGCTGGTGATCATCTTCGGGCTGATTTCGGCGACCTTATTGGCGCTGTTCGTCGTGCCCGCGCTCTACTATCTGCTGACCCCGGCCGATGCCAGCGAGCCCGAGGTGCTCGACTAGGGCAGCGATTCGATCTCGGTGACGCGGCATCGTGGGCGGCGCAGCGTAACGAGCGCTGAGCGCTCGAGCGACGCACCGCCACTTTGGTCTAACGGGCGGCCACGGCGAGAGCCGCTACCCTAGGCCGCCACATCGCCGGCGATACCGCGGCGCCGATTCCCCGACCCGCAGAGAGCTCCATGTCCGCTACCGTCACCCTCACGCTGTCGCAGGCCGAATCGCTGAGCCGTCGCATTCTGGCCGGCGCCGGCTTCAGCGACGCCCACGCCGAGGCGATCACTCGCAGCGTCGTCGCCGCCCAGCGCGACGAATGCCACTCCCACGGGCTCTACCGGCTGCTCGGCTGCGTGGAGACGGCGCGCAAGGGGGCGCTGGAGACGCGTGTCGAGCCCCAAGTGATCGACCAGACACCGGGGATCGTGCGCATCGACGCCCGTCACGGCTGTTCGCTGCTCGCCTTCGAGCAGGGCAAGGCCGCGCTTCAGGTCAAGGTGGAACAGAACGGCATCGCCGTGCTCGCGATCAACCGCTGCTTTCACTTCTCCGCGCTCTGGTCCGAGGTCGAGGCGCTCGCCGAGCTGGGGCTCGCGGCCATCGCCATGAACCCGACGCAGGCCTTCGTCGCCCCCGCCGGCGGCGTGCAGGCGCTGCTGGGGACCAACCCGTTCGCCTTCGCCTGGCCGCGCCCGGGCGCGCACCCCTACGTCTTCGACTTCGCCACCAGCGTCGCCGCCCGCGGCGAGATCGAGCTTCACCAGCGCGCCGGTGACGCGATCCCCGACGGCTGGGCCGTGGCTCGCGACGGCGCCCCCACCAACGACCCGACCGCCGCTCTCGAGGGCGCCATGCTGCCCTTCGGCGGCCACAAGGGCTCGGCGCTCTCGACCATGATCGAGCTGCTCGCAGGCCCACTGATCGACGACGCACTGAGCTTCGAGACTCAAGCCGCCAACGACGCCGGCACTGGCCGACCGCATCACGGCGAGCTGATCATCGCGCTGTCGCCGAAGGCCTTTCTCGGCGAGCGCACGGACGGCCAGCTCGATCACGCCGAGCGGCTCTTCGAGCGAATTCTCGATCAAGGCGCACGGCTGCCCTCCCAGCGCCGATTCGAAGCACGGGAACGCAGCCACCAAGCGGGCGTGACGATCCCGGAAGCGCTGTACCGGGATCTGGAAGCGCTGACCTAGCACGGACGCTCAGCAAGCGTGAACGCCCGGCAAGCGCTGAGGAAACGCCGGATAAGCGTGAACGCCCCGCCAGCGTTGAGGGAACGCTAGGCGTCGCCGCCGGCGGCGAGCCAGCCGTCGACTTGCTCGCGGTTGGCGTCGAGCCAGACTCGAGCGCCTTCGACGGGGTCGCCCACGGATTCGATCTCCGACATCAGCTCGCCCAGGCTCTCGTCGCTCATGTGCCAGGCGTTGAGTACCGACGTCAGCCAGGGATCGTCGGCCGCAAAGCCTTCGCGGGAGAACCAGTAGATGGTGTCGCCGTCACCAAAAATCTTCTCCGGATCGTCGAGGTATTTGAGGTCGTAATCGGCGAACGCCCAGTGCGGATTCCACAGGGTGACAACGATCGGCTCCTGGTTGGAGTAGGCGCTGCCCAGTGCCGACATCATCGCCGGCTCGGAACTATTCACCTGCTCGAGCGGTAGCGCGTAGGCGTCGATGGCGTTATCGGTCATGCCGGCGATCGCCGACCCCGGGTCGATGCCCAGAATGGTCGGACGGCCCTGATACTCGAACTCGTCGGCGCGCTCGGCAAGCTCGTCGATGCTGTCGATATCGACGTAGCTCGGCACCACCAGCCCCAGCCCGGTGCGGTCATACCAGGCGTCGTGAACCTCCAGCGTCTCCTGGTAGGGCGCGAGAAACGCCTTGTCGGTGTACGGCAGCCAAAGCTCCAGCGAGAAATCGATATCGCGGGCGGCCATCCCCGCGAAGAGCGCGCTCTTGCCGACGTTGGCCAGCTCGATGTCGTAGTCGTGATCCTCGAGCACGAGCTTCCACAGGTTGGCGACGGCGATGTTCTCCGCCCAGTTGTTGGTGCCGAGCGTCAGCGATTTGTCCTGCGCCGTGGCCGGCAAAGAGAAGAAGAGTGACAGGGCAAACGTCGCCGCGGCACTCAGCGGAGGAAGGTTCTGGTTCATGATCGTTGATCCATTTCGATGCGCGGCGACCCGTCTCACGGATCATTCGCCCACCGTTATTGTGGGAGACGGCAAAACGCTACGAGTCTCTGCTATTTCTCGGCGATCTTCACGTTCTGAACGCATTCGTCGCCGAATCGAGCGTCTCGGCGGCAAAATATCGACGAAGATCGACGCGAATCATGCCGAATTCGAGCGCTCGTTCGATGCGTGCTCTCCGGTGTTGTCCCAGTCCCCTTTCTCCGTCCACGGGTCGTGTCGAGGAAATGTTTCGATGGCGATCTCCGGGTCGCTGTAGTCCGGCTGATAGCGCATGTCGTACTTCGCCGCCCGCACGAAGGAGACCATCAGCAGTACGGCGATGGGGAGCAGCGGCAGACCACCGACGACGCTGGCGGTCTGCAGGGTCTCGAGTCCGCCCAGCCACATCAGGATCGCCGGCAGAATCGACAGCGAGATGGCCCAGAACAGCCGATTCCAGCGCATCGGCTCGCCGCCCTCCAGCTTCTTCTCCACCGCCGCGGCGAGAATGTAGGAGGTGGAGTCGAAACTGGTCGCCGTGAACAGCACCGCCAGAATGGTGAAGGCGGCAATCGCGACCCAGGCCAGGGGCAGCTCGTGGAGTACGGCGAACATCGCCGCCGTCGGCCCTTGATCGTTGAGTAGGGAGACGGCATCGAGCTGGCCGGTCAGCTGCATATAGAGCCCGAAGTTCCCCAGCGTGATGAAGAAAGCCGCGCAGCCCAGGCTGCCGAAGAAGATCCCCCCGGCCACCATCTGGCGTACCGTGCGCCCCCGCGAGATTCGCGCCACGAAAAAGCCCATGGTCGGCGAGAAGACCAGCCACCAGGCCCAGTAGAACATGGTCCAGCTCTGCGGGAAGCTGGAGTCGGGAAACCCGTCGATACCGCCGAACGCCTCGGTCCAGGTCGCCATGCGGATCAGGTTGGAGAGCATCCGCCCGATCGCATCCAGCCCAGTGTTGGCCATGAACAGCGTCGGCCCGAGCACGAAGACGAAGACCAGCAGCCCCAGCGCCAGCCACAGATTGATGTCCGACAGGATCTTGATGCCCTTCTTGAGACCGGACCAGGCGCTCCAGCCGAAGATCGCCGTGCAGACCAGCAGCACGATCAGCTGCGGCCCGATGCCCAGCGGTACGCCGAACATCTCGTGCACGCCCTCGTTGATCAGCGGGGCCGCCAGACCGAGCGTGGTCGCGGTCCCCGCCATCAGGCCGAAGATGAAGAGAATGTCGATCAGCTTGCCCAGCCAGCCGTTGGCGAGCTTGTCGCCCAGCACCGGCAGCATCGCCTGACTCACCTTCAAGACGCTTCGCTTGCGCACATGAAGGAAGTAGGCCATTGGCAAGGAGGGAATCAGATAGATCGACCAGGTGACGATGCCCCAGTGGAAGATGCCGTAGGTCGCGGCCCAGCGCGCCGCCTCGTTCGACATCGGCTCGATCTCGAACGGCGGGCTCTGGATGTAGTACATCCACTCGATCACCGACCAGTAGAGGATGCTCGCGCCGATACCGCCGCAGAACAGCATCGCCGCCCACGACCAGGTCCGGAATTCCGGCCGCTCATCGGCGTCGCCGAGCTTGATCTGCCCCAGATCGCTGAAGATGACATAGACCATGAACCCCACGGCGACGACGCCCAGCAGCAGATAGAGCACGCCGAGCTGTTCCGTGACGAAATTCTTCGCCGCGAGCACCCAGCGGGCGCCGGCATCGGGAAAGAGTACGAGCGGTACCGCTACTACTAGCAGCAACACGAAAGCGCCGATGAACGTCGGCCAATCGATGCGTTTGGACATTGCGTCAACTCCCTTTTTCGTTATGGCGGATCACCGCGCGCCTCACGGTGGGGCGTCGTTCATGGGCGGTGTCCGCGGTTATTTCCTTCCAGGACCCGAATGGGTCGTTCACTCTCGTCGGCGTCTCGTGCCGATGAGAGCGATCAAGCGGTATCGCGACCAAGCAGTGTCATGGCCAAACGGTATCGCCATTCACCTCGATTCAGGATAGTTAGCCTTTCACCGGCCCGGCGGGACGACGCGCCGATACCGGGCAACGAATCAGGACACGCCCGGCGAACGACGTTCGAGCCCCTGGAATTCGACGAAAGCGGACATCCGCTCCCACAGGCGATCGCCGTAGACGTAGCGGTCGTCACCGCTCGGGGATTCGATCACCGCGTCCACCGCCGGCTCGAAGAAGAACGGGATCGAGTGGCGCGAGCGCGTACCGCCGACGATGCGGTGCTCGGTCGCCTGAATGCGCCCGCCGGACCAGTCCGCCAGCAGCCGACCGAAATTGACCACCAGCGCATTCTTTCGCGGCGGCACCTCTTCCCAGCCGCCGCTTGGCGTTCGCACCTGCAGTCCGCCGACCTGGTCCTGCCACAGCAGCGTAATGAAACCGTTGTCGAAGTGCGGCACGCCGACCAGCCAGCGTCGCGCGTCGCCCTCGCCATCCACCGCCGGCATCGTCGCCAGCGTCTCGGCCGGGCGCTCGGGGTAGTGGATCAGGCGCAGGGTAGAATTGCCGGCATCGAAGGGCGCGACCAGCGTCTCGCGGGGGATCTCGAGCCCCTCGGCGAGCGCCCCGGCGATCCGGCGGCCGAGGGTTTCCATCGCCGCATAGTAGGCGGCGGTGTCCTCGCGCCAGCCGGGCAGGGCCGACGCCGCCGGCTGCGGCGTCGGCTCGCGCAGCGGATCGTCAGCGGCGATATCGTCGCTGGCGGTCAGAGCACGCGCCGGATGCGCCACGTCGGGCCCCAGATCGATGCCCTCTTTCCAGGTCGGGTCCTCGTCCTGCGGCGGGAAGTAGCCGCGGTAGACGTTGCGGTTGGCGGGGACGAACTTGTGTCGCGCCAAGTCGCGCTTGGCGTCGGCCTGAAGCGTGAAAAAGCGCAGCAGCCGGGCGTGGATGTCGTCCGGCAGGTCGAGCTGGCTAGGCGTCAGCCCCACCGTCATGAAGCCGGAGTGGCAGGCCGCCTCGGTGATCGCGGCGACGACCGCTTGCCGGTCGAAACCGCCCTCGAGCAGCGGCGTCAGATCGATATGCGGAATCAGATGCGTAGACATGGTCCTCTCACGGCTCAAAAAGCCTCAGGGAACAGGGAGAGACGCGTCCGGGAGCTCACGCCGGTCGCAAGCGGCGAGGCCGTGTTGCAAGATCGCCGTCGCCGGGCGCGCCCCATCGGCCATCGGCCCAACGGGCCCGAGGCAACGACGCTCCGGCGATCCGGCGATTCGGCGATTCGGCGATCCGGCGATCCGAGTGGCGACCGGACCCGTTTGAGCCCCGGCCGTGGCCGCCGCTATGCTGCACCTCGCCACCTCATCAGTGAAACGAGTCATTCCAATGGCATCCATCGGCATTTCCGATAACCTGGGCGCGCCGGGTCTGGACAGCGATCTGCTGCTCGCCTTCGTGACGGTCGCCGACAGCGGCGGCTTCACCGCCGCCGCGCGTCATCTGCACAAGACACAGTCCACCATCAGTCTGCGTATCCGTACGCTGGAATCGCGTCTCGACGCGCGCCTGATCGAGCGCGGACATCGCCAGCTGACGCTGACGGCCGAAGGCGAGACGTTCTTGATCTACGCCCGGCGCCTGCTGCTGTTGCAGCGCGAGGCGCTTTCGGCGCTGGGTCGCGTCCAACCGATCACGCTGCGATTCGGCCTGCCCGAAGACTACGCCGACACCTGGCTGCCTGCGCTGCTGGAACGCTTCAGCGCCGCCCACCCCGAGGTACGAGTCCACATTCACTGCCGCATGTCGACGGAGCTGCTCGAACAGCTGGAACAAGGGGCGTTGGACATCGTGCTGGCGGTACAGCACGCCGAGGATAGCGGTGGGCGCCAAGTCGCGGCCGAAGAGGTGGTGTGGGCCGCGCACGAGACCTTTCGGCTACCACCGGCGGGGCCGATTCCCCTCGCGCTCTTTCCCGAACAGTGCATCTATCGCCGCAGGGCGATCGCCGCGCTGGCGCATATCGATCGCAGCTGGCGCCTCGACGCGACCAGCCAGAGCCCGAGCGGGCTACGCGTCATCGTCAATCGAGGCCAGGCCGTCACCCTCGCCGATCGTCGTTCGCTCCCCGTCGACTGGCGAGCGCTGGGAGAGGCAGAGGGCCTGCCACCGCTACCGCCGGCGATTCTGGAGATTCACCACTCGCCGAGCCTGACCCATCCCGCCTTCGACGACTTCATCGCGCTGATCGATGCCGTGGTCACGGAACGCGGTGACCATGAAACCGGCGCCGGCCTCTGAACGCCGCTCAACCGGGGCGCTTCTCCAGCGCCAGCCAGCCGGCGAGCCCGATCATCGCGGACGCGAACCCCGCACGAAACCCGTTCGCCAGAGACACCAGCTGATTGGCGCTCGGCGTGAGTGCCATGACCGTCGACGCACTTTAAGACGGAATCGACTGGCTGGCCTCTCGAATTAGGTCCCTGTTGGTTCGCTTGGCGTCTAGTCGGTCGCGGCCATCAACAGTCAAGACCAACGGTAGAAGAGGGATTATTAATCACACCCAGCACAAATTCATTCTGCGCTGTGACATAGCGAACGGCGATGAACATATCGATGTCGTTAAAAACCAAAGACTTCCTGGGTCACCAGGGCAGCGGCGCCACGGCTCCAGAAATTATCTTCATTGTCGATGTAAGTGCGTATGGGGCCATGGAGTGAATACCTGTTCAGTGCCTCGTTGAAAGCGTCAAAGAAATACTCACCAAGCTCTACCACTTCGCCGCCGATCACAACGGGATCGACATCCGTTACGGCCGTCATGTCAGCAAGATATTTTCCGACCGTATGGCCTGCGTCTCTGACGGTTGACATTGCTTTTTCATCGCCTGACGCAAGACAGGCCAGAAGCCTGTCCAGGCGAGTGCGAAAGGACCATTGCGGATCATTCAGGTCCAGCGTACTCAGCATCCCGGAAATGGAATTTTTGACCTGAAGGCAGCCGTATCGACCGCATTCGCAGCGTGCGCCATGTGGATCGTGACACATGTGGCCGAGTTTTCCGGCCGCTCCGGTATTACCGCGATGCAGTTTGCCATCGAGGATCATTTCATAACTGATCCCTTCACCGACGGCGACAGTGGCAAATGAGGCGTGATTAATCCCCACGCCAAAAAGTGCATGCGCCAGCGCGAAGGCGTGACTGTCGTCTTCGATTTTCACCTTGATACCCAGTTTATTTTGCAGCATGCCGGCGAAGTGAATGTCCTTCCAGCCAAAGCGATGGCTTGTTTTACAAACCCCTGTTTCAGCGTCGACAAAAGCCGGAATAGAGACACCCACCCCGATCAGATTCTTGGTGTCTCTTGCCTGGGTCTCCATGAGCTGTGCAATTGCTTCTGCACAGATCTGGCACACGGCTTCGGGGTCCAGCGATGGCAGCGCCGTCGTCAGCTTGTCGATCGGGGCGGTCGACATGTCCGTGAGCACGCATTCAATGCTGTCGGATTTCAGCTTGATACCAATGGCCAGGCGTGTGGTGTAGTTAATTCGCATGGGGGTGGGCCTTCGGCCCCCGGCGCTGACCGAGGCGGTGTCTTCAACGACCAGGTCTTCTTCCAGAAGTTCTGAAACGATGGAAGACACGGTGGCCGGGCTAAGTCCAGTCGATTCAGCCAAAGCGCTTCTGCTTAGCTGCCCCAGCCTTCGGATCTCATTGATGATGAACTTTCTCTTGGCCGCTCGATCGCTGCTTCGACCAATGATTGATTGCTCTCGTTGCACTTATTTTATCCAATGAAAAAAGTAAGTTTCAGGTGACCTCCAGACCTACGGTATGCCTGGTGAGTTGTCACCCCGATTCGCTGGCGAAGAGGAGACTCCCGTCATGAGCAAAGCCAACACCCCTGTCACAAGGCGACGCGTCATCCAGACGCTCGGGGCGGGAGCAGGTCTGCTTCTTTGCGGTCTCCGCGCACCGGCAATTGCGAAGCCTCGCAGGCTGGTCATCATCAGCGACCTGAATGCCGCGCAGGCCCCCGCGTTTCAAGCCATAGCGGCAGAGTTCGGACGTCAGTCCGGCACGGAAGTCATTGTCAATAATATCGCCCATGAAGCCAACAAGACGGCCATTCGCAACTATTTGGTGGCCGATCCGCCCGACATCTGTTTCTGGTTCTCCGGTCAGCGGATGCGCCAGTTTGTCGGAATGGGGCTTTTTTCAGATATATCCGACCTTGTCGAGCACGAAGGCATTGACCGGGCACTGGGCCCCCTGCTCGATACAGTCTCCATTGATGGGCGCCAGTATGGGCTGCCGGTCGGCGGCCTGTTCTGGGGGCTTTTTTATCGCGAAGACGTCTTTCGTGAACATGGCCTGACGCCTCCCGAAACGTTCGAGGACTTCTATCGCACTTGCCACAGAGCCAAGGCGCAGGGGCTTGTGCCTGTTGCCATGGGAACGAAAGACCAATGGCCTGCAGCCGGCTGGTTTGACCATCTAAATCTGCGCATCAACGGTCTCGAAACGCACATGGCGCTGATGGAGGGCCGGGTCGCCTATTCCGATACGATATTTGATCCGGTTTTCGATCAGTGGCGAGACATGATTCAGCAGGACTTTTTCCTGGATCACGGCACGTCTTACGCCTGGCAGCAGGCCGCGGCGTTTCTGGCTCGAAAAAAGGCCGCCATGATGGATCTGAGTACCTTCCTGCAAAGTGTGATGCCACCGGGTCAGGAGGGGGAGCTCAAATTGATTCGCTTTCCCACTTACGACGCCTCGGTCGGGCCCTACGAAGACTTCTCCTCCAACTCCATCCATATCCCGCAGCGTGCTCAGCAAAAGGCGCTCGCCAGGGAATTTCTGGCCTACTTCTACCAGCCGGACGTTCTGGCAAGATTTTTGGCGCCCATCGGTACCGTACCGCCTCGCAATGACATGCCCGTGCCCGACGATCCGCTGACAAAAACGGCTACGGGACTTCTGCGAGCGTCCGCCGGCAGCGCTCAATATTTTGATCGCGACACTCATCCGGCCATGGCATGGGCAGGGCTCAAGGGGTTTCAGAAATTCAGCGTCTATCCATCACAGGGTAAGGAAATTCGACATGAGCTGGACCGCATTCGTACTCGCGTGACGACTTCAACCTGAGTCTCTCGGGAACTCTTTTTAATATCGGCTAACGACATGGGTATCTATCGTGATGACCATATGGCGACGTAATCGGTCCTGGCTCTGGCCTGCTTTTTTTATAGCCCCCGGCATCATCCTGTTCGGGATAGTCATTGTCGGATCTTCCGTACAGAGTCTCTGGATCAGCTTTTTTCAGTGGGATGGCTTTGACGAGATGCAGTGGATCGGGCTCGGTAACTATATCGAGATGCTCGACGATCCCCAGTTCTATATTTCATTGCGCAATAACATCATCTGGCTGGCTGTCTTCATGCTGGCGCCCCCGCTGGGCCTGTTCTTTGCGCTGCTTATCAATCAACAGATTCGCGGCATGCGAATCGTCAAATCCCTGTTTTTTATGCCTCTGGTGATGTCGCAGGTGGCCGTCGGTGTGGTCTTTACCTGGTTTTATGACCCCTCAAGCGGATTGCTGGCACTTTTCTTTGAGGCAATGGGCGCCACTGCGCCGGCCCTCCTGTCCGATCCCAGGTGGGTCACGCTGGCTGTCGTCTTCGCGGCGCTGTGGCCGCAGGTCTCCTTTTGCGTAATTTTGTTCATGGCAGGCCTGAATAATCTGGACGAAAGCCAGATCGAGGCGGCCCGCGTGGATAATGCCAGAGGCTGGAAAATGCTGTGGTACGTCATCCTGCCCCAGCTTCGTCAGGTCAATTTCATTGCGATTGCCGTCACCGTCATTGGCGCTCTGAGGTCCTTTGACATGATCTCGGTGATGACCTCCGGCGGCCCCTTCGGTTCCTCGAACGTGCTTGCCTATCAGATGTACAGCCAGTCCATACAGGCCTATCGATTTGGATACGGTGCGGCCATCGCCAGCGTCCTTTTCGCCATTATGGTGGTCTTTATCAGCTGGTATCTCTGGAGAATGCTGCGTATGGAAAAGGAGGGCGCGTAATGTATCCCCGACAGATTTCAAAAGACGATGTCCTGAAAAAGTATCTCTACCTTGCGGCGGTCACTCTTGTTCTCATGCTGTGGCTCTTGCCGCTGGGGGCGGTCATTCTAACGTCTGTTAGACCTGCCTCTGATGCCGCCGTGGGCAACTACTGGGGATGGCCCTCCGGATTTGACCTCGTCAAAAACTACACGGAAGTGTTCACGCAGACGCCGATGGGGCGGTACTTTTTTAACAGTCTTGTGATCACGATACCTTCGGTCATTGGGGTTCTGGTACTGAGCACGCTGACGGGCTACGTACTGTCACGCTATCGCTTTCGTGGCAATACGCTTTTGTTTGCCATTTTCATCGGTGGCAACTTCCTGCCGTTTCAAATCATGATGATTCCGGTGCGCGACCTGACGATTTCGCTGGGGATCTACAACAGCTACCTCGCGCTTATCATATTTCACGTGGCGTTTCAGACCGGCTTCGCGACCCTTTTCATGCGCAATTTCATTGCCTCATTGCCTGATGAGCTTTTCGAGGCGGCGCGCTCCGAGGGCGCCTCACCCCTGCAAACCCTGATTCATGTGGTCATCCCCCTGGTGCGCCCGGCGTTGGCAGCGCTTGCCATCCTGGCGTTCACCTTTATCTGGAACGACTACTTCTGGGCGGTGGTACTAACGCCGAGTGATGCCGTCAAACCGGTAACGGCCGGGCTCGATAATCTCAAGGGACAGTATGTGGCGAACTGGAGCCTGATTTCCGCTGCCACGATCGCTATCGCGATTCCACCGGTGGTCATGTTCTTTTTGATGCAGCGCCATTTTATTCGTGGATTAACGATGGGCGCTGTGAAGGGATGATCCCAGGACTAAAGCGGCCATCACGGTATATCGACGGGAGCAAAAAGGTATGAGCAACCTGGAAATCAGCAACATTTCAAAGTGCTATGAAGGACGAGAGGTGTTGAAAAATGTCGGTTTCAAGTCATCGGAAAAGGAATTCATCGTTGTTGTGGGGCCTTCAGGATGTGGCAAGTCCACTCTGCTCAAGACGATCGCGGGCCTGACCTCGGTAGATGCCGGCCGAATCCTTATTGGTGAACACGACGTTACCCGCTCCGAGCCTGGTGATCGGGATATCGCCATGGTGTTTCAATCCTATGCGCTTTATCCCCACATGACCGTGGCTGAAAACATGGGGTTCGGGCTGCGTATGGCGGGTCATCCAAAACAGCAGATCAGGGAAGCCGTCGAGCATGCCGCCAGCATCCTCAGAATCACCGACTATCTCGATATGCGTCCCAAACAGCTTTCCGGCGGCCAGCGCCAGCGTGTCGCCATCGGGCGGGCCATCACTCGTTCCCCCGCCGTTTTTCTGTTCGATGAGCCACTGTCCAACCTTGATGCCGCGCTGCGTACGCAAATGCGCGTCGAAATTGGTCAGCTTTACCGCCGCCTCGATGCAACGATGGTCTACGTGACGCACGATCAGGTGGAAGCGATGACGATGGCCACGCGCATCGTGCTGATGAACAGCGGCGTCATTGAGCAGGTGGGGTCACCGATCGAGCTTTATACCAATCCCGTCAACCGTTTTGTGGCCGGGTTTCTGGGATCACCACGGATGAACTTCATTGAGGCCAGTGTCACCGAGGTGAATGACGATCAAATTGTGGTCGCTCTTGAAGGTCTTGATGACATTCGAGTTGCCAGAAGACATGGGGTTGGCGTCAGCAGGGGGGACACGGTAACGCTGGGAATTCGTCCAGAAGAAATCTCGGTCGGGCGTCAGCGCAGCCATCAATTACCGGCCAGAGTCGAGCTGGTAGAGCAGTTGGGCAGGGAAGTGATTGCCTACGTCGATACGGGCAGCATCAGGGCCATCGAATCCGAAAATGGACTGGGGCATTTGACCATCCAGGTCGATCGTAAATCGGCGATGTCGCGAGATGACGATATCCACATTGGCTTTGATGCCGAAGACATTTATCTGTTCAACGCCGATGGCATGACGATGACGCCGAATCGGGATACTGAAAAAAGCCCCGTCCATGAGGTCAGTGAAGCATGAATGATAATTCGGAAAGGAAGCTATCGGCCTGGCGGCCGATCGATACGAATACTTTTCTCTTCGGGGTGCCGCACTATCCCGAACACATCGAGGAAAGCTGGTGGCAGCAGGACGTTGAAAGAATGGTAGCGTGCGGTTTCAATACCGTTCGGATGGGTGAGTTCGCATGGCACCTGTTTGAGCCATGTGAAGGCGTTTACGATTTCAGCCTTTTTGACCGGGCCATCGATGTTCTCGCAAACGCCGGCATCAAGACGATTTTGTGCACCCCGACGGCCACCCCGCCTCGATGGCTTACAGCGAAATATCCTGAAGTGTTGCGTGTTGATAAAAATGGCCGACAGATGAGTCATGGCTCTCGACAACACGCTGACACCATCCATCCGTTGTTTCGCGAGTTTTCACGCCGAATTACACGGGCGATGGCAGAACACTATCGCGATAATCCCAACGTGATTGGCTGGCAGACGGACAACGAGTTGAACACCAGTATGTCCGAGTCTTATTCCGATGCTGCTCGGGCCGAGTTTCAGAGCTTTTGCGAGCGCAAGTATCGAAGCATCGAATCACTCAACGCGGCATGGGGGGGCGATTTCTGGGCAACGGCCTACCGTGGTTTTGATCAGGTCGTTTTGCCGCTTCCCAACGCGCCCGTACACTGCAGCCCGGGTCACGTTCAGGACTATCACCGTTTTCTGGCGCATACGACCATGCAGTTTCAGCGCGATCAGGTTGAAATCCTGCGCCAGACCAACGCCGACTGGTTCGTTTTTCACAATATGGGCAAGCTTGAGAACGTCGATTTCCGCAACGGATTTGCCAGTGATCTCGATTTTGTCGGCTACGATGTCTACCCGTTCCTGCATGAGGAAAAAGCCCGCATCGGAGGGCATGCCTATATGCAGGCAAGTCAGCTCGATCTGTGCCGTGGCTATGCCGGCAACTTCATTGTGCCCGAGCAGCAGTCTGGTTTCGGCAGCCAGGTGGATTTTTCCACTTTAACGCCTGAACCCGGTGAAATGCGCCGCATGGCGTTTTCCTCCATCGCGCATGGGGCCGACGGACTGATGTTCTTCCGCTGGCGTCCGGCCCATTTCGGTGCCGAAATATACTGGATGGGGATTATCGATCACGACAATATCCCCCGGCGCCGATTCGAGGAGGTCAAACAGATTGGCGCTGAAATCCATAAGGTGGCCGAGCACACCCTTGGCACCACCGTGCGTATCGATATCGGCATCGCCAGCGCCGAGTTCGACAATGACATTGCCCATAAAAGCTACCCCATTGGTTTTCCATCTCCTCATGATGACGCCATCCTGCTGCACCGCGCCTGCTTCCAGCGCGGCATTGCGGCAGGCTTTATCCATCCCGAGGACGCGCTCGAGCGTCTGAAGGTCTTCTATGTGCCGCACTGGCTCATGTGGAAGGATGAATGGAGTGAACGTCTTGAGCAGTTTGCCAGGGCTGGTGGCACCGTAATCATCGGGGCGCGTACCGGCTCCCGGAATACCGACAACCATGTCATACGGGTGCCGGCGCCCGGCGAGACACTCACTGCCCTGACCGGTGTGCAGGTCGAGGAGTTTGGCCCTCTCGCAGCGCCGGATCAGGAGGCTCTCATGGGCCGCGCGCCGACGCCTCATGGGGAGTTCACCACGACGGCGCGTCCCACGGAGGCCTCACAGCGTCGCTATCGTTTCGAGTTCGAGGGCCAGGAGCTCACCGCCGGTCACTGCTATGAAATCCTCGATCCCTCAAGCGATGTCGACGTGCTGGCCCGCTGGTCCAATCGCTTCCTGGAAGGGCGTGCGGCCATAACGCGCCGTCAGATCGGTGAGGGTCAGATCCTCTACGTCGGCACCTATATGACCGACGAGCTGGCAGAGCGTCTCACTGACTGGGTCATGGCGAACGGGAAAGTCGAACCACTGATCCCTGATCTTCCGCAGGGCATCGACGTGACCCTGCGAGAGAAGGAGGGCAAGGCGCTTTTGTTCCTCATGAATACGGAATATGTTGAACAGCGTATCGCTTCTCTCGCTCCCGGCATGGATCTTTTGAGCGGTCAAAGAGTTGACGGTTCCCTGACACTGGAAGGCTACGGCTGCGCGATCATCGATCTGTCACAATAGCGGCACTAGCTTCGGCTGTTACATGCTGGCGGTTCCATGATGGAGAACCGATGGAGGGCCCGATTCAGCACTGCGCTGAACGGGCCCTTCGTTTGATCGGTTTGCCAATCCCCCGGAGATGACCGTGAAGATATCAAGGCGTAGATGTCGCTCTGCCCTAGTCATCCCGACAGCTGCCGATGCGGGATCCTTCCCAAGACACATCCTCCCCAAACCCGGATAATGGCCGCCATCCGGCTCGCGCGCTCGCGCAGCCCTGCCACTTGCCAACCCGGTCTACCCCATGGAAATCAAGGTCAACTATCTCGACAACCTCCGCCAGGAGGCGAAGTTCGACGACTTCACGGTGCTCACCGACCAGCCGATCCGCTACAAGGGCGACGGCTCGGCGCCGGGGCCGTTCGACTACTTCCTCGCCTCCACGGTGCTCTGCGCGGCCTACTTCGTGCGCGTGTATTGCAACGCGCGCGAGATCCCCACCGAGAACATTCGGCTCTCCCAGAACAACATCGTCGACCCGGAAAACCGCTACAACCAGGTGTTCCGCATTCAGATCGAGCTGCCGGCGGATATCTCGGACAAGGACCGTACCGGCATTCTGCGCTCCATCGAGCGCTGCTCGGTCAAGCGGGTGATCCAGAACAACCCCGAGTTCCAGATCGAGGCGGTGGACAACATCGACGAGGACGCCCAGGCGCTGCTGATGGGCGGCTCTCTCGACAAAGACGCCAGCGAGGCCACCTGGATCGAAGGCAAGGATCTGCCGCTGGAGCAGACCATCGCCAACATGACCGGCATCCTCGAGCGGCTCGGCATGAAGATCGAGATCGCCTCCTGGCGCAACATCGTGCCCCACGTCTGGTCGCTGCACATTCGCGATGCGGCATCCCCAATGTGCTTCACCAACGGCAAGGGCGTGACCAAGGAAGCCGCGCTCTGCTCGGCACTGGGCGAGTTCATCGAGCGCCTCTCCTGCAACTTCTTCTATAACGACCAGTTCTTCGGCCGCGAGATCGCCGATGCCGAGTTCGTCCACTATCCCAACGAGCGCTGGTTCCAGCCGGGGCCGAATGACGCGCTGCCGGCGGAGATTCTCGACGATCACTGCCGCGCACTCTTCGACCCGGAGGGCGAGCTCAGAGGCTCGCATCTGTTCGATACTAACTCCGGACGCGCCGACCGCGGCATCGTCTCACTGCCGTTCACTCGCCGCTCCGACGGCGAGACGGTGTGGTTCCCCTCGAACCTGATCGAGAATCTCTATCTCAGCAACGGCATGAGTGCCGGCAACACCATTGCCGAAGCTCAGGTGCAGTGCCTCTCGGAGATCTTCGAGCGGGCGGTGAAGCGCCAGATTCTGGAAGAGGAGATCGCCCTGCCGGACGTACCGGACGCCGTGCTGGCGCAATACCCGTCCATCGTCGAGGGCGTGAAGGCGCTGGAAGCGCAGGGCTTTCCGGTGCTGGTGAAGGATGCCTCGTTGGGCGGGCGTTTTCCGGTCGCCTGCGTGACGCTGATGAATCCGCGCACCGGCGGCGTCTTCGCCTCCTTCGGCGCCCACGCCAGCCTTTCGGTCGCCATCGAGCGCAGCCTCACCGAGCTGCTGCAGGGGCGCAGCTTCGAAGGCATGGACGACCTGCCGGCGCCGACCTTCAACTCCCAGGCGGTGGCGGAGCCCAACAACTTCGTCGAGCACTTCATCGACTCCTCCGGGGTCGTCTCCTGGCGCTTCTTCAGCGACAGCGCCGATGTCGACTTCGTCGAGTGGGACTTCTCCGGCACGACCGCGGAAGAGACCGCCAATCTGTTTGGCATCCTCGAAGCGGAAGGGCTGGAAGCCTACGTCGCCATTCATGAAGACCTCGGCGCGCCGGTCTGTCGCATCCTGGTGCCGGGCTACTCCGAGGTCTATCCGGTGGAGGATCTGGTGTGGGACAACACCAACATGGCGCTCAATTACCGCGACGAGATTCTCAACCTGCATGCGCTGGAGGACGAGGCGCTCGCCGACCTGCTCACGCGACTGGAGGAGAGCGAGCTCGACGAGCAGATGAAGATCGTCACGCTGATCGGCATCGAGTTCGACGACAACACGGTGTGGTCGGAGCTGACCATCGCCGAGCTGAAGCTGTTGATCAGCCTGGCGCTGGGCCAGTACGAGGACGCGCTGGACCGCGCGCAGATGTTCCTGCAGTTCAACGACAACACCCGCGACCGCGGCCTGTTCTATCAGGCGCTCTCGGCGGTGCTGGAGATCGCACTGGATGACGATCTCGACTTCGCCGACTACCAGCGCAACCTCACCCGCATGTTCGGCGAGGAGAAGATCAACGCCGCCGTCGGCTCGGTCAACGGCGACGTACGCTTCCACGGCCTCACGCCTACCAACAGCGAACTGGACGGCATCGACCGGCACCAGCGCCTGATCGAGAGCTACAGAAAGCTTCACGCCTGGCGCGCCAAGCAAGCCGGGCGCTGATGACCGCGTCATCACGTTCTCTACAGCGCCCACCGTCGAGTGGGCGCTGTCGCTTGTCGCCCCCTCGGCACCGCGCCCGTTCAGAACCTGGGTTATGTTCGCCGCCGCCTGGCGCCACTACCCTCCCACGCTGGCTCTCTCGGGACGAGGGAGGTCTCGAATCGGGGAGCGTGGTTCATGGGCAGGAATCTCGTCGTCTGCTGCGACGGCACCAATCAGCAGTTCAGCCGCGTCAACACCAACGTGGTGCATCTCTTTCGCGCGGCCGTGCACGATGAGGCGCAGCAGCAGGTTTTCTACAGCCCTGGAGTGGGGACTTTTGCGGCCTCGTTTTTCGGCCTGAACGTCGGCCGGTTGCTGGGGCGCGTGCTCGGGATGGCGTTCGGCTACGGCATTCAGCAGAACATGGAAGCGGCGTATCGCTTTCTGGTCGAGACCTACGAACCCGGCGACCGCGTCTTTCTGTTCGGCTTCAGCCGCGGCGCCTTCACCGCCCGTTCGCTGGCGTCTATGATCGATCGCTGCGGCATCGTCGAGCCGCAGCATGCGGACAAAATTCACGAGGTCACTCGACGCTATCTGCGCGGCGACGACGACGCCACGCTCGACCGGTTTCGTGACGCCTTCGCCCGCCCCTGCGAGCCCTGGATGGTCGGGGTGTGGGATACCGTCGGCGCGCTAGGCCTGCTGATCGCGATGCACAAGTTCCACGACCGCCGCCTGAGCCCGGGCGTTCGCTACGCTTTCCATGCGCTGGCGCTGGACGAGAAGCGCCGGCCCTTCTCGCCCACCCCCTGGGACGAGAGCCAGTGCCATGCAGGGCAGACCGTCGAGCAGCGCTGGTTCGCCGGCAGCCACGGCGATATCGGCGGCATGTACCCCGAGCGCGGACTGCCGGATATCACTCTGCGCTGGCTGCTGAAGCGGGCCGCGGACGCGGGGCTGAAGCTCGAGGCCGGCGCCATCGATGCCCTCGACGGCGACCCCGCGGGCGAGCTGCATCAGAAAGCCTCGGGCCCGTGGCTTCTGCTGGGCGTCGCGCGTCGCACCTACCCGCCGAATGCGCTGATGCACGCAAGCGTTCAAGCGCGTATCGAGCAGGTCGACGGCTACTCTCCCGAAGCTCGGCCCGCCGGCGCTCGCTGACGGTTTCCCGCCAACCCGTGCCGTGACAGCGGCCCTTGCCCGATCACGTTTGCGTGATGCGCTCGAGCTTCTCGATCATCCACCGGTGAATCGCGCTCTCCCGGGTGCGCGGGTGCCAGGCGACGGCGACTTCGAAGGTCGGCGTGGCGAAGTCGGTGGTGAGCGGCGTCACCTTGGGGTTGGGCAGCAGCCGCGCGGGATAGAAGGCGATCAGGTCGGTGGTATAGAGCACGTCCGGCGCCGCCTTGAAGGTCGGCACGGACATGACGATGTGCCGCTCGAGCCCCTGGCTTTCGAACCACTGATCGTGAGAACCCTTGAGCGCCGACCGCGACGGCGAGACCACCAGCTGTGGCAGCGCAGCGACTTCGGCGATCGACAGCGTCCGCCCGTGCAGCGGCGAGCAGGGGCTGGCGACGCAGACGTGGCGATCGTCGAAGAGCGTGAGATAGGGCAGCGAGTCCGGCAGAAAATCCGGGAACGAGAGCGCCAGATCGAGCTCTCCCGACATCAGCTTGTGCTCGACGCGGTCGGTCTCGAAGGGCTGCACGATCAGCTTGAGAAACGGCGCCTGCTGACGCACTTCGCGCAGAAACGCCGGCAGGATCGCCTGCATCGCATAGTCGGTCGCGCTGAGCGTTACCACGCCCTGGTAGGTCGCCGGGGTGAATTCGCTCGGCGCCAGCAGCGCATCGATCTCCCGAAGAATTCGGTCGACGCGCTCACCGAGCTCGAGCGCCAGCGGCGTGGCGGTCATGCCGTTGCCCTGGCGCAGAAAGAGCCGGTCGTCGAACAGTTCCCGCAGCTTGCGCAGCTGTTCGCTGATCGCCTGCTGGGTCAGGCCCATGTCGGCGGCGACGCGGGACAGATTGCGCTCGCGCAGCAGCGCCTGCAGCACCCGCAGCTGCTTCAGGTCGAGCCGGTTGAGTCGCCCGGCGCGGCGTGCGCTCCCGGCGGGCTGCCGAATGCCGTCGCCTTTCTCGCGTTCCTCGTTCCCGCTTGCCTCTCGGCCGCCTGCGCCTTTTTTTCTTTCAGCTTTGTCGCCTTCACCTTCCACGTCTTCACCCTTCCCGCCATCACCACTCATATTGGTAACCTTAACAATGAAGCATTGTTTCTAATGGTAGCGCCAACTCCCTACCCTCCCCCCATCGAATTCGACCGAGACGCGGCGACACGCATCGCCGACACGACGACATGAGTGGGAAGGCAATGGATAACGCAGCACTGTTCGAACCGGTCCGCCTAGGGCCGTTCACCCTGAGAAACCGCATCGTGATGCCGCCGCTGACGCGCTCGCGCAGCAGCCAGCCGGGCAACGTTCCCAACGCGTGGATGATCGAGTACTACGCCCAGCGCGCCGGTGCCGGCTTCATGGTCACCGAGGGCACGCAGATCGAACCGCGGGGGCAGGGCTACGCCTGGACGCCGGGCATCCACTCGCAGGCGCAGATCGAGGGCTGGAAAGCGGTGACCGAGGCCGTTCACGCCCGTGACGGGGTGATCTTCTCCCAGCTCTGGCACGTCGGCCGGGTCTCGCACTGCTCGCTGCAGCCGGGCGGCAAGGCACCGATCGCGCCGTCGGCGATTCGCGCCGACTCGGTCAGCGTGTTCGTCGAGACGGCACCGGGCGAAGGCATGCTGACCGCGCCGAGCGAGCCCGAGGCGCTGACCACCGCCGGCGTCGAAGACCTGGTAGCACGCTACGCCCAGGCCGCGCGCAACGCCCTGGCGGCGGGCTTCGACGGCGTCGAGCTGCACTGCGCCAACGGCTATCTGGTCAACCAGTTCATCTCCGAGCACACCAATACGCGCACCGACCGCTACGGCGGCAGCCTCGACAATCGCCTGCGCTTTCTGGAGGAGATCGTCGAAGCGGTGGCCGGCGTGTTCGGCCCCGAGCGGGTCGGCGTGCGCTTCTCGCCGCTGTTCGAGAGCACCGAAGAGGATCGCGTCTATCTGGGGCTGGTCGAGAGCGACCCGCACACCACCTACGTCACCGCCATCGAGCGGCTCGAGCAGGCAGGTGTCGCCTACGTGTCGCTGGCCGAAGCGGACTGGAACAACGCGCCGGACCTGCCGGAGACCTTCTACCGGGCCGTGCGCGAGACCTTCTCCGGGCGCCTGCTCTACGCCGGGCGCTACACCCCGGAAAAAGCGCTGTGGATGCGCGAGCAGGGCTACGGCGATCTCTTCGCCTTCGGACGTCCCTTCATCGCCAACCCGGACCTGCCCAAACGGCTCTATCACGGCTGGCCGCTGAACGAGGTCGACCCGGCGACGATGTACGGCGGCACCGACGTCGGCTACATCGACTATCCCACCTACGCCGAGGTCACTGCCGACGCCGCCGTCGAAGCCCAGCCAGCGCGTGACACGACCGTCTGAACCGTCGATGCCTGATCCACGCCGTCGTGAACCGGCACCTCGCCATTGCCGTTCGTTGACAGTCGGTGACCGTTTTGTGCTCGACACTTCATGGCAGCGTCATCGACCGCCACTAGTCTCCTCTCTTCGCCACCCGTCGATCTGCGTGAGAGGAGACCATCATGGCATCGCCGAACGGTTCACTGACACGACGTCGTTTTCTGACCACCAGCGGGCAGCTCGGGGCGGGGGTCGCCGGGCTCGGGCTTCTCGGCGCGCCGGCGATCGTGCTCGCCGAAGGGCGCCGGCCAAGGGTCGAAGGCGGCGTGATGAGCGGCGATGTCCTGTTTGATCGCGCCATGCTCTGGGGCCGGTCGAGCCGGCCCTCGCGCCTGTGGGTCGAGGTCGCCGACAACCCCGAGTTTCGCCGCGCACGTCGGCTGGCGCCCGTCGACGTCCTGCCCGGTAACGATCTGATCGGCAAGATCGATGCCACCGGTCTCGGCGGCATGGAGCAGGTCCACTACCGCGTGCGCTTCGCGGCCTACGGTGACGAGCGCGCGCTGAGCGAGCCGGTCATGGGACAGCTTCGCCTGCCGCCGACCGCACCTCGCAATCTGCGTTTCGTCTGGTCCGGCGACGTGGTCGGTCAGGGTTGGGGCATCGACGAATCCCGCGGCGGCATGCGCACCTGGGAAACGATGCGTAAGGTCCAGCCGGATTTCTTCATCCACTCCGGCGACAGCGTCTACGCCGACGGCCCGCTCGAATCGACGGTTGCGCTGGGCGACGGCGGCGTCTGGCGCAACGTCGTCACGCCGGCCAAGCAGAAGGTCGCGGAGACGCTGGCCGAGTACCGCGGCCAGCACGCCTACAACCATCTCGATGCCAACTTCCGCCGTTTCGCCGCCGAGGTGCCCATGCTGGCGCAGTGGGACGACCACGAGACGGTCAACAACTGGTACCCGCAGGAGCTTCTCGACGACGACCGCTACACCGAGAAGAACGTGGCGCTGCTCTCGGCTCGCGCCCGACAGGCGTTCGTCGAGTACATGCCGATCCGCATGCCCCCCGAGGCACCGCAGTGCCTCTACCGGCGCTTCGCCTACGGCCCGGGGATGGAAGTCTTCATGCTCGACATGCGCAGCTATCGCGGCCCCAACAGTCCCAACCGGCAGCCGGACGCCTCGGCGGCGACGGCGTTTCTCGGCGACAACCAGTTTCGCTGGCTGCGCCGAGCGCTGAAAGACTCCACCGCGACCTGGAAGATCATCGCCGCCGACATGCCCATCGGCATGGTGGTACCGGACGGCGATCACTTCGAGGCGATCGCCAACGGTGACGACGGTCAACCGCTCGGCCGCGAGCTGGAGATCGCCCGGCTGCTGCAGGCGATTCGCGACGACGATATCGCCAACGTGGTCTGGTTCACCGCCGACGTGCACTACACCGCCGCGCATCACTACGCCCCGGAGCGCGCCGCGTTCAAACGCTTCAAGCCCTTCTGGGAGTTCGTCAGTGGCCCGCTCCACGCCGGCACCTTCGGCCCCAGCGAGATGGATGCGACCTTCGGCCCCGAAGTCGTCTTTCACAAGGCTCCGCCCGAAGGCCAATCGAACCTGCCGCCCTCGGCGGGCTATCAGTTCTTCGGCCAGGTGGATCTCGACGGCGAGAGCGAGTCGCTGACGGTGCGACTGAAAGACAGCGACGGCCAGACGCTGCACACCCAGACGCTCACCCCCGAACCCCGTACCGCCAATGCCTGACGAGCTTTCGATGGCGACGTGGGAATCACGCCTGGGATCGGCGTGCCGGCGCCATCGCATCAAAAACGGCGAATCGGCTCGTAGCGCCCGAGGGCTGGCGCGCCCGCCATCGCCCGCCGTTCGAGAGGATGCGGCGACGGCAGTCGTGGTAGGGTTCGCGAGTTTCCGGGCGCGAGGCAGACGACGATGATTCACCCAACGAACGCTCGCGGCGTCATCGCCAGCGCCGAGCCGACGGCGCAGCCGGGCGATGCGATCCGCGAGTTCGATGCCACGCTGCGCGGGCTCGGCGTCACCCGCTACGCCTATTTTCGCCTTCGCCACGACCATGCCGGTCCGGAGATTCTGACCAGTCTGCCGTCGGCGTGGCTCGCCGAGTACGCGCAGGCGGCGCTCCACCGGGTCGACCCCGTGCTCCAGCGGGCCAGACGCCGAGCCCTGCCCTTCGCCTGGTCCACGCCGCGCGCCCATGCCCTCGACGATGCCCGCCTGCGCGACAACGCCCTGGCACACGGCATTCACCGCGGCCGAACCTATGTCTCGCTCTCCCACGCCGGCGGTATCGGCATACTCACGCTCTGCGACGCGCCGCCGAGCGCGACCGGCGCGGTACCGGCGGACGCCACCGCCCAGTTCGCGCTGCTGACGTTTCATGCCCATCACGCCGAGCCCGGACCGACGCCGGCCGCCGACTCGAAGGCCTGTGCCCCGGCAAGCGCCGAGGCCATCGCCCGGCTATCGCTGCGGGAGCGCGAGGTCGTCCGCTGGATCGCTCGCGGCAAGACCTACGCCGAGACCGCGACGATCCTCGGCATCGCCGAGCGCACCATCAAGTTCCACATGGCCAACGTGCGCGCCAAGCTCGATGTCACCTCCTCGCGTCAGGTGGTGTCCTGGGCGGCGTCCCACGGTTTGACCTAATACTGTTCGACCTGACACGGCTTGACCTAACACATCGCCTGCCCTCCTAGCACCTGCCCCTTGGGTCAGTTGTCGCGGTTAGCCGCCTGCCTAGAATGGCCGGCGCATTCGCTCAATGACTCGGGGAGATAACCTTGGAAAAGCAGCCGTCGGGAACCGTCACGCTCATCGCGCTGGGCGCCTTCGCCCTCGGCATGGCGTCCTACGTCATGGCCGGGCTGGTGCCGATGATCGTCGAGGATTTTGCCGTCTCGGTCGGCGGCGCCGGGCAGCTCGTCACGGCGTTCACCCTGGCCTACGCCATCGGCTCGCCGGTCTGCGTCGCGCTGCTGCCGCCCCAGCGTCAGCGCCAAGGGGTGCTGCTCGCACTCGCCGTGTTCACCCTTGCCAATCTCGCCAGCGCCTTGGTCACGAGCTACGTCGCGCTGGTGATCACCCGCGTCTTCGCCGGCATCGGCGCGGGCGTCTATCTCGCCTTGGGTATCGCGGCGGCCTCCGCGGTGGTCGACGCGCCACGTCGTGGCAAGGCGCTGGCGATCGTCATGGGCGGCATGGCGAGCGGGACCGTGCTCGGCGTGCCGCTGGGGCTGACGCTCGCCGAGCGCTTCGGCTGGACCTCGGCGCTGTGGACGGTGGCGCTGCTGGGGCTGGCAGCGCTCATGGGGCTCGCGCTGAAGTTACCGCCATTACCCGCCAGCGCCGCTTCCACGCTGGGCGAAAAGCTGGCCGTGCTGCGAGATGCAAGCGTGATGCGCATCCTGGCGGTGTCGCTGCTGGCGGCGGTCGCGAGTCTGGGGCTCTATACCTATCTCGCACCGGTGCTGGCGGACCCGAATCTCGGCGGTGTCGCCAAGATCACGCCCTGGCTCTGGGTGTGGGGGGTCGGTGGCGTACTCGGGAGTTTCTCGATCGGGCCGCTGGCAGACCGGATGAACGGCCAGACCCTGGTGGCACTGATCATGGCGCTGCTGACGGCCGCGCTGGCGACCCTGCCGCTGACCGCCGCGCTCGATGCCCGGTTGGCGATGGTGCCGATCGCGCTGTGGGGTGCGGTGGGCTGGGCGCTACAGGTGCCTCAGAACGGCCAGCTTCTCGCCGCCCGCGAGGGCCGGGGTGGCGGCAACATCGCCGTAGCGCTCAACGAGTCAGCGCTCTATCTCGGCAGTGCCATCGGTGCCGGGACGGGGGGCCTGATCTTCGCACTCCAACCCGACGGCGCCGCGCTCTGCTACGCCGCCGCTGCGGTGGCCGGGCTCGGTCTGCTACTCCAGGCGGGGGCACTGCGCCGTCGACGCGCTACACCAGCTTGCCCGGGTTCATGATGCCCAGCGGGTCGAGGGCCTGCTTGATCGTACGCATCACTGCCCAGCCCTCGCCGTGCTCGGCCTCCATGTAGACACGCTTGCCGGTGCCGATGCCGTGCTCGCCGGTGCAGGTGCCGCCGGCGTCGAGCGCCCGCTCGATCAGCCGCCGGTTGAAGGCGGCGAGCGTCGCCAGCTCCTCCTCGCTCTCGCGGTCCACTGCCACCACCAGATGGAAGTTGCCGTCGCCGACATGGCCCAGCAGCGGCGCGACCAGACCGCACGCGTCGACGTCCGTCTGGGTCGCCTCGATGCACGCGGCGAGCTTTGAGATCGGCACGCAGATGTCGGTTGCCAGAAACTCCATTCCCGGGCGCAGCGCCTTGGCAGCGTAAGCCGCTTCATGTCGCGCCTGCCATAGCGTCTGGCGCGCCTCTTCCTTCGTCGCCCAGGCGAAGTCGCTGCCACCGAACTCCTGGCACAGCTCGGCCATCGTCTCGGCCTGCTCCGTCACCCCGGCATGGGTGCCGTGAAACTCGAGAAAGAGCGTCGGTTTCTCAGCGTAGTCGAGGTGCGAGAAGCGATTGACCGCACGCATCGCGAGCGCGTCCATCAGCTCGATCCGCGCCATGGGGATGCCGTACTGGATCGAGGCGATGACGGTATCGATGGCGCCGGCGACGTCCTCGAACGCCACCGTGGCACTGGAGATCGCCTCCGGCAGGCCGTGGAGCTTTACCGTCAGCTCGGTGATGATGCCGAGCGTGCCCTCGGCGCCGACCATCAGGTGGTTCAGGTCGTAGCCGGCGGCAGACTTGCGCGCCCGGCTGCCGGTCTTGACCACGCGACCGTCCGGCATCACCACCGTCATCGCCAGCACGTTCTCGCGGATGGTGCCGTAGCGCACGGTATTGGTGCCGCTGGCGCGGGTCGAGGCCATGCCGCCGAAGCTGGCGTCCGCCCCCGGGTCGACGGAGAAGAACAGCCCGGTGGCGCGCAGCTCGGTGTTGAGCTGCACCCGCGTGACGCCGGGCTGGACGGTGGCATCCATGTCCTCGGCGCGCACGTCGACGATGGCATTCATCTGCGCCAGATCCACGCAGAGCCCGCCGCGCTCGGCGATCACCTGCCCTTCGATGGACGTGCCGACGCCATACGGAATCACCGGCACGCGGTGCGCCGCGCAGGCGCGCACGATAGCGGCGACCTCGTCGGTGGTGTGCGGAAAGCAGACGGCGTCCGGCGCGGCCGGGTGATGCCAGGATTCGTCGTGGCCGTGCGCCTCGCGAATGCCCGTGGCCGTGGTGATGCGCTCGCCGAGGATCGGCTCGAGTGCCGCGATCAGCGCCTCGAGCGTGGCGGGAGAGGGCCGGTCGCCGGCCTCGGCGGGGAACGCAGCAGCGGATGACATGACAACACCTCGGAAGAGCGAAAGGACAGGCTGATAGCGGTATCTGTGAGCACGCTATCGATCCCGCCAGCATACGCTTTCCGATGCCCTTCGCGACATGCCTTCGCCAAGCGTCTGACCGACTGCCGGTAGAGGCGCGAAGCGCGGACATTCTTAACCTGGATGGCAGTCGCGGCGCCGCACTCGCGTCATGATCGCCCCGATTACCGCTTGGTCTGGATTACCGACAGGCGACAATCGGCGTATTGTCGCGTTCACAGCCGCTGCCAGACCGGCGACAACCTCGACGCCAGGGCCGGCGTCAGTACCGACGCGCCCGATCAGCGCGTGGAACACCAGGGAGCGTGAGATGCCTTATCCGAACGCGAGCGACGCGCTGGCCGGGCTCTGCGCCGAATGGTCGGCCCCCGCCGAGAATGCCGAGACGCTCGCCGCGCGTCTGGCCGAGCTGCGCCAGTACGGGCTCGACCGGCTCCCGCTGCCGGGTCGCGGCGATACCCTCGCCCGCTGGCGCATGCTCGCAAGCGTTGCCGGCTGCGACCTGGCCCTGGTCAAACTCTTCGAGAGCCATACCGATGCCCTGGCGATAATCGCCGAGACCAGCGATCCGTCACGCCATCCGGATGATGCCACCTGGGCGGTATGGGCCGCGGAGCCCCCCTTCGCCCGCCTCGAGATCGCGCTCGACCCGACCACCCCCGAGCGAGCCACTGCCACAACGGTCGGCCCGGGCCGGACCGCGCCGGCGCTCACCGATCGTCAGCGCGTCCGCTTGAACGGCACCAAGGCGTGGTGCTCGGGGGCGGCGACGGTGAGCCACGCGCTGGTGACCGCCAGCTACGACGAAGCCCCCTATCTTGCGGCCGTCGCCCTCGATGCGCCCGGCGTCCACGTGACCAGAGCCGGCTGGCACGCCGTGGGCATGGCCGTCACCCAGAGCGTCGACGTGCGCTTCGATGACGTCGACGCCGTGATCGTCGGCACCGCGCGAAGCTACCTCGAGCGCCCCGGCTTCTGGTATGGCGGGATCGGCGTCGCCGCCTGCTGGTGGGGCGCGGCAGTCCGGCTCGGCCAGTGCCTGCACGCCAGCGCCGGACGCCGCGGCGAACCGCACGCCCTGGCGCACCTCGGTGCGGTGGACGTGGCGCTGCGTCATGGCCAGGCGCGGCTGGAAGCGGCCGCCGCCTGGATCGACGCCCATCCGCGAGCCGATGCGTACTACGAGACGCTGTCGGTGCGTGCCGCCATCGACGGCGTCGTCGCCGAGGTCATCCATCACGTGGGCCGCGGCGTCGGCGCCGGCCCTTACTGTCGCGATCCGGCTTTCGCACGCCTGATCGCCGATCTGCCCGTCTTCGTTCGCCAGTGTCACGCCGAGCGGGACCTGGAAGCGCTCGGCGCCTATCGCGCCGAGCAGGACACCACCGCCTGGGCGTTGGGCCAGCCGGCGTCGTTTCGCCACTACGGAAAAGTGCAGCCATGAACGAAGAGACACCGGACTTCGGCGGAGAGGGCACGCCGCTCACGACCTGGCGCGACTGGCCCGGACTCGCCGCGCTGGCGCCGCTGGATCTGGAGAGCGTCTTCGGCGAGGGCCGGCGGGTGGTGGTGATCGCCCCGCATCCGGACGACGAGGTGCTCGGCTGCGGCGGGCTGCTGATGCAGCTTCACGCCCTTGGCCGGGAGCTCGTGATGGTCTCGGTCACCGACGGCACCGGCAGTCACCCCGGCTCGACCCTGTGGCCCGCCGAGCGGCTCGCCGCCACGCGGCCGGAAGAGAGCCGACGGGCGCTTGCAAGCCTCGGCCTCGACGCCATGGAGACGATACGCCTGCGACTGCCGGACACTCAGATCGCCGCCGAGGCGAAGACGCTCGCCTATCGCCTGCATCATCTACTGCGCGACGATGACATTCTGCTCACGACCTGGCGCGGCGACGGCCACGCCGACCACGAGGCGACCGGCGACATCTGCGTCGACCTGATCGAGGCGGCCGGCGGCGAGCAGCGCACGCTGGTCGAGATGCCGATCTGGATGTGGCACTGGGCCGAGCCCGACGACACTCGCGTGCCGTGGCATCGCGCCCACCGGCTGGCGCTGACCGAATCGCAGCGCGCCGCCAAGCGCCACGCGATGGTCGAACACGCGAGCCAGTGCCAGCCGGACGACACCACCGGCGCGCCGCCGGTCCTCTCCGCGCTGACGCTCGAGCGGCTGACCCAGGCCTACGAGGTGTTCCTGCTATGAGCGATGCGTCGTCACGACGGTCCGAATCCGCTGCACTTGCCACCGAACGCACCCTCCACGCCCACTTCGAGCGGCTGCACGCCGGCTCGGCGGACCCCTGGCGCTACGCCGACTCCTGGTACGAGGCGCGGAAACGGTCCCTGACACTGGCCATGCTGAGCCAGCCGCGCTATCGCTGCGCCTTCGAGCCGGGCTGCTCGGTCGGCGTGCTCAGCGCCGCGCTGGCCGAGCGCTGCGACGCCCTGCTCTGCTGGGACGTCAGCGAGAGCGCGGTGAACCACGCCCGGCGGCGACTCGTCGCCCATTCGCACGTCACGGTGGCCCGCCACGCCCTGCACGACGGGACGCCGCCGGGTGGATTCGACCTGATCGTGTTCAGCGAGCTCGGCTACTACCTCGCGCCCGACGCGCTGGTCGCGGCCATCCGCACGCTCGAGGCATCGCTCAGCGACGACGGCGAGCTGATCGCCTGCCACTGGCGCCACCCGATCGCCGACGCGCTCAGCGACGGCGACAGCGTCCATGACACCCTGCGAACGACGCTCGCGCGGCCCCGTACGAGCTGCCTGATCGAGCCGGATTTCCGCCTCGAGTCGTGGTCGGCGGCGCCGCGCGCCGCCACGCTGGCCCCCCGCGGATGATCGGCGTCGTGATACCGGCCCACGACGAGGAGCAGCTGCTCGGCGCATGCCTGGCATCGGTCATGGCCGCCGCCCGCCACCCCGGCCTCGCCGGCGAAGCGGTGACCGTGGTGGTGGTGCTGGATGCCTGCCGCGACGGCTCCGCGGCCATCGTCGCGCGGTTGGCGAACGAGCAGCTAACGAACGAGCAGCTAACGAATGAGCGGTTGGCGAACGAGCGGTTGGGGAACGGGCGGTTGGGGAACGGGCGGTCGGTGACTGAGCGTCTCACGGCCAAGAAGACGCCGACGACACTCGTGGGCTTGAGCGTGGGGTTCACCAACGTCGGCATGGCCCGTCACGCCGGCGCGCTGCAAGCGCTGGATGAAGGCGCCCGCTGGCTCGCCTTCACCGATGCCGATACCGTCGTCCGTCCGGACTGGCTGGTGCGCCAGTGCGCCAGTCGCGCCGATGTGGTCTGCGGCGGTGTGCGTCTCGCCGGCTGGCATGCGCTGCCGCAGCGGCTGCGCCGTCAGTATCTGGCGCTGAGACGGGAGTGCCCGGACGGCCGCCACGTTCACGGCGCCAACCTGGGAGTCGACGCCGACGCCTATCGCGCCGTCGGCGGCTTCCCGCCGCTCGCCTCCCACGAGGACATCCAGCTCGTCGCCAGTCTCCAGCACCACGGCTTTCGCGTCGCCTGGCTCGACGCACTGCGGGTGATCACCAGTGGACGCTGCAATGCCCGCGCCCCCGAAGGACTCGGGGCACGGCTGAATGTGTTGCAGGAGAGCGCCCTGCAGGAGAGTGCGCTACCCGAAGGCGCCGAACCGCGCCCCGCCGGCTAGGCACGACCGCCCCGGCGGCGTTGCGAGGCCACGGCGGGGACGAACTATTCGGAGCCGGCGGCGTGGCTTTCGGACTCGTCGCCGCGATCCCTCTGAAGGTGATCGGAGAGCGCACTGGCGGCGCCGATCTGCGCCAGATGACTTAGCCCCTGTGGCGCGTTGCCCAGAAAGGCGCCGGTCGCCGGGTCGAGCATCTCGGTCATCAGGCCCAGGTTGATGTCGGTCACTTCCAGCATCTGATCCATCAGCCGTTCGGCCTCCTCGCGTTCGCCGAGCGCGACCAGCCCCTCCACCAGCCAGTAGCTGCAGGCGATGAACGTGCCCTCCGTCTCGGCGGCGCCGGAGAAGCGATGGAGCTGCGGGCCGCGCCCGAGCTCTTCGCGGATGACGCGATAGGTCGAGCGCATGCGTTCGCGATCGACCTCGTTGCCGTAGCCGTGCATCAGCGCCATCGAGGCGTCCAGATCCTCGGCGTCGGTGTGCATCAGGTAGGCCCCGCGGGCTTCGGACCAGCCGTGAGTCTCGATCCACTCGCTGATGCGCGCGCGCTCTCGCTGCCAGCGCGCTTTCCAGGTCGCTTCGAGATAGCCGGCCTCGGCGAGCTGCACCGCATGGGTCAGCGCCTGCCAGCACGCCATCTTCGACTGCACGTAGTGGCGCTGGGCGGCGCGCTCCCAGATGCCGGCGTCCCGCAGCCGCCAGCGGTCCGCGCACTGATTGGCGAGATCGCAGAGTAGCCGGGCGGTTTCGAGATCGATCACGTGGCCGGCCTCGATGAACAGCGACGCGGTCGAGAGCATGTCGCCGTACATCCCGAGCTGGCGCTGATAGCGGACGTCGTTGCCGATACGCACCGGGCGCGAGTCCCGGTAGCCGGGGAGATCGGGGTGGGTCTCGGGGGCGATCATCTCGCCATCGAGCCGATAGCAGACGTGAGGATCGGGACCGTGGCGGCGGATGACGCCCGCCAGCCAGGAGAAGGCCGCCTGCGACTCCTCCAGCGCACCGATCTGCAGGAACGCCTTGATGGTCAGGCAGGCATCGCGCACCCAGGCGAAGCGGTAGTCGTAGTTGTCGGTGCCGCCGATGCCTTCGGGCAGCGACGTCGTGGCGGCGGCGGCGATCGCCCCGCTGGGCGAATACCACAGGAACTTGAGCCCCAGCGCCGAACGCACCACGGTGTCGTGATAGCGCCCTTGATAGGTCAGCTTGTCGACCCAGTCGCGCCAGGCGAAATCGCTCACCTCGATGCGCTCGTCGATCCTGTCGAGAGGCGGAATGGTCAGCGGCTGACTCTCCACTGCCAGCAGCGTGACCAGCGACCGGGAGCCGACGCCCGTGGTCAGGCGGGCCTCGACGCAGCGGTCGTCCCGGCACGCGACCGTCACGTCGTCGGAGACATGGAACATCGCCATCACGCCGTCGATATTGTGGACTTCGCCCTGTGCCGTGCGCTGCATCCACGGGCTGACGCGACCGTTCTGCGTTCCGGGCTTGAAGCGAACGTCGAAGTCGACCTCGCCTTCCAGTCCCTCGACGCGCCGGGCCAGCTCGCACCAGGGCTGGCGCCCCGCGGTCGAGCTGTTGATCGACTCGGTGACGCGGGCCCGCCCGCTGGCGGTGACGAATTCGGTCTCCAGCACGTTGCTGTCGTCGCGGTAGCGCCGCTCGACGCGAAACGCCTCCGTGGGGGTGAGGGCGAAATGGCCGCCCGCGTCGGGGTCGAGCAGCCGGTCGAACAGCGCCGGCGAATCCATCGACGGCACGCACCACCAGTCGATCGAGCCATCCAGCGCCACCATGGCCAGCGAGCGGCCTTCACCGATGGCCGCGTAATCCTCCAGCGGCGCATTGCCGTTCAAACGTGTCGGATGGGTTTTCTGTCTACAGCGGGTCATCGCTTGCCTTGGGTTGGTGAATTCTCGCTCACGCGAGGACCCGAGTCGGCGACCGTATTCGGTCGCCGGCGGGTCAGTCTCGCGTTCGGGTTTCCGAGTTCGGCAGGCTCAGTAGTCCTCGCTCTCCAGCGGCCGCCCGGAGAGCGCGTTGGCGGCACAGATCTGCGCCAGATGGCTCAGCCCCTGAGGGAAGTTGCCCAGATAATCGCCGCTGGCCGGATCGACCATCTCGGTCATCAGCCCGAGGTTGCCGTCGGTGGCCTCGAGCGCTTCGTCCATCAGCGCCTCGGCCTCTTCGCACTCGCCGAGGGCGGAAAGCGCCTCCACCATCCAGTAGGAGCAGGCGACGAAGGCGCCCTCCTCTTCGCTGGCGCCGGAGTAGCGATAGAACAGCGCACCACGGCCGAGCTCTTCGCGAATCGCGCGGTAGGTGGCGAGCATGCGCTCACGATTGACCTCGGCACCGTAGCGGTGGGTCAGGCACATGGCGGCGTCGAGCCCCTCGGTGCCCTCGTGGAAGACGTAGGCCCCGCGGGCCTCCGACCAGCCGTGCTCCTCGATCCAGTCGCGGATACGCTCGCGCTCCCGCGCCCAGCGCTGCTTCCAGGTCGGCTCGATGTGCCCCGCCTCGGCAAGCTTCACCGCGTGGGTCAGTGCCACCCAGCAGGCCATCTTGGAGTGAACGTAGTGGTTCTGCTCCGGCAGCTCCCAGATACCCGCGTCGCGGATGCGCCAGCGATCGGCGCACTGATTGGCGAGATCGCCCAGCAGCCGCGCGGTGTCGATGTCGATCACGTGACCCGCCTCGATGAACAGCGTCGCCGTCGCCAGCATGTCGCCGTACATGCTCAGCTGCACCTGATCGCGAGCGTTGTTGCCCACCCGCACCGGCTGCGAGTGGCGATAGCCGGTCACCGGCGGATAGCTCTCCGCCGGGATCAGATCGCCCTGCAGCTCGTAGCAGGCGCGCATGTCCGGACCGTGGCGGCGGATGGTTTGAGTGATCCAGGAGAACGCCGCCTGGGACTCCTCGACGGCGCCCGCCTGAATCAGCGACTTGATGATCAGACAGGCGTCGCGCACCCAGGCGTAGCGGTAGTCGTAGTTCTTCTCGCCGCCGATGCGCTCCGGCAGCGAGGTGGTCGCAGCGGCGGCGATCGCCCCGCTGGGGGAGTAGAGCAGAAACTTGAGTGACAGCGCCGAGCGCGTCACCCACTCGGCGTAGCGGCCGTCGAAGTCGAGCTTGTCGACCCAGTCCTGCCAGGCGAAGTTGCTGACGTCGATGCGCTCGTCGATCTTGTGGATCGGCGGCACCGCCAGCGGCACCCCTTCCACCGCCAGCAGCGCGATCAGCGAGCGCGAGCCGGCATGGGTCTCGAGATGCGCGAACACCCCGCGGTCGGCGTACTCGTCGATGACGACGTCCTCGGAGCCGCGGAACATCGCCATGACGTTGCCCACGTTGTGGACGTTGCCCTGCGGCGTTTCCTGCAGCCACGGGCTCACCTTCTCGTTCTGGGTGCCGGCGCGAAAGCCGATATCGAACGTCACCTCGCCCTCGATGCCCTCCACCCGGCGGGCCAGCTCGCACCAGGGCTGACGCCCGGCGGTGGTGCTGTTGATCGACTCGGTCACCCGCGCCCGGCCGGACTCGGTGACGAAATCGGTCTGCAGCACGTTGCTGTTTTCCAGATAGCGCCGCTCCACCCGGTAGTCGCCGCGCGGGGTGAGCGAGAAGTAACCGCCCACCTCCGGCTCCAGCAGGCGGTCGAACAGCGGCGGGGAGTCCATCGACGGCACGCACCACCAGTCGATGGAGCCGTCCAGCGCCACCATCGCCACCGAGCGTCCCTCGCCGATCGCCGCGTAGTCCTTGAGCGGTGCGAACCCGTCGATCCGCTCGGGGTTCTCCTTCGTTCTCAGGCTGGTCATTCGTCGTTCCTGTTCTGTTCCGTTCCGTCGGTTGGCGCGGCCATGACCACCTGGGTCGTCTACACCCAAAGTTCTATGCCCTCTCCTTCCAGCGTAGTCGCTTGGCAAATGACGCAAGTGCTGCCGTCAGACATCTGCCGATGAACCGAGGTCCGCTCTGGCAACTCGCATCATTGGCGGCTCAGGCCGAGCCGCCGCCCAGCCAGCCGCTGGCCAGGTAGAGCAGATAGGCGACCACCGCCACGATCAGCACGATCGTCATCGCGCGCTCGTGGCGGGCCCAGAGCTTGCGCGCCCGGTCACCGAAGACCTGCACCAGCAGCGCCAGTCCGAAGTAGCGCGCACCGCGCGCCAGCATTGCGGCCAGCATGAACAGCACGAAGGAGTAGCCGGTGCTGCCCGCCACCAGCATGGCGATCTGGAAGGGAATCGGAATGACGCCGATCATCAGCACCGCCCAGAAGCCGTTGTCGGCGAAGCGCTGATCGAAGGCGTCGAAGGCCTGCTGGCCGCCGAACAGCGCAATCAGCTGGTCGCCGAACTGGCCCATCGCCCAACTGCCCAAACCGTAGCCGATGGCCGCCGCCAGCAGATTGCCCGCAAGCGCCACCGTTACCAGCAGCCAGCGCTTCTCGGGGCGCAGCACCATCCAGGGAATCAGGAGGGTCTCGATCGGAATCGGCACGATCAGGGTTTCCAGTACGGAAGCGGCGAACAGCAGCCACACCGCTCGCCGATGATCCAGCAGCCCGGTGAGCTTCTCGCCCAACCGTTGCCTGCCGTGCTTGAGATTCCGTGGCATATCGAAACTTCCTGATGCGAGTGGCCGCCCGGCGGCTGAAACGCCAAGCGTAGCAGCCCTTCACCCGTCGGCAGGACGTTGCATCGACTCCGTCGCGGCGGCAGCTCCCGTCTTGAAGCCGAGAGCGAAACGGCGCGCACTCAGCGCCTCGAACAGGGCGCTGACGCTGGCCGAGCGGCGGATGTCGGGGTGCGTCAGCAGCCATAGCGGGGTTTCCAGCTCGTCGATGGCCCCGCCGAGGCGCACCAGCCCCCGTCGCCCCTCGGCGAGATAGTCCGGTAGCACGCCCTGCCCCAACCCGGCCTCCACGGCGGAGGCCATGCCCAGCGTCGAGTCGGCATGAAACCCCGTTCGTCGATCGACGCCGCTGGCACGCATCCACCGCTCGAGCGAGCGATAGCCCATCGAGGCGTCCGGCGCGACCCACGGTATCGACTCGCCCCCCCCGCCCTCGGGCGAAAGGCGCGTGCGCGACACATAGACGGACTGGCAAATGCGCCCCTGCTCTCTGCCGATGAGGGTTTCCGGCGGATGGAAGGTGGGGCGTAGGGCGACGTCGGCTTCGCGGCGAGTGAGATTGTGAAGCGCGGCGGACGTCGTCGTTTCGATGACGACGCCGGGGTGAGCGCGGCGAAACTCGGTTAGCGCCGGGACGAGCACACAGGCCAGCAGCGCGTCCGTCGTGGTGATGCGCAGCGTGCCGGTCAACGCGGTGTCACCGCGCATCAGCGCGCGCTCGGCGTCCGCCGTGGCGAGGCGCATCCGGCGCGCCGTCGTCGCCAGCGTCTCGCCGGTCGGCGTCGGCGTGTAGCCCCCTGCGTGGCGCTCGAAACAGCGGCTACCCAGACGCGATTCGAGCGCTTCCAGCCGCCGAAAGACGGTGGCGTGATTGACGCCGAGACGACGCGCAGCCCCGGATAGGGAGCCGGCCTCGTCGATGGCGAGCGCGAGACGGTAATCGTCCCATTTGGGGGTCGAATTCATGAGTGACCTGTGCGTTTTGGCAAAGCCGATTTGCGATTTCCGGGAATGTTCGTCGCTTCGTGCACAGGCTAGCGTAGCGTTTCCCCTTCGCGACGGATGCCATCGATGAAAGTCCTGATCGTTCACTGCCACCCCGAGCCGCAGTCGTTCAACGCGGCGCTGACGCAAACCGCGGTCGAGACGCTCGAGCGCGACGGACACGAGGTCGCCGTCAGCGACCTCTACGCCGACGGTTTCGAGCCGGTCGAAGGCCCCGCGCGCTACAGTTCTCGCTGCGATGCCCGCTACTTCCAGGCGCTCGACGAGCAGCGCTGGCACGTCGAGCACGACGACCTTGCCGCCGACGTTCGCCGAGAGATCGTCCGGCTCGAGTGGGCCGATACGATCATTCTGCAGTGTCCGCTCTGGTGGCACGGCGTGCCGGCGATGCTGAAGGGCTGGTTCGATCGGGTCTTCGTCTACGGCGGGCTCTACACCGGCAGCCGTCGCTTCGACCGCGGGATGCTGGATGGCAGGCGAGCGCTACTTTCTCTCACCACCGGTGCGCCGGAGACGACCTTCTCGACCTTCGGACGCAGCGGCGACATGCGCACGCTGCTGTGGCCGCTGCACTGCTCGCTCTACTATGTCGGCCTCGACGTACTCGCGCCCCATCTCAGCTACGGCGTTCAGGGCGGCGGCCTGAGCTATCAGGCGGAAACCGCCTTTTGCGCCCACCTGGAAGCAGAAAAGGCGCGCTGGGCGACGCGCCTGGGGACGCTGGCGGCGTCCTTGCCCATTCCTATGAGCGGCTGGGCGAACTGGAACGACGACGGCACGCTGGCGGCGAGTCATCCGCTGCGATGGCGGGTCTAGCACGACCGCACTCGCCAAGCGTCGCGGGGCGATCCATACTGCAGGAGACGACCTGTCCGGTACCGTGTCAGTCGCGTGTCTCGCCCCGCCGCCTATTCTCTGCGGCCCACGCTCTCTGGCCGATGCGGTGCCCCTCATTTCGTTCGTCATGCCGCGGGGTTGCGCCGCTGCCGCTATCGGCAGCATGCCCGCAATGCCATGACGTCGCCCTGGCCGACCCGACGCCCGAAAATCCCTTCCCGCGTGGGTTTCGACCGTATTCTCGTCCGACGACGACCGCCACTGACCTGGCCACGTCCGTCGTCGACGTGAAGGAGAACGACGATGGACCGGTGTTTTCCTGACCTTGCATTGCGTAGCCCATTTCTCGGTGCCGACAGGCCTCTCGCCCCGTTTCTGGTGGTGAACCCATGAGCCTCTGGGGGCGTTTTGGCCGGCCCCCTGCCGCCGGCCGGCCATTCTGGGATACCACCCTGCCGGTGCGCGAAGAGCTCTTCGGCCCCGAGCGACTCGAGCAGCACGCCGAGAGCCTGGCCAAGGCGCAGCCGATCACCCCCCGCCCGCCCCGCGTCGAGCCGCTCAATCAGCGCCTGGCCGACAACATCAAGGCGCTCGGGACGATCTATCACCGCCTGAGCGTCGATGCGGCCCACCGGCGCGATACCGTTCCCGCCGCCGAGTGGCTGCTCGACCACTACCATCACGTCGAGAAACACGCCGGCGACATTCGCCGCGACCTGCCGCCGGGCTACTACCGTCAGCTGCCCAAGCTCGCCGACGGCCCGTTCACCGGCTATCCGCGCGTCTTCGGGCTGACCTGGGCGTTCGTCGCCCACACCGACAGCCGCTTCGATGCGGCGACGCTGATCCGCTTTCTCGACGCGTACCAGCGCGTCCAGCCGCTGACCATCGGCGAACTGTGGGCGGTGGCCATCTCGCTGCGCCTGGTGCTGGTGGAGAACGTTCGCCGCCTGGGCGAGCAGATCGTGGAAGCGCGGGATGCCCGCAATGCCGCCGATGCCCTCTGCGAGCGGCTGCTCGAACCGGACGCCGACAGCGGCCGGATACTCGCCGAGACCGACCCGGAGCCACTGGGCAGCGCGGCCGATCACTTCTTTGCCCAGCTCGCCAAACGACTGCGCGATCAGGACCCGGGGCGCTCCCCGGCGCTTGCCTGGCTGGAGCGGCAGATGGCGCGTCGGGAGACGTCGTCCACGGTGGTCGTGCAGCGCGCGCTCCAGCGTCAGGGGGCATCGAATGTCAGCGTGCGCAACGCCATCACCAGCCTGCGCCACATCGCCGACTTCGACTGGGCGACCCTGGTGGAGCGGGTCAGCCTGGTCGACCGCTGCCTGCGGGAGCGCAGCCGCTTCGGCGAGATGGATTTCGCCACCCGGGATCGCTACCGCAACGCCATCGAGCAGCTCGCCCGCGGCACCGAGCACGACGAGCTGACGATCGCCCAGCGCGCGCTGGACGCTGCTACCGTGCCGCCGCCGCCGCCAACGCCGCCGGCACAGGCCACGCGTCTGGCCGACCCCGGCTACTACCTGATCGCCGACGGCCGCGCCGACTTCGAACGTGAGCTGGGCTTTCGCGCGCCGCCCACCCTGCGCCTGCGCCGGCTGGTGCTGGAGATGGGCCTCGCCGGCTATGCCGGCGCCTGCTGGCTTCTGACCTTCGCGCTGCTGGGGCTGGCGTACTGGGGCCTGGAGGCGACCGGGCTGGAGTCGACCTGGGCCTGGGTGTGGCTCGCGCTGATGGTACTGCCGGCCAACGATATCGCGATGTCGCTGGTCAACCGCATGCTGGGCATGGGCGTGGGCGGTGAGGCGCTGCCGGGGCTCGCGCTCGGCCGCGGCGTACCGGCCTCGCTGAGAACGCTGGTGGCGGTCCCGGCGATGCTCGGCGACGCCGAGGAGCTGCACGAACTCGCCGAGCGTCTGGAGGTGCACTACCTCTCCGGCAAGAAGGGTGATGTGACCTTCGCCCTGCTGCTCGACGATGTCGACGCCGCCAGCGAAACCCGCCCCGACGACGCCGAGCGTCTGCGCATCGCCCGCGACGCCGTGGCCGCGCTCAATCGGCGTCATGGCCCCGGCCCGACCGGCCAGCGCTTTGTGCTGCTGTACCGCCGACGCCAGTTCAACGCCAGCGAGGGCCACTTCATGGCCTGGGAGCGCAAGCGCGGCAAGCTCGCCGAGCTCAACCGGCTGCTGCGCGGGGCAACCGATACCTCCTTCGTCGCCATCGACGGGGAAACGCCGTGGGTGCCCGCCGACGTTCGCTACGTGGTCACGCTCGACAGCGACACCCGCCTGCCGCGAGACACCGTCGCCCGGCTGGTGGGCAAGATGGCCCATCCGCTGAGTCAGCCGGTACTCGATACCGACGGGCGCGTCACCCACGGCTACGCCATCCTGCAGCCGCGGGTCACCCCGTCGCTGCCGATCGGCCGCCAGGGTTCTCGCTATCAGCGGCTCTTCTCGGCACCGGGCGGACTCGACGTCTACAGCGCCGCGGTGTCGGATCTCTACCAGGATCTCTTCGGCGAGGGCTCGTTTGCGGGCAAGGGCATCTACGCGGTGGACGCCTTCGAGATGGCGCTGGCCGGGCGGGTGCCGGAGAACAGTCTGCTCAGTCACGACCTGCTCGAGGGGATCTTCGCCCGCGCCGGACTCGCCTCCGACGTCGAGGTGGTCGAGGCGGAGCCGGAGCGTTACGACGTCGCCGCGCGCCGCCAGCACCGCTGGGCCCGCGGCGACTGGCAGCTGCTGCCGTGGCTGGTCGGCCGCAACGCCGACCGTCGCGCGCTGGGCGCGGTCGGCTGCTGGAAAGTCGCCGACAACCTGCGGCGTACGCTGCTCGCGCCTAGTCTTTTCGCGGCCTTCGCCGTCTGCGCGGCCTTCCAGGCGCCGGTCGCGGGGGTGGCGATCCTGCTGACGCTCGCCGCGCTGATCATCCCGGCGCTGCTGCCGATCAGCTTTGCGCTCAAGCCGCGCCACCGCGACGGCGACTGGCGCCACCACCGGCGCACGGTCTTTCGCGACCTGAAGCTGGAAACCGGACGCTGCCTGCTGAGCGTCGCGCTGCTGGCCAACCAGACCTGGCAGATGCTGGATGCGATCGGCCGCACGCTCTATCGCGTCTACGTCTCGCGTCGGCATCTCCTCGAGTGGACCACCGCCGCGGCGCTGGCCAAGGACCGCGAGCTCAGCGCGGCGAGCTTTGCCCGATCGATGGCCGGCGGGGCACTGCTCGCGCTCATCGTGGTGCTGATCCTGGCACTGTTCGAGACGCCGGGCTGGCCGCTGCTGCTGCCGCTGCTCGCGGCCTGGCTCGCCGCCCCGCTGATCGCCCTCTGGACCAGCCGCGCGCCTGCCGACACCACCGACAACCTCAAGCTCGATACGGCCCAGGCGCGGGCGCTTCGCGACATCGCCCGACGTACCTGGCAGTTCTTCGAGACGTTCGTCACGCCGGCCTCCCGCGCGCTGCCGCCGGACAACTTCCAGCTCGACCCCAAGCCGGTGATCGCCGAGCGCACCTCGCCCACCAATATCGGGCTCTATCTGCTCGCCTGCGTGGCGGCGCGAGACTTCGCCTGGATCGGCACCCGCGGCGCCGTCGAGCGCCTGGAAGCGACGTTCGCCACGCTGGACTCGCTGGAGCGCTGCCGCGGACATCTCTACAACTGGTACGACACCGCCACCGGCGCGCCGCTGGAGCCGCGCTACGTCTCGGCGGTGGACAGCGGCAACCTCGCCGGCCATCTGATTGCACTGGCCAACGCCTGCGAAGCCTGGATCAAGGCGCCCCGAGTGCCGGACTACCGCGAGGGGCTGATCGACACCCTGCATTTGCTGCATGAAGACGCGGGGCGGGACGACTCCCTCACTCCGACGACGCGTACCGCGCTGCTCGCCGAGATCAAGGCGTTGATCGAGCGGCTCGAACCGGGAATCGAAGATCAAGCGCAGCGAAACGACGCAGCCGCCGACGTCCGCCGCTGCCTGACGGCATGGCGCGAGCGGCTGGCAGACGATGCCAGCCGGGAAGCGCAGCAGGCCGCCGACGCCCGTCACGCCGCCAACGATGACGCCGGCGGGGTCAAACTGGCCGCGGAAGCGTCGGCCGATGACGCCGACGATGCGACGCGACGCGCCCCGGTCTCCTACTGGCTGGAACGGCTGGAGCAGTGCCTCGACGAGCATTTGGCGGATGAGCATTTGGCGGATGAGCACTCGGCGGACGAGCATTTGGCTGATGAGCATTCGGCGGACGAGCACTCGGCGGATGTGAACGTCGCTGCCGACCCCGCGGAGCGGGCGTCGCTGGCGACGCGACTGCGCGCCCTCGCCGAGCGCGCCCGCACGCTCACCCGGGAGATGGATTTCGCCTTCATGCTGGTGCCCGAGCGCAAGCTCATGGCGATCGGCTACACCCCGCGGGAAGACCGGCTGGATGACGGCTGTTACGACCTGCTCGCCTCCGAGGCGCGGCTGGCGAGTCTGGTGGGCATCGCCAAGGGCGATCTGCCCACCCGGCACTGGTTTCGCCTCGGCCGCGCCGTGAGCCCGCAGCGCGACGGCGTGGCGCTGATGTCCTGGTCCGGCTCGATGTTCGAGTACCTGATGCCGTCACTGGTGATGCGTGCCCCCCGCGACAGCCTGCTCGAGCAGACCAACCGGCTGGTGGTGGCCTGCCAGCAGCGCTATGCCGGCGACAAGGGCGAGCCCTGGGGCATTTCCGAGTCCGCCTACAACGCCCGCGATCTCGACTTCAACTACCAGTACTCCAACTTCGGCGTGCCCTCTCTCGGGCTCAAACGGGGGCTCGCCGACAATTTCGTGCTCGCCCCCTACGCCACGGCACTGGCGGCGATGGTCGCCCCCAAGGCGGCGCTCGAGAACTTCGCGCGGCTGCGCGAGCTCGGCGCCGAAGGGCGCTACGGCTTTTTCGACGCCATCGACTTCACCCCGACCCGGCTGCCGCTGGATCGAGACTTCGTGGTGGTGCGCAACGTCATGGCCCACCACCAGGGCATGACGATCGTGGCGATCGCCAACGCCCTGCTCGACGGCCGGCTACGCACGCACTTTCACGCCGAGCCGATGATTCAGGCCAGCGAGCTGCTGCTCCACGAGCGCCTGCCGCGCGAGGTCGCGACGCTACCCTCCCCCAACGACGCCGAGCCGGTCGTGGTGCCCGAGCCCGCCGACCCCGAGGCCGCGGTACGCAGCCTCAACGGCTCGCCGCCGGCACAGCCGCTGACCCACCTGCTCTCCAACGGCCGCTACTCGGTGATGCTGACCGCCGACGGCACCGGTTTCAGCCGCTGGGGCACGCTTGCCATCACCCGCTGGCGCGAGGACCCGACGAACACCGACTGGGGCAGCACCATCAGTCTGTACCACCGCGAGAGCGGCCAGCGCTGGGCCGCCGGCGGACGACGTCTGACGACGCCGGACGAGGTCGACGATGCCGCCTACAGCGTCGAATTCGCCGAGGATCACGCGCGTTTCGTACGTGACGATGCGGCGTTCACCACGGCGCTCGACGTACTGGTCTCCGGCGAAGAGGATGGCGAGGTGCGCCGAGTGACGGTGACCAACAACACCGACCGCCCGGCCACCATCGAGCTGACCTCCTACGCCGAGCTGGTACTGACCACGCCGCCCGCCGACGACGCTCACCCCGCCTTCGCCAAGATGTTCGTCGAGACCGACACCATCGATGAGTATCAGGCGCTGACGGCGACGCGGCGCCATCGCGACCCCAGCGAGACGCCGATCTGGGTGGCGCATTTCGCGCTGATCGACGGCGCCACGGAACTCGTCGACGACCGTGACACACACAATGGCGTGACGTCGTCAGTCCCCGCCTCGAGCGAGGCGGTATCGACGAGCCGCGATTTTCAGTTCGAGACCGACCGCGCGCGTTTTCTGGGCCGCGGACGCACCCTCGAGAACGCCGTCGCGCTCATGCCGAACTCGTCGAGCCCGTCGATGCCGGCCCTCTCGCGTCGTGTCGGCGCCGTGCTCGACCCGGTCTTCGCGCTGCGCTACGTGGTAAGGATCGCCCCCAATCACGCGGCCCACGTCGACTTCTGGACCGTCGCCGCCGACAGCCGCGACAACCTGCTGGCGCTGATCGACCGCCACCACGATGCCGGCGCCTTCGAGCGGGCCAGGACGCTGGCCTGGACGCAGGCCCAGGTGCAGCTCCGTCATCTCGATATTACCCTGGACGAGGCCGCCGACTTCCAGCGCCTTGCGGCGCCGATCCTCTATCACGATGCGCGTTTCCGCGTCGGCGAGGAGACGCTCGCCCGCGGGCTGTCGGTGCAGTCCGACCTCTGGCCGATGGGGATATCCGGCGACCTGCCGCTGGTGGTGCTGCGCATTGCCGACACCGAGGAGATCGGCTGGGTCAATACGCTGCTGCGCGCCCAGGAGTACTGGCGGGCCAAGGGGCTGGGCGTCGATCTGGTGATTCTCAACGAGCGCTCGCACTCCTATCTGCAGGAGCTGCAGGATGCGATCGACACCGCCGTGCGCACCAACCTTTCACCGCCGCAGCCGAGCAGCCAGCCGCCCCAGGGGTCGGTCATCGCCCTGCGCGCGCATCAGCTGAGCCCCGCCGCTCTCGCACTGGTGCTCTCCGTGGCCCGGGTGGTGCTCAAGGCGCACAAGGGCCCGCTGCACCGCCAGCTCACCGCGCTGCTCGACGTCGACGGCGAATCCCTCATGGAGACGCGGCGTGACGCTCGCCCGCTGGCCCCGCTGGATCGCAAGGGGCGCCGAACGCCCGAGAGCAAGACGGGCGGCAAGAACGACGGCAAGGCGGGAAGCAAGAAGAGCCTCAAGGCCGGCATTCGGATCGGCGCCAGGACCGATAGCCCGACACGGCCGGCCGCGAGCAGCCCGGAAAGCGTCAAGGGCGGCAGCCGGGAGAGCCGAGAAAGCCTGAAAGCGCGTACCCAGGCCGCCGTTCGGCTCGATACGACATCCGCCGACGCCCGGGCCGAGCCCGGCATCGCCGGCGATCCGGCTCGGCCCGAACCGAGCACCGCCGTCGACCGCCCGCCGGTTGAAGACCTCGAATTCTTCAACGGCCTCGGCGGCTTCGCCCGGGACGGCCGCGAGTACGTCTGCGTGCTCGACGACGGCGCCACCACGCCGCAGCCGTGGATCAACGTGATTGCCAACGCGGGCTTCGGCTTCCAGGTCTCCGCCGAAGGCAGCGGCTACGTATGGGCGGACAACAGCCGCGACAATCAGCTCACCCCCTGGTCCAACGACCCGGTGAGCGACCCCGCGGGCGAGGTGATCTACGTGCAGGATGCCGACACCGGCGTCATCACTACCGCCACCGCCGCGCCGTGCCGGTCGCCGGGCGAGCGCGGCCGCTACGTCGCCCGCCATGGCTTCGGCTACAGCCGCTTCGATCACGACACCGCGACGCTTTCGCTCTCGCTTTTGCAGTTCGTGCCCAAGGACGATCCGATCAAGATCTCCCGGCTCACGCTCACCAACCGCAGCGACGCACCGCAGACCCTGATCGTGACGCACTACGCCAACTGGGTCATGGGCAACTCGCGGGCCAAGAACGCCCTCTATCTGACGCCGACCCACGATGCCGATACCGGCGCGCTGCTGATGCGCAATCCGTGGAACATGGCGTTCCCGAATCGGGTCGGCTTCGTCGACCTCGGCGGGCGGGCGGCGCAGTGGACGGCGGATCGCCGCGAGTTCCTCGGGGCGGGCTCGCTTGCCGCTCCGGAGGCGCTGACCCAGCGTCGCGCGCTCAGCGGCTGGACCGGTCTCGGTCGCGACCCGGCCACGGTGCTGCAGTGCACGCTGACGCTAGCCCCCAACGAGTCGGTGACGCTCGACGCCTTCCTGGGGCAGACGAGCGACGCCGAGACGGCACGGACGCTCATCCTGCGCTACCGCGAGGCGGATCTCGCCGACGAACTCGATAGCATCGAGCGCTACTGGCGCGAGCTGCACGCCTCGCTGCAGGTGCGCACCCCGGACCGGGCGATGGACGTGATGCTCAACGGCTGGCTCACCTATCAGACGCTGGCCTGCCGGGTCACGGCCCGCTCGGCGTTCTATCAGGCGAGCGGCGCCTACGGCTTCCGCGATCAGCTCCAGGACGGCATGGCGCTGACCTTCGCCCTGCCGGATCTAACCCGCCACCACCTGCTGCGCGCCGCCGGCCGCCAGTTCGTCGAGGGCGACGTGCAGCACTGGTGGCTGCCGCACTCCGGCCAGGGCGTGCGTACCCGTATCGCCGACGACCGGGTATGGCTCGCCTTCGCCGCCGCCACCTACGTCCAGGCCGCCGACGACGAAGCGGTGCTCGACGAGCCGGTGGGCTTTCTGGAAGCGCCGACCCTCGCCGCCGGCGCTCACGACGAGTTCTCCCAGCCTTCGCCGGCGGACGAGACCGCGCCGCTGTTCGAGCACTGCGTGCGCGCCCTCGAACAGGCGCTCGAACAGTTCGGCGAGCACGGGCTGCCGCTGATCGGCACCGGCGACTGGAACGACGGCTTCAACCGGGTGGGCGAAGCCGGCCAGGGCGAGAGCGTCTGGCTGGGCTGGATGCTGCTGCGCACGCTGACGCTGTTCGACCCGCTGATCACCCGGCGCGACCCGGCACGTGCCGACCGCTGGCGCGAGCGGGCCGAGGCACTGCGGGAAGCGCTCGAGACCCACGCCTGGGACGGCGACTGGTACCGTCGCGCCACCTTCGACAACGGCGACTGGATGGGCACGAAGGCAAGCGTTGAGTGCCGCATCGATGCCATCGCCCAGTCCTGGGCCGTGCTCTCCGAGCGCGCCGACCCCGAGCGCGCCGCCCGCGCGATGGACTCCGTCGCCGAGCATCTGATCCGCGAAGACGACGGCCTGGCGCTGCTGTTCACGCCGCCCTTCGACAAGAGCGAGCAGGAGCCCGGCTACATCAAGGGCTACCCGCCGGGACTGCGCGAGAACGGCGGGCAGTACACCCACGCCGCCACCTGGACGATTCTTGCGCTGGCCAAGCTGGGCCAGGCCGAGCGGGCGCACGCGCTCTTCGCGATGGTCAACCCGGTCAATCATGCCCTTACGCCCGAGGCGGTCGAGCGCTACCGCGTCGAACCCTACGTGATCGCCGCCGACGTCTACTCCGAGCCGCCCCACGTCGGCCACGGCGGCTGGACCTGGTACACCGGCTCCGGCGGCTGGTTCTACCAGGCCGGCGCCCGCGGCATCCTGGGCATCCGCCGCGAAGGCCGCGAACTCATCGTCGCCCCTGCCATCCCCGACGACTGGCCGGGTTATGCCGCCACCGTCGAGCTGGAGGGCGGCCGCGTGGAGATCCGCATCGAACGGGCCGAGGCCGGCGAGACGCCTAGCGCCACACTCGATGGGGAGGCGATCGGAAGCGACGATGGTGCCCGCGTACCGCTGGACGGGCAGGCGCACGCGCTGGTGATGCGGCTGGAGAGCAAGGAAGGCATGGCGTGACGTGACTGCCCCGGCTGGACGTTCAGCCGGGGCGTTCAATGATGGGACACGTCAGCGTCAGACGTCGCCGACGTACCCGCATCGAGTGGCAGGCGCGTTGGCAGACAGAGAAGCGCTTCTGTTTTCATCTGCAGTGCGTAGCCACTCCCCTACCGCGTCACCACCAGCAAACCGATCAGCAAGAGCGCTCCGCCCACGAGAAAGCCGGTCGTCAGCGGTTCGCCCAGTACTATCGCCCCGAACAACACGCCGAATACCGGCGACAGAAACGAGAAGATGCCCAGTTGAGAAGCAAAGTAGCGTCGCAACAGCGCAAACCAGAGCAGTAGCGCGGTGAAAGAGATGACTAGCGTCTGAAAGGCAAGACTGGCAACCGCGACGCCGGTGAACTGGACGCGTCCGAGATCGCCCAGCAGGGCGCTGGCGGGCAGCAACAAAAGGCCTGCAACGGTGAGCTGATAGCAGAGCGTCTGCACCGGCGGCGCGTCGGACAGTGACGGACGGCGAATGACCAGCGTGGTCGCGGCCCAGGAGAGACCGGCCAGAAGTCCCAGACAATCGCCAAGCAGGATGTCGCCGGCATTGTCGATGTCGGTATCCGGTGCCATAGCGATCAGCATCCCACCGAAAGCCAATGCGACACCGACGAACTGACGTCGGGTCAGCTGCTCTCCCGGCACCAGCAGGTGTAGCGCTAGAGCGGCGAATACCGGCGCCGTATAGAGAAACACCGACATGTGCGAGGCCAAGGTGTAGTCAAGCCCCCAGGCCACGAAGAGAAACTCCGCCACGAACCCCAGCCCCACCAGAACGCCGGGGCCGACATGTGCCCGCATGTCGCGCCACCGAATACCCTGCCGGTGGGCAAGCATCATTACCAGTAGCGCGGCCAAGGATGAGCGAATCGCAACCTGCGCCAGCGGGGACATATCCGCGGCAACGGCCTTCATCGCCACCTGCTGACAACCGAATCCCAGGCAGAACAGCACCATCAGCGCACTGGCCGGCAGGTCCAGGCGCCGGCGCACCGCCCCGCTCTGCGTCATTGGCGTCGTTTCTCTCGGCGGCCCCGTCTTTTGCATACCGCCGCTACCACTCTTCTGCGGTGATGGCGTAGCGGTCGTGGTCGCGCCAGTCGCCGGCGATCTTCAGGTAGCGGGGCGAATGGCCTTCGAACCGGAAACCCAGCGACTCGACCAGCGCCACCGAGGCGCGGTTGGCGGGCTGGATGTTGGCCTCGAGCCGGTGAAGCTGGTGCGGGCCGAATGCCTCGTCGATCACCTGGCTCATCGCCTGCTTCATCAGTCCCTGGCCGCTATGCGGTGAGAAGGCGTAGTACCCGAGAAAGGCGGACTGAAAACCCCCGCGTACGATCTCGTTGATGTTGATACAGCCGATGAGCTGATCGCGCTCATTGCGGGCGAGGTAGCTGAAGCGATTGTCCGCGGTATATCTCGCCAGGTGCGCGGCGAAGCGTTCCGGACTGTCCGGCGGGTCGACCCAGTCAGCGAAAAGTACGCGACTCCTCGCCACGGCATCGAGAAACGCCCCTTCGTCGCAGGGGCGAGCCTGGGCAACGTGAATGTTCATACGGTCATCGTTCTTGTACTGAAAAAAGTGGGTTGCTGGACTGAAAGCCCCAGAGGAGCGGCGCATCGAGAGCCCCGCAAGGCGAGGGGCGCTACCGGCTCACTGTTCGCTACCGTCAACGTCGAACCGATCGGAATAGGCGAGATAGACGACTCGGTTACGTCCACTCGCCTTCGCCTGGTAGAGCGCCTCGTCGGCGCGCTTGATCAGATGGTCGACGCCGTGGAAGCCCACCTCCGGAAACACATGGTTGATGCTCGAAACGCCGACGCTGACCGTGACACAGGCGCCCTCGCCGGCGGCTTCGTTGGGAATCTGCAAACGCTCGACCGCCTCGCGCAGTCTCTCTGCCAGAAGCCGGGCGCCTGCCTCTTCCGTGCCGGGTAGTACCAGCGCGAACTCCTCCCCGCCGTAGCGCACCGCCAGGTCGGCGGGCCGCGAGAGAACGCCCTCCAGTGCGGTCGTGATTCGCTGCAGACAGCGGTCACCGCCGTCATGACCGTAGCGGTCGTTGAAGCCTTTGAAGTGATCCACGTCGCACATGATCACGGCCAGCCCGCTGGAGAGCCTCGAAAGCCGCGACCACTCGCGCTCCAGGGCCGCGTCCAGCGCACGGCGGTTGGCCAGTCCGGTCAGCGGATCGGTGTTGCTCAGCGTCTCCAGATACTGATTGCTCAGCGTCAGCTCGTCCTCGGCATGATCGATCTGCTGGCGAAAGAGGTAGAGCAAAGCGCCCGAAAGCATCAGTACGCCCACCACGCTGCCTGCGTACATGATGTCGACCCACGGCGAGGGCACCGGCGAGATCACGGCCTCCCGCGTGAACAGAAAATGCGAAAGCGCATACTGCGCGCCGAACAGTGCCATGACGAAGGCATACGTTTGCACGCGCAGGTGCTGGTAGAGAAAGACCAGGATGGAAGCCAGCGTGAAATAGAACAGATTCACGCCGGCCTCGGTGCCAATGAAAGCGGTCACCACGAAGAGCTGAGCGCCACCGTTGATGAGCAGCACGTTGCTCGCCACGCTGTGCAACCGTCGGTGATTGAGCGGCAACACCAGCAGATAGCCTGCCATGAACAGCAGATTGACCAGAAAGACGCCCCAATAGGTAGCGAAATCATAGAAATAGTAGAACAGCTGATAGGGCAGCGTCGCGACGGTGCCGAACAGCCCTACCTGATTACAGAGTGCTATCTGGCGGCGCAGCCTGAGTGGATTCTCATCCACACCCGGCGACCATAATTTCTTGATCGTATCGATCATAGAACCGCCTGTGTGAGGGGAGAAAAGTGAGATCACACCCCCGGGGTGCAAGATCGGTAGCCAACGATCTATCGGCAAGAACTTAACTATCATGAGACTCCGAACACTCAGGATAGCCGTTCCGCATAGCTGGCGCTGGGTCGGTCGGCTCATCATCCCGCAAACTGCATGTTAGCCCCCCTCCTGCCGGTGTCGCTTTCGGCACTGGCATTGTTAACTTTCAATAAGCTTGAGGTTAACGAATGGCACTGGCAGAGTTTTGGTCATCTTTTCGAAGCCAAAAGGTTAACAACGCCATGGACACGTCCGATCACGGCTCTCCCCGACCCGAGCGTTTTCGTCACGACTGGCAGCGACACGAAATCGAGGCGCTGCTCACCCTGCCGCTCAACGATCTGCTGTTTCAGGCGCAGGGGGTGCATCGTCAGTACTTCGACCCCAATGCCGTGCAGATCTCCACACTGCTGTCGATCAAGACCGGTGCCTGCCCGGAAGACTGCAAGTACTGCCCGCAGTCCGGGCACTACAACACCGGGCTCGAGCGCGAAAAACTGATGCAGGTCGAGGCCGTGCTGGAAGAAGCGCGCCGGGCGAAGGAAGTGGGGGCAAGTCGTTTCTGCATGGGGGCGGCCTGGAAGAATCCGCGGGCGAAGGACATGCCGTACGTTCTGGAGATGGTACGCGGCGTGCGCGCCATGGGCCTCGAGACCTGCATGACGCTGGGCATGCTCACCCGCGATCAGGCTGAAGCGCTGGAAGAGGCCGGACTGGATTACTACAACCACAATCTGGACACCTCCCCGGAGTACTACGGCGAGATCATCACCACCCGCACCTACGCCGACCGGCTCGAGACGCTGGATCACGTCCGCCAGTCCGGCATGAAGATCTGCTCCGGCGGCATTCTGGGCATGGGCGAGAGCATCAACGACCGCGCCGGCCTCTTGCAGCAGCTGGCCAACCTGCCCACCCATCCCGAGAGTGTGCCGATCAACATGCTGATCCGCATTCAGGGCACGCCGCTCGAGCACGTCGAGGATCTCGATCCGATCGATTTCATTCGAACGATCGCCACTGCCCGCATTCTGATGCCCGCCTCTCACGTGCGCATGGCGGCCGGCCGCGAGCTGATGAGCGACGAGACCCAAGCGCTGGCCTTTTTCGCCGGCGCCAACTCGATCTTCTACGGCGAGCGGCTGTTGACCGCGCAGAATCCCCAGGCTGCTCACGACAAGCGCTTATTCGAGCGTCTGGGGCTCTATCCGGAGCAGCGACACGATGTCGATGACGCCACCCACGAGGCCGTGCTCAACGACCGGATCCGCCAAGCGCGGGTCACGGCCATGACCACCGATGCCGCAGGCCATGTAGCGGGGTAACCGAGACTGACATCGTCATTCGACCCATCCCTCGAGTACCTTGCCGTCCAGCGAATCCGCGGGCAGTTCGAGCAGCCGGGCGAACGTTGCGCCGACGCTATCCATACGCGGTAGCGCATCGGTACCGAGCCCTGGGTAGTGACGAATGCCGGCGCCGTGGAAGAAGGCGACGCCGAGGTTGGAGGCAAACGCCGTGCGCGCGGTGGGCACCTGCGGGCCGTGATTCGCGCCGGGAGAGGTCACCGGCGCGACGGTGTCACCGCGGGCGTTGCTGCCCCAGACGAAGCCCTGCGCGTAGGCGAAGAGGATGTCGCCCATCGCCTCGCCCCAGTAGCCGAGCGGCGCGGCGTCTTCACGCTTCACCGCCAGCGCGACGACATTGCGCTCGCCCGACTCGGTATCGACGTACCAGGTGTTGAGCGCCTTGAGAATGCGCGTCTTCACGCCCTCGATCTCGCTCTGCGGGACGAGGTCGCGGTTGACGAAGATCTCCAGCCCACCACGTTCGTCCTTGAGAAACGTCCGGCTCCGGCTCGGGTCCGGGCGCCCGGCGTCATCGAGTGTGCACAGGTCGAACTCGGCCAACCGCCTGTGGATATCGCAAAGGTGGCTGTTGGGTACGTCGCCGTGATCGGAGGCGAGCACGAAGGTGGTGTGCTCGTCGCAGCCGGCGAGCGCCCGGCCGACCGCCTCGTCGAGCAGGCGGTACGACTGACGGATGACATCGAGATAGCGCGCGTGGTCCTCGCGGTCGTAAAAGATCGATGCCGGATCGCACTGGGCAAGACTGGTGTGGTGGGTCTCGTCGTTGAGCCGGAAAACAGTGGCAAAGAGCGAAAAGCCCTCGTCGTTGAGTAGCGCAAGGGCACTGCCGACCAGCCACTCGAGCTGGTAGCGCCCCTCCTCGAAGCTGGTCTCGAAGTAGCGACTATCCGGGTCGGCGGAGACGGCCCACTTGGAAATGAAGGGGCCATGGCGGTCGATCAGTCGCCGCGTCAGCCCCGGTCGATCGCTACTCCCCGCCGGCGCGGTGACCTGCGACTGCAGCAGATCGATGTCGCCCGTGGCGGGGTCGAATGAGAGAAGCTTGAAGCGCACGGCGGCCGGTTTGCCCTCCAGGGCGTGCTCGCCTTCCAGCGCCAGCCAGGCACTCCACTCGTCGACATTGAGACTCGCTTCGCTGCCAGCGACCGTCAGCCGAAGCCCTTGGCCCTCGGCCTGCAGCGTGACGGGCACTGGCTCGACGCGATGCGCGGGAATGTGGGCGACGAAACGCTCGCCTGCGCGCTCGATCGCGTAGCGGTTGTGCTTCTGGTGATGGGCGAGCGTACCGGTCGGCGGCCAGCCCAGCGCCTCGCTGGGCGCGTCCACTTGCCAGCTCGCCAGCCGGGTGGTGTGCAGACACGCCGGGGCCAGCTCCATCGGTGCCGGCCCCTTGCCGCTCCAGAAAGGCGCGAGGCAGAGATCGCGCTCACCGACGGGCGTCAGGCTCTCGGGAAAGTGAACCAGCGCTGCGCGCTGGTGGGCATCCCGCATCAGCTCGAGCAGATGCTGCGTATCGCGCGGCGGCTGGCGCTGGCCGACCCAGCTGGTGCCGGGGGCCTGCCCCGTCAGCAGGGTGACGAAGTTGGTATCGCCCCAGGTGGAGATATAGGGCAGCAGCCGGGTCGAGCCGCCCTCGTCGATCAACCGCTGAAAATTGGGCAGCACGCCTTCGGCACAGAAGCGCTCGACGAGTTCGGGAATCAGGCCGTCGACGCCCAGCAGCAGGATTTTCTTGGATTCGCTCATGAAACACTCCGGGGTCGTTGGGCTCAGTCGAGGCGATAGCGGTCGATGACCGAACGATCGATCTCGATACCCAGTCCCGGCCCCTCCGGCACCGCGACGAGGCCGTCGGCGTCGAGGCCGAACTCGCCATGAATCAGTTCCTGTCGGAAGGGGTGCGCGGACTGATCGTATTCGAGCATGGGCTCATCCGGGGTCAGCGACAGCGGCTGAGGCGCCAGATTGGCGATCAGCTGTACCGCCGCGGCCAGGCCGATGCCCGTGCCCCAGACGTGCGGCATCACCGGCACGTGCCATGACTGGGCGAGCGACGCGATCTTGCGGCATTCGGTGAGTCCGCCGGCGGCGCCGATGTCCGGCTGGATGACGTCAAGCGCCCCGTCGCTGATCCAGTCGCGGTAGCCAAGCCGGGTATATTCGTTCTCGCCGGCGGCGATCCAGGTTTTCGAGATCCCCTTGAGCTCGCGATAGCCGTGACGGTTTTCGGGGCTCAGCGGCTCCTCGAACAGATGCACGCGCGTCTCCTCGAGCTCCATCAGGATGCGCCGTGCCGCCGGCACGCTGTAGGCACAGTTGGCGTCCATCATCAGCGCGATGTCGTCGCCGACCGCTTCACGCACCGCACGCATGTCGCGGATGTCCGCCTCGATGCCGAAGCCGGTCTTGATCTTCATCGCCCGGTAGCCGTTGGCCTGGTGACGCAGCGCCTCCTCGACCACCTCCTCGGGGTAACGACCGCCTTCGCGACGATAGAAGCCGGTGGCGTAGGGCCGGATGCGCTGACGAAATGCCCCACCCATCAAGCGATGCACGGGTTGATTCAGCGCCTTACCGACGAGATCCCACAGCGCGACGTCGATCGCGGCGATGCCGAACAGCGCCACGCCCTGCTGCCCGTAGGGGCGGGTGTGGTTGTACATCGCCTCCCACAGCACCTCGCGGTCGAAGATCGAGCGGCCGATCACCAGCGGCTTGAGCGCGTGCTCGACCATGGCCTGAGCGACCTGCGGCGGCTGCAGGCCGTGATTGACGCACTCGCCCCAGCCGGTCAGGCCGTCGTCGGTGGTGATCTCCACCAGCATGGCGGTGCGCTGATGAACCCAGCCCTGGGAGAACGCGAACGGCTCGGCCAGCGGCGCGGCGAGGACATGGGTCTTGAGATCGGTCACGCGGGTCATGAGAGTCTCTCTACGGTGGATAGCTTGACGGGCATCAAACGTGTCGGCGTGCGAGTCACGCGGCCGGACTCTCGCTGGCGGCGCGGTCCTTGCGCCACTGGGTGAATCCGGACCAGAGCGTGCCGGCGATGAACAGCGCGATCAGGATAAAAAGCACGCTGGCGATGGTGCTGTGGGTGAAGAAGGCGCTGAAGTCGCCGCGGGAGATCAAAAGCCCGCGGCGCAGCGAGCTTTCGAGCTCGGGACCGAGGACCATGCCGATCACCAGCGGCGCCAGCGGATAGCCGCCGCGGCGCAGCACGTAGGCGAGCAGACCGGTGACGGCTGCGACGACCAGATCCAGCGGGTTGCCGCGCACCGAGACCGCGCCGATGAAGCTGAACATCACGATGCCGCCCATCACGAAGCCCTGCGGCAGCTTGAACAGATAGCGAAAGAGGCCGACCGAGGGTTTGCTGAGAATCAGCATCGCCACGTTGACGATGATCAGCACCACGAAGAGCGAATAGACCGTCTGCGCCTGATCCGCCATCAGCCGAACCCCCGGCGTGATGCCGTGAATCACCATCGCGCCCATCATCATCGCCGTGACCACGTCGCCGGGAATGCCGAGCGCAAGCGTAGGGATGAACGAGCTGCCGGTGACGGCGTTGTTGGAAGACTCCGAAGCGATGATCCCGTCCGGCTCGCCCTTGCCCAGATTCTTGCGTCTAGGGGATAACTTCTGCGCCGAGGCGTAGCTGATGAAGGCCGCCGCCGCCGCGCCGGTGCCCGGCAGCGCCCCGATGAGCCCGCCGATGAACGAACCGCGGATCAGTTCGATCAGGCGTCGGCCGATGTCGCGCAGGCCGGGGAATGTGAGCCGCGCCTCGGGGATGCGCGCCGCTTCGTCGTCGCGGCTCGCAAAGCGCACGAACACTTCCGACAGCGCAAAGGCGCCGACCACCACCGGGATCAGTGTCAGTCCGGAGCTCAGCGCATACTGGCCGAAGGTGAAGCGATCCGCCCCGGTGATGGGATCGCTGCCCACCATCGAGAACAGAAAACCCATCATGCCGCAGAGGATGCCCTTGAGCGTGCTGCCCTGGGAGACACCCACGATGCAGAGCATGGCGAGACAGACCAGCGCGAACACCTCGATGGAGCCGAAGTTGACCGCGAATTTCGCCAACTGCGGCGCACCGATGATCAGCATGACGCACGACAGCACCCCGCCGAAGAACGAGGCGAAGGTCGCCCAGCCCAGCGCTTCACCCACCCGCCCCTGCTGGGTCATCGGATAGCCGTCGAAGGTGGTAGCCGCCGCCTGCGGCGTGCCCGGCGTGTTGATCAGAATCGCGGTGATCGAGCCGCCGTAGACGGAGCCGCAGTAGACCCCGATCAGCAGCGCCATGCTGGTGATGACATCCATGCCGAAGGTGAACGGCAGAAAGATCGTCAGCCCGACGACCGAGCCGAGCCCGGGCAGGCCACCGATGATGATGCCGGCCCAGGTACCGATGACGATGGCGAGCAGCGCCTGCCAGGTAAAGGCGTCCGCTGCCGCCGCAAGAACGATGTCCATCTCGATGGTCTCCGAAGGTCAGATCAGACCGTTGGTCAGCAGCGTCGGCAGCCGGATCAGCAGCACGTGGTGGAACAGAAACCAGAGCCCGCCGCCGAGAATCAGCGTGCCCAGCGCGAGCCACAGCGGCTGGCGAACGCGAAAGAGCCAAAGCGTCAGCGCCACCAGCGGCAGTACCGGAATCAAAAAGCCGAGACTCGCCGTGGCGACGGCCGCGATCAGCACCGCCGCCATCAATAGCGGCAGCGGCGAGCGTGAGACTCTCGGCATCGGCGCGCGACGAATCAGCTCGCCGATCAGCACCACCAGCGCCGCCGCGCACCAGATCGCCAGTACGAACCGCGGCACCAGCATGGCATCAGCCGGGCCCTGCCAGGCCGTGACCGACAGCCCCGCGCCGACGAGCAGCAGCGCGAGAGCGGTGAGGACTCGAGGGTGAAACAGCGTCGACGTCATACCGACTCCTTGGGTGACAGGCGAACCGGCGAGCGCATGGCTACTCGGCCAGCCCGGCGTCCTTCAGTACCTGCTTGTTGATCTCGACGCGGCGTGCGACGAATGCCTCGAACTCCTCGGCACCGAGATAGGCAATGTTCGCCTTCGCCTTGTCCGCAAACGTCTCGAAGCGATCCGACTCGACGGTCGCCCGGCAGGCCTCGGCGAATTCGTCGGCACGTTCTTGGGAAATACCCTTGGGTGCGACGATCCCCTGCCAGACGGCGAAATCGAGATCCTGCATGCCGAGTTCACCGAAGGTCGGCACATCGTCGTAGCCCTCGATGCGCTCCTCGGCGAAGACCGCCAGCGGCTTGAGGTCGTAGTTCTCGAGAATGGTCTCGGTGTCGGCCATGATCTGAATCTCGTTGCCGGCGAGTGCGTTCATTGCCGGGCCGGAGCCGCTGTAGGGCACGTGCTGGGCCTGCAGGTCGCTCTTGACGGTGAGTGCGGCCATGGCGAGATGAGGAAGCGTGCCCGGACCGGATGAACCGTAGAGGAACGGATACTCCTGGGACTCCTCGATGAGCTGATCGATGGAATCGATGTCGGAATCCTTCGACACCATGAGGAACATCGGGTTGGAGACCGTACGGCAGACATAGGTGAAGCTGTCCGGGCCGTAGGGAAGATCCTTGAGCGACGGTTGGATCGAGAGCGCGCCGGCCGGCTCGTAGCCGATGATGTTGGGGTTGCCCTCGCTGTCGGCGACCTCTGCCGTGCCTACCGTGGCGCTTGCGCCGGCGACGTTGCGGATCACCGAGGTGACGCCGAGCTGCTCGGAGAAGATGGGTTCGAAACTGCGGGCGACGATATCGGTGGCACCGCCGGCGGCGAAGGGCACGACGATATCCAGATTGTCGGCGGCAGCCGACTGCGTGATACCGACGAGGGCGACGGCGACGAGAGAGTGACGCAGAGCGTTCATATCGGACTCCGTTTCGTAGCGCTGCGATTGGCGACGACGCCAGCGCGAGGATTCGTTGATCGAGATCAGGCAAGGCTTTCGACAATCGGCGCGACTCGATAGGGACCGAAATCGTAGCGCTACGATTTACGTGCGACAATGACTGCCTATCGTCCATTCGTCGTAAGATGAGCCCAATCTTGCGCCGCAGGGATCGGTACCGGGATCACGCCACCGGCTCGAGTGGGTAGACTATCGCGCCAGACGCGAAAGGGAACGACGAAAGCGTCATGAGCTTATCGACTTCCGAGGCATGAGTTCATCACGCTCGGCAATGAGGGCCGCCGCCGCGGCCAGCGCGGCCGACCACGACGACAGGAGAGTGCCAGTTTGGCCAAGCGACAGCGCCGCGGATCACAGCGGGTCACCATGGGCGAGGTCGCCCGTCTCGCCGACGTCTCGCCGAGCACGGTATCGCTCTATCTGCGCCGGCCCGACGAGGTCTCCGCCCACCGCGCCGAACAGATCCAGTCGGCGATCGATCGGCTGGGCTACCTGCCCAACGTGATGGCGGGGGGGCTCGCCTCGTCGCGCTCGCGGGTGATCGGCGTGCTGGTGCCGACGGTGACGAACTCCTTTTTCTCCGAAACGCTGGAGACGCTGGAGCGCCATCTGCGTGACGCCGGCTATCAGCTGCTGATCGGCAATACGGAGTTCGACGAGGCACGGGAGGAGGAACTGGTTCGCTCGATTCTGAGCTGGAACCCGGCCGGACTGGTGCTGACGGGCTTCGGTCATAGCCGCAAGACGCATGCACTGCTTTCACAGAGCGCAACCCCGGTGGTCGAAATGTGGGACTACGGTCAGCCGGGACTCGACATGGTGGTGGGGTTTTCACACCACGCCTGCGGCCGATTGATCGCCGAGCACCTGCTGGCGCAGGGGCGGCGCCGTACGGCGTTCGTCAGTACCCATTTCCAGCGCGACGTGCGTGCACAGAATCGCTACCACGGCTTTCGCGATACCGTCGAGGCCGCCGGTGGCACGGTCGTGCTGCAGCAACTGAGCGGACGCAGCCACGCCGAAGAGACCGGTCGGCTCACCGGCGAGCTGCTCGAGGCGCACCCCGAGATAGAGGCGATCGCCTGCTCCAACGACATGGTCGCGCTCGGCGTGCTGTTCGAGTGTCAGCGTCAGGGGCTTGCGATCCCTGCGCGTGTCGCGGTGGCGGGATTCGGCAATCTCGATTTTACCGCCAGCACGGTCCCCCCGCTGACCACCATCGAGCCGCCGCGCCACGAGATCGGCCGGCGCACCGCACGCCTGCTGCTCGACAGCCTCACCCGACGAATCGATGGCGACGCGCGACGGCTCGATCTTGGCGTGAGGCTGGTGGTAAGGGAGAGCGCCTGAACGCTGCAGCCGAGCACCGACGCGACCCGACGAATCGCCAAAGCGCTTCCCCACCGCCCCTCACATGGCCGAGTCACGCGGCCATGACGACGCAGGACCTTGTGAATACACGAGAACCCGGCCACAAACGCGAATGCAACTGAGAAAAATTATCATTATTGACCGACGACTCCCCCCTGCGGATAATCCCTGCGCCCGCCCATAAAAAACCGCGGGTTAGACGACAAGGGATCAATCACTTTGGGGAACATCATGATGAGCGGTCGCAATCGCCCGATCGTGAGTCGCGAGAATTCGACCTGGTGGCACCACACCACGACGGCGATTCTCTGTGGCTCGGCACTATTCACCCTTCCCGCTACCAGTCATGCCCAGCAGACACAGAGCGACGATGGGACGTACCGTCTATCCCCGGTCATCGTCAACGCTCAGGCACCCGCCGATAACGATGCCGATACCGTTGTGGCACGTGAACTGTCGGTCGGCGGGAAAGTCGCCACGAGCCTTCAGGACACCCCCGCCTCCGTCTCGGTGATTACCCAGAAAGAGATCGAACAGCGCGCCGCTCAGACGACCGAGGAGGTGCTGCAGTACACACCCGGCGTCGTCTCGGGCTACTACGGCTCCGATGACCGCAATGACTATTTCCAGATTCGCGGCTTCCAGGCGACCACGTATCGCGACGGTATGACGCTCGGCTCCATGCGTGGCGTGCGCGAAGATCCCTACGCCTACGAGCGTGTCGAAGTGCTGCGTGGGGCGAACTCCACGCTGTTCGGCCCTGCCGACCCTGGCGGCTCGGTCAACTTCGTCAGCAAACGTCCGCGGTTCGAGCGCTTCGGCAACGGCTTTCTCTCCTACGGCTCGTTCGATCACAAGGAAGCCGGCCTCGACGTCGGCGACGTCGTGGACTCGGGCCAGACGCTCGCCTATCGCTTGACCGGCAAGATTCAGGACAGCGACCGCGAGTACGATCGCTCGGAGGACAACAACGGGCTGCTGATGGGGGGACTGACCTGGGAGCCCACGGATCAGACCACAGCGACGCTGATCGTGGATTATCTCAGTCGCGACGACACACCCAACAGCGGCGGTTATCCGCTCGACAAAGAGTACGATCGCGACGACTTCTTCGGCGAACCCGGCTTCAACGACCAGGATGTCGACCGCACCAGCGTGACCGGCCAGCTTCGCCACGACTTCGACAATGGCCTGACGCTGCGCGCCAACCTGCGCTACAGCGATCTGGAAGACAATTTTCAGTACGTCTATATCAACGATGTCGCTGCGCGCACCGGCACGGTCGTGAACCGCGACTACTTCGGTACCGATACCGAAGCGCAGGAGTTCATCGGCAATACGATCCTGCAATACGATGACAGCTTCGGCGAGATCGACAGCAGCACCCTCGGCGGTGTCGAGTACCGCGACGCCTCGACCGATACGCAGTCGATCTACGGGAATGCGACGCCGATCGACATCGCTGACCCGACCTATACCGGCGGCCCCGACGAGCTGACGACCTATCGGTACGAGGACCAGGATTTTAAAACCCGTTCGGTGTTCCTGACCCAGAACCTCTCCTTTTACGATCGCTTCGTCCTGAGCGCCGGCGTGCGCAATGATTCGATGGATCTTTCCAGCGAGGGGGCATCCTACGGTGAAGGGTTCGATGACAGCGACGATTTCTCGGAAACCACCTTCCGCGGTGCGCTGACCTATATCGTCAACGACGAGCTCTCCACCTACGTCAGCTACGTCGAGTCGGTCGCACCGCCGGAAATCGGTGTCACGCCGGAACGCGGAGAGCAGCAGGAGATCGGCGTGAAGTACTCGCCCGACGGGATGAACGCGCAGTTCTCGGCGGCGGTGTACAACCTCGAAAGAGACGATGTGACGATTGCCGTGGTCCAGGACAACGGCGCCATCGATCAGCAGACCGTCGGCCAGTCGCGGGCGCGCGGGCTCGACCTGGAAGCCAAGGCGGAGCTGGCCGACAACCTGAGCCTCGTCGGTGGCTACTCCTATCTGGATGCGGAAGTCGAAAAGGGGACGCTCACCGATGGCACCTCGATCGAGGGCAACGCGCTCCAGACCGCCCCGAAACACACCGCCAAACTGTGGGGCTATTACACGCTACCCGGGGAAGACATGAGCGTCGGCCTGGGCGCCCGCTACACCGATGGCTACTACTACGACGCTGCCAATACGTCGAAGAGTGACTCGGCCACGCTGTTCGATGCGGCCTTCGATTACCGGATCGTTCAGAACACCGATTTCACGGTCAATGTCAGCAACATCTTCGATGAACAGCACGTCGTCGGCACGGGTACAGCCAACTACTACAACGCAGGCCGCGAGGTTCGCGCGAAAGTCAGCTACCGCTGGTAACGCCGATGATCGCGTACGCAATCGCCCCGAACGGTCTCGACCGTTGGGGGCGATTGTCTTCCTCTCGTCCATGGTGGCGCTGACTGCTGGCACGTTAGCGCATGACCGGTGCCAAGCTGGCGGCCACCGTTTGATGCCAGGGAGCAGCGTAGTGAGCCTTTGACAGCCTACAGCGCCCCCTCGGCGATGGCGCGTGCCATCGTGGGCGAGATCGGCAGACGCGGCAGCAGCGTCGCCTGATAGGCGTGATAGAGATCCGGTTTGCCGGACCACACCTCGCTGGAGGGCCTGTTGTAGCGGTCGAGCTCCTGCCACCAGCTGCCCCGCTCCCGGTCGATCATAAAGCGGTCGATGTAGTCCCAGAACCGGCGATACCACACTTCGTAGACTTCATCGCCGGTGCGCTTGAGCAGTAGCGCAGCGGTGCCGGCGGCTTCGGCGAGCGTCCAGTGCATGCGCTCAAACACCACGGGCTGGTTGTCCCAGTCGTGGGTGTAGATAAGCCCGGGTTCGCCGTCGACGTGCCAGGCGAGCTCGGTGGCGCGGTGGAACAGCCCGCGCGCGTCCTCCAGCAGCCATCCCGGCACGCTCTCGCCGTGACGCAGCAGGCCGCCTTCGAGATGCAGCATCAGCCGCGCCCACTCGAACGCGTGCCCGGGTGTGGCCCCGTAGGGCCGAAACGGGTCCTTGGGGTTGTCGTGATTGTAGCCACGCCACTCGTTCCACTCGCTGTCGAAGTGCTCGACCACGCGGTAGCCGTTGGGCTCGGCGTGACGATGGATGATTTTCTCGACGATGGAGAGCGCCCTCGCCCGCCACTTGGGGTCGTCGAGCACGTCGGCGAGCTGCAGGAATGCCTCGGTGGCGTGCATGTTGCTGTTGCCGCCGCGGTAGGCCTCGTCCTCGCTCCAGTCGCGGGAGAAGCCCTCGCGCAGCCGCCCTTCGTTTTCGTCCCAGAAGCGCTCTTCGATCACCTCGACGATGTCGTCGAGCAGTGTCTCGGCGTCCTCGTCACCCGCCTGCCAGGCGCTGGCCGCAGCGAGGGCGACGAAGGCGTGGATGTACGCCTGCTTGGTGGCCGGCGTCTTTGGACCGGGGCGGGCGCCGTACCAGCCGCCGTGGGTGGCATCGCGCAGCTCGCCCTTCAACGCCGCCACGCCGTGGGCGACCAGCGGCATCGCGCCGGGCTCGCCACGCATGGCCGCCAGCGCGAAGCAGTGCGTCATCCGCGCGGTGATCATGGTGTCGGGTTCGGCGTCGTCCGGCAGACGACCGTCGTCGTCCAGCGCCGCGAAGCCGCACTCGGGATGGCGCGAGGCGCGATAGAAGGCGAGCAGGCGCTGGCCTTCGCTTTCGAGCCAGTGATGGTGCGCCGGCCGGTCGAGCCAGCTGTCGACACGCGGGGGAAGATTCGACGTGGTACCGAACATGGGTTTCAGAGCCTCTTTCGTGCCGGTCACTCGGGGTTCGCGCCCCTATTGATGACGCCCGGGCGCGAGATGTCCATTCCACCTTGGCCCACCGGGCGGCGCCGTGCGGTGGGCCCGGGCGAAGGTTCGATGCCGTCGACTAGCCGTTGACGACCGTGCCGCCGTTGGGATGCAGCGTCTGCCCGCTGATGAACGACGAGTCCAGCGAGGCCAGGAAGACGTAGCAGGGACCGAGCTCGGCGGGCTGGGCGGCGCGGCCCATCGGCGTGCCGGAACCGAAATCCTCGAGCATTTCGGGATCGTAGGCGCCGAGCGTCGCCGGCTGCAGCGGGGTCCAGACCGGGCCCGGGGCGACGGCGTTGACGCGCACGCCGCGGCCGACGACCTGGTTCGACAGCGCCCGCGTGAAACTCACGATCGCGCCCTTGGTGGCGCTGTAATCGATCAGGAACTCGGGGCCGATGTAGGCGTTGATCGAGGTGGTGTTGATGATGGTGTCGTCTTCACCCAGATACGCAAGCGCCGCCTTGGAGAGATAGAACATGCCGTGCATGTTGGTGGCGAAGGTCTCTTCCCACTGCTCATCGCTCAACTCGGTCATGTCCTTGCTGACCGCCTGGGTGCCGGCGTTGTTGACCAGGATGTTGAGCTTGCCGAAGGTCTCGATGACCTGCTCGAGCGCCTGGCGGCAGAAGTCGGCATCGCGAATGTCGCCGGCGATCAGCGAGCAGCGACGCCCTTCGGCCTCGACCAGACGCTTCGTCTCGTGGGCATCCTCGTCTTCGCTCAGGTACATCACCGCCACGTCGGCGCCCTCGCGGGCAAAGTGGATCGCCGCTGAACGGCCGATGCCGCTGTCGGCCCCGGTAATGAGTGCCACCTTGTCCTTGAGCTTGTCACTGCCGCGATAGCCCGGGCGAATGAACTCTGCCGGCGGCTGCATCTTGCCTTCCGTCCCCGGCCACGCTTGCTGCTGCGGATGAATCGTCGTCTTCTCGACCATGGGGGCGTGCTCCTCGTCCGTAAGATGACCGGGCGGCTGCCTGAGACGCGCCCGGCTGGCGTTGCGGCGCAGGGTCGGTAAGTTTCCTACGCCGCCTAAAGTCCTAGTCGAGAAGCCCGGGCGTCGCAACCGAGCGTGCGGCCCGAGCCTCTCGGGACTTGCTCGCAGCCCGAAGCGGGGCGCCTCGGGCACTTCGCCTCGGACACTTCGCCCCGGGAATCGATGATAGATTGCCTCCAGGAACGCGGTCACGGCGTTCGTGAAATACGCCTGACCGGAAAGACGCATTGATGGCCCGGCAAGTCGAACGCCGGGGCATCGCCGAGGAGGTCGATATGTCTCGCCTACTGCTGCTGAGCAGCTCTCGTGCCGGCTCGACCGGCTATCTCGACCACGCACGGTCGCTGTTCGCGGCGTTTCTCGCCGACCATGCGACCCCGGTCTCTCGCGTGCTCTTCATTCCCTTTGCCGGCGTCGGCAAGACGTTCGATACCTATCTCGAGCAGGTGCGGCCCGCTTTCGCCGCCAACGGTATCGAGGTGGAGAGCGTGCATCAGTTCGACGACGCCCGCGCGGCCGTGACCGACGCGCAGGCGATCGTAGTCGGCGGCGGCAACACCTTCGCGCTGGTCAAGCGTCTCTACGAGGCCGAGCTGCTGGACGTCATGCGCGAGCGGGTGGCGGCGGGCACGCCCTATATCGGCTGGAGCGCCGGCACCAACCTGGCCGGGCCGACCCTCTGCACGACCAACGACATGCCGATCGTCGAGCCGCCGAGCTTCAACGCGCTCGGCCTGGTCCCGTTTCAGCTCAATCCGCATTTCCTCGCCGGCAAACCCCAGGGGCACAACGGTGAGACTCGCGAAGAGCGTCTCACGGAGTATTTGGCACTCAATCCCGAGGCAACGGTCGTCGCACTGCGTGAGGGGACCGCACTGCGCCGCGAAGGCGAGTCGCTCGAACTGCTGGGTGAGCTGGACGGCGTCGCCTTCACCTCACGAGGGCAGGAGACCCTCGCCGCCGGCAGCCGGCTCGACGCATTGCTCTCGTTGCGATGATCGCCTCCGTTGCGCTGATCGCCCCGGGCGATCACACCGGCGCCCGCTTCGACCCCGAATCGTCGGCGCTGACGTCGGTGGCGGCTTCGCCTCGCCATCGGCGGCCCCTCACCCGAACCTTGGCTTCATACCCTACCCCTTCGAAACGTTCTCGCGCTCCACGCTTTCCCGATACCTTATACCTTTCGCTTTTTCTGGAGGCTTTTTCCGCTAACGTTAACCGCCATCTCTTCGTTATTTTTCAAACTTTACTGCTACCTTCGCCTCCCCTTCTCCATCTCTCTTTCGCGATATAACCGCCTTTCGCTGCCTGGCGCCTGCTGTCTACCTTCCCCCTCTTCACCCTGAAAATGCCCTCTCTTTCCCCTCTATTTGCTCTTTCTTTGCCCTTCCCTTTCCCTCCACGCTTCTGGAATTTACTTTTATCCTTGCCGGAAATCGATCATCGAAACGCCCGAGACAGGGTTCATACCGTTCCCCCCCTCCCTCTTTTTACCGGCTCGTTCGCCATCCCTTTACTACGATTTTTACCGCTAGCCCAGCGTTTTGCATGACTTTCTTACCTGCGACTCAAAAAGCCGTCTTATTTTTCTCATCGACGGTGAATGGCGCACGCTATAGCCGCACCACCCTCTATCGAAAGTCGAATATTTCACCGCGATAACGTCTCGCCTATCACATTTTCATATCAGTAAACTTTAAGACTTTGGCATACAGCGCAGCGGCCATCGCCCTATCAGCACGAAAATAAAATATTGATTGGCATCGATTTTTCATTAACAACCGGCGCACTCGATTAGACCTTGGTCGAGATAGACCATGGTTACAATGAAAGTTTACGAAGTAATCTCAATAATGGCGCCCATTGCCATCGGACAACGAAGACCAATTCGGAATGGTCGACAGGTTGAAATGGCAAGTGGGCAATAACAAGAATGCTCGAGGCTGCTTTCTAAGAATACTTCAGCAGTGACGGACTCGCTTCACGGCTGAAATAGCTGGGACGTCGCGAGTTCAGTGAGCATGACGTTTTGAATCGATCGCGCGACTGCCTACTGAGCGTCTGCGCCATTTTTCAGGGCGTCCTGCATGGCAGTCAGCGGTGTTCGGCCACCAGCAGCAAGCGATAACCGCTCGTAACGACAGCAATCAGTTAAAACAAGCAACGACAAAACCACGAGGGATACGAACGATGATTGCCTCAAGATCCGTGCTACGCCGGCCACTGCTCGCCGCCGCCATCGGTGCCTCCTGCACCTTGCCGGCACTGGCTTATGCCGACATCAATCCCGAGTTTTTCGGCTACGCCCGCTCGGGTATCGGTTCGACCTCCGGCGGCGGTAGCCAGACCTGCTTCCAGGCGGCCGGCGCCCCTGCCAAGTATCGCCTCGGCAACGAGTGTGAAACATACGCCGAGCTCGGCCTGGGGGCACAGCTCTATCAGCAGCAGGACGCGACTTTCGATTTCGCCAGCCGCGTGGCCTACGTCACCGCCCAGGACAACGACTCCGAATCGCTGCAGGACGACGACAACGACATCGCCCTGCGCGAAATGTACGTCTCCGGCTACAACGTCGTCGACGGACTCCCCGGCGCTACGCTGTGGGCGGGCAAGCGCTTCTACAAGCGCCACGATATCCACATGAACGACTTCTACTACTGGGACGTTTCGGGCCCCGGGGTGGGGATCTCGGATATCGATGTCGGCACCGGCACGCTGAGCTTCGCCTGGGTGCGCAGCTCAGGCAGCGACGACGGCGACGGCCTCTTCCCGGACAGCGGTCAGCAGATCTCCGACGACACCGTGGACGCGCGCTGGAGTGCCATTCCCGTCAATCCCGGCGGCACGCTGGAGCTAGGTGTCGACTACGGTCGCTCGTCGCTCTCCGAGTGGCAGGAGGATTACTACGACGATCGTAACGTCGACTACGACAACGGCGACAAGGGCTGGATGGGCACCGTACAGCACACCCAGAGCGACTGGTTCGGCGGCAGCAATACCGTCGCCGTGCAGTACGCCACCGACGGCATCATCACTCGCGATGGCAATGCCGTGGGCCGCGGCTCCGGCGCACTGCGCCAGGAAGGCAACATGTGGCGCGTGCTCGATCACGGCCAGATTTGGCTGGCACCGGACAAGGTCGATCTGCTCTATGCGGCCGTCTACGAGGACAAGGACATGGATGACAACACCGGCCGCGAGTGGTTCTCGGCGGGCGTGCGTCCCTCCTATTACTGGAACGACATCATGAGCACCGCGCTCGAGCTGGGTTACGACCACATCTCGCCGCAGAGCGGGGTTCAGGGATACAACGGCAGCGATCACCACGTGACCAAGCTGACCATCGCTCAGCAGTGGTCCGCCGGACGCGGCGCCCTGGTTCGTCCGACCATTCGCCTGTTCGCGACCTACGCCGAGTGGAACGGAGACGCCTACGATGGTGATCGCGGCGCCAACTCGCTCAGCGCTTCGGCCGGACCCAACAACGTCGATTTCAACGACAACGACGGCCTCACCTTCGGCGCCCAGATGGAAGTGTGGTGGGGTAGCTGATCGCCGGGCGCCCACGCCTGACACGCACTGTTCCGATCCTTTGGCTCCGGCGACTCGATGCGCCGGAGCCGTTTTCGTCTAGCCGTTTTTTGTCTTTCAAAAAAGGAGTGGCCGAATGCCGATTCCGTATCGCCTCGTCGTGCCGTTGGGCACGCTTCTCTTCGCGCTGGCCGGGTGCAGTACGCCGCTGACGACGCCCCCATCGCCGATGCTCGCAGCACCGGCGGGCGAGCAGGCGCTGGCAACCACGACCGACTGCTGCACGTCGCTGGCCAGCTTGCCGTACCGGCCGCTGCCGATCGGCGAAATCCTCGACCTGCGCTTCATGCCAGAGACGCCGGCGCATGCGTTCGACGACGGCAAGAGCTTCTTCCAGGCCTTCGAACTGCCCCGCAACGCCGGCCCGCTGTCCCTGGACGTGACCAGTACGATCCGCAACGGTCAGGTATTCGCGCCCACGCTTTTGATCCTCGACGCGGCGTTCACTCCGGTCAGACGCGTCACGAGCGAGTCGCTCAGCGTGCGCCGCCCTTCCGGTTTCTCCGGCGCCCGGCTCGGCGAGGCGTTCAACCTGACGCCCGGCCCCGACACGGCCTATCTGGTGATCTACTCGAGCCGCACGGATCGAGAGGCAACGACCCCCTATGAGTCGGAAGCGCAGGCATACGCCCGAGTCAGGGGGCTCGCAGCGCCTCCCGGCCCGGACCCGAAAGCCGTGCATGCCGCAACCGGAACGATGACGCTGGAAGTGGCGGCGCTGACACGTAACGACGGCTTTCTGTCACTGGGCAATTCCACAACGCAGAGCACCGCCGCCGTTCAACCGAGGACGACCGCGCCAGCCGCCGCCGCGCCGCCGCGAGACGCCGGCGACATCGACCCGGAATTCGACTATCGCCGCATGATCGAAGCGGCGCTCAAGGCAGGGGATATCGAACTGGCGATGACGCTGGCCGAACGCGCCGAGCGCGACGGCCACCCCGGCACCCGCGCCTGGCTCGCCGAGCGGCTGCAGGCCCGAACGCCCTGACGGCGCCGGACCCGGTGGCGCGCGCTCGTCGCCCGGCCACGCATTCGTGCGCGGCCGGGCGCCAACGGTTAACGAAAAGCGTCGCGCTCAATCGTCTGCCAGACGGATGCCGTCGTCCGCAATCACGACTCTGCGCTGCTTGTAGAGCCGGCCGATCGCCTGCTTGAAGGCATTCTTGCTGACGCCGAGGCGCGCCTTGATCTCGGGAGCGGGGCTCTTGTCACCGAGTGGCAGGAAGCCATCGTTGGCGGCGAGGGCTGACAGCACTTTCTCCCCCACGACATCCAGACGCGACTCCCCGGGGGGCAGTAGCGAGACATCCAGCCGACCATCTTCGCGCAGGCGCTTGACGTAGCCCACGGTGCAGTCCCCGCGTCGCAGCGAGCGGCTGATGTCGTCCTGATACAAAAGCCCCCAGAAGCGATGATTGACGATCACCTTGGCGCCGAGGTCGGTGAGATCGGCCACGACGAGATCGACCCGGTCCCCGGCTTTCAATCCCTGGGCTTCGTCCTTCAAAAAGCGGTCCAGGCGCATGCTTGCTACCGGCCGCATCTGATCGTCGACGTAGATCATCACGAGCACGCGCTTGCCCGCATCGGGACGAAAGCGCTGCTCGCCGAACGGCAGCAGCAGATCCTTGGGTCGTCCCCATTTGAGAAACGCACCGATGTCGGTCACGCGGTCCACGCGCAGATAGGCGACTTCGCCGACCTCGACGCGCGGTTCGCTCTCGGTCGACGGCTGGGCTTTCCGGGGCGGGTTAGACATGTCGGCACTCTCGATCGTTGGGGCAGGACGGCATTATGCGGGCGCCGGGGGCGGTTCAAAAGCTCGCCCGCCCATTCACCGCTGCGAACCGGCGATGGTCCTTCGCGCACGACGCCACGGTGCGCCCTGACCTGTGCGTCGCCAATGCCAGTACGGCTCGACAAGGGGAGTGGCCGGTCGCCATGGAGATCGAGAAAATGGCGGCTCGGTGACACCACGATAGATCTTTCGGTACCCTGGCGGTAACGGAACCCATGCGACCTTCGTATCAATCCCATCGATAGTCGAATTCACTGCTTCTGATTAGCAGCCTAATAGTCACCTCTCCATAATGTCCGCACAGGTTGAGGCCAAGAGGCCACTGCAACAACGACATTACTGGAGGTCACCCATGAAAATTCGCACTCTCGCCGCCATCGCTCTCGCTGCCGCACTGCCGACCGTCGCGCAGGCCAACAGCTTCATCAACGAGCGCCTGTTCGAACTGCAAAGCGAGCCGCTCAACGTCGAGCAGACCGCCGAGTACCACGCGCTGCCGACGCAGTACACCGTGGATGCCACTCAAGGTGGCCATTCGGTCGCCAGTGACGAAGCGCTCGGTAACGTCGCGCAGTCCACTCAGCTGCAGACGCACATCCAGAGCGGCGATACCGATCTGGCCTCGCAGGGCCACTCCGTCGCGGCCTCGCGAGCCCTCGAGAACGTCGACCACGCTGGCGTTCGCAGCGGCAATGTCGAATTCGCGACGCTGTAACGCGTCAGCGCATCGCTCGACACGACGAACCGGGAGCCCTAGGGCTCCCGGTTTTTTTTGCGCCTACCCAAGACGTGCACTTCGGGCGCGTACGTCCTTGCAGCTCGCGAGGCGAACATGACGTGCAATGAACATGACGTGCGATGAACATGACGTGCGATGAACATGACGTGCGATGAACGAATCAAGCCATCGACGAAGACGCAATGAGAAAACGGAGGGGCATAAAACAGAACGGCACCAGAGCGAAAACTCTGATGCCTATAGAGGAGAGGGCCGTGACGTTAACGGCATGACCCTCGATAGCACTTGCCGACAGGTGCTGACTGTCACGGCCCTCGCAAACCGTAATTCCGTGGCGGGGAAACTCCGTTTCCCGGTCCTGGCGAGCATCCATTCCTTGGATGACGTCAGGCTACGCCTCCTGCGCTATTAACGATACCGATATATAGGGTTTAAGAAAACTTAATTGTATATTTGTGTAACATTCCAGCGAAATCAGTACTTTATCTCGGTATTGCCTCGAATCCTGGTCGCTGCCCCTCACGAAAAGCCTCCCGTGACAGGGCCGATGATACGGTGAAGACGACGCTTCAGGCCGCGTAGTCCTGCGCACCGAGAGTCAGCCGTGTCTTGCGCGAAGACGAGCAGATGCGACTACCGACTCGCGTGGTCACCGTCGTATGCTCAACGAGATAAACCGGCAGTACGCGAAGCGCCGAGATACCTTCCAGACGCTGACGAGCCTCGCGGAGCGAGCGCTCACGAATGAGCTTGCCATCGTCGTCCAGCAGCACCACGCCGTGCCCATCGGTCATCGCGCGATAGTGATACGACATTGGCTTCACCGACTCCACGTGCAGCTCGCTGACGGCACCACTTTCCAGAAGTTGTACAAAAGCATCGAATTTCATTGCCCGACTCCTCGCTTCGCCTTCTCTGGCTCACGTTGGTCGCGAATACCATCTGATACTCGCTTGACGATTCGAACCCGAGACCCTGCGAAAATTATGCTTCACGCCCGGCAAACCGGGCTCGAAGACTCCCTGTGGAACGCGATCGACAGCTTGATGACGTGTCGATCGGTCGACGCCGACACCCGGCCCTCGTCCCTGTACCGAAATCTATACCAAATTATAACTTGTACAACTTTTTTCGACGTGCCATGATCCATTTCGTCGCTGGCACGGATCGCCAGCGGTGTCGAAACGGACGTTTCAGCAGTGGGCATGGATTGCCTTTACAGCTCGGTCGCTCACTCTCGCGAGCGACCGCTATCAGGGAAGGACGGACATGGCGCCGATCGAACTGGAGATGACGTGCAGCATCTGCGGGCATAAGCGGTTCTACATTCCCTCGGCCGCATCACCGTCCATTCGTGTGACGTGTGCGAACTGCTCGGCCTATCAGTGCCGCACGCAGGATCTCGAGAAGGTTCTGCTCAGCCTCAGTCGCCCGGGAAGCCCCCTGTCCTCCGTCGCCTGATGACATTCGATCCCTTGTTGCCGCGCTCAGCGCGGCTTTTTTATGCCCGGCGTTTGGCCGCCACGTCGATTCCCGTCACGCCGATCTCTGTTCATACTGTCAGGCGTTCAGGGTCACCCTGAAATACGCTGGGCCCGAAAGCTTCCGTCTTTCGGCCACTGTCCCGTTTCGTGCCAGAGTTCGCCATGTCGACATCGCTTCTTCATCGCCCTATCGCTGTCTTCGATGCCGGTATCGGCAGCTACGCCATCGTCGCCGAGATCCAGCGCCAGCGACCCCGGCAGGACATCGTCTATTTCGCCGACCGGGCGAGCTTTCCCTACGGGGAGAAATCCCGCGAGGCGCTCGCCGACACCATGGCCCGAACCTTCCGCTACCTGGCGCGCTTCGATCCCTGCGCGATCGTCATGGCCTCCAACGCGCCTTCCATTACCGTGCTGGAAACCGTCCGACCGCTTGCCTCGGTGCCGCTCTATGGCGTGTTTCCACCGCTGCCGGAAGCGATCAAAGCGTCTCGCAACCGCGCGGTGGGCATCATGGGCGTCACATCGCTGGTCGAAAGCGAGCGGCTTGCCGACTTCATCGAGGCGCATCGCGCCGATGGTGCGGCCGTCACCGCCATCGACGCCTCCACGATGGTGGCACTGGTCGAGAGCGGCGCATTCCTGTTCGATCCCGAAGGCACGCAGGCGAAGGTCGATACCTTCATCGGCGCCCTGTTCGATCGCCATCCGCGGATCGACGTTCTCACGCTTTCGAGTACGCACCTGCCTTGGCTCAAGTCGTTCTTCGAACGCGCCCGCCCGAACTGCCGGTTCCTCGATCCCGCCGAGCGCGTCGTCGCCAGTCTGAGCGAGAGCGCCGAGGGCACGGGTAGCGTGCGCACGCTGGTCACCGAAGACGAACGCTACAGCGTCGCCGACTTTCGCCGCATGCTCGAACGGCTCGGGGTGAAACTCGAACTCGAAGTCGTCACGATGGCGCCCAGGGAGATCGACTAGTCATCACGCACGGCTGCGGCATTCAGCGCAGTTCGTCTTCGAGTGCTAGCGTGAAACCAACGACAAAAAGCAACTTTAGAAAAACGGCGAGACTTTATGTGGCAATGGATTTCCGAGTACAGCGGCGCAATTTCGGCAGTGGCAAGCTGTTTGACGTTTCTCATCTGGTTGTTCTACCTGCAGATGCTCTATCAGGGCTTCAAGCGCCAGCGCCAGCCCAAGATCATCGTCAACCGCGGCGGCGGTAGCGGTCTGGATGCCCGCTGCGTGATCAGCAACATGAGTTCGGAGTCGATCTTCATCGAACACCTGGTCGCGGTGCTGTATACCGACCGAGGAACACTGCTCAAGGATCTGACCGATCTCGAGCCGCCCCAGAACCGTCAAGACCTCGAAAACTGGGAGAACCTCAACGAGGTCACTCGCCAAGGACCGATGCTGTCCGGCAGCTACAGTCACGTGGGCTCTTTTGCGGACATCGCCAATCGCGTCCTGCGCTCTCACGGCATCGAGGCAGAGGGGGCGGTCGCGAAGGACGGGCGCGCCCTGCAGGCATTGGAGATTCGCGTCATCGCCGTCTACGGCAGTGAAGATCACCCCGTGGGCGCCTCGCGCACCTTCGCCATGGTGCAGTCCGACGACGGCCAGGCGTTGCAGCCAGCCTCGATCGAAACCCAGCGCTACGCCACTCGCCTGAAACGCATGAAAGTGAAACAGTGGATTCAAGAGCTGGAAAACTAGGCGCGCCCCCGAGTTCACGATGCCGTCATGAGTCGACGGCATCTCATCGAGCGGTAGTTCAGAACGAGAAAACCCGGCCACTGGGGCCGGGTCGATAGCGCTGCATTTCCTTGCCTACTTGCCATGGCTTCCTGCCATGCGTCCTTGTGGAACCGTCGCGTCCCGCGACTCCATCCTTGGCTGAGCGTCGTCCTGACGCTGTAGACACACCATACGCCCTATCCGCATCACCAAGGTTTATGCAGATCAAGTAATACCGGCATATATGTATCCATATGTAACGAATTCAGCCTCAAGCTGCCTTTCGACAGGGCGGACCTCGAAAAAGTGCGCCGGGCTCGAGCCGGCCGAGCTCTCGCTCCAGCTTCTGCAGGTCGCGCAATCGCGCCCTGACGCTCTACGCGCTCCATCGCAGTGACAGAACACGCGCCGGCGCGGCACTCATCAAGAGCCTGTTCACGTTCGTCTTCGGGCTCGCCGTCATCATGGAGGCGATCCACAAGAGCCTGGCGGGGAGTGTTCCAGAAGCCATAGCCGTCAGCCTGACCGGCACGCTCTGGCCGGACATTATCGTCGGCCTCGCCATCATCGCCGCGCTCTTTCTGCACTCCGCCTGGCAGATTCCCAGCGAGCCCCTCAAAGCCTGGCGCCACGCCGGCCGCAAGGTGGCCGACACACCCCGACGAACACCGCCACCGCGGAGAGCTGCTGTCGACCGAACGTCTCGTGCGGTGACCAGCCGACTCTTGTCGATACCACGAGAAAGTCGGCTCCCTGAGAAAGACCGGCGCTCGGAGGGTGACCGGAGACCCACTTTTCGCAACGATCAGCGACAAACAAAAAAGCCCGCCGAAGCGGGCTGCCTTGCGTTCAAGTCTTGTTAGATCTGCCCCAGATATCGCAGATTGCCGCGATCGGCCTGCGGGATATCCTTGAGCAAAGAGATATGCAGCTGTTTGGCGCCATTGTCGAGATCACTGACCTGAGCCCCCAGATCGGCGGATATCTCGTCAGGGCTCAGAGAATACATCGCCCCCGAGAAGGGATCGACGATGAACCAGCCGATGAGACCGCCAAAGACGAGATTTCCTGCGATATACCAGCCGTTGGGGCTGCTGGTGATCGCGAGCGACTGCGTTTCGTACCCGGTTTTGGAGATCGAAACGTTGTAAGTCTTTCCGCCCCAGTACGAACCGTCAGATTTTTCGAGTGTGACCGTTGCCGGCGTTTCATCACTCACGATCTGCCGCCCTTTCTCGTCATTGATCGCAATCTGCGCCTGGGAAGGCGTGCTGATAAACGACACCGTCTGGCTGTCGTCACCGATGATCGATGCACAGCCGGTCAGCGAAAGCGCGCCCGCTGCAGCCGCCATCGCAAATACTTTTCTCAAAATCATTCCCTCAAAATCAATAATTTATCGTTATGCAAGGCGCGGTTACACTAATTAACATCGGTCGGATTATCAAGCGCTCGTGGCTTAATTAAAGTTGATTAGCTTATTCACTATTACCGCTCCCCTTGCATCGATTGCTTCGAGGGAAAACAGAGCCTCGGAAGACTCATCGTCGCATCCAATGGCGAACTTGAAGCGTAAACAGATCGACACGTTCGTCAGGCTCCATCCGAATGACGAGCCGTGTTCCTTGTGAACCGAGCTCGATGACTGTCAGCGGGTGACCAGCGCTAGACTTGCCGATGCTGTTTTGCCGGCGGGAATGGGACAGTCTCGAGACGGAGAGAAGTCAGTCGAGCGGCGTCGCCGGTGAGACGATCTGGTAGGGTTCGCCGCCGAAATCATTTCGGACGGCGCGATCCCGAAGAAAGGAAAGGACTGTAGAGAGATACGCTATGCCCATGACATTGGTCGAGGCCTTCGAACCCTGGTTCAAGGCGGATTCCTGGCACACGCACAGCCCGGAGGACGACAGACGCTTTCACCGGTGCTGTTACGACTTCCTGCAGATTCGAGGTCGTCAGGTGACGACAGAAGACTTCGTCGACCGGCTGCGCGACGCGATCCAGCGGCAAAACGACGGAGAATGGTCTGAGCGCGACGAGGAGGCGCTGACGTTCTACACCCTGCGCTTCGATGCCATCGTCGCCTATCTCGGCGACACCGAGCAGCTGCCCGGCTCGTAGCCAGATACCTGGAAGCGACTGGAGACAAGCCGCACCTCGGGTGCGGCTTTCGTGTTTGGCCCGCCTCTGTCGACCGGCAACGCACGCTCGGTAATATCGAACCGAACCGAAAGACACAGACGACCAGTACCGGGAAACGAAGCGCTCACTCCCCGAGCGCTTTACAATGCGCCGCTGCCATCATGGTCATTCTCGGTTCATCGATAAGGAAAGCGTCATGTTTCTCATCGGTTTGATATTGGTCGTCGCCGTGGCGGCCGGCCTCATCGCCGCCTTCGTGAACAGCGACAGCGAGCGTAGCACCGCTGCGAAAGGGACCGTCTCGACACTGGTAATCGTCATGGCCATCGGGGCGATCGTCGTATGGGGCCTCGGCTTGGTCGTGCTGTCGCCGGCAAGCTTGTGAGGAACATCGAAACGCATCGGTTCAGGCCAAGATCGCTTGCCAAAAGCCTTCATCGAGACCCAGGGCCTGGAAAAGCTATCGCGCTTCATCGTCGTCTTCAGCCCATTCTCGCCGCCAGAATCAACTCGTTGACCGCGGCCACGTCATGCTGACTGAAGACCTGCACGCCGTGCTGCTTCAACAGCGCGGCCGTCACACCCATCCCGGGAATCTTCCCTCCGGCAAAATGGCCATCGTAGATAGTCGTCGTTCCGCAGGAAGGGCTCGATTCCGCCAGTACAGCGATGTCGATGTCGAATCGCTGGCAGAGATCCAGCGCGATCCGGGCGCCTGCGATGAAAGCGGCGGTGACATCGTCGCCCTCTTTCTCGACGACGACGGCCTCTCCCGACAGAACCTCATTCCCCGTGCCGTTCGCGATCTCCGCCGGCTTTCTGGGGATGCTCATGCCAGCCTGAACCTCGGGGCAAACCGATACGATACGTCCCTCGGCTCGCCACCTCTCGACGATCCGGTCGTTCAGGGGGAGATCGCCCCCGTCGTATCGAACGCGCTTTCCGAGCAGGCAGGCACTCATCAAGATCTGCTTCACATCGTTCTCCGCCGCTGCTGGTTCACTGCTGACCGAGATCCTCGATCTTGAAGCATCGCCGCGCAAGCGCCGACTCGCTCAAGCGTCGACGACCTCGCTTTCCACACCCGCCACCCTCGCCAGATCTATCCACAGCCGGTTGAACGTGCCGCAGCCTCAGAAGAGTCGCCGAAGACGGTACGTACCCATAAAAAAAACGCCACCTGACAAGTCAGATGGCGGTTTCAGTATGTGCTTGGCGCGCCCAGAAGGATTCCATAATGACAGGTAAGTACCTGTTTTAGGATGAGATTCACGAAGTTCGACAATCTAGATATACCATGCGATATACCTCCCAGCCTCAAAAGCTGACCCTATGACTGTCCATCGCATGACTACGTCGCTACGGCTCCAGGCCGCCAAACCAGCTCATCTGTGGGCACGGTGCGCCTACAATGACCGCCCATGGGGCTATCAATCACCGCTAAGGGTATCAGTCCATGCCAATTCAAGTGAGAGAAGCGAGAGAGACAGACATTGGAGAGATCTTCGCCATCCGCACCAGCGTGGCGGAGAACCACCTTTCGCTCGAGCAGCTTGCCGAAATGGGCATCACATCCGATGCCACTGCCGGCGAGCTCGCCCAGGGCCCTTATCTTTGGGTTGCAGAGATTGATGGAGTACTCGTAGGTTTTTCAATGGTTCGCAATGAGACCGGGTGCGTATTTGGACTGTTCGTCCGCGCCGACCATCAAGGGCGAGGTGTGGGCCGCTTACTTCTTGAGAAAGCCGAGAGCCATCTATTCGTCAAATTCGACGAAATTTGGCTAGAAACCGAGATCGGCAGCCGAGCCTATGCCTTTTACGAGCGTGCCGGCTGGCTCCCCGTTGAAAAACGGGATCGCGGCTTGATGAAATTTGTCAAAGCGCGATCCGTGGCAGGTGAGCTGTGAACGACATCATTCGGCCAGGAGCGGACACTTTCCCTAAAAACATTAAGTTTCACTAACCCGAGTATCTTTTTTGTATTCTGCGCCAAATTCACATAGACAACTAGGCTGTTAAACTTCGTTAAACTTTTGCTTCAGCCTGTGATTATTGCTTAGTATTCGTTCAATGTCTGACTTTTCGAAGCCAAGCTGCTGAAGAAGATGAAGCTGAAAAACAGCTTCCATTTTTTGGCACAGAACCCATAGCTCTGGCCCTTTCAAAGATTCGTTTTCTAGCTCCTCACTATAGTGAGTAAGGTAGTTCCTAGTATTAACAACGCCTCTAATAAACTTATTTCTCTGTTTTGAGCTTCCAAGGTACGACTTATAAGGGTCAATGATCCTTTTGATTCTTTGGCCAAGATTAATATCATTACCGTGATAAAGGTGTCCTCTCAACCACTTCCTACTCGCTTTTGGGCAGTTCCACAGTAACGAGGCAACGATTGACCTGAACTCCGCTTCGTCCCGCAGCGTCTCGGTAGAGGTTCTTCTATGATACGTTTCAAGTCCTTGGGCAAGTGATAAAAATCTGCCATCCAGATATTTATGATCTCCCGACACTGCAGAGAAATATAAGCCAAGAGAAGGCCGTATTATTGAATAAGCGACAAGCCATTTATTAAATACGCGTTCGGCGTTTTCACGTATATCTGAGAATCGAAATAAAAACTTATTCATGTCTATTACCGGCTCATCTTCAGAAAATGGGAGGCTAGGGTAATAGAGCTTTATATTTGCGGGTCTTGTCTTACCTTTCGAAATATTAATGGTTATATCATTAGACGTAGCTGATACATCGCTAATAGAGACTGTAGAACCAATAGCAAAACAAAGAAATTGGGTGATCCGATGAATAATTATGCTAAACTTTGGGAAGTCCCTGGCCATTTCGGATGATAATTTGAAATAAGCCTGATGGCTTATTCTGGCTTCTGTTGTACTTGAAAAATTTGGAAGCGTATAGCCAAAAAAGATATGTAATCTAAACCCATCTATTAGATTGTAAACCAGTTCTTTTTGAGGGGTGTAATTTATAGTTGCTGTTTTGTAATCATTGCCATAATTAACATTAATGCCAGTGATAGCTACCCACTCACTTATCCCCTCAACCGAAAATGAGACGGTATTGAATTTGATTACATCGTCTTCCACATAAGCAACTCCGCTAATGGCTTTGTTGACATAAACCAGTGACTTTGATATTCCACCAAATGCAATATTTTTCTTCTTATAGAAGCAATCTTGTAGTGTGACTAGGCCATCCTTTTCTACATGCCCAATAATTGTTTGTATATCATCATCCCCATTAAAAGCGGCGATGGTTTCTTGAAATAGGCCCACCACTTCTAGCTCAATATTGCCTCCATCAGAAATAGATAGAATCCCTGGGATTTTTTTATCCGGATTCTGAGGCAACCAGAAGTAGCCCGATCTCTTTATTTGATCCCTGATTCTCACGAAGAACCCTCTTAACCCCTAATTTTTAGGCGCGCCCACCTTTTTGTAGCAACAAAATAACACAGCTCGACTAGAATCCTTGCTCATGAGTTGATTTTCACTACATTATCACGAATCTCCTGTATTGCTGCCCTTAGTACTTGTAAGCATATCTTTGCCGTATGTTGTCTCGGGCTAAAGCCAGAACTCATCTGCTGGAACGGGTGAATATAATTGCGAAAATCTCTGAGAGTATGGCTAAACTTCTGGATATCATATTGCACAAGCCGAAGCTCGTAAGCAACATCGATGAACGAACTAAGTGACCATTCATGAAATTGGCGAACTTTCCCCGAACCATCTTTCGGCGAGGAGGTTGCAGTGTTGAACTGTTTGGGATGCTTGGTAGCCAAACCAAGTAAGATTCCTTCTAGAGTACTTCCAGCAATAACGATCACTGATAGATACGCACCGGAGGAATAGCATTTTTCGATTTCATTGATTCTCTGATCAATGATCGCTGAAACCATTCCATCCAATCCGATATTTTGCGTTGATATATCCGAAAACTCTCTGCTCAGGAATTGATCTTCTGTATCAAGCTGACCGGTCGAACATGACTCCTCAATTTCAATTTTTTCTAATTTTATAAACTTGATTTCAGCCCCCTCCCGAACCACCCTCCACTTGTCGAAGGCAAGAAATTTATTAAATTCGTTAGTGTGATTATCTAGATCTGCCAACCTACCGATAAAATTTACTGGATTGAGCACCATTCTGATGCACTGATCTAATTCTGGGCTACCGTTGATTCGTTCCAGTTTTTCATCAGTGTACATCCATCGCGACGGAAAGCCTTGTCCGTAAGATTCATTGAATCCCAAACTATTGAAGAAACGAACAAGCTGAGGCCCTGATCTGTACTCAGTCTCTTCGTTAATCAATAGGCGCAATTTCTCAAGCGATTTTGGGGTTAGTATCATCGATATTTCCCAATATCCTTATGTATTATGCCTGGCTCTGCGGTTGGCGAAGTTCATACATATGATTCTAATAGACTTTTAGCTGATCCGGCCAAACGACATCGATCATCGTTCCGACTGCATAACATGATTGGGTATGCTTCCTCAGTCGAAGTCTTCTCAGTGTAAGAGCCTGTAAGCTTCCTTAAGCCCTGTTAGGAATACCTTTCGTATCAATCTGCCACATTCCGTTTCACATCTCTATCCAACGCCCCCTATCTTTCGTCGGGTAGCCTATAGAACGCATCATTTCGCATCATTTTTCCGGCCCTAGAATCACCCTACCGCCCCAGTACTGGCGGGGCTCGGCGCCCTCTGCAACGCTGCATCAAAACCGACCCATTTAGCGCGCAGGCGGGGCGGGGAGTCGACAGCGCGCCGGCAGGTTGCGGCGAGATAAGGGCAGGTTGAAGGCCACAGGGACGTGGCCACCCATCCGCCGCTTTTACCGCGACAGAGACTCGATGATTTTGCAGTCGGCCACCGTATCCGCCTGGCAGCATTGCTCGAGCCGGTCGAGTTCCCGTTCTAGCTGCTGTAGATCCTTGAGCCTCGACCTGATCCGCTCCAGCTGCTCGTGGATGATCGAGTCGACCTGCCCGCACGGTGCGTTCTCGTCATCGGCTAGCCCAAGTAGCGATTTCACATCCTCCAGACTCAGGCCCAGGTGACGCGCGCGCTTGACGAAGATCAGGCGATCTCTCTCCCGATCCGTATAGAGGCGATAACCGCCCTGCGTTCTGGTCACCGGCGAGATGAGCCCCGCGCTTTCGTAATAGCGGATGGTCACCGCCTTGGTGTCGGTGGCCTTGGCAAGCTGACCGATGGTTATCCGAGCATCCATGATGCTTGACCCTATAGCGGCTAGAACCTTCATGCTAACAGCCAATCATTTAAGGAGGCACTGGCATGGATTCCTGCTGCGAGAACAAGGCCGGCGAGCTGGCGCAATTGCGAGGCACGCAGGCCAAGGTGCTGTACTGGGTACTCGGTATTAACGGCTCGATGTTCGTAATCGAGTTCGTGGCGGGCTGGCTGATCGGATCGACGGCGCTACTGGCGGACTCGCTCGATATGTTCGGCGACGCCACCGTCTACATGCTGACGTTGTACGCGCTGAACCGCAGTGACCGAACACGAGCTGGGGCGGCGCTGGTCAAGAGCCTGTTCATGTTCGTGTTCGGTCTGGCTGTCATTGGCGAGGCGATCCACAAGAGCGTGGTCGGCACCGTTCCCGAGGCCGGGGCAATGGGCGTCATGGGCACTCTGGCACTGGCGGCCAACACGGCCTGCTTTTTCATGCTGCTGCGCTACCGCTCGGCAGATCTCAACATGCGCTCGACTTGGCTGTGTTCGCGCAACGATCTCATCGCCAATACCAGCGTGGTTCTGGCTGCAATAGCCGTCGGCGTGACTGGCGCGGTATGGCCCGATGTGGTGGTCGGTCTGGCCATTGCGGCGCTGTTCCTACATTCAGCTTGGCAGGTCTCGACCGAAGCAATGGTGGCGTGGCGAAGCACGGATCAAGACAAGGCAAGTGAGCCTTCAATTCCCCCGAACAGGCCGAATGACGAGAGTTGCTGTAAGCCCGGTTCGTCATGTTGTGAATGAAGCGGAGTCGATATCCCCACGCAAGAAGTCGAGGAGCGCACTGGCCAACGCCTCCGGCGCTTCCTCAGCCATATGATGGCCGCAGTCGAGCCCATGCCCCACTACCGATGTCGTCCAGGTTCGCCAGACGTCGAGCACGTCACCGTAAAGCCGCTCGAGATCGTCACGCAGCGACCAGAGCACCATTGCGGGGCACTGGATGCGCTTGCCCTGTTCGCGGTCCTGCCGATCGTGAAGGTAATCCACGCTCAAGCCGGCCCTGTAGTCCTCGATCATGCCGTGGACGGTCGCGGGGTCGTGAATGGCGCGGCGGAAGTCGGCGAACGACGCTTCTCCCATCGCCTCGGGGCTGCCGCCGTACCAGGCATCCGGATCGGCCAGAATGGCGCGCTCGGGTTTCTCGAGCTGGGCGAAAAAGAACCAGTGCCACCACTCGGTTGCGAAGCGCGCGTCGCAACGCTCGAGCGCCTCGAGGATTGGGACGCCGTCGAGCATGACGGCCTTGTCGATCACGTCGGGATGATCCATGGCCGTCCGAAAGGCGGTATAGCTGCCGCGATCATGGCCAACGACGGCGAAGCGGTCGAAGCCGAGATGGCGCATCAGCTCGACGCAATCCCGCGCCTTGGCACGCTTGGAAGAGCCGGAGTGGTCTGGCGTGTCGGCGGGCTTGGAGGACTCCCCGAAGCCGCGAAGGTCGGGACAGACGACGGTGTAATGAGCGGCCAAGAGTGGAGCGACACGGTGCCAGGTCATGTGCGTTCGCGGATGGCCATGCAGTAGTAGCACCGGCGGGCCCGAGCCGCCGTGGCGGACTCTCAACGTCGCCTCGGACAGCTCGACCGTCTCCAACGTGAATCCCTCGAACATCACTCCCTCCGCTTGCCCAGTTTGTGGATCGTCTCAGGGTAGACGCGCCGGCCTGGGATCGCTCGCCAGGGGGTGAAGTGTTCGGCGCTCGATTGTGCATATCACACGCCTCTGACACGTCACCCTCTCAGAGCACATATTCACACACGTGATTTTTGAGTGGGAACAGTGGGAACACCGGGAACAAGGCTCAACCATGCGGGTTACAGCGTGGGTACACCGTTCCCCGTTTTGGGAACAGTGGGAACAGAATCGCCTTCGATCGAGGGGGAGCGAGGCCCGTACCCATTGTTGTACCCACTTGTTCCCGTTTACACACTCACTAGTGGGAACAAGGGAACCGCTCAACCATGCGGGTTGTAGCGCGGTGTTCCCACTGTTCCCGGTGTTCCCACTTTTTTTCAGGTTCCTGTGAGAAGTTGCCTAGATGTTCCTGATCGACGCGCCGAGCGTGCCGACTGCCGGAATCGTAGGATTAGGCAAATCCCTCTTTCTTGGCGAGCGAAAGGGGTTCGTGATTGGGTCGCCGCGCTGAGCCATTCCCAGGCGCCGGGCGATGGCTGGCGCGCCACGCAAAAAGCCCCGCACGTGGCGGGGCTGTTCGTTGGGTCAGGCAGGGCCGGGGCGCTAGGCGCGGCGATGCTCGCTCGCGTTGCCTTCGGCGGCGTCGATCTGCCGGCGGCGGTTAGCCATGTCCAGCTGGCCAGCCGTCTTGGGTCCGGTGTAGCCCTGCTCGCAGGCGAGTTCGGCTACCGGCTGTAGCGCGTCGAGACTATGGAGCTGTGCCGGGGCATCGATCCCCTGGGCTTGCTCCTGCTTCGCCAGCCCGTCGGCCAGCCGGCGCGGGAAGCGCCGTTCGACCTCGGCATCCACGCGGCGGCGTGCGTCGGCAGGCAGGCCGCTGTACTGGTCATCGCCATAGGCCGGATCGACCATCACGTCGCGCTCGCTCTTGCGCTGCATCAGCCGCATGGCGGACAGCAGGCGCTGGCCTTCGGGTGTGGCGGTCACCGCCGCCAGGGCGTGATCGAATTCGTTCTCGACCTCGGTATCCCAGGCCGCTTGCCGAGCATCCCGATACGCCCTGCGCGCCGCGATCACCTCGACCTGACGGGCTTCATACTCCCCGGTCAGTTCGGTGGCCATGGTTTCCAGTTCCTCGGCCGTCTCGCGATTGTCGCCCACGGCTCGCTTTAGCTGCCGGATCTCCTTGGTGACGTCGCCGTGGTTCTCGCGCAGCAGTTCGCGCCACCGCTTGTCGCTGGTGTCGGCCTCTTCACGGGCAGCGGCGGCGCCCTTGCGATAGCGCTCGAGACGATCGGTCAGGGTCTTAAGCGTGTCGCGTTTGGTCAGGTAGGCCGTGCGCTTCTGGTCGTGGGCGATCATGTGACGAGGCTGGGTCATGTCGGCGCTCTCTCCAATCGGTTGCGTCGGGGTTTGGGTGTCCTGGCTGTTCTCGGTTGGCGTGGTCATGCGGGCTCGCTCCTGGGTCATGGTGGTGGCGTTGGGGTCGGCTGGCTGCCGGGCGGTAGTCATGCCGCCCGGGTGGGTGTGGCTTGGGGCCGTGTCGATCGGCACGTCATGGACGTGCGGGGCGTTGTCGGGCCGCATCAGGTACCGCTCTCCGGGTCGAGGCGGTCGGGATCGATGACGAAGAAGCGCCCCATGCCGCCCCCTGGCAGGCGGTATTTCTTCTGCTTGCGCCCCTCGTCCATGCGGGCGAGGACGTCGTGATCGCCGAGCGTGCGCAGGATGCGGGCGCGGCTGTAGCCCTCGGCGGCTTCGGTCAGCGCGGCGCGGTTGAACAGATAGAAGCGCTTGTCGCCCTCGATCTCGTAGTACCCGGCGCGCTGGCGAACGCCGGTATCGGCGATCTGGGCGTGAATGCTCGAGAAGCGGCTATCGCCGTGCAGGGCGATGAAGTCGGAGAGCGCGGCGAGGATCTGGCGATCCTCGGCGTTGCCGTCGCCGATGGTGGCCAGCCACTCCGCGAAGAGCTGCCGGCAGCCGTCGGTGGCGGTCCCCGCTGGCCAGGGCAGGATGCCGCTTTCGCTGGCCAGCTCGCCGGCGAGCGCCATCACTGCGAAGCGGTCCGCCACGCGCCCCGCCTGTGAGCTGGTCACGTCGAAGGCGCGGCGGATCTCGCCGAAGCGCCAGGCCAGACCATCGGCGATCCCGTCCTCGAGCAGCCGTTCGACCAGCGCCGGGCCGGCATGGCCATAGTGGCGGCCCAGCGCGCCGGTCAGGGTGCGGTGGAAGGCTTCGCCGCTGGTGCCGTGCACGTCGTCGAAAGCGCGGTAACGGCGGGTGCCGGCGTTGATGTCGACCATGCGCAGCTCGGCGCCGGCATGGGCGGTGCTGCCGCCCATGGCGGCGTGATCGGCCAGCGATCGCTCGCCGCTCGAGAGCGCGAGCAGGCGCCAGTAGTTCTTGGGCCGGCCTTCCCGTTCCCGAGTCATGGTGCCCTTGCCGGTCCCGTTGGCGATGGCGTAGGCGTGGCCCTGGATCTGCTTGGGGCTCGCCCGGCTCATCTCGTCGTTGATCATCACCGTGTCGTTGCGCGAGGAAGCCTCGATCTCGACGCCGCCGCCGGACATGTCCCAGGAGACCTTGAAGCGGTCCGCCGGCCCCCACACCGTCGCGGCGATGTCCTGGGCGAGCGATTTACCGCTCGAGGAGTCGCCGACCAGATGCACGCCGCCGCCGTTGACGCCCACCTTCTTGAGCAGCGGTCCGGCCAGCGCGCAGCACACCGACAGGATCAGGACCGGGTTGCCCAGGCATGGCGTGGCGATCTCCTCCTGCCAGCCCTCGAGGCTGCCGAGCGTGTCGAAGATCCGCGCCTCCCGCCCGGAGCTATGGAAGCGCACCTGGTCGCTGCCGATGATGCGATGCGGCAACACGAAGGCGCCGCTGCGATCGTGCCAGCCGGGCCGGGTCACGGTATCCAGCACCAGCGCCGGGGTGTGGTGGCTGGCGATGTAGGCCGGCACGTGCTTGCGGTGGTGATACTCGACCACCAGCCCTTGGCGCATCAGCGTCTTCAACACGTCTTCGCCCTTGCCGGCGAGCGCTTCCATGGGGATGACGCATTCGCACTCGCGCCCCCGGTGCTGGAAGCGCAGTAGCCGCCCAATGCTGCCGTCGTCGCTATCCACGGTCTCGGCGATGACGTGGACCGGTCCGCAGACCCACAGGTCGAACGGCTGGCCCGGCTCGTCCGGGCTCGTTTGCTTGCTGCCGTGATACCAGACGCCGGCGCGGTAGACGCGCCCGTCGACGGTGGTGGGACCGGCATAGACCTCGTAACCCGGTCGGTCGACGCTAATGCGCTCCGGCGCGGCGGGTTCGCCGACCACGGTGAGGTGGGGCTGTGACTCACTCATGGCCACCTCCCACGCTGCCCGCCTGCCCAGAGTCGGCGCGGGCCGCTTCGTCGAGTCTGGCGCGGTGCCAGCGATACAGGTCGTTGAAGTCGGTGAGATCGTCGGGGCAGCCCTCGGGCCACTTGGGATAGAGCACCATCGCGCCCACGGCGAGGGCGGCATCGTTGGCCGCCTGGCGCCCGGGGTTGCCCGCCGTCTGGCGATCGTCGTCGCCGGCGATGACCAGATCGAGCGAGCCATTCAGGACGCCGCGCATGGTCTCGGCGACGGCGCGCAGGTTGCCGGCGTTCATGGCGCAGACCACCGGGTCCCCGGTGAGGCGATAGAGCGTCGCCCCGGTCGCCCAGCCTTCGCAGACGAACAGCCGCCCGCCCGCAACGGGCTCGCCCAGCGCCGCATGGGCGCCCTGGACCTGGCCCCCCTTGAGAAAGCGCTTCTTGCCGTTGGGGGTGATCCACTGGAGATTGACCAACTCGCCACCGGCCAGAAGCGGCACCAGCAGCCACCCGCGCCGGCACTGACGCAGGCCATAAGCCGGGACACCCCGGCTCATCAGGTAGGGATGGGTCGAGGGCGCCGGCTTGGCGGCGGCCCACGCGGCTTGCGCTCGAGACGCCGCTTCCTGGCGAGCGTTCTCGCGCTCGGCGGCGTGCGCCTCGAGACGCTGACGATGCGCCGCCTCACTGGCGAGCGAGGGGGTTGGCTGCGCCGCCGCCGGCGCCGCGCCCCAGCGGAACACGCCCAGCCCCAACCGGCGATCGATCGCCATGGCGGCGTCGACCTGGCGACAGCCGTGCAGGTAGCTGTAGAGCGACACCAGATCGCCGCCGTGGGCGCTACGGTCGGCGAAGTCGTTCCACTTGCCGCTGACCAGCGACACCCCAAAGGAGCCGCTGGCCCGGTCGCCCCGGGCGACGTTGCGGGCGACCCACTCGCTCCCTTGACGGCTGCCCTGGGGCAGCCATTCGCGGGTGAGGGTTTCGGCATGAGCGAGCGAGGCGCGGGAGACGCGCTGAATCTTGGCGATGACCTCAGACATGGCCACCTCTCGGCGCTGTCTGGCGCCGCGACGCCGCCCGGGCGTGCAGGTCTTGCTGACGTGCCGCTACGAGCAGATCGGAGGCATCACCGACCAAGAGCCGCGACACCATGGCCAGGTTCGACAAATCCACCGACGTGAGGTCGTTGTCCCGCCCATTCATGGTCGAAAGGGTGAACATCAGATCCTTGATCGCATCGAGCCGCATCTCCGCGTTATCCAGCAGCGTCTCGCGGTCGGTGCGCGGATCAATCAGCAGGCACTCGGTCTCGGTCAGGCAGTTGGCATCCTCGAGGCGCTTAGCCATGGGTCACCTCCTCGGCCATCAGGGCGTCGAGGTCGGCGAGGAACTGCTGGCGCTCGTCCTGGGTGATCGCGCCGAGCTCGGCGGCCATGCGGGTCATGCCCAGCAAATGGGCGAGCTGTTCGGGACGGCGGTTGACGCGAAAGGCGATCAGCTTGGCGCCAATGACGGCGGTGGCGATCTGGTGCGGGGGAATGGCGGATCGTGCGGACGCACTTGTGGCGTGTTCTGCCATGGGTCTGGCTCCTCTTTCTCTGAAGGAACCGCCCCGGCTGTCGCCAAACAGCATGGGGGCGGACTGCACAGGGTTGGCGAACCGGAGAAAGAGGAACCCGGCAGACCCGAAGGTCTCCCCATGCAGCCCGCCATAACGACGCATTGCGGGCACAAAAAAAGCGCCTGCAATGGTATGGGCGCTACTGCGCCTCCTTCCTTCCGGGTCGCCAAACCCGGTCGCGGATTTTGCCGCGACGCCAGCATCGTAAGCGGTCGGCTCAGGAACGCGCAAGCCTTCCCCGGCGTTGGAGACGTGAATCGATAGCCCGAGCCCGTGGAAAAACGGCGTCACGCCGGGCGTGACAGCGCCCCGGATTTTGCTAGGATCGAGCGTGCATTGAGTGTCTTCGAGAGCCCCGGCAGCCCCACGCTGACCGGGGTTTTCGCGTTTGTTGGGCACAAAGCCTCCCTGTTCCCCTCGGCGCGAGCGCCGAGCGGCTGGATGATTCGCTATCGGTGGGTGTTGCGGGTGCGGCGGGCGGTCTAGCAGTCGGTCTCGATGGTCGGGCCGTGACGCTGATCGCGCATCAGGACCGTGTTGGGGTCGCGTGGCAGCGCCGAATGCTTGCCGCCGCTGCCGGCGCGCTCCATCAGCACCGCCACGCGGGTGCCGCCGTCGCTGTGGCGGACCACTTCGCGCCCGGCGCGGTTGGTGGCGACGTTCAGCGCCTCGTCGAGTGCCGGGATGTCCTGCTCGGTGAACTGGAGCGACTGCGCGCCCACGGTGAGCGTGAAGCGTTTCATGGGCGGGCCTCCTGGGCGGTGGCGAAGTGTTGGATCTTGCCGGTGGTCATGGTGCGGTTGCGCTCGGCGAGCCGGGCAGCGATCCAGCTATCCACCTCCTCCTCGAGCCAGGCGACGCTCTTGTCGCCGATGGGCACCGGCGCCGGGAAGGTGCCGTTGCTCACGCCGGCATAGATCGCGGACCGGCTCTTGCCGGTCTTCAGCTCCACGTCGCGGCGGCGTAGTAGGCGGTTGCCGAGCTCGATACGCTCGACCCGTCGGTAAGGGGCGGTTGTCGATGGGGCGTTGGCCATGGGTTCCTCGCTGGCTGTCTTGGCATGTCCGGGCGTTGCCTCTTAGGACACGGACAGCATGACGAGGTGAGAAAAGCGCTTCGAGCGATTGGCGTTGTAAAACTCGCCCCCACAAGCCAGCCAGGAATGACTGGCCCTATAGAAGAATCGTCCACGAAAAAGCCGCCGCCCTGGTAGGGACGGCGGCTCGGTGTAGCGCGGCCTTGGAGTCAATGCTGGTCGGTGCGCCGCCACGGGATGGTCGCGGCCAGCCTTTCCTGGTAGTCGGGATTTGGGTTACCGCTGGGGCTCAGGGTCTCGGTGACGACGAAATCGGCGCGTGCTTTCGCGCCGCAGGCGGGGTTGAGGCATTCGAGGTAGAGCTTCCGGTAGTCCGGGTGGGGCTGCTTACTCGTGCGGGTGCGCATCAGTGACCCGCAGTGGTCGCAATGGATGTCCATTCCTCGCATGGGCTCTCACACCTCGATGGTATCAACGGCCTTCTAACTGACTTTATTTTATATAGAAAAACATGGATTGTTTTAGAGCACCAGCGCGTTGGCGTAACGAGAGCAGGTGCAAGGATGAGGCTTCAAACACGTTCTGTCCTAGCAAAGTCATCTAAAAGACACGCGGCCAGTATACTACCGCATATTAACGTAAAAAGGAACACACATGATACTTGGGAAAAAAAGACATTTACATGAAGCTTTAACAAGATGGAACTACTTCCCAAACCAAAAAGAGGGAATCGGGGAAATTCCACCGTGCTTTTCAACCAGAACTTTCACCCCAGAAATCTCCCAGATCTTGAGTGGAGAAAATTCACGCGCGCTTGGGTATGACCTCATAGAGTACAGGGCGACTCGCTATAACAACGTGCCGAGGGTTTTGAGTATAGTTCACCCCAAGGCACATTCTGATATAGTTGAAAATTTAATCAATAACTGGGAGTCTTTGGAGAGTGTATATGAAAACAAATTCAGCATTGTAAAACCAGATCAACATATTGATGGCCGCGCATTCATAATGAATTACGAACAATACGAAGACAAGGTGGCGAACTCTCTAGACTTAACCTTTGGGAAACGATTTCGTGTGCATACAGATATAGCAAACTGCTTTGGCTCAGTGTACTCTCATTCACTCGAATGGACATTAAGAGGCTTCGAAGAGTCAAAGCTAAATCTAGCAAAAAAGAGAAATGAAAAAGAAAGCCACTGGTCCGAAAATCTCGATCGGGCAGTGCGTAAATCCAAAAGAAATGAAACACAAGGAATTCCTATTGGGCCAGGAACTTCCAGCTTAGCTGTTGAAATAATATTAGGCGCCATTGACAAAAATTTAAGTAAAGAAGGTTTTGAGTTTATAAGGTATATCGACGACTATACCTGTTTATGCACGACGCATGAAGACGCACAAAAGTTTATAAGAATTCTGGGCACTGAGCTTTCTAAGCGCAAAATGTCTCTAAACCTATCAAAAACTTCTATCGTTGAGCAGCCTGACCCACTTCAGCCAGATTGGGTGGCAGAGTTAATGAGAACCAAACCATCAACCTTACTTGAATCGAACAAATCCCGACAGCTCTCATTTTCTGAAGTAATCCACTTTCTAGACTATGCAGTGAGATTAAACAATATAACACCCGACGGCAGCGTTTTAAAATTCGCCTTTGGATCAATCATGCACAGTCTGTCGCCAAGTCACAGTGCAATATTAGCTGCCTATATTGTCAACCTTAGCTGGCACTACCCGATTTTATTACCATATCTCGACAACCTTCAAGTGGATGAGGGTATGGAGCATCCAATCCAGAACTTAGGGGAAAAATTAAACATCATATTAATGGAGCATGCTAAGCACGGGAGGTCTGACGGAGTTGCTTGGTCATTGTTTTTCTTGCTCAAACATAAACTTAAAATAGAACCCGAAGCGACTCGGGCAATTATTGATACAGAAGATTCAATAAGCATAACATTACTGTCGGAGCACGCTCCTTCAGAGGCATACGTCTTAGACTACGCTTGCCAGTTGTTAGAGGGGACTGACCTCGAAAAAGATCAGCAGTGGCTTCTCCTGTATCAACTTTATCGAAAAGGATTAATCAAGAACGCCTACAGTGATAATGTATTTAAAATCATGAAAGAAAACGAAGTCAACTTCCTGCCCAACGAAGACGAAGAAACACTACCAGAAAAATATTGCAAAGTATTAAACAACCCGTTTCAAGACATGGAGGACGAAAAGCCACCTACTTTTGAAAACTGGATACAACGGAATAGGAGTTAAACTATTTAAAATTCAGATTATCTGCCCAGAACTGCATCATTGCCGGGCGCTGCTCGGCGGCCATGTGCTCGGCGTGAGTGTAGACGCCTTGTAGGCCCGGCAACTTGTGAGAGAGCTGCATCTCGATCCATTCACCCGGGTAGCCAAGCTCCTTGAGCCCGGTGGCCACGACATGGCGGGTGCCGTGGGGCACGTGGCGACCGTGAAAGCCCATGCGTTTGAGCGCCATTCCGAAGGCGGCATCGGAAAGCGGCTTCCTCGGATCGTTTCGGCCAGGGAAAAGCAGGCCGTACTGCCCTGTCATGACGTGCAACTGACGGAGCTCGGCGAGCGCCTGTGTCGGTAGCGGGACTCGGTGGGCGCGGCCCATCTTCATCCGCTCGACAGGTAGCTTCCAGATGGCGGCCTCGAAGTCGATCTCTTCCCACCTCGCTTGCCGCATCTCCCCTGGCCGTAGCGCAGTCATCAGAAGCAGTTTCAGGCCGATGCGAACCAAGGGGTTGTGATAGTGCTCGATCGCCTGAACCAGCTCTGGCAGTTCCTCTTGCGAGACGTGGGGGAAGCTTTTCTGCCTGTGGGGTATCAGCGCGCCATTGAGGTCGGTGAGTGGGTTACTCGTGGCGCGACCGGTGATGATCGCGAAGCGGTAGATGTCTCGGCAGAACGAATGCACTTTGCGCCGCTGCTCGAGCTTGCCGGCTTTCTCCAACCGCTTGAGCAGGTCCAGCCACTCGAGCGGCTTGATGGATTCGATAGGCCGATCGCCGACGTGCGAGAAGATGTAGTTCTCGAGCGAACGTAGGCTCTCTCTCGCTCGCTTGGAGCTGGCTTTCCAGCGCGGGGCCATTGTCGCGTGCCACTCATGCGCCAGCGCCCGAAAGGTGCTCTGCTGGGTGAACCGCTGCTCGCGCTTTTCTTCCTTGCGCTGCTCCACTGGGTCGATGCCCTGGCTCAAGAGGCGGCGGGCATCCGTGCGCTTCTCGCGTGCCTCGGCAAGCGTTACCTCGGGGTAGCTGCCCAGGCTCATCATGTTGCGCTTGCCGTTGGGGCGTGTGTACCGCAGGCGCCAGCCCCGGCTGCCACCGGGAGAAATCACAAGTTGTAATCCCGACCCATCGATGAGGGTAACGGGTTTCGTGTCTGGCTTAGTTGCTTCGATTTTTCGGACAGTTAGCGGCATCGTGGTATAGCGACGTTTTCCGAACAGGGGTATATACCCTGTTCTATACCACAAATAGGCCGGATTCGGTAGGAACGCTTAGGAAGGCACGAGACCAAAAATCGCTGATTTTACTGCGTTTTTTCGCCCGTTTTGGAACTGTTCGGAACGCTCAAGAACCTTAGATGGCGCGCCCAGAAGGATTCGAACCTTCGACCCCTGCCTTCGGAGGGCAGTACTCTATCCAGCTGAGCTATGGGCGCTTGGGGGGACCGGTGATCGAGGACTTGCCCCGTTCACGGCGCGGCCATCCTACTCGCTCGGCTCATGGCTGTCCAGACACGTACCGCTGGGGAGGCGCTACCTTTCACCCCGCCGCGCGCTGCTTATACTGATCGGCAACGACACGACAAAATGACGTTTCGGCCGATGAGGAGAGCATGATGACGAAGATGGGAAGCGCGTTCGTTGCCGCCACACTGATGCTACTCAGCGCTGGCGCACCGGCACTGGCCGTGGATGGAAAGACGGTATTCGAGAGCGACTGCGCGGGCTGCCACCAGGGCGGCGGCGCACCGGCCATCGGCGATCGGGACGCCTGGGCGTCGCGCCTCGACGCGGGCATGGAGACGCTCTATGCCAACGCCATCGACGGGGTCGGCGGCATGCCGGCCAAGGGCGGCAACGCGGATTTGAGCGATGACGCGGTCCGAGCCGCGGTGGACTATATCGTCGAGGAGAGCCGGTAACGTCATGCAGGAATCGTATTTCTCACCCGAGGCGCTGTCGGCTCGTCTGCTGGCTACGCGGGAGCGGCTGCGCGAACGAGCGCCGCTGGTGCACTGCCTGACCAATCAGGTCACCGTCAATTTCGTCGCCAACGCGCTGCTGGCCGCCGGCGCCTCGCCGGCGATGACCGATCACCCGGAGGAGGCCGGCGAGCTGGCCGCAGCGGCAGATGCCGTGCTGATCAATCTGGGCACCCCCAATGCGGGGAGTCTAGAGGCGATGCGCCGCGCCGCCCGGGCCGCCAACGCCGCGGGCAAGCCCTGGGTGCTCGATCCGGTGGGTGCGGCGGCGCTGCCATTGCGGCGAGAGGTGAGTCTCGAGCTGATGGCGCACCACCCGGCGGCGATCCGCGGCAACGCCTCCGAGATCATGGCGCTGGCCGAGGCGGGCACCCGCGGCCGTGGCGTCGACACCCGGCACGACTCCCAGGATGCGCTACAGGCGGCTGGCGACCTGCTGACCCAGACGAACGGCGTCGCCATCTCCGGTCCGATCGACCGCTTGCTGGGGCGACCCGCCGAAGCGGCCGAGCCGCTGACGATAAGCCTTGCCGGCGGTAGCGCCTGGCAGCCGCGGGTCACCGGGACGGGGTGTGCGCTGGGCGGATTGATCGCCGCTTATCTGGCCGTGGCCGAATCACCGCTGGAGGCGATGACGGTGGCCCACGCCCATGCCGCGGCGGCCGCCGAGCAGGCGGCGCACACGGCAAAAGGCCCGGGCAGCTTCGCCATGGCGTGGCTGGATGCGCTGGATAGCGTCGAGCTGACAGGTTTCTTGGCGAGCCGCCTGACGCTGGATTGAGATCGTCCTAGCGCCCGCAGCAAAGCTTGCCATTGACGGGCGCGGTCCGAGCCGGGTTTTCCGGCTCCAGTGGCTTGTCGAGGCAATGCTGCATTTCCCGTGAAGGTGCCGCGCAGCCGGCATCGCCGACGATACGCGCCGGGACGCCAACCGCCGTGGTGTGAGGCGGCACCGTCTTCAGCACCACGGACCCGGCGCCGATACGGGCACCTTCGCCGATCTCGATATTGCCGAGCACCTTGACGCCGGCACCGATCAGCACGCCACGGCGCACCTTGGGGTGGCGATCCCCCGCCTCCTTGCCGGTGCCGCCCAGGGTCACGCCCTGCAGCAGCGAGACGTCGTCCTCAATGACGGTGGTCTCGCCGATCACCACGCCGGTGGCATGGTCGATGAACACGCCGTTGCCGACCCGTGCCGCGGGGTGGATATCGGTCTGGAACACTTCCGAGCTGCGACTCTGTAGATAACGCGCCATCTGCCGGCGGCCGCTCCGCCACAGCACGTGGGCGAAGCGATGCACGGTCAAGGCGTGGAACCCCTTGAGATAGAGCAGCACTTCGGTGACTTGGCGAATCGCCGGATCGCGTTCGATCACTGCGTTCAGATCCTGGCCGATGCCTTCGCCGACCGAGGGATCGCCAGCCAGCAAATCGTCGAATAGCGCGATCAGCTGATTAGCCGCCAGATCGGGGTGCGCCAGGCGTTGCCCCAGGCGATAGGCCAACCCCGCGCCCAGCGTCGAGCGATTGAGCACCGCGCCCAGCATCAAGGGGGTCAGCAGCGGCTCCTGCCGCGAGATCGTCATCGCCTCGTCGCGGGCCTGCTGCCATAGCTCGATCGTGTTCATCGTCTCTCCTTGAAGTGCCTACCCGCGACTGTGGCCGCCGGCGCCAAGTGGAATCGCTACCCCAGCAGCGAGCGCAACCCGGCAATCGCGCTCTGGCCGCGCTCCTGTTTCTTCTCCGGGTTCTCCTTGTCGGCACGGCCTTCCCACTCGAGGTCGTCCGGCGGGAGTTCGTCGAGAAAGCGGCTCGGGGTGCAGTCGAGCAGCTCGCCGTAGGTCTTGCGCTGGCGCGCGAGCGTCAGGGTCAGCGTGCGCCGGGCGCGGGTGATGCCGACGTAGGCCAGGCGTCGCTCCTCCTCGATGGTGCCGGATTCGATGGCGTTGCGGTGCGGCAGCAGCTCCTCCTCCAGCCCCATGAGGTAGACGTGGGGAAACTCGAGGCCCTTGGAGGCGTGCATGGTGAGCAGCTGCACGCGGTCGGAGTCGTCCTCCTCGGCCTGCTGCTCGAGAATGTCCCGCAGCACCAGCCGCGAAATCGCCGCCTGCACGTCGTCGGTCTCCTCGCTCGCCTCACCGTCTTCGTCGTCGCGGTGCATCGACTTCTCGAGCTGGTCGATCAGCGTCCAGACGTTGGCCATGCGCCGCTCGGCGATGGTCGGGGCGCTGGCGTTCTGATAGAGCCAGGCTTCGTAGTCCATGTCGCGCAGCATCTCGCGGATCGCGCTGATGGCGTCGCCCTGATCCATGCGCTTGCGTACGCCGTCGATGAAGTGGGCGAATCGTCCGAGACGCTCGACGGCGCGGCTCGGCAGCACCTGCTCCAGCCCCATCTCACCGCAGGCGGCGAACATCGAGCCCTGGCTGTTACCGGAGCGTCGCTCGCTGGCGTAGTTCGCCAGTTTTTCCAGCGTGCCCGGCCCGATCTCTCGCCGCGGCACATTGACGATTCGCAGGAAGGCGTTGTCGTCGTCCGGGTTGATCAGCAGACGCAGATAGGCCATCGCGTCCTTGATCTCGTTGCGCGAGAAGAACGAGGTGCCGCCGGAAAGCTTGTAGGGAATCTGATGATGCTGAAGCTTGAGCTCCAGCAGCCGCGCCTGGAAGTTGCCGCGGTAGAGCACGGCGAAGTCCCGCCACTCGGCACGTTCCTTGATCCGACGGGTGAGAATCTCGCCGGCGACGCGCTCCGCCTCGGCCTCCTCGTGACGATTGACGATCACGCGGATCGGATCGCCCTGGCCCATGTCCGACCAGAGCGTCTTCTCGTAGACGTGGGGATTGTTCGCGATCAGCGTGTTGGCGGCGCGCAGAATGGTGCCGGTGGAGCGGTAGTTCTGCTCGAGCTTGATCACGTTCAGCCGCGGGAAGTCTTCGCCGAGGGTGACCAGGTTCTCCGGTCGCGCCCCGCGCCAGGCATAGATCGACTGGTCATCGTCGCCGACCACGGTAAAGGTGGCGCGCTCGGCCATCAGCATCTTCACCAGCTCGTACTGGCTGACGTTGGTGTCCTGATACTCGTCCACCAGCATGTAGTGGATGCGCTTTCGCCAGCGGGCCAAAGCGTCCGGATCGGTCTTCAACAGCACCACCGGCAGCATGATCAGATCGTCGAAATCGACCGCGTTGTACGCCTTGAGATGGCGGTTGTACGCCTCATAGATACGCGCGGCGTACTGCTGATCCTCGTTTTCGGCGTGGGAGAGCGCCGGCCCCGGCAGCACCAGGTCGTTCTTCCACTGGGAGATCTGGCTCTGCACCGCATTGATCTGCTCGGCGTCGGTATCGGCTTCCTTCTGCATCAGATCCCGCAGCAGCGCCTTGGCGTCTTCCGGGTCGAAGAGCGAGAACCCGGGGCGAAAGCCGAGCGCCTTCAGCTCGCGGCGGATGATGTTGAGCCCCAGGTTGTGGAAGGTCGACACCGTCAGACCGTGACCCTCGCGCCCCTGAAGCATCTGTCCCACGCGCTCCTTCATTTCGCGCGCCGCCTTGTTGGTGAAGGTGACGGCGGCGATCTTGCGCGCGCTCATCCCGCACTCCTGCACCAGATAGGCGATCTTGGTGGTGATCACGCTGGTCTTGCCGGAGCCGGCGCCCGCCAGCACCAGACAGGAGCCGTCGATGTAGCGCACCGCCTCCTGCTGGCGCGGGTTGAGCTTGGCGACACGTTGGCGAATATCGGACATGGGGAACCTGAAGAGAGGCACGGTGAGCCCGCGCTATGATACAGGTTGTGGTTGGCGAAGATCAGGCCACTCGGTCCTGGCGCGACGACTTCTTTTGCGCGTTCGCGGGCGCGAACACAGGGAGCTTTTCATGCGACATCTCATCTCACGCCGCCAGCGCTGGGCGCTCGGCACACTCGTAAGCCTTTGGCTGGCCACGTCGCCGGCCTGGGCGACGTGTCAGCCCAATGCCGTCGATTACGATCTCCCGACGCAGCGTCTCGATCAGGCACTGCAGCAGTTCGCACACCGCAGCGGCTGCTTCGTCGAGGTGACGCAGGCAGCGCTCGCGGGGCAGCAGGCATCGCCGACCAAGGGGCGTTTCGTACCGACCACCGCCATCATCCATCTCGTCCAAGGGACGGGGTTGGAGGTCCATCTCGACGGCGATCACTATCGCGTCGATCACTCGGACCGGGAGGCGATGTTCGCCCGGATCGACGCACTGACCGACGAGATCGCGTCGGCGCGTGCCCAAGGCGCCCTCGATGCCGCCAGGGCGAACGCGCTATCGGCCCAGCTCGACGTCGTCACCACCCAGATGCCGGCGCTGATCGCCCAGCAGGGCTTTTTGAGCGCCGCCGAGAAGGCGAGCTATACGCGGCTGTTCGCCTGGGTCGAGACGCAGTTGACGCCAGAATCGCCGCCAGATGCCTGACGTCGGCCATGTCCATGGCGGGACACGCTCAGGGCCTTCAATCCCTCAATTCTTCAACCCCTCACTAAGACGACGAGATTACGTAACATGCACATCATTCGAGACGATCTTCGCGGCCCCGACATCGCTGCGCTACTGCAGGCGCACCTGGACGACTTCGCCCCACACTCGCCGCCGGAGAGCCGCCACGCGCTGGACCTCGAGGCGCTTCGCCAGCCGGATGTCTACTTCTATACCGTGTGGGAAGACGACGACCTGCTCGGCTGCGGGGCGTTCAAGCGCCTGGATGCGCGTCATGCCGAGATCAAGTCGATGCGAACCGACTCGCGCCACCTGCGCCGCGGCGTAGCCCGGGCGCTACTCACCCACCTGATCGACGAAGCCCGTGCAGCCGGATTCGAGCGCCTGAGCCTGGAGACCGGCTCAGTGGCGCACTTCGCCCCGGCACGCCAGCTCTACGCCGCCTTCGGCTTCGAGACCTGCGGCCCGTTCGGTGACTACGTCGAAGACCCGTACAGCGTCTTCATGACGCGCTCGCTCTAGCGCCGACCGCGACAACGCGCCCGCGCGGTGCCCGTACCGCGTCGGTTGGCTCACGCCTTCCCCGCCACTCGAACGAACGCCGCCCCTCNNGAGGGGCGGCGTTCGACATTCGCATCAGGGGTCGCGCCTAGGCAGCGCGGGGATCAGTAGCGCTTGGCGTAACGCAGGGCCTGCTCCACCCCGCGAAGCTCCGCCAGCCCCTTGAGTCGGCCGATGGCGGGGTAGCCCGGCGTCGACGCCTTGTGGTTGTCGTCGAGCACTTTCTGGCCGTGATCGGGGCGCATCGGCAGCGCGCGATGGTCGCCCGCCTGGCGTCGGCGGCTCTCGATGGTGAGCAGCTGATCGACGACACCCACCATGTCGATGTTGCCGGCCAGATGGTCGTCCTCGAAGAAGCTGATGCCGTCTTCCAGCGTCTTGGTCGCCCGCAGGTGGGTGAAGTAGATCCGGTCGGCGAAGCGCTCGATCATCCGTGGCAGATCGTTGTCGAGCCGCGAACCGTAGCTGCCGGTGCAGAAGGTGAGCCCGTTGGCGGGGCTCTCCACCGCGGCGAGTATCCACGCCGCATCCTCTTCGGTGGAGACGATCCGCGGCAGCCCGCAGAGCGAGAACGGCGGGTCGTCGGGATGGATCGCCAGGCGCACGCCACACGCTTCGGCCACGGGCACGATTCGCTCCAGCAGGTGCAGAAAGTGCTGGCGGAAGGTCTCGCGGCTCATTCCGGCGTAACGCTGGATGTGGCGCTTGAACTCCTCGAGCGAGTAGCTGCCCTCGTTGGCGGGCATGCCGGCGACCAGGTTGTGGACCAGGTGCTCGACCTGCGCGTCGCTCATCGTCCGGTAGCGCTTTTCCGCCCGTTCGCGCTGCTCGTCGGTGTAGTCGGCGGCGGCGTCGGGACGCTCGACGATGAACAGATCGAAGGCGCAGTAGTCGACGAAGTCGAACAGCAGCGCCTTGCTGCCGCTGGGCCGCTCGTATTCGAGCTCCGTGCGCGTCCAGTTGAGCACCGGCATGAAGTTGTAGCAGACGGTATCGATACCGCAGGCGGCGAGGTTGCGAATCGTCTGGGCGAAGTTGTCGATGTACTTGGCCGCGTCGCCCTCGTTGAGCTTGATGTCCTCGTGCACCGAAATGCTCTCCACGACCGACCAGGTCAGGCCGTGGGATTCGATCATCGCCTTGCGCTCTTCGATCGCCGCCACCGGCCATACCTCGCCGATGGGCATCTCGTGCAGCGCGCTCACGATCCCCGTGGCCCCCGTCTGACGCACGTCGTCGAGAGAGATCGGGTCATTCGGGCCGAACCAGCGCCAGGTGTGTTCCATCGAGTACTCCATGTGATTGTCGGTGAGGGTCTTCAGAACGATTGTTGTCGTGACGAGGGCTTTCAGGTCCCGCGTCTTCGCTCGCTCATTCGCCCATGATCAGGTTGGGCAGCCAAAGCGACAGGAACGGCAGGTAGGTCACCAGCAGCAGGACGCAGAGATTGCAGATGAGGAACGGGATGATCGCCCGCACCACCTCCATGACCGGCACCTTGCTGATGCTGGAGGCGACGAACAGGCAGATCCCCATCGGCGGCGTGGTCAGCCCGATCATCAGGTTGAGCACGGCGATGATGCCGAAATGCACCGGATCGACATCGACCCCCACCGCAATGGCGAGCAGCGTCGGGAAGAGGATCACCAGCGCGGCGATGGTCTCCATGAACGTCCCCACGATCAGCAGCAGCACGTTCAGGATCAGCAGAATCAGGAACTTGTTCTCGGTGATCGACAGGATGTAGCTCGCGATCGCCTGCGGAATCCGCTCGCTGGTCAGCACCCAGCCGAACAGGTTGGAGACCCCGATCAGCAGCATCAGCGACGCCGAAAGCTTGGCGGCATCGAAGATGAGTTCGACGATGCTCTTAGGCGTGAGCCCCTTGTAGACGAACAACCCCACCACCAGCGCGTAGAGCACCGCCACCATCGACGCCTCGGTCGGCGTGAAGACGCCGCCGGTGATCCCGAACAGAATGATGAAGGTCAAAAGAATCGCCCAGAGCGCGCTCTTGAAGTCGTGAAACAGCTTGGGAAAGCCGACCCAGCCGTGACGCGGATAGCCCTTCTTGAGCGCGATCAGATAGCAGGTGAGCATCATCCCGGCGGCCAGCAGCAGCCCGGGAATGGCACCGGCGAGGAACATCCGACCGATGGAGATGCCCGTCAGCGAGCCGGCGATGATCATCGGCAGGCTGGGCGGAATGATCGGCCCGATGGTGGAAGAAGCGGCCGTGACCGCAGCGGCGAACGGCTTGTCGTAGCCGTTGCGCGCCATGCCCGGAATCATCACCGAGCCGATGCTGGCCGTGTCGGCGACCGCCGTGCCCGAGATGCCGCCGAAAATGAGCGAACCGCCGACGTTGGCAAACCCCAGTCCGCCGCGAATGTTGCCGAACAGCGAGTTGCTGAAGTCGATGATGCGTCGGGTGATGTCGCCCCCGTTCATCAGCCCGCCGGCGAGAATGAACCCCGGCAGCGTCAGCAGCACGAACGAATCCATCCCGGAAAATACCTTCTGGGGTACGACCGCCATCGGCACGCCCGCCATGAAGATATAGAAGGCCGAAGAGAGGCCCAGGCAGACGATGATGGGCGCCCCGAGCACCAGCAGCCCGAAGAAGATGGCGAACAGACCGAGCGTTTCCATCAGTGGTTCTCCGAGTCGAGTAGCAGCAGACCTTCGCGAAACGCCTGCCTGAGCGCATGGAACGCGAGACTGCCGAGCAGCACGAACAGCGCGAAGTAGACGTACTTCATCGGCATGCCGAGCGCCGGCGAGCGCTGGAAGCTGCCGATCTGCATGAGCGCCGGCACGGTCACCAGCGTGGCGAGCGACGCGACGCCGGTGAGGGCCGACATGATCAAGCGATGGATCGCCTGTCCTCGCGGCCCCAGCCGGTGCTGGTAGAGATCGAGCGAGATGATGTCGCCGTCTCGCCAGGCGAGACCGATGGCCGAGGCCACCAGATAGATGAAGCAGTAGCGGGAGACCTCTTCCGTCCACGCCGGCGTACTCGGCAGCAGAAAACGGGAGAAGACCTGCAGAAAGACGGCCGCCGCGATGGCGACGAAGCAGGCGATACTGACCGCTTTCAATGCCCCGTCGATCAGCGCCAGGGCCTTTCGCGCCCCGGCGACCCACCGGCTGCTTGCTGAGGTCTCCATGGCTTTTCTACCTCCGTGGTTGGCGGGCGCCGTGCGTCATTCCTGCTCGAGCATCTTGTGGTAGAGCGTCAGCGTGTCGCCGCTCAGGTTCGCCTCGACCGCCTCGCGGGCACGCTCGCTGAACGCTTGCTGGTCGACTTCGACGAACTCCATGCCGCGCTCCTGCAGGCTGTCCCGGAGCCGTTCCTCGTCCTCGACGAAGAGCTCCTGATAGGTCTCGTGCATGTTGTCGGCGGCCTCGCGCACGACCGCCTGAAGGTCGTCGGGCATGCTCTCGAGCTTGCGCTTGCCGATCACCACGTAGATCCAACTGCGCACGTGGTCGGTCACGTTGACGTAGTCCTGAACCTCGTAGAGGCTCGCGCTCTCGATCAGACTCAGCGGGTTCTCCTGCCCTTCGATCGTGCCCTGCTGCAGCGCGGAGAACATCTCGCCGAAGGCCATCGGGGTCGGCTTGGCACCCAGCGCCTGCCACACCTTGATATGCAGCGGCACGTCCGGAAGCCGCAGGATGATGCCGTTGAGATCGTCGGGCGTTCTGATCGGGCGGTTGGAGGTGAGCTCTCGCGGGCCGCGCTCGAACCAGGTCAGCGGTACGAGTCCCACCTCGCTTTCGATCTGCGCTTCGATTTCCTGGCCGATCTCGCCGGTGGCGATCTGCTCGAGTCTCTCCGAGCTGTCGATGGCGTAGGGCACGCCGAGCAGCGCTGCCTTGGGCGCCCCCCAGTTCTGCAGCGGCTCACCGGTGATCGTCATGTCCGCGGTACCCAGCTGGATACTGCTGACCATCTCGCTTTCGCTGCCCAGCTGCTCGCTGGGGAATATCTGGACGTCTATCTGCCCGTCGGAGCGCGACTCCACCTCTTCTTCGAAGGCGAGCGCGGCCTGGTTGTAGATGTGGTTCTCGTTGGCGAGATGCCCGAACTTCAGCGTGTAGTCCGCCGCGTTCGCCGTCAGCGGCAAGGCGGCGAACGACGCCGCGGCAAGCCATCCGGCCAGGGCGAGCTTCCTCGACCCGCCGTCGACTCTCTTCATCGCCTCCCGATCGATCCTTCTCATCGAACCCCTCCGCGCCTTTCGTTTGTTAATGACAAACTATATTCTCTAATGACAAATACAGTCTTGAGCCTGGGCATTTTTCGATCAATGCTCCGTTAGGCAAATAGACGAAGGGCTAAGGCGGTCATCGAGACGCGAAGTGAGATCGTGACCCAGGAGCACCGGTCGGAGGCCGTGCCGTCGTCAGCACGGTCGGCCAACCGGAAAGGAAAGGAGAGTGACGTGAAAGCACCCAACGAACCGAAAGGCTCGTCACAGGGCTCGGCCATGCCCAGCGTCGACAAGGCGCTCCGCGCCCTGCTGACGCTGGCCAACGCGGGGCCGGCCGGGCTCTCGCTCAACGAGCTGTCGGCCACGCTCGACATCAACAAGAGCAGCCTGCACGTGACGCTGTCGGCCCTGAAGTTCCGCGGCTTCATCACGCAGCGAAGCGATACCGGGTTCTACGGGCTGGGCAGCTCGATCCATACGCTCTATCAGAGCTATATCGACAACCTGGACATCATCGGCGTGCTGCGCCCCGCGGTGCGACAGCTGTCGGTCGCCCTCAACGAGGTCTGCCACGTCTCGATTCTGGATGACCAGGAGATCCTCTATCTGGAGCGCATCGAATCGCGCAAACCGATCCAGGCCGGCACCAGCGTGGGGATGCGGATACCGGCCACCAATACCGCCATGGGGCGGATCATGCTGGCGCATCGGTATCGCGAGTTCTCGGAATTCGAGGCGAAGTTCGGGGAAGGATATCGCCAGCCCTGCGCGAACGCGCCGGACTCGCTCGAGGGCGTCTGGGCACGAGTCTGCGAAGCGCGAGACGCCGGCTACGGGCTGGACATGGAAGAGAACGTGCCCGGCGTGGTCGCCATCAGCATCGCCATCCTGGATCACTCGGGGCCGGTGGCGGCGGTCAGCGTTGCGACCCTCGCCAACGAGACCACCCGCGAAGAACTGCTGGGCTATGAGCCGCTGCTGCGGGAAGCGCTCGCCGGCGTCATACCCTCGCCCTACTGGCTCTCTCGGCCGACGACGCGCCCCTCAGAGTCGTAGTCAGACATCCACCGCCCCGGCGAAGTCGAGCTGGCGCCATGCCTCGTAGACGATCAGCGCGCAGGCGTTCGACAGGTTGAGGCTGCGGCTGTCGGCAAGCATCGGGATGCGCAGGCGCTGACCGGGCGGCAGCGCCTCGAGCATCGATTGCGGCAGCCCACGGGTTTCGGGACCGAAGACGAGGGCGTCGCCTTCGCGGTAGTGCACGTGGCTGTAGCCGTGGCGGCCGCGGGTGGAGACGGCGAAGACGCGCTCGGGGCCAACGGTCTCCAGAAAGGCGGCCCAGTTGGCGTGAACCTGGACCCGCGCCCACTCGTGGTAGTCGAGCCCGGCACGCCGCAGGCGCTTGTCGTCGAGCTCGAACGCCATCGGCTCGATGATGTGCAGGCGAAAACCGGTATTGGCGCAGAGCCGGATGATATTGCCGGTATTGGGCGGGATCTCGGGTTCGAATAGAACGACGTCGAGCATGGTGATTGCTCTCGCGTGGGGGAGGTTCTTCGCATCATACGAAATCGGCGCCACTCTCTACACAACCCTGAAGCTGGCTGCGTAGAAGAGTGACGCCGATCTCGGTGTTCTCGGGCGCCACGATGTCGCGTCCGAGCGGTCTAGCGGGGTCCGGCGCGGTTTAGAAACCGACGCTGACGCCCAGTACCGGACCGCTATCGAGCGTGTGGCTGCCTTCGCCCTCGAAGTCGGAACGCATGTAGCGATAGCCGCCGTAGACGTAGGTCTGCGACAGCAGGCTCACGCGGGCCTGAGCGCCGTACTCGTAGCTCTTGTCGAGATCGCCGTTGCTCAGGCCTTCCGGCGTGTAGAAGCCGTAGCCACCGATCGAGGTGAGCGGAATGGGCGTGTCGACGAAGGCCGAACCGCCGAGACCGAGACCGCCGCCGTTACCGTAGTGCGTGTCCTGGTACTGATAGCGGCCGCCCACGGCGAGGTCGATGCCCGGCAGCCACGGCGAGAACATCAGCGAACCGGAGTACGCCTTGGCATTGTGGCCGCCGTCGTTGGTATCGAGATAGCCGATGCCGGCGCGAAAACCGGGGAAAATCGTCTGGCTCGCTTCGGCACCGAAAGAGTCGTCACCGCCATTGGCGGACACGCTGAGCGCCATCGCCTGCTGACTGGCGAAAAGGAAGCTGGCAGTGGCGAGGGCAAAACCCCAACGCTTGATCATGAACTGTCTCCAGAAAATCGCGCCGTTGCGCATTGGACTTCGGCGTCGAGGATGACATAATTCATGCGATTATCAAACAGCGTTTCTAAATGATTTGTAACGCCCCGTCGTTCAGCCCTCGGCTCGCACGCCGTAGCGGTCCCGATACGCCCGGATGGCGTCGGCGTGACGGGCAACGTCACCCATCCCGTCGTTACCGGCGGGGCGCGCTTCGAGATAGGCGAGCATCTGATCGAGGTTGACGATGCTGACCACCGGCATCGCATGGCGCGCCTCGACGGCCTGAATCGCGCTATGCGGCTCGAGGCCGTCGCCCTTGGGGGCGCGCTCCTGGCGGTCGAGCGCGATCACCACTCCGGCGGCGCGGGCACCGGCGCCGGCGATGATCTGCATCACCTCGTTGATGGCGGTACCGGCGGTAATGACGTCGTCGATGATCAGCACATCGCCTGCAAGCTCGGCGCCGACGATGTTGCCGCCCTCGCCGTGGGCCTTGGCTTCCTTGCGATTGAACGCGAAGGGAATGTCGCGATCGTGGTGGTCGGCCAGCGCAATGGCCGTGCTCGCGGCAAGAGAAATACCCTTGTAAGCTGGACCGAACAGAACATCGGCCTCGATCCCGCTGGCGACAATGGCGCGGGCGTAGAAGCGGCCCAATCGAGCGAGAGCACGGCCGGAACGAAAGAGCCCGGCGTTGAAGAAGTAGGGACTGACCCGGCCGGATTTGAGCGTGAATTCGCCGAAACGCAGGGCGCCTTCGGCAATGGCGAATTCGATGAATTCCTGCTGATAGGGCTGGACTTCCACGCTCACTCGACTCCTCTCTCGGCCTCCGGCATTTCTAGCGCCGGCCATTGTCTGGACACATCGACGCCCCCATCTAGGGGCGTTCTCTTTTACCTAAATCGTCAAAGCTCGGGTATCATACACGCGCGACAAAGAAGGAACACGGTATGAAAATCGCCAGCATCAACGTCAACGGGATACGCGACGCCGTCGAGCGGGGCTTTCTCGACTGGCTGGCCGAACAGGATGCTGACGTCGTCTGCGTGCAGAACCTGAAGGCCAAGAGCTTCGAGCTAGACGACAGCATTCTCTACCCGGAAGGCTACGAAGGTTACTTTCTGGATGCCGAGCAGGACGATTTCTCCGGTGTCGGCCTCTACTGTCGCAAGATCCCCAAGGCGATCATGTACGGGCTCGGTTTCGAGCAGTGCGATCACGAGGGTCGCTTTCTCCAGGCCGATTACGACCGCTTCAGCATCGCCACCTTCCTGATGCCCGATGGCGACGACCCCGACGCCAAGCAGACGTTCATGACCCAGTATCTGGAGTACTTGAACAAGATGGCGCGCAAGCGTCGCGAGTACATCATCTGCGGCACCTGGCACATCGCGCACAAGACGCTGGATCTGGCCAACTGGACCGACAATCAGGCAACGCCCGGCTTCAAGCCCGACGAGCGCGCCTGGATGGATCAGGTCTTCGGCCCCATCGGCTTCATCGACACCTTCCGCGAGATCGACCGCGACGCCGGCCAGTACACCTGGTGGCCGAAGCTCGATCAGGAAGTGCCGCGGGCTCGTCAGGAAGGCTGGCGTCTCGACTATCAGGTGGTCGGCCCCAACTTCCGCCGTAACGTGAAGAATGCCTGGATCGACACCGACGCCACCTTCAGCGAGTTCGCCCCGTTGATCGTCGAGTACGACCTCGAGCTCTGAGCGCGCCCGCCCGGTTCGATCGCGCGACTGCCGCACAGCAAAACGCCCCGCTCAGCGGGGCGTTTTGCGTTGGGGCGCTCGAATCGCCCACTCTTGCGCAAACGCTAGGCTCAGCGGCGCACGCCCAGCGCCTCACGCTGCTTGTCGAACAGCGCGTTGCAGCCCGTCTCCGCCAGATCCAGCATCACGTTGAGCTCGGCGCGCGAGAACGCCTCGGCTTCCGCCGTGCCCTGAATCTCGATCAGCTTGCCGTCCTCGGTCATCACCACGTTCATGTCGGTGTCGGCGGCGCTGTCTTCCGGGTAGTCCAGATCCAGCACCGGCGTTCCCTTGTAGACGCCCACCGACACCGAGCTGACCAGCTGCCGGAAGGGATCGGACTTGATCATCTTCTTGCGCTGCATGGTCTGCAGGGCTTCGATCAGCGCCACGCAGGCCCCGGTGATCGACGCCGTGCGGGTGCCGCCGTCGGCCTGGATCACGTCGCAGTCGACGGTGATGGTGTACTCGCCGAGCTTCTTGAGATCCACCGCCGCCCGCAGGCTGCGTCCGATCAAGCGCTGAATCTCCAGCGTCCGCCCGCTCTGCTTGCCGCGCGTCGCTTCGCGCCCGCCACGGGTATGCGTCGCGCGCGGCAGCATGCCGTACTCCGCCGTGATCCAGCCCTGATTCTTGCCCCGCAGCCAGCGCGGCACGCCAGCCTCGACGCTGGCATTACACAGCACCTGGGTGTCGCCGAAAGTCACCAGCACCGAGCCCTCGGCATGGCGGGTAAAACCGCGGGTCAGCGTGACCTCGCGGGGCTGGTCGGGATTTCGTCCACTCGGGCGCATGTGAGCCTCTCGCAACAGATGACGGTTGATAACGAGCCGCCATTCTACCGATCTCGCGGCCGAATTCACGGCTCGCCCTCGCCATCGCCCCGCTCATCGATGCGCTACACTCGCGCCATCGGATCGCCGACCTCGAGGAACTCCCGTGCCCTACAGCATGACCGCCTTCTCCCGCCAGACGCAGGATGCCGACTGGGGCAGCCTTGCGCTCGAGCTGCGCTCGGTGAACCAGCGCTATCTGGAACCGCACTTTCGCCTGCCCGACGCCCTGCGCGATCTCGAACCCGTCTATCGCGAAGCGCTGCGTCAGCGTTTCTCCCGCGGCAAGATCGAGTGCACCCTGCGCTTCGAGCCCGCCGAGGCCGGCGCTGCCCCCGAGATCAACGACGCCCGGCTCGAAGCGCTCTCCCAGGCGCTCGGCCGGGTGCGTGACAAGCTCCCCGACGCCGCCATGCCCAACGCCCTCGAACTGCTCGCCCATCCCGGCGTGATGGCCACCGAGCGGCTGAACATCGAACGCGTCAAAGCCACCGCCCGCGAGCTCTTCGACGCCGCACTCAGCGATCTGGAGAACGGCCGCGGCCGGGAGGGCGAACGACTCGCCGCGCTAATCCGCGAGCGGCTCGACGGCATCCGCGAACAGATCGCCATCGTCCGCCAGCACCTGCCGACGATCCTCGAGCGCCAGCGCGCCCAGCTGCTCGAGCGTCTCGAAACCGCCCGCACCGAGCTCGACCCACAGCGCCTGGAGGCCGAAATGGTGCTACTGGCACACAAGGCCGACGTTGCCGAAGAGCTCGACCGCCTCGAGACTCACGTCACCGAGGTCGAACGCCAGCTCGGGCAAAAGGGCCCCGTCGGACGGCGCCTCGACTTCCTGATGCAGGAGCTCAACCGCGAGGCCAACACCCTCTCCTCCAAGGCCATCGTCGCCGATACCACCCGCTGCGCCGTCGAGCTCAAGGTGCTGATCGAGCAGATGCGCGAGCAGATTCAGAATATCGAGTAGTCCGTCCGCGACCCTCCTTCCTTCCGATCCATCCCACGCGTCGGGCGGTATTGCCTGCCAGCGAATGCCGCTCGCTTCCGGTGTGGTCCGGTCTCTGCCCGGCATTCGCTCTGCCGCGGGCCGGCTGACCGGACTGCGCCGAAGCGTCTCAGCGATCGAGCGATACCAGTAGAGACATTCGGCCATTCGATGGCCTCATGACAAAACCTTGCGGTAACGCGCCATCTCTCGAAATTCCACTCACGATTTGGCGTATTTTTTAATGCCGCCTATTGAAAAAGCGTTAAAGCCGATTATCGTTGAGCAGGGGCGAAATTCGTCTTGAATCACGGTGAATCTTTATAACCAATCCCCACAAAAGCGCTTTCACCTCTAAACTCGTCTTCTCGTTTAAAAAAGCCAAAAAGTCCGCACAAGATCATTGTAAAACTTCCTTCTCCTCCCTAGGCCATCCGGACTTCAACGCCCCAGGGCGCCTACCGAGCCAGTTACAACCCGACCGACAGCTATTGGGTGTGGTGCACTTCGACTTGGATCACGTATTGATCGCTTTAAAAACTAACAACGCCATGAGCGTGGAAGTCGATATAACACCAATTACTTTCAAAAAAGCGGATTATAAGACAACAATGAAAGGGCCTGCTTCGAGTCAGAGTGACAGTTCACGCAATACTTACGTACTCACGCTTTTTACTGCGATAACGAATATCGGCGACGGCGTTTTGAAAGTCGCGCTCCCCGTCATCGCCACGACCCTCACACAGTCTCCCATGCTCGTGTCGTTGGTCGCCATGTCGATGACGCTGCCCTGGCTATTGGCGGCGCTGCATGTGGGCGTGTTGGTCGACCGGGCGGATCGCCGGCGCCTTCTATGGGCCGCCAGCATCGTCCGGCTTGGCATTCTCACCGGCCTGACGCTCGCCACACTCTATGGCCAGCTAGGGCTGGGAGTGCTGTTGGTCGGCGGCCTGTCGCTTGGCATGACAGACGTTCTCGCACAGCTTTCGGCCTCGGCGCTGGTACCGGATGCGGTGGACGAAGGAGACCGAGAGCAGACCAATGCCTGGATGACGGGCGCCGAAACGGTCTGCAACGAGTTCGTGGGGCCGCTGATCGGGGGCGCCCTGATCGCTATCGGCACGATCTACGCGCTGACGGTGGGGCTGGGCAGCTACGCCGGTGCTGGCCTGGTTCTCTGCCTGCTAGCCGGTATCGCGAGTCTCAATCCCCGTCGGCCAGCGAGTCAGACATCGGCCCATCAGCAAATCGCCGAAGGCATCACTTACTTGTGGCAAAACCAGGTGCTACGCCTGATGGCCCTGACGCTGCCGATCATGTCGGCGAGCTGGGCCGCCTGGTTTGCCCTGATGCCCCTCTACGCCAGTCAAGTCATGGCGATCGATGCGAGCACCTACGGTTTCATGGTCAGCGCGCTCGGCGTTGGCGGCATCATGGGCGCCATGCTGGCCAGACCGTTGAATCGTCTGTTGGGCCGCAAGCCAGTGATGCTGCTCGACATCGTCGGCACCATTCTGCTCGTCGGTGTCCCGTCGATCAGCTCCCAGCTCTGGCTGATTGCCTTGGGCGCCTTTCTCGGCGGTCTGGGCGGTACGCTGTGGGCCGTCAACTCTCGCACCATCAGCCAGCAGCTGGTCCCTTCCCCGCTGTTGGGTCGTTACAGCTCGGCGGCGCGACTGCTTCAGTGGGGCGCCATGCCGCTTGGCTCTCTGCTCGCGGGCGGGCTGGCCGAGTCTTTCTCCATCCAGTTTGCCCTCGGCATCTTCGCGGCCCTGTCGTGCTTGCTGATCGTTCCTTTCTGGAAGCTCTTCCGCCATCGCGAATGACGATAACCGGCCGGTCCGACTACAGGCCGCCTCGACTGGCGCCTGCCGCCAGCTCCACGAACGCCGCGGCGGCGGGAGAAGACGCGCGGGATGATGACGCCAACGTCGCCAGGCAGAGCGGAAACGCCGCCGCCGGCTCGGCGATGGGCCGGTAGACGATACGATCCTGCCTGAAGGTCTGCATGCTTGCGGGCACGATCGCCACCCCGGCGCCCACGGCGACCAGGGAGAGCACGGCGTGCATGCCGTGCGCCTCCTGCACGACTCGGGGAACGAAGCCTGCGTTGGCGCAGAGCCGCACGACCTGCAGATGAAACCCGCGCCCCTCGACCATCGGCCAGAGAATGAACGGCTCGTCGGCGAGGTCGGCAACGGCCAGCTCGCCGGCTTCCGCCAGCGGGTGATCTTTCGCCAGCGCGATACAGAGTCGATCGTCGTCGAAGTCGGAAAGCGTTAGCCCCGCGGCGTCGGCGACCGGCGGAATGACGACGCCGACATCCAGCGCGCCCTCTTCCAGATCCGCCAGCTGCGCCGCAGTGGTCGCCTCGCGAAGCTCGAGATCGACGTTCGGCTTGGCGGCGCGAAAGGCGCGAATCGTTTCCGGCAGCCGGCCGTAGAGCGCGCTGCCGACGTAGCCCAGCCGCACGCGCCCCAGACGGCCCGCGGCCGTATCGCGCGCCGCCTGAATGGCGACATCTGCCTGGCGCAGCGTCTCTCGGGCCTCCCCCAGAAAGGCCTCGCCGGCCGCCGTCAGGCCGAGCAGGCGCTTATCGCCCCGTTCCAGCAGCGGGACGCCGAGATCCGCCTCGAGCCTGCGCATCGCTACGGTCAGCGGCGGCTGCGACATGCCCAGCCGCGCCGCTGCGCGATGAAAATGCAGCGCCTCCGCGACCGCCACGAACTGCTCCATCTTGCGCAGATCGATCATGCCCCGCCCCTGGGCAACCGTGCTTGATACTTCCGCCATATCAAACCTGCTTTCAAACGATATTGGAGCTATCACTGTGCGTCTTTCATTCTCCCAACTCAAAGGAGGATGCCATGACCGATCAGCTACATTTCGAGGGACAGACCGTTCTCATCACGGGGGCCGGGCGCGGCCTGGGTTTCGCCTACGCCCGGGAGGTCGGTCGGCTCGGCGCGACCGTGCTGCTGCACGACGTGGGCGCCGGTGCCGACGGCGACGGCACCGACCCCGCCATCGCCGCCGCCGCGGCCCGCCAGCTCCATGAGGAGGGCATCGACGCCCGGGCTTTTCACGCGCCCATCGAGACCCGCGAGCAGTGCCACGCGCTGGTGGAGGCGTGCCTGGGCGTGCACGGCCGTCTGGACGCCTTCATCCACAACGCAGGCTGGGTGGCCTACGCGCGAATCGAGCAGATTCAGGATGACGCGTTCGACCACGCCATGGCGGTGATGGCGAAGGCCCCGCTATGGATCGCCCAGGCCGCCTGGCCGAGCATGCGCGAGGCCGGCTACGGGCGCGTCGTCCTGACGACGTCGTGCCGGGCACTTTTCCCGCAGTACGTCCATCAGGGGCTCGCTGCCTACGCCGCCGCCAAGATGGCCGCCGTCGGCGTCGTCAACGTGCTCGCCGCCGAGGGCGCGGCGCACGGCATCGTCGTCAACGCGGTGTCGCCGGTGGCGAAGACGCGCATGTGGGGCATCGACGGCGAACCGACGGAGCTGAGGCCCGCCGACGTCGCGCCGGGGGTCGCCTTTCTCGCCTCGTCTCGCTGCCGGGAAGGCGGCTGGATTCTACGGGCGGCGAACGGCCAGTTCCACGCCACGCGCGCCGTCGAGGCCAGCGGCGTCGACTACCCGCGGGATCTCAACGCCGTGCGCGCAGGCCGTCTGGAAGCGGTCGCCGAGCGCTGGGGGGACATCGCGCTGGCGACGCGAGAGGCACGCCAAACGAGCGAGGCGCGGTCATGAACGTCGTCTCGCCGGCGGTTACCGTCGCCGTCCACACGGATGCCCTCATCGGCGAGAGCCCGGTCTGGTCCGCGCGTCTCGGCCAGCTAATGTGGATCGACATTCTAGGCCGGCACCTACACCGCTACGACCCTGCGAGCGGGCGCAGTGACAGCATTGCCACCCCGGCGCCCATCGGCCTGCTGGCCGAGAGCCCTTCGGGTCAGATCACTCTTAGCAGGGGGGTGAGCTGGCTCGCCGTCGCGCCGACGGCGAGATCGAGACCCTCGCCCGCGTCCCGCACGCGAGCCCGGCCTTTCGTTTCAACGACGGGCGGTACGACCGCCAGGGGCGGCTCTGGACCGGCCTGATGAACACGCAGGGAGAGAAAGGCACCGGCCGGCTCTATCGTTTCGACCCGGACGGCACCTGGCACCTGGCCGATGACGGCTTCGACCTGCCCAACGGCCTGGCGTGGAGCGCGGATGGACGGATTTTCTACTTCACCGACTCGCACCGGGGCGAGATCCACGCCTACGACGTCGATACGCGATCCGGCAGCATCAGCCATCGCCGGGTCTTCTGTCGCATCGACCCGGAGCTGGGCAAGCCCGACGGCCTGACGCGAGATGCACACGGTCATCTGCTCAGCCCGCTGTTCGACGGCGCGGCAATCGCCCGAATCGCCTCCGATGGGGCGCTCGAGCGCCTGATTCGCCTGCCCGTCCCGCGGCCGACCCACTGTGCGTTTCTCGGTGACGGCAAGACGCTGGTCGTCACCACGGCACGCTTCGGGCTGACGCCAAGGCAGCTGTCGGCAGCGCCCGAGTCCGGTTCCCTGCTCGCGCTGGATTACCCAGCGGCGCTGCGGTAGCACGCTTCGGGACGTTTATCGGCTCGCAGGGCGAAGCACACCCATCGCCGCACGCATCGCCGCGACTCGTTTTCGCCCAGAGAGCCGATGAATACCCAGAGAACCGACGAACGGCCGGGCTTGCCGAAGTACCTCGCCCCGGAAGGGCGAGCTGACGGCGCGGCAAATGGCGGCAAAAAAATGCCCCGCAAGAGCGGGGCGAATGGGATATCGAAATCGCTTGGGCTGGGATCAGAACGTCGTCCACTCCTCCTCGGACGCGACGACGGGTTGGCGGGTCGGTGCAAGCTCGCGCACCGCCGGCTTCGCGGCCGTCCTGGGCGCTTGCGCCCGAGCGTCGTACTCGGAGGCCACTTGGAACGTCGAGACCAGCTCCGAAAGATGCTTGGCCTGACTCTCGAGCGATGCCGAGGCCGAGCTCGTCTGCTGCACGAGAGACGCGTTCTGCTGGGTCACGCTGTCCATCTCCGTGACCGCCGTGTTCACCTGGCCGATGGCGCTGTGCTGCTCTCGCGTCGCGGCCGCGATCTCGCTCATCAGTGTCGCCACCGTACCCACCGACTCGACGATCTCTTTCATCGTGTGGCCATTGCGCTCTGCCTGCGTCGCGCCGCTCGTGATGTGCTCCGCCGTGCGAGACACCGTCTCCCTCACCCTTTTCGCGGCTTCCGCGCTGCGGCTCGCCAGCGATCGCACTTCCGTCGCCACGACGGCGAAACCGCGTCCCGACTCGCCGGCCCGGGCGGCTTCGACCGAGGCGTTCAACGCCAGGATGTTCGTCTGGAAGGCGATGGAATCGATGACGCCGACCAGCTCGTTGATCTCCTTCGAACTCTCGGAGATCGTCCGCATCAGCTCGATCGTTCTCTCGACGTCCTGATTGCCGTTGGTCGCCTTCTGCGCCGCCTCGGTCGACAGCCGCCGCGCCTCGTCGGAAGAGTCGGCGTTCTGGCGCACCGTCGAGGTGATCTCCTCCATGCTGGCTGCCGTCTCTTGCAGCGCCGCGGCCTGCTCCTCGGTACGCGAAGAGAGATCCTGACTGCCCTCCGCGATCTCGTTGGCACCCGCATAGACGCTGGCGCTACTGGCGCGTAGCGAGCTGACCAGCTCGCTCAGCTTGTCCTGCATGGTCTTCAAGGTGGTCAGCAGCTTGGCAACCTCGTCGCGCCCCTTCGGCTCGATTCGCGACGTCAGGTCCCCTTCCGCCACGCGCTGCGCGACGCGCACCGCCTCTTCCAACGGGCGGGCGATGCTTCGGGTGATGAGCACGGCGAGCACCACTGCCAGCGCCAGCGCGGCGGCGGCCGACACGAGCAGCGCCACGAGCGAGCTTTGATACTCCCGGTCCACGGTGAGTATGGACTCACTCACCCTCGCCGAGACGGCCTCGTCGATGCGCTGCGCCGCATTCTCGAGCCGATAGATGGCCGGCTTGTATTCGCCGAACGCCTCGTTGGCTGTCGCCGTCGCCGTGAGCTGGCCGTTGGCGATGCGCTGATAGACCGCCGCATAGCCCGCCTCGTAGCCCTCAAGCGCCTTGCCCGCTTCTTCGTAGAGCGCATCGATGGCATCCGTACGAGAGATGACTTCGCCCGCGGCCAGCGTCTCGGTCAGTGATTCGTAGGCGTTCTGCCAGCGATCGCGATACGACGCGACGGCCTCCCTGTCGCCGATATTGATGAAGGTGTCTTTCTCGTAGCGGCGCAGCTCGAGCCCTTGGCGCTGAACCGCTGCCGCGTTGAACCCCAGGGCGACATCTTCCTCGAGCGCCACGTGCGCCGTGTGTTGAATCGCATTGAGCCCGATGACACCCGCGGCGAGCGTGCCCAGCAGCAGCAGGGAGACGATGGCGAAGGCGACGCCGAGGCGAGTGCCAATCTTGAATTTTGAGAGCATGTTACGGACCATTTCGGTGGATTTGGACGTAACATCGGCGAAAGCTAAAATTAATTAAGCATCATGGGAGATAAACGCATCACCCGCGATGCGGTTTTCGGCCACGCCGCGCTCACCAGGGGCACGCATGAAAAACCCCGGCCATGAGGCCGGGGCAAAACATCGGTCAACCGAGTCGATCGCCTGACGCCGGGCGGACTACCGGCCGGCCTCAGCGCACCCGCTCGCTTTTCATCTGCACCCGCTCGCTGTTCACAAGCACCCGCTCACTGCCCATCAGCACACGCCTGACGCCGGACGATGCCCTGCTGCCGCCTGCCCTCGACGGGCCGATGAAAGAAAGACGTCTGAGAGGCATTCACCCGAAGATCAGGTAGAGCAGGCCCAGGCTCAGCGTGCCGACGGCCCCGAATGCGCCGCCGTAGGCGACGCCCAGGCACAGGCTGGGCAGCACGCCCCGCTCCTTCTCCAGGTGATAAGCCACCGCACGAAACACGAACAAGAGCGATGAGAGCGACATTACGACGATCGCTGTATGCCAGACCATGTACCGTCCCCTGATTGTTGTGTTGTCGAAAGCCACCGCTCGGATGGCCCAGGTTCCCTTCTACGGCGGCGAGGCGTTTTCCGATTCACTCCCGTTCCCTGGTGGCGAACGTCGCCGCGATGCCCCTACCCTCCACGAAAATGACCTAAGTTAAAATGTTGACATCAACCGTTGCCGTGGCACGCGCGCGGCGGTTCCGCCGGATCGCTCGAGCGCAGGGCGCAGGGCGCAGGGCGCAGGGCGCGCACAGGGAAAGATGAAGCAAAGAAAAGCCCCGGCGAAGCGGGGCAAGAATCGGTATGGAAGCGGAGCCAGAACCGATAGGGAACCGGGGCAAGAACGGGTAAGCGGGTCGCGCTGGATCATTCGACGCTGGGTTTCTTTCGACCACCGCCTCAGGGAACGATGACGTCGACCGACGCGTGACGCTAGCCGGCGACCAGATTCGCGCCGTAGCCGCCGATGAAGATCGTGATCGCCAGCAGCGCCTCGAGCACCAGCACCCCGACTGCCAACCAGGCACCCGCCGCGCGCAAACCCGCCTGCCGATCGATGCCCAGAAAATGGGGCAGCCCGATGATCACTAGATAGGCCGTGTAGGCAAGGCCAATACCCAGGGCAAGCACGCAGAGCCACACCAGCGGATACAGCGTGACGATGCCGCTGAGAAATAGCGGCGTTGCCATGTGCCCCGCGAACACGGTGCAGCGCTGCAGGCTGGGCCGGGACTCGAATCGAGCGGCCAGCCAGTGGATGACAAATCCCATGAGATAGACCGCGCCGAGAATCAGCGCGTAGAAGAGCGCAGCCAGTACCAGCGCCATGCCGGCGCTCAGCTGCACACGCATGTCCTGCCCCTCGACCGACTCGCCAAAGTGCCAGCCCACGAACGTGGTGCCGATCAGCGAGCAGAGCACGGGAATGGCCGCGAGAATCGCCACGTGGGAGCCGAAGAGCTGAATGACGTTCTCATCCTCTCCGCGGATCTTCTGCCATTCGCGCTTCGGGTGCGCCATCAACCCCCAAACGTGATGGATCATTACAACACTCCTTAACCCCTGCGGGCGTCATTCCTAGGGTCCGAATTCGACTTCAAAGCGCTGCGCGCACGACCGGCGCCAGCTCTCGCAATTCTTAACTTTAGTTAAATTCTGCGGTTTTGCCCGCGCGTCTACCTCGCTCTACCGACCGGATCATCCGTCGATACGCACGCCGCGCTCGGCGGGATTCACGCGTCGTCTAGCCACGCAGAGTCTCGCCGTCAGGCAAGCGCCGAGATGGCCGGTTTCGCGGTCGAGTCACCCGGCGCGCAGACGAGTCAGAGTCGTTCCGAGCGCCCGGATTGCCGCGCCCGGGCATATCGTCGTGGCGCTGGTTGAAGGCGAGCTGATGGTGAAGGCGTGGGTGCGGCGCGGGCAGTACGAGATGCTCTCACCTGGGTGCTTCCGGGGTGGGCTCGATCTACCGCCACACGTGGAACGCGGCTCGGTTTGGATGATCGATGCTATAGCCACTCCGATGGGGCTAGGCTTCAAAGAACGCCCAATAAGGTAGGATTTGCGCGCAGGAAGGGTTCCAGACTTAGCCTCTCACCGCTACGGTCATTCTCACTCTGTTTCTTCTCGTGCGGAGAAGCCTTTTTTGAAGAGTTCAAGCCATCGGTGGTGCTCGTCAGCCGAGTTCGAACTCCCTTGACTCATCTCTCTCCAGGCGCTCTAGATCGCGTTTATCGAGTTGATCGTTAAGTAGGCAACTAACGTAGCGGTGAGTCACAGCCGAGGCCAACGAAGCGGCCCTTTGCCCCAGCAGTTGCATGGCTACCAAGGTGTGATTCCACTCGTTGTCTTCCATCGCTCCTGACCACTCCGGGCTCCAGAAGGTATCGCCGTCCTGATCCTGCAGATGATAGGACCCTAGGATGAAGCTGATATCGGAAGCGTCCTTGGTTCGTTTGTTCGGCGCCCTCTCGCTCCAGGCTATAAGCTTGAGGAGAATCTGGCTTTCCAAGTTGGCCACTTTGAATTCGATATCCGGCCGCGATTCATACCTCACCAGGTAAGCGGTCCGGCAGGCTTCATCGAAGCCCATGACGGACATGACGATTTGGCCATCCGGGGGCCATTGAATGGCGTCATCTTCAGTCGCCAGGCCACCGAACGGCACGATGTCCACGGTATCGCCTCCCGGCGAATGCAGGCGATGCTGCTGTCGCTCTGGTTCATAGCCTTTCGCGATCAGGGCTTCGTGCGTTTGATGGAACTCTTCCCACCCTGCCACGTACACCGCGAAGTCGATGTCCGCGGTCGCCCGCTGGGGCTTGGCCCCGAAATGGTGCGTCAGCACGATGTCGCGCGCTTTGGCACCGATCAAGACGTAATCGATGGCAAGCGAGGCCGCAATTTCGTTCATGTCTCCCACCGTATCGAGAACGCTGTCCTCAATCGGCGTCGAAATCGTCAGCGAGGTAGCGCTCATCGATCATCCTTGCTGTCTCGGCGTTGCGTGGGTCGGCGGTATTAATCAGGTCGGCGTATGCAAGAAGTGGCGATACGTACCCGCGTTCTCTTTCTTCATCGCTCCAGAACTTTTCCAGTAGGCGCACGTTGGGCTGATGGCCGGGAGGGGCTTTACGTAATCGATAACGTCGCATGACTTCGCCATAGCGGGCCCTTGGAAGATAAAGTGTTGCGACCTCCGGTTGCAGATAGTGGCTGTAAAACTTGCCCGCGATCTCTCCCCCCCACGCGCCTTGGTAATCAACTACCTCTGAGTCACCCCACCACTCATTACTCTCGCACCAGAATTCTCCAATCGTAAGCTTTGGCGCCAAGGTTTCACCATAAGCGGCCACCCACCGATCCATTAGCCGTCGCTCGTGCGTCAGTACTCGACGCTTGTCGCGGTTGATTGATACGAACCCCCCGTTCTTCAACGAATGCATCACGTTGTTGACGGTGCCGTGTGCTACATCGCACTTAGCCGCGATCGTTCTCAAGGATTCGCCCGTTAAACCTGGCTTCATGAGCAGGTTATAGACCACCACCAGGCCCTTACGCTGGAAAGCTCCTGAGGCCGGCTTCTGATCGCTATTTTCTAGCAATAGCGCCGGGCGAGGATTGCCACGAATGTGAACTTTCAAGCCGGATCGATCGATGTAAGCATTGCCGGCCGCATCGATGTATTGAACACCCTGGGCCCGTAGCTTCTTGCCAGTTCCATTCGTCACGTAATCGGTGACCAGCAGATAGTCGGAAGACTTACTCATCTGCCTAAGAATCTTTCCTGTGAGAAACGGTGACCACTTTTTCACAGTCGCCTCGAAACAGTGCTCATCGATTTTCACTCTGAACGTCCCCTCCGGGTCGTCCACGCTAGTGTTGCGAATGTCCAGGTCGGTCTCACCACGCACCGCTTCGACCGCGACCTCCATGATCATCCACTCGTCTTGATACATAGCGCGTCCAATTTCCCGAGGTGTCCAAAAATAATGTACGCCCGTTCAAAATGGACAGCAACCGTCAGACGCTGAACGTCGTCAACACGCCAGGCGGAGTCATTCTTTCGAGGGGCGGCTCGCCAGTGACATGAAGAAGAACCCGCGTACCAGGAGCGCAACGGTAGTCGGTAGCCAAGGAGGGGGCAGAGATAAGCGGCCAGTCGTGCCATAGGAGGCATGGCCGACCGGTATGGAAGGTTTGCGAGGACCCCCTAGGCGCTACTCAAAAGTCGACGAGCGAAGCCCACACAAGGCAAAAATTGGCGAAAGAGGGACCGGGCTGGCGCGCCAGTTTACGAGGATGTAAATGAGCATCTTGATCGGACTGACGCACCGGCCCATTTTTAACGCCGTATGGTCGAGCGCAGACATTTTTTAGACAAAGCCTGGTGTGCAAAGGGCATTGCCCAACCCCTGCCTTTCGAACAATACTGTACGCACATACAGTATTCCTGGGGAGGATCGATGCGCCATGTTTCCGCTCACTTTCGTCGGCGCCGCCCGACATGACCCGCCGCACCGCGCGGTGCCCTGCGCAGGGGTGCTGCTGCGCGCGGGTATCGCCGGCTTCGCCAGCCCCGCGGAGGACTACGCCGGGCGCTCGCTGGATCTCAATGAGCGCTACATCAAGCACCAGGCGGCCTCGTTCATCTTCCAGGTCACGGGGGACTCGATGGAGGAGTACCGCATCGGCGAGGGGGACTACCTCGTCGTCGACCGCTCGATCACGCCCCGCCCCGGGCATATCGTCGTGGCGCTGGTCGAAGGCGAGCTGACGGTGAAGGCGTGGGTGCGGCGCGGGCAGTACGATCTGCTCTGCTCCGGGGGCGAGCGCTACCCGCCGATTCCCATGAACGACGTCGAGACGCAGATATGGGGCGTGGTGCGCTCGGGTCACGTCGAGTTCCCCGTATGATCGGCATCGTCGACTGCAACACGTTCTACGTGAGCTGCGAGCGCCTGTTCCGGCCCGATCTCGAGGGCCGCCCCGTCGGCGTGATGAGCAACAACGATGGCTGCGTCATCGCGCTTTCCAACGAGCTCAAAGCGATGGGCGTGACGATGGGCACCCCCGCCCACCATCTGCGCGACGAGATGCGCCGCGGCGAGATCACGCTGTTTTCCAGCAACTACGAACTCTACGGCGACATCAGCGCCCGCGTGCAGGCCGTGCTCGAAGAGTTCAGCGCCGGCATCGACCCCTACTCCATCGACGAGTGCTGGGTGGATTTCTCGGGCTTCGCCCCCGGCCAGCTCGAAGCGCACGCCCGCGAGCTGCGCCGGCAGGTGAAGCAGTACACCGGCATTCCCGTCTCCGTCGGCGTCGCCCCCACCCGCACGCTGGCCAAGGTCGCCAACCGCGCCTCCAAGAAGATCGCCGGCTACGACAACGTCTGCGTGCTCTACCCGGACAGCCCGCAAACCAAGGGTCTGCTCCAGCGCTTCGAGCTGGGTGATGTCTGGGGCGTCGGCCGCCGGCTGACGAAGACGCTCAACGGCCTGGGGATCGAAACCGCCTGGGACCTGCGCCAGCAGAGCGCCAAGGCGATCCGCCGGCAGTTCTCGGTGACGCTCGAGCGCACCGTGCTCGAGCTGCAGGAGGTCGACGCCATCGAGATGATGGGCATGGACTTCGCCCGCGAGCGCATCATGACCAGCCGCTCGTTCGGCAAGCTCACCAACGACAAGCGCCAACTGCGCGAAGCGATTCGCCAGCACGCCCAGCGCAGCGCCGAGAAGCTGCGCAGGCAGGGCTCGCTCTGCCGCGCCGTGCTCGTCTTTCTGCGCACCAACCCGCACCGACAGGACCACGCCCAGCACAACCCCAGCATGATCATCGAGCTGGACCACGCCACCGACGACAGCCGCGAGATCGCCGCCGCCGCTATCCAGGTGCTCGAGCGCCTGCACCTGCCCAACCGGCACTACATGAAAGGCGGCGTGATGCTGATGGAGTTCTGCGAGCCCGGCACCGAGCAGCTCTCGCTACTCAGCGCCCCGCCGGACGACGACCGGCGCCAGCGCAGCGAAAAGCTGATGGGTGTGATGGACGAGCTCAATCAAAAAATGGGCCGCGGCACCGTCAAGATCGGCACCCCGACGCCGGGTGCGGCGTGGTTTCTGCGCTGTGCGCACCGCTCGGACCGATATACGACGCGGTGGGGGGAGATACCCGGGGTGAGAACCTAGGCGGGATTCAGCAGGCTTTCGTCATCGCCCTCACCCGGCTTGTTGACGCGGGTCGAGACAGGCCAGTGCGTGAACGCATCAGCCGACACGTGCCGCACGAAACGGCGCAGCGTGTCGCGGTCGGTCAGTGCCGGGTCGAGCCAGGGTTCGAGGCTTTCATCGGTGAGCACCAGCGGCATGCGGTCGTGCACTTCCGCCGCCGAACCGCGACCGGGTTCGGTGAGAATCGCCACGCCCGGCTTGCCATCGGCGCGCTCGGTCCAGATGCCCGCGAAGAAGAACGGCTCACGATCCGCCCGGCAGAGAAAGTGCGGCTGCTTCGGACTCGAACCGGGCAGCCACTCGAACCAGCCGTCGGCCGGAATCAGACAGCGATGCCGCTGGAACGCCGCCTGATAGAACCGGGATGTCGCCACCGTCTCCACGCGGGCGTTGATCGGCGTCGGCGCCGTCTCCCCCGCCCACTGTGGCTGGTAGCCCCACCACACGCTATCGAATGTCAGCTGCGGATCATCCGTTCGCCGACGAATCGCCCCGATCCACGTCCCCGGCGCCACGTTGTAGCGTGGCGCCGGCGGCTCGTCCTCGCGAAGCTCACCGATGCGGTGCGCGAAACGCGGGTAAGTGCTGTAGAGGGAAAAGCGGCTACACATAAGGTGTGAAGTTCATAACCACGGCTCGTCGATCCACGTCACGAAACGGCGCGTTCCTTCTGGGTCGGGACAAATGGCTTCTACTCCATGTGACCTCAATTGATCCATATAGCGAACTAAACCAAGCTCATCTTTGCTGTCATTGCCGATGTGATTCTCGATCGAGCCTAACGGCCAAACCCAAATTTCATGCTCTAGCAACTTCTGATGAATGTTCCTAACATGCTGGTGTGCCTCCGGCTGAGTAGCTAGTAGATGATAAGCCTCCTCTGCTGAACATGGAGATTTTTTAGTTTTGGGATGGCCCTTATCATCTAGAGCTATTAGCTGCTGAACCTCTAAGCTTTTGAGAATGGCGAGTAGCGCTTGGTAGTCAGAATCTGACGAATCTAGGAAATCATTTTCGTGCGCCAACTTAAAAGCAAAATCCAAATCGGCCACAAATTTAAAAGGAATGTCCATGGAACTGAGGATTCTGTGCGCTTTAGGAAAAAGCTCCTTACCCGACAAATCAGCGACACCAATATGATTAACAGCAAGCGCCTTGCTATTTAGGGACTGATATAGCAATGGAATAATACGCTGCTCCGTTTTACCCTCAACAACCAATACCGTCTCGGAAAAAAATATCTGAGTAGCTTGACTTAGCGAATAGATAATTTCTTGCAAATGCTCAGGTTTATTGACAACCTCGTGAGCGGCAATGGTCAATGGCTTTCGCACATATGTGCCGCGCTCGGGAGACTTTCTAACTAGGACCACTGAGGGCGCAATTGACTTATCGATGAGTTGTGCGGAGTGGGTAGAATAGACAACTTGGTACCCAGCATGCGTAAGTGATTTGAATGCTTCAAAGAGAATATCAATTGCAAACGGGTGTAGATACAACTCAGGCTCATCGATTAACAGTAGCCTTGTGGATGGATTCTCCTGATCTTGGGAAGACGCGCGAATATCCGCTAATAGTTTGACAAGCGCCATCTGAATTGATCGCTGCGAGCCGTGACCGTAATAGGTAATCGGCCGCCCGATTTCAGCATTGTCCTCGTAGATTTTAATAGTCCCTGAGCCAAACATCTCCTCCATATCAGGAACGGGAATATCGAGCTTGACACTTACTCTAGGAAAAAAAGTAGATACGCTTTCATTCATTTTTTCATCAATATCGTTCAGTGCCGAGAATCGCCCGATCCCTTCTGCGGACAACTGATCACGAACGACTCCGAGAGTGGAGTCCACTTCGCCTTGATGCTTTTCAACTACCGCACCTGAAACCTCCTTCAACAGTTTACCTATTGTAGAAGAAGTTTTTGCTTTCGAGGCATCTGCAGCGGCATCGTCCATAGCGTTTATACGGATTGCATCTGGAAAAAGCTTCTTGATGGCGGCATCAATGCCTGCAGGATTTTCATCCCACTCTTCAGTTTCAGGGTCTAGCAAGCTCCACTTATTGGCAGTCGCACGAAGTCCAGGTTCAGCTTGAACGCGCTTTATAACCAACTTATCATCCCGAATGTATTTTTCTATTTTTTTGCGATGTGTCGAGCCTAAACGTCCGAGCGAGCATTCAGATACCCCTTCAATTTCTGCAGACACTACCACCGGAGCTTCGCAATTATTAAAGTCCTGCTCGCTGAGAGAGCCGTTGGATATCAGCCATTCAATGGCGTTCAGGATATTCGACTTTCCCGCATTATTATAACCAACTAGTGACGTTAGCGGACCCAAAACTATTTGACATTCTTGTGAAAACGACCGGTAGTTGATTATTGTAATATTAGCAATAAATGTTTCCATGTATGATACTCTCGCGTATCCGGGTCTTCGCCCGATAATCAGTTTATGGTTTATCGTTTCGCTGCAGATCCATAAATCTTTTTTATGTAAATGTATCTAGCGGCTCAAAAAACCTTGCCCACCTTTCTCCAGCACTGCCTAATCACTTCGATATCCTCAGGCTGCACCATCTCCCGCTCGTACGCCGGGTTATCGCTGATCAGCCGCCAGCCGCAATTCGTTGTCCACGCGCAGCAGGAACACGCCATCCAGTATGCGCTGAGCACCGTTCGCCACCATCTACTCGTGGTAGCGGATGTTGCTACTAGCAACCTGCGCCAAATCCGAGACTCTCATGTAAACGAGTGTTATCCGGGTTTTCGCAGATATCGTGCGGCCTGTCCAATCTGCCGCCTCCTACAAAAGTCACTGGTGAAGAGGATAGAGCTCTGTCACGCCCGCCGACTGATGGCGAGCGCGCTAGAACACCGCCGCAGTCACTACCGCCCCCCCCCCCCTACAGCGCATCCAGCGGGATCTTCAGATACCGCGTACCGTTGGCTTCGGGCTCGGGCAGGCGCCCGCCGAGGATGTTGACCTGCAGGGCGTGGAGGATGAGCTTGGGCATCGGCAGTTCGCGGTCGCGGCGGTTACGCATTTCGACGTAGTCCGCCTCGTCGAGTTCGCCGAGCTGGTGCTTGTTGCTCTCGCGCTGCTCGCGCACGGTGCTTTGCCACTGCGGTTCGCGGTCGCCGGGGCGGTAGTCGTGGCCGGTGAAGAGCCGCGTGTCGTCGGGCAGGGCGAGAATCGCCTGAATCGAGTGCCAGAGCTGGCTGGCGCTGCCGCCGGGGAAGTCGGCGCGGGCGGTGCCGAAGTCGGGTTGAAAGAGGGTGTCGTGAACGAAGGCGGCGTCACCGACCACGTAGGTGATCGAGGCCAGCGTATGCCCGGGGGAGTGCATCACGCGCACGTCGATCTCGCCGAGTTGGAAGGTGTCGCCGTCGTCGAAGAGGCGATCCCACTGGCTGCCGTCGTCGCGCAAATCCGGCCAGTGGTAGATCGTCTTCCAGAGTGCCTGCACCTGGGTGATCGGCCGGCCGATGGCGGTGGGTGCGCCGGTCTGCTCGTGCAGGTAGTGCGCGGCGGAGAAGTGATCGGCGTGGGGGTGGGTATCCAGAATCCACTCGACTTCCAGTGACTCCCGTTCCACGTAGGCCAGCAGCGCGTCGGCCTGATGCGTGGCGGTGGCGCCGGCTTTCTCGTCGAAATCCAGCACCGGGTCGACGATCGCGCAGCGGCGCGTGGCAGGGTCGATGACCACGTACTGCACGCTGAAGGTGTCGGGGTCGTAGAACCCGGCGACGTCGGGGCGGCCCGGGCCGTGGCCGGGCGAGAAGGCGAAAGTGTTCATGAAGTCTCTCCAGCGGGCGAGCCTTCAGCGTAGTGGTATCGCGCCCATCGCGTTAACGCGCCCGTTGCCCGCTACGGGCCGATGCCGTGGGCGCCGTCGCCATCGATGGCGGCGTCTCTTCACAACGTCTCTTCACCACGTCTACCCGCAACGCTTACGCGCGGCGCCAACGGGTCAGGCGGCGCTGACGCTGCCGGTACGGGCGTACGCCCACGACGCCTCGATGAGCGAGTGGACGACCGCCAGCTCCTGCCTGTCACGCGGGGCGTAGAGCAGCACGATGAGGTGCGAAATCGTCGGTTGCCCGGCCAGTGGATGCGGCTCCGCCCACCCTTTCTCGATCGCCTGGGTTCGAATGGGCTCCGGCAGCGTCAAATGCAGGCTGACGTCGGGCACCGGATGCAGGTGCGCGAACTCCGTCTTCAGCATGAAACCGTCCGCCGGGCCTTCGGCGTATTCGGGTTTCAGGTAGAACCCCGTCGTGTTCGGGGGGGCGCGACGGCTGGGCGCCAGCACGACCCCGGCAAGCCGTCCGACCCTCTCCTCTATCTCTTGGCTCAACGGCGCTTCCGGCTGCTGGTCGAGCTGCGTATGGGGGTTGGTGTCGGTCGTGGCAGGACGCGGCCCCGCCCGCCGGGGCAGGTCATCGCGCGTGAACGGCTCGCGGCGGTCGGTCTGCTGTGGCCTGGCTGTGTCGGACATGGCTCTGGACTCCGGTTTCTGATGAGGGCGCCCCGTAGCGGGCGATCTGATTCGATGCATGGGTAACTGACGATCTGTCGCTCAACGCACGCCGTTGTCGAGCGCGGCGATTTTCCGTCGGCTCACTGGCCGCCCGCCAGCAGCCGGCGGTAGAGCGTGACGTAGTCGCTGGCCATGCGCTCGGCGGTGAAACGGGCGAGAAACGCCTCGCGCACCCGCTCACGGTCCAGCTCGGGCAAGCGTTTCACCGCGGCGACGGCCTCCTCGACCGAGTCGACGATGAAGCCGCTGACGCCCGCCTCGACGATCTCTTCCACCGCGCCGTTGCGCCAGGCGATCACCGGCGTGCCGCAGGCCATCGCCTCAATCATCACCAGCCCGAAGGGCTCCGGCCAGTCGATGGGGAAGAGCAGGCCTGCGGCGCCGCCCAGCAGATGCTGCTTCTGGGCATCGGTCACCGGGCCGACGTGCGCGATGCGCGACCCCAGCCGGGGCAGTACGTGGCGCTCGAACCAGCGCGGGTTGCCGGCGTCGATGTCGCCGGCCAGGCGCAGCGCGTGGCCGCTCGCCAGCGCCACGTCGATCGCCCGGTCCGGACGCTTCTGATCGGTCATGCGACCAATGAACGCAAGGTATCCACCGGCGCCGTCACCTAGGTTAAAGCGCTGGGGATCGAGCCCGTGATAGACCGTTCCCAGGCGGTTGGCGGCGGGAATGGCCGCGCCCTGGGCCTGGGAGATCGCCGCCACCGGCAGATCCGGAAATCCCGCGAAGAAGAGCGCGCGGTCGAGTTCGTCCACCCGCCAGTGAATGGTGGTCAGGCTGTGCCGGCGGCGCTCGCCCAGCACCGCCGCGTGGCAGAACTCGCCGTGACAGTGGATCACATCGAACCGATGGAGATTGAGGCGTAGCTGCTCGAGCACCAGCGACTCGAGCACGCCCGGCACGCCGGGTGGCACGTCGCGACGCTCGCGCTGCCAGTGGCTCAGGCTCGGCGGCACCGACAGCAGCCGGGCGCGGGTGCGGGCATCCCCCGGGGCCACCAGGGTGACGTCGTGCCCCAGCGTCACCAGCGCTTCGGTCAGATCGAAGACGATCCGCTCGGTGCCGCCGCTGTCGACGGGAGGCACGGCGTGGATGACCGGGGCGACCTGGGCAATGCGTAATGGCGCGTCGAAGGCCATGGAGAGAACATTCCCTGTTCGAGTGAAAGGATTTCACCATGCATATCGTTCATCTGGCACTGCAGGGCTGCCTGCGCGGCCGCCACGTGGAGTATGGCATCACCGCCGACACCGGCGGCCACATTCGCTACCTGCTGGAGCTGGTCGAGGCCTCGGCGAAAGCCCCTTCGATCACCCGCATCACGCTGGTCACCCGCGCCTTCGACGGCGATTTCAGCCCGGTGGACTACCGCCACTCGCCGGAGATCGTCGGCCCCAAGGTGACGCTGGTGCGCCTGCCGACCGCGCGCGCCGGCTACCTGTCGAAGGAGGCGCTGTGGCAGGAGCACCCGTCGTTCATCGCGGCGTTCGACGCCTGGCTCTCGGCGCTGCCGGCACCGCCGGCGATGCTCCACGCCCACTATGCCGATGCCGGCGAGATCGCCGCCGAGATCGGCGCCCGCCGCGGAATTCCGTTCGTGTTCACGGCGCACTCGCTGGGGCGCGGCAAGTTGAAGTGCCTGACCGACAACGGCCTGGCGCTCGATGCCGAGACGCAGCGCGCCCTGCAGCGGCGCATCGCCTTCGAGGAGCGAGCGATCCGACACGCCGCACTGGTCATCGCCAGCTCCCGCGACGAGGCGGAGGTGCAGTACGCGGACTACCTGCACTTCGATGCCGGGCGCATTCGGGTAATCGCCCCCGGTAGCCATCTGGACGACTTCACCCACGCGACCGCGACTCCGGCGGCGCAAGCGCTGCTCGCGCCCTTTCTGAGCGAGCCGGACAAGCCGGCGCTGCTCGCCATCGCCCGCCCGGTGACGCGCAAGAACCTGGCGGCGCTGGTGCGCGCCTTCGGCGAGAACGCGGCGCTCCGAGCGCGCGCCAACCTGGTGATCGTGGCGGGCGTTCGCGAGCACATCGACGATCTGGAGCCGGAGCTTGCCGACAACCTGCGCGAGCTGCTGGAGCTGATCGACGACTACGACCTCTACGGGCAGATCGCCTATCCCCGCCATCACGCGCCGGAAGACATCCCCGCGCTCTACGCCTGGGCCCGGGCGCGCGGCGGCGTGTTCGTCAATCCGGCGCTCAACGAACCCTTCGGCCTCACCCTGCTGGAAGCCTCGGCGGCGGGGCTGCCGCTGATCGCCACGGACAGCGGCGGCCCCAACGACATCATCGAGCAGTGCGGCAATGGCGTGCTGATCGACCCGCGCCACACCGGGACGATCGCCAGCGAGGCGCTGGCGCTGTTCGACGACCCCGCCCGCTGGCAGCGCCTGGCCGCCAACGGCCACGCGGCCGTCAAGGCGTTCGACTGGCCGCGCCACGTCCAGCGCTATCACGATCTGCTCCAGCGCCTCTGCCGCCCTCGCGTCGCGCCTGCCACGCCTCGCTCCCTGCTGGTCTGCGACATCGACAACACGCTCACCGGCTCCCCCGACGGCATTCGCGCCTTCAACGCCTGGTATCGGGCGCAGCCGCTGCTGGGGTTCGGCGTGGCGACGGGGCGCAGCTTTCACAGCGCGCTGTCGATTCTCGAGCAGGCGGGCATTCACTATCCGCAGCTGATCATCTCCTCGGTGGGCTCGGAGATTCACTACCTCGACGCCAACGGCGTGACCTACCACCGGGACGACGGCTGGTCGGCGTGGATCGACCGCCGCTGGCACCGCGAGGCCGTGCGCGAGGCGCTGGTCGACTTCCCCGGCCTGACGCCGCAGGGCGCGCTGGAGCAGCGCCGCCACAAGCTCAGCTACTTCAGCGACGGCGATGCGGGCATCGTGGGTCGCCTGCGCGAGCGCCTGCAGGCGCGGGATCTGGCTGCCAGCGTGATTCACAGCCACGCCCGCTATCTCGACGTGCTGCCGGTGGATGCCTCCAAGGGGCAGGCCGTCGAACACGTGCGCCGCCGCCTGAAGATCGCCCGCGATGCGCTCTACGTGGCGGGGGACTCGGGCAACGACCTCGACATGCTGAGCTCGGTACCGTGCTCCATCGTGGTCGCCAACCACAGCGACGGCCTGCTCGAGGCCCCGGGGATGACCCACGCCTACGCCGCCGACGCCGCGCATGCCCTCGGCGTGATCGAAGGCGTCGAGCACTTTCGCCGCCGCGCCGGCGCGGATCTCGCCTCGTGAAGGTGAGCGTGCTGACGCTGGTGCGCGGCCGGCGCGACGCCCTCATCAATCTGATGCGAAGCCTCGCGGCGCAGCACTACCCGCCGGACGAGCTGGTGATCGCCTGGATGCAGCCGGCGCCGGAACCTGACCTGCCCGAGACCCCGTTCCCCGTGCGCCACGTGATCGTCGAAGGCGAGGCCCTGCCGCTGGCCCGGGCGCGCAACGCCGCCGTGGCCGCCGCCCGCTTCGAGGCGCTGGTGTTTCTCGACGTCGACTGCATCGCCTCGCCGCCGCTGGTCGGCCGCTATCGCGACGCGCTCGCCCGCGGGCCGGCGATCTATCTCGGCGAGGTGCACTATCTACCGGCAAACGCGCTACCCGCAAACGCGCTACCGGCAAACGCGCTATCGACAAACGCGGGTCGGGATCGCCGCGATGGCCCCCTCGACTGGGCGCGGCTGGCGGCACTCGGTGAGCGGCATCCGGCGCGCCCGGCGATCGCCGACGACGAGATCCGCTTCGACCCCGATCACGGCAATCTCTGGGGGCTCTCGTTTGCGCTCTACCGTGAGGATCATCGCCGCGTCGGCGGCATGGACGAGGGCTACGTTGGCTACGGCGGCGAGGAGACCGACTACGCCTGGCGGCTGGCAGCGGCGGAAGTGCCGCTCTACTGGGTGGGCGGGGCGCTGGCCTGGCACCAGCACCATCCGGTCTACGCCCCGCCCTGGCCGCACTTCGAGGCGATCATCGCCAACGCGCGGCGCTTTCATCGCCGCTGGGGGCGCTGGTGCATGGCGTACTGGCTGGGGCAGTTTCGGGATGCCGGCGCCATCGCGTGGGACGAGCGGGCCGCGACCCTCGAGATTCTGCGCTATCCCAGCGCGGCGGAAACGGCAGCGGCGCGGCTGCCCGCCAGCGCTCGCTACGGTTGAGACCTCTTTGAAGAAGCGCCCCAAGGGTCGAACCCTGGGCGAACGAACCTCAACGCGAACGAACCTCAGGGCGGGCGAACGCCGGCGCGGGCGAACCGCACCGGCCCCCCTCGAATCACTGACACGAGACACGCCGTGAAACGACCGATCAGTTTTTTCGTGCACCACCAAGGGCGCGGACACGCCAGACGGACCATGGCGATCGTCCGCGAGTTCTCCGCCGACCGCCCCGTCAGCGTGATGACCGCCGACCCGTCGCTGTTCGACGGTTTCGAGCGCGAGATCGAGATCATCGCGCTCCCCGACATGATCGGCGCCGACGTGCCCACGCCCGCGCTCTTCGATCAGCCCACACCCTCGGTGATGCACTGCGTGCCGATGGGCGTGGTGGAGATGCGCCAGACCATGCGACGGATTCTCGATCATCTCGACGACATCGACGCCGGCCTGTTCGTGATCGACGTGTCGGCGGAGCTGGCCCTGCTGTCGCGGATCGCCAGCGTCCCGGCGGTGAAGATCCGCATGCACGGCGATCGCAACGATCCCGGCCACCGCGGGGCGTACGAGGCCTGCGTCGGCATGCTGGCGCCGTTCGACGAAGCGCTGGAGCAGGAGGACTACCCCGCGTCGCTGCGTGAGAAGACGTTCTACAGCGGCGGGCTCTGCACCACCGCCGCCGAGGTTCCGAGCCGGGAAGCCGCGCGGCGGCGGCTGGGGCTCGATCCGGATCGCGAGATCGTCGTGGCCCTGACCGGTGGCGGCGGCTCGGGCACGCCCTACGCGCCGCTGACGGTGGCGGCGCGCGCCGCGCCGCAGACGCTGTTCATCACCGTCGGGCCGCTGCGTCGGGAGGGCCACGAGACGGACTTCGCCAATCTGGTCAACCACGGCTGGGTCGAGAACGTGATCGACTACCTCGCCGCCAGCGACATCGTGCTGGCTTCCGCCGGCGACAACACCGTCCACGAGATCGCGATGCTCGAGCGGCCCTTTATCGTCGCGCCAGAGTGGCGCTATTTCGGCGAGCAGACGCGCAAGGCCGAGCGGCTCGCGATGCTGGGCGCGGCGGTCGACATGCCGGTATGGCCGGCGGACTTCGCCGGCTGGCAGTCGATTCTCGAGCGCGCGCGAGCACTGGACGTCTCGCAGCTCTCGCGCCTTTACGAGCGCGACGCCGCAGCGCGTGCCGCGCAGTGGCTGGAGGCGTGTGTCGATCGACTGTGGGCGGGCGCCGCTGAGACAGAAGCGACGCTCGACGACGTACCGGCGCGGGTGACGCCGCTCAACGCCTCGCGATCCTGACGGTCGTTCACGTTGTCGACGGTCGTTCACGTTTCGCCGGTCGTCGGCGAGCATTTGCCGCCCGCTGAGGTTGGTTCGCGTCGAGGTCTATCCGCATCGTGGTACGGACTCGAGTGGCTCGGGCTCACGGAGCAGGATTCGAGGCACCCAATAAAAAACCCGGCCACGGGGCCGGGTCGTACTGTTCAGGTCTGGACGTCTCGTTGCCGGTCAGCGCTCGCGATGCGCGTCACCGCCGGCTAAAGGCTCGATCACTCGGGCGCGGCATCCTCGGTGTCGGCGTCGTCGTCCTCGCCCTCGTCGTGAACCACGTCCGGCGCTTCGTCGTCGCGCAGGGTGTCATCGTCGCCCACCGTCGCGGCGTTGTTGACGTCTTCGGTCGGGGTGCGGACGCCGGGCATCTTCGGTGAATCCTCGAGATCGCTCTGCGTCTCGGTCGCCTTGTCGGTCCCTTCCTCGATATCGCCGGCGGCCTGCGCCATCGCCTGGGGCGCAAGCACTGCCGTGCTCAACCCCAGCACGGCCGCCATCATCGCCATTCGCTTGCTGTTCATCGTGTTCGACTCCTGTCGGTTCGCCTTCCTGGGCAACATCGTCGGGTCGCTTCGCGGTACGCCGCGATCCCCACCCCTTCAATGTGGCTGGCCGCCGCCGGCTTGCCAAGGCCGCATCGTGAGAGAGGCCCCGTCTGCAGGCGCGAGCCCCGGCGGAAGAACTCGGCTCGGGAACCGGGAAGCGGGAATCGGGGCGTCGAGCCATAAAGCGGCTAGGCTCGGAGAGAGTCCAGGCCCGGCCGTGACGAGTGTCGTTGCGACCGAGACGCCCCGGAGACAAGACGATGCCACCGCTCGATCGCCGAGACTTCCTCGCCGGGCTGCTCGCCGTCGGCGCGATGAGCCGAATACCGGCGCTGTTCGCCGCCGAGGAGAACGCTCCACTCACCCGCGCCATCCCCGCCAGCGGCGAGACGCTGCCGGTCATCGGCATGGGCACCTGGCGCACGTTCAACGTCGGCCGCGACCCGGCGCTGCTCGACCAGCGCCAGCGCGTGCTCGAGACCTTCTTCGCCCGCGGCGGGCGGCTGATCGACGCCTCCCCCATGTACGGCACCGCCGAAGCGGTGGTCGGCGAGCTGCTCGAGCGCCTGTCGCCGGACGCGCGCTTCGCCGCCACCAAGGTGTGGACCGGCGACGAGAGCGCCACCCGCGAGAGCGTGGCGAACTCGCAGGCACTCTGGCGGATACCGCGCTTCGATCTGATGCAGGTGCACAACCTGGTCGGCTGGGAGGGGCATCTGGAGACGCTGAAGGCGATGAAGGCGGCAGGCGAGATTCGCTACATCGGCATTACCACCTCCCACGGCCGGCGCCACGCGGATGTCGAGCGTCTGCTCGCCCGCGAGCCGCTGGATTTCGTGCAGCTCACCTACAACATTCTCGACCGCGAGGCCGAGGCGCGGCTGTTGCCGCTGGCACAGGAGCGCGGTATCGCCGTCATCGCCAACCGCCCCTATCAGGGCGGGCGGCTGTTCGACCGCTTTCAGTCCCGGCCGCTGCCGGACTGGGCCGAAGAAGTCGGGGCGAGCAACTGGGCGGAGTACTTTCTCAAGTTCATCGTTTCGCACCCGGCGCTGACCTGCGCCATCCCGGCGACGACGACAGTCGAGCACATGCGCGAGAACATGGGCGCGCTCTATGGCCGGCTGCCCGACGCCGCCCAGCGTCAGCGCATGGCGAACCATCTCGAAGACCTCTGAGGCGGCGATCATGGACTACGCGCTGAGCGATTTGCTGATGTTCACCCCCGAGGTCTATCTGCGGCTCTTCGTGCGCGCCAATCAGTCGCTGGGGCTCTGGCTGGCCGCGGTGGTGGCCGCCATCGGCGCCGTCGCGCTGCTGCTGCGCCGGGCCCGCCCCGCCGCTCGCCAGGGGGCGCTGATGCTCGTCGCCGCGGGCTGGGGGCTGACTGCGGCGCACTTCCTGGCCCAGCTCTACGCGCCGATCAACTGGCCGGTCACGGGGTTCGTCTGGGCCTTCGCGCTCGAGGGCGTGCTGCTGGGTGCCGTTGCCCTGCGCCGGCCGCCCGCGCCCGTGCGCACGTCGTTGCTGGTAGTAGCGCTGGTGGCGCTCTCGATTCTCGCCTCGCTGACGGCGCTGGCCGCCGGCACGGCGACGGCGGTGGCGCTACCCGGCATCACCCCGGACATGACCGCGGTGGGCACCGTCGCGCTCCTCGCGCTGCTCCCCCGGGTCTGGCGCTGGCCGCTGCTGGTCGTGCCCGTTCTCTGGTGTCTCTTCAGCGCGCTGACGCATCAGGCGCTGGCGCTCTGGCTGCCCATGGCGGTGCCGGGGGTCGGGTTGGTACTGGGGGCGATCGTTGCGTGCTGGCCGTCGCGTAGCGCCGCGCGAGCGAAAAGACAGGCTCCCGGCCGCTCGGCCTGAGCGCCCTCGCGTCGGGGCGTATCGCTACCCGATACGCGCAACGACTAGCCGACCAGCTTGATCCGCTCGATCAGACTCGACGCCTGCAGCCGACTTTTGACCAGTGCCACCGCGGCCCCGTCCTGCGCGGCGACGTCCGGCGATTCGATCAAGCAGGCGAGACACTCGGGCAGCGTCGAAAACCCTTCTCGGCTGCCCAATACCTGCATGGCGCCGGTCAGCCGCGCCCGGTTGAGGATACTGACCGCCAGACCGTTGGCGACGGCCGATTCGACGGCCGCCACGCTGGTACTGGCAAAGACCGTTTCCCAGCGCCGGCCAGCGGCATTCAGCGCGGCCAGGCCGATGGCGCGATACGCGCAGTCGACGGGATGCAGGGCCAGCGGCAGCGGATCGAGCCGGTGTAGCTCGTTGCCGGCCGCCCCCGCCCAGACCGGTTGCGTACGCCAGAGAGGCAGCCCGGGGGATGACGCATCGCCGTCGGCACACAGCGCGATCGCCAGATCGAGCTCGCCCCGGGCCACCAGTCGCCGGAGCGCGAGACTATTGGCGGTTGTGACCTGCAGCCGAACACGGGGGACCGATTGGCGTAGCGCCGGCAGCAGGCTATCGAGCACCTGCGGCACGTAGTCGTCCGGTAGGCCGACGCGCACGACCCCCTGCGTCGAGCGATGCGAAAGGCGCTCGAGCAGCGCATCGTGCTCGGCGAGCAGCGCGAGCGACTGCGCGATCAGCTGCTCGCCTTCCGCGGTGAGCTGCACCCCCGTCTTGAATCGCACCAGCAGTTGGCGGTCCAGCTGATGCTCCAGCCGTTTGATCTGCTGGCTGACCGCGCCGAGCGTGCAGTGCCGGCGAATGGCCGTCGCCCGCAGTGTCCCCAGCGACCCCGCCATGTGCAGCGTCCGCAGCAGTTCGATGTCCAGCGTTCGATCGGTCATGTTTAGTTTTTCTATACACATCGTGCCTGGATTATAGATTCAATGATCACACGATGACGCCTACCCTCACAACGCATCCGTCACCGCACGCCGGGGGCCACGCTCGGGTGAGCGCAGCCCATGGGCCGGGCGCGCTCAGCGTCGAGCCCAACGGCGAGGGATGTACCAGTGGCCGCCCCGCGACTCAGGTTCCGCGACACCGGTTCCGCGGTCTTTGGGGGCGGCCGATAACGTCAGGGGTTCATAACGCATGGTGCCATCGTGAAGAGACAGTCGGACCGAGACGACATGGGAAAGACCGTGGCGATTGCCGCGGGCGGCGCGCTCTGCACCGCTATCGCCTTCGGGCCGGCCCGAATGGGCTACGGGCTGTTTCTGCCGACATTTCGCGACGCGTTTTCATTGAGCACCGCCCAGGCCGGCTTGATCGCCAGCAGCGCCTTCGGGGCCTTCTTCCTTGCCCTGCTGGTGTCTGCCCATTGCGTCACGCGTTATGGCTCCCGCGTGCCGGTCTGTCTCGGCTCGGCGGCCGCTGCGATCGGCATGGCACTCGTCGCCGGCACGCAGGACGCGCGTCTATTTACCGCCGGCATCGTTCTGGCGGCCACGAGCGCGGGTCTTTGCTGGTCCCCCTTCAACGACGCCGTTGGCCGCGCGATCGTCGAGAAGTGGCACGGCCGCGTACTGTCCGTTGTCAGCACGGGGACCACTTTCGGTATCGCCGGCGCCGGGATATTGGCGCTCGCCGTCGCCATGCTCGCCTGGGACTGGCGCACCATCTGGTTCGGCTTTGCCGCCCTGGCACTGGCGTGCGCCCTCTACAACCTGGCGGTGCTGGGTCGGCTCCCCCGGGCGACCGCGTCGCCTCTCGACCGGGACAAACTCAGAAGGCTGCTGAACCGGGCGATCCGCCCCATCTACTGGATCGCCGTCTCCTTTGGCGTGACCAACGGCATCTATCTGTCATTCGCCACCGATCAGATCGAATCGGCCGGCGGCCTGGCCGGCCTGCAGGCCGACGGCGCTGGCGCGATCCTGTTCATCGCCTTCGGCGTCGGCGGTGTCGTCGGCCTGTGGACGGCAGACGTCGAGCGGCGTATCGGCCTGCGCCGGCTGGTACAGGGCGTCTTTCTCTGCTCGGCGGCCTCGTTACTGGCCCTCGCCTTCGGCGCCAGCAGCTGGGCGGGCCTGATCGTTTCTGCCGCCCTGCAGGGTCTTTGCCTGATGAGCCTGAGCGCCCTCTTTTCATTCATCAGCCAGCGGCTCTATCCCGACATCTCGAGTGTCAGTTTCACCGCCGTTCTGACGGTCTACGCGCTCGGGAACGTGGTGGGCCCGGCGCTGGCCGGCTATCTGGCAAGCGCCACGAGCCTGATGATCGTCTTCATCAGTGCCGCGGTCCTGTCGCTCGTCACAGGGGTGCTGTTTCGCGCCCGGCATACCTGAAGACCGGTGCTGCGAGAATGACAAGACAGAGGCAAGAGAAGAGCAAGAGAGGGGCAAGTAGCGCCGCAAGCGATTGACGACGCGTCCGCGACGGCTAGAGAGCGCGACGGCTAGAGAGCGCGACGGTTCGAGAGCGCGGCGCCGATGGCGATCCATCGGCGCCTGCCGGATCACGACGTCGCGACCTGCCGCGACCCGCGGGCCGGCGCTTAGTGGCCGGCGTGGCCTGAGTGGCCGGAGGCGAGGTCACAGTGGGCGGTGTAGGCGCGGGAATCGACGTTCAGCGTCAGGCGGTCGTTGACGGTGTCGTAGAAAAACGGGGCTTGGCCCGAGTCGGCGTCGGCGACTTCGTAGCGCCCGCACACCCCGTAGTCGTACTGCACTTTCTGCAGCTGAGAGAGTTCTACCGCCGACGACGTGCCGAGTTCGCTGGCGATCGCCTGCCGGATCTCCTGGTCCACCGGGTCGGTCGAGAACGCCTGTTTGCCGAAAATGACCGCCCCGACGATCACCATGGCGGCGAGCGGAAGGACGACCTGCAGCAGGAAGGGACGAGATTGGATCATGGAGTCACTACTCCTTGGCGTTGAAGTCGTTCAGGGACGTTACGAAGAAAGAGAGACGTTACGACGCAATAGAGGCGCCGGGGCATCGACGATGCCACGGCGCCTGCGGGATCACGACGTCGCGGTCTGCCGCGCGCGCTCACCGCGCCGGCGGACGACAGCGTCGATCAGTGCCATGACGATCATCGAGGCGCCGGTGAGCGGAAAGATCACCCCGCCGATCGCCAGCAGTGCGAGCACGCCGCGCAGCCGCCGCGGGTCGGAGGGTGCCGGCGGCACGCCCATCCGCCCGCTGGGCCGACGCTTCCACCACATCACGCCGCCGCTTGCGCAGAGCAGCACGATTCCGGCGCAGGCGAGCGCCAGGATCAGCTGGTTGGCCAGGCCGTACTGCTGCCCCATATGAGTGTTGATGCCCCACTCCAGCGTCTTGCCCATCGGGCCGTAGTCGGCGTAGCTCATGTCCAGCAGCGCCTCGCCACTGTACTGGTCGAGATGCACCACCCGCTGTTGCGACAGGTCGTCGGGATAGATCGACCCGGTATACACCCCGGTGGCGCTGCTCGGCAGGCTGATGGCGTAGCCCGGCGCCAGCCCGAGGTCGTCGAACGTCTCGACGGCGCGATCCAGCCCGATCGGCCCGGCCGCGGACGGCTCGGAGGTGGGCATCTGCGCCTGCTCCATCGACCAGGTCGTGGTGGTCTCGTGCTGGACGAGGCGCTCTTCGGAGACCGGCACGTTGACGCGCACCCCGTCCGGATAGCCGAAGTTGTTGCCGTTGGCCCACTCGTTGACCTGCGAGCCCCACAGCGTCGACCAGGGCATTCCGGTGACGGCGAGAAAGAGGATGAAGCCGCCGACGAAGATGCCCGTCACGGCGTGCAGATCGCGCCAGAAGAGCCGCTTCGACGGCCGCGAGCGGACCGTGACCACACCCCCCTTTCGACCCCGCGGCCACCAGAGGTAGATCCCCGTCAGCACCAGCAGGATCGCCCAGCCGCCGACGATCTCGATGATCAGGCTCGCCGTCTCACCGAAGTAGTTGAGGCTGTGGATGTACCGAATGGTCCACATGATGCTGCCGCGATAGGGGGTCGATCCCGTTATCTCGCCGCTATAGGGGTCGACGTAGACCGCCTGCTTGCCGTCGGCGGTGGTGATATCGACTTCCGCCGCTCGGTCGTCGGCCGCCGGCGGCACGTAGCGGAAGGCATCGCCGGCGTACGTCGCCAGCGCGGCATCCACCTGGCGCTCGGGCGCAACGGTCGGCGTCGACTGCGCCTCGACCATCACGGTGTCCTGATAGAGCCACTGGTTGATTTCGTCCTTGAACAGATAGAGCCCGCCGGTCACGGCGAGCGAGAGAAGAAACGGAATGACGAACAGGCCGGCGTAGAAGTGCCAGCGCCACACCGCGCGATAGAGATCGCCGGCGTTGGATGGTGAACGAGCCATGAGCCCTCGCATCGTATCGTTCGCTGCCCGCGAGGCAGCGCTAGGGGGAATCCCCGCGACGCGGCGCGTCACGGTGGATCTCGTCAGTACGAACGATCGATGAAGCGCGGAGGCGCCCGGGTCAGGGCGTTGGGGAAGGTCGTGGCGACGGCACGGGCGTCGCGGACGGGCTGGCAACCGGCGCGTGGTGGCGGCACTCCGCCGAGGTTCATTCCCAGCTCCGCCTGCGCCACCGCAGGGCAGTGGCTGAACAGCGAGCAGTAGCCGCACTGATCGTGCAGGCCAGGGTTGTCGACATCCTCGGCGGTGTCAGCCGCGTGCGACGCCCCCGCCGCATGGTGCATCGAGTGGGCCTCGTGGGCGGCCGCGCTGCCCGAGGCGTTCATCGCCGCACTGGTCTGACCGATGGGCGCACCGAGCACCAACAGCAGCATGGCGGCGAGGCTGAGCCAGGCCGCGAATCGCGTGCGTTGGGGCGGGCGTGATGTCATCGGGTCGACCGTGAGTCGCAGAGGTGGATGGCCGTAACGAATGCCGCGGTGAATGGCGGCAATGAACAGCCGCGGTAAATGGCGGTGATGAACGGCCGCGATGTATAGCCACGAAAAACGCCATGCTAGCGCATTCGGCGGCACGAACCACGGCTGTCAGCGCCCTGCGACAAAGTGTCTCGGCGCAAGTCGATTCGGCCAGCGACTCAGCCGGCGCTGTTGCCGGCGCCCTCGGGCAGGCTGTTGGTCGCTTTCAGGGCCTCGGCGACCTCCGGGGGCATGTAGTTCTCGTCGTGCTTGGCGAGCACCTGCTGCGCGGCGAAGTCGCCATCGTCGCCGAGCGTGCCGATCACCACCACGCCCTGCCCCTCGCGGAAGAGGTCCGGGAGGATGTCGTCGAAGCGCACGGGCACGTCCTGAGCGAAGTCGGTGACGACGAAGCTGACTGCCAGCGAGTCGGGGTCGCGCTGGACGCTGCCATCCTTGACTACCCCGCCGAGACGCATCGTGCGGTCGTGGGGCGCGTCGCCGGCGGCGATCTGCGACGGCGTGAAGAACAGGTCGATATTGGCGCGCAGGGCGTAGAGCGTCAGCCCCACGGCGATGGCGACCAGCGCCACCAGCCCGGCAATGATCGTCAGCCGCCGTTTGCGTTGGAGCCTCATTCGCCCGCTCCTCGAAAGGCGACACTCGTCTGGCGTTCGCCGCCCCCCGCCTGGCGCTGCCGCCGACGGATCTGCGCCCGCGTGCGCTGGCGTTCGCCGCGGGCGAACAGCAGCGAGCCACCCAGCAGCAGCGCCGCCAGCCCCCAGGCCGACCAGACGTAGGGCGCATAGCCGTGCATGGAGAAGAAGTCAGCCAGTGAATCAAAAGCCATCGCGAAGACTCCAGAAAGCGCGCGCGTTGCGTAAGCGCCGGAAAGCGCGCGCGTTGCGTAGGTGAGAGCCAGGCGTGCGCATCAGGGAGCCGGCACCACGCGGTCGATGACCACGGTTGGCGACGCGTCGTCGTCGAGGCTGACCGCATCCAGCCGGCCGTAGAGATCGCCCGGCTGCGGCTTGGCCTGGCCGCTGGCAGAGACACGCGCCAGCAGGTCGACGCGCGTCGCCTGGGAGAGCGTCGCCGCATCGGTCATGGCGCTGGCGTCGTCGATGGTGAGCGTCTGCGGCAGCGCCCCCAGCGTGGTACGGGTGACGGCCAGCGGTGCTCGGCCCTGATCGCTGTCGCGGGCGACCAGAAAGACGCTGGCATCGCTCGGCAGGCGCCCGGCCAGCCGCGGGTCGAGCGTGACCTGCACGCGCAGCGCCGCCGCGGCCGGGGCTGCGTCCTGTCCCAGTCGCTGCTGGGCGGCGGCCACTGCCTGCTGCAGGGCCTCCACCGTCTTCGGCTCGTCGTAGCTCGCCAGCGCCTTGCGCCAGTAGCCGATCGCCTGTTCGTAGCGGGCGTGCTCGAAGGCCTCGACGCCCAGCAGATTGTTGACCACCGGCTGGCCGGGCTCGCGGGCGAGGGTTTCATCCACCAGCGCACGGACGTCGTCCGTCAGCGTGCGATCGGCAGCGAAGAACTTCACCTGCGCCAGCTGTGCCAGCAGCGTCGGCTCGCGGCCCTCGAGGCGAATCAGCGCCTCGATCGCTTCCGCGGCCTTGGCGTAATCGCCGCTGTCGCGATAGCGCGGAAACAGCTCGAGCCAGACGTCGGGGTTGTCCGGCTGACGCTCGGCCTCGGCTTCCAGCGCGGCGAGCTGGGTTTCCGGCGGCAGATGCTCGAGTGACTGCACTAGCCGGTAGAGGGCGAGATCCTCCCGCGCGCCGAAATGCTCGTAGAGCACGCCCCCGGCCACGATGACGCCGAGCGCCACCACCGGCAGCAGCCAGCGCCCCGCGTTGGGCGCGGCAAGCGTGCGGCCTCGCTTGGCCTCGGCGTCCTCGAGCAGCCGGCGCTCCAGCTCCAGCCGATCCTGCGCGAAGCGCTGCTGGTCGATCTCGCCGGCGGCAAGCTCCGCCTCCAGCGAGCGCAGCCGCTGGCGATAGATCGCCACGTTCTCGGCGTTATGGGTGTCCTTCGACTCGAAGGCGAGCTGTGCCTCGCGCAGCGCCGCGGCCCGGCGCAGCGGCCAGACAACGAGCGCCAGCGCCAGCAGGGTGAGCAGGCCAATGCCGATCCAGAGCGGCGTCATGTCGCCTCCGGGGGGCACGGCGTGCGGTCGGCAGGTAGCGGTAGCGGTAGCGGTAGCGGTAGCGCGGTCACTTCACCGCCTCCCGCACCCAGCGGGTGCGCGATTCGCGCTTGAGAATCTCGCTGCGCAGGCGGTAGAGCGTCAGCGCGGTGAAGAAGCAGTAGAAGCCCAGCACCATGAGCAGCAGCGGCATCCACATGCTCTCCGGCATGGCGGGGCGCTCGGTCAGCGTGAAGGTCGCCGGCTGATGCAGGGTGTTCCACCACGACACCGAGTACTTGATGATCGGAATGTTGACCACGCCGACCAGCGTCAGCACCGCGACCGCCTTGGCGCCCTGCTCGGGGCGGGCGAACGCGCCCCGCAGGGCGATGATGCCGATGTAGATGAAGAGCTGGATCAGCATCGAGGTCAGCCGCGCATCCCAGGTCCACCAGGTGCCCCAGGTGGGGATTCCCCACACGGCGCCACTGAACAGCCCCAGCAGCGTCATCGCCGCGCCGAAGGGCGCCATCACGCTGGCCGCCATGTCGGCGAGCTTGATCTTCCACACCAGAAACACCACCGAGGCGAAGGTCATGGCGAGAAAGACGCTCTGCGCCAGAATGGCCGCGGGCACGTGGACGTAGATGATCCGGTAGCTGTCGCCCATCTGATAGTCCGGCGGCGAGAACGCCAGCGACCAGACCGCCCCCACCGCCAGCAGCACGGCCGCGGCGATCCAGAACGCCGGCTGCAGCCGCCCGCAGAGTTGATAGCACCACTTGGGCGAGCCCAGCTTGTGTATGAATTTCCACATTCCGATCTGCTTACCTCTCAATGCATTCATCCCGCCGGAGCGGGTCAGCCGTCGACGCTGATACGCAGCGCACCGGCGATGGCGAACGGCGCGCCGGCGATCGCCAGCGCCAGCATGGCGCCGAGCAGCGCCATCGGGGCCGCGACCGGGTCACCGACAATGGCGGCATTCACCGCCCCGGCGCCGAAGATCAGCACCGGGATGTAGAACGGCAGGATCAACAGCGACAGCAGCACCCCGCCCCGGGGCAGGCTGACCGTCAGCGCCGCGCCGACCGCGCCGATCAGGCTGAAGGTGGCCGACCCCAGCAGCAGCGCCGCCATCAGCGTGGCGACCCCTGCGGCCGGCAGCGACAGCAATAGCCCCAGCAGCGGTGCGATCAGCGACAGCGGCACCCCGGTCAGCAGCCAGTGCGCGAACGTCTTGGCCAGACAGAGCGCCGGCAGCGGCTGCGGCGAGAGCAGCATCTGCTCCAGGCTGCCGTCGTCGAAATCGCTGCGGAACAGGGCGTCCAGCGATAGCAGCACCGCCAGCAGCGCGGTGACCCACAGAAGACCCGGGGCGAGGGTCGCGAGCAGCGCCGGTTCCGGCGAGATCCCCAGCGGGAACAGCACGATCACCAGCGCCTGAAAGAGCAGCGGATTGATCCACTCGCTGCCGCGGCGCCGGGCGATCGCCAGCTCGCGCTTCACCTGCCTCACGCAGGTGGCGGCCAGCCCGCGGGGCGCTGGCGACGGCGCCGCGGTCGAGGTCGACTCAGGCAGCGGCATGCGTGGCTCCCAGCCGCAGGCGCTCGATGCACGCGGTCGGTGCAAATTCATGATGGGTGGTCAGCACCACGGCCCCGCCGGCGTCGCGGTGCGCCAGCAGCCGCTGCTCCAGCCAGGCCACGCCGGCGCGGTCGAGCGCGGTGAAGGGTTCGTCGAGAATCCACAGCGGCCGCGGGATCAGTTCGAGCCGCGCCAGCGCGATGCGCCGACGCTGCCCGGCGGAGAGCTGCCCGGCGGGCAGATCCTCGAAGCCGTAGAGCCCCACGGTCTGCAACGCGGCCTCGATCGCGGCCGCGTCGACGCGAAGATCCGCCAGCGCCGCGGACCAGGCAAGATTCTCCATCGCGGTCAGCGACGCGGTGACGCCGGGCTCGTGGCCCAGATAGAGCAGTGCCGCGCGGTAGTCCGCGCGCGCCCTGGCCAGCGGCTGGCCGTGCCAGCTCAGCGTCCCCGCCGTTGGCGCCAGCTGCCCGGTCAACAGCTTGAGCAGGGAGGTCTTGCCGCTGCCGTTGGGCCCCTCGATGCGCAGCAGGGTGCCGTCGACGACCTCGAGATCCAGCCCGTGCAGCAGCTCGCGCTCGTCCCGCTCGCAGGCGAGCCCGCGTCCTGTCAGCGCGACCGTCATGCGTCCCGCCCCGGCTCGCCGGCGCGCTCTGGCTCACCGTCACGTCCGGGCTCATCGTTACGTACGTCGTGACGCGCGATCAGCCCGTCGAGATGGCGGCGCTCCTGTGCGCTCAGGGTGTCGTCGCCGGTACGCCGCCGGCGCACGACGAACAGCGCAACGATGCCGCCGCCGATGACGATCAGCCCGAACGGCAGCCCCCACAGCAGCCAGGTTCGCGCTTCGAAGCGCGGATCGTAGAGGGCGTAGTCGCCGAAGCGCTCGACCATGGCGTCCTCGATCTCGGCGTCACTCGCGCCGTCGCGCAGCATGGCGGCGACCCGGGCGCGCATGTCGCCGGCAATCGGTGAGTTCGAGGCGCCGATCGACTCGTTCTGACACTTGGGGCAGCGCAGCCGCCCGCTCAGCGCCTCGAAGCGCTGGGCCAGCGCCGGGTCGTCAAAAGACTGGACGTCGATCGCCGCCTGCGCCGTCATCGTCAGCAGGAGCAGCAACAGCCACACCATCGGCCGGGCGAGCCCCAGGAGACGCTTTACCGCCATTTCGCCATCTCCGGCAGGATCACCTGCTCGACGTCGTCCGGGGTGATGTAGCCGGTGTGGTGGTAGCGAATGACGCCGTCGCCATCGACGATGAAGCTCTCCGGGGCGCCGTAGACGCCGAGGTCGAAGCCGAGGCTGCCTTTCGGGTCGAACAGCGACACCGCGAAGGGGTCGCCGTAGGTCTCGAGGAATTCGTTGCCCTTGTCGCGGGTATCCTTGTAGTCGACGCCGACCAGATGCACGCCGCGGTCGGCCAGCGTCTGAAGCTGGGGCATCTCCTTCTTGCACACCGGGCACCACTCGCCCCAGACGTTGACCAGCGTCACCTCGCCCTCGCTGTCATCGCCGCCCTCGAGCAGCGAACGGTCCAGGCGCCGGTCGGGGTCGTCGAGCGTCGCCAGATCGAAGGCCGGAAAGCGATCAGCGAGCTTGGCCGAGTCCCGCGCCGAGGGGTCGTGGGAGAGACCCCGGTAGAGAAAGACCACCAGCACGGCAAAGATCAGCAGCGGCACCAGCAGGAGCAGACGACGTTTCATGACAGCGCCTCCGGGGAAGAGGTCACGGCAGCGCGGGGCGCGGTTCGGCGGCGGTAGCGGCGATCCAGCACTGCGAGCACGCCGCCCGCGGCCATGATCAGCGCGCCGAGCCAGAGCCAGCGCACGAAAGGTTTGATCTGGATGCGCAGCGACCAGTCGCCGTCGTCGACCTCGTCACCCAGCGCGACGTAGAGATCGCTGAAAAGCCCCGGGCGCAGGGCAACGTCGGTCATCGGCATGCGGCTGGCCTGATAGAAGCGCTTCTCGGGGTAAAGTTCGAATGCGTGGCGCCCCGGCGGCACGACCTCGATGGTGGCGGTATCGGCGAGATAGTTCGGCCCGCGGCGTTCGTTGAAGTCGGTCATGGTGAAGCGATAGCCACCGACCTCGACCGTCTCCTCCGGCCCGAGGCGCACGTTCTGCTCCGCGCTGTAGTTCGACACCATCACCACGCCGACGATGGTCACCGCGACGCCCAGGTGCCCGAGGAGCATGCCCCAGTAGGCCGGGGTGAGTTTTTTCAGCGCCGTCCAGCGCCCCGGCGAGCCCTCATGGCGCGGGCGAATTCGATGGATCAGGTCGCGGGCGAGCGACAACACCAGCCAGAGCGCGAGCAGCAGTCCCACCGAGACGCCGAGATTCCACTTGCCGCCGTAGAGCGAGGGAACGATGGCCGCGATGACCACCGCCGCCAGCGCCGAGAGCGCCAGCCGCTTGCCCAGCTCCCGGCCCGGCATGCGCTTCCAGCGCGCCAGCGGCCCCAGCCCCATGAACACGCAGAGCAGTGCGGTGAGCGGCACGAACAGCGCGTTGAAGTACGGCGGGCCGACGCTGATCTTGCCGAGATCGAGCGAGTCCAGCAGCAGCGGATAGAGCGTGCCCAGCAGCACGGTGACGGTGATGATCACCAGCAGGATGTTGTTGATCAGCAGCAGCGCATCACGGGAGAACCAGCCGAACCCGGAGGCAGAGACCACTCGGGGGGCGCGCAGCGCGAAGATCGTCAACGACAGCCCCACGGTGATCCCCAGCAGAATCAGGATGAAGGTGCCCCGGGCCGGGTCGTTGGCGAAGGCATGCACCGAGGTGAGCACGCCGGAGCGCACCAGAAAGGTGCCCAGCAGCGACAGCGAGAAGGTGAAGATCGCCAGCAGCACGGTCCAGTTCTTGAAGGTGCCGCGCTTTTCGGTCACCGCCAGCGAGTGAATCAGCGCCGTGCCGGCGAGCCACGGCAGCAAGGAGGCGTTCTCGACCGGGTCCCAGAACCACCAGCCGCCCCAGCCGAGTTCGTAGTAGGCCCACCAGCTGCCCAGCGCGATGCCCACCGTCAGGAAGGCCCAGGCGAGGTTGGTCCAGGGGCGCGCCCAGCGGGTCCAGGCGGCGTCCAGCCGACCGCCGATCAGCGCCGCCAGGGCAAAGGCGAACACCACCGAGAAGCCCACGTAGCCCATGTAGAGCATCGGTGGATGGATGATCAGGCCGAAGTCCTGCAGCAGCGGATTGAGGTCGTTGCCGTCCGCGGGCACGTTGGGCAGCAGCCGGGAGAAGGGGTTGGAGGTCATCAGGATGAACAGCAGAAAACCGCTGCTGATCCAGCCCATCACTGCCAGCACCCGGGCGAGCATGTCCCGCGGCAAGTGGCGGGAGAAGACGCTGACGGCGAAGCTCCAGCCGCTCAGAATCAGCGCCCACAGCAGCACCGAGCCTTCGTGACTGCCCCATACCGCGCTGAGTTTGTAGTACCAGGGCAGCATCGAGTTGGCGTTGTGGGCGACGTAGGCGACGCTGAAGTCGTCGAGCAGGAAGCTCGCCGCGAGAAAGAGAAACGCCAGCGCCAGAAACGCGAACTGGCCCCAGGCCATCGGCTGGGCAAACGCCATCCACAGCGGACGACGCTGCGCTGCCCCGATCATCGGCACGCTTGCCTGAACCAGCGCCATGGCCAGCGCCATGATCAGGGAGTAGCTGCCCAGTTCAGGGATCATCGTCGTCATGGAACCGCTCTTTACTCAAGGGATGGTCTTGCTGGCCGCGATCGCTCGGCTCGATCTCGCCTCACCGTGCCAAACCGGCTGTGGATACCTCACAGGATGTGGATATCTCGAACGCCGCCCGCGGTGGCGACGTCACCCCGAGCGCATCACCGAAAGACGCGAGGCGCGATCTTGAAGCGCCGGCGGTCGCGAGAACGCGATGTCAGCCAGCTTCGCAGGCGAATCAACGGCTTAGTCAGCGAAGTATCCAGCGACTGAGGCAGCGAGAGCCCGCACGCAGCGCGCAATGCCCCGCCGGCCGGGCCGATCGCGGGGCGCTACGATACCAAAACAGACCGCGGGTGGCCCGTTTAGCGTGCGAATGATTTATTCCTCTAGCCGTCGCTGCCTTCTACCGACCGCCTGCCCGGTCATCTCCCCAGTCTTATTCCCGGTCATCTCCCCGATCATCTCTCCAGTCATAATGCCGACTGGCCGCATCGCGCTGGACGCGCCGGCACTCGGCCGCGTCGCGTCTTTCTTTAGCGCCGCCTACCCCGGATTAACGCAGCAAAACACCCGCTAATCGCCGGCTTCCCGCCGCTCGCGCCGCTTACGCTAGGCGCTCCTTCCCGATGCCCGAGCCCGCCGTGGACCTTCCCTATATCTATCAGCTGCAAGAAGCTTCCTACGAGACGCTCATCGAGCAGCGCTTCAGCGTCGCCGTCGTCGACATGGACGACACCGGCATGAGCCGCGCTCAGGTCGAAGCGATCGAGGCGCAGGACAAGACGCTGATCACCTACTTAAGCATCGGCGAGGCGGAGGACTACCGCGACTACTGGGATCGGGTGAGCGCCGACGGCGTGCCGAACTACGTGCTCGACGAAAACGACGACTGGGAGGGCAACTACCGGGTCGAATTCTGGCAGCCGGCGTGGCAGGCACTGATGGCCGAGCGGCTCGAGGAAGCGGTGGCGCTGGGCTACAGCGGCGCCTATCTGGATATCGTCGACGCCTACACGGTGGAATCGGTCCGCGACCGCTATGACGGCGAGGACATTCGCGCCGCGATGCAGGATTTCGTCATCGGCCTCTCCGAGCATGCCAAGGCGCTCGACCCCGACTTTCTGATCGTGCCGCAGAACGCCGTCGGCCTGCTCGGCGAGACCGAAGACACGCCCGAGCAGCCCAACGTCGCCTATCTCGCCGCCATCGACGGCGTGGGCGTGGAAGACCTGTGGTACGACGACGACCGCCCCTCGCCCTGGACCGAAGGCGATCTCGAATTCCTGCGCACCGCGCTGGATGACGGCAAGTTCGTGATCGCCACCTCCTACCCCACCGAGACCGCCAACCAGCGCGCCTTCATCGCCGGCGCCTTGAGCGAGGGGCTGCTGCCCTTCGTCGGCAACCGCCCGCTGGACGGCACGTTTTCCGAAGTGGAGATCGCCCCCGTCGACGGCTACCCGCTCACCTGGCCCGGCGGGCTCGCGCCGACGGGTACGCTCGACCTCACCGACCTCGCCTTTCTCTCGCCGCAGCTGCGCTTCGCCGACCGCCGCGCCGTCATCGCGCTGACCCGCAACGACGTGGCGTTTGCCGATGTCGCGACCACCGCCAACGCCCGCGAAAGCGCCGAGGGCGTCGAATCGCTGGGGCTGGGTAACGCGCTGTTCGACACCCTCGTCACCCAGGATGCCGCCACCGCCGACCGCGCCTTCGGCCAGCTCGCAGGCAACCTGCACCCGGCAACGCTGACCGCGCTCTCCCAGGAGGCACTGCAGCTGCAGTCGCTGATGCAGTCCCGCCTCACGCGGATGGACCCGACCGATGCCGTCGCGACCGGCACCCGCGTCTGGACGCAGGGCTGGGGCGCGCGCAGCGAGATCGACGCCGACAACGGCTTCGACATGCACTCCAAGGGGCTAGTGGTGGGCGTCGACGCCGCGACCGGCACCGGCTGGCAGGTGGGCGCGCTGGTCGGCACCGGCGAGGGACGGCTCAGCATGGATGAATTTGACGCCCGCACCGAGCTGGATCACACCCACCTCGGCGCCTATGCCCGGCACCGCTTCGGCGACAACGAACTGCGCCTCGGCGCCGCCTACATCGACAGCGACGCCGACAGCCGCCGCCGCGTGCGCTTCGCGGATGTCGACGACACCCTCGAGGCCGATTTCGATGCCGAGACGCTCACCGCCTTCGCCGAGCTTTCGCGGCACTTCGCACTGGGCGCTGCAACGCTTTCGCCCTTCGCCGGGGTGAGCGTGGTTTCCACCCGGATCGACGACATTCACGAGCACGGCGGCCCCGCCGCGCTCACCATCGACGGCGAACGCGAGACGAGCCCGTACGCCCAGCTCGGCCTGCGCCACCGGCAGACGCTGGGTCTCGATCGCGTGACGCTACGCAGCGAGATCGCCTGGCAGCGCCGCCTGGACGACGACGCCCCCGAACTCAGCGCGCGTTTCGACGGCGGCGACACGTTCTCCGTGGAAGGCACCGACGCCGCCCGCGATCTGCTCCAGGTCGGTGCCGGCGTGGGCGTGGCGCTCACCCGCGACGTTTCGCTCGACGTCGGCTACGCCGGCCGATTCGGTGACGACCTCAAGGACCACGGGGGGAATGCGGCTCTGACTTGGCGGTTTTGAGACAGAACTCGAATGCAATATAGAAGCTGGCTGGGGCGGTAGAGAGCGCAATGATCGGCTTACAGTAGATACCGCTCTAGCAGAACATGGCTAAGTTAATATGACACATCCTTGTATAGCTATTATACAAATGAGATTAATATAATTATATAAGGCATTTAATTTATCTCGCACACCTTAATGTCCAAAAATAATTAACGGGCAGCAAGATTTGAGTTCAAAAAACAAAATCCAACTTGGCGTGAATTTAGGTAATGACAACTAACGCAGAAAAATATCGATTTTCGTCTCAAGACATCTCCTCATGCTTAGATCATGCGCTCCTACCCCGTACCAAAGGTCTGGTTTCTGATAGAAATCCAAGCCCCGGCCAATCTTAATCACCCATCCATTGCCGATCCGAATCTCTCGATCGTGAAGGTTCTCATTAATCAGAATTTTTAATTCGACATCCAGCTCAAGAAGGCTCTGCTTGAGCTCCTCGAACCGCTCATTGAGAGCCTTAAGGTCCGTATCCTGGTCATAGCTGGTGGTCAGCACGATCTTGCGTACCTTTGGCGACTTGATCACTGCCTCACAGAAACGAACGAAGTTATGCACCTGATGGTTAGCCCTGATGTAGGGGTCATCAATCTCCACCAGCTTGGCTCTCTGAAGGTACGGGAGCAACAGCGACTCGTAGCTATGGCCTGTATCCCCATAATGGATGGTGAAGTGCTGCTCCTGGGGTTCGGCTACCGCCGCATCGGGCATGCCCTCAGCCACAGGCGCCGCCGCCTCTGGCTGCAGCTCTGCTTCAGCACTGGGAACGCCCGAAAGGGCAGGCGTGGACTGACCCTCCTCATCACCAACATGAATGTTGCGTCGGCTCGGCTCCTGAGTTGCCGTGGCATTCTGCGATTCCGGGCAGTAGACCACCACCTCTTCACCCGAGGCGGTGAAGTAGGAGAGATTGATGCGCGAGAACTCGTCGTCGGTCTTGCGCTTGTTCATCTGCTCCTTGATTCGACGGCGAGTCTCCACCGCATAGGCCACATACTCCTCGAACTCTTCATCGGTCGGCTTGCCATTGGGGTGCAGGATCTTCAGGAAGGCGCAAAGCGTCTTCTTGATGCCCTTCTCGTCCCTGCCCTCCACGGCATCACCCAGCTTCACTCGGCTAGAGACCTCCTCATAGCGGTTGGTCTGCTTGAACTGGTAGTGAAACGCTTCTGCCAGGTAGTCGGTGATGAAGCCGTAGTTGCCGGTCAGGAACTCGCTGCCATTCTTGGGCATCTCCCAGCCTGGCAGGTAGCAGGCAAAGCGGTCCTGAATAGCCAGGTCGAATTCCTTGGGTAACGGCTGGAAGAGGTCGTACACCTCGGAGTTGACGATCTGCTCCACGGATAGGTCCAGGTTGCCAACGAAGGTCATGGAGGCCTGGGCGATAACCTCGACGCCGCGGGAGAAGCGACCGTTGGCCATGAAGTCCTTCATGATCTGGATGGTATCGGGATCCTTGATCTTGATCCCCCCAACCTCATCGAAAGCGACCGTGTCCCAATACCCCACCAGGCCGATCTTGCGACGCTGCACGTTGTAGAACAGCGTCGCCTTGGTGGCCTGCCCCCCACTGATCAGCGTCGAGTAGGGAGAAAACTCGCTGTAGAAGTAGGACTTGCCGGTGCCACGGGGCCCCAGCTCGATGAAATTAAAGTTGGGTTCGATCAGCGGCGCCAGGCGGGCGATGAAATGAAACTTCACCCGTTTCGACAGCTTGGTCGGCTCCAAGCCTACGGAGCGCAGGATCACATCCATCCAGTCATCACGGCTGAAGGCATCGCGTCCCTCGCAGTAGCGATCGAAATCGAAACGGCTCAGCTGGATCGGGCGCAGGTCCTCGACGAAGAAGGCGTAGTCGTCATCCTCGATCTCGTTGTAGCCGATAGTCACCTCGGCCCACAGCCCGCCCTGAAGCAGCCGCTCATTGTCGCGATAGAACTTTTCGCTGATCGCCACGCGCCGGGAATCGAAGTTCTCCAGGGCCGCCCAGTGCCGCCGATCCTTCTCGACATAGTTGACGTGCACCTTGTCGATGAAGCGGTGCTTTCCCTTAGTCGCCACTCGGGACTGGGCGGCGTTCGCCTCATTGGGCCGCACGTAGTTGTCGTTGAGGGTGTCCAGCACGGCTTCCATGCCGGCCTGAATCTCCTCCGGCTCATCACTGGCGCAATAGCGCGCCAGCAGGAACTCCAGCACGAAGGTGGGCACGTTGGTACCCTTCTTGATGCGGTGCAGGAGGTCCTTGCGCACCACCTTGCCATCGAAGAGCGAGGTCAACTGCTGGTCGAGTTCATCCTGGTCAAACTGATCCATGGCTTACACTGCATAGTCCGTTTCTAGATCGATCTGGCTGTATATGGCATGCGTCCGGGGATCGAGAGCCTTCACCTTGAACTTGCCCTCAAATTCCATCTGCATCTTCAGGTTCACCTTCACTGACTCCCCTGGCTGCAGACTAAGGGTGCCGGTTGCCGGGTTCACCGGACCGGTAGCTCTGGCCTCGCCGACCACCTCCCCCTTCTTGTCATGCGCCTCCAGCAAGATCTCATAACTACCCTCGCTGGAGAAAATATCGGCCGCTTCAACGGCCACATCGATCACCGGCACTCGGGTAGTGATACGGGTCGCACCCTGTTTGTAGCCGATGCTGACGCTGGCCTGCTGGACACTGGGCTGCTTATGGCTCTTGAGCTGCATGCAAATCACCGGCACCACGCACTCCTGTAACGACAGGCCACCATGGAAGTACTCTAGTCCACTCCGATAGGGTGCCATGGTTAGCGGGGCCGCCAGCCTGGTCGCGTTGCTGCGTATCCCTAGACGCTCGGTCTCCATCAACAGATGGTGATCATCCGCGGAGCCTTCGCCGAGCGCACAGCGATCATGGACGATCAGCCAATCACCATGCGGCTTGGTCGCCACGTCTCCGGCCCCGGCGTGGCTATTCATGAAGAACCCGTGGTCGGTGGCGATCACTACCTCATGGAAGCCGTGCTCCACCAAGCGATGCACTGCCATACGGATCCGCTTCAGGGCATTGGTAATCTCCGCGGGCGCCGTCTCGGGGTGGTTCTCGAAGTGGCTGTCGATCTCGACGGAGCGAAGCACCAGCAGGTCCGTCTCTTTATCGATCTCGGGCCCCTTGTTGCGAACGAAGTCCTCCAGGCGCATCTCGGCGAAGCGCTGCCCGTATCGGCGCCGGAAGGCGTCCATGCGCTGAGTGACGGTCGCCACGGGCTTGCCATCCAGCAAAGGCACCACCCCATCCGCGTTCTTATCCAGCGACAGCAGGTCGTTGGCCCCAGGCAGAAGGCTTGCCATACCTACCGGCGTTACGCTGGGCAACTGAACCAACGCCGGCTGCATCTCGATCGCCCCGTCTTCGGCCAGCTGCTTCTCGAGGGCTACTCCCAACTCATAGCGCAGAGCATCCACCATGAAGAAGGCCACCCGGTGGCCGTTCTGCTTGAGCTGTGGCGCCACGAGCCTGTCGAAGACCTGAGTATTGGCAAGCATGCCGGGCAGCGGCCAGCCCGCCTTCTTGACCAATCGCATGAAGCCCTGCTGGACCGACTCCGCCACCTTAGCGTAGCGCTTGCGGGCGCGCTGAATCAGGGACGACATCTCGCCCCGAGTGTCTTGCCACTCATAGTCGCTCACTGCCTGCTCGAACTCACGATGCAGGCGATCGACTTCACGCAAGCTGCCCACATAGAAATGGACGAGGCCTTCCAGGCTCTCGGTATTCTCTGCCAGGCGCTGTTCGAGATCTTCACAGACCTGAGCCAGTGCAGCCGCTGCCTCGACCAGGTACCACTTTTCCCGGCTCTCGCCCTGGCACGTCCAAACCGAGTGGTCATGCCTAACCAGGATGGTTCGGACGCGCTCGATATCCCCCTGGTCGAAGGCCGTCATCGCCTGGATCAGGAAGGTACGCTCCTCGAAGGGGAAGGTATCGCGGATGCCCAGATCGGTCAGCGCCTCACAGTAGCCGGGCAGGTTCAGCTCGTGCTCGATCTCCTCGGCCTTCTCGATATAGATATCCTGGCTACGTCGGTCATTGCGCAGGGTATCGCATAGCCCCTCGATGATCGGCCGTGCGCCCTCCTCCGCCCTGGGAATATCGGCCAAGGCTTCGGGCAATGTCTCGGGCAGGTCGAAGACGAATTCGCTGAACAGCACGAAGCGCCAAAGCTCGTCGCTGATGGAGGACCAAGTCTTGCCGCGGGTCCGCAGCTTCATCCCCAATGTTCTCTTGAATAGGTCTCGGACCTCGCTGACCCAGGCGTCATTGGCCTGCAGGGCTTGCTGTTGGCGGGTATCTGGCGCCATCAATCCCGATAGGATATCGCGGCTAGACTCTGCCCCAAGTTGCGCTCGCAGATTTGGCCAACCCACGCCGCCGCCTACAGCGTCGATCACGGCAAAGTCGGGGGTAGCGTCGTCGATGAAGAGCCGACGGATCTCGTCGGCATGCTCCGGCTTGGCCTTCAGACACAGCGATTGGAAGCTATCACCGTCGCCGGCCGGGAACACGGCGCCGCAGGCTGCAAAGGGAGAGAAGGGATCGACCTGCTTGTGCTCATCATCCAAGGGTGCCTCAGAAGGCACATACACCAGCAATTCTTGGAGCTCATTGCGGCCGAGACGCTGCAAAGCACGCATGGCATGCTCCCGACTCTCAATGCTGCTCTCGGTAGCGTCTACCACCGCGGTGCCATCACTGGCCAACCCCTGGCAGAGCCGGCGGTAGCGGAGCTCGGCATCGTAGACCACCACGACCGAACTCTTGCGTAGCCTCTCCGCCAGCACCTGCTCCTGGATATAGGCCTCAATACTCATCTAGATCACACTCCTGTTCCCTGGCGTATCGCCTGCCGAGTCTCATGCCCGGCTGAATTCTCAAGCCTGCTGATGTTCATCAGTAAAGACCAACCAGCAGTTTATGGTTCACGAATGCAGATCTAGAGTCGCTGTGGCTCACTCTTGAGCTCTCATGATTACCAAAGTCTGGTGAGCAGAAGCCCATTAAACTGCTGAGCTGGTCAAGGACACAGGCAGAGTTAATGGCCATGGCCATCAGCTCTCCGCGGTTGCCGGCGCCTGCCACAGCTGATGCAGGTCAGGCTCCTGCCCCGCGGCGAGACACTCGACCACCTGGGCAACCAGGCTCGCACGGTCGTCGAGGAAGCGCTCGAAGTCCTTCTTGAGCCTCTCGCGAGCTTCCGGCTGTTGAAGGTCGCCGTAATCCCCCTTGGCCAGAAGGTCGTAATCGATCAGGTGGGTCTTCATGCGCTGGCGAACCGTGTCTTCGCCGGCCCAGTCCACGCGCTCCTTCAGGTAGGCGAGCGGGTCCTTGCGACCGATGACCCGGTTGGTCTTCCAGGTGATCAGGGCACAGTTGAGCGCCAGAAAGCTGGGGATCTCGGCCTCCTGCAACAGCGCATCGGGGAACACATGGTGGTACTCCCGCTTCTGCAGGTTGTCATAGCTGGCCGGCTGGTTGTCAGCGAAGTCCCTGGCTTCCAGGTAGGTCGTCACTGCCATGATGCCCCGGGCCTCGATGCCCATAGCCTTGGGCCAGCCAGCGGCCTTGAGCTCGTCCCTGGTGGCCAGCGGGTACTGCTCGCGGTCCATCACCGGAATCTGCACGATATGGCTGTCGTCGAACTGTTGGTTCTTCAGCACCGTCTTAAGCGCCTTGAAGTCCGCATAGGCTCGTGACGAGGAAGAATTCTCGTAGCGGTCGGTAAAAAACGCCGACCAGAGGTAGCACTGCAGCAGGGTCTCGGCCTTGCCACGATAGTCGCCGTCGTCGGGAATCATCTCGTAGCAGGCCGCTATCACCGGCAGCACAGCATTGGTAGGCAGCCTGGCGGCATCATGGATGCCCTGGCTGGCCAGGAAGTCAGCCATGCGCTCCAGCCCACGCTCCAGGTGATGCCAGTTATCGACGAGCACCTGCTTGTTCATCTCGATCATGCCGCGGTTGTTCGGCACCTTGTCCTGCAGCAGCGCGGAGGTCGAGAGAATCAGGTCTCGGAGTTCGGAATAACGCTTGGCATAGGGACAGTGGGAATCGAGCTGCGCCTCAAGGTCATGCAGCGAGCTGCCGGCCACGCTCTCGACCTCCGCCACGATGATGTCGTAGAGCGATAGTGGCTTGCTGTTGGTGTTCATATTGATGAAAACCTGAAGCGCCACTTCCTTGGGCGTAGCCGCCGGCAGTGCCAGGTAGGGAAGGTTGAAGTGAGTAACTCGCTCCCTGAGCTGATTGATCGTATCTTTCAGCTTTTCCTGCAGCGTCATGTATGCCTGAAGCTTTTCGAAGGCATCCTCTTCCCCACCGGTCGGCTTCAGATGCTGAGTGGCATCGGCCAGCCAGGTTGATATCTCAGCGCTCATGTCGCCGGGCCGCAGAAGCGAGATGGGAAACAGCCCTCGTTCCAGGGTGGAACTGGGATCATCCGCCCAGAGCGGCATCCGTCTGCCGTGCTTATCGAACCACCTGGGCCTCATGAAGACCTGCACCTCCTCGCCGGCCTTCTCGGCGCGGGGATCAAACTCCGGGTGGTAGACGAAGAAGGTTTCGTAGTCGTAGTTGTTATGCATCGCCCGCCAGAAGGCCGTCAGCCGTTGCTGGCCATCCAGCAGATGCTGGGTCAACGTGCCTTCCTTTTCAGGCTCGGCAGTGCTGATATGCCGAGATACAAACTTCTCGTTCTCGTTACCATCGACCTGAAGGATCAGCACTACCCCCATCGGCAGGTTGCTGATTACGGTATCCAGGAAGCTGGCGATCCGGTTCCTGTCCCAGGCCTCCATGCGCTGGAAGCGCGGCAGCTTGATCGAGCCACGCTGGATATCGTGAAACCATTCGCCAAGGCTGCGATCGTGCGCCTTACTGGACTGACCGATGGTACTCATTCACTGCTCCCTGTGCCTTTCTTGCGGCCACGCGCCTTCTTCGGCTTCGGCTCGGGCTCGACATAGAGATACTCAAGGTCGTGGGCGATGGCGAGCGACTTGTCGGTGATGCACTTCTCGCGCACCCGCTCCGGCCAGTAGGCCATGACCAGGTGGGCCCAGTCGTAGTCGCCCTGCTCCAACCTCTCCCAGATATCGCGCAGCACGTTCTGCCAGGGACGATGGCGGAACAGCGGCCAGAGCGGCGCGGCGGAGATCTGAACGCCGTCGTCGTGGTTGGGTTTGTAGCCCGGGGCGATCCTGAGCAGCGTATCGCGCAGGTCGGCCAGCTCGTCGCGGAAGTCGCTCAGCTCTTCAAGGCGCTTCTCGTCGGCGCGGCTGCGGCTGGCACCAGCCAGGCGCAGATTGCCCAGCTCGCTATCCACCTGCTTAAGCTTGGGCTCGACGAAGTCGTTGACCGCGGTAAACAGTGTCTGGTCGGTCAGGTCCGGGTAGTAGACCCAAAGGGTGTAGCTGCCTGAGGCCGTCGCCAGCGGCCAGTAGATCGGCGCCTTCCGACGGCTCTTGGAGTACTGCTGCAGGTGGTACTTGAAGAAGTCGCGGCGCAGCCAGCGGCGCAAGTCTTCATCGACTTGGGCATTCACCGTCTCCAGCACATCGGCCATCAGCCGCGGCAGATCATGCTCATGCCCCTTGTCATCGACAAGGATACCGGCATGGCGATGATAGGGATCGGCATCGTCGCGCAGCATGCCGGGACTCTTGACCGGCAGCGGATCGAAGGGTTCGGGATCGGGGGGCGCTTCCCGTTCACCGGTGACCAGGCGCCAGTCAAAGCGGCCGAAGGCGACACCGGCTGTCCAAGAGAGCAGCGCATCCAAGGGTGGAGCTTCTTCTGCTTGGCTCTCGTTGTCATTGTCTTCTTCAACGTCTTCTACTAATTCAACATCGCCCTGGGCCGCCTGACGATCCTCATCAGAGAAGCTGTAAAGGTCGAAGGCGATATCATCTATCTGGGACTGGATGTCGGCCAGCTCGGCATGAATTGCAGGTGGGTCATAATCAAATAACCGCCCACGCAGAGCCCCCGGCAACAAGAAGGCATGAGAGGTTTCAACAACTGTATCTAGCAGTCTCTTTTTCTTCCACGCGCTACTGATAAGGTAAGATACCTCTTCTCGACGATGCTCATAATTAGGTATCGGCACTCGCTGTATCAACCCAGCCTCAAACTGAATCCTAACAGCATCAGTGAGCATTCGGAGAAAATAAGTAAATGCCCGAGAGCTCATTATTGCATGAAGCGGGCCAATATCTTTAAGGCTAGCAAACGCCATTTTTCCTGCAACACTAAAAATACAGCCCTCAGGAACGGCCTGGACTGACAGCACTGCACCACGGAGTGGCCATGTTAAGCCAGGAAAAAAATAAGAACCTGAATTCTTTGCCACAAAGTCTGGATTTCCATTTAAATATGGATACCTCCTACAAATCTCTGCCTTAATTTCAGCACCATTCTCGGCCCAATTTACGACTGGAGTTACATCCATGTAATAATGAGAAAACACACCACCCTTAACGAAACCAAACCAGAACCCACCAACCTCAAAAACCTCCCACCAACATCTTACAAACCGAAAGTCATCTGTCGTTGCCAGACCTTGGCGCACGGTGCGTCCATCATTTTCAAATAGGACCAAATCGTTAAATGATTCACGAACTCTATCGCTGGCCCTATATGCAAATGGAGTTCCCGGGATATCAAAAAAACCATCCGGATCTGCCTGAAATATATTAGAGCCACCTCCCCCTATTCTCACTGCCCGGCAGGCCTCACCAAGGCTATTGCTTTTATTTTCTTCACCTACAAGCCTAAAAAAGATACTCATCAAGTTTTCCCCAGAACATATGCCGCAGCCTCGACCATGGCATCGTCCATTACGCCATAGCCTAAATCCGCCATCACCTCAGGCCGCCCGACACCCAATACCACCTGCTCCCGCCATTTGCGATATGTAGTTAGAAAAAAACAGGTCCGAGAGGTGATCGCACCCAAGCGTCCACCTTGATGAAGCAGTTCCAACCCGCGCTCGACAAAGGTCGCAAGCAGATCATTTTTGCTATTTGGGTATTCCTTGCCCAGCTTGGCCTTGACCCCGGCACTGAGCGCCCCAAACGGTGGATTCATCACTACAACGTCGTAGACCACCCGACACAGATCGATCATTCGCAGCCCCTGTAGCGCATCCTGGGCGAAGAGGCGGCTCTGGTAGGTGGCACCGGCTTCTTCGGAGAACTCATGCAGGGCGTGGCGAAGGCGCTCTTCGGCCTTCTGCCAGGTTTCCTGCTCCTGCTCGGCGAAGAGGTCGCTGCCCTTGCCTACGTAGACCTGGCGGATCAGCGCGGGGAGCTCCTTCTCGGCACGCAGCAGTACGCCGAGTTCGGGCAACCCCTTGAGCGTCTGCAGGGTCTTCTCGAACAGTTCGGCATCCTGGCGATCCAGACGGGCCGCGAAGGCCTCACGGAGTTCCTTTTCGGCCGGCGGGGCCACCGCAGCGATGACGTTACCCTGCCCCACATCCGGGCGCTCCATGGCCTGCACACCGGCCTCGTGCCAGGCGCGCTGGGCGCGGAGCCACAGCGCCAGCGACGCGATCTGGGCGGCGCGAGGGTCGATGTCCACGCCATAGATGTTGTGCTCGATGATCAGCCGCGGCACGTCGCGCAGCAGGGCCTCTTCATCGGCGTAGGTGTGAACAAGCGGCTCGAAGCCGGCCTCCGGCTGCGTGGAGAGATCCAGCGAGCCGGGGCCATGCCGCTGCTCCCACTGCCAGGCGTCGCGATAGATCTGCAGGAAGAGGTCGAAGGCGTAGAGGCCGAAGTGCATGGAGCCACAGGCCGGGTCCAGCAGCTTGAGGGTGCGGGGGTCGCGCAGCTTGATGCCGGCCTCGGGCTGCTCGTCCGGCTTGACCAGCAGGTACTGGCAGCCGTCGCGCAGCGGTGTGGTGCCGCCGGTGGCGTTGAACCACTGGCGGCCCAAGGTGTTGTCGACCAGGAACTCCACCACGTAGCGTGGGGTAAAGAACTGGTTGCGCACCGCCAGCTCGCGGCTGTTGCGCGGCGCCTGGCTCGCCTTGCGCATCGCCTTGCGCTCTTCCTGGCTGTTGAAGTACTGGTAGATCCAGCCGATGGTCTCGTCCAGCGCCCACAGCGGCTCGATCTCGTGGTCGTTGAGCAGCGCCAGCAGTTCGTTCAGCGCCGTCTCCCGAGGGAAGAGTCGCCCCTGGGGCGCGAAGCGGTCGAACAGCGACGGCAGGTCGAGGGCGAACTCGTCAAACAGGCTGAACAAGAAGGTCTGGTAGGCCTCGCCGGTCTCCCCGAGGGATGTGCCCGCTACCCTGCGGTAAAGCTCGAAAGCCTGAGACTGAGCACCCTGGCTCACGGCGGGCAGCAACAGCCCCCGCGCCTCCATCATCAAGAGCGCCGCCAGGCGGTTGAGCACGGTGAAGGCCTGTTCGCGGATGATGCGGTCGATGGCCGCCTGGCGCTGGGCCTTGCTCTCTCCTTCGCTGGCAAGATAGTGCGCAAGCGTTTCACGCAGCAGCGAAGCGGTATGGCGCTCGCGGTCGGTCAGGTGGGTCAGCCGCGCGAGCTCCGTCACCTCGCCGGTGCGTGGGTCGAGGCCGTAGTCCTGCTGCAGCTGGAGCGTGAACTCGTCGGTCAGGGTCTTGCGACAGTCGCTGACCAGGCGCTGCAGGCGATTGCGGGTGCCTTGATCGAAGGCCATGACTTACTCCTTGTCGCGGTTCTCGGGGGCCTCGTCGAAGGCGACGTCCAGCTCGAAAGCGTGGGCATACTCCAACTCGCCACGCAGCTTCTGCAGCTCACGGATCATGGCGTCGAGGGTGTCCAGCGAGGTGATGCGTGAGCGCGTGGTGAAGCGGCGGCTAAGCACCTTCTTGCTCTCCTGGCACCCCGCCTGCTCCTGTTCTTCCTCGAGCTCATTCTGCTCCTCGCGGATACGCTCCTGCTGGCGTTCACGGCCAACCCGCTCGATATGCTCCTTGAGCGCGGCCAGTTCCGCCTGCAACTCGTAGTCGCAATTTACCAGGCTCTTCAGGCCATCAATATCCGGCAAGACCTCCAGCGCCAGTCCATCCATGCGCCCGAGAAGGTCTTGCTGCTCCTGGTTGGTGAGCTCAGGCCACTCCGGTACACGCGTGAGCTCCTGCTCGGCCTGACGCAGGCGTTGCTGCTGATGTTCCTGCATGCGCTCGGCGGCCTGCCTCACCTGGCTGCGCAGCTCGGTCAAGCGTGTGTTGAAGTCTGAGGCACTACGATAGGCGTCCTCGGAGTCCAACCGGGCCGCGATCTCTTCGAGGGGCTCGGCCAGATCGGCCTTCAGCTCGCCAGGAATGCCGCTACCGGGAAGTCCTTCGATGGACTGGGCAAGGGAGCGCAGCTCCTTCAGGGTGCTCTCAAGGCCATGCTCCAGCGCCTTCTTGAGCTCCCCCGCCCAGGTCAAGTTGTCATAGAGGCTCGACTCTTCGCGCCCCAGGCGTTGGGGCGCGTCTGAGCCATCGGTGAGCAGGATGTCGGCCATGTCACGTCCCATCGCCTCCAGGCGTTCATCACCGGGCAGACCCAGCGCTTGTAACCGGCTGGAGAGCGAGGCGTAGCGCTGCTGCAACAGGGGGAAGAGCTTGGTGGCCGCCTTGCTGATGGCATCCTCAAGGGGCACTACCATTTCGCCACTGAGATCGCGAAGGCGACTGGAAGCCAGCGCCAGCATCTCCATGGAGGGACGATCCTCACGCAGAGAGATACCCACATTCTTGAAGGCGTTGTTGCTCTTCAGCGCATCGATGGCCTGTTGGCCATTGACGGTGACCTCGCGCCCCGACACCTTCAGCTTGATCACACCGCCAACCAACATGGCCGCCACCAAGTAGCGCAGGGTATCTTGAGACCAGCCGTAGGGAGCGTCGCTGAAGCGGCTGGACAGGCTCTTGCCTTCGACCATCCCAACCCGGTCGATATGGTCGCGGATACTTACCAGCGCACGGTGGTCGGTATTGATGCCGGGCTGTCCGCCCTGCTGGGTCACCAGGCCCAAAGGATCCAGCTTGGTGGTGATACCGCTCAGGTTACCGACGCGCAAGAAGCGTTCGGCCAGGTCGCTCTGCACCCGCTCCGGGGCCTCTCCATAGCGGCTGAATACCTGGCCCGCTACATTACCCAGCTGTTTCCGAGCCGCCTCGGCCAGGTCACCGGCCAGGCTTTCTACTGCCGTGGTCTGCCCGCGGAAGATGAAGGAGCCCTGAACCAGGCTGCGCTTGATCAGCCGCTGCAGGTCGGCATTCAGGCGGCTCGCGCGATCCAGCTGGGCACGACAGTAGTCGCGCACCTCCTGGTCGGGATCGTGGCGAAACTTGGTTTCGATCTCCTGGCAGCGATAGATATCCGCGGTGAGACCTTCCAGTTCTGGCGACTTGCGCCCCACCAGGTAGATCAAGTTCTCGTTGGTCTTGACGCGGGAATCGTCCTCCAGCCGTGAGCGAGCGGCATCGTAGTCGGTGGGCTCGACCAGCTCGACCACCATCTGGATCGGGTGACGGTCACCCGCCAGGGAGACGGGCAGCCCCTCGGGGCCCTGGGTCTTGAGGCCGGTCTGCACCGAGAGCGAGCCATGCAGCTGAGTGCTGGGCAGCGGAGCAAACACTTCCTCCAAAGCGCGGTTGAGGATGCGCTTCATCTCCACGCTACGCAGCGGGATCTGGGTGCGCTCCTGTTCGATGTCGTTGAGCTTCTCGCTGAAGAAGCAAAGGAAGCCGTCCTGCTCGCCAAAAGGTACGATCGAATCATCGATCAGCTCCTCGATTGCGGCATTAATCTCCTCGGCCTGGCTGCCGCTGGCCACTTCGGAATGAATCAGGCTGGCAACGTTGCGCCGAGTGATCGGCAGGTTACCGAGAATCTGCAGCACGGCCACCGTCTTGGCGATGCGCTGATGGAGCTCGTCATCGCGGTGGCGGATCTTGGTGACCGTATTGACGGCCTTGTGCCAGTTGGGGAAAGCGCGCTCGATGTCCTTTTCCAGAGCATCAAAAAGGGTCACCGTGGTGGCCAGCCAGCCCACCGGCTGATCGGCGACCGGGACGCGGTTGCCATCACCCTCGATCAGAATGTCCTGGATCACTTTGATAGCCGAGCGCAGACCGATGCCGCCGGTGGAGCGCGCCAGCGCACCCAGCAGGTGCAACAGGATATCGAAGTGCGCCGGCAGGAAGGGGTAGAGGTCAATAAAAGTCTGGCGGTCGAAATCCGCCCCGTAGGCGCGGGCATCCTCAAGCTTGGTGTTATGGCGCAGCGCCTGGCCATGCTGGTCGAACAGCTCGCGCAGCTGTTTTGCCCCCTCGGGTGGCTTCCCCAGCAGACGCGTATAGCAGATCTCCTTGATATCATCGGCCTCGAGGTCGATAGAGATCGGGAAACGGTCCTTGAGCTTGAAAAGCTCCGGCGAGTTGAGTGATGTGCGCGGATCGTCTTCAGTCAGGGTCTGCTGGCCGGTGCCGATCAGCCACACCTTGCCATTGCCCTGCGCCTTGATGTTCTTGGCTAGCCCATCGAGGTTGAGGATCAACGGCTGCCGCGCGCCCACGTATTGCCCCACCTCGTCGACGATGAAGATCACGTGCTCCTTGCCGGAGTGCTCACGGACGATGCCGAGCATCTCCTCGACACGATCGTTCTCGAAGCGGATCACATCGCTGGTAGCCGTGTTGAACGAGCTGGATGACGTGAAAAGCGTGGGATAGAGCTCATGGGCAATCTCCGGCATCAGGCTATCAACCACCAACTCGTCATTGCGGTAGTCACGCCAGACCTCGCCACCGGTCTTCTCCTCGAAGAGTGTCAGGAACTCCTCGTAGCGCCCCTCCTGCTTCAGGCGGCGCTCCAGAGCTGCCACCTTGAGGTTGCGTGAGTACCCAGCCCATTGCAGCACCTTGTAGTAGAGGACACTGGAGACATCCTCCATAGTGGCCCCGCTGACCTGTTCCGTGGCCAGGTCCAGCATCAGCACAGCGGCGGGGAAGCGTTTGGAGACGGTACTCAGCAGCTGGCGGGTAGTGTTGTTCTTGAGGCGGTTCTGAAGGTGCTGGCGGAACGGCACGTCATCGATGGTGACGCTGTCATCGAAGGCCAATCCCAGGTACTTGGTAAAGGAGCTCTTGCCCGAGCCGTAAAAGCCCGAGACCCAGACACCTACCTCATTCTCACCACCGGCCTCCATGGCCGCCTGCATCTTGGTCAGCAGCTGGTTGAACTGCTCGTCGATGGCATCGGTAACCACGTACTCGGCGATCTCCTTGCGCAGGCGCTCCTCCTGGGAGACGCCATAGGCGATCACCTTCTCGATACTGCGGTGGATATCGCGGCCGGGATCGAAAAGCTGTTTGATTTCCATCTATAAACTCCTGTCTTAGCCGCCGACGTGGACCGAACGGTAATTGCCATCTTCCGGGTAGAAGCCCAGAAACTTGAGCCGCGTCTTGCCAGTGCGTACGCCCGGGTAGAGGAACACCGTGGGCACGTGGAAGCGGCCCTGGAGCTGGCCTTCGATCACCCCGATACGCATATAGGGATGAAGCGCCTCCAGATCCGTCACCAGCAGGATGCTGCCGGGTGTGTCTTCAAGCTCGGTCAGCTTGGCTTCGAGACGCTCCTGGAGCGCGCCGTTCGCCACGGCATTGGCCAGAGACGCATCTGTCTTCTTCCAGTCCAGAGGGTTGCGCTGGTCGGCGGCCAGCCAAATCTTGCGCATGCGGGCCTGGGAGAGAATCTCGTCGACCGCCTCGGCGATCGAGAAGGTATGAACGTTCCAGCCCTCGTTGCCCAGCCGGCTCTTCCACGCCGGCAGGTGGCGCTTCACAGACAGGATCTGCTCGGGGCGAAACACCAGATAGAAGATCGGTTCGAAGCTGGCATGGCCGAACTCGCGGCCGTGGCGCACTCGCTCCATCAACTCGTTGAAGTCAGTATCCAGCGAGGACATCGACCACCTCCTGCATGTTCTTGTGCTGCCAGCTGATGTGCGTGACATCTCCCGCGGTCTGCATGATCAACAGTCCCTCGAGCGAGAGGCGCTTGAACTGCTCCTTGACGTCGGAGCGCTCCAGACCGAACAGCTGCCAGTCAGAGTGATTTAGCACCTGGTTATCACCCAGCCCCAGGAACTTCAGGTCGTAGGCCAGGTAGGCCGCCACGCGTGATGAGAGACGCACGGAATAGAGCCGGCGGAGGCCGCTGCGACGGTACTCCAGCAGGCCAAAATCGGCGCAGGCGCTGAGTAGGTAACCCGAGATCCGCCGGATGGTGCTGGAGGCCCAGGGCTTCTGTGTTCTGCCCTCCCGCACGGCGTTCTCGACGAACTCGACAGCATCCTCCCGGGATAGGCTGTCCCGTCCTGAGGTATAGCGGGGCCAGTACACCTCTCGAATGAAGTCGGCCAGAATGGTATTGGCTCGTGCGGTGTGCAGCATCAGCAACTGGCGGCGCTCGTCGCTAGCTAGAAGGGGGATAAGCTGCTTTAGCCATTCGGCGACACGCGACTGGCGCAGGTAGCGCGGTCCAAAACATTCGCGAACAATATTATCCAAGCGTCTTGCCGAGACTAGTGGGAACTGGCCTGATTCGAGCGCCTTGGAGAACAGCTGGGGATAGCGCATCCCTGGCTCGTAGAGATGGAGGAGCCGCTGAGTCTCCTCTATAAGGCCCAAGCCAGCTTGTAACTGGGTCGTATAGAGAGGCGACTGATTCACTGCGCCTCCCGCAGGTAGGGATAGGTCTGTATGCCGCGTCGAAACGCATCCAGATAGAAGCCAGCCATAGTGGCAAGTGGCGTTGACAGGCTCTCGCCAAGATCCCCGACGGCGACTGGCCCTTCCTTCGCCTCCTGCGGCATGGTCAGCGCTTCCAGGCGAGCTTGTGCGCGCTCTGTCGAATCGATGTGCGCGAAGAGCGCCTCGGCGCGGTCGCGATCGGCAAGCAGACTGGCCGCTCCCTGCTCGTAGTGCTCCGGCATATGGAAGAGGTGCAGGGTACGACCGATGCCGATGTGCTCATCATGAACAAGCCGGGCTGCCTCCAGTACCCCCTGGTACTGAGCCTGCCGAGCAGATCGGCCAAATACGGGGGTCAGAAAGGCCATGGCCGTCTGGCCGAAAAAATGGGATCCCCACCAGGCCGGTGCTTGCTCTCCCAGGTAGCCGACGAGCACGCGCAGCTCGGCAAGCGTACTTGCATTCTCAATCATTCTGGCTCCTGCAGATTTGGGAGGATATTCAAAAATCCTTCACTTAATGGCGGCTCAAGTAGGTTTGTACCTGCACGCACAAAATTGCCTTATGTTACGTCAGGCACTTCGCGAGGACGACCTAAGCGAATCAATCATCACTACCTCATCAAGAGCCAGCTCTCTCGATGCAGTATCAGCTCAAAAATGGCCGATTTCGCTCTTCTGCTGGGTCTTCATAAGCCATGGTTGATCTAAATCCACGTGTTGCACTGCACCATCGGAACAGCTCAAATACTATTGCCTTTCTCGCCAACTCAATTGCCCGCTGTTCAACAAAGCAACGTAAGCACTATAAGCGAAAACCCGATTCCGCCTGTTACCGGTCAGCTCCTGAACGATACCCAGCTGGTTTTCCAATAATTCCAGCACTTTGCCGATGGTGGCCTGTGCCAATCCTGTTTCCCGGTGAAGCGCGGCGATATTGGCAATCGGATGATGAAACAGCGCCTCCAACACCTGATTCGCGGAACCGGCCAAACGGCCGAGTTCACTCAGGCGCCTCTTATCCTCGATCAATAGCGCATTCAGCGACTGCGCCGTGACAACGGCGTGGTTGGCGGTGTCGGCGATGGCATCGACGAAAAAGAGCAACCAGCTCTCCCAGTCGCCGGTCAGGCGCACGTTTTGTAGGTGCTCGTAATACACTTGCCGATGGCGTTTGAAGAACACGGAGAGATAGAGCAGCGGCTCGGAGAGAATACCGGCCTGCACCAGAATCAGCGGAATCAGTAAGCGCCCTAGCCGGCCGTTGCCATCCATAAAGGGGTGAATGGTTTCGAACTGCACATGGGCCAGCGCCGCCTTGATCACTGGCGCAGTGGTCGCGGGTTCATCGTTGAGGAACCGCTCGAAGTCGCAACAGCAGTCGGCGATCTGGTTGGCCGGTGGTGGCACCAAAGCGGCCTCGTCCGCCCGGTGCCCCCCGATCCAGACCTGATTCTGGCGAAATGCACCGGGGCGACGGTGCGTGCCACGGCCGTGGGTCATCAACGCTTCGTGAAGCTCCAGCACCAGGCGAATCGTGATCGGGTGGCCTTCGCGAATACGCTGCACGCCAAGATTGAGCGCTCGCACGTAGCAAGAGACCTCCTGCACATCGTCCATGGGCACGCCGGGAACGCCTTCCATCTCGTAGATCATGAGGTCACTGAGCGAAGACTGCGTGCCCTCGATCTGCGAGGACATCACGGCTTCCTTACGCACATAGCTGTAGAGGAACAGCTGCGCATCCGGCAATAGCGTCGAGATCCCATCCAGGCGCCCCAGGGCAAGGTGGGCTTTTGCCAGGCGATCCTGCAGCTTGTCATCCATGGCCAGCGCCGGCTCGGGCGGAAGCGGTGCCGGCACGAATGCCCGACAGCTTACGCCGCCCGCCACGCTGGGGAGATAACGACCGGTCAGCCCTCGATGCATGGGGCGTCTCGCAGAAGATTGAAATAGGTCGCGATACTATTTCATCTTCGGCCCTAAGTTAAAACAATGTCGCTCACTATTTTAACTTCCTGCTGTCACGAGATCTGATTTACTTACCCTCATCACTCTCCCGACGAACGCCAGCGCCCTGGGCCGGTGCGACACCAGCAGGGTGGTCTTGCCCTGCATCAGGTTGCCAAGCGCCTCGAGCACGCGGGCTTCGCTGTCGGCATCCAACCCTTCGGTGGGTTCGTCGAGCAGCAGGATGCGGGCGTCTCTGAGGAACGCGCGGGCGATGGCGACGCGGCGCGCCTGGCCGCCGGAGAGGCGGGTGCCGACTTCGCCGACCAGTGTGTCGAGTCCGTCGGGAAAGTGGGCGATCTCCTCTTCCAGTCCGGCGAGTCTGAGCGCCTCTCGCACTTCGTCGTCGCTGGCGTCGGGCTTTGCGAGCAGCAGGTTGTCGCGGATCGAGGCGTTGAACAGATGCGTGCGCTGGGCGACGACGGAGATCGTCTGGCGCAGCGTGGCATCGTCGATATCGCGCACCGACACACCGCCGATAGTGATCTCGCCCGCCTGGAATTCCCGAAAGCGCTGGATCAGCGCGAGGATCGTGCTCTTGCCGGCGCCGCTGTCGCCGACGAGGCCCACCGCTTCGCCCGCCTCAAGTGTCAATGAAAAGCCCGCCAGCGCCCAGTCGGCCTCGTCACGGTAGCGCATGCTGACGTCGTCGAAGGCGATGTCGAAACGCGCTGGCGTCCTGGCGGCGGCCGGGTCGGGGGCGGTCACGACGGGCGTGGCATCGGCGATCTCGACGAGCCGCCGCGCGGCAGCCGCCGTCTCGCCGAAGGCAGCAAAGGCGGTGGGCAGCGCGGCGACGGCCTCGAAGCTTGCGAGCACGCCGAGCGCGAGCATCGCGAGCTGCGGCCCGGGCATGTCACCGGCAGCGACGCGGGGAATCACCAGGATCAGCGTACCCCAGAGGGCGAGGTTGGCGGTGAGCCCGGAGAGCGCGCGGCCGATGGCGCCGACCCACATTTGCCGGCGCTGGTGGCGAATCAAGCGCTCGGCGAGCCCGGCAACGCGCTCGCGCTGGCGCGTCACGGCGCCGAGCACGGCGAGTTCCCCCAGGCCGCGCACGGTGTCGGTGGCGGCGCCGTCGAGTGCCGCGCGGGCCTCTGTCAGCCCGCGCCCAGCGGCGTCCCCCAGCTTCAGCGCGAGTAGCGGCAGCACGGCGCCAGCGAGCATCAGCGCGGCAAGGTCGAGCAGGGCAATGCGCGTGTCGAACCAGGCCAGGCCCGCCACGATGACGATGCCGCAGAGCAGCGCGTTGGTGACCGGCGCGACGATGCGCAGGTAGAGATTGTCGAGGCTGTCGATGTCGGCGCGGATGCGGCTCAACAGATCGCCGCCGCGCCAGGTGTCCATCGCCGCCGGGCCGAGCGGTTCCAAGCGCTCGTAGAACCACACCCGCAGCTCGGCGAGGCAGCGCAGCGTCGCCTCGTGGGTGACCAGCCGCTCGCCGTAGCGGGCGCCGGTGCGCAGGATCGCCAGGCCGCGGATGAGCGCCGCCGGGGCGAAGTAGGCGATCGTCTGCAGCCCCAGCCCGGCCAGCGCCATGGAGGCGATGAACCAGCCGGAGAGCGCGAGCAGCGCGACGTTGGCGAGAATCACCACCGAACCGAGCGCGATGCCGCCGAGCATCCAGCGGCGATAGGGTGTGAACAGTTTGAGCAGTCGCAGCAGGTCGGTCATGCGGCCCCCTCTTCGGCCAAGAGAGCGAAGCGGGCGAAGGCGCCGCCGGTGGCTTCCAGCGCCGCCGGTGTGCCCTGCTCGACCACGTGGCCGCGGTCGAGAAAGACGAGGCGGTCGGCGGTGCGGGCAACGTCGATGTCGTGGGTGACGAGCAGCGTCGCGGCATTGGCCGATGCGCTGTGCACGCCTGCCATCACGCGTCTGGCGGTGTCCCCATCCAGCGCCGCGGTGGGCTCGTCGAGAATCAGCACTTCGGGCTGGCTGAGCAGCGTCCGCGCCAGCGCCAGGCGCTGGATCTGGCCGCCGGAGAGGCCGCTGCCGCCGTCACCCAGCCAGGTGTCGAGGCCGTCTTCCAGCGCCGCGACGAAGCCTTGTGCGTCGGCGCGTAAAAGCGCGGCATGGATCTCGTCCGGCGTCGCGTTCGGCGCGCCGAGGGTGAGGTTTTCGGCGATCGTGCCGGCAAACAGCGTGGGCCGCTGCGGCAGGTAGCCGAGCCGGGCGCGCCAGGCCTCGACGTCGATCTCGCGAAGATCCACGCCGTCGATCTCGATTCGCCCCGCGCCGGGGGCGAGAAAGCCGAGCAGCAGCTTGGCGAGCGTGGTCTTGCCGGCGCCGCTGGGGCCGACCAGCGCCACGCACTCGCCGCGGGCCAGCGTCAGGTCGACCGACTCGACGCCGTCGCCGTCTTCATTGGCGGCATCATGCCGAAAGCCGACGCCGTCAAAGCGAATCGTCCGGATCGGGTCGCTTGGCAGCGGCCGGGCGGTGCGGGTCTGCGCGGCCGCGTCGGTCTCGTCTTTCGCGTCGCCTTGTGTCTCGCCTTCGCTTTCGTCTCTGGTCTCGGCTTCGGTCTCAAGCACCGGCGCGAGTTCGCCGACGGCACCGATCGCCTCCATGCGGGCGTGGTAGTTGGCGCCCATGTCGCGCAGCGGGCGATAGAACTCCGGCGCGAGCAGCAGCGCGAAGAGCCCCGGGAGAAAGTCGAGCTGGCCGTAGTAGAGCCGGAAGCCGACGTAGACCGCGACCATTGCCACGCCGAGGGTGGCGAAGAATTCGAGCACCAGCGAGGAGAGAAAGGCGACGCGCAGCACCCGCATGGTGGCGCTGCGGTACTCATCGGCCATGCGGCCGACGGCTTCGGCCTCGCGGCGGCTGGCGCCGAACTGCTTGAGCGTGGTCAGCCCCTCGATGGCGTCGAAAAAATGCGCGCCCATCAGCGAGAGCCGCCGCCACTGACGCTGGTTCAGCGCCTCGGCGCCGCGGCCGACGATCACCATGAACAGCGGCAGGATCGGCGCGGTCACCAGCAGGATCAGCCCGGAGACCCAGTCCAGCGGCAGCACGGCGACGAGGATCGCCAGCGGAATCATCGCCGAGAGCAGTTTCTGCGGCAGGTAGGCGGCGACGTACTGCTCGATCCCCTCGACCGCGCCGCCGAGCACGTTGGCGATCTCGCCGCTGCGCTGCCCTTCCATCCAGCGCGGGCCGAGCGCGGCGAGGCGGTTCATCACCTGGTCACGCAGTGTGCGTTTCAGCCGGGCGGCAGCCTCGAACGCCAGCGCGTCGGACGCGATGGAGGCAAGCGCGCGCAGCGCAAAGACGCCCAGCAGCGGCCACAGCCACTGCCAGACCTCATTCAGACCGGCGCCGTCGATGATCGTGGCATCCAGCACGCGGGCCACCAGCCAGCACTGCGCGATCAGCGCCAGCCCGCCGACCAGCCCCGAGCCGGTGGCGAGCATGAGCGTGCCCTTCACCGCCCCGGCGCGGTCTTTCAGCCAGCGCTCGTGACGTTTGGCCTCACCGCCATGGCTCGGCCTCTGCGATACGGCCATTCCTACCTCCTAAGGTGAGGTTGCGTCGAACCGCTCTTCCTTCCCGTGTGGAGCAAGAGACGGAAGAGCGGCCTGCGCTCGGGCGCTATTCGAAGAGTCGACGAGCGCAGTCACTTTTCAGACGAGGCCTAGTGGGCGTGAGCGGCGAGCTTCGTCACCCGCGCCCTGAACACCCAGATCTGATAGGCGTTGTAGAGAATCATCACCGGGACGAAGCCGCCCATGGTCATGGTGAAGGTGAGGATCGACACCTGCGGGCTGGCGGCGTCGAAGATCGTCCAGGTGCCCGGCACCAGATAAGGGAACATGGTGGCGAGCATGCCGAAGCCCATGATCACGGCGGCGGTGTTGAACCAGAGAATCGCAGCGAGGTCGCGCTCGTCGAGGGTGGCGCGACGCATCCGGGCGATGGCGAAGACGCTCGCGACGAACAGCAGCCCCCAGATCCAGAAGTGCGCGCCGAACCACTTGTCGGCGGCCCAGGGGAAGATCAGCGCGCTCCAGAGCGTGGTGATACCCACGGCGGCGATGGCGAGATAGAAGATCGTCATCGTCCACTTGGCGGCGTCGATGCGGATCGGCTCGCCCTTCTCGAAACGCGCCCGCACGAAGAGCACCCCGGCCAGCGTGACCGCCACCACCGAGGCCACGCCGACCCAGACGCTGAACGGCGAAAGGAAGGTGAAGGCGCCGCCGACGTAGGTCGGCACGCGGCCCTCGACGTCGGTCTGCGGATAGCCCTGAAGCACCGCGCCGACGCAGACGCCGCCGAAGAAGGTGACGGTAAGGCTGCCGAGGCCGAAGACGCCGTCGCTGAAGCGCTGCCAGAACGGCGAGGCGAGATGGCGGAACTCCAGCGCGATGGCACGGGCGATGATCCCCCACAGCACGAAGGCGAGCGGCACCATCAGGTAGCTGAACGCGGAGCCGTAGACGAAGGGGAAGGTGCCGAAGAGGATACCGCCGGCGACGATCAGCCAGGTCTCGTTGGCGTCCCAGGTGCCGGCCATGGCGGTCATGATGGCGCCGCGCTCGTCATGGTCGCGGACGAACAGCGAGAAGATGCCGGCGCCGAGATCGGCGCCGTCGAGTGCGATGTAGATCAGCACGCTCACGCCCAGCGCCAGCCACCAGGCCAGCGCGAGCACCTGCTGAGAGAGTGACAGAATGGCCATTGAAGATTCCTCTGTTCCGGTGGGCTCAGGCGTGACTGGGCGCGTCGTGGTGACCGTCGCCGTGACGATCGCTGGCGCCGCGGCCTTCGGGATGCGTCGCCGGCGTCGCGCCGTCGTTGTCGTGCGGATCGAACGCCGCCACCGGCGTGTCGAGATCCGGCCCCTTGCGACAGATCTTGGCCATGAAGTAGAGCGTGCCGAAGAACACCGCCGTCTCGAAGACCGCAAAGCCGACGAACCAGAAGATCGCCAGCTCGGGCGACATCTGGCTGACGCCGTCCTCGGTGCGCATCAGGCCGTAGACGACCCAGGGCTGGCGCGCGATTTCGCGGGTCCACCAGCCGGTCCAGACGGCGAGATACGGCAGCACACCGGCGGCCATCACCGCTTTCAGGAACCAGCGATTGTCCGCGATGCGATCAATGGAGAGCTTGCCGCGCACGGCGAGCCAGCCGCCCCAGAGGCCGAGCAGCAGCAGGACGCCGCCGACCGCCACCATGAGCCGGAACGAGTAGAACGTCGGCGCCACCGGCGGCTGCTCATCCTGGGGAAACTCGTTGAGCCCCGGTACCGGTTCGGACCAGCTATGGGTCTCGAGCAGGCTCAGCACGTGGGGAATCTGGATCGACCAGGCGTTGCCGTCGCCGGCCTCGTTGGGCCAGCCGACCACGTTCCAGCTCGTGTTGGCCGAGCCGTCGGCGTTGTAGGTGTCGTAATGGCCTTCCATCGCCGCCAGCGCCGCCGGCTGCGTCTCCGCGGTCACCTGGCCGAGCTCGTCACCGACCCAGACCTGGAGTGCGGCGACCACGATCAGCGCGAGAATCGACAACTTGAGCGGGCGCTGGAACAGCGCCACGTGGCGACGCTTGAAAACGAACCACGCCGCCACCGCCGCGACGAAGGCGAGCGAGAGCTCGACGCAGGCGATCAGCATGTGCGGAAACGCACTCATGAAGTGCGGGTTGAAGATCGCCTTCGACCAGTCGACCACCTGAAAGACGCCGTTCTTGAGTTCGACGCCCGCCGGCGACTGCATCCAGGAGTTGGCGTCCAGTATCCACATCGCCGAGAGGGCCGAGGAGATCGCCACGTTGGCGGTGGCGAACAGATGCATGCGCCGGCCGATGCGCCCCCAGCCGAAGATCATCAGGCCGATGAAGCCCGCCTCGTACATGAAGGCGGTGATCGTCTCGTAGCCGAGGATCTGGCCGAAGAAGGGTCCGGCGGCCTGGGAGAAGGGGCCGTAGAGAATGCCGAAGGCCATCTCCATGGTGACTCCGGTGGCGACCCCGGCGCCGAAGTTGACGATGAACAGCCGCTCGAAGAAGCGGCAGAGCCGGTACCAGCCCTCGTCGTCGCTGCGCATCCAGCGCCACTCGGCGAAGAACAGCAGCATCGCCAGACCGATGGTCAACGGCGGATAGAGAATGTGAAACGTGGTGATCCAGGCGAAATCGATTCGCGAGATCAGCGTGGAAAGATCCGTGGTGCTCACTGCGCCTCCTGTCTGGCGGTGATCCGGCGTCGTGGGTGCGAGTGACTGACCGCTCGATGACACCGCTTCCGGAAGGCGTGAACCGACCACAGACTCGGAAGCGGTCATCGCACCCGATGATTAGGACGGTAATGATTGACCCTAAGCGAACTTCAGGCAACGACAGATAGGCTTTTGGCCTGCGACATATCGTCAGCGCCAGGATGTCGCACCCGTTTCGACATCACCGGCCAGACGATCGACTGGCACTCGAGACGTCCTTGCGTCTGCGACCATCGGCGCAGAACCTCCCGGTCGCCGCCGGGATCGGCTACCCTTCTTTTCCCTCGGTCGGCGTGCCCCGGCGCACGCCACGACGACTCCCCATTTCCGCTCATCCAGGACGGCCTCTTGTCGACTTCCGCGCTGCCCCGTCGGGGCCTACTCACTCTCGTCGCGCTGCTGCTGGTCGCGCTCAACCTGCGCCCGGCACTGACCAGCGTCTCTCCGGTACTGGCGAGCCTCGCCGAGGCGCTGTCGCTCTCCCCCACCGCCCAGGGCGTGCTCACCACGCTGCCGGTGCTCTTTCTGGGGCTCGCCGCCCCGCTCGCTCCCAAACTGGTGCGCCGCTACGGGCCGGAACGCGCGGTGTTCGCGGCGATCGTGCTGCTCGCCGTCACCCTCGCCGTGCGCCCCTATCTCATCATCCCGGGGCTCGATCTGCCGGGGATCGGCAACCTGGGGCTTTTCGTCACCACGGCCATCGCCGGCGGCTGTATCGGCGTCACCGGCGTGCTGCTGCCGGGTATCGTCAAGCGCGACTTCCCCAACCGGGTCAGCGTGATGACCGGGCTCTACACCGTGGCGCTCAACCTCGGGGCCTCCGCCGCCGCGGGCACCACCGAGCCGCTGCGCCAGGCGTTCGCCTCGGTGAGCGAGGCCCCGTGGCAGCCGGCGCTGGCGTTCTGGCTGCTGCCGGCGGTGGTCGCCGCGCTACTCTGGCTGCCGCAGTTGAAGGGCACGGCGCCGGTGCGCGTCGCCGCCCGTCACGGCGCACGGCTGCGTCATGACAGGCTTGCCTGGCAGGTATCGCTGTTCATGGGGCTGCAGTCGGCGCTGGCCTATTCGGTGTTCGGCTGGCTGCCGACGATTCTGCGCGACCGGGGGCTGGACGCCGTCACCGCGGGGCTGGCGCTGTCGGTGTCGATTCTGCTGCAGGTGAGCACGGCGATTCTGGCGCCGTGGATCGGCAGCCGGATGCGGGATCAGCGCGCGGTGATCGTGGTCGTGGTATCGCTGACGCTGGCCGGACTGCTCGGCTGTCTCTTCGCGCCGATCTCGACGATCTGGGTGTGGGTGCTGGTGCTGGGTCTCGGCCAGGGCGGGACGTTCAGCATGGCGCTGACGCTGTTGGCGCTGCGCGCGCCGGATGCCACCACCGCCGCCAATCTCTCGGCGATGGCGCAGGGCATCGGCTATACGCTGGCCGCGCTGGGGCCGCTGCTGGTGGGGCTGCTGCACGACTGGAGCGGCGACTGGAACCTGGTCGGCGGGCTGCTGGCCGCCATCGCGCTCTGCGCCATCGGCGCAGGGCTGGGGGCAGGCCGAGACCGACAGGTCGCTTCGAGTCTCGGCGAAGCGTAAACAGCTCGCCTCCAGCCTGGGTGACGCCTGAACGCGTCTCGTGCCGGGGAGCGCGGCGTCGCGGTCCTCGCTCAGAAGGCGATGTCGACCACCAGGGTGTCGCTGTAGGCGCCGGGGGGCGGCGTGGTTTGGTTCGGCAGGATCTCGGCGCGGTAGGTGAAGCCCTGCGCCGTGATGCCGGTGCCAACGCCGGGGTTGATCTCGGCGCTGGTGGAGGCGCGCCGCGCACCGCCGCTGTTACCCCAGCGGTTTGGCGAGTTCACGCCCTGATAGATCTGGTAGGCGAGATAGTCGCCACCCGCCGCCATCCGTCGCTGGCTGCCGGCGGCGTGCAGGCCGTCACCGATCCCCACGCTATAGCTCTGCCCCTTGGTACAGCGCACGGAGATCGTCTGGGTGATCGGCTGGAAGCCGGCCACCAGCGGCGCACTGCCGAAGTCGACGTCCGGCGCCTGGATGAGGCAGTCCGGCGAGATCGTCAGCGTCAGGTTGATCGTGCTGGTGGCGGTTCCCTGCCTGGGGATCCCGATGCAGAGACCCGCAGCGCCGATCAGCGGACAGACTCGCCAGCTCCAGGCGACGGTGAGCGTGTCGGTGTAGGTGCCGGCAGAGAGGTTGCCCGTCGTCGCCGGCATCCGATAGCTCATCGGTACGCTCACACCGCCGCTGCCGAGCTGCAGGACGCCACTTTGATAGTAATCGTAGGTCGTGCCCGGGGTGATAGGTGTCTGACTGCTATCGCTGGGGTAGGCCGCGTAGGCAATCGTGTCCCCGGACGAATGTCGCAGCCGCATGGCGTTGGCGCTGCTGATAGTGGCCCGGATATAGAAATTGCCGGTGAGCAGGCCGATGGCTGACCCCGGGCAGCTGATCCCGGCGTTGGGCACCGCCCGAGCGCTCTGTGAGCTGATCCCGGCATTCAGCGACGCCTGGCTGCCGAAGCTGACGATCTGGCTGGGGGTGTCGAGCTGGCAGGCGCTGGCCGTCAGCGGCAGCCAGGCGAGCGTCAGCACCAGCAGCGCCAGTGCCGCGCGTCGCGCCGTTCGAATGGGCGTCATGGCGTACTCTCCTCGGGGTGGCAGATCACCGCGCCGGGCTGGTAGAGGCCGGCGACCTCGGTGTCGACCGGAATCGTCGCTACGCAGGTGCCGCCGGCCACGGTGGCCCGCACGGGCGTCGGCTCGCTCAGCGACTCGAAATAGGCGAGCCCTTCCCAACCCACCCGCGTGGTCGCGCCGTCCGGTAGCGTGACCACCGTCCCCACCGGCAGCGCCGCGCCGCTGGCGTCGACCAGCTGGACCTGCGTGGTCGTGGTGCGCACCAGCGGAAAGCGCAGCAGATAGCCGCTGCCGGAGGCGACCGAGACCTCCTGCTCCACCGAGGGCGTGCGTACGTTGATCGGTAGCGACATGGGGTTGATGGCGTACTTGTTCGGATACCAGGCGGTGCTCCAGGGCACCAGCAGATAGCCGTTGCGGTCGGTGACGCCGATGCGCTGATTCTCGTAGCGCACCGGCACCTCGGGATAGCCGTCGGTCGAGACCAGCACGAAGGCGTCGCGGATCTCGTTGGCGGCGAAGGCGTGGCCGTCCATCACCGCGAAGGCGCCGGAGAGCTGGCCGTAGGTGAGGCTCTCGTCGCCGTAGTCGTAGTAGCCGGCGGTGGCGCTCATCGCGCGCTGGCGGTAGGTCAGCTCCCCTTCGGGGCGAAGCTCGGCCTCTTCGCTGCGTCCCACACCGATGTCCCAGCCCCAGCCGCCGGCGAGCGGCGCGGCGCGGGCGTAGCGCGCCCGCTGGCGGCTGTCGCCGCGCCCGTCGTGGTAGTGCCCGAGCGAGGCGACGCCGCCGATACCGGGCAGCGACAGACTGACCTGCGCCAGCCCCGACCACGCCTCGCCCGGCTCCCGGTTGGCGGTGAGCGACAGCTGCGCGCGGTCGCTGAGCGGGCGCTGATAGGAGAGGTTCAGAAAGCGCGACTCGACGCGCGCGCCGCGAAGGTCGAAGTACCCTGCGGCAACGCTTCCCCAGGCGCCCAGCGAGCGGCTCACGGTGAGCTGAGAGCGCTGCTCCTCGCCGCCGACGATCTGCAGCGCCGTCCAGCTGGAGAGGTCGGCGAAACCGGCGCTGCGCTCTTCGTGGCGTACGCCCAGGCTGAAACGCGGCTGACGGTATTCGTAGGCGGCACTCCACGCCTCGCCACCGACGCTGCCGTCGACACCGTTACCGCCGCTTCGCTGATGCGAGAGCTCCACCACGCCCAGCTGCCACAGCCGCGCCGTCGCGCCGACGCCGCCGAGCGCCATCACCTCGGCCGCCTCGCCGTGGAGGCCGAGCGTCAGCCAGTCGGTGAGGCCCCGGCGCCAGGAGGCGTCCGCCGCTCCCGCGCCGTAGGCGAAGTCCCGCTCGGCGTAGTCTTCCCGCAGCGCGCCGACGCTCGCGCTGTAGCTCGAGAATCCCGGTCGCAGCAGATCGCTGGTGACGTAGAACGGCAGCGTCGTGACGATCTCCTGACCGTTGGCGTCACGCGTGACCAGCGTCGCCTCGCCGGCGCCGTTGAGGGTGGGAATGTCGGCAAAGGTGTACGGCCCCGGGGCGACCTCGCGCCGGTCCGCCCGGCCGCCGTTGACCAGCAGGTCCACCGTGGTCGGCACGCTGGCGCTACCGGAGAAGGCGGGAAGCGGGTAGGTGACCAGATCGGGACGCAGGGCGAAATTGCGCGACACCTGCACGCCGCCCAGACGCACGGCGCGGGTCCAGGCGAGCGGTCGCGTCACCACGTCGCCCGCCTCCCAGGCGAGCATCGAGTCCTGATCGTAGGTGCGCCAGGTGGTGTCGTAGCGAATGTAGTGATCCTCCTCCCGCCCCACGCGCGACTCCTGGTCGTGGCTGAGGCGCCCCGTGGTGCTCAGCGACCCGCCGATGCCGAAGGCTCTCACCTCGTGCCACAGCGAAGTGCGCGTCCCCTCACGCTCGGTATGGCTGGTGTAGAGGTCGTAGTTGATCAGCGCGCCGGGCGTGCTCATCGCCGGCTGGGCGGACATGGCGCGACGCGGCCCCAGCCACTGCGGTGGCAGCCAGTCGCTCGGCAGCGTCAGGCGCAGCTGCTGGGTCGCCGGGCGGTAGTCGACCTCGGTATCGGGCAGCGCCGTCAGCTCGAGCGACTCCCCGGCGTCCCGCTCCGCTTCATCCTGCCTCTCTTCGACCAGCCCTTCTTCGACCAGCCCTTCTTCGACCAGCCCTTCTTCGACCAGCCCTTCTTCGGCCAGCCCGCTTTTGGCCGCCTCCCCCGGCAGCGAGACCTCCCCTAGATCGCCTCGTGCCATCCAGAACCGATCGCCCTCACGACGCACGGGCACGATGCGCCCTGTCGTGCGTGCGTTGACGATCAGCTCGAGATAGAGCGGCTCGGCCGTGGCCGCGGTGTCGCCGCCTGGCGCGCGCTCGTTACCCGGCAGCGCCGTGGGGGGCGGTGGCAGTGTCTGGGCCATGGCCGGGAGCGTGAGCGTGAGCGTGAGCGCGCCGAGCATCCCCGCGAAAGCGAGCGCCGTGAGAGAGCGAGTCATCAAAGCCGCCGCGGGTCTCAGTTGCCATCGCGAACGAGCGTGACCGGGGCCTGCCCGTTGAGCTTGGCCGTCAGGCTGTCGATATCGACGCCGTCGGGCAGCGGCCAGCGCTGTGTGCTTTCCGGCAGTACGTAGCCGAGCAGGCCCTGGGCGATCGTCGTGTCGCCGCGGGAGCCGCTGCCGACGACCTGCGTCAGCCGCACGTGGCGCTCGCCCCGGTTGCTGATCTCGAGCTGCGTCGCGCCATTGCGGTCGACGAGGCGCCAGCGCAGATCGTCGCCCGTCTCGTCAGCGTCGGCGAGCCCCTCGCCAAGGCTGAACAGCGGCAGCGAGTAGCGCATCTGCAGATTGACGCCGGCCTTGGGCTCGTCCGTCGCACCGCGGTTCTCCAGCGTGGGAATCTCGTCGAGAATGATGCGCCAGGCCTGCTCGGTGCCCGCCGGGGTGGCCACCTGGCGTACCAGACGGACCAGATGCCGCTCGCCGCTGCCGACCTCGAGCATTGGCGGACTGGCGACCACCGACTGCTGCGCCGGGTAGCGGTTTTCGCCGTCCTGCTGCTCCCAGCCGACCACACGGACCTGCAGCCACGCCGTGCTCTCGCCGCGGTTCTCGATCCAGAGAGCGGCGGCGGGTTCGTCCGCCTCGAAGACCGGATGCACCGGCCACAGCAGCAGGCTCGCCGCCGAGGCGCTCGTCGAAAGCGCCGCCAGCGCCATCCCGAGGATGGCGAACACGAGACGTCGAGGATGAATGCGCCCCGGCGCGCGCCGGGCGATAGCAGGGATCTTCGGCATCGTTACCACTCCAGCGTGACCGTCAGTCGGTCAGTGTAGGTCCCGGCGGCGGCGCTCTCCGGTAGCGTCAGCCGCCCGTAGAGCGGCAGCGTGACGCGGGAGACGCCGGTACCCAGCACGAACGACATCGGCTGGTCGATATCCAGACGCCGGCCCAGGCCAGCGTCGGCGAAGAGGGCGTAGGCCAGCCGCCCGCCGCCCTCGTGGGTCAGGTAGCGCGCCCCGCCGCTGGGATTGAGGCCGCCGCCGACGCGCATCGTCAGTGCCAGGCCGGGCGTGCACTCGAGGCTCACGCCGCCGGTCTGGACCACGGCGCTGGTGAGGGTCGCCTCCGAGAGCGCCGATGCGGTGCCGAAATCCAGCCGGCCGAGCGGGGCTGCCCCGCCCGCCGCCGCGCCGATCAGACAGCCCTCGGTCACCCGCGCGGCGACCTGAAACGACTGCTGCGGCGTCTGCGCCAGCGCGCCAGGCGCCATCAGCGCAGTGGCGAGTGTGACGAGCGCGACCCGCGCCGCGCCCGGGGTCATGAAAGCCATGAGCGCCCGACCGAGCGCGAGCGCCGGGCGGGCGCTCGGTCTCAAAACGAGAGGACGACGTTCAGGGTGTCGTTGTAGGTGCCCGGGGTCAGGCCGTCACGCCCCACGGCACGGCCGTAGAGACTCAGAGTCTGCGGATTGACGCCGTCGGGGGTTCCGGCGAGCGGCAGGTCCTGACCCAGAGTGATCTGCTGAGTGTGATCGGCGTCGGTATAGAGCGAATAGGGCACGAAGCTGGTGCCGTTGCTGAGCGCGTGAACGTTGCCCGCATCGGACTCTTCGTCGTAGCTGCCGCCGCTGATCGCCACCGACGGCGTGGTCTCCGGCGAACAGATCACGCTGATCGCGCTGCCGTCGCTCTGCACTTCACTGCTGGTGTCCTCGAAGAGCGTGGTCTGGGTGCCGAAATCGAGCAGACCGAAGTCGAGCCCGCTGGTCTCCTCGATGCCGTTGATACGACATGCCGCGGTGAGTTCGAGGGTGACGTCGATCGTCCCCGTCACGCTCTGGCCCGCCGCTTGCGCCAGGGCCTGGGAGGAAACGCTGGCCGCCATTACCGTGGCGAGTGCGATGCCGAGATACCGTTGAGTGGTCATTGCCGTGAACTCCTGGAGTGCAGTTGGCAGAGGCCGGCATCTCGGATGCGAACGCATCGGTCGACGGTCGGCGTGGCAGGTCTTGCAGTTCTCGTCGCTCGATCTCGCGCCACCACCCTGAGCATCGGCGTGACGGTTCGATCGACGGCACTGCGTCGACGTGAAACAACGTGACTTTAAACTGGGTTAATTTTGAAACGAGTTAATCTTGAACTGGATTAACTTTGACCTACGTTAACTTTCAACCCGCCGCTGGTGACTACGCTGATTAGTAACCGCTAAAATACTTAATCGGCTAAACACTCATCGACGGCCAGAATGACACTTCTTCGCTTCTTTTGACCCGATAGACGCACGATAGTGGGCCGATCGCCGAGATTGAGACTGATGGCAGGCCAATGGCCGGGGTGGATGGCGGCAATCTAGCACCGCATTCCCGCATTAAAAACAATTGGAATAGCCTTTAAAAGCGCTATTTCGCGCGATTGACAATCACTCTTCTCATACTTTTTCGGTAAGTCCTTAATTATCCTGCGGCTTGGGCGATTTAGTAGCAGGTTAATTAAGCATAATTAACCTTATTCCAGGACCCATCGACCGAAAGACGACGTCGAATTGCCGTCGACGTCGCTCACGCTTGCGGACGTCCATCGGCATCCGGCAGGGGGACGCGAGGTGGCGCCGACCGCGCCATGTCACCGAAGCGCACCGACGCACGACAGCGCGTCAGCGCATGGGCATGGGCATGAGTCGGATCGCCGACGCGCAGGGTGGCGTCGACGAGAAAACGCCCCGCCAGTGGGGCCGGTAAAGACAGGAACGGCAGGCAGCTAGCGGCTAGCCCCGACCCGCTGTCGGAAGACAGGGCGTAGGGCGCGGGCATAGAGAAAGACAGCAGCGGTTCGAGACAACCGGACGAGCGCCACGACGGCCGCGTGTGGCGCTCGCTCGGTTGGTTGTGTGGCTGGCTGGTTGGTTAGGTGTCAGGCGCTCAGCCGCGCCTCGCCCCAGCTGCGCCGCAGATAGCCCAGCACCGTCTCCAGCTCGGCGTCGGGAACGGCGGCCAGAATACCCCCTTCCTGCGGGTCGAGGTGGAAGATGTAGAGGCGCGAGGCGAACTGCACGAAGGGCAGCGAGGCTTCGCCGAAGCGTTCGCCGTTGCCCTCGGTGCCGACGAGGACGCCGTCGCCCCAGTCCTGACCGCTGTCGTTGTTGGGGTTGAAGAAGTAGATCCGCATGACGTCGTCGGGGCCGAGGGCGGCACGCAGTATGGTGATGGCGTGCCAGCCGACGAAGCGCCCGGCGCTGTCGGTGGCCGCGATGCCCGCCGGCTGCGGATGCACCAGCGGCTGGTTGCCGTTGTAGAGCGGGTGATAGGCCGCGTAGAAGTGGCGGTAGAACGTTTCCGGGTCGTCGATGTTGCCGGTAGCGACGTTCACGCTGATGTGAAAGCCGCGGCCCGCCCACCAGCCGTGAAACTCGGGGTTGATCCAGCGGTGCGGGTCGCCCTCGCGCTCGCTGCAGCGTCGACCCATCTCGGCGTAGATACGGTCGAGATGCGGTACGACCAGCAGCGACACCGGGTCGAGATCCAGCGTCATGTTCGCGGCGAGACCGGCCCCCGTATCCGTCGAGGAGATCGGGCTCCCCTCGAAGGACATCACGATCTCGTCGTCCCGCGCCGCCCACGCCACCATCTGCAGCAGGTAGTCCGGGTCGTTGTAAGCCCACATCGACAGCGCCCGCGCCGACTGGCAGGTCGGGTTGTTGCCCTGCCCCACACCGAAGGGCAGCCCCAGCATGCCGAGCACGCCGGAGAGGAGGAAGGCCTGTGGCGTGGCGCCCTCGCCGTAGGCGAGCCGCAGCCGCTGACAGGCGAAGTCGCTCAGCGGCAGCGCGAGCTGACGCCAGAGCGCCGGGGCCAAAGGCGGCTGATAGAGGATGCCGCGCTCGAGCAGCAGCGCCAGCCCGTAGACCCCCTGCGGCGCCGCCGGGCTCGCCACGCCATCGATCAGCGCGCGGACCAGCTGGTGGTAGCAGAGCAGACAGTCGCGTCCGGTGGTCGAGAGCCCCAGCGCTTCGCTGATCAGGTGGTCGCCGTGATCGAGCAGATGGCGCAGCAGCACCGGGTGATAGGCCGATACCAGCCCGGTATCGTGCATCGCCCGCGCCATGCCGGTGGCTTCCTGCTGCAGTCCCAGGGTATCCATCGCCGCCAGCCGCTCGGCGTAGACCGCCACGCCCGGGTCCTCGCGGCACGCCTGGGTCGGGCCGAAGAGACTGCTGACCAGCCTTGCCGCTCCTTGGCCGCTGGCGCCGAGATCAATCGCCGGATCGGCCTGGCAGAGTGCGATCTGGGTGATCATCTCGGCGATGGGCGCGGTCAGCAGGGGGCGCTGTGCCAGCAGCCGCCAGATCTCGTCGACCATGGTGTCGACGATGAACTCGTAGCCCACGCGCTCGGCGAGATACTGACACAGCGCCCGCGGTACCTCGGCCAGGCGCCCCTGGGTCTCGCGCTCGGCTTCGCCGCCCATGCCGAACAGCCGCGAGAGGTTCAGCGCCAGCACCTGGGTCAGGTAGTGATGCGCCTGCTCGGCGGCGATCAGCGGATGAACGTACGCGCCTTTCGCCACCGCCATCAGCCGCAGCTCGCTGAGCGACTCGATGACCACGGTGTCGGCGTGCGCGCTGCCCAGCGCCTGCGGTGTCAGCGTCGGCAGCAGGCGCTGCGGCTCGGCCCAGTCGGAGCCCGCGAACACCCCGGCGCGCTCGAGAGTCGGCGTGCGTGCCTCCAGCGCGGCACAGCCGCCGGGTTCGAGCATCACGCGCCGGGCGCTGTCGAAGAGTCGAGTCAGGCGGTTCGCCCGCCCGACGCTGGGGGCGTGCTCGAGCGTCTCGAGCGCACCGTCGAGCTGCACGAGCAGCCCGTCCAATCGCGACTTCACGGTCGCGTCATCCGTTTGCGACGACATCACGCTCTCCTGGGGCCGTGATCCGGCACCGCCCGACGGGCGGCGTCCGGCTGATCGGCCACTGCTGGCCGCTCAAGCGTATTGCCACTCAAACCCGGAAATCCATTCACACCCGGAAATCCATTCAAACCGAAAAGTCGGTTCAAACGTAGAAATCCAGCGACTCCTGGTGCTTGAGCAGATCGCGCAGCTGGTGCGGGTCGTCGCCGAAGAAGAACATCAGCCCCCAGTGGGTGCCGAACGCGGTGCGCTTGGTCACCGTCGCCTCCAGCGGCGCCGTCAGCTCGTGAAAGTCGAAGTAGGGGTGCTGCTCGGTCTCGGCGGGAATCTCCAGCCGGCTGACCACGCGCTTGCGCGGATAGACGCCGAAGCAGCCGGCGTGGCCCTTGGCACCGGTGACCTCTTCCGGGAAGAACGCCTCGACTTCCTCGGCGGTGGCCTTGGGGTCGAAGACCAGCATCGAGGCCTGATAGGCGTTGAAACCGTAGGCGCGCTCGATCAGCTCGAACGCCTTGAAGCCCGGCGGGCGGTAAGCGACCTCGCCGAAGTACATGGTGCCATCAGAGGTCACGAAGTACTCGGGATGAATCTGACCGAAGCGAATATCGAAGGTGTGGATCAGAAGCTCGATCTGGCGGGTGATCTGCTCACGGTAGCGCTCGAGCTCCGGCGTTGCCGGGACGAACACCGAGTAGCCCAGCGTCACGTATTCGGAAATGTTGAGAAACTGGATCTTGCCGTCCCAGACCCACGCCTCCACCGCGAACTCCCAGCCGTCGAGATGGCTCTCCATCAGCAGCGGATACTCGCTGTCGGAAATCTGCTCGATCTCGTCCGGCGAACGAATCACCCGGTGGCCGAGACAGCCCGCCTTGTCGAAAGCCTTGAGGTGGATCGGGTCGTCCGGGTCGCCGTCGAGCTTGAGCAGGGTCTGGTTCACGCGTTTGAAAAAGCGCACCACGTCGCTCTTCTCGTGGGCCTCTTCGAATATGCCCACGCGGATGCCGCCGAGCTGGGCGCGGCGCTTCATCAGCGCCTTGTCGCGAAAGAGGACCGCCTGACCGTGCAGCCGCGGGTTCTGCATCAGCACCGAGTTGATCGCCCCGGCCCACTCCACCGTCTCCTCGTAGAGCGGTACCGCGGCGTCGACACCCATGTCGCGCAGCGTCTCGGCGATCTCCATGGAACGATCGTTGAGGCGCTCGAAATCCCAGGAGAGATAGGGGATCGAGTGCTCTTTGCAGTACTCCTCGGCCCAGGGCGGCGCGACGACGACGTAGCGCCGATCGAAGTTCTCGGCCGCTTCCACGGCGCCCAGGCTCCAGCCCAGCAGAGCGATGTAACCTTTATCGGGATTCTTGTTCATGTAATACCTCACGGAGTGACGAATGAACGCGCGTCGTCGCTCCAGTGTAGTCGGCCACCCGGCTCGAGTCAGACGCAACTGCGTATTTTGCGACGAATTCCTGACAAATGCCGGCACAATCGGCACAGAAAAATGGTCGGCAATTCAGGCGTTTCCGATGGTGAATCCCGCAGCGCCAACGGCGAAACGCCCTCGCCCCGGTGCTACCCTTGAGCCTCACGCATTCTTGAGCCTCACGCACCCGGGAGCGACCCATGCCTGCCAGAGCCATTACCCTCGATCAGCAGCAGCGACTCATCGAGATCGTGCGCGACGCGGCGAAGACCGAGATCCTGCCGCGCTTTCGCAATCTCTCCGAAGAGGCGATTCGCTCGAAGAGCGCGCCGGACGATCTGGTCACCGATGCCGACCAGGGCGCCGAGCGCATGATGACCGCGGCGATCCACGAGTGGCTGCCGGAGGCCACGGTGATCGGCGAGGAAGCGGTGGCGGACGGCAGCGCCTCGCTCGAGGCCATCGCCGGCGCCGAACTCGCGCTGATCATCGACCCGGTCGACGGCACCTGGAACTTCGCCCGCGGGCTCAACCAGTTCGGCGTGATTCTGGCGGCAACGAGCTTCGGCGAAACGATCTTCGGGCTGCTCTACGACCCGATGGCGGACGACTGGATCGTCGCCCGTCGCGGCGAAGGCGCCTGGTTCGGCCGCCCCGACGGCACCGAGCGCCGCCTCGAAGTCGCCCAGACCGGGTCGTTCGACGCCATGGTCGGCTCCACCTCGATTCGGCTCTTCCCCAAGCCGCAGCAGTATCAGCTCGCGGCGACCTTCCCCGACTTTCAGCGCATGATGGCCTTCGGCTGCGCCTGTCACGAGTACCGCACCATGGCGTTCGGCTTCGTCGACTTCATGCTCACCGGCAAGCTGATGCCGTGGGATCACGCCGCGGGGCTGATGATCCACGCCGAGGCCGGCGGCTACTCGGCGCTGCTCGACGGCACGCCGTACCGGCCGACGATTCATCAGGGCACGGTGCTCGCCGCCGGCTCGCGGGCGCACTGGGAACAGCTGCGGGAGAAGTTTGCGTTCCTGATCTGAGGCGAGCCGCGGTCGACACCGGTCAGCGAGGTCGAACGCCAAGTCTCGACGACGAGCTCGACACGAAAAAAACCGGCGCCGAGGAGGCGCCGGTTTTCTTTTTCTCATCGATAGAACCTGTCATCGATGAAACCTGCCATCGATAGAACGCGTCATCGGTCACAACGGGCCGTCGAGAACAACCCGCTGCCGATCAAGCCACGATCCCTCAGACCGGGTTACGGAATGATCTTCTCGGCGCGCAGGCGATCGAACAGGTCGAAGAAGGCGCCGCGCGTCTCGCGGAAGTGATCGAAGCCGAAGTCGCGGCACTTGGTGGTGTCGTTGACGCACTCCTGATCGCGACCGAGGTCGGCGTCGGTGTGCCACCAGGAGGCGAGCTTGTCGACGTCCGGCTCGACCAGGTCGTGCTTCTCGGCGATCTCGCGCCAGGTGGACTCCGCACCGGCCATCTGGTTTTCCAGCGGCTGCATCGTCTCCGGGTCGTCCGAGGCTTCGGGGCCCTGGACCGCTAGACCGAAGTACTCGCCGATCTCCTGCCACATCCGGCGCCAGCGGAAGACGTCACCGTTGACGGTGTTGAACGCCTGGTTGGCGGCGCCCGGCGTGGTCGCGGCCCACTCCATCTGGCGGGCCAGTACCAGCGCATCGGTCATGTCGGTGAGCGCGTTCCACTGCGTCTGCGAGCCGGGATAGACGAACGGCTGGCCGGTCTCCTTACAGATCGAGGCGTAGACGGCGAGCGTGGTGCCCATGTTCATGGCGTTGCCGCGGGCGTAACCGATCACGGTGTGCGGACGGTGCACGTTCCAGGCGAAACCCTGGCGCTCGGCGGCCGCGAACAGCTCGTCTTCCAGCGCGTAGTAGAAGTTGTCACCGGGAACGCGCGGCTCGGATTCACGGAACGGCGTCTCGATGCGCCCGCTGCCGTAGGCCTCGAACGAACCCAGGTACTGCTTGGTTCCGGTGACCAGCGAGGCGTGCTCCACCGGCGCCGACTCGAGCCCGGCGAACAGGTTGCGCATCATCTGGCTGTTCGCTTCGACGTTGGCCTTCTCGTTGTCGCGGCGAATCCAGGTGCAGTAGAACACGTGGGTGATCGGCAGCCCGGCGAGCGCCTGCTCGGTGGCGGGCTTGTCGAGCAGATCCGCGGCGACCGGAATCACCCCGCTCTGTTCGGTGGCGCGGCGCGAGAGCCCGTAGACCGTCCAGCCGCTGGCCACCAGATAGGACGCCAGATTGCCGCCGGTGATGCCAGTGGCGCCGACGACGAGTGCAGTGCCTTTACGCATGATCACTTCTCCTGTCGAGGGATGCTCTGTCGAGAGATGAATGAGCCACTCGGTGAACGCCGAGTCGATGCCAGCAGTCTGGTAGCGCATTCAAGTTGCTACAATCGAAAGCCTCACAAATCTTCATTGCACGGGGCGCAACTCGATGTCGCTCGATACGCTGGATCTCAACGCGCTACGCACCTTCGAGCGGGTCGCCGCCACCGGCAGTTTCACCGCCGCGGCCCACCACTTTCACCGCGCAGTCTCCTCCATTTCGCGCCAGATCGGTGCGCTGGAGAGCGCACTCGGCCAGCCGCTGCTCTACCGGCATACCCGCGCGGTCAGCCTCACCGAGGCGGGGGAGCGCTACTACGACGAAGTGCGCGAGATCCTCGAGCGGCTCGATCTCGCGACAGAGGCGCTGGCGTCGCCGGACACCGAGCCCCGCGGCGCGCTGCGGATCAACGCCCCCGTGGCTTTCGGCCAGCATCAAATCGTGCCGCTGCTCAATCGCTTCCAGCGCCAGCACTCGGGCATCACCGCCGAGCTGCAGCTGAGCGACCGCGTCGTCGATCCGGTACGCGAAGGGCACGACATCACCTTTCGGGTCGGCGATCTCGCGGACTCTTCGCTGGTGGCGCGCCGGCTCGCTCCCATGAACTACGTGGTCGCCGCGGCGCCGGACTATCTTCGAGCGCACGGCGAACCCGCGAGTCCGGAGGCGCTCGCCGAGCACAACTGCCTGCTCTATCAGGGCGAGATGGGCCGCCAGCGCTGGTACTTCCAGGCATCGACGCAGCCGGCGGCGACGCCCTTCGACGTCACCGGCAACTTCTACAGCAACGACGCCGGCAGCCTGCTGCGGGCCGCCCTCATGGGCCAAGGCGTAGTGCTGTTTCCCACCTGGCTCGTCAGTGACGCGCTCGCCCGGGGCGAACTGACCCCGTTGCTGGAAGCGTGGCGCAGCGAGGTCGTCCCCGGACGCCGAGATCTCCACGTGCTGACCACCGAGCGGCGGCTGCGAACGCGCAAGGTGCGGGCCTTCGTCGACTATCTGCAGACCGTGCTGTCGCCCGTCCCCGCCTGGGATCGCTGGCGTGAGGCCCGCGAGCCACCTCCGAACGAGTGACGCGCATCCAGGCGATAGAAGAAGCTCATTGGCGATCGGCCCGCCGACGTTCTGAACTCACTGCGGTATCGTTCACCCCCTTCCCCACGACAGGAGCGCAACAGCATGTCACTCGACAAAGTTCTCTACCGTGCCAACGCCACTGCCACCGGCGGCCGCGACGGTCGTGCTACCGCCGACAATGGCGCCTTCGATCTCGAACTCTCCACGCCCAAGGAGCTCGGCGGCGCCGGCGGTGAGGGCACCAACCCGGAGCAGCTCTTCGCCGCCGGCTACTCGGCCTGCTTCATCGGCGCGCTGAAACTGGTGGCCTCGAAAGAGAACGCCAAGCTGCCCGACGACACCCGGATTCAGGGCGAAGTCGGCATCGGCCCCCAGGGTGACGCCTTCGGCATCCAGGCGGCGCTGACGGTGAAGCTGCCGGGCATGGATCGCGAGCAGGCCGAGGCGCTGGTCGAGAAGGCGCATCAGGTCTGCCCCTACTCCAACGCCACCCGCGGCAATATCGACGTGACCCTTAACGTCGAGGTGTAAAAACCGCCGGTACCGGCGTCCGCCGCGCACGAATCGCGGCGGACGCCTGATTTTCCCTTCCCGCGACGGCGTCGATTCGGGTGCTAATATCACCCTCCTCTCTCGACTGCATCCGGACCGTCCCCCGTGACCACCCCCACGTCTTCCACCGCCCGCCCGACCCCGTGGCCAACCATCGTCTTGCTGGCGATGACCGCTTTCTGCGCGTCGGCGACGCAGCGCATTCTCGACCCGATGCTGCCGCGGCTCGCGGAGGTCTACACCACCACGCTTGCCGCCGCCTCCTGGACCATCACCGCCTTCGCCATCGTCTACGGCTGCCTGCAGCTGGTGCTGGGGCCGAGCGGCGACCGCTACGGCAAGCTGCGGGTGATCTCGCTGTTCTCGATGGTGGCCGCGGTAGCGAGCCTGCTCTGCGCGCTGTCGGGGAGTCTTGCGACGCTGATCGCGGCGCGCATGCTGGCGGGCGTGGGCTGTGCGGCGGTGATTCCGCTGGCGATGGCGTGGATCGGCGACAACGTGCCCTACGAACAGCGGCAGGCAGTGCTGGCGCGTTTTCTGATCGGCCAGATCGCCGGTCTCGCCTGCGGTCAGACCTTCGGCGGTCTGGCCGCCGAGCAGAGCTGGTGGCAGTGGCCGTTTCTCGCCTACACGCTGCTCTTCGCCCTCGCCGGGAGTCTGCTGTGGCTGCGTGCCGGGCGTCGGGAGCGCCCTGAGCGCCGCGAGCGGGAGGCGCTCACCGTCAGCCTGCGCCATGTGCTGACCCAGCCCTGGCCGCGGGTGGTGCTGATCAGCGTGTTCTGCGAGGGGGCGGCGGTCTTCTGCGGCTTCGCCTTCGTCGCCAGCCACCTGCACCTCGCCGGCGGCCTGCCGCTGGCCGAGGCGGGGCTGATTCTCTCGGCCTTCGCCCTCGGCGGTTTGAGCTTCGCCCTGCTGGCGCGTCAGCTCGTGCCCCGGCTCGGCGAGAGCGGCCTGTGTCGGCTGGGGGCGGTGCTGATCTCGCTGGCGCTAATGGCGATCTGCCTGCGCCCCACGCCGCTGGTCGCGGTGATCGGCTGCTACGGCTTCGGGCTGGGGTTCTACATGCTGCACAACACGCTGCAGACCACCGCGACCCAGATGGCGCCCGAGCGGCGCGGGGCGGCGGTGTCGCTGTTCGCCACGGCCTTTTTCACCGGCCAGTCGCTCGGGACCGGCGTCGGCGGCGCGATCATCGCGCTCTACGGTACCGCGCCGACGCTCATCATCGCCGCCCTCGGCGTGCTGCCGGTGGGCTTCGCCTTCGCCTGGCAGATTCGTCGCCGCGACCGCCAGACGCTGCCCGGCTGAGCGCCGGGGGTGACGTTTTCTGCGGCAAGCGGCGGTCAGGTTTTCTACGCTCAGAGGCGCATCCGCGTTGAGCGCATCATCGCTTGTTCGCCTCAGCGCTTATTCGCCTCACAGTCAGGGAGGACCGCATGCGTCTCTATATCTACGATCACTGCCCGTTCAGCGCCAGCGCGCGAATGATCTTCGGGCTGCGCGACGTGCCCGTCGACGTGCAGACCTTGCTGTTCGACGATGTCGAAACGCCGACGCGACTGGTGGGCGAGAAGGCCGTCCCCATTCTCGAGTTCGACGACGGCGGTACGCTCGCCGACAGCCAGGCGATCGTGCGCGGCATCGATGCCGAGGCCGAAGGCGTCAAGGTGATGGACGGCCCGCGCAACCCGGACATCGAGCGCTGGGTGAGCGCCGCCAGCGGCACGATCGCCGCGCTTTTCGCCCCACGCGCGGCCGAGGCGCCGCTGGGCGAGCTCGCCACCCCGGAGGCGGCGCAGCAGTTTCGCGACAAGCACGCCGAGATGCTGGGCGACCTCGACGCGCTGCGCGAGCGCACGCCAGAGCTGCTCAACGACCTCACCCGCTGGCTCGACGAGCTGGAGCCGCTGATCCAGTCGCCGGAGGCGGTCAATCAGGTGCTCTCGCTGGATGACATCGCGCTCTACCCGGTGCTGCGTCACCTCTCGCTGGTCGAGGGCGTGAAGTATCCCGAGACGGTAGACGCCTACCGCCGCGCCATGGCGAAGCTCTCTCGCGTGCCGCTGCATGACGAGCCGATCGAAGCCACCTGACCGCGAAGCGCTCGTCGGTTCCCATCATCCCGCGGACGGGCGGCCCCTGAGCCGTAGTGGCCGCCGTTCGCCCCTCGCTTCCCGGCAGGACACCCCATGCCCGATTCCGCTCGCCTCGCTACCCCCGCCGACGTGCTCGCTTTCTGGTTCGAGGAGCTCGCGCCCAAGCAGTGGTTCAAGAAGGACCCGGCGCTCGATCGAACCATCGCCGAGCGCTTCGGCGATACGCTGGCGGCGGCCGGCCGCGGCGAGTGCCAGGCCTGGCGCATCGGCGCCGAAGGCAGGGTGGCGGAGATCCTCGTGCTCGATCAGTTCTCGCGCAACGTCTACCGCGATACGCCCGCGGCGTTCGCCCAGGACCCGCTGGCGCTTTCGCTCGCCAAGGCGCTGATCGACCGCGGCGGGGATGCGCGGTTACCCACCCCGCGGCGCGTGTTCGCCTACATGCCGTTCATGCACAGCGAAACGCTCGCCGATCACGACCGCGCGCTCGAGCTGTTCGCCCAGCCGGGCATGGAGAAGGAGTTGCGCTACGAGCAGCGCCACCGCGAGATTCTCGAGCGCTTCGGCCGCTACCCGCACCGCAACGCGATCATCGATCGCGAATCGACCCCGGCAGAGGTCGAATTTCTCCGTCAGCCGGGGTCGTCGTTCTAGCGTTGGCGGTCGGGGTCTAGCGCGCTCCGGCCGTATCCGGCGCTCGATCGGGTCAGTGGACGATGAATCCGACGCAGGCCGCGGTGGCGAGGCCCATCACCACGTTGAAGATTCGCCACGCCCGCGGCGTGGTCAGCAGCCGGCCGATCGCCATGCCGAAGCCCGCCCAGAACGAGATGCAGAAAAACGCCACCCCCTCCATGACCAGCGCCAGGACCGTGGCGTTGAGGAGGAGCGGCCCTTCATGGGGCAGAAAGCCCGCCACCAGCGCGATGCCCATGACCCATACCTTCGGGTTGACGAACTGGAAGGCCGCCGCCTGCCAGGCCGTCAGTGGCCGCGCCCCTTCGCGCGCGGCAAGATCCGGCGGCGGCGCGCTGGCGATCTTCCACGCCAGGTAGAGCAGATAGACCGCGCCCACCACCTTGAGACTCTGCTGGATCAGCGGATAGCGCTCGAACAGCGCACCCAGGCCGAGGGCGACGCTCAGGAAGAGCACGAAGCCGCCGGCCATGATGCCGAAGATGTGCGGCAGGGTACGCCGATAGCCGTAGAGCGCGCCGGAGGCGGTGAGCATCACATTGTTAGGCCCCGGGGAGCCGGTCATCGATGCGGCGAAGAGGGTCAGCGACAACCACCAGGCGAGCGAGGTCATGATTGCTCCTCCGGCGTCTCGTCCCACACCAGCGTGACCCGGCGATTGCGCGCACCGCGATTCTTGATACTTGCCACGCGTAGCGCACCGACCTCCACGGTCGAGGCAACATGGGTGCCGCCACAGGGCTGATAGTCGACGTCGCCGATGCGCACCATGCGGATCTCGCCGGCGCCGCGGGGCGGTGCCACCGACATCGTTCTCACCAGCGCCGGGCTGGCGTCGAGCTCGGCGTCGCTGATCCACTCGCTGAAGACCGGATGGTCGGCATCGACCAGCGCGGTGAGCTGCGCCGCGACCTCGGCCTTGTCGAGCGTCACCTCGCCCAGGTCGAAATCCAGTCGCCCGCGCTCGGCGCCGATGCTGCCGCCGGTGACCCCGTGGGGTATCGCCACCGCCAGCAGGTGCAGCGCGGTGTGCATGCGCATGTGGGCGTAGCGCCGCGACCAGTCGAGGCGCTGGGTGACGACGTCACCCACGGCGAGGCCGTGATCGGCAGCGAGATGGTGATGCACCGCGCCCGCCTCCCCCTTGCGGGTATCCTCGACCGGTATCTCGCGGCCATCGGCGGTGACGAAGACGCCGCTGTCGCCGGGCTGACCGCCGCCGTGGGGGTAGAAGATCGTGCTGTCGGTGACCACCACGCCGTCGCTACCCACCGCCGTGACGGTGGCGGTCTGCTCGTGAGCGTAGGGGCTGTCGCGAAATGCCAGCGTGGTGGACATCGAATCGTCTCCTGAAAATCGATAGAGGCAGCGGACAGGTGACGACCCCGTAATTGTATGCATACAATAGTGGCATCGATACCGCCAACCGCCGAAGATTCGAGCATAACCGTCGCAATTTTCGGGTCAACGGGATTTTTGTCACCATGACAATTTGGATGCCTACGCTGTCGGGCTACGGCCCGCGCTATCGCCAGCTCGCCGATGCCATCGTCGACGCCACGACACGCGGCGAGCTCGAGCCGGGAACGAAGCTGCCGCCGCAGCGGCGTCTGGCCGACGCACTCGGCGTCACCGTCGGCACGGTGACCCGCGCCTACGCGCTAGCCGAACAGCAGGGGGCGGTCAGTGCCCGTGTCGGCAGCGGGACTTACGTGCGTGACACGTCGGTCCGATCCAGCACCTTCGACACGATCTTCGAACAGCCGCGCCAGCCCGACCTGATCGACCTCAGCCACGCCACGCCGCCGCCTTCGCCGCGCCGATCCCAGAATCTGGCGCGGGCGCTGGAGGCGATCGCCGGCCAACCAGCGGCGCTGCGCGCCGGCGTCGACTATCAACCCGAGACCGGGCAGACGTGGCAGGTGCAGGCGCTGGCCGGCTGGCTCACCCGCCTCGGCCGGCCCGTCGAGGCGGAGAATCTGCTCATGGATCAGGGTGGCATGCACGGTATTCACCTTGCCTTGAGCGCGCTGCTCGCCCCCGGCGAACGGGTGGCGGCAGAGCAGCTCACCTATCCGGGACTGGTGAGTGCGCTGTCGCAGCTCTCGTTGAAAGGGGTGGCGGTGCCGTTCGACGACCATGGCATCGACATCGAGGCGCTGGCGCGGGCCTTTGAGCAACAGCCGTTCCGGGCGCTCTACGTCATGCCGGACTGCCATAACCCAACCACCAGCCGGCTCAGCGAGGCACGCCGCGAGGCGCTGGTGGCGCTCGCTCGCGAGCGGCAGTTCTGGCTGATCGAGGACGACATCTATCCCGATCTGCCGGGCGAGGCGAACACGCCGCTCTACCGGCTGGCCCCGGAATGCACGATCACGCTGTTCTCGGTATCCAAGCTGCTCGGCGGCGGGCTACGGGTCGGTGCGCTGCATGCGCCCGAAGCGGCGCGCCCGCGCCTGACCGCGGCGCTCAGAGCGCAGTGCTGGATGCCGCCGCCGCTGATGCCGATGGTGGTCGCGCACTGGATCGACAGCGGTGACGCCGATGCCCTGATCGCCTGGCAACGCGAGGAGCTGGCGTGGCGCTTCGACCGTGCCATGGCGCGGCTGGCGGCGTTTCGTCCCCGCGGTCAGCGCGGCGGTTTCTACCTCTGGCTGCCGCTACCGCCGGATCTGCGTTCGAGCCACGTGGTGGAGCAGCTGCAGCGGCGCCGGGTCGTCGTCAGCAGCGCCGAGAGCTTCTGCCTCGGCAGCGTCAGCGCCCCCCAGGCGATCCGACTCTGTATCAGCGCCGCCGAGAGTCGCGAGGCGCTGGAGAGCGCACTGGACACTCTCGTCGACACGCTGGGGGACCCCGATCCGCTGCTGTGGGAGACGCTCTGACCGTCGAGACGCGAGGCCACGAGGGGAAGCCCTGCCGCGCGTCGGCAACAGTCCGCGGAAAGCGCCACCAGGGCATTGACCGGGAAAACCCCTCAAATGATAATGATTCTTTTTAATCAACTAGAAGAATCGACATGCCTGCTTTGCAAGATCGGTATCGCTTTCTGGGTCTTTGCTTGCTGCTGGCCACGATGGTTTCGGTGTGGGCAGCGCCAGCCGCACACGCCGAAGGCTTCCCTCTGACCGTGACCGACCTTGCCGGGCGTGAAGTGACGCTCGATGCGCCACCCAGGCGACTCTTTCTCGATGATCCCCGCCATCTCCTCGCCCTGGCGACGCTGCTTCCGAACCCGGTCGCGCGGATGAGCGGGTGGCGAGGGTCGCTTTCACGCTTCGACAGCGAGGCGCAGGCGCGCTTCGCCGACGCTTTCCCCGAACTCGACGCCCTGCCGTCGCTCGGCCACGGCAACGCTCCGCTCAGCGCGGAGTCGCTGCTGACGCTGTCGCCCGACCTGGTGGTGACCAATCTTGCCCGCTACCCGGATCTGCACGACTCGCCGCTGCTCGACCAACTCGAGGCACTGGGCATTCCGGTGGTGTTCATCGACTTCCAGCGCCACCCACTCGCCGACACCGTGCCCTCGCTGGCGCTACTCGGCGACGTACTGGATGCCAAGCCCCGCGCCGCGGCCCTGACACGACGGCTGCAGGCAGCCATCGAGGCCGTCGACGACTGCGTCGATAGCGTCACGGCGAGCCCCAGCGTGCTGATCGATATCGCCCCGGGGCTGAAGACCGACTGCTGTCGCAGCAACTTCGATACCGGACTGGCCGATCTGGTCGAGCGGGCCGGCGGTGACAACATCGCCGCCGGGCTCTCCCCGGGCAGCGAGAACGTGCTCAACCCCGAGGCGATTCTGGCCCGCAATCCCGATGTCATCGTCGCCACGGCCGCCGGGTGGTCACAGGGAGGCTCTATCCGGGCCGGGTTCGGCGTCGAGGTGAACACCACCCACCGCGACATGGCCGAAGTCGTCGCCCGCCGACCGGGCTGGCCGACGCTCTCCGCGGTGACCGACGGTCGCTTTCACGCGCTCTGGCACGGTTACCACCAGGGGCCCTTCGCCGCCATTGCGCTTCAGACGATCGCCCGCTGGCTCCATCCGCGGCAGTGTGCGGCCCTGGACCCGCAGGCGACCCAGGACGCGCTGTTCACGAGCGAGCTGCCCATCGCGACCGACGGTACGTTCCAGACGACGTACCCCGCAGCATCCGATACCCGCTGACGCGCGTGTGTCGCCGGCCGCCCCACCGACAAACCGGCTCTAACGCCGTGACCCCAGCCCGCTGACGCGGCACATTCAAGAGATATGACCCATGCGGCTCTTCCGCCTTATCCGCCCCGTCCCGCTCAGCGCGACACTGTTGCTGCTTCCGCTCGCCGTGCCCGTCTCGGCGAGCGCCGAGACCACCGACACCTCCGCCCTGACGTCGATCACGGTCACCGCCGACCGACTCGGCACGACAGCCGAGGGCTATCGACCCGGGGCCTCCGACATGGTCACCGGCCGGTCCACGGACTTCCTCGATCAGGCGCGCACCGTCGATGCGATCACGCCCCAGCTGCTCTCGGATATCGGCGCCGACTCTCTCACCGATGCCATGGCCTACATTCCCGGCGTGACCCAGGCCAACACCATGGGCGGCACCGAGGCGGGTTTCGTCAAACGGGGGTTCGGCAGCAACAGCGACGGCTCGATTCTGCGTGACGGCATTCGCCAGCCTCGCAACACCTTCCCGCTCTTTACCACCGAGCGTGTCGAAGTGCTCAAGGGCCCCGGGTCGTTTCGCTACGGGATCCAGGAGCCCGGCGGAGTGATCAATCTGGTCAGCAAGAAGCCGCAGTACACCTGGCAGCGCCACATCAGCGGCAATACCCGCTCCTTCGGCGGCGGCCGTGCCAGCGTCGATGTCACCGGTCCGCTGGGCGAGACCGGTGCCGCCTTCCGCTTCATCGTCGGCCAGCAGGACGAAACCTACTGGCGCAACTTCGGCAGCGACCGCCAGACTGTCATCGCACCGTCTCTGACCTGGGAACGTGACGACACCCGCCTCTGGTTTGCCTACGAGTACCGCGACTACGATCGGGTGCTCGATCGCGGGACCGCCTTCGTCGACGGCAAGCCGATCGACGTGCCGCGCCACCGCCGGCTGGATGAAGACTGGTCCGGCGTCGAGGGTCACGATCAGTCGTTTACCGCACGTTGGGAACAGGACCTGACACCGGACTGGACCAGCCGACTCACCTACGGCTGGAACCGCCGCCAGTATGACGACGGTCAGCCGCGGGTGCTGAGCGTCGACGAGGATGGCACCGCCACCCGGCGAGCGGATGCCAATCACGGCTTCGATCGTCGCGTGATCTATACCGCCGCCGAGCTGCTCGGCGATGTGACACTGGCCGGCACCCGCCATGAGATGACGCTCGGGATGGATCACGAACGCCGCCGCGACTACCTCGCCGATCGCTATCGCGGCGCCACCGATACGATTTCCGTCGACTCCCCCCGCTATGGCGATCTCGACATCGAAGGCGCTACCTACCAGACCCGCCGCAGTCATCGTCTCGACGAGATCAACAGCACCGCCGCTTACGTCGACGACAACATTCATCTCGGTGAGCGCTGGATCGTGGGGCTCGGCGGCCGCTACCAGGCCACCGAGCAGTATGGCGGTCAGGGCCGGCCTTTCGAGGTGAATAGCGATACCGACGACACGGTCTTTCTACCCCACGCCAGCCTGCTCTATCGACTCGACCCGCAGACCTCGGTCTATGCCAGCTACAGCGAGTCGTTCGTCCCCAACTCACCGGACAGCGACAGCGGCCGGACCTTCGACCCGGAAGAGGGTCGCGGCTGGGAGCTCGGTCTCAAGCGCCGGCTGCTGGACGACCGGCTGGAAGCGTCGCTGGCGTGGTTCGACATCACCAAGGAGAACGTCGTGGTCGCCGACAATGGCGTCTCGCGGGCGATCGGCAGGAGCGGCTCCCAGGGCGTGGAGCTCGCCCTGCAGGGTCAGCTGACCGAGCGCCTCGCGCTGCTCGCCAATTACGCCTATACCGACGCCGAGATCCTCGACGATGGCGAAGGGAGCACCGAAGGCAACGCGCTGCCCAACGTGGCGCGGCATACCGCGTCGCTGCGACTGGCGCAGACGCTGCCCGTGGACCCGGACTATGGCCGCTGGCGCATCGGCGGTGGCGTGCGCTACGTCGGCGAGCGCGAGGGCGACGATGCCAACAGTTTCACGCTGGATGACTACACTGTGGCCGACGCCTTCATCGCCTGGGACAACGGCTGGCTGGGGGACAACACTCACCTGCAGCTCGACGTGAAGAACCTGTTCGATACCACCTACTACCCGTCGAGCGGCGGCGATACTCGCCTCGTCGTGGGTGAGCCAATGGAGGTGGCACTTCGCGCCGGCGTGACGTTCTAGGCATGAGGCGCAACGCCAGGTGCCCCCGCTCGGCTCAGTAGCCCAGCGCCGGGTCGACGCGGTTTTCCAGCGCCTCACCGGCCAGGTAGCGCTCGACGTTGGCGAAGAAGGCACGCAGGCAGCGCGGGGCGTAGTCGGCGTCATAGAGGCCGCTATGGGGCGTGACGATCAGGTTGCGTGTCGTCCAGTAGGGCGACGACGCCGGCAGCGGCTCTTCGGGAAAGACATCCAGCACCGCGCCGCCGAGCCGGCCGTCCTCGAGCCGCTCGGCAAGCGCCGCGACATCGAGCACCGGTCCGCGACCGATGTTGATCACCCCGCCGCGCTCGGGCATGGCATCGAGCGCCGAGGCGTCCACTGCGTGATGCGTCTCGGCGGTCAGCGGCAGGGTGATCAGCAGGAAATCGGCCTCGGCCAGCGCTTCTTTCAAGCGGCTCTGCGGCAGACTGACATCGGCGAGGTCGTGCTCGCGCCCGGCGCGGCTGACGCCGACCACGCGCAGACCGAGCTGGCGGGCGCCCCGGGCGGCGGCGCTGCCCAGCGCGCCCATGCCGAGAATCACCACCGTCTTGCCGTCGATCGGCGCCAGCGCCGTCTGCGCCCAGCGCTGCTCGCGCTGTTGAGTAGCGAACAGCGGCAGCTGATTGTTGAGCATCAGCAGCGCGGTCATCGCGAACTCCCGTGCCCGCGCGTCGTGATTGCCCTTGGCATTGGTCACCCGCACCGTCGGCGGCAGCCGATCGAGCGGTACGCGATCCACCCCGGCGCTGGTGATGTGAATCCAGGCGAGCTTCGGCGCCCGCGCCGCCAGCTCGACGAGCTCCAGCTTGCCCACCACCACCAGCACCTCGATCTCGGCAAGCGCCGCCTCGAGCGTCGCGAGATCACGGCTGACCTCGACCGTCACCCGCGGCGCCAGCTCGGGGAAGGCCGCCAGCGCCGCCGCGACGCGGGACTCGGCGAACGCGGGCGACTGGCGAAAATCCGGGTCGGTGAAGACGTGGATGCGAAGCGGCGCCGAACGGTGGGTCATGCGAAATCCTCGACAGTGGGAGCCCTGGCAGTGTGCCGCGGCATGAGGGAGGCGACAAATCGGGGTATCGCGCTAGCCTGGATGTAACCCCACGCTCACGGAGCCTCTGCCATGCCCCAGCCGCCGGCGCTGATCCGCCGCCCCTTCGTCTTCCTGCGTCACGGCGAGAGCACCCGCAATCAGGAGCGCCGCATCGGCGGCCAGCAGGACGTCGCGCTGACCGAGCGCGGCCGGGAGGAGGCACGACTCGCCCATGCGCTCGTGGGCGATATCGACTGGTCGCTGACGGTCACAAGCCCGCTGGTGCGCGCCCGGGAGACGGCGGAGATCGCGCTCGGGCGGGCGCCGGATCGGCTCGATGCGCGGCTGATGGAGCGCCACTGGGGCGAGTTCGAGGGCCAGCCGATTCCCGCGCGGCTGCCCTATCTCGACACCCCCGTCGGCGGCGAATCCTGGGCGGCGTTCGTCGCACGCCTCGTCGCGGGGCTGAACGATGCGCTGAACGAGGCCGAGCGGCCGCTGATCGTCGGCCACTCCGGCCTCGTTCGCGCGCTGCGCTGGATCGCCACCGGCTCTCCCGAGGGGCCGCGCTCGAGCAATGCCGTGGCGCTATTGATCGCCCCCGAGGGCAGAGAGCGCTGGGACATCCGCCCCTTCACGGCGCCAGACGCCAGCACACGATGAGCGCTCAGCCCGGCGGCACCGGATAGCGGGTGCGGTAGTCCTCTTCGTTGATCTCGCCGCGCATGAAGGCGAGCAGGCGCTCGTCTGCCTCTTCGTCTTCGGTGGTGGCCCCGATGCGATGCCGGATCACCAGCCGCGCCCGCTGATGATTGAAGAGTCCGCCAATCAGAAAGAGCGCACTGCCGATCAGAAACTGCCAGGCGAGAAAGCCGAGCATCTGGGCGCGGTTGGAGACCTCCTCCAGCGACCAGAGATAGGGCACGGAAGCGACGACGAAGAGCACCGAGCCGGTGACGAACATCACCGCGGTGAGATTCATCAGCTGCAGCGTCATCAGCGACGAGGCACGGATGATCATCAGCACGTTGAGACTCGCGCCGAAGACGAAGAACAGCGAGCCGATGACGAAACACCAGGCGCCGGCGACGATCCAGTGCCACCAGGAGAGGAAGAACAGGCTGCCCACGGTGAACAGCAGCGTGCCGAGCGTATAGGCGCACAGCGAGACGATCTCCAGCAGCCGCGACGGCGACGTGCGGGACTTCATCCAGAACTCCCGCACCTCGATCATGTCGTGGGCGAGGACCACCAGATAGACCAGCGAGCCGACGAAGAAGAGCCAGGCGCCGATGTCCTTCCACGGCTCCAGCGAGGGGAAGAACAGTACGCTGCCGATGACGAAGAGCACGCCACCGAGTTCGTAGAGCAGCGCGTTGACGCCCTCCCACCACATCTCCTTGCGCAGATCGGGGTTGCTTCGCTTGAGTCGCGCGGCACGCGGTCGGTTGGTAAAGAGATGGGGCATGAGTCGGTTTCCACGGAACATCGGGGCCGAAAGCGTGGGGGTTCGACCGCGTTCACGCCAGCCTCACGTCGTCACGAGCGATCGCACAACGACTCGACTCGTGCCTGCCAGCCCGCATCGTCGCGAGTCGCGATGACGAGGCTGTCCGCGCCGTCGGCCGTGACGAGCTTGCCGTCCGCGTTCCAGAAACCGCTACGGCCGATCGCCGCCATACCGCCGGAAGGCGCGTTGTGGTTGGCGACGCCGACCAGCCAGTCGTGGCGTGCCGCGGTGCGGGCGAGGTGGGCGGTGTCGGCGGCGTAGCCGCCTTCGGTGATGAGCACGCCGCCGAGGTAGACCGTGGCGCCGAGTGCGGCGCAGCGCTCGGCGTGCTCGGGGGCGTTGGTGTCGGCGCAGACGGCGATGGCGATGCGCTCGTCGCCGAGCGCGAGCAGACAGTCCCCCTCGCCGGGCTCGAAGGCCGCCTCTTCGCCCGGGTGCAGATGGCGCTTGGCATAGGTCGAGACCTCACCGTCGGCGGAGACGATCAGCGCGCCCACTCGGGGCCGCGTGACGCCCTTCAGCGGTAGCCCCGCGACAATACCGATACCATGCCCCGCTGCCGCCGCGACGAGCGGCGCCAGGCGGGGGGCGTCCGGCGTGAACGAAAGCCCCGCCGCCAGCGCGGGCTCGTAGCCGGTCAGCGACAGCTCGGGGAAGACGAGCAGCGTGACGCCGGCACGGGCCGCGGCAGCGACGACTTCGAGATGGCGCGCAAGATTGGCCTCGACGTCACCCGCCACCGACCCGATCTGCGCCAGCCCCAGTACGGGCGCCGTCATGCCGGGCTCCGGGCTACCTGCCAGGTCAGCGACTCCCCCGCCTTGTAGGGCACGAAGGTGCTGTCGCCCTCGCCCACAGACTCGGCCACCGGCGTCGGCCGGCGCGTCAGGGTGACCGTACCCTCGTTCAGCGGCAGGCCGTAGAAGCGCGGGCCGTTCTCCGAGCAGAACGCCTCGAGGTGTTCGAGCGCGCCTTCCTGCTCGAAGACGTCGGCGTAGACCGAGAGCGCGGCCTCGGCGTTGAAGACGCCGGCGCAGCCGCAGGCGGTCTCCTTGGCGGCGGTAACGTGAGGCGCAGAGTCGGTGCCCAGGAAGAAGCGCGGGTGGCCGCTGGCGACGGCCTCACGCAGGCCGCGCTGGTGCTCTTGGCGCTTGAGGATCGGCAGGCAGTAGAGATGCGGGCGAATGCCGCCGACCAGCATGTCGTTGCGGTTCTGCGCCAGGTGCTGCGGGGTGAGCGTGGCGGCCAGAAACTCGTCGCCCTCGAGCACGAACTGGGCCGCGTCTTTCGTGGTGATGTGCTCGAAGACCACCTTGAGTTCGGGGAACCGGCGGCGAATGTCGCTCATCACCTCGTCGATGAAGACCTTCTCGCGATCGAAGATATCGATCTCGCTGCGGGTCACCTCGCCGTGGACCAGCAGCGGCATGCCGATGCGCTGCATTGTTTCCAGCAGCGGGTAGACGTCACCGATGCGCTTCACGCCGTGCTGGGAGTTGGTGGTGGCGTTGGCCGGGTAGAGCTTGGCCGCGGTGAAGACGCCGTCGCGATGGCCGCGCTCGAGGGTCTCGGCGCTGACGCTCTCGTTGAGGTAGCAGGTCATCAGCGGGGTGAAGTCGTGCCCCGCGGGCAGCGCGGCGAGGATGCGCTCGCGGTAGGCGCTCGCCGCCTCGATCGTGGTCACCGGCGGCGCCAGGTTGGGCATGACGATGGCGCGGGCGAAGGTCGCGCTGGTGTAGGGCAGCACGGCGGGGAGAATCTCGCCGTCGCGCAGGTGCAGGTGCCAGTCGTCGGGGCGGCGAAGGGTGAGCGTATCGGGCGAGGCGGTCATCGAGGGCTCCTGACGGCGGGTGGGGAACAATCCGCCCGCCATGATACCAGAGCGCGCCGGCCCGACCGTGGCGTTCGCCTCGCCCTCGGCCCGCTGTCCTTCCCCCGTCGGACCGGCGCCGGCCTCAGCCCTTGGCATTGCGCCCGGCGCCCCGCAGCAGCAGCACCAGTGCGGCCACACAGAGCAGCGCGACCAGACCGTCGAAAATCAGCCCGGTGGTGGTGAGATCGATCACGCTCGCCAGCAGTCCGATCCCCACGACCGGCAGCGAGATGGCGACGTAGGCGACGACGAAGAAGGTCGAGACCACCGCCGCCTTGTGCTCGTCGGGACTGGCCGCGGCGACGGCACCAAGCCCGGCGCGAAACGAGATGCCCTGGCCGATGCCGGCGATCACCGGCCCGAGGAAGAAGCCGGCGAGCGTCTCGGCAGCGATCCCCCAGGCAAAACAGCCGACGCCGACGAGCAGCACGCCGCAGCCGATCGGCAGGCGTCGCGACGCCGGCAGCCGGCCCTGCACCAGTTGCCCGAGGGTAGAGGCGATGAACAGCAGCCCGGCGACGACGCCGATCAGCGCCGGATTGTGGTAGCCGAGCTCGCCGCCGACGAAGGCCGGGGTCACCGAGGTGGCGAAGCCGCACACCATGAAGCCGGCAAAGGCCGCGATCGCCGCCGGCACGAAGACCCCGCGCACCTCCGGCGGCACGCTGAGCCGCTGCACCCGCAGGCGAATTCGCTCGGGGCGCGAGACGGTTTCCGGGGCGCGCCAGATGCAGAGCACGGCCAGTACCGCCAGCACCAGATGCACGACGTAGGGCGTCTGCAGCGGCAGCGGCGCGAGCCAGGCAAGCCCGCCGGCGAGCATCGGCCCGAGGCCGAGCCCGCCCATATTGGCGGCGGTGGCGACGAGCGTACCGACCCGGGTCCAGCGCTCGGGGACGAGCTCCATCACCGCGACGGTGGCGGTGCCGGTGAAGATGCCCGCGGACATGCCGGAGAGCACGCGAGCGACGAGAATCGGCGCGAGGCCGTCGGCCTGCCAGAACACCAGGTCGCTGGCCGCCGAGAGCAGCAGCCCGGCAAAGAGCAGCGGGCGGCGGCCGAGCTGGTCCGACCAGCGCCCGGTGAGCAGCAGCGCGCCGATGACGCCGATGGCGTAGACCGCGAAGATGACCGTGATCATCAGCTGGGAGAAGCCGAAAGTCTCGCGGTAGAGCGGATAGAGCGGGGTCGGCAGGGTCGCACCGAGCATGGTGATCATGAAGGCGAAGGCGGCACCGAGAAAGACGGTACGGCTCTGGGCGGGGGAAGCGGTGGCGGCCATGACGATCCTTGAGTCACTAGCGAAGATGGCAGATGAAAGCGGCGCAAGCGCGCGGCGTAAGCATCGTGAAGGGTCGCGAAAGTCGCAAATCGATTCGTTCGAGGGTTTCTCGGCCGGCGCAAGCGTGATGATCGCCCGGGGGCTCCTGAGCAGCGCCCGATCTGTGACATACTGAGCGGTCTCATCCATCGCTCGACGACTCTCTCATGCCACACACGCCACCGTCGGCCACGCCGAACGCGACAACTTCCGCCGCTTTGGCTCAGGGTACCGCCCAGGGCACGCTCTACATCGTTTCCGCACCGTCCGGTGCCGGCAAGACCAGCCTGGTGCGAGCGCTACTACAGCGCAATCACGCCATCGGCGTCTCGGTCTCACACACCACCCGCGCCATGCGCGCCGGCGAGCAGGACGGCGTCAACTACCACTTCGTGACGCCGGAAGCCTTCGAGGCGATGGTCGCGCGGGGCGAATTCTTCGAGCACGCCTGGGTCTTCGATCGCCACTACGGCACCTCGCGCCTCGAGGTCGAGAAGCGCCTGGCACTCGGCGAGGACGTGATCCTCGAGATCGACTGGCAGGGCGCGCGGCAGGTGCGCGAGCAGTCGCCGGATGCGGAATCGATCTTCATTCTGCCGCCGTCGCTCGCGGCGCTGCGTGAGCGTCTCTCTGGACGCGGTACCGACGACGACAGCGTGATCGAGCGGCGCATGCGCGACGCCGTCGACGAGATGTCGCACTACGACGAGTACGAGCACGTCATCGTCAACGACACCTTCGAGCATGCCCTCGACGAGCTCGAATGCATCGTTCGAGCGCGCCGTTCGCGGCTCGACAAGATGCGCCATCGCCACGCGGCGCTGCTCGACGAGCTGCTGAACGGCAGTGAATGAAGGGCCGGGCGTGTCGGGCGGTGACGCCTGCTAGCGTCCGCCCCCGGCGCCTCGATCAGGCCTCGAAGGCCGGGACGGTCTCGCGCTTCGAGGCCGGCGCGGGCAGGGAAGTCGGCTCGGGTGGCGCCGACGCGATGTCATCCGACACGTCTGCCGCACCCTCACCCTGCGCCGCTGCCAGGGTAAAGCTTGCCACTTCTTGACGCAGCCGCTCCGCTTCGGCGTCGAGGCGCTCCGCCGTTTCGCTCGCCACGCTCGCCCGCTCGCGGTTCTGGGCGGTGACCTGACTCATTTCGGTCATCGCTGCATTGAGTTCATCGAGCCCTTCACGCTGCACGCTGGATGCCGCGGCAATGTCGCCCACCACGGTGTTGATCTCGCCGGCGGAGTCGACGACGCGCGCCATGATCGTCTCGACTCGTGAAGCCAGACCCGCACCTTCGGCGATGCGGCTGTCGGAGGTCTCGATCAGCCCGCGCACGTCGCGGGCCGCACCGGCGCTACGTTCGGCGAGCGTGCGGATTTCGGCGGCCACCACCGAGAAGCCACGACCGTGCGGGCCGGCATGGGCGGCCTCGACCGAGGCATTGAGCGCCAACACGTTGGTCTGGAAGGCGATATGATCGATCAAGCCGATCATTTCGCGCACTTCACCACTGCTGCGCTCGATGCCGTTCATGGTCTCGGTCATCCGCTGCATCTCGCCACTGGCGTTTTTCGCCTCCTGCTCCGCCTTGAGCGTCAGCTCGCTGGCGCGCCGCGCATGATCGGCATTGTCGCTTACCGTCTGGGTGAGCGCCCCGAGGTGCGCCGCTGTCTGTTCGAGCGCCGTCGACTGGCGATCCGTATCGGCCGCGAGCTCGCGGTTGCCGGTCGTCACACGGTCGGCGTGGGTCGCCACCACGTCGCTGCTGCCACGCACCTCGAGCACGGTCGAGGCGAGGCTTTCGCGCAGCTCGCCGAGTCCGGCGAAGAGCTGGCCGATCTCATTGCGTCCACGCGGCTCGATCGGCGTCGACAGGTCACCCGCGCCGATGCGCGAGAAGCGTTCCAGCAGGCCGCGAATGGGACGCGTGACGTAGCGCGTGACCCACCACAGCATGAAACCGACGAGCAGCAGGCAGGCGACGATGGCGCCGGCGATGGCGACGTCGAAGGTCCGGCTCAGCGCGTTGGACTGAGCGGCGAGCGCTTCGCCCTGGGCGCGCGAGATGGTAAAGAAAGCCTCTGCACTCTCGACGAAAGCCGCGCTCATTTCGCTGACGCGGGAGCGGTAGGCCCGCCAGCCATCGATATCGCCATCCTGCAGCGAGCTCAGCTGCAGCCGCAGGCCGGTGCCGAGGAAGGATTCGAAGCCGCGCGACAGCGCCTCGATCGACGCCTCCTGCTCGGGAAGGGCATCGATGGCGGCGAACGCCTCGAAAGACCGAGCGGCGCTCTCCAACAGTGTCGCGGCCTCGTCGAGCGCCGGCCCCGGTCGATCGAAGGAGGGCCGCTCCAGCAGCTGCGCGGCGCGGCTCATTTCGATGCGGGCGCGTAGCATGGCGACGTAGGCGTCGTTGAGTGCGCTGGACTGTCTGACGTGAATGCGATCGAAGGTCGCGAAGCTCGTCCGGCTCGCCTCATTGCCGTAGACACCGATTCCCCCCACCCCGACGACCAGCAGCGTGAAAATGGCGAGCGTGGTGATCCACGTCGTACGAATGGGGAGATCGGCCAAGCCTTTCATCGTCTACTTCCCGCTGATTGATCTCAGGTGTCCGCTCCGCGTCATGACACCACGAACGGAAGATGCCGGGTGTCACGCGTGGCGCGTCACGCGGCGGGAGACAGTTGAGCGGGAAAATGTTTCAGTTTGTTGTCAACGATCATCTCTACGTAGCCGCGTGCCGACCCCACCGGCTGCATACTTGTCAGACATAGTCGGCGTTGCGTAGACTGCTCGGTCCCCAGGACCGCTCGTGGAGCGGCATCCTCCACTTTCCGGCTGCAGGGTTATCCTCATGGCACGAGTGACCGTCGAAGATTGTCTGGACCATATCGAGAACCGTTTCAAGCTGGTGATGATCTCCTCCCGGCGTGCCCGTCAGCTGTCGCGCGGCTCCCGCGATGCGCTGCTGCCGTGGGAAAACGACAAGCCCACCGTCATGGCGTTGCGCGAGATCGCCACCGGCCAGATCGGCGACAGCATCCTCGACGAGCCGGTCGAAGCCGCACCGCCGCGTCCGCGCCCCGAGCCGCAGCCGAACCAGGACTACGACATCTGACTGCCGCGTCCGGCACGATCGCGGGTGCGCGTTCCGTCGCGCATTCGGGTCCGCCGGGCCCTGGCTCGACCTGGCCTGCGGGCTTTTGGGTGAGCCGTTACGGCCGTCGACGAGCGCTCCAGGCATCCCGAGCGCGCGATGACGCCCTGCCAAGCGGTTCCCAGTAATATAGGCGCACTGCATGTTCACCATCGATGACCTGGCCGATCGCCTCGGCGGCTATCTACCGGACGATGAGATCCAGCAGGTCAGGCGCGCCTTCTACTACGCCGAACAGGCCCACGACGGCCAGACCCGCCGCTCCGGCGAGCCCTACGTCACCCATCCGCTGGCTGTCGCCAATATCCTCGCCAACATGCATATGGACCATCAGAGCCTGATGGCGGCAATGCTGCACGACGTGATCGAGGATACCGGCGTCACGCGCGACGCGATCGCCACCCAGTTCGGCGAAGCCGTGGCGGGGCTGGTCGACGGCGTCTCCAAGCTGACCCAGATCACCTTCGAAGACAAAGCCGTCGCTCAGGCGGAGAACTTCCAGAAGATGGTGATGGCGATGTCCCAGGACATCCGCGTGATCATCGTCAAGCTCGCCGATCGCCTGCACAACATGCGCACCCTCGGCGCGCTCCGGCCGGACAAGAAGCGCCGCATCGCCCGCGAAACGCTGGAGATCTACGCCCGCATCGCCGGGCGGCTGGGCATCAACACCATTCGCGTCGAGCTCGAGGATCTGTCGTTCCAGGCGATCCACCCGATGCGCGCCGAGCGAATCAAGCGTGCAGTGGCCCGGGCCCGTGGCAATCGCCGCTCGACCATGCGCCAGATTCAGGACGGCCTGCAGCGCCGCCTCGACGAGGACGATCTCATCGGCAGCGTGGTCGGCCGCCAGAAGCACCTGCTGTCGATCTACCGCAAGATGCACGATCAGCGAAAGCCCTTCGCCGAGATCATGGACGTGTTCGGGTTTCGCATCATCACCGACTCCGTCGACAACAGCTATCGCATCCTCGGCGCGGTGCACAATCTCTACAAGCCGGTCCCCGGGCGCTTCAAGGACTACATCGCCATCCCCAAGGCGAACGGCTACCAGAGCCTGCACACCACCCTCTTCGGCCCCAGCGGCATGCCGATCGAGGTGCAGATCCGCACCCGCGAGATGGAGGCGATGGCCAACAACGGCATCGCCGCGCACTGGCTCTACAAGGCCGGCCAGACCGAGCGGCCGATCGCCGTTGGCAGTCACGCCCGCGCCCGCGAGTGGGTGCGCGGTCTGCTCGAGATGCAGCGCCACGCCGGGGACTCGCTTGAGTTCATCGAGCACGTCAAGAACGACCTTTTTCCCGACGATGTCTACATTTTCACGCCGAAAGGCGACATCATGGAGCTCCCACAGGGAGCGACGGCGGTGGATTTCGCCTACAGCGTGCACACCGATATCGGCAACAGCTGCATCGCCTGTCGCATCGACCGCCACCTGGCGCCGCTGTCGACACCGCTGGAGAGCGGTCAGACGCTCGAGATCATCACCGCCCCCGGGGCCAAGCCCAACCTCGCCTGGCTCAACTTCGTGATCACCGCCAAGGCGCGCTCGGCCATCCGCCACGCGCTCAAGAACCAGCAGCGCACCGAGGCGGTGCAGCTCGGACGCCGGTTGCTCAACCGGGCGCTGGCGGCCTTCGAGACGAGTCTCGAGACGCTCTCGCCGGAGCGACTGTCAGCGCTGCTGACCGAGATCGACCTGAAGAGCGAAGAGGATCTGCTGGCGAGTATCGGCCTCGGCACGCGGTTGGCGCATGCCACCGCACGCCGCCTGGTCGATACCGAGCCCACCGACGAAGCGAACGAGCGGGCGGAGTTCCGGCGTCTGGCGGAGTCCAATGGCCCGATCGTGATCAACGGCTCTGAGAGCATGGCAATCAGCTTCGCGCGCTGCTGCTACCCGCTGCCGGAGGATCCGGTGATCGGCCATCTTTCCATCGGCAAGGGCATCGTCGTGCACCGCCACGACTGCGGCAATCTCGAAGAGCTGCGCGACGATCCCGACAAGCTCGTCTCCTTGACGTGGTCCAATCAGATCGAGCAGGATTTTCCGGTTCCGCTGCGCATCGAAGTCGAGACCCGGCGCGGGCTGATCGCCGAGCTCGCCAGTCTGATCACCGATGCCGACGCCAACATCGAGCGCATCGGCATCGAAGAGCGCGACGTTCGCCTGTCGATCGTCAACCTGACCATTCTGGTCAAGGGTCGCGTTCATCTGGCGCGGATCATCAAGCGCCTGCGCAATTTGAATCACATCGGACGCATCGTTCGCGCCCGACACTGAACAACGCTCGAGACTGCCCCGCCGTGGTTCCCCGCGGCGGGGCGTCGTTTTTTTCGTCGGGACGCTCGTCCTGAGCAGGGCTCGTCAAAAAGGCTGTCTCATCTCAAACGATTGAAGCTGGAGGGTACGCCATGAGCAACAAAGCCGTTATCAATACCGAAAACGCCCCGGCCGCCATCGGCCCTTACTCGCAGGCCATCAAGTCGGGTAACACCGTCTACATCTCCGGGCAGATCCCGCTGGACCCCGAGACGATGGAAATGGTGTCCGACGCGTTCGAAGCCCAGGCGCATCAGGTATTCACCAACCTCTCCGCGGTGTGCCGCGAGGCGGCCGGCTCGCTGCAGGACATCGTCAAACTCAACCTCTACCTCACCGATCTCGACAACTTCGCCGTGGTCAATCAGGTGATGGAAACGTTCTTCTCCGCCCCCTATCCGGCGCGGGCCGCCGTCGGCGTGAAATCGCTGCCCAAGGGCAGCCTGCTCGAAGCCGAAGCCGTCATGGTGATCGGCGACTGAAACGTCGCCCCTTCGATTCCCACCGAGTCGCGATACGGCATCGCGACTCCTACTCGCCCCCCTCCCTCGACTACTCCCACTCCGCTCGCACGCCCGAAAAATCATCCTCTCTCGTTCGCCGTTTCGCCACGCTATCGATGGCAATTGGATCGAGTCGCGGACATATATCGTACAACTTTAGTCTACACCGCCCCCTTGCTGGTCTCTCATCGCTTTATCAAGCGTGGCGACCACCGTAGAGTACTTCGCCGATAAATGAGAAATATTATCAAATAAGAGCAGGTCGGCATTCCGCTGCGGAACGGAGAAAGAGAAAGTGAAAATCGTTGCTGTTGTCCTGGGTGGGGTCACGGCCCTCCTGGGTTTGGGTCTTTTGGGCGGGGGCGTCTGGCTCGCGACCCTGGGGGGAAGCCCGTTTTATCTGCTCGCCGGCCTACTGCTGGCAGGCGCCGGCATTGGCTTGGCGCGCGGCAGAGCCTACGGGCTCTGGCTGGCGCTGCTGACGCTGGCGCTGGCCACGGCTTGGGCGCTTTGGGAAGTCGGTATCGATTTCTGGCAGCTGGTGCCACGACTGCTCGTCTTCCTCGGCATCGCCATGGTATTTGCCGCACTCGCGCCGTGGATGAAACGTCGATCCGGCGCTGCGGCCTTGAGCTGCAAGCCGGCGGCCGCGCTGTCCGTCGCCTGCCTGATCGCCCTCGGCGCGTTCGTTGCCGGCATGTTCCAGCCGCATCCGACGGTCGAAGCCGATGACAGCGCGAGCGCCGACGTGATCCGGCCGGACGCTGGCGAATCCAGTGGCGAAGACTGGCCCGCCTACGGTCGCAGTACGACTGGAGAGCGCTTCGCGCAGTTCGACCAGATCGATAAGGACAATGTCGATCAGCTCGAGGTGGCCTGGACCTACCGCACGGGCGACATGGCGACCGGCGGTGCCGAATACCAGGTCACGCCGCTCAAGATCGACGACACCGTCTATCTCTGTACGCCGCTGAGCAAGGTGATCGCCCTCGATGCGACTAGCGGTGAAGAGCAGTGGCGCTTCGACCCCGAGCCAAAAGTCACAGAGAGCGTACAGGGCTGGAAGCGCTGTCGCGGCGTAGGCTACGCAGATCTGGGCGCGCAGCCATCGATTGCCGATACAACTGCCGACGACTCGGCGACCTCGGTCGAGGCAGCCAGTGCGAATAGTGATTCGTCGTCTCCGGCAGACGGCGACCGCGCCGATACGGCGCTCGCCGCGAACGCCCCACAGCAGTGCCGTCGCCGTATCATCGAGACCACCATCGACGCGCGCTTGCTGGCACTCGATGCCGAGACCGGCGAGCTCTGCCGCGATTTCGGCAACGGCGGCTACGTCGATCTGCGTGACGGCCTGACGCCGACGCCCGAGGCGAGCCAGAATGGCACCTACAACGTCACCTCCGCACCGTTGGTCGCCGATGGTGTGATCGTGGTCGGAGGCCGTCTCAACGACAATCTCAGCGTCGACGAACCCTCCGGCGTAGTGCGCGGATTCGACGCCGAGACCGGCGAGCTGCTCTGGGCCTGGGACGCCGCTCGCAATACGAGCGAACCGCTGCCGCCGGGCGAGACCTACGCACCCGAGACTCCCAACTTCTGGGGCACGGCCGCCTACGATCCCGAACTGGGTCTGGCCTACTTCCCGACCGGCAACCAGACGCCGGACTTCTGGACCGGCAATCGCCACGACTATTCCAACGAGTACAACGATGCCATCGTCGCCGTCGACATGCAGACGGGCGAAGAGCGCTGGCACTTTCGCACCGCCAACATCGATCAGTTCGACTACGACGTCTCCTCCCAGCCGATCCTCTACGATCTGCCACAGCAAGACGGGTCGACCGTACCGGTACTGATCCAGCTGACCAAGCGCGGCGAGATCTTCGTGCTCGACCGACGTAACGGCGAACCGGTGTTCCCGGTCGAACAACGCCAGGTACCCACCGATGGCATGCCGGGCATGCAGATCGCCGATACCCAGCCGTTCTCGGCGCTCTCGGTAGGCACCGAGCCCCTCACCGAGTCGGACATGTGGGGAGCGACGCCGTTCGATCAGCTCTACTGCCGTATCCAGTTCAAGCAGATGCGCTGGGAAGGCCCGTTCACGCCCCTATCCGACGAGAAGCGCACGCTGATCTACCCCGGGTACTACGGCGGCTTCAACTGGGGCGGCGGCGCGATCGATGCCAGCACCGGCACGCTGATCGTCAACGACATTCGCATGGCGCAGTGGGGCCAATTCATCAAGCAGGAAGTCGCCGAGGAAACCGGCCTCGAACCCTCCACCGAGGGCGAGTACTCGACCCAGACCGGCACGCCTTGGGGTGTCGAGCGGTCGATGTTCGTTTCTCCCTTGGGTGTCCCCTGCTTCAAGCCGCCCTTCGGCACCATGACCGCCATCGACCTGACCAATGGCCAGACCAAGTGGCAGGTTCCAATGGGTAGCATCGAGGATGCGCCGATTCGCGGCTTCGTCTCTGGCCTGCACATCCCGCTCGGCATGCCGACCATGGGCGGACCGCTAGTGACCGGTGGCGGGCTGACCTTCTTCCACGGCACGCTGGACTACTATCTGCGCGCGCTCGACAACGACACGGGTGAAGAGCTCTGGCGTGGTCGACTGCCGGTCGGTGGTCAGGGTGCCCCGATGAGCTATATCGGTAGCGACGGCAGGCAGTACGTTGTCGTCGTCGATGGCGGTGCCACACGCACCGGCAGCGACGAGAATCGAGGCGACTACGTCATCGCTTACGCGCTGCCGAAAGACGCCGAGTAGCATCTCGCTTTCGAAGTCCTTATTGACGACTGCCCCCGTTGCGTACTGCGCACGGGGGCTTTTTCGTTCCTTCTAGATTGTGGCGCCACCACCGCGGCTGCGATGGGTTGCTTCAACACCTTCGGCAACGGAGGTTCCCGCTACACCACGCTAGCCGTCAGCGCGTGACGCCCGGGCGCTCAACCACTCGACGATCATGTGCGGTACGGTCAGACATGCCAGGCCGATGAAGGTCGTCTTCAGCAGCGGCGAATCCACGGCGTGCTCGCCCATCCACGCATAGCCGACGCTCGCGCCGATCCAGGTGACGATCACGATGGGGGCCGCGACGCGTATCAGCTGGCTGGGCGTCTCGAAGCCGAACTCACGCCGAATGGCGCTTAGATGCAGCGGGCTGTGAAAGCAGCAGAAGTAGCAGGCGAAGTAGATCAGCGGATTGAGCAGCGCCGCGCCGAGCAGGAGCACCGCCGTCGCGAGCAGCATGGCACGGCTCTCGACATGGCGTTCGAGAAGCCGCCAGACCAGCAGCGGCGCCATGATCAGCAGCGCCCATTGGCCGATCGCGATGAGGGGTGCCGGCGCGCGCACGCCCAGCGCCTGGAATATCTCGCCGACTTCCCCCGCGTGAAACGCCATGGGTGACGCGATGACCAGCACGCCCCACCCCAAGCGACGCCATAGCGGGTGATGGCTTCGCCAGTCGGTGCCGAAGTGCGCCACCGACATCAGCAGAAACAGCGATAGCCCGAGAGTCGGCCAGCGCTGCCAGCCCCATAGCAGCGCGAGCGATAGGGCGAGATAGGCAAGCAGAAAGAGCGCGAGCCAAAGCCAAGGCGCACCGCGAGACGGCGCCCATCGGCGAATGAGCCGAAGCCCGGCCACGTGATCGAAGGCGCCGTGAGGCAGACCGACGACGGCCACGCCGGCAGCCAGCACGATGAGCGAGAGGGTGGTGGCGGGGTGCCACTGCGCGCCGAGCAGCGCCACGGTGATGGCAACGGCCATCAGGGCGATGAGGCGCAGCCGTAGAGAGGGGGCGGGCATGGGAGAGGGCTCTCGAGACGGGGCGACGAGCGCCCCGTCGATGAACGCGATCAGTGACGGATGTGGCGCGCCGCACCGAGTGCGATGAAGCCGAAGCCGACCTTCGCGGTGACGTCGAGCACCAGATAGAGCCAGCTCTCCACGGTCAGCGTGATCCAGCCGAAACCGGAGCTGCCGATGAGCCAGACGATCGGATAGCCGATCCACAGCACGGTCAGCATGATCGCGAGCTTGGAGTACTCGCCGGAGGTGTGGCCCTTGTTGGCCTCGGCGCGCAGCGGTCCCCAGATCATGCCCAGCACGGCGAAGAACGCGACCATGCTGATGACCCACCAGTAGTAGTTGTTGGGCGCGACGGACAGGTTGCCCACCAGCCCGGTAACGATCATGTAGATATCGGCGACGATCAGGGCGCCGACCAGCGTGCGGATGCGACCGAGATCGGGCGTGGCCATCATCGCAAGGCTCGCCAGCAGGATCGGCGTGGTGATGACCCAGTCGGTATAGCGGGCGAAGAACACCGTTTTGCCGTGGACCATGATGTCGCCCTGGCCGATCGCCATGGCGAAGTAGTTGGCGAACGCGACGAACACGATCGACATGGCGGCGACGCCGTGGCGCTTTTCGCTCAAGGGCAGCGAGCGGCTCATCGCCCAGAACGCCACGCCCCCGGCGAGCATGGCGATCCAGCCAACGATGAATGAGAGTTGTACGGCAGCAGGCATGATTAGCACTCCTTTGCTAGGTGTCGGTCCCCGCCTGAGCGGGTGCCTCGTGTGCTGAAACCTTTCGAGACTCACGAGACGAACTAAAGTTAGGTGACAATTCCGTTAGCTGCAAAACTGTGTCTAGGACAATGGTTCTCCGACGAAGTAAGCGCATGCCACGCCCCGACAGCTTCGACAAGCCAACGGCATGCGAAGCAAGGTCTGGGACATTAGCCAAAGGAACGGCACGACGGCTCACCGTCAACGCGTTGCGTCGGGCGGTAATCGTTGTTGCGGGAATCTACGGTGGGGGCGTCGGCGTGAGGCTCGACCGGCGAAAGCCGGCGACGACGGGACAGATACCGCACGAACGGGCGTCCGTGCGGTAAGTGATTCAGGCCTTGGCTTTCGGCTTCGGCTTCGCCTTTGCGGGCGTGTCGAGAAACCCGCCCTGCTTCAGGACGTCTTCGTAGCCTTCGCGGAAGCTGGGATAGTGGAAGCGGTAGCCGGATTCGATCAGTCGGGCGTTGTTGCAGCGCTTGCTGGAGCGCCGACGCAGCGGCGACTGAATGACCTCCGGCGTCTCTACCTTGAGCCGCTGGGCGATCCACGCCATCACCTCGTGGAGCGGGGCGGCATCGCCGTCGCTGGCGAGATAGATCGGCTCCAGCGGCTTGTCGTCGAGCGCAAGACCAATCAGATGCCCAAGGACGCCAGCGCAGTCGTCGCGGTGGATGCGGTTGGAGTACATCGGCGGGTTGGCAGCGGCGATGCGCCCTTCCTTGACCTGACGAATCAGCCGGTCACGCCCCGGGCCGTAGATGCCCGAAAGGCGCACCACCGTGCCGGATAGCGTCGCATCGAGCAGCGCCTGCTCCGCTTCGCGCATCAAGGTGCCGGAGAAGCCGTTGGGCTCGGTCGGCGAGGTTTCGTCGACCTCTTCGCCACCCTGCTGGGCATAGACGCTGGTCGAGGAGACGAAGAAGATCCGTTTGGGCGCCGCTTCACGCTGGGCGAACTCACTGATGACCGTCTTCAACCCTTGCGGGTAGGCCGCTTCGTAGGCGGACTCCTCGAAGCGGTCGGCGGTGACCGCATAGACGACGATATCCGCATCGGGTAACGTCGCCACCGCGGCCGCGTCGGCCACGTCGAGCGACACCGGTTCGATGCCGGTCCCTTCGAGCGCACTGGCGCTGCGTCGCGCGCCGATGACGCGGTGGCCGGCGTCGAGCAGCTGCTGGCCGAGCTGCGTGCCGATATCGCCGCAGCCGAGAATTAATGTCGTTTTCTTCACCTTTACCTGACCTCTTGGTAAAACATCCTTGTTGCTACACCCGTATCGAGGTGACTACGACTTCGCTACGAATGCCCACGAGAGACGGACTCAAGGCGTACACTCGAGATACGTGCACCGCGCTTGGCGATGATCCTTTCCGATAGGGAGCCTTTCGGTCCCACCCCATGACTCTAACAGAACTCCGTTATATCGTAACCTTGGCCCAGGAGCGCCATTTCGGCCGAGCGGCGGAGCGCTGCTTCGTTTCCCAGCCGACGCTGTCGGTGGCGGTCAAGAAGCTCGAGGAAGAGCTCGGCCTGGCGCTGTTCGAACGCTCCAAGTCTACCGTCCAGGTGACCCCGCACGGCGAACGCATCGTCGAGCAGGCGCAGCGCGTGCTCGAACAGGCCGCGCTGATCAAGGAGATGGCGAGCGAAGGCAAGGATCAGCTGGTCAGCCCGCTGCGTATCGGCGCCATCTACACCGTCGGCCCGTACCTCTTCCCGCATCTCGTGCCGGCGCTGACGCGTCTCGCCCCGCGCATGCCGCTCTACATCGAAGAGAGCTTCACCGGCGTGCTCAGGGGCAAGCTGCGTAACGGCGAGCTCGACGCGATCATCGTCGCGCTGCCCTTCAACGAGCCGGACGTGGTGACCAAGACGCTCTACGAGGAGCCCTTCGAGATTCTGCTGCCGAGCGATCACCCCTGGACCGAGCGCGCCGCCATCCCGAAGGAGGATCTGCTCACCGAGCGGCTGCTGCTGCTCGGCGAGGGGCACTGCTTTCGCGATCAGATTCTGGAAGCCTGCCCGGCGATCAGCGCTCAGCTCAACAATCCCGGGAATACGCTCACCGCGGAAGGGGGGTCGCTGGAGACGATCCGGCATATGGTCGCCTCCGGGCTGGGTATCACCGTGCTGCCGAAGCTCGCCATCGGCACCAGCCACTACGAGAACGGACTGCTGGAGAGTCGGCCGTTCGCCGGTACGGCGCCGACGCGTAGCGTGGCGCTCGCCTGGCGCGCGAGCTTTCCGCGGCCCAAGGCGATCGATGCGCTGATCCAGGCGATCGGCCAGGCCCAGGACCACGACACCGAGGCGGCATGAGTCTCGATGCGAGCGTCACCGAACTCTCGGGCGTCGGCGAGGCGATGGCCGAGAAACTCGCCCGGCTTCGCGTCGAACGCATCGTCGATCTGCTCTTTCACCTGCCCCTTCGTTATCAGGACCGCACTCGCATCACCCCGATCGCCACGCTGCGCGCCGGCGTCGAAGCGGTCGTCGAGGGCGAAGTGCGGGCCGCCGAGGTGGTTCGCGGCCGCCGCCGCAGCCTGCTGGTTCGGCTGAAAGACGGCTCCGGCATCCTCAGCCTGCGCTTTTTCCACTTCTCGCCGGCCCAGCAGCAGCAGTTCGCCAAGGGCGTCCAAGTGGGCTGCTTCGGCGAGGCCCGCGCCGGCAGCACTGGGCTCGAGATCTACCACCCCGAATACCGACTGGTGCAGAGCGAGGCGGCACCGGTGGACGAACATCTCACGCCGATCTATCCCGCCACCGAGGGGCTCGCCCAGCCACGGCTGCGCGCGCTGATCCAGCAGGCTTTGAAGCGCCTGAACGACGACCCCGGGGCGCTGGGCGAGTGGATTCCCGAACCGCTGCGCGGCCGTTTCCGCCTGCCGAGCCTGCTCGAATCCCTGCGCTATCTCCACGAGCCGCCGCCGGATGCGCCGCAGGAGCGTCTCGCCGAAGGCCGCCACCCCGCCCAGCGACGTCTGGCGCTGGAAGAGCTGCTCGCGCACCAGCTGAGCCTGCGCCAGGTCCGCCTACGCATTCAGACCGACGGCGCCCCGCCGCTTGCCGGCAGCGGCCATCTGCAGGCGCGATTTGTGACTCAGCTGCCCTTCTCGCTCACCCGCGCCCAGCGCCGGGTGCTCGACGAGATCGGCCGCGATCTCGAGCGTGAGGTGCCGATGCTGCGTCTCGTTCAGGGCGACGTTGGCTCCGGCAAGACCGTGGTTGCGGCGATGGCAGTGCTCGCCGCCGTTTCCGGCGGCTATCAGGCCGCCGTGATGGCGCCCACCGAGATTCTGGCCGAGCAGCACTTTCGCCAGTTCCGCGCCTGGTTCGAGCCGCTGGGGATCGAGGTCGGCTGGCTCGCCGGCCGGCTCAAGGGCAAGGCGCGGCTCGATGCCAAGGCCGCCATCGCCGACGGCCGCGCCCAGGTGATGGTCGGCACCCATGCCCTGTTCCAGGACGACGTGGTCTTTCAGCGTCTGGGGCTCGCGGTGATCGACGAGCAGCACCGCTTCGGCGTGCATCAGCGCCTGGCGCTGCGCCAGAAGGGCGAGAACGGCGGACTCACGCCGCACCAGCTGATCATGACCGCGACGCCGATCCCGCGCACGCTGGCGATGAGCGCCTACGCCGATCTGGATCTTTCGGTGATCGACGAGCTGCCGCCGGGGCGCACGCCGGTGCACACCGTCGCCGTCCCCGACGAGCGCCGCGGCGAGGTGATCGAGCGCATTCGCGGCGCCTGCGCCGAGGGCCGTCAGGCCTACTGGGTCTGCACGCTGATCGAGGAGTCCGAAGCGCTGACCTGTCAGGCGGCGGAGGTGACGCGGGAGACGCTTGGCGAGGCGCTGCCGGAGCTCGAGATCGGGCTCGTCCACGGCCGTATGAAAGCGGCCGAGAAAGCCGAGGTGATGGACGCCTTCAAGACCGGCGAGCTGGATCTGCTGGTCGCGACCACGGTGATCGAGGTCGGTGTCGACGTGCCCAATGCGAGTCTGATGATCATCGAGAACCCGGAGCGTCTGGGCCTCTCCCAGCTGCATCAGCTACGCGGTCGCGTCGGTCGCGGGCGGGTCGAGAGCTACTGCGTGCTGCTCTACCACCCGCCGCTGTCACATTACTCTCGTGAACGGCTCGGTATCCTGCGAGACACCACCGACGGCTTCAAGGTCGCGGAGAAGGATCTCGAGCTGCGCGGCCCCGGCGAGGTGCTCGGCACCCGCCAGACCGGGCTGGCACAGATGAAGATCGCCGATCTCGAGCGTGACCGCGACCTGCTCGACACCGTCACCGCACTGGCCGAGGCGCTGCTTTCCGAGGCCCCCGATGCCGTCGAACCACTGATCCGGCGCTGGCTCGGCAGCGAGGCCGGGCGCTACGGGCAGGTGTGACGCGCGATTCGGGCGATGTCGGTGGTCCATCTGCCACTTTAGGAGCCTCTATGCCATCTCGCTTTCCCGCGACGCTCACGCCCCCGAGGCTCAAGAGTTCGGTGCTTACGACCCCGGTGCTCAAAAGCCTGGTGCTCAAAAGCCTGGTGCTCGGCTGCGCTACGCTCTATTCCCTCGCCGCGCTGGCCGACGGCGTCAGCGACAAGCGCGGTATCGCCTTCGCCGCCATCCAGCCGGCGGATCGAGCGACGATGAACGGCAACGTCGCCTGGTGGTACAACTGGTCGCCCGCGACCGATCCGAACCTCGAGGCGTCGGCGGAGGCCGAGAGCGCCCTCGAATTCGTGCCCATGACTTTCGGCGCGGACTTCGACGAGCAGAGGCTGCGCGGCTATCTCGACGAACACGCCGAGGCGCGCTACCTGCTCGCCTTCAACGAGCCCAACTTCCGCGATCAGGCCAATCTCACCCCGCAGGCGGCGGCGAACGCCTGGCCCAGGCTCGAGGCCATCGCCGACGACTACGGCCTGAAGCTGCTCTCGCCGGCGGTCAACTACAGCCCAGGGGAGGTCGACATTCCCGGCACGGACGACAACGGCAGTCCTTTCGCCTATCTGGATGCCTTCTTTGCCGCCTGTGCCGGCTGCCGTGTCGATGGCATCGCCGTTCACGCCTACATGGCGGCGCCCGAGTGGTTCACGCCCTACATCGAGCAATTTCATGAGCGCTACGCCAAACCCATCTGGGTAACGGAGTGGAATCAGAGCTCGGATGGGGGTTCGACGACGCGAGAGAGTCAGATGGACTTTCTGGCCGAGACGGTACGCTGGATGGAGGGGCAGGATTACATCGAGCGCTACGCCTGGTTTCTGGGCCGAGTGCCCGACGACGACGACGCCCCGCCCACCGTCATCGACCTGCTCGACGACGACGGCGACTGGACCGCGCTCGGCACGCTCTATCAGGGCATTCAGGGCTCGGATACCTACACGACGCTGCCCGCGACGATCCAGGCCGAACACGCCGTCACCATGACGGGCATGCATCACCGCACCACCGTCGACAGTGACGGCCGCCCGGTCGTCCAGCTCTTCTCCAACCAGGACGAGCGCGAGCAGCGCCTGCGCTTTCAGATCTCCTCTGAGAGCGACAGAACCTACCGCGTGCGCCTCGCCTATGCCGCAGGTGCCGCCAGCGTTCGTCTTCGGGTCGACGGCCAGACGCGCCAGACGCTTTCGCTACCCAGCACCGGGAGCGTCTACGTATGGTCCCAGACCACCGCCTCGCTCGCGCTCTCGGCGGGCGAGCACACCCTCACCCTCGAGACCACCGGCGGCTATCCCAGCTTCGACTGGCTCGCCTTCGAGTGACGCTGCCTCCTCGGCTTCTGCCCTTTCAGCGGATCGCGTCGCCTTCTCTCAGCTCTCCCACACGGCGCCGAACACGTCCTTGAGTTCGGCGATCTGGGCGTGACTGAGTTCGCGATAGGGTTTGTCACGCAGCAGCAGATAGAGCTTGGCGGTCTCCTCGAGCTCTTCGGCGGCGCTGACCGTCGCCTCCAGATCCTTGCCGGTGACCACCGGGCCGTGATTGGCCAGCAGAACGGCGGCATGGTGCGGCGCGTAGGCAGCGATGTCCTCACCCAAGCGCTCGTCCCCCGGGCGCCGGTAGGGCAGTAGTGGCAGGTTACCCACCCGCATCACGAAGTAGGGGGTGATCGGCGGCAGCGCGCTCTGCGGATCGAGATCATCCAGACACGCCACCGCGCTCGAGTAGCTCGAGTGCAGGTGCACGATCGCCTGCGCCGCCGGACGATTGGCGTAGTAGGCCAGATGGAAGAAGTACTCCTTGCTGGGCGGCTTGCCCCCCAGCAGGTTGCCCTGCCAGTCGAGCCGGCTGATCTCGTCCGGCGCAAGCTCCCCCATGCACGAGTTGGTGGGCGTGCAGAGCCAGCTTTCGTCATCGAGCCGAACGCTGATATTGCCGCTGGTGCCCGGGCTCAAGCCACGGGCGTAGAGGCGCTGGCCCAGCGTCGCGATTCGCTCGCGCAGGTAACGCTCGTCGGCGGGGTGACTCATCGAACAATCTCCCAAGCATTGGTGAACATCTCGCGAGCCCCGAAGTTGCCCGACTTCAGCGCCAGATGAATATCGCCCTGTGCAGTAGCGGCGTGGGTCCAGGGCACGCCCGGCGCGATTTCGGGGCCGATCTTGAGCGACGTGATACCCAGCGCCTGGACGATCGCCCCCGAGGTCTCGCCGCCGGCGACGATCCACTGGCGCACGCCGAGTACCAGCAGGCGCTCGGCGAGAGTCGCCATCGCCCGCTCGATCAGCGCACCGGCCGCCTCTACGCCGAGCTGCGACTGCGCCGCCTCGATCGCCTCGGGTCGCGTGTCGCTGTGAATGAGCAGCGGGGTCGGCCCTAGCTGCGGCTCGGCCCAGCGGATGGCGTCATCGACCGTCGCGTCGAAGCTCTCCTGTAACCGTCGCGGATCGATCGTGAAGGTGGGCAGGCGTGTCGCCGCGTGCTCGATCTGCTCCCGCGTGCGCCGGGAGGCGCTGCCGGCAAGCACCACCGCACTCCCCGCCGCGGTCGGTAGCCGGCCGGCGTCGGTGGCCGTAGTGGGCGAAAGATTCTTCAACCCCAGCGCCAGCCCCGAGCCGCCGGTCACTAGCGGAAGATGAGCGCTGGCACGGGCGAGCAGGTCGAGATGGGCGTCGTCCAGGGTGTCGGTGACGATCAGCGCCTTGCCCTCATCGATGAGCGCGTCGATACGCGCGCGGACCGCGGCTTCGCCGAGGCTGAGATCGCTGTAGGCGATGAGACCCACGTCGCGACGGCTCTGCCGGCCGAGCCAGCGCACCAGATCGGCATCGGCCATCGGCGTCAGCGGATGGGACTCCATGCCCGAGTCGTTGAGAAGCCGGTCGCCGACGAAAAGATGCCCCTGATAAACGGTCCGACCGGTGGCGGGAAACGCCGGGCAGAAGAGCGTCCCCGTCACGCCGAGCGCCTCCATCAGCGCTTCCGCCACCGGGCCGATATTGCCGTCCGGCGTGGAGTCGAACGTCGAGCAGTACTTGAAATAGAACTTTTCGCATCCCTGCTGGCGAAGCCACGCCAGTGCCGAGAGCGCGGCCTCGACCGCCTCCGACGCCGGCAGACTACGCGATTTCAGCGCGACGACGACCGCGTCGATCGTGTCATCGTCTCGGCCGGGTTGCTCGACGGGAACGCCGATCGTCTGGCGTGTGCGAAAGCCGCTCTTGACCAGATTGTTGGCGAGATCGGTCCCACCGGTGAAGTCGTCGGCGATACAACCGATGAAAGGCATGAAACCTCCTTGTCTGGGCCGCTGGGTCAGCTATCCGGGTTCGATACGGGCGGCGCGCCCTCGGTGTCGGCGACACAGGCCAACGCGATGCCGCGATCGACGATCGCTCGCTGTGCCAGCGGCGCCAGGGCGCTATCGGTCACGATGAGATCGAAGTCCTCCAGCGAGCAGGCGCGAAACAGGCCGAACTGACCGTACTTGGCACTGTCGGCGAGCAGCACGCGTCGCGAGGCGCTGCGCATGAGCTGCTGCTTGACCATGAGCTTTGCCTCGTCCGGCGTGGTGACGCCGCGTTCGAGATGCCACGAAGAACTGCTGATGAAGGCGATGTCGACGTTGACCTGACGCAAATAGTCCACCACCGACGGCCCCACCGAGGAGTGGTTGTCGTGATCGACGCGCCCCCCGGCATGGTAGAGATCGATGTGAGGATACTGGGCCAACCAGGCGGTGATCTGGAAGTTGTTGGTGATGACCGTGAGATGGCGAACGTGGGTCACGAGCGTCGCCATCTCGTACAGCGTCGTACCGGCATCGAGATAGACCGTCAGTCCGTCGTGGACCATCTGTGCCGCGCGCCGGGCGATCGCCCGCTTGGCATCGAGATTGGTCACCGCCTTGGCCTGCCAGGAGGGCTCTCGGTGCAGATGCGATACCAGCCGAACGCCACCGGTCACGGAGAGCACGCGCCCTTCCTGCTCGAGCTGCTGGATGTCGCGGCGCACGGTCATGTGCGACACCGCCAGTCGCTCGACCAGCTCGGCGATGCTGAGCACCGTCTGCGCTTCGAGCAGCTCCAGCAAGCGCTGGCGGCGTTGGCTAGGTATCAACGTAGGCTCCTCTCGAATCGTCTCTTGCGTCTCGTTTCTCGAACGTACCGGTCGGCGTTCTAGCGCTGGCGCTGGTCCGATGTCGTATCGCGCGCCGTCTCGATTTCCGCCACCAGCCCCTCCGTCTGAAGCGCCCGGTAAGCGTCGAACAGCGGAGAGTCGCTCAGATCGAGATCTTCGATTGTGATTTTATCACCTTTTTTAACATCTCGAATGAGGCGACGATTGGCGGCGAGATAGAACGGCGCCAGCTCGCGCGTCTGCTGCCCGGCTGACAGCAGACGCGGCTCGAGGTCTTCGATGACGTGGTGATGGCCTCCCATGGCGAGCGTTTCCCCGGCGCAAAAGTCCCGCTGCGCCTCACCGGCCATGACCGCGTAGGTGCGCTGACGCACACCGCCACTGGGCCGCTTGCCCCACACCATGGCGTAGAGCGTCATCGGTGTCTCCAGACCCATCAGGTGGTAGGGCCAGAACAGGCAGGCGTAATCGCCGTTGCGGCTCACCACATGGCCTTTTTCGGCGAGCACGCGCCAGACCTCGCGATTCTGACAGCGCACGACAATGAAGACACCGCCGCCGAAACTCGCCTCCTCCGGTAGCCGCAGGCAGTTGAAGACATCGACCACGCCCTCGCCGTCGAGAATGCCGCCGTCCGCGCGCGGGATAAAGACGTCCGCCAGCTCGGCGACCCGGCAGAGCGGATAGTTCATGGTCTCGCAGGCCGGACGAAAGCCGAGCGAGTTGGCGGCGACGGTCATCTCGCAGTAATCGGGCGTCGCGCTCTGCGGCAGCATCGCCAGCAGCTTGCGGCGCCTGTCGAGCGTTTCGGCGACGTCGCCGCCAAGGGTCATCGCGTCGCCGAGCGAGGAGACCGCCACCTCGCGGTCGGTGTAACGAATCCGGCCGCTCGCCGGATCGTAGACGTAGTCGTACTCGCTGGACTTGCCGGCGGCGACGATGTCGAAGCCGAGCATTCGCCCCCAGCTGAAAAGCCCCACCAGGTTACCGGGCTGGTCGCCCTCGACCGTGGAGTAGACCACCCCGTGGCGCTCGGCGAGCCGGGAGAGCCAGGGGCCGATGACAGAGTCGACCTCCTTGGTCGCCATGGCGACGTGAACCCCGCGCTCGAGCGAGCGCTGGGCGACGATGGCGCTGGTATCCGGGTGCCCCGTCGCCTCGACGACCACGTCCAGGGCGACCGCCTCGAGCAGCCGGTAGTCATCGCACAGCACGATTCTCCCCGCCGCCGCCGCCCGTGCCGCGCTCTCGGCATCGTCGCAGCGTTGCCATTCGTCGACGCCGTAGCCCAATTCCTGCAGGCCGTTCTCCAGTGCCTCGAGCTGCAGATCGCACAGCGCCACGACCCGGATCTTGTCGATGTGACGACACTGCGCCAGCAGGGAGTAACCGAATCCCCCGCGCGCGCCCACGATGGCCATGCCGATGACCGGCTGCGATTCGGGAGTGAAAAAAGCTTCGAAGTTCATTGGCATCTCCGCGCTGAGCGTTTGGGGCCTAGACCCAGCCCATGATGAAAAAGAAGTAGGTGAAGGCGCCGGAAACGAGACCGCTGATCAGCGTGGCGCCGCCGACGGCGCGTATTCCCTGCGCGACGTTCATTCCCGAGAGACTCACGGTGACCCAGAAACCGCTGGAGTTGGGGTGCTTGAGAATCTGCGAACCCGAGGCGCAGGCGAGAAACGCCGCCAGCGGCGAAATGTCCAAGCTCGGCAGCAGTGGCTGGACGATCGACGCCGAAGTGAGGACGCCAAGGGTATTGGAGCCGGTAATGGTGTTGACCAGCGCGCCGACGATGAACGGAATCAGCAGCGGCGGAATGCCCATCGACTGCACCGACGACGCCAGCGAGTCGGCAACGCCGGTGTCGCGCACGATCAACGCAAGCGCCCCGCCCAGGCCGGTGACGATGATCGGCATGGCCGCCAGGCGCAGGCCGTCTTCCATCCAGTCGTTGAGGACCTCCTTGGTACGCCACTTGCCGCCCAGCAGCGGGAAAGCGAGTACCACGCCGATGAGCAGCGCGATGGTGGGATCACTGATCAAGGCGAGGAATTCACCCAGCCAGGAGCCCTCGAACTGCTCCCCTACGAGCGAGCCGAACATCATCAGCATGATCGGCAACACGATCGGGGCGACCGCGGCGAGGAGCGACATCGACGGGCCTTCCTCCACCGGCTTCTGCTGGAGATATTCCGGCTTGGGAGCGACATCGATTTTCAGCGACTGGGCATAGAGCGTACCGGCGATGATGCCTGGCACGGAGATGAGCGCGCCCCAGAGGATCGCCTCGCCCATGCTCACCCCGAGGAAGCTGGCCGCCGCGACGGGGCCGGGGGTGGGCGGGATCGCCGAGGCGGTGACGAAGGCGCCCAGATAGAGCACCGTGCCGTACTTCGCCATCGAGGTGTTCGTCTGCATCGCGAGGTTGGCAACGATCGGCATGAGCACGATGACGATGGCGTCGGAGAAGATCGGCACGCCGAGCAGTGCTGAGGCGGCGGCGATCGCCCAGATCGCCTTCTTGGGGCCAAACGCGTTATAGGCGGCGCTGGTGATACGCAGCGCCGCACCGCTGCCCTCGAGCATTTTGCCCAGCACACAGCCGAGAAAGATGATCATGCCGACCTTGCCTACCGTACTGCCCAGGCCGTTGGAAAGCGTGTTCAGCGACTCTTCCACGCCGAGCCCGAGCGCCAGCCCGAGACCCACGACGATGATCAGCAGCGTGATCGCCGGGTGAACGTTCCAGCGCGAGATCATCAGGATCATGGCGACCAGCGCCACGCCGAAGGCTATCAGGACGTAAAGATCGGACATGGAGACCTCCGGGAGACCGACTTGGTGTTATTTGTTAAAAAATAACATTAGTTTCCAAAACGGCGCCTATCCTTTCTTTCGAGCTGGTCGAAGTCAAAACAATCCGTCTAAGACTTTGGTCACAGATAGCGAAATTGACTGCGAGATCAGAGAACTAGATGACTTCGTCGATTCGACGGGATGGGAGAAAACGTGAATCCGGCGTGGCGAGGCCACTCCCCTTGTGGGGTAGATGATCCGACGACTTCGGGTGACCCGCCATCGTGGGTGAGGACGCAGCGGCAGGTAGGCGCTCGATAGGCATCGGGGGCAAAAGATCAGCTTGTCTTCGCCGGCGTGTTCGAGACGTCGACCGTCGGCTCGGGATGCACCACCAGCTTCCCCGCCGCCTCGCGCATCGCGCCGAGCTGGCGGTTGATGTGCAGCAGCTGCGTCTGTATCACGCGGCGCTCGTCGTCGGTGTCGTCCGTCGCACTGGCGGGCTCCTGCTCGAAGATCGCCATCAGCGCGGCCTGCTCGCTCTTGAGATCGGGGATCGGCTGGCGCGATGCCAGACTGGCGGCGATGGCATCGAAGCCTTCGGCGACGCGCCGGGCGGCGGCATAGGTCTCGGTGTCGCTCTCGCTGGGTGTCACCACGCCGCGATGGGCACCGAGCGCGGAAAGATAGCCCAGCAGGGTGTGAGAGACGACGAGAAAGCGAAAGCCTTCGTCGGCGTCGCGTTTACGGTAGTGCCCGGGCTCCTGGAGCATGTTGGCGAGCACCGTGGAGAGCGCGGCGTCGGCGTTGTGGGCGTTACGCCGCGCCAGCCGGTAGGCCAGATCGTCCTGTTTGCCGCTCTCGTACTGATGCACGATCTCGCGCAGATAGTCGCTGCTGCGGGAGAGCGCCGTCGCCGCGACCTTGTTGAGCCGCCGCCCCTGCCAGTCCGGCAGGATGAAAAACACCGCGAGCCCGGCGATGAAGGCGCCGATGAGCGTGTCGACCAGGCGCGGCACGATCAGGTCGAACCCGTCGCCGATCTGATTGAAACTCGCCAGTACCAGCGTGGTGATGGCGGCGGTGGCGATGACGTAGTGCTTCTCGCGGTTGGCGAAGAACGTGACCCCGGCGACGACGGCGATCAGCGACTGCATCAGCGGATGCGGAAACAGACTGATCGCCGCCCAGCCCACCACCAGCCCGAGCACGGTGCCGGCGATGCGCTGACGTAGAAAACGTCGTGTGGCACCGAAGTTGGGCCGGCAGACGAAGAGCGTGGTCAAGAGGATCCAGTAGCCCTGCGTCGGATGGACCAGATGCAGCACGCCGTAGCCGACCAGCAGCGCCGTGGGCAGGCGCAGGGCGTGGCGGAAGGTCGGCGATCCCGTGGTCAGATTGAGCCGCACCCGCTCCCAGGCGTCGCGCAGGCTGCGCGGCGAGCGGTCGAAGAGACTCGCGTCCTGATGCTCGGCGACCGCATCGGGGTTGTGGGCGCGGGAGAGCTGGTCCTCCAGCGTGGAGAGGTTGCGCGCCAGAGCCTGCAGCGAGCGCAGCAGCGGCGTCCAGGCCGGGTTGCGCTGGGCGCGCAGGTAGACCAGCGAGGCGCGCAGATCCTCCAGCGCCTGCTCGCTCAAGTCGTGATCGAAGGGCTGGCGCAGCAACAGCGCCTTGCCGAGGCGTTTGCAGGCGCGCCCCTGCTGGTCGAGCAGGCGCTGACAGCGAAACAGCACGTCGTGATGAAAGAACGTCTCCGCCAGCGCCGAGTAGGGGTAGTGCGACGCGCTCACCCGCTCGTGGATGTCCTGGGCAATGAAATAGAGTCTGAGATAGCGGTTGAGCTTGCGGCTGCCCCGCTGGCCCTCGAGGCGTCGAAAGATCATCTCCTTGGCCTGATTGAGCGCCGAGACCACCCGCCCGTTCTGGCGCGCCAGCGCCACCCGCCGGGACTCCACGTCGAGCCCGCGCAGCGGCTCGAACAGCGTCGCCTTGATGATCAGATACTCACCCAGCTCGCGATAGAGCTGCGCCATGCTCTGCTTGACGGGCTGGCGCGAGAAGAGTGCGCACCAGATCACCGAGATCGCGCCGTACCACGCCGCCCCGCCGACCAGCAGCAGCGGATGGCGCCAGAAGTCGCCGTCGGTGGTGCCGCCGTGCTGCTCGATGTTGATCATCGAGTAGACCGAGAGGATCAGCGTCGCCGAAGCGATGGTGGCGTAGCGCTGCTCGATGACGCCGAGCATGATCAGCACGAAGGCGGAGAGCGCGAGCCCCGGGGCGAAGAGCCAGGGCCAGGGGAATAGCAGTTCCACCGAGACCGAGGCGACGAAAAAGCAGATCAGGGTGACGCCGAGCGCCCGGATTCGCCCCTCCCAGCTGTCGTCGGTCTCGGCGAGCGCACTGGCGATGATGCCGAGAAACAGCGGGATCGCCAGCGCGATCTGGTCCTGGAACCAGCTCAGCGCAATCGCGCCGCTGAAGGCCAGAAAGACGCGGAAGCTGTAGGCGAACTTGTCGAGCGTCCAGAGCCGACGCAGCGAGTGGGAAAGCGGTTCGGAAATGTCGGATCTCCTTGAACTCGGCGTCGCCGGTGACGCCCAAAGCCTGCCCGTCACGCCCGCTGGCGAGACCCTCATCATTGATCGCGGCGCGGCCAACGATCGCCGGATTCTATCAGGCTTGCCCGCAGGGTACCGCCGCCTCGACGCACGATGGCGGCAGACGATGACTGGCTCGGACCTCACGACTGCGGCACCATCGTCGAACCCGCTTTGATGGAACGGCCCAGACGATGCCTTACCGATGACCGCCTCCTCCTCTCCCTCGCGCTGGCGCCAAACGCTGCGGCTGCTCTTTCACCTCGGGCGGGCGATCGTGCTGCTGCTCATCGTGGCGTGGGGGGTAGTCGCCGTGAACCTCGAACTGCCGGGGCCGCGCTGGTGGGTTCTCGCCACGCTCGTCGCCTGGATCGCGCTGGGGCTGGCGGCGGTGGCGGCGCCGCTCTGGCAGCCGCGCCGTCGCGGTCTGGTGATCCGCCTGCTATTCACCGCGAGCCTCGTGGCGCTGGTACTCTGGTGGCAGCGCCTCGAACCCCGTCTCGAGCGCGACTGGGCGCCGGACGTCGCACGCCAGCTCGCCGTCGAGCGCGTCGGCGACCGGGTAACGCTGCACAACGTGCGCGATTTCGAGTGGCACTCGCCGAGCGAGGCGACCGCGCACTGGGAAACCCGGCACTACGATCTCACAACGCTTGCAAGCGTCGACATGATCGTCTCCTACTGGATGGGCCCGGCGATCGCCCACACCCTGGTGAGCTTCGGCTTCGCCGATGGCCGCTATCTGACCTTCTCGGTCGAGATCCGTCGCGAGCGCGACGAGGCTTTCTCCATCGTCGGCGGCTTCTTCAAGCAGTTCGAGCTCAACCTGATCGCCGCCGACGAGAACGACATCCTGCGCCTTCGCAGCAACGTCCGCGGCGAGGACGTCTATCTTTACAGCGTGGCACTCGCACCCGAGGCGCGGCGCGAGCTCTTTCTCGCCTATCTCGACGAGGCGGAAAGACTCAGGCGGGAACCGGCGTTCTACAACACCCTGACCAGCAACTGCACCACCCTCGTCTTCGACATGGTCGCCAAGATCGTCGACGGCCTGCCGCGGGATCTTCGTCTGGTGCTCTCGGGGTATCTCCCCGACTACGTGCACGACGTGGGCGGTCTGGCGCCGGGCGTGTCGCTTGCGATGCTGCGCGAGCGAGGTTACATCAACCCCCGCGCCCGAGCCGTGCCCTATGATGCCGGCTCGCGCACTTTCTCTCGCGCCATTCGCGACGGCGTGCCGGTTGCCGATGAGACCGCGGATGTTACGCCTGGCGAGAAGACCCATGAAATGCCTGATGCAATGACCGGTAAGCCGACGGACGAAAGCGCCGAAGACGACGCCACGGGAGACCCCATTACACCATGACGCCGAATTCGCTGCGCCAAGCCATCGAGAATCGCATCGCCAGCCTCACCGGGCGCAACCTCGGCGGCGTGGACTACACCGAGCCCAAGGGCGACCCGGGGCTCTTCGGCCCGGAAACGGTGGCGTGGAAGGTGCACGGCGAGTTCACGCCGATGATGTGCGGCGGCATCAGCGCGCTGCTGCTGCAGATGCTCCATCCGCTGGCGCTCGCCGGGGTGTGGGATCACTCCAACTTTCGCAAGGACATGATCGGCAGGCTGCGCCGGACCAGCCAGTTCATCGCCGTGACCACCTTCGGCGCCCGCGACGACGCCGAGCGCATTCTCGAGCGGGTGCGCCGGGTTCACGACGGCGTCCACGGCGTCACCCGCGATGGCCGCCCCTACGCCGCCAACGACCCCGAGCTCCTGGTGTGGGTCCACGTCGCCGAGATGAGCCGCTTTCTCGCCGCCCACCGGCGCTATCGCAACCCGCACTTGAGCCTTGCCGATCAGGATCGCTACTTCGCCGAGACCGCCCGCGTCGCCGAGGCGCTGGGCGCGACGAACGTGCCCAAGAGCCGTGCGGCGATCGACGCCTACCTGGAAGATCAGCGGCGCTATCTGGTCTGCGATGCACGCACCCGGGACGTGATCGCGGTGCTGCTCGACGCCCTGCCGCCGAACCCGGTGGTGCGGCCGGTGGGCAAGCTCTTCATGCGCGCGGGCGTCGATCTGTTGCCAACCTGGGCGGCAACGCTGCTGAGCCTGGAGATGTCGACGCCGGAGCGTCACGCGGTGCGCAGTGGCGTGCGCACCCTGGCGCCGGTCGTGCGCTGGGCGGTACGCAACGGCTCCTACCGCCGCGCCATGGAGCGCATGCAGGCAAAGGAGCAGGCTCAAACCTGAGCGCCGGTCGACTCTCTCCTACACCTCTCCCTACATCTCCCTGCTTTACCTCTAATCTCCCCCTGCTCTCTCGCCTAATTCGCGGCGCAGCCATTCGGCCAGGCGCTCGCCGCGGCGCGGATCGATCCGCGGCGATAGCCACAGCCCCAGCGCGCCGCCGGTCTCGATCGCCGGCCAAGGTGCCTCCAGTCGGCCCTGCTGGAGTTCGGTGGCCACCAGCAGCTCGGGGGCGATGGCAACACCCAGCCCCGCCAGCGCCGCCTCCAGCAGATAGTAGAGATGCTCGAAGCTTCGCCCCTCGGCGCGGGCGGTGGCGAGTGTCTTCTCTTTCAATCCCATCGCGGCGGCCCATTCGGGCCAGGCCTGAAGGCGCGACGCCGTCTCCAGCAGCGGGAGCGTTTCGAGCATGGCGGCGGGCGAGCTGCGTGACGCCTGCGTCCAGCGCGTCGGCGTCGCCACCGCGACGATGCGCTCGGGGAGCAGTTCGAACACCGGCATGTCATCCGGCCACGGCGGCGCCGCGAAGCGCAGCGTGGCATCGACGTCCTCGCGGCGCGGGTCGAGCTCGTTCTCGCTGGAGACCACTCGCAGGCGTAGATCGGGCAGTTCGGCGTTGAGCCGGTCGAGACGCGGAATCAGCCAGCGTGCCAGCAGGCTGCCGGGACAGGCGAGCGTGAACGGCGCCTCGTCGAGCCGCTGGGTCAGCGCCGCGCAGCCCGCGACCAGATGTGAGAATCCCTCACTCAGCGCCGGCTGCAGCGTGCGGCCGTGGGCGGTGGGCACAAGCCCGCGCCCCGCTTTCTCGAACAGGGCGACGCCGAAGTGGTGTTCGAGCGTGCGCAGCTGCCGACTCACCGCCCCGTGGGTGACGTTGAGCTCACTGGCAGCAGCGCTGACGCTGCCCAGTCGAGCGGTCGCCTCGAAGGCGCGCAGCGCATTGAGTGACGGCAACGCGGTCATGCGGGCCTCCTCATCCTGTGACTTTTACTCACCTGTTACCGAAAGTTTATCGATTTTCTCCGACCCGTGCGCGGCCTAGTCTGAAGACATCGAAACGCGCCGCCGGACCCTTCGGCGCCCGCGCTGACCAGGAGTACGACGATGACCGACTTCCCCGACGCCAACGGCTTTTTCGGCGACGCCCGCGACGGCGAGCCGGGCCCGCGCTACGGCGGACGCTATGTCGCCGAGACGCTGATGCCGCTGATCGGCGAGATCGAAGCGGCCTACGACGCCGCTCGCATCGACCCCGACTTCCAGGCCCGCCTGCACGAACTGCAGCAGGACTACGTGGGCCGGGCGACGCCGCTCTACTTCGCCGAGCGACTGAGCGAACACTTCGGCGGCGCGCAGATCTATCTCAAGCGCGAGGATCTCAATCACACCGGCGCGCACAAGATCAACAATGCCCTCGGCCAGGCCCTGCTGGCGCAGCGCATGGGCCGAAAGCGGCTGATCGCCGAGACCGGCGCCGGCATGCACGGGGTGGCCGTGGCGACGGTAGCCGCACGCCTCGGTCTCACCTGCGTGATCTACATGGGGGCGACCGACATCGAGCGCCAGCAGCCCAACGTGCAGCGCATGCGCCTGCTCGGTGCCGAGATCGTTCCCGTGCACAACGGCACGGCGACGCTCAAGGACGCCATGAACGAGGCGCTGCGCGACTGGGTCGCCAACGTCGACGACACTTTCTACATCATCGGTACCGTCGCCGGCCCCGCGCCCTACCCGCGCATGGTGCGCGACTTCCAGGCGGTGATCGGCCGCGAGACCCGCGAGCAGATGATCGACCGCCACGGCCGGCTGCCGGACACACTGGTCGCCTGCGTCGGCGGCGGCTCCAACGCCATGGGACTGTTCCACGCTTTTCTCGACGATACCGACGTCGCGCTGGTCGGCGCCGAAGCGGCCGGCGAAGGCCTCGACAGCGGCCGTCACGCCGCCAGCCTCAACGGCGGCGCCCCCGGCATTCTCCATGGCAACCGCACCTATCTGCTGCAGAGCGACGACGGTCAGATTCTCGATGCGCATTCGATCTCCGCCGGGCTCGACTACCCCGGTGTCGGCCCCGAACACGCCTACCTGCACGACAGCGGACGGGCGAGCTACGTCGCAGTGACCGACGACGAGGCGCTGGGGGCGGTCTCACTCTGCTGCCGGCTGGAAGGGATTCTGCCGGCGCTGGAGTCGGCGCACGCGCTGCACGAGGCCGGCCGACTGGCGGCGACGCAGCGCGACGATCAGGTCATCGTGGTCTGCCTCAGCGGGCGCGGCGACAAGGACATGGACACCATCACCCGCCATCTGATGCCCGAGGGGATTTCCGCATGAACGCGCCCGATGCTTCCACCCCGATGACGACCGCCGAACGCGCGTCGCGAGAGACCGACCGGACCGAGGCCCTCTCACGGGGCGAATCGCGACTGGCGAAACGCTTCGCGGCGCTTCGCGAGGCCAACCGCGCGGCGCTGATCACCTACGTCATGGCCGGCGATCCCGATCCGGCGACCAGCCGGGAGCTGATGAACCGGCTGCCGACGGCGGGCGCCGACATCATCGAGCTCGGCATGCCGTTCAGCGATCCGATGGCCGACGGCGTGGCGATCCAGCGCGCCGGTGAGCGAGCGCTGGCGGGCGGGCAGACGCTGGCCGGCACGCTCGACCAGGTGCGCGACTTTCGTCAGCAGGACGACGACACCCCCATCGTGCTGATGGGCTATCTCAATCCGATTCAGCGCTTCGGTGAGACGCGCTTTCTCGAAGCGGCGAGCGACGCCGGGGTGGACGGGCTGATCCTGGTCGACCTGCCGGCGGAGCATGCCGCCACGCTCACCGCCAAGGCGCGGGACCTGGGGCTTTCGCGGATTCCGCTGGTGGCGCCGACCACGCCGGCCGAACGGCTACCGGCGCTGCTGGCGCAGGGCGATGGCTTCGTCTATCGCATCGCCTTCAACGGCGTCACGGGGAGCCAGAGTCTCGATCTCGAGGGGCCGCTGGGTAGCGCACTGGCGCAGCTCAAGCAGCAGACGCCCCTGCCGATCGCCGTCGGTTTCGGCGTTCGCAACGCCGAAAGCGCCGCCGCCGTCGCCCGGGTCGCAGACGCCGTCGTCGTCGGCAGTGCGCTGGTCGAGCGGCTCGTCGAGTCCGGTGTCGAAGGGGCACTGGCGCTGACCGAGACGCTGGCAGAGGCGATCCAACAGGCTCGCCAAAGCGGATGACCGTTCGTTTTGTTGCACCGATCGGTGCGATTCAAGCCACTTTTGTTCGAATCCATTGCCGGTAGACTCGTCTCATCGGCCCCCGAGGGGCCCGCCCGACAGGAGAGAGACAATGCTGACGATTCGACGCGGCAACGAGCGCGGCTATGCCGATCACGGCTGGCTCGAGAGCTATCACTCGTTCTCGTTTGCCGGCTATCACGACCCGCAGCACGTGCACTTCAGCGTGCTGCGGGTGATCAACGAGGACCGGGTGGCGCCGGGTCAGGGTTTCGGCCAGCACGGTCACCGGGACATGGAGATCTTCTCCTACGTGCTCAGCGGCGAGCTCGCCCATCGCGACACCCTGGGCAACGGCTCCGCGATCGGCCCGGGGCGGGTGCAGATCATGACCACCGGCACCGGCGTCGAGCACAGCGAGTTCAACCACTCCGACAGCCAACCGGTTCATTTCCTGCAGATCTGGTTGTTTCCGCGGGCGCGCGGTCTCGAACCCCGCTACGCGGAAAAGGATTTTCATGATGCCGACAAACGCGGACGCCTCTGCCTGATTCTCTCGCCGGACGGGCGCGACGGCTCGTTGAGCCTGGCCCAGGATGCCTTCATTCACGCCGCGCTGATCGATGGCGAGGAGCGAGCCGAACTCGCGCTGGAAGCAGGACGACAAGCCTACGTGCACGTGGCGCAGGGGTCGCTCACGGTCAACGGTGAGCGGCTGGCGCCCGGCGACGCGGTGATGCTCACGCAAGAGTCGCGAGTGACGCTGGAAGACGGCGACGGGGCGGAAGTGCTGGTCTTCGACTTGCCGGTGCTGGCGGCGGGCTGAGCCGGAAGATCGGGCCCGGCGAGGGGCAAGTCCACTCGCTTTGATTCAGGAAGGCGAGCCGCTAGCCGTTGGTGATGCCCGGCTCGTGGCTCGTGGCTCAGAGATGCTTCAGCAGGCTCTGCAGCCGCTCGAGGTCGCGAGAGTCGCCGACCAGGCGCAGCCGACCGTCGAAAAGACCGGTGCGAAAGGCCCGCTGAGAGGGCTTGCGCAGGAACTGCGTGGCACTTTCGGCGTCGCGAAAGCGCAGTTCGAGCGCCAGATCCACCGGTAGGCCGGCGTGGCTCTCGATCGTCTGCGGACGCATTCGGTAGTGGCGTGCGACGCTCAGGTCTTCGGTAGCCACCCCCCAGTCGAATCGTTCGAAACGCGCCAGCGTGTCGCGGAATTCGGTCTTTCGAGCGCGCGCTCGCTTGAGCATCACGCCGAGCCACCACAGCATCAGTTTGAGCTTCATGACTGCCTCTCGTACTCGGCGCTCGCTTGGCACCGACCGCGTTCGCCAAGGCCCGAGGGCGCAAGCGCTTGTGTCGTTCGGGGCGGGTGCGAGACCCGGTGGCGGAAATGCCGACCCGGCGGGGCGGATCGGTCATCGTTGCACTCAAGGATGAGTGACGTTTCGCTCGTCGCCGGCGTTACTTGCTGCCGAGGGAGTCCTTGAGCGATTTGCCGGGCTTGAACGCCACGGTCTTGCTGGCGGGGATGTCCAGCGGCTTGCCGGTCTGGGGGTTCTTGCCGGTACGCGCTGCGCGCTCGCGAACGGTGAACGAGCCGAAGCCGATCAGCGTCACGTCGTCACCCTTGGCGACCGTTTCGGTGATCTCGTCGAGAATGACGTTGAGCACCTGGCTTGCCTTGTCCTTCGAAAGATCCGCACGCTCGGCGATGGCCGTAGCGAGTTCTGGCTTACGCATAAAGCCCTCCTGGGTTGGCAATGGCGTTAACTGAGACGCCTCGTATCTAAAACACGCTGTTGTTCTCGGCGGGGAATCGATCCCGTCTGGCGCATGATAAGCCGTCGATCACGCGATGTGTAAAGCGCCGAAGCGCTCGCGGCACCGCGCCCCCGCCGTTACCGAGGCTAGCCTAGCAACGCCGGCGCCGCACGCGCCAGTTCGACTTTACGCCGAACGCAGCGCCCGGTGAGCGCGAAACCGACCAGATCGCTCGCCGCATTCTCGGCGATGGCCGCGAGATCCTCGCCCTCGCCTTCGAAGCGCCAGCGCGCGGGTGATTCCTGGGGCGCCAGCGCAACGACAGGCAGCAGCGGCGTCTTCACCACCACCGGCCAGGCGCCGTAGGCGACCTCGGTGGGCGTACCGGTGAGCGAGGCCGCAAGCGCTTTCGCGCTCGCCTGCAGCGGCTGCACGTACATGGCGCTGACCCCGCGCGCCGGATCGTCGAGCCCGCCGACGCAGGCGACGTCGCCAAGGGCGTAGATGGCGGGCACGCTGGTCGCCAGGCGCCGATCGGTGAGAATGCCCGCCGGCGAGACGGCAAGCCCCGCCGCCTCGGCCAGCCCGGTTCGCGGACGCAGCCCGGTCGCCATCAGCACGAAATCGAACTCCGAGCGCTCGCCGTCATCGAGCCTGAGCGCGACGCTGCCCCCGGCAGCATCGAGCGCGACGAGCTGGCGCGAAAAGCGGGTGGCGATGCCAGCGCGGGCAAAAGCCGCCGCCAGTGCCTCCCCGAGGCGGGCAGGCAGCAGCCGCGCCAGGGGCGTCGCCTCGGGGGCGATCAGCGTGACCCGGTAGCCGCCGGCCTGTAGATCGTTGGCGTATTCGCAGCCGACCAGTCCGGCGCCGACGATGGCGATCCGCGCCGATCGCCCGACGCCATCGAGCGCGGCGCGAAACCGCCGATAGTCGTCGAGATCGTTGATCTGGAAGACGCGATCGACGGCCTCGGGCGGCGTCGCGACGGGGCAATACGGCGTGGCGCCGGTGGCGAGCACGAGCTGGGAATAGGGCAGCCGTTCGGCGCCCAGATGCAGACAGCGCGCAGCAGGGTCGATGGCATCGATCCGGGTATGAATGCGCAGACGCGCGTCGAGCGCCTCGGCCACGTCCGGCGCGCGGCGCAAGCGGAGATCGACGACGGACTGGCCTTTGGTCACGGCGCTGGAGAGCAGCGGCTTGACGTACTCGTCGCCGCTGTCGGCGGTGATCAGGGTGATCGGTCGCGCGCCGTCCCGGGCGCGCACGCCGCGCGCCAGTGCCAGCCCCGCCATGCCGGTACCGACGATCACGAGCCCGGGGTCGGATCTCGGGACGTCATCACGGGCGGGCACGTTGGTGGCAACTGCGGTCATACCATCCTCTCGAGTCAGGACGAGTGAACGCTCGATGGTACACTGCGGCGCCACCTGTCCGCCGCTTCCCGCCCCCGGCGGGCGATCACTCGACGTGGAGCCCTGCGTGCCCCGAACTGCCCACTGCCCTGCGTTTCCCTTGGCCGAGCGCCGCCGCTTCGTTCGCTGGGTGCCCATCGACGCTCGCCGCCACGCGATGGACGCCCGCTGGTGGCAGTGGATCGCCTCGACCGATTCGCTGACCGCCCGCCTCATCGCGGCCTCGCCGCGAGCGTTCCACGTACGCCTCGTCTCCCAAGGCGTGAAGGTCCCGCGCCGGGACGAGGCGCAGGCGCTGGGACTGCGCGCGGGCCGCGTCGCCTGGGTCCGCGAGGTTGCGCTGATGAGCGGCGAGCGCTGCTGGGTGGTCGCGCGTTCGGTGGCACCGCTGAGTCGCCTCGGTCACCGCCAGCTCCGCGCGCTCGGCGAGCGCTCGCTGGGCAGCTGGCTCTTCGCCCAGCCGGATCTCGAGCGCGGGCCGATCGAGATCGCGCCGATCTCCTCCGGCAGCGATACGCTCTGGCTGCGCCGCTCGCGCTTTCGCCACGGGTCGATTCGGCTGCTGGTGCAGGAGGGCTTTCAGCGCGAGATGGCGGAGGATCTGGGGCTGGCGCGCTCGACTCGCCGCCAGGGTGGCGTTCTCGAAGCGCCGACGCATCTGGGTTAAGGTTCCGGCTTGCCGCGCCCGTCCACTCGGAGAGTTTCATGCCCAGCGCCGATTCCGCCGCCGCCCGCCCACGCGGCCTCGCCCGCCTGCCCGACTTCCTGCGCCTGACCCGACTCGACAAGCCGATCGGCACCTGGCTTTTGATGTGGCCGACGCTTTGGGCACTCTGGCTCGGCGCCGAGGGCGTGCCAGACCGCGCCAACCTGATCATCTTCGTGCTCGGCGTCTATCTGATGCGCGCCGCCGGCTGCGTGGTCAACGACTACGCCGATCGCAAGATCGACGGCCACGTCAAACGCACCCGGACGCGGCCGCTCGCCACCGGGCGCATCAGCGAGCGTGAGGCCAAGGGCCTGTTCGCGACGCTGGTGGCGGCGGCGTTCGTGCTGGTCTGCTTCACCAATCTGCCGACGGTGCTGCTGTCGTTCGTCGGCGTGGCGCTGGCGGCGATCTATCCGTTCATGAAGCGCTATACCCATCTGCCGCAGGTGGTGCTGGGCCTGGCCTTCTCGTGGGCGATTCCCATGGCGTTCATGGCGGTGAGTCGTGAGATACCGCTGGAGGCGTGGCTGCTGCTCGTCGCCAATGTCGCCTGGACGGTGGCCTACGATACCCAGTACGCCATGGTCGATCGCGACGACGACATCAAGATCGGGGTCAAGTCCACCGCCCGGCTGTTCGGCACCGCCGACAGGCTGATCATCGGTCTTTTGCAGCTCACCACGCTCGTGATGCTTGTCTGGGTGGGGGCGCGTCTCGCTCTTGGCGGCTTTTTCTGGCTGGGCTTGGCGGCGATGTCAGCGACCTTCGTCTATCAGCAGTGGCTGATCCAGAGCCGCGAGCGCGACCCCTGCTTCCAGGCGTTTCTCAACAATTTCTGGTCGGGCCTTTTGCTTTTTGCGGGGCTGGCGCTGGCGCTGTGGCCGGTCGCTTGACCGCTACCGTCGCCACTGTCACTTTTCTGTCATCTGTTCGCGCTGTAATCGTCACGGTTCTGTCACGGCCGGCGGGGTGCGCTTCGAAACGCCGCTAGCACGCCGCCGGTTCGGGAGAACGCGACCGTCGGTCGCTCTTTCTCTTTCATTCGAGGCCCGTCCATGAGCTCCAAGACCGTACTCATCGTCGACGACGAATCCTCCATTCGCGAGATGATCGCCGTGGCGCTGGAAATGGCGGACTATCGCGTGCTGGAAGCGGAAAACGCCCAGACCGGCCACGCCATGGCGCTGGATCACAAGCCCGACCTGGTACTGCTCGACTGGATGATGCCGGGCACCAGCGGCATCGAGCTGGCCCGTCGCCTCAAGCGCGAGGAGGCCACCGCCGAGATGCCGATCATCCTGCTCACCGCCAAGGGCGAGGAGGACAACAAGATCCAGGGGCTCGAAGCCGGCGCCGACGACTATATCACCAAGCCGTTCTCACCCAGGGAGCTGGTCGCCCGGCTCAAGGCGGTGCTGCGCCGCGCCACGCCGGCAGGCGTCGAGGAGTCGGTGGAAGTCGAAGGTCTCAAGCTCGACCCCGCCAGCCACCGGGTTACCTCCCACGGCAGCGCGCTGGAGATCGGTCCCACCGAATATCGTCTGCTGCAGTTCTTCATGACCCATCAGGAGCGCGCCTACACGCGCAGCCAGCTGCTCGATCAGGTCTGGGGCGGCAACGTCTACGTCGAGGAGCGCACGGTCGACGTGCACATTCGTCGCCTGCGCAAGTCGCTCGGCGAGACGCACCAGCATCTGGTCCAGACCGTCCGCGGTACCGGCTACCGCTTCTCGACTCGGGAGTGATTCGCGCGTGCGCTACTGGATCAACGAGCTGTGGCGCCTGGGCTACATGCTGTTCGGCCTCGGGGCGATGGGGCTGCTGCTGGGCACGCTGTTCGATGCGCTGTTCGCCGGGCTCGGCTGGGGCATCGCCGCCGGGCTCGGGCTCTACGTCTTCCTGCATCTGCTTCACGTGCGCAGGCTCTATGTCTGGCTGCTGCGCCATCCGCGTGAGGCGCCGCCGCCGGGCACCGGCGTCTGGGGGGACCTGTTCGACCGCCTCTACAGCTATCAGAAAGCCCAGAGTCAGCTGCAGCAGCGCCTGCGCGACATTCTCCGGCGCATTCAGGACTCCTGCGAGGCGATGCGCGATAGCGTCGTCATGCTCGACTCCCACGGCGATCTCGACTGGTGGAACAGCGCCGCCTCGGAGATGCTCGGCCTCAAGCCCGATCACGACCGCGGCCGACCGCTCACCAACCTGCTGCGCGACCCGCGCTTCATCGACTACTTCAACGCCCGCGACTACGCCGAGCCGCTGCTGATCCCCTCGCCGGTGCACCACGCCCAGATGCTGCAGTTCCAGGTCACGCTGTTCGGCGACGACGAGCGGCTGGTGATGGCCCGCGACGTCACCCGACTGCATCAGCTGGAAATGATGCGCCGCGATTTCGTCGCCAATGTCTCCCACGAGCTGCGCACGCCGCTGACGGTACTCGCGGGCTATCTCGAGACCTACACCGAGCACGCCGGGGAGCTGCCGTCGCGCTGGCAGCGCGGCTTCACTCAGATGCAGGCGCAGACGACCCGGATGCAGCATCTGGTCGATGATCTGCTGCTGCTCTCGCGTCTGGAGATCGACAGCCCCGACGACGCCGACGACACCCTCGACGTCGGTGTCCTGCTCGCCCGCATCATCGACGACGCCCGGGAACTGAGCGCCGGCCAACAGACGCTGGAACTCCAGCTCGAGGAGAGCCGTCGGCTGCTCGCCAACACCCACGAGATCCGCAGCGCCGTCTCCAACCTCGTGTTCAACGCCGTGCGCTACACCCCTGAGGGGAGTCATATCATCCTGCGCTGGAAGCCGTGGCACGACGGCGGCGCCGTCGAGGTGGAGGACGACGGCGAGGGTTTCGATCCGATCCACATCCCGCGACTGACCGAGCGTTTCTACCGCATCGACAAGGGGCGAAGCACCGCCACCGGCGGCACCGGGCTCGGCCTGGCGATCGTCAAGCACGTGCTGCTGCGACACGACGCCAGGCTCGATATCGTCAGTCGCCCCGGCAAGGGGGCGCGCTTTCGCTGTGCCTTCCCCGAAAGCCGTCTCGTCTCGGCGGCGACCGCCGACGCCACGGTCTCTACCGATTGAGCGCGAGCCGCGCAGGCGGCGCGTGCCGGTTTCGCTTCGTCTGCTAAGCCGCGCTTTGTCGCGCGCTTCGGCGTTTTCTCGGGATCTCGCGCGCGACCTCCTCGGTTCCTTCAAGCATTTCATCGATGCGCCCCGCTCAACTTCGCCACGCCCTCGCCGATAGAGACAAGCGCGAATGGGAACATTCACTCCTTTAATTCTATTGGTGATGCCCGGCGGTGTTCGTCCACACCCCGCCGCCGGATCGCGAGACGACGGGATTCGAAACGATGACGATGCGCCAGAAGCTCTGGGTTACGGTTGGCCTGATGTGGGTCGGAATGCTGGTTCTGGTGGGCTGGATGGCCCTCGAGAAACGCGACACGCTGATGACCGAACGCGTCACCAGCCTCAAGAGTTTCGTCGCCAGCGCCCAGACGCTGGTCGAGCGCTACGCCGAGCGCGCCGACAGCGGCGAGTTCACTACCGAGGCGGCGCAGAACTTCGCCCGCCGCAACCTCTCGGCGTTCGATCTCGACGGCAGCTACGTCTACGCCTTCGATAGCGACATCCATCTCGTCTACCACCCGAAGCGCGAGATCGGTAGCGACATGAGCGACTTTCGCGATGACAACGGCATGTACTTCTATCGCGAGCTCAAGGCGCTGGCCGATGCCCCCGACGACGGCACCCTCGAGTACACCTCCACCAACGCCGACGGCGACGACGTCTCGAAGCTGAACTACGTCCGCTACGTGCCGGAGTGGGACTGGTACCTCGCCTCCAACGTCTACATCTCCGACATCAAGCAGGCGTTCTGGAGCGGTGTGCTGCGCATGGGGCTGATCGCCTTCGCCATCGGCCTTGCGATCACGCTGGTGATGGCATGGATCATCCGCAACGTGATCGCCGACCTCGGCGGCGACCCGCGTGAAGCGCGGGACAGCGTCAAGCTGATCGCCGACGGCGACCTCACCCGAGCGATCGACGTGCGGCGCGACGACGAGCGCAGCCTGCTCGCGGCGATCGAGGGCATGCGCTCCCGCCTCGCCACCTCGATGATCGACGTTCGCCACGCCTCCAGCACGCTCACCGTGGGCATCGGCCAGATCCACAGCGGCAATCAGGATCTCTCCGCGCGCACCGAACAGCAGGCCGCCTCGATCAGCGAAACCGCTTCGAGCATGGAGGAGCTGACCCAGACCGTGCGCCAGAATGCCGACAACGCCCGTCAGGCCAACGGTCTGGCCGGTGAAGCACGCACCACGGCCAGCGAGGGCGGCGAGAAGATGGACCGGGTGGTCACCACCATGCAGGGCATCACCGACAGCTCGCGCAAGGTGACCGAGATCGTCGGCGTGATCGACTCGATCGCCTTCCAGACCAACATTCTCGCGCTCAACGCTTCGGTGGAGGCCGCGCGCGCCGGCGAGCAGGGTCGCGGTTTCGCCGTGGTCGCCAACGAGGTGCGCACGCTGGCCAGCCGCAGCGCCGAGGCTTCCCGCGAGATTCGCGAGCTGATCGACGCCTCCAACCGCCAGATCGACACCGGCTCGGAGATCGTCGCCGAGGCGGGCGAGACCATTCGGCGGGTGGTGGAGGCCGTCTCCCGCATGACCGATCTCATCGAGGAGATCTCGGTCGCTTCCGGCGAGCAGTCCAACGGCATCGACCAGGTCAACAACGCCGTGGTGCAGATGGACCAGGTGACCCAGCAGAACGCCACGCTGGTGCAGGAGGCCTCCAGCGCCGCCTCGACCCTCAACGAGCAGATCGGCATGCTCGAACGCGCCCTGTCCGGCTTCCGGGTCGCCGACGAGAGCTATGACGGCATGCTCTCCCGCTACAGCGCCCCTGCCCCGACCGGAACGGCGTCGACCGAGACGGCCTCGGCCCCGCGCCGCCCCTCTCAGGCAGCGCCGTCGCCCGCCGCCAACGCCCAGAAGAACGGCAGCGACGAGGACGACTGGGAGTCGTTCTGAACCTCCCCGTTCGCTCGGCGCGACGCCGCNNTGGCGGCGTCGCGGGTTATGGTGAGGCTTTATCCCGCCGAGAGCCCGCCCGTGACCGTCGCCTCCCGCTGCACTCGCTCCACACGTATCTCCTTTCCGCCAGCGCGTCTGCGCATCGCGCGTCGTCGATCGGCGATGCCGAAACGCGCGCTTGCGCTGATGCTGACGCTCGCGTCGGCCTTGCTGCTTACCACGACGCCGGTCATCGCCGAGACGATTCCGGTCACTTTCCCGTCGCACGTGCCGCAAGGGTCGATGGTGGTCGGCCGCGTGCCGCCGGGCAGCGATGTTCGGGTAGACGGCCGCACCCTGCGGGTCACCGATTACGGCACCGTGGTGTTCGGGATAGGCCGCGACGCCGACGGCGCTCAGCGCGTCGCGGTCACCCCGCCCGGCGGGCCGGCGCAGACGGTAGCGATCGACATCACTCCCCGCGACTGGCCCATCGAACGGATCGATGGCGTGCCGCCGAAGACCGTCTCCCCGCCGCCGGAGATCGCCGCCCGCATCCAGCGCGAGCAGGCAGCGGTCAGCGCCGAACGAAGCCGCAACGACGAGCGCGTCGGCTTCGCCGAGTCGTTCGTCTGGCCGGTCGAGGGGCGCATCAGCGGACGTTTCGGCAATCAGCGGATCTACAACGGTACGCCGGGCTCGGCGCACTCGGGAATGGACATCGCCGCCGCCACCGGTACGCCGGTGAAGGCGCCCGCCGGCGGCGTGATCACCTTCGCCGACGATCTCTACCTTACCGGTGGCACCGTGCTGCTCGATCACGGTTATGGCATCAGCTCCAATTTCCTGCACCTGTCACGCATCGATGTCGCCGTGGGCGACAGCGTCGAACAGGGCGAGGTGATCGGACTCGTGGGGGCTACCGGCCGCGCCACCGGGCCGCACCTGCACTGGGGCATGAACTGGTTCGACACCCGGATCGATCCGCTGCTGGTACTCGAACGGGGGGAGTAGCGCGCCACTGCGCTGCGGTCAGTTCGGCCGCGAGCCAAGCATGGCGGGCGGCAGAGCATGGCGGGTGTCAGCGCATGGCAGGACGTCAGGCGTCCTCGTTGTCGCGGCGCCAGTAGCCGGTGACCAGGTGCTGTCCCTTGTGCAGCCGGAATTCCTGCTTGAGCCGGCGGCGCAGGGCGTGGGTCGGTTCCGCCTCGCCGGAGAACCAGACGAAAAGGTCGTCGCACACCGCCGGCATCGCCGCGATCACGGCCTCGGCGATGCGCTCGCTGGGCGCCCACTCGCCCTGACGATGACACCAGGTGACGCGACAGTGATCGGGTATCGTCAGTTCGAGCTCGTCCGCCGGCGTCTCCACCTCGATCCACGCCTCGACCCGGGCACTTGCAGGCAGCGTCTCCAGCAGCCGAGCGATGGCCGGCAGCGCGGTCTCGTCGCCGCCGATCAGATAGTGGGACGCCTGTGTCACGCCGCGCCCGAAGGGGCCGGCCATGCCGCAGAGATCGCCGGGGCGGGCGCGGCGGGCGAAGTTGCCACCGGGCCCCGGCGCTTCGTGAAGGAGAAAGTCGATCTCGACTTCACCACGGGCGAGATCCAACCGGCGAACGGTGTAATAGCGAACTTCGGCGCGCTTTTCCGCCGGCGGCCAATGGGTACCGCCGGCCGCGGTGGGGCGCGGCCACTGCGGCTCGGCAAGCCCTTCCGGAGGCAGGTGCAGGCGCACGTGCCACTCTTCGGGATGGTCGAAGCGCGCCAGATCTTCTCCCGTCAGCGTCAGTCGACGCATGCTCGGCGAGATATCCTCGACGCGGGTGACGCGCATCTCGCGGAAGTTGGCGAAGGTGGGGGCGGCAACGACATCGCCGTGCCAGTGCAGCGGAAGCGCGTTGTCGCCGGCGAACAGCGTCACGTAGTGCTCGATCACCGCGCGCTGCGTCTCCAATCCGTCCCGCGACGCCGCCTCGGCCTTCATGTGCAGCCCGACCCGACTCTTCTTGAACGTGGCCTCGCCGCCGGGCAGCTCGATGGCGATGCGTTCGCCGTCATCGCGATATTCGACGTCGTACTCGTCCAGAAAGGCTCTCAGGCGCGATTGAAAATCATTGGCATCGGTGAGCGTCAGTGTGGCGTCGCAGCTGAGTGCAGTCATGGTCTCGATTCGTTCAGCGAAGTGGGGCGAGCGGGGCGGCAGAGAAGCCGAAATCACAGCCTATCAGAAATGAGGGAATGAGAAAGTCTCTCAAGACGACGTGAACCGGCCCTCGAAACGACGATGCCTCCGACCGTCGAAACGGGCGGAGGCATCGGTGTCAGGCGCGGCTCATGAATCAGCGCGCCTTCTGCATGACCGGGAACGAGCGAGCCGTCTCGGTTCAGGCAGTCGCTTCAGCGTAGCGACGGTTCACTTCGTCCCAGTTGATCACGTCATAGAATGCCGCGATGTAGTCTGGACGCTTGTTCTGATACTTCAGATAGTAAGCGTGCTCCCAGACGTCCAGACCCAGCACCGGCGTGTTGCCTTCCATCAGCGGGCTGTCCTGGTTCAGGGTGTTGATCACCTTGAGCTTTTTGTCCGGGGTGACCACCAGCCAGGCCCAGCCGCTACCGAAACGCCCGGTAGCCGCCTTCTTGAACTCCTCTTTGAAGTTCTCGTAGCCGCCGAGTTCGCTCTCGATCGCTTCACCGATCTTGCCAGTCGGCTCGCCGCCGCCGTCCTTGGACATGACGGTCCAGAACAGCGAATGGTTAGCGTGACCGCCGCCGTTGTTGATGACGGCCTGGCGCTTGTCCTGCGGTACCTTGTCGATGTCGGCCATCAGCTTGTCGACCGGCACGTCTTCGAGCCCGGTACCTTCGAGCGCGGCGTTCAGGTTGTTGACGTAGGTCTGATGGTGACGCGTGTGATGGATCTCCATCGTCATCGCATCGATCTTGGGTTCGAGGGCGTCGTAGGCGTAGGGCAGCGACGGTAGATTATGAGCCATGATCAAAACTCCCTTTCATGGAGGAGACGTTTCCCGATACGGGCGCCTCGCGGGTGAATCAAAATAGTGAGCGGCGCTTTCGAGTGTCAAGCCGAAAGGCGCGTACAGCACCGCCGCTCTTTCACGTATCACCTTGATACCAGAACGCTTTTTCGATCCTTCGATCGCCGAGTCAACGACGAACCGAACCGCCACAGCGTCTGGCCGTTCTAGTCTAGATGGCGCGTGTGACGACCGCTTTCAACCCTTCGGAACGAATTCGTCTCATGGCGACCGGTCGCCGGGTTCAGCGCCCGTGCTCCAGCTTACGGTTGGCAGCCGTCTCGGGGTCGCGGTAGTAGCGATCCCACAGCATGACGCCGCCGGCGACGCCGCCGGGGAGCAACAGCAGATTGAGCACGGGCACCCAGGTCGCCAGCGACATCAGCCCGCCGTAGGTGAGCGTCGGCCACCAGCGCGAGCGCAGTCGTCGGCGCATGTCACCGAAGCCCACGGCGTTGTTGTCCATGGGGTAGTCGAGATACTGGATCGCCATCATCCAGGCGGAGAAGAGCGCCCACAGAAAGGGGGTGAAGACGTTGAGGCCGGGCACGAAACCGAGCACGAAGAGCAGTGCCATGCGCGGCAGCAGGTAGCCCAGCTTGACCAGCTCGCGGCCGAGCGCATCGACCCCGGTCTTGATCCAGCCCCGCTCGTCGGCGGGCGGGCGGCCGGTCAAACGCGTTTCGACTTTCTCGGCCAGAAAACCGTAGAACGGCGCGGCGATGAGATTGGAGACCAGCGTGAAGGTAAAGAAGACGATCAGTACCAGCCCGATGACCAGCAGCGGCCAGATGAGCCACTCCAGCCAGTCGAGCCAGCTCGGCACCTGCGCCATGCCGTAATCGAGCCAGCCTCCGAAGTTCTGGACGAGATAGTAGATCGTGGTGACGTAGAGCAGCAGATTGACCAGCACCGGACCGATGACGAAGCGCCGGAGCCCGGGTTCGAGTACCAGCCGCGTGCCGCGGCCGATCGCCTGAAGGGAGTAGATCATGTCGATTGCGCCGACCCGAGAGTGTATTGCGAGAGCGACAAGCTAACACAGTCGGGTCAGGACGAGGCGAGCGGCGTCTCGCGCGCGATCGAGCGACGCTTTGGCGGGACTCAGGCGCGTCCGGATCGGCTGGTATCGCCCTCGTTGAGCGCGTCCAGCGACGTGTGGCGGATATCCTGGCCCTTGACCAGGTAGATCACGTGCTCGGCGAGGTTGTCGGCGTGATCGCCGATCCGCTCGAGCGCCCGCAGCACGGTCATCACGCTGAGCACGCCGCCGATGGAGCGTGAGTCTTCCATCATCACCGTCGCCAGCGAGCGCATGGCGGTGGTGTATTCGCTGTCCACCGCGGCGTCCTCCTGCACCACCTTGAAGGCGAGATCGGTATCGAAGCGGGCGAAGGCGGTCAGCGAGTCGCGCAGCATGTGGCGCACGTGCTCGCTGATGTGGCGAATCTCGACGCTGCCCTGGGGGATGCGGCCGGCGTCGATCAGATCGAGCGCGTTGCGGGCGATCTTGTTGGCCTCGTCCCCCATCCGCTCGAGGTCATTGGTGGCGCGGATCACCGCGATCACCAGCCGCAGGTCGGAGGCGGCCGGCTGGCGCCGCGCGAGGATACGGGTGCACTCCTCGTCGATCTTGAGCTGCATGTCGTTGACACTGGTGTCGTTGTCACGCACGCGGGTCGCCAGCTTGCCGTCACCGTCGAGCAGTGCCGTCACGGATTCCTGCAGCTGGCGCTCGACCAGCCCGCCCATGGCCATCAGCTGGGTCTTGATCGCTTCGAGATCCTGATTGAACTGCTGCGAGATGTGCTGACTGTGGGTATCGCTGGTGATATCCATGAAAACTCCGGCGGCTGGACGATAGTCCCTGATGGTCACGAGTACCTGAGGGTCACGAGTACCTGAGGGTCATAGCGCCCGCTAAACGAAGACGCACGACGACGCTCAACGGGAGAGCATGTCACTACGATATTGCAAAAGCATGACGGCGGCGACACGGCCATTGCAGCACCGTTGGGCGTGCGGCACCGATCGGTGCGTGCGTCCGCGCGCACGCACGCCGCTCATAGCGGCGTCAGATTGGCGAACCCGAGTACCAGCCACTTGTCGCCCTCGCCCTCGAAGCTCACGTGAACCCGCGCTCGTGGGCCTTCGCCTTCGGCGTCGAGGATCACCCCCTCACCGAAGAGCGGGTGGCTGACGCGCTGACCCAGCGACAGCGAGGGCAGATCGCCATTCGCCTCGATGCTGGACTGGCGGGGGCCGCCGACGCTGGGCCGCGAGGCGACGGGTCGCGAGACCTGACCCCGCAGGCGAACCTCCTCGAGCAGCGCTTCGGGCACTTCGCGCAGAAAGCGCGACGGCCGCGCCATCGTCTCGCGACCGTGGAGGCGGCGGATCTCGGCGTAGGTGAGGTAGAGTTTGCGCATCGCCCGGGTCATGCCGACGTAGCAGAGCCTGCGCTCCTCCTCGAGACGGCCCGGCTCCTCCAGCGACATCTTGTGCGGAAAGAGCCCCTCTTCGATGCCGGCGACGAAGACCACCGGAAACTCCAGCCCCTTGGCGGAGTGCAGCGTCATCATCTGCACGCACTCCTCGAACTCGTCGCCCTCGTGATCGCCGGCGTTGAGCGCCGCCTCGGCGAGGAACGGCTCCAGCGCGGCGGCGCCCTCGCCGGCCTCCTGCAGCTCGAACGGGTTGCCCTGCATGAAGGCGCGGGCGGCGTTGACCAGCTCCTCCAGGTTCTCGACCCGGGCCTGGCCCTTTTCGCCCTTCTCGCTGCGGTGATGCTCGACCAGCCCCGTGACGGTGATGACGTGATCGATGATCTCGTGCAGCGACATGCCGGCGGTGTCGTTGTCGAGCCGCTCGATCAGCTCGGCAAAGGCGTTCACCGCATTGCCGGCGCGCCCCTTCAGCGAGGCGTCGCTGAGGCTGTCGTGCAGCGCCTGCCACAGCGAGACGTTGGTGTCGCGAGCGCGACCGCGCAGGATCTCCACCGTGCGCGTACCGATGCCGCGAGCGGGCACGTTGATCACCCGTTCGAGCGAGGCATCGTCTTCCCGGTTGAGCAGCAGCCGCAGATAGGCGAGCGCGTTCTTGATCTCGAGTCGCTCGTAGAAGCGCTGACCACCGTAGATGCGATACGGCACGCCGCTGCGGATCAGTGCCTCCTCGATCACCCGCGACTGGGCGTTGGAGCGATAGAGCACCGCCATTTCGCGTCGAGAGAATCCGTTGCGGCTCTGCTCGGCAATGGTGTCGACGATGAAGCGCGCCTCGTCGAGGTCGTTGAAGCCGGCGTAGACGGAGATCTTGTCGCCGGCGTCACCCTCGGTCCAGAGCTCCTTGCCCATGCGCCCGCTGTTGTTGCTGATCAGCGCGTTGGCGGCGTCGAGAATCACGCTGGTAGAGCGGTAGTTCTGCTCCAGACGCACGGTCTGGGTATCGTGAAATTCGCTCTCGAAGCGGCGAATGTTCTCCACCTTGGCGCCGCGCCAGCCGTAGATCGACTGGTCATCGTCGCCCACCACCGTCATGCAGGCGCGATTGTCCTCCTCCTCGGCACCGGCGAGCAGCTTGAGCCAGGCGTACTGCAGCGTGTTGGTATCCTGGAACTCGTCGACCAGGATGTGCCCGAAGCGTTCGCGGTAGTGCTTGAGCAGCGCCGGCGTGTCGCGCAAAAGCTCGAGGCTTCGCAGCAAGAGCTCGCCGAAATCGACCAGCCCGCCGCGCTCGCAGGTGAGCTGATAGAGCTCATACAGCTCGACCATCTTCGCCAGATAGGCATCGCCGTGGGTCGTCACCTGCTGCGGACGCAGCCCCTCTTCCTTGCAGCCGCCGATGAAGTACTGCACCTGCTTGGGCGGATAGCGCTCGTCGTCGACGTTGTGGTCACGCAGCAGCCGTTTGACCAGGCGCAGCTGGTCGTCGCTGTCGATGATCTGGAAGTGCTGCGGCAGCCGCGCATCGTGCCAGTGGGTGCGCAGCAACCGATGCGCGATGGAGTGGAACGTCCCCACCCACATGTTGCGCAGTGACGCCCCCTGCAACGCCTCCAGGCGAGTGCGCATCTCCCGCGCCGCCTTGTTGGTGAAGGTCACCGCCAGAATGGCATAGGGCGAGACGCCTTCGGCCTGCATCAGCCAGGCGATGCGATGGACCAGCACCCGGGTCTTGCCGGAGCCGGCGCCGGCGAGCACCAGCATGTTGCCGGGGGGCGCGGCGACCGCCTCGCGCTGGTTGGCGTTGAGGGAGTCGATGAGTGCCGAGACGTCGTCCATGGAGAGCTGCGAGACCTGCGGGTTGGGGAGCTAAAACGCACTGAGGTTGAAAGGCGCCGGGCTGGAAACCACGGGCACTCGAACGTTCGAGCGCTAGAAATTCCGGAAGCGAGAAAGCACGAGCGCTAAAAACATGAGACCAGCTTAACATGGCCGGCCTACCCCCTCCTCCGCCGCGCCCGGTGAAGCGCTCCGAGGCGGAAGAGAGAGCGATGACGACGCCATGAAGAAGGCGTCGCGATGGCGAACGCCGTTCAGCGCTTGTTGTGGGCGGCGTCCTCGGCGGCGGCGCGAATGGCCGCATCCTGGGGGCGCTCCACGTCGGAGGGGCGCTGCGAGCCGGCGGCCTGCTTGTCGTCGTCGAGTGCCTCCCCTGTCGAAGCGGAGGGCTTGCCCTTCGCCGTGCCGCTCGACTGGGAGGTCGACTCGCCCCCGCCTGCGCGCGTGTCCTCGTGGGCGGCGCTCTCCCACGGCGACTGGGTGCGCGGCTCGCTTTTCGTCTCGGCGCGGGTCGCCGGGGAAGCGGTCTTCGACGCGGGGCTCGACTCACCCGCCTTGGCGGCCTGCGTCGATGAACTGCCGGTAGTGGCGCGATCGTCTTTCATCTTGTGGCTCTCTCGAGAGGCGGTCTTGTCGTCGTCGGTCCCGCGCGGCGAGCGCTCGGCGTCGCTGTCGGAGGCGGAGGATTCGGGCGGCTGCTGGGTGATCGCCTCCGGCTTGGGCGGCGGCGTGATCACGGTTTCGTGATGCATGTCCGCGAGCTTCTCAGCCCCCTGCGACACGTGGTGATACATCTCGCGATAGTCCTCGACCATTCGCGACATGGTGGCCGAAACCTGCTCGAAATGTTCGCGAACGTCGTCCTTGTACTCCTTGTGCTCGCTGTTGAGCTTGCGCATCGGTTCGGTGTTGTGACCGCCAAGCTTGGTGCCCAGCCAGTAGCCGAGGAGAACCCCCGCGACGCCCACCGCGACCACGATCGCGATCCACTCTCCCACGCCCATACTCTCCATCGTTCACTCCCTGATTACTCTGTCTGTTTCGGTGAGGTCCGCCTCGGTGGAATCCGACCGCGCGAAAGCCATACCGTATCGACGTTTGATGCTCGAAACCTCGCTGGCTGAAAACCGCCACTGTCGACTCACGCACTGACCGGCATTTGCCGGCGCCGGATGCGGTGGGGGCGGTTGATGACATTCGTGATACCGCGAGACCCGAACCGTACCTAAGCATAGGTCAGCGTCCGGATGCCAGCCTGGCACCCTGGTGCCAACGCCCCTTCCCTGGCCGCCTGTACCAACCGCGTCGGATGACGGACCCCGGTATCGGTGCAGAAGTTCCCGATACGCCGATCGGGCCGTCGGCGGCTCAATGAAAATCGCGGCTACTAGGGTCGATCCCGTCGAGCAGCCCGCTCATATCCACGAGGCGTCGAGCGATGACGTGATGCACGCCGCTCTGGCACTCGTGACGTCCGATGACTTTCAGCAGAGTCGCCTCGAGCAGGAGACGCCGGTAGCGCGCGGCGAGATGCGGCCACACCACCACGTTGACCAGGCCGAATTCGTCCTCGAGGGTCAGGAAAGTCACGCCCTTGGCGGAGCCGGGCCGCTGACGGCCGATCACCAGGCCTGCCACGGCGACGTTGACGTCGGAGGCGAGCGTCTTCAGCCGCTGCGTATCCACCGCACCGCCGAGCCCGCGCGCCTCGCCCCTGCGGCTCGCGTCTCTGAGCAGCGTCATCGGGTGCGGGCCGAGCGTGGTGCCGAGGGTGGCGTAGTCCGCCTTCACCGCCTCGCCCGGCTCGATCGCGGGGAGCGCGACGGCCTCCTCGTCGATCTCGAGCTCGGCGAACAGTGGCTTTTGCGCCTCGATCCCCGCGACCGCCCAGCGCGCCAGGTGACGATCACCGACCACGCCTTCCAGCGCCCCGGCGTCGGCGAGCATCGACAGCACCGCGCGTTTGACGCCTGACCGCGCCGCCAGCTGCCCGAGAGTGTCGAAACCAGAGGTGTCGAAACCAGAGGTGTCGGAACCAGAGGTGTCGAAATCGAAGCTATCGCCGCCGGGGGCCTGGCACACGGCGAGCAGTGCCCGGGCGTCCGTCTCGGCGAGCCCCTTGATCATGTGCAGACCGAGGCGGATCGCCAGTTCCCCGGTACTCTCGACCGAGGGTTCCAGCGTGCTCTCCCACTGACTCATGCGAATGTCGACCGGGCGCACCTCGACGCCGTGGCGGCGCGCGTCCTGCAGCACCTGATCCGGGGTATAGAAGCCCATCGGCCAGCTGTTGATCAGCGCACAGGCGAAGATCGCCTGGTGATGACACTTGAGCCAGCAGCTGGCGTAGGTGAGCAGCGCGAAGCTCGCCGCGTGGGACTCGGGAAAGCCGTAGCTGCCGAACCCTTTGATCTGCTCGAAGATGCGCTCGGCGAACGCCGATTCGTAGCCGCGCTCGCGCATCCCCTCGACGATCCGCGTGCGGTGGTGTTCGAGCCCGCCGTGGCGTTTCCAGGCCGCCATCGAGCGGCGCAGCTGATCCGCCTCGCCGGCACTGTAGCCGGCGGCCTCGATCGCCAGCGCCATCACCTGCTCCTGGAACAGCGGCACGCCGAGGGTGCGCTCGAAGACGTTTCTGAACGCCGGCGAGGGGAACGTCACCGCCTCCTCGCCGGAGCGCCGCTTGAGGTAAGGATGAACCATGTCCCCCTGGATCGGCCCCGGCCGCACGATCGCCACTTCGATTACCAGGTCGTAGAAGGTCGCCGGCTTCAGTCGCGGCAGCATCGCCATCTGCGCCCGCGACTCGATCTGGAACACCCCCAGGGTATCGGCGCGCTGGATCATGGCGTAGGTCGTCTCGCACTCGGCGGGAATGTCGGCGAGGCCGTAGTCGATACCGCGATAACGGCGCAGTAGATCGAGGCTTCGACGCAGCACCGTCAGCATGCCGAGCGAGAGCACGTCGACCTTCAACAGCCCCATCAGATCGAGATCGTCCTTGTCCCACTGGATCACCGTCCGCTCGGCCATGGCCGCGTTCTCTACCGGCACCAGCGTGTCGAGCGGCGTATCCGAAATGACGAAGCCGCCGGGATGCTGGGAGAGATGCCGCGGAAAACCCACCAGCGTCGCTGCCAGCGTCAGCAGCCGCTTCAGCGCCGGTTCTTCCGGCTCGAAGCCCTGTTCGCGGAGCCGGGACGCATCGGGGATCTCGTCGGTCCAGCGCCCGGCGCAGCGGGCGAGCCGGTCGATGCGCTCGGGAGCGAAGCCGAGCGCACGGCCGATGTCGCGAATGGCGCCTGCAGCATGGTAGTGGCTGACCACGGCGGTGAGCGCGGCGCGGTGACGCCCGTAGCGGCGAAAGACGTACTGGATCACCTCCTCGCGGCGCGCGTGCTCGAAGTCGACGTCGATGTCCGGCGGTTCGTCGCGCTCCTGGGAGAGGAAGCGCTCGAAGAGCATCGACATCCGCGAGGGGTCGATGGCGGTGATCCCCAGCGCATAGCAGACCGTGGAGTTCGCCGCCGAGCCGCGCCCCTGGCAGAGAATGCCCTGACCGCGGGCGAAGGCGACGATGTCGTGAACGGTGAGGAAGTAGTGCTCGTAGCGAAGCGCCTCGATCAGTGAAAGCTCGTGGGCGATCTGCGCCGATGCCTTCTCCGGCACTCCCTCGGGCCAGCGCCAGGCCGCCCCGCGCTCGGTCAGCTCGCGCAGCCAGTCGGCGGGCGTCTTCCCCGCGGGCACCACTTCGTGGGGGTAGGTGTACTCGAGCTCGCCGAGATCGAAGGTGCAGCGCGCCGCCAGGGCCGCGCTCTCGCGCATCAGCGGCGTTGGATAGAGCGCGGCCAGCGCCTCGAACTGGCGCAGATGACGCTCGCCGTTGGGGTGTAGCGTAGCCCCCGCCTCGAACACGCTGGTGCGATGGCGAATCGCGGTGAGGCAGTCCTGCAGCGCGCGGCGCCCGCGGGCGTGCATGTGCACATCGCCCGCCGCCAGCGCAGGCATTCCCAAAGCCTCTGCGGTAGCCAAGAGCCGAGCGAGACGCGTGGCGTCGTCGCAGCCATCGACGAAGCCGTAGTGCAGCTCCACCGCCAGCCACAGCCGGCCCGGGAAGTAGCCGGCGAGGCGCACGCCGGCTTCACGATCCGGCGTGTCGCCGGGCAGCCAGAGTGCGAAGAGCCCCGCACCGCCGTCGAGCTCGGCGAGATCGCTCTCCCGCAGTCGATACTCGCCCTTGGCGGCGCGGCCGCGCACGCGGGTGATCAGCCCGCAGAGCGCTTCGTAGCCACAGCGATTCTCTACCAGCAGCACCAGCCGCAGATCGTCGTCGGTGCGAAACTCGCTGCCCACCACCAGCGGCACGCCGTGGGTTTTCGACGCCTGCCAGGCACGCACGATGCCGGAAAGCGTCGCCTCGTCGGTGATTGCCAGCGCCCGGTAGCCGAGACGCGCCGCCCGGGCGAAGAGTTCGTCGGCAGTGGAAGCGCCACGCTGAAAGCTGAAGGCGGAGAGACAGTGCAGCTCGGCATAGGCGACGGACTCATGACAGGCGCCCGAAGCCGCGCCGATCGCTTTACAGGCACCCGGAGCCGTGCCGATTTCTGTACAGGCGCCCGAAGCCGCGCCGGCGGCGTCGTTGGCAGCGGCGCCGAGCGGCGGTCGGTCAGCCATGCGGCTCATCCGAACCATCCGTGGAGATACCACCCCGCATCGTCAGATCCGTGCCAGACCCAGGCGCGACGACCGTCGCGCCATTCGGCCAGGTAGTAGTCGCGGCGCACGTCGTTGCCGTCCCACCAGCCGCTCTCGATCCGTTCCGGCCCCGCCAGCAGCCGTACGATCTCCTCATCGCAGCGCGACGGCGCGGGGAGTAGCCAGCCGGGGCGGGCACGCGTCTCGGACGGGGCCGGGGCTGCGGGGCCGGCCCCGGCGAGCACCGCCGCTTCCGGGCGGTGGTCGCGGTGTTCGATCAGTCGCTTCAACGTCGGCTCGCCGAGTCGCGCCACCAGCCGCTGGCGGAGCGCATCCCACGCCTGGGACTGCCGCGCGGGACCCTCGAGCAGCTCGCGGCGGGCAGGAGTGTAGGCCGCCAGTGCCCCCGCCGTCAGCGTGAGTGCCATTACCGGGCCTTCGAGCCGCACGCGCTCCAGCTGACCCCGCGTCAGTTCGAGCAGCGTCTCGGCGTCGCGCTGTACCGCCAGCAGACCGACGTCGACGTGCTGCGCCGGATGATCCTCGAGGGTCAGCGTCAGCCGAAAGCGCTCGACGCCGGCGTCCTGACCGAGCAGAAACAGCGCCATCTCCTGCAGCAGCCGCTTGAGCGGAAAGACGAGCCCGGCGGTGGCATGCACGGGGCGGTCGAACTCGAACTCGCGGGAGAAGCGCTGTGAAGGGCGGTAGTAATCCAGCGCCAGCGGCCACTCGCCGCGAAGCTCACCGAGATGGCGCAGCAGCGCCGCACCGAAACGTCGAGAGAGCGCACTGGGCGGCAGCGCGAAGAGCTCGCCGAGGCGCTTGAGTCCGCTGCGCTTCAGCGTCTGTACGCTGTCGGCGTCGAATCCGGCGCGTCCGAGGGGGAGCTGACCCAGCGCCGCTTCCAGCCCGGCCGTGTCCACCGCCATTCCGTCGTGGCCGTTGACCAGCGCTCGCGCCGCCGCCGGGTTGGGGGCGAGTACCAGCCGATGCGAGAACCCCAGTTCGCCGAGTTCGGCACGTAACCGACCCTCCAGCCGCGACCAAGGGCCAAAGAGATTCAGGCTGCTTTCGACTTCGAAGACCAGCGCGTGGGGATAGTGCAGGCTCACCTGGGCGCTGTAGCCGTAGGCCCAGGCGGCCAGCCGTCGACGCCAGCGCGCCACGGCTTCGGGATCGTAGGGAGCGGTGGCGAGTTCGCCGCAGAGCGATTCCGCGACGCCGAGCGCCTGACCGGGCTTCACCCCGTACGCCCGAGCACCGGCGTTGGCGGCGCGCACGCGTTGACGCGGCGCCGTGCCGTCGAGCAGTGCGAACGGCGCTGCGGGATCGGCGCGCCGGCGTAGCGCGCCTTCCAGCGCCAGCCGGGGAAAGAGCAGACACGCCCAGCGCATGGCGTCACGCCCCGCCCGGCTTGGCGCCGCCGGCGCCGGCATGCTCGGGTGCGACGCGGCCGGGCCCGAGTCGCCTAAGCGCGACGGGGTCCCGTCCGACGAGATTCGAGGCGGCATCGCCTGAGACGGCAGGTTCCGACTTAGCAGAGCCCGACTTGTCAGGGCTCGACTTGCCAGCGCTCAGCCTGGCAACCCCCAACGCCGCGGGCGCGGGAGTCGATCGGCCATAGGCGATTCGCCCGACCGGAGGGCGGCCACCGCGACACTTGAGAATGTCGAGCTCGGTATCGGGGTAGAGCCGCAGCCGCAGCGATGCCGGCGATGCCTCGTCCGCCCTGGCGAGCGGTCGATGCACGAATCCCGGGGTCTCGCCGCTCGCCGCGGCGACCTGCAAACGGCGCATGACCGCGGCATCGGCCTGGGGCAGCCAAGCGACGACCGCCGCGCAGCAGCCGGCGCGCAGACACTGCTCGGCGGCCCATAGCGCTTCGCGGCCGCCGACGTCGAGCCAGTAGCAGTGCGACAGCGCCACTCCGGCGCGCCGCCACGCCGCCGGATACGGCACCCCCGGCGGCGAAATCAGCACCACCGGCCCCGCCTCCCCACCGAGCCGCGAGAGCAGTGGCCAGAGCAGCGCGAGCTCGCCGCTGCCGGCGCCGGCACTCAGCAGCTCGCTGACCCCATCCCGGGGCCAGCCGCGCCCGGGGAGCACGGCATCCAGCGCCGCATGCCCGGTGGCGAGCGTCGCCGGCCCGGTCTCGCTGGCGATCTCCTGCGCTCGCCACACGCGGCGGCTGTCGAGCAGCGTCTCAAGCCCGCTCATCGCTGCGCTCCGGCGATAGGGGACGGGCGAACAGCTGAGGTCGATTGAGAGCGATAGCGTGGCGACATGGTGGCGATCCGGAAGACTCGACGAGCGAGCAGTGTCACTCAGATCATCGATTACTGTCTATATATACAGTACTCGAGAGCCAAAAAAAGCGCCGGTCGCGGCCGGCGCTTCTTCGATCGTCGTCGCGGCTCAGTTCGGGCCGTTGCCGGATACCCGAAGCGCGCCCAGGCTCTTCTTGATCGCCTTCAACTGGCCGCTGATCTGCGGCCCGCGGTTCTTGGCGACCCCCACCGCGAGCACGTCGATGGTCAGCAGATGCGCGATACGCGAGGTCATGGGGATATAGATCTCGGTGTCCTCCTGGACGTCCACCGGCAGCGTCAGCGTCACTTCGCGGGAGAGCGGCGAGTCGCTGGGGCAGAGCCCGATCACGGTGGCCCCGGCCTTGACCGCCGTCTTGGCGCTGGAGACCAGCGCCCGGGTGCGCCCGGTCTGAGAGATCGCCACCACGACGTCGCCGGCCTTCAGCGTGGCGGCGGACATCGTCTGCATGTGCGGGTCGCTGTGGGCAGCGGACTGGATCTGCAGGCGGAAGAACTTGTGCTGGGCGTCGGCGGCAACGATCCCCGAGGCACCGTAGCCGTAGAACTCCACGCGGTTGGCCACCACCAGCGCCGCGATCGCCTGACCCAGCGCGTCATTGTCGAGGCGGTCGCGCACCTGGGCGAGGGTGTCGATGGTGCTGTCGAAGATGCCGTGGGAGAACGCCGCCACGCTCTCGCCGTCATTCACGCTGAACTGCGCGTACTGGCTGCCCTTCGCCATCATCTGGGCGAGCTTCAACTTGAACTCCTGAAAGCCCGCCATGTTCATCGCCCGGCAGAAGCGGATCACCGTGGGCTCGCTGACCTGCGCTTCGCTGGCCAGATCGGTGATCCGCATCAGAATGACCTCTTCCGGATGACGCAGCACGAAGCGTGCCACCTTCTGCTCGGAGCGGCGAAGCTGATCCATATGCACGCGTAGCTCATCGAAGAGCGAGCGGTTCATGACGAATTCTCGTGTCGCGACATGGGCGTCCTCGCGGTCGATCATGGCTATCGGGGCGCCGATTATGCCCGACTCCCGCCGGCCCGGACACGTGCGCCCCCCACCCTCGAGTATGAAAAAGCTCGCCCGTGCTCGCCTTCGGCGACGAATAAATGCCCCTTTCGCCGCTGCGTTCACACGTCTGTAAAGCGGGATATAGTATCTAGGTCGGACCCATTCGACGGAACCGAGCACGCCGGGAGATTCCATCAATGCACTCGATTGACGATCTTCACACGCTGAAAAGCGAAATCTTCGACATTTTCATGCATCTGGAAGCCGACGCTCACGAGCAGCGCAAACGCCACGCCGCCATACGCTATCTCGAGGCCCGCCGTGGCATCGAGCGCCGCCAGGAATCCCATCGGCTGTCACGAGAGATCGCCGAACTCCCTGGCTGAAAGACTTCCCCGCCTCGACCGAACGACCGAACGATATGCACTGCCAAACGCAACGACCGCGCCGGCTGACGCCGGCGCGGTCGTTTTTCGATCGGCAGTGGTGGCCCAAACGTGGCCGCTGGGCGTACCGCTGCTGCCTCAGAGGCTCGTGACGAACACCACGATCACCCCGATCGGCGCGACGAAGCGCGACACGATTCGCCAGATCACGTGACCGGTCTCGCCAAGCCCCAGCTCGCGCTTGACCCCTTCGCCCTTCAGGAACCAGCCGACGAAGACGATCGCACCAAGCCCGGTCAGCGGCAGCATGAACTTGGCGGTCAGCGTATCGAGCAGGTCGAAGACGCCGAGCCCGAACGGCGTGAAGCCCGACCAGAGGTTGAACGACAGCAGCGCCGCGATACCCAGCGTCCAGGCGGCGAGTGCTGCCACCAGCGCCGCCCCCAGGCGCGGCAGCGGCGTGCGCTCTTCCAGAAACTCGGTGACCGGCTCCAGCAGCGAGATCGCCGAGGTCAGCGCAGCAATGGTCAGCAGCGCGAAGAAGACCGTGCCGAAGAGCGCGCCTGCCGGCATGTCGGCGAAGGCGACCGGCAGCGTGGCGAAGATCAGTCCCGGTCCGGAGCCGGCGTCCTGACCGTTGGCGAAGACCACCGGGAAGATCGCCATGCCGGCGGCCAGTGCGATCACCGTATCCAGAATCACCACGGTGCGCGCCGTCTTGATCAGATCGACGTCCTGCCCGAGGTAGGAGCCGTAGGCCATCATGATGCCCATGCCCAGCGAGAGCGTGAAGAAGGCATGACCCAGCGCGGCCAGCACCACACCACCGTCGAGCTTGCTCCAGTCCGGCGAGAACATGAAGCTGGCGGCTTGGCCGAAGCCATCGGTGGTCATGCCGTAGCCGATCAGCACGACCAGGGCCACGATCAGCAGCGGCATCAGCCACTTGGCGGCCCGCTCGAGCCCGCCTTTCACACCGCAGGCGACGATGGCGAAAGTCACCACCATGAACAGCGTGTGCCAGCCGAAGAGCGTCCACGGCTGTTTCAGCAGTGCACCGAAGTAGTCGCCGATACCCACGCCCGCCGAATCACCGAGCCCGCCGGTTGCCGAGCCCCAGGTGTAGTTGAGCGACCAGCCGCCCACCACGCTGTAGAACGAGAGGATCAGAAACGAGCCCAGCACCCCGGCCAGCCCCACCAGCGCCCAGGCCGGCGAGCGGCCCGCGTCGCGGCTCACCTTGAGCATCGAGTTGATCGGATTCGACTGTCCCCGGCGGCCCACCAGCCACTCGGAGACCAGAATCGGCAGCCCGATCAGCGCGATACAGCAGAGATAGACCAGCACGAAGACCGCGCCGCCGCTCTCGCCCACCATGTAGGGAAATTTCCAGATGTTGCCAAGCCCGACCGCCGAGCCCGTCGCTGCCAGCACGAACGCCGTGCGCGACGACCACTGAGCGTGGGTATGCGTCTTGTTCGCCATTGATTCACCGTCACTATTGTGTTGTCGGAGAGTGGAGCACGCGTGCTGTCGCGCCCTCTCGCAGCCGTATCTGCGTTCTTTACCGCGGCGGATTATAACGACTCATTTTCTTGCCTTCCGCGCTGCGAGGCGAAAAAGGCATCACCTTGGAGGATCGCGCTGCCATTCATGCATTTCGTGAATTTTCTCACTACTCGAGCATCGTGACGCAGTATCTCTACCGCTCGCGCAGCCGAGTGCGAATGCCGTTTTCGCGATCCTTCAGCCCTTGATGCCATGTCCGAAGCCCACGACCTCGCCACCGAAACACCCAAAACTCTGGATCAATCGGCGAGCATGAGGGGGTGGATAATCCAAGCCATTGGCGCGCCGAATGGTGCGAGGTCGGCCCAGAGGAGCAACGAAAGACATTACGGACGGGTCTTACCGTTCCAGACGCGCCTGCAGCGCACCAGCCAGCTCGACGTAGGTCCGCGCCGCTTCTTGGGTCGGCTCGAGATGGCGGGCCACCTCACGATGCAGCCGCCGAAGCTCGTGATAGAGCGTCACCTGCGGCTGATCGATCCGCCCCGCTCGAATCAGCGGCTCCGGTAACCGAGCTGCAGACACCTCGCCCGGTACCCCATTCTCGCTATCTTGCCGCGGTAGCGCGGCTCGAGCCGCACGCTCCAGCCGAGTCCATGCCTCCAGAATGGCCGTGCGAGGGTGGCGTTCGGCAAGCTCGGTGAGCAGGCGCGTTTCCACCACCTCACCCGCTCGCACTCCGGCGAACTCGTTTCGAGCCGGCGAGAGCGAGCGTAGCCGTTCGAGGTCGTGCTCGAACTCCGCTTCGATGGGCCCGGCCCGCAGCTTCTTGATGAACGAGGCGAACTGCAGGATCTGATCCTTGAAGAGCAGCGCGAGAATCAGCGCGAACACCGGCCAGGCGAGCGATCGAACGAGACTCGAAATGAAGGTCAGCCAATCCATCGTCACTCCTCGGTTGTTCAAGCGTAGTGGGATTGGCTACCAGCACCGGCAGCCAGAGTGGCAGGTTGACGCAGGTCGCCGGGAATTTCGAGATGTGGTCGGTTATGCCTGATTCTCAACGACGCCACGGGATGAATTGGCACGCCGACTCGGCGATGAGCGCCAGGCAAACTATCAACAGCCCGTTTCAGCGATCGCTAAAACAGCGATTCCTGTCGCTCCCCCGGGAACGCGGCGAGTGACGGCAGTTCGATGCGCTCGGCGAGCTGTCGATAGAAGCTCTGAGCCAATTCCGGGGCCTGGCGATTGTCCGGCGTATGCACAAAGAGAAAAGGTCTTTTCCCCTGTTTTATCCACAGGATGAGACGTTCTATCCAGGGCGCGAAACGGGCCTGATTGATGGCATCATCGAAGTGTCCGATAAAGCGAATCACCGGGTTGACCGCCGTGGAGAGCACGTGTAACGGGACCTTGGGCTTTTCGTCCTGAGCCACAGCAAGCTTTTTGTCAAGACCCGCGGGGGTGGAGAAAAGAGCCCGAACGTCGAGCATGACGCGATTCGACTCTTGACTTATCAACAAGCGGTTGAATGCCTGCTCGGCAGCCCCTTTGTGGAAAAATTGCGGGTCTCGCACCTCGACCCCGCAGGGAATACCGCTGGGCCAGTGAGTGAACAATCGCTCCAATGCGGGCAGCTCGGCGTGGCCGAAATCCCGCGGCAGCTGGACCATCAGCGGCCCGAGCCGGTCGTGCAGCGGCGCCAGACGCTGAATGAACTGGGTGAAGTCCTCATCGATGTCGCGCAGGCGCTTGCGGTGGGTCAGCTCACCGGGCAGCTTGAAGCAGAACCGGAAGCTTGCGGGCGCCTGCTCCGACCAGGCGGCGACGGTCTCCGCCTTGGGCGCGCCGCTGTAGAAGGTGGTGTTGCCCTCTACCGCGTTGAAGACGCCGGCGTAGTCGGCAAGGTTCACGTCGCCGTGGGCGGGCAACAGGGTGCCGCGCCAGTCGGCGTTGGCCCACATCGCCATGCCGAGATAGAACGGCGGCGCGGGGTCGTCGTTCAGCGTCACTGTCAGCGCACTTTTTCGGCGTGCAGCGTCACCGTGGGCGAGACGATGTCCTGCTGCGCGGCGATCATGGCCAGTTCTCGAGTGCCGGCACGGCGGGTGTGCTCGAAGAGCATCTGCACGGCGGCGGCGGTCTGCTCCAAGGCACGCACGGGCCCCTCGTCGGTGATGCCGGCTCGCAGGCTATGGGCGAGGAACATCGCGGCGGTGAAGTCGCCGGCGCCGTTGGGCGGAATCACGAACTGAATTCGGGGCGTGGCGATCCGCCAGGCCCCGGAAGGCGCGTCGACCAGCATGCCGATATGGTCGTCCTCTTCGCCTTCGAGCTCGAGCGACGTCACCAGCACGACCTTAGGCCCCTTGGCGCGCAGCGCCCGGGTGGCGGCGAGGGCGTCTTCCAGCGTTTTCACCTCACGCCCGGCGAGAAAGCCGAGCTCGAACTGGTTGGGGGTGACGATGTCCGCCCGCGAGACGGCGTGATCGCGCATCCATTCGGGAATACCTTCGCGCACGAAGAAGCCGCGACCGACGTCGCCCATCACCGGGTCGCAGCAATAGAGCGCCTGCGGGTTGGCCTGCTTGACGCGATCGACGCTATCCAGCACGGCGCGGCCGATGCCTTCGTCGCCCATGTATCCGGAGAGCACGGCGTTCACGCTGCCGAGCCCGACGAGGGATTCGACGCCGTCGAGCACGTTTCTCAGATGCTCGGGGCTGAAGACGTCGCCGGTGAAGGCGCCATAACCGGTGTGGTTGGAGAACTGCACGGTGTTGATGGCAGTGACTTCGAGTCCCAGACGCTGGAGCGGAAACACGGCGGCGCGGTTGCCGACGTAGCCATAGGCGACGTGGCTCTGAATGGAGATAACGTGGGTCATGAAGCGCTCCTGCCGCGAAACGGGAAAACCCCCAGTGTAATGCGCGGACCGCGGAACTTGCAGCGCAAGGTCGCAGTCGATGTGATGGATGATGGGCCGGCTCGACGCCATCACACGCCGGGGATATCCTCCCGCAGGTCTTTGCGCGCCCTTCCTGTCATGGGCCGTCGTCATCGCATCACGTTCAAGGATCGAATCTGCATGCCTTCAAGCGCCTCGCTCAAGCGCCCGTCGCCGTCGTCCTCTCTTTCGCTGCTGGTCTGTGCCTTTCTGGCCCTGCTCGTGGCGGGCTGCTCCAGCGCGCCGAGGGTGGCCCCGGCGCCGAGCGGCACGCCCGAAGCGCAGGTGGAACGAACCGCGCGTCCGACCCATTGGGGCCACCTGCCGGGCTGGAACCGGGATCAGCCGATGGCGGCCTGGAGCGCCTTTCGCGAGAGCTGCTCGCGACTCGAGCGCAAGCCGCTGTGGCGCAACGTCTGCGCCGACGCCGTCCAGGTCGACCCCCTCAACGCCAGCGACATCCAGCACTTCTTCGAGAGCCGTTTCGTTCCCTACCAGGTCACCAACGACGACGGCAGCGCTACCGGGCTGATCACCGGCTACTACGAGCCGATCCTGCGCGGCTCGCGGGTGCGTGGCGGTCCCTATCAGACGCCGCTCTACCGCTATCCGCGCTACTGGAAGCGCCACACCCATGTCGGCCCCACTCGCGCGGAGTTGATGCGCAGCGGCGATCTCGACGGCACCGAACTGGTCTGGGTGGACGACCCGGTGGAGGCGGCCTACCTGCAGATTCAGGGCTCCGGGCGCATCGAAATGACCGACGGCAGCACCATGCGCGTCGCCTACGCCGGAACCAACAATCAGCCGTTCGAGTCCTTCGCCAAGCGCCTGATCGAGCGCGGCGAGATCACCCCGGCACAGGCGACGCTCGCCGGGGTACGCGACTGGGCCCGCCGCCATCCCGGTCAGGTGGAGTCGATGCTCAACGTCAATCCGCGCATGGTGTTCTTCCGCGAGCTGACCGGCAGCGAGGCGCTCGCCGATACCAGCGGGCCGGTGGGAGCACTCGGCGTGCCGCTCACCTCCGAGCGCAGCATCGCCGTCGACCCCGACGAGATCCCGCTCGGGGCGCCGGTGTTTCTCTCCACCACTCAGCCGCTCTCCGACCGTCCGCTGCAGCGACTGATGGTGGCGCAGGACACCGGCAGCGCAGTGAAAGGGGCGGTGCGCGCCGACTTCTACTGGGGTCACGGCGACGCCGCCGGCGAGGCGGCGAGCCGAATGAAGCAGCGCGGCGAGATGTGGGTACTGATGCCGAAGCCGTAGCCGACGGACTCGAGAGTACGGCGTGCTTGTCAGGCGCCGGCAGAGCGTTGGCGCATCTGGAGCGCAGCGATGATCTGAACGACGCCGTAGAGCAGCGCGACGATGCCGATCCAGAACGCGGTGGCGACCAGACCGCTCAGCGGGCTCACCACCAGCAGAATACCGAGCGCCAGCGCCAGTACGCCGCTGAGCACGGTCCAGCCCTCGCCGGGTACGCCGCGGCGAAGACGGAGCCCCAGCAGCAGCCGGTAGACCCCGGCGACGATCAACCAGAGCCCCACCAGTACCAGTAAAGCGCTGGCCAGCGAGAGCGGGTCGAACAGCGCCAGCAGACCGAACAGCAGCGAAATCACCCCGTAGGCCACCAGCCAGCGCCGACCCGCGCCACGGTAGTCCGTTGCCACCATGTAGAGGGTGGCCACGCCCTCCGCCAGGGCCAGCAGTCCCATGATCCAGGTGAGCGCGGCGATCGCCCCCAACGGGCGAAAGATCGCGATCAGCCCGAAGATCACGGCGATCACGCCGAACGCCAGCAACATTCCCCAACTGCGCCCGATCAGACTTCTCGTCGCCATTCGTCGCCCTCCTCGTCGTTCGGCTATCTTGTTTCGACACGGGAAGGCGGGCGTTTTTCGCCACGCCACCGTGTCGGTGCGTCATTCACCATAGATCCCGAGCGCCGCACGCGCCGCCGTCGTGCGCGCGGCCCATTCAAAACCGCCATACCGAAACGGTCGTGTCAAAAAGGCCCTGTCACAACGGAGCGTCGCGATGCCGATACCGGACGAAGTCACCCACTCATTCCAGCCGTCCCACACGCCGCTCGCGGTGGTCACCGGCGCCACCGCCGGGCTCGGCCTCGAAACCGCCAAGGGGCTCGTCGGGGCGGGCTACCGAGTCGTCGTGGCCGGGCGCAACCCGGAGAAGGGCAAGCTCGCCTGTCAGGCGATCCGCCGGCAGCACCCTGGGGCCGAGGTGCGCTTCGCGCTGCTCGACCTGGACAGCCTCGCCTCGGTCCGCGAATTCGCCGAGACGTTTCGCCGTGAAGACACCGTGCTCGATCGGCTGATCAACAACGCCGGCATCATGGCGCTGCCACAGCGCGAGCGCACCGAAGACGGCGTCGAGCGTCAGTTCGGGGTCAACTATCTGGGCCATTTCCTGCTCACCAGCCTGCTGATGCCGCAGCTGCAGGCCGCCAGCGCCCCGCGGGTGGTACAGCTGTCGAGTCTCGCCCATCGCAGCGCAGCCATCGACTTCGACGATCTGGATGCCAGTCACCGCTACGACCCGTGGCGCGCCTACCGCCAGTCCAAACTGGCGATGCTGCTGTTCGCTCAAGCGCTCGCCCGACGCAGCGAAAAACACGGCTGGGGCGTGCTCAGCGCAGCGGCGCACCCGGGGCTTTCGCGCACCGCGCTCTTCGACACCGGCGTCAAGAGCCGCGCGCTGGTGGGGCAGGTCTTCAAACTGGTGATGCCACTGGTGAGCCAGTCCGCCGCCGCCGGGGCACGACCGACCCTGCATGCCGCCCTTAGCGATGGTGTCGACAACGGCGATTACTTCGGCCCGGATGGTTTCAGCGAAACCAAGGGAGCCCCGAAGCGCGCCCACCGCAGTCAGTCGGCGCAGGATCGTACAGTGGAAGACCGGCTGTGGGACGTCTCCTGCGAGCTTACCGAGGCGAGGTGGCCGGCGGGCTAGCCCGAGTCGGTGCGTCGAGGAAAACAAGCTACCGAAGAAAGCCCATCGAGAACGGCAGCGAATGTAGCCTGCCTCTTTTTTTGTTATGTTATAACGTATATATTCAACCGCTGATTTTTGACTCATTGCTTCGGGCCCATCCCATGTTCTTTCCAAGACTTCCCACGCTGGGGCTACTGTTCGCAGCCGCATTCATGACACAGCCGGCCTCGGCAACGGTAAACGCCGTAGCGGCCGAGAGCAGCTACGCCAGCATGATCGAGACCCTCGGCGGCGATCACGTCGAGGTGATCTCGCTACTCGATAGCCCCGAGGTGAATCCGCATGCCTTTCGCGCCGATCCACAGATCGCCAGAGATCTGCATCAGGCCGATCTCGTGGTATTGAACGGCCTGGGCTTCGACGGCTGGATGGAGCCGCTGCTCGAAAGCACCGACAGTGAAGATCGCCGGGTCGTGCGGGCCAGCGAGGCGGGCAGCCACTTGGTCATGGCCGACGAGAATCCGCATCTGTTCTATTCACCGCGCATCATGCTGGCGACGGCGAGCCGCGTCGCCTCGGCACTCGAAGCCATCGACCCCGACAACGCCGAGGACTATCGCGACAATCTGGCATCTTTCCAGCAAGAACTGGCGCCGATCTACGCTGCCGTTCAGGCGCTGATCGCGGATTACCCCAATCTCAGCGTGACCGCGACCGTTCCGGTCTACAGCTACATGATCGACCTGCTCGGCTATCAGGACCGGTTTCACGACATCCAGTTCGCGTCGATGGGCAACCATCAGCCGAGCGCTCGCCAGGTGGCGACCTTCACTCAGGCGCTCGAATCCCGCGCGGTGGATCTGCTGATCTACAACCAGCAGGTGCACAACCGGCTCACCGAGAGCCAGGTCGGTACCGCCGAGAAAGCCGGTCTGCCAGTGGTCGGGGTCAGTGCGATTCCGCTGCACGGCGAGAACTACGCCGAGTGGCAGATTCGTCAGCTCGAGGCGATCCACACGGCGCTGGACGATGCCAAGGGCAGCGCCGAGCGTGGCTGACAACCCGATATCGGCCGCGGTAGAGGCACGCGGCATCGCCGTCGGCAAGGGCGGCGATCCGGCTCTCTCAGGACTGTCGTTTCGTATCGAGCCGGGGAGCTTCACGGCGCTGGTCGGTCCCAACGGGGCCGGCAAGACCACGCTGTTCGAGTCGATCCTGGGGCTGATCGCCCCGCGCAACGGCGTACTGCGGGTGATGGGCGAAAAGCCGCGACGAATGCGGCGCCAGATCGCCTACGTGCCACAGGCGTCCCAATTCGCCCATGACGACGCGCTGGTCGGCCGTGAGTTCGTCAGCGCAGCATTCGAATCGCACCGGTTCGGCGTGGCGTTGCCCCGGGCACGCCGTCGGGCGCGCGACGCGGTGGACGCCGCACTCGACACCGTCGGTGCCGGGAACCTCGCCGACCGGCGGCTATCGACGCTCTCCGGCGGTCAGCGCCAGCGGCTGCTCATCGCCCAGGCGCTGGTCAACCGTCCGCGCCTGATCTTGCTCGACGAGCCGCTCTCTCAGCTCGACCCCGCCGCGCGCGACTGGGTCGTCTCGGTGGCGAGGCGTCTCACCGAGCGTGGTATCGCGGTGATCTTCAGCACCCATGACGTCAATCCCGTACTCGGTGCCTGCGATCGCGTGCTCTATCTGGCGCATGGGCGCGGATGTATCGGCCGCGTCGACGAGATCCTCTGCGAGGCAACGCTGAGCGAGCTCTATGGCACGCCGATGCGGGTCATCCGCGACAGCGGGCGGCGCTTCGTCTTCGAGGGTGGCCAGACCTCGCCGCTGGCCGAGGCCGGTTAGCACGTCACGCGCATCCACGCTCCTCACGCCTATATTCTTTCGGCCGGCCGCACGACGGCCGGTGTCACGTCGGTTGATCGCCCATGCCCGAATTTCTGCAGTTCGCTTTCATGCGCCACGCTTTCGTCGCCACTACCGCCATCGCCCTGATGGGCTCGCTGGTAGGCTATTTCGTCGTACTCCGTCGCCAGGCATTCGCCTCCCATGCGCTCAGCAACATCGGTTTTGCCGGTGCCGCTGGCGCCTCGTTGATCGGCGCGGAACCGATGCTGGGGCTGCTCGTCTTCGTGATGGGAGCGGCGCTGGTGATGGCCCTGACGGGGCGCGAAATGGGCGAACGCGACATCAGCGTGGGCATGATCCTGATGTTCTCGCTGGGGCTCGGCGCGCTGTTCATCAATCTCTACAGCGCCAACGCCAATGCGGCCATCGGGATTCTCTTCGGCAGCGTCTTCGGCATCGATGCCGACCAGATCCGCTGGATCGTCGTCGTCTCCCTGGTGCTGCTCGGGGGGCTCGCCACGCTCTTTCGCCCGCTGCGCTTCGCCAGTCTCAACCCTGAGGCGGCACGGGCCCGTGGTATCCCGGTAAGGACGATCGATACGCTCTTTCTACTGCTGGTGGGTGCGGCGGCGGCCATCGCGGTGCCGGTGATCGGCTCGCTGCTGAGCTTTGCCATCTTCATCGGACCCGCCGCGGCGGCGCAGGCGTGGTGTCCGCGAATCGGCGCGGGGCTCGCCCTCACCGCGGCACTTGCGCTCACTCAGTCACTGGGCGGACTGGTGCTCTCCTACTACGCCAATCTGCCGGCGTCGTCGTGCATCGGTGCGCTGAGTTTCGGCTGCTATGCGCTGAGCCGTCTGACCCGGCGCTTCGCGTGACGCAGCGCCGCGGCGCCGACTCGCACGAGACAGCGCTGACTGGCACGGGACAGCGTTCACTGGCTCGAAACGATGCCGAGGGCGGTGTCGCGAAGGGCGGACTGACCGGCCTGGCGGCGACGGAACTCGCCGGGGGTGAGGTGGAAGAACTCGCGGAAGCAGTTGCGAAAGTGGGTGATGCTGACGAAACCGCTGGCAATGGCGATGTCCGTGGCGGTGCGATTGGTCTGCTGCAACAGCTGACGGGCGTGGGTCAGCCGCAGTTCGAGATAGTAGCGAGCCGGGCCGACGTTGACGTGCTGGCGAAAGAGCCGCTCGAGCTGGCGCCGGGAGACACCGGCGCGCCGGGCGATCGCCTCCACTTCCAGCGGCTCCTCGATGTGGTTGTGCATCAGCGAGAGCGCGGTCTTGAGCGGATTCGGCAGCGTCGGGTTGCGGTCGATGGCGACCACGGAGACATCCAGCAGTTCGCGTGACTTGTCGCAGCTCAAGACTTCGTCGATCGCCTCTGCCAGCCCGCTTTCGCCGTCGTGGCGGATCAGGTCGAGCATCATGCTCAGCGAGCTGTTGGCGCCGGCACAGGTGACTCGGCTGGGCTCGACGACGTAGGAGCGATGCGATAGCCCTACGGCGGGGAAGAGTTCGGCCAGCGTCGCGCGGGAGTCGGGATGGACCGCGCAGTCGTGGCCGTCGAGCAGGCCGGCTTCGGCCAGAAAGAACGCTCCGTTCCAGAGCCCGCCCAGCAGCGCGCCCCGGGCATCGGCGCTGCGCAGTTTGGCCCTGAGCGCCGGGTTGCTCGTGAGCGGCACGCGAAACCCGCCGCAGACCACGAGAATGTCCTGACGGCTGACGTCGAGATCGGCGAGCGAGCAGTCAGTGGCGATGGCGATCCCCAGGTCGCTGGTGACCAGCGCCCCGGAGGCACCGACCACGCTCACGTCGTACAGCGGCGAGGGCGCCATCAGATTGGCGGTCACCAGCGCGTCCGCCGCCCCGGTAAAGGCCATCAGCGAGAAGTTGTCGAGCAGCACGAACGCCGCTCGGCGCCCCCCCGACCGGCCATTCGGCGCACGCTTTCGCAGGTGGGTCATGTTCTTGTGCTTCAGAACGCTTTCGAAGGAGTCTCGCATGGCTTCTCTCGCAACAACGCCGAGGCGCACGGACGATTCAGGCTCGCACTGCGGCATGTCCGGCGGCCCCCGCGAGCAGCGTCACGGCGCCTTGCGCTCGGGTCAATAGCGCCCGCGCCACAAGATCGCATTCGCTACAGCAGACGTCGCATCCGACTATGGCGTGGCTAAAGCCCCGTCTCGGAAAGCCGTGGTATCACCGCCATGCGACCAAGGTCTCTCACGTCGCGAACCATGGCGATACTAATATATCAGTCGCCAAGGCCAGCATTTCGCACCCCGGTTCTCCCTGCGCATTTGCCGATACGCGGCGCCCCGCCGCGCCCCCCGGATCGCTCGGGTCGCGGCGATGACTGGCCAGACGAGCGCCTGGCCGTGAAACAAGAGACCACGTGAAACAGGAGACGGCATGAAAAGAGTCCTACCCCGGCGTCGGCGCTTCGATCGCGCGAAGAACATCGACGAGCTTGCCGAAATCGCTCGCCGCCGCCTGCCCAACTTCGTCTACGAGTACATCCACGGCGGCGCGGACGACGAAGTGAGTCTCGCCAACAACCGGGCGGTGTTCGATCGCTATCGTTTCACGCCGAGAACGCTCACCGACGTCAGTCAGCGCTCACTCACGGCGCGGGTGCTGGGCCGAGAGATCGCCATGCCCATGATCATCGGCCCCACCGGCTTCAACGGCATGATCACCCAAGACGGCGACATGAAACTGGCTCGGGCGGCGGCCCGGCAGGATATTCCCTTCACCCTGAGCAACGCCTCGACCACTTCCCTCGAGGAGATTGCAACGGTCGAGTCGGGCTGGAACTGGATGCAGATCTACTTCTATCGCGATCGCGACTACGTCGAGGCGCTGATCGAGCGCTGCCGCGCGGCGGGTTACGACACCCTGGTCGTCACCACGGACAGCGCCATCTACGGCAACCGGGAGTGGGATGCCCGCAACTACGCGCGCCCACTGGTGCTCGATACCTACAACAAACTGCATACCCTGACCCGACCGAGCTGGATCAAGGACGTGCTCTATCCCGACGGGATACCCACCTTCAAGAACCTCGGCGATCTCTTGCCGCCGGGAGACGACTCGGTTCAGGGCGCGGCCTCCGCCATCGGTGAGCACCTGATGCCGTCGCTGAGCTGGAAGGAGATGCGCTGGCTGCGCGAGCGCTGGCCGGGCAAGCTGCTCATCAAGGGCATTCTCTGCGTCGAAGAAGCCCGTCAGGCGGTCGCCGAGGGCATGGACGGCATCGTGCTCTCCAACCACGGCGGCCGGCAGCTGGACGGCGCCGTCTCCGCGCTGGAAATCCTGCGCGAGGTGCGTGCCGCCGTAGGCGACGAGATGACCCTGCTGCTCGACGGCGGTTTCCGGCGCGGCAGCGACGTGCTCAAGGCCCGGCTGCTGGGGGCGGATGCCGTCATGCTGGGGCGCGCGACGCTCTACGGTCTCGGCGCCGGCGGCGAGCCCGGGGTCGATCACGCCCTGCGACTGCTCCAGGCGGAGCTCGATCGCAACCTCGGTCTACTGGGCTGTCGTCACCTGCAGGAGCTGAATGATGCCTTCCTTCGCGAGGGCCATTGACGGTTTCCGTTCGCCTTCCCATGCCCCAGGATCGCGCCAGGCATGAAAAGCGCATCATCGAACGAATTGGCCCTGACCGACAGCGAGGCAGTGCTTGCATGACAGACCCGTCGCGAGGATTCGCCAGCGACCACGCCTATCTCAAGATTCGCGATCAGATCATCACGACGGCGCTGAAGCCCTGTGAGCGAATCGTCGAAAAAACGCTGATGGACGCGTTCGGCATCAGCCGCACCCCAGTGCGCGAGGCGCTGATGCGGCTACGCTACGACGGTCTCGTGGACATCCTCGCCCAGCGTGGCACCTACGTGGCGCCCATTCGCCCGGACGTCGTCAGCGCGGCGCACTACGCCCGCGCTGAGCTGGAATGCGCGCTGGTGCGGGATGCCGCCAGACGCTGCCACATCGAGCACCACCCAGCGCTCGAACACAGTCTCGACCACCAGCGGCTGGTGGTTAACCAGGGGCGGGCGATCGAGGAGATGGAGCGTCTCGACGAGACGTTTCACCAGCAAATCGCCGAGATCGCCGGCCAGCCCGGCGTCTGGCAGATGCTGCATCCAGTGCAGCTGCACATCAACCGAGCCAGAACGCTCTTCCTGTCGACCCAGCGCGCGCCCGCGCTGATCGATGAGCATGCCGCCATCGTCGATGCCATCGTACGCAACGACGAAGCGGCGGCCGACGCGGCCATGCGCCACCACCTGGCGTACATGGCGAAGAACATCGAGAAGCTCGCGAGCGACTATGCGGACTATCGGGGCTAGGCGGACTGTCGAGGCTAGGTTCGTCCGTCGTTCCCTCGGCTCCGTCCCATGACCCGGTCGAACGCCGCAATCCAGACACGGATGAGCGCGCTCAGGACGCCTCGACCCGCGCCGCCGGACGCGTCAGCTCGCCGAGGGAAGAGAAACGCAGCAGCGCAACGAAGGCGAGCGCGCTCACCGCGGGCAGTATCGCCAGCGTCCACCAGGGCAGTGCCGCCGCCGGCGAGGGAATCAGCGCGGCGTCGAGCAGATCGCCCACCAGCGCATTACCCAGCAGTACGGCGACCCCGCCGGCCGAGGCGAGCGCGCCGTAGTAGACGCCCAGCGGGCTGTCGCCGGCGAAGGCGGGCACCAGATCCATCGCCACCGGATTGACCACCATTCTCGCCACGGCGATCGCGCTGACCAGCACCAGCGCCGGGGCCAGCCCCCACCAGCCGCCGGCGGGCGCGGCGGGGGCGACCAGCGCGACCACGGCGAACCCGAGCGCGTCGATTAGAAAACCCAGCGGCAGGCTGATCGCCGCCCCCAGGCGCCGCGTGAGCCGGTTGATGGGCAGCTGCAGCGCGATGACCAGCGCCGAGACCACCATGAACATGACGGCCAGCGCCCCCGGTTCCGCGCCCGCCCGTTCGATCTCCACCGGTAGCGCCAGATAGAGCTGGTTGTAGCTCAGAAGCCCGGTGCTGTAGACGGCGATGAAGGCGAGAAAGCGTTTATCGCCCAGCGGTCGCCACCAGACGGTACGTTCACGATCCCGATCGGCGCGCTGTGTCGTCGCAATCCCTTTCGGTAGCGCCCGATAAAAGACCCCGAACATGACTACGAAGACCAGCGTCCCGGCCAGCGATACCATCTGGAAGCTGACACCCAGCAGAAGTGCGCCGAGCAAAGGCCCGAGCACGGCGCCGCACTCGCTCCACACCGCCAGCCGGGCAAAGAGCTGCGAACGCGAGGGCCCGCCGCGGGCCTCGCTGGCGCTGCCCGCCAATGCGACCAGCGCCGACACCGCCGGCGAGAACAGCGCACCGCCCACGCCGGTGAGGCAGGCACCGATCAGCACCGGGACGAGCGAATCGGCGAAGCCCAGAACGAGAAAGCCCACCGTACGCACCACGCACCCCAGCAGGATGATGCGTCGCGGCCCCAGCGCGTCCGAGAGCGCGCCGCCGAAGACGAAGAGCCCCTGCTGCGAGAAGGTTCGCACGCCGAGCACCAGCCCGACCGCCGCGCCCGCCAGCGCCAGATTGTCGCGCAGGTGCGTGGCCAGAAACGGCAGCACCATATAGAACCCGGCATTGAAGATCAGCTGGCTCACCAGCAGCAGCCGGGGGTTCACCGTCGGCGGCGCGGCAGCGCCCTCAGGGGTTTCGGAAGCCATCGCTACACCACTCTGGATCGAACGTCTTGGGCCCTAGCGGCGGCGCGCTCATGGCCCGACCGTGGGCCCAAGACGATATCGCCGCTGCCCGAACGGCGCTCGGCGGCGTTCGCTCACTGCGCCCGCTCGCACTTCTCGCGAATCTGGCGGCCGAAGCTCGACATCACGTCAGTCTTGGCGATGTCGTAGTTCTGACGATAGCGCATCATCTGCTTGGCATCTTCCAGCACGCCCCGGGCGATGATCACCTGCGTTTTGGCGTCGTCACCGTCGTCGGCGGTGGCAGTGGGTAGCTCGGCATTGATCTCGGCGGGGCTGATCCGTTCCCACAGCTTGCCGATGATCGTCTCACCGTACTCGCCCCAGCCCGGACAGTCGGCCGGGGTCGCTTGCGGCGGCTGCGATAGGGCCCGCGATTCCGCTAGCGCCGTGGCCGCGGACATCAGGGTGCACGCCAGCAGCGCCACACCGAGAAGTCGTCTTTTCATCGGGTTCCTCTCAAAGATTTGATGGCACCCTCGCCGTTCGGTTGGGTGCCGACGTCTAAGGCTCGCAAGGTCAGCGAGCGCTCACTTCGCGTGTGTCATTCGACGGTGACGCTCTTGGCCAGGTTGCGCGGCTGGTCGACGTCGGTGCCCTTGAGCACAGCGACGTGATAGGAGAGCAGCTGCAGCGGCAGCGTATAGACGATGGGCGCGAGGTACTCGTCCACTGCCGGCACGTGGAGCACGCGCAAGTTGTCGGCGGCGGTCAGCGCCACGCTTTCGTCGGCGAAGACGAAAAGCTCGCCGCCGCGGGCGCGCACTTCCTGCAGATTGGATTTCAGTTTCTCCAGCAGCTCGTCGTTGGGCGCGACGGCGATCACCGGCATGTCGGCATCCACCAGCGCCAGCGGGCCATGCTTGAGCTCGCCGGCAGGATAGGCCTCGGCGTGGATATAGGAGATCTCCTTGAGCTTCAACGCCCCTTCCAGCGCGATCGGAAACTGCGTTCCGCGCCCCAAAAACAGTGCGTGATGCTTCTCGGCGAACGCCTCGGAGAGCTCGGCGATGGGGCCGTCCATCTCCAGTGCCTGTTCGAGCAGCGCCGGCAGACCGCGCAGCGCCTGCACCAGGGCCGTCTCGCGCTCGTCGCCCCGGGTGCCCCGCAGCGAGAGCGTCAGCAGCATCAGCGCGACGAGCTGGGTGGTGAACGCCTTGGTCGAGGCGACGCCGATCTCCGGGCCGGCCTGGGTCATCAGCGACAGATCGGACTCCCGCGTCAGCGAGCTGCCCGGCACGTTGCAGATGGCAAGCGTCGCCAGATAGCCCCGGGCACCGTTCGCTTCTCGGCTCGTCGCATAGCGCAGCGCCGCCAGCGTATCGGCGGTCTCCCCCGACTGGGAGAGCGTGACGAAGAGCGTATCTTCCGGCACCACCACCTCGCGATAGCGATACTCGGAGGCGACCTCGACCGTGGTCGGGATGCCGGCGAGCTTCTCCAGCCAGTACCGCGCCACCATGCCGGCGTGATAGCTGGTGCCGCAGGCGATGATGTGCACCTGGCGGACCCGCTCGAACAGGGCCCTGGCGCCGACGCCGAAACTGCTCTCCAGCACGTGACTGCCGCTGAGGCGCCCCGCCAGCGTGGCGGCGATCACGCTGGGCTGCTCATGGATCTCCTTGAGCATGAAGTGGCGATACTCGCCGCGGCTGGCGGCACCGTCGCCGTGCTCGAAGGTGTGCACCTCGCGCTCGGCCGGCTCGCCGCCGGCGAAGATCTCGATGCCCTGGGCATCCGACAGGCGCACCACGTCGCCCTCCTGCAGATAGACGAAGCGGTCGGTGACCTGCAAAAGCGCCAGCGTGTCGGAGGCGAGGAAGTTCTCGCCGATCCCTGCGCCCACCACCAGCGGGCTGCCCTTGCGCGCGCCGACGATCTCGCGCGGGGCGTCGGCGTGCATCACCGCCAACGCGTAGGCGCCGTCGATCCTGGCCAGTACCGACTGCACGGCGGCGAGCAGATCGTGGCTTGCGGCGAAGGCGCGATCGATCAGATGGGCGACGACTTCGGTATCGGTCTCGGATTCGAACACCACGCCGTCGGCCTCGAGCTCGCGCTTGAGCGGCTCGAAGTTCTCGATGATGCCGTTGTGGACGATCGCCACGCGCCCGCCCGCCAAGTGTGGGTGAGCGTTCACTTCACTGGGCTTGCCATGGGTCGCCCAGCGGGTATGGGCGATGCCGATGCTGCCTTCCAGCGCGTGCTGATCGAGCTTCTCCTCGAGCGCGGCGACCTTGCCGTTGGCCCGCTGTCTCTCGAGCACTCCATTTTCCAGCACCGCCATCCCTGCACTGTCATAGCCGCGATACTCGAGGCGCTTGAGTCCTTCCAGCAGGATGCCCTGCACGTTGCGCGCAGCCAGCGCGGCGACGATTCCACACATGTTCGATGTCCTTGAAGAGAAGATTAGCCGTCGGTACTGCCGGCGGGCTCGGAGGCGACGACGAGCCGCGTGCCCTGGGCCTCGATGGCCGCGGCGGCGGCGGTATCGACCCGCCAGTCGGTGACGAGGGTGTCGATGCGCCCCCACGGCAGTTCCAGATTGGGGATGCGGCGGCCGATCTTGTCGGCCTCCAGCATGACCACCACCTCGCGAGCGACCTCGGCCATGACTCGGGTCAGGCCGAAGAGCTCGTTGTAGGTGGTAGTGCCGCGGTCGAGGTCGATGCCGTCGGCGCCAACGAAGAGCTGATCGAAGTCGTAGGCGCGCAGCACCTGCTCGGCGACCTGGCCCTGAAAGGACTCCGAGTGCGGGTCCCAGGTACCGCCGGTCATCAGCAGTGCCGGCTCGGACTCGAGCTCGCGCAGCGCGCCGGCCACGGCCAGCGAATTGGTCATCACCACCAGCCCGCGCAGGCCACCCAGCTCGCCGATCAGGGCAGCGGTGGTGGTGCCGCTGTCGACGATGATGCGGTTGTGCTCGCGAATACGTGCTCGCGCCGCCCGGGCGATCGCCTGCTTGTAGATCGAGAGCGCCTGCGCCGGCTCGGTCAGCATCTCCTGGGGCAGCGGCGCCGCCCCGCCGTAGCGGCGCAGCAGCAGCCCGCTGCGCTCCAGCGTGTTGAGATCCTTGCGCACCGTGACTTCGGAGATGGCGAAGCGGCTCGCCAGCCGCTCGACCGGCGTCTCTCCGTGTGCGTTGACGTAGGCGAGAATGGCGTGGCGGCGCTGGGCCGTATCGCGTTTAGGCATGGATTAAGTTTCGAAATCCGCTTTTAAAGTTTCGATTCGAAAGAAAATAGATGCGAATCAAAACCTATATTTCGTTTCTCGTCAATCGATGGGCGCGATCCGCGTTTGAGCTAGCCTCTTACTCAGGCTATGGACAGCCGACGCTCACCGAGCGCCGCCCCCTCCCCGTACATACCCAGGAGCGAACGATCATTTCCTCACATCGCTATCTACCGCTACTACCGCTGGCGCTACTCGCCGGCTGCAGCACCCAGACGCCGCAGCCCGGTTTCGAACGGCGCCCGGCGAGCGTGACGCAGGAACTCGTCTCGTTGATTCCCGACAGCGCCGGCGACCGTGAAGGGTGGGCGACGGATATCACCGTCGCTTTATCGGCGCAGGACCTGCCGGCAACGCGGGAGAATCTCTGCGCCACGCTTGCCGTGATCGAGCAGGAGTCGACCTACAGCGGCGACCCGGTGGTACCCGGCCTGTCGCGCATCGCGCGTGACGAGATCGAGCGCCGCGCCGAGGCGCTGCACGTGCCGGGCTTTCTGGTGCAGGCGGGCCTGAATCTGGAATCCCCCACCGGCGAGACCTACAACGAGCGGCTCGATTCGCTGACCACCGAGCGGGAGATGAGCGAAATCTTCGAGGATTTCATCGGCATGGCGCCGCTGGGGCGGGAACTCTTCGGTAGCCTCAATCCGGTGGAGACGGGCGGGCCGATGCAGGTGAGCGTGGCGTTCGCCCAGAACTATCTCGACGATCGCTTCGGGCTCGACAACAGCGCCGAGAGCTATCCCTACCCGATCGACGACTCGGTCCGCCACGAGGTGTTCACCCGCCGCGGCGGCATCTACTTTGGCATCGCGCACCTGCTCGGCTACCCCGCTTCCTACGACGCGCCGATCTATCGCTTCGCCGACTTCAACGCCGGCTGGTACGCCAGCCGCGATGCAGCGTTTCAGGCCGCGGTCAGTCGGCTCTCGGGTATTCCGCTCGCCCTCGATGGCGACCTGACGATACCGGGTTCCCGCAAGCCCGGGCAGACCGAGCTGGCGGTACGCACGCTGAAACGCCAGCTGGAGATGGATGACGACGACATTCGCGAGGCGCTGGAGCAGGAGGACGCTCTGGATTTCGAGCAGACCGACCTCTTCGAGAAGGTCTTCGCACTGGCGGATCGTCAGGAGGGCGAACCTCAGCCGCGGGCACGCCTGCCGGGGATCACCCTCGAGAGTCCCAAGATCACCCGCAACCTGACCACGGCGTGGTTCGCCGATCGGGTGGAGGATCGCTGGCAGCAGTGTATGGCGCGGTAGTGTCGGTTATTTGAAGACGGCTGAACGGCGAGTGTTGCCAGTCGCGGGAAAGAAACTCTCTGAGTTCGCCTCCCGGGCTAACCCGTGCGGCCTTCGGTGCAACGGGTCTAGCGATGGAGTTGAGGCGAATCAGACATCTGGGTGATGTCGGGTTCGCCGAACGAGCTGACCGCGACTGGCAGACTCCGGCCCTGCAAGCGGGACGGGATGTCTAGCGAAGCAGAACGCTAGCGGCGCGCGGCGGCAGGGGCATGCTTGCGCCGACCCCAGACGCAGACGGAGATCGGCTCGGGGCTGATCGCGTCCGTGGCGCGAACCGAAGGAAGCGCGAGGGGCCTGCCCCTCGCACAACAACGACCGTATAGGTCTTACAGACCTCGTCAGTCGTGATCGCGTCTGAACCGAACGAGTCCCGAACGAGTGCCTGAACCTATCAAGACTTCGGCGTCTTCACTGGCCGCTGCCAGCCACTCTTGGCGGTCTGACGGCTACGGGCGATCGCCAGGTCGCTCTCCGCCACCTCACGGGTAATGGTCGAGCCAGCGGCAATGGTCGCGCCGTGGCCGACCGTCACCGGGGCGACGAGGGCGGTGTTGGAACCGACGAAGACGTTCTCGCCGATGCGAGTGCGGTGCTTGTTGGCGCCGTCGTAGTTGCAGGTGATGGTCCCCGCCCCGATGTTGGTGCCGGCGCCGATCTCGGCATCCCCCAGATAGGTGAGATGGCCCGCCTTCACGCCGTCAGCCAGGTTGGCGTTCTTGGTCTCGACGAAGTTGCCGACGTGCGCGCGGGCGCCGAGTCGAGTGCCGGGGCGCAGCCGGGCGAACGGACCGCAGTCGCTCTCTTCGCCCATCTCGACGCCGTCGAGATGGCTGTTCGCTTTCACCACCGCGCCACGGCGCAGGACGCTGTCCTTGATCACGCAGTTCGGGCCGATGATCACGTCGTCTTCGAGGGTCACCTGGCCCTCGAGGATCACGTTGACGTCGACCTGAATGTCGCGGCCCACGGTGACGTCGCCGCGCAGATCGAAGCGAGCCGGGTCGGCGAGACCGACGCCGGCGCTCATCAAGTGCTCGGCCTGACGCCGCTGGTAGGCGCGTTCGAGGGCGGCGAGCTGGCGGCGGTCGTTGACGCCCTCCACCTCCACCGGCGAGCTCGGCTGGCTCGCGTCGACCTCGACGCCGTCCGCCGCCGCCATGGCGATCACGTCGGTGAGGTAGTACTCGCCCTGGGCGTTGTCGGCAGAGAGCGCGGGCAGCCAGCGCTTCAGCTGGGCGCTGGTCATCGCCATGATGCCGGTATTGCACTCGCGGATGTAGCGCTGCGCGGCGTCGGCATCCTTGTGCTCGACGATGGCGGTGACCGCCCGCTTGTCGTCGCGAACGATCCGGCCATAGCCGGTGGGGTCGTCGAGCGTCACGGTCAACAGCGCCATGTGCTCGTCATCGACGTGGTCGAGCAGCGTCTGCAGGGTCTTCGTCTGGATCAGCGGCACGTCGCCGTAAAGCACCAGCACCTTGCCGTCACCGAGACCCTCGAGCGACTGCGCCACGGCGTGACCGGTGCCCTTCTGTTCGGTCTGCTCGCAGAACGAGAGATTCGTGGCACCGGTCACCGTCTCCAGCGAGCTGCGTACGCTATCGCCGCCGTGCCCGATGACCACGTGAACGCGGGCGTCATCCAGCGATAGTGCCGTGTCAACGACGTGGCGCACCAGCGGACGGCCGGCGAGCGGATGCAGCACCTTGGGGGTCTTGGAGCGCATCCGGGTTCCCTGACCGGCGGCCAGGATCACGACGTCCAGTGACATGGGGGGTCCTCGATTCGAACGTTGAGAGAGGCGCGCTCGCACGGCGGCGGTTCTTCGCAGGCGAGCGCTCGCAAAATACAGAGCCTAACGTGACGCGCGACCGGCGAACAGCCGATCGTCGCGACATCTTGCTGACCGACCGGGCATGAAAAAGGCGGCTCCGAAGAGCCGCCTTGGTCGGGTCCTGCCGAACGCCGCCATCGCCTGACGAACGTCGAAGACGCGCGTCAGCCGCGACCGCTCTTGCGGCGCATCTGCTGCAGCGTCCGCAGCTGGGCGGTGGCTTCGGCCAGCTCTGCGGCGGCACGGGTGTAGTCGAGCTCGGACTGCTTGTCGTTGAGCGAGGCCAGTGCGTGCTGGCGGGCCTGCTCGGCCTCGGCCTCGTCCAGATCGCTGGCGCGAGTGGCGGTATCCGCCAGCACGGAGACCATATCCGGCTGTACTTCGAGGAAGCCACCGGTGACGTAGTAGAGCTCTTCTTCACCGTTTTCCTGAACCACGCGCACCGGACCGGGCTTGAGCTCGGTCAGCAGTGGCGCGTGGCCGCGCAGGATACCCAGATCGCCGGCCACGCCGGCAGCGATGAGCTGCTCGACGCTGCCCGAGAAGATCTCCTTCTCGGCACTGACGATGTCACACTGAAATGTGGCCATAGCGATATCTCCCGGGAGTCTGCAGGCTTACTTCATGCTCTTGGCTTTCTCGACGGCTTCGTCGATGGTGCCGACCATGTAGAAGGCCTGTTCCGGCATGTCGTCGTAATCACCGTTGAGGATCCCCTGGAAACCGCGAATGGTCTCCTTGAGCGACACGTACTTGCCGGGCGCGCCGGTGAAGATCTCGGCGACGAAGAACGGCTGCGACAGGAAGCGCTGGATCTTACGCGCTCGCGACACTGCCAGCTTGTCTTCGTCGGAGAGTTCGTCCATCCCCAGAATGGCGATGATGTCCTTGAGCTCCTTGTAGCGCTGAAGCACGTTCTGCACGCCGCGAGCGACGTTGTAGTGCTCATCGCCGACGACCAGCGGGTCGAGCTGACGCGAGGTGGAGTCGAGCGGATCGACCGCCGGATAGATACCCAGCTCGGCGATCGAACGCGCCAGCGTCACGGTGGAGTCAAGGTGCGCAAACGTCGTTGCCGGCGACGGGTCGGTCAGGTCATCCGCGGGCACATAGACGGCCTGCACGGAGGTGATCGAGCCGGTCTTGGTCGAGGTGATGCGCTCCTGCAGGGCGCCCATCTCTTCGGCGAGCGTCGGCTGGTAACCCACCGCGGACGGCATACGGCCCAGCAGCGCCGACACCTCGGTGCCTGCCAGCGTGTAGCGGTAGATATTGTCGACGAACAGCAGAACGTCGCGGCCTTCGTCACGGAAGTTCTCGGCGATGGTCAGGCCGGTCAGGGCGACGCGCAGACGGTTGCCCGGCGGCTCGTTCATCTGACCGTAGACGAGTGCGACCTTGTCGAGGACGTTCGACTCCTGCATCTCGTGATAGAAGTCGTTACCTTCACGCGTACGCTCACCGACACCGGCGAACACGGAGTAGCCGCTGTGTTCGGTAGCGATGTTCCGGATCAGCTCCATCATGTTGACGGTCTTGCCGACACCGGCGCCGCCGAACAGGCCGACCTTACCGCCCTTGGCGAACGGGCAGACCAGGTCGATGACCTTGATGCCGGTCTCGAGCAGTTCGCTGGAGGCGGACTGCTCGGCATAGGTCGGTGCCTGACGGTGAATCGGCATACGCTCGACGTTTTCACCGATGTCGCCGGCTTCGTCGATCGGCTGACCGAGCACGTTCATGATGCGGCCCAGCGTCTGCGTGCCGACCGGCACGGAGATCGGCGCCTGGGTGTTGACCACCTCGATGCCGCGCTGGAGACCTTCACTGGAGCCCATGACGATGGCGCGTACCACGCCGTCGCCGAGCTGCTGCTGTACTTCGAGAACGGCCTCTTTGCCGGAGACCGTCAGCGCGTCGTAGACCTTGGGCACGTCGTCCCGCGGGAACTCTACGTCAACCACCGCGCCGATGATTTGTACGATACGTCCGCTCATAGTGGTTCCTCGTAAACCTGCAAATGAAACCTGTTGGCCAAGCCGTACTCGAGCGCCGCCACGCAGGCGGCGCCGTCGTCATACCGCCGCGGCGCCACCGACGATTTCCGAGATTTCCTGGGTAATGGCCGCCTGACGCGCCTTGTTGTACACCAGTTGAAGATCGTCGATGAGATTGCCGGCGTTGTCGGTCGCGTTCTTCATCGCGATCATCCGCGCGGCCTGCTCGCAGGCCGCGTTCTCGACCACGGCCTGATACACCTGGGATTCGACGTAGCGAACCAGCAGGTGATCGAGCAGGGTCTTGGCGTCCGGCTCATACAGGTAGTCCCAGTTGCCGGGACTGGATTGTTCGTCACCCTCGGTGTCGTCCTCGACCGCCTCGAGCGGTAGGAGCTGACGCACCACGGGTTTTTGCGTCATGGTGTTGACGAATTCGTTGTACACCACGTAAAGCCGATCGAGACTGCCTTCGTCGAAAGCATCGAGCATCACCTTCACGCTGCCGACCAGATCCTGGGCTTCCGGCGCATCGCCGAGGCCCTTCTTGGCCGCCATGAGGTTGCCGCCCTGCTTCTGGAAAAAACCGGCCGCCTTGCTGCCGATCGCCGCGAAGTCGGCGCCGACGCCCTGCTCGTGCCACTCTTTGGCATGGCGTACGACGGCCTTGAACAGGTTGACGTTCAACCCGCCCGCCAGACCGCGATCGCTGGAGACGACGATATAGCCGACGCGCTTGACCTCACGCTCGACCATGTAGTCGTGTCGATACTCCGGATTGGCCTTGGCGACGTGACCGACCACTCGGCGAATCAGCTTGGCATAGGGCTGGCTGGCCGCCATGCGCTCCTGGGCCCGACGCATTTTCGACGCAGCGACCATTTCCATGGCGCTGGTGATTTTCTGCGTGTTCTTGATGCTCCCGATCTGGGATTTGATCTCTTTTGCAGCTGCCATCGCGGATCACCTGATTCCTGTCGCTCAGCTGGACGGGGCGGCCCGGGTATCCAGGGATATCCGGGCCGCGCCGCTTACCAGGTCTGAGTGGACTTGAACGACTCGAGACCCGACTTGAGACCTTGCTGAATCTCGTCGTCGTAGCCGCCGCTTGAGTTGATCTTGTCGAGCAGGTCGGCGTGCTCGGACTTCATGTAGTCCTGCAGCGCGCGCTCGAAGTCCAGCACCTTGTCGACCGGTACGTCGTCCAGGAAGCCTTCGTTGGCGGCATAGAGCGTGAGCGCCATCTGGGCCACGGACATCGGCGAGTACTGCTTCTGCTTCATCAGCTCGGTCACACGCTGACCGTGTTCGAGCTGCTTGCGCGTCGCCTCGTCGAGATCGGAAGCGAACTGCGAGAACGCCGCCAGCTCACGATATTGCGCCAGCGCCAGACGTACGCCGCCACCCAGCTTCTTGATGATCTTGGTCTGCGCCGAACCACCGACACGCGAGACCGAAAGGCCTGCGTTGATCGCCGGACGAATGCCCGAGTTGAAAAGCCCGGTCTCGAGGAAGATCTGGCCGTCGGTGATCGAGATCACGTTGGTCGGTACGAACGCGGAGACGTCGCCGCCCTGCGTCTCGATGATCGGCAGTGCGGTCAGCGAGCCGGTCTTACCCTTCACTTCGCCGTTGGTCAGCCGCTCGACATAGTCGGCGTTGACGCGCGCGGCGCGCTCGAGCAGACGCGAGTGGAGGTAGAAGACGTCACCGGGGTAGGCTTCACGGCCCGGCGGACGACGCAGCAGCAGCGAGATCTGACGGTAGGCGACGGCCTGCTTGGAGAGATCGTCGTAGACGATCAGGGCGTCTTCGCCACGGTCACGGAAATACTCGCCCATGGTGCAACCGGCGTACGGCGCCAGATACTGCATGGCGGCCGGATCGGCAGCGCCGGCGGCGACCACGATGGTGTGATCCATCGCGCCGTGCTCTTCGAGCTTGCGCACCACGTTGGCGATGGTCGACTGCTTCTGACCGATCGCGACGTAGATACAGGTGATGCCGGTACCTTTCTGATTGATGATCGCGTCGATCGCCACGGCGGACTTGCCGATCTGGCGGTCACCGATGATCAACTCGCGCTGGCCGCGGCCGATCGGCACCATGGCATCGATCGACTTGAGACCGGTCTGCACCGGCTGGTCGACGGACTGACGCGTGATGACGCCCGGCGCCACCTTTTCGATCGCGTCGGTCATCTTGGTGTCGATGTCGCCCTTGCCGTCGATCGGGTTACCCAGCGCGTCGACCACGCGGCCGACCAGCTCGGGGCCCACCGGCACTTCAAGGATGCGACCGGTGCACTGTGCGGTCATGCCCTCTTCGAGCTCGAGATAGTCGCCGAGCACTACGGCACCGACGCTATCGCGCTCGAGGTTGAGCGCCATGCCGAAGATGCCGCCGGGGAATTCGATCATCTCGCCCAGCATCGCGTCGGCCAGGCCGTGGATACGAACGATGCCGTCAGCGACGCTGACGACGGTGCCCTGATTACGGGCTTCGGAAGCAACATCCAGCTTGTCGATACGCTGTTTGATGATGTCGCTGATCTCGGAGGAGTTCAGTTGCTGCATGCCATGTCCCTCGAACTCAAGCCGTGAGCGTTTCGCGCAGGCGCTGCAATCGACCGCGTACGGAGCCGTCGATGACGGTGTCGCCAGTACGCAGGATCACGCCGCCTATCAGCTCGCGGTCCACTTGAGTGGTAATGGAGATTTCACGATTCAGGCGCTTCTTGAGCGCTTCGGCGAGAGCGTTTCGCTGAGCGTCTTCCAGCTCGAAGGCGGAGACGATGGTGACATCGGCCCGCTTTTCTTCTGTCGCCCGCAGAACTTCGAAATGTTCGGCGATGTCGGGAAGCGCCGTCAGGCGTCCTCGCTGACCCAAGAGCCGTACGAAATTGTTGACGTTTTCGTCTCGGGAGCCGTCTTCGCAGAGAGCCAGAAACAGCCGTGTCTTTTCGTCGTTCGACAACCGGGGGTTGTGCAGAACGCGCTCACGAACGTCGTCGTCGCGGGCGACGACGACGTAGTAGTCGAGGCTTTCTGACCAAGCCGCTAGCGCCTGATGATCGCGTGCGTGTTCGAACGCCGCCTTGGCATAGGGGCGAGCAACGGTAAACGAATCAGCCATGGGCATTCCCCCTTAGAGCTCAGCGGCAAGCTTGTCGACGAGTTCACGATGCTTGCTCTCGTCGACGGAGGATTCCAGAATCCGCTCCGCGCCGGCGACTGCCAGCACTGCGACCTGGGCACGTAGCTCTTCCTTGGCGCGCTGCACTTCCCGATCGATCTCAGAACGTGCACCGGCCACGATGCGATCGCCTTCCTCGCGAGCCGTTTCACGCGCTTCCTCAACGATCTGGGCAGCGCGCTTGTTGGCCTGTTCGAGGATCTCGTGCGCCTGCGCTTTGCTCTCGGCGAGCGTCTCGTTGGCCTTTTCCTGCGCCAGTTCGAGATCGCGAGTGGCACGGCTGGCTGCGTCCAGGCCGTCAGCGATCCTCTTCTGACGTTCCTGCAGCGCCTGCATAATGGGCGGCCACACGTACTTCATGCAGAACCAGACGAAGATCGCGAAGGCAATCGACTGTCCGATAAGCGTCAAGTTGATATTCACAGGGATGTACCTCTGACAGGTTCGTGGCAGCCGACATGAAACGAACCGAGCGGTGAACCGCCCGGCGTCGAGTCATTAACCGGCGACGACGAAGATCAGGTACATCGCAATACCCACACCAATCATCGGTACGGCATCCAGCAGACCGGCCATGATGAATGTCTTGGTCTGAAGTTCAGCGCCCATTTCCGGCTGACGAGCGGTCGCTTCCAGCATCTTGCCGCCCAGCAGGGCGAAACCGATACCAGTACCGAGTGCACCCAGGCCGATCATGAGAGAGGCTGCGAGGTAGATGTAGTCCATGGGGATGGCTCCTGTTTCAAGTTGCGGTTAAGGGAAAACCTGAGAGAAATTTCACACGCGAAACTCAGTGTTTCTCGTGCGCCAAACTGAGATAGACGATGGTCAGCACCATGAAGACGAAAGCCTGCAGGGTGACGACGAGAATGTGGAAAATGGCCCAGGGGACGTTGAGCGCCCACTGAATCCAGAACGGCAGCAGGGCGATCAAGATGAAGATGACTTCGCCGGCGAACATGTTGCCGAACAGTCGCAGTCCCAGACTCAAAGGCTTGACGACCAGCCCGATGATTTCCAGCAGCAGGTTGAAGGGTATCAGTGCCCAGTGATTGAACGGGGTGAACGAGAGCTCTCTGGCGAAACCGCCAACGCCCTTGACCTTGATGCTGTAAAAGATGATCAAAAAGAACACGCCCAGCGCCATCCCCATGGTGGCGTTGACGTCGGTGGTAGGGACGACTTTCATGTAGTCGACGCCCATCTTGGCAAAGAGACCGGGCAAGAAATCGACGGGAATGAGCTTGAGTGAGTTCATCAGGAAGATCCAGACGAACACCGTCAACGCCAGCGGGGCGATCAACGTATTCTTGCCATGGAAGGATTCGTTGACCGTACGGTCGACGAATTCGACGATCGACTCCACCACGTTCTGAAGTCCGTGCGGCACGCCACTGCTCGCCCGCACGGCGACACGCCGGAAAAGCAGCAGAAACAGCACGCCCATGGCGATGGACCAACCCAGCGTATCGAGATGAAGTGCCCAGAAACCCATTTCGCGCGCTTCTTCCTGACCGTGGGCGATCGACCACCCGTTCTGCGGATGTAGGCCAAAGGTCAGATTCTGGAGATGGTGCTGGATGTATTCGACTGACGTCGTGTCGTTGCCTGCTGCCATGAGTCTGCCTCAGTTCCGAGGGGACGACTGTCGACGCACCAGCCAGGGGGCCAGCCAGTGCACGGCGATCGTCGCCACGTAGGTCAAAAAGAAAAAAGTCGGGTTTGAGGGGGGCACTAGCGCAAACACGATTGCAAATAGTGCCACCGTCAAACCGAACTTGCCTGCTTCCGCCTTGTAGAGGCGGCCTGCCGCACCCGTGAGTCTCTGAGACTGGCCGAACAGGCGCCAGGCAAAGTAGAAAGACGGTATCAGACTGACTAGCCCGCCCATCACGGCATCCCGCGCCGTTTGTCCGCCCCCCAGGGCGGCCGCGATCACACTCAACGTGCCGATGACCACTACCTGGCAAACGATGAGACGAGTGGTACTCGGGCGCGGGTAACGGGCAGGCCCGCGGACTCTTGCCATCTGTCGGTTCTGACCGCTTGTTTGAATGTTGAATAGCCGCAGAGGCAAACCCCGGCGGATTATAGAGAAGCGGTCATGCCGCTTCAACCGGACCTGCATCGATCTGAGGCATCTTGTGGGAAAACGACGCGTGAAAAGCGCGTATTTTCCATTAACCCGCTAAATACTTTCTAGGAACCCTCAACGAATGTGGCCGAGAATACCATCCAACTCGTCGAGACTGGTGTAGCGGATCGTCACACGCCCCTTGCCGGAGTTGTTGTGGTGAATCTTGACCGGCGCCCCGAGCAGATCGGCGAGACGGTTCTCGAGCCGTCCCACATCGGCGGGCTGGCGCTTGTCGTCACTCTTCTTCTCGCCGCTTGCGATCTGCTTCACCAGCGCCTCGGTCTGGCGCACGGTCAGCTCACGAGCGACGACCTCGTGCGCCGCATGGCGCTGCTTGGTCGTGGGTAGCCCGAGCAGTGCCCGGGCGTGGCCCATGTCGAGATCGCCGCGTTCGAGCAGCGTCTGCACGTGAGGGTCGAGCGCCAGCAGTCGCAGCAGGTTGGCGACCTGGGCCCGCGAGCGTCCCACCGCATCCGCGACCTGCTGCTGGGTCAGTTCGAACTCGTCGAGCAGGCGCTTGAGCGCCATCGCTTCCTCGACCGGGTTGAGATTCTCGCGCTGGATGTTCTCGATCAGCGCCAGCGCCAGCGCCACCTCATCGCTGACCTCCCGGACCACTGCCGGGATGGTCTCCAGCTCCGCCAGCTGGGAGGCGCGCCAGCGCCGCTCCCCGGCAATGATCTCGTAGCGATCCTTGCCGATCTGACGCACCACGATCGGCTGCATCACGCCCTGGGCGCGGATCGAATCGGCGAGCTGCTCGAGCGCCTCGGGCTGGATGTCGCGGCGCGGCTGATACTTGCCGCGGCCGAGCTGGCGTAGCGGCAGATACTCCAGTCGATCGCCCGTTTCTCCCGTCTCGGTGACCGGGGCGTGCGAGGCGTCCGGCACGTCGACGTCGGACGTCGATGGTGCGTCGGCCGACGAAAGCGTGTCGCGGCGACGCGCGCTGGAACCGATCAGGGCATCGAGGCCGCGCCCCAGCGGGCGTTTACGCGTCGTCATGGCTTTTTCCTCGCAGCGATCGTTGGCTTGCTGATGAAACGCGAACGCTTCGACCGAACGGATCGAAGCGTCATGAACGGGTCGTCGGCCGAGCTTTACAGCTCGAGACGGCGAATCAACTCCTTGGCCAGCACGCGGTGCGCCTGGCTGCCACGAGACAAGCGAGCGTATTTGGTCACCGGGACGCCGTGGCTCGGCGCCTCGGCGACGCGAACGTTACGCGGAATGGTGGTCTTGAGCAACGCATCGCCGAAGTACTGCCCGAGCTGTTTGCTGACGTCTCGAGTGAGGCTGTTGCGGGGGTCGAACATGGTGCGCACGATACCGAAGATAGCCAGCGTCGGGTTCACGCTCTCCTGGATCTGCTCGACGGTATCGAGCAGTGCGGAGAGCCCTTCGAGGGCATAGAACTCGCACTGTACCGGGATCAGCACGCCATGAGCGGCGGTCAGTGCGTTCACCGTGAGCATGTTGAGCGAAGGCGGACAGTCGATGACGACCACGTCGTAGTCCTCGGCGACGCTCTGGATCGCCGACTGCAGCACCCGCTCGCGTCCTTCTCGGGAGAGCAGGTCGACCTCGGCGGCGGTGAGATCGCCGTTGCCCGGCAGCAGGGCATAGCCGGCGACCGCGCAGTCGACGATCACCTCGCCGGCACTACGTTCGCCGAGCAGCACGTCGAGCACGCTGGCATCGAGGGCGTGCTTGTCGACGCCGCTGCCCATGGTGGCGTGTCCCTGCGGGTCGAGGTCGACCAGCAGTACGCGACGGTCCAGCGCCGCGAGGCAGGCGGCGAGATTGACCGCCGTGGTGGTCTTGCCCACGCCGCCTTTCTGGTTGGTCAGGGCGATGATTCTGGTCACTGGCGACTCCCTAGGTCGAAACTGGATCGCGGAGATCGTCGCTGGACCCGCCGCTATGGCCGTTGGCCGTGTCGCTCTGGTTCGAACTCACGCCGATGTCAGCGTCAAGGTAAGCAGCTGGCGCTCGGCGCCGTCCAGTCCGGGGACCTCGAGGAGGCGCTGCTCGCGAACGAGGATGTCCGAGGGAAGTGCATCGCGCTCCCGAGACTCGAGCGCGCCCTTCATGGCCAGCCACTCGCCGCCCACGGCCAGCAGCGGCCGCGTCAGCGTGATGAAATCACCCAGCGACGCGAAAGCCCGCGAAATGATCTGATCGAAACGCCCTTCGAACGTTTCCACCCGACTCTGCTCGCAGCGTACGTTGTCGAGTCCGAGTTCCATGACCGCCTGGCGCTGGAAGCGAACCTTCTTGCCGTTGCTGTCGAGCAGCGTTACCGCAAGCGATGGATTCAGGATCGCGAGCACCAGCCCGGGGAACCCGGGTCCGGCGCCGACATCGAGCAGCTTGGGGCCACGTACCGACGCCGCCGCACTGGCGCTGTCGAGCAGATGTCGCGAGACCATCGCCTCGGGGTCGCGCACTGCGGTGAGGTTATAGGCGCGATTCCACTTGTGCAACAGCGCCAGGAGCGCCAGCAGGCGCTGACGCTGGGAGGCATCGACGTCGATGTCGAGCGCCGCGAGACCGCGATCCAACAGGGTTTCACACGTCGGCGTCATGCCTTCATCGCCTGGCTGTCGTCGAGCAGTCGACGTTTCTTGAGATGAATCAGCAGTATCGACACCGCCGCCGGCGTGACACCGGAAATGCGTCCCGCCTGCCCCAGCGTCTGCGGGCGGGCCTCGGTGAGCTTCTGACGAATCTCGTGGGAGAGCCCATCGACGTTTGCGTAGTCGAGCGAGTCGGGCAGCGCGGTCTCTTCGTGACGCCGCAGTCGCTCGATCTCATCGGCCTGTCGCGCGATATAGCCGGCGTACTTGGCCTCGATCTGAACCTGCTCGGCGACCGCTTCCTGATCCACCGGCTCGCCCTTGAGCGAGGCGACGTCGGCGTAGGTCAGCTCGGGGCGCTTGAGTAGATCCATCAGGCTGTACTCGTGAGCCAAGGGCTGGCCGAGTTTTTCCGCCAGCTGATCGGCGGCCGGCGTTCCCGGCTGGATCCAGCTGGTTCGCAGCCGCTCGCTCTCCCGCTCGATACGCTCGCGCTTGACCTCGAAGGCAGCGAACCGCGCATCGTCGACCAGGCCCAGTTCGCGCCCGATCGGCGTCAGGCGCAGATCGGCGTTGTCCTCGCGCAGCAGCAGTCGATATTCGGCACGCGAGGTGAACATGCGGTAGGGCTCCTGCGTGCCCATGGAGATCAGGTCGTCCACCAGCACGCCGAGGTAGGCCTCGTCACGTCGCGGCCACCAGGCCGTCTCTCCACGAGCGCGGCGTGCGGCATTGAGTCCGGCGAGCAGCCCCTGGGCACCGGCTTCCTCATAACCCGTCGTGCCGTTGATCTGGCCGGCGAAGAACAGGTTGTGGACGAATTGGGTTTCCAGCGAATGCTTGAGATCCCGCGGATCGAAGAAATCGTACTCGATGGCGTAGCCCGGACGCGTGATCGTGGCGTTTTCGAGTCCAGCGATGGAGCGCACGACCTCGAGCTGCACATCGAAGGGCAGCGACGTCGAGATGCCGTTGGGGTAGAGCTCGTGGGTATCGAGGCCCTCGGGCTCGATGAAGATCTGGTGGCTCGTCTTGTCGGCGAAGCGGTGAACCTTGTCCTCGATCGACGGGCAGTAGCGCGGACCGACCCCGCCAATAACGCCGGAGTACATCGGCGACCGATCGAGATTGGCGAGAATGATCTCATGGGTTCGGGCGTTGGTGTGGGCGATGAAGCAGTCCACCTGGCGCGGATGCTGTTCCCGTGAGCCGAGGTAGGACATCACCGGCAGCGGCGTATCGCCCGGCTGACGTTCGAGCTGAGAGAAATCCACGCTCTTGGCATCGATTCGCGGCGGCGTTCCGGTCTTCAGGCGATCGACGCGAAACGGCAGCGCTCGCAGTCGTTCGGCAAGCGCGTTGGCGGGCGGGTCGCCGGCGCGGCCACCGGCGTAGTGATCCATGCCGATGTGGATAACCCCGCCGAGGAAGGTACCGGTACACAGCACCACGGTATCGCCCATGAAACGGATACCGGTCTGGCTCAAAGCACCGATCACCGTATCGCCGTCGACGATCAAGTCATCCACACCCTGTTGGAACAGGGTGAGATTCGTTTGGTTCTCCAGCAGATGCCGGATGGCTGCCTTGTAGCGAACGCGGTCCGCCTGGGCTCGAGTCGCACGGACTGCCGGGCCCTTGCGTGAGTTGAGCACGCGAAACTGGATACCTGCAAGGTCGGTCGCCGTTGCCATGGCACCGCCGAGTGCATCGATCTCCTTGACCAGATGACTCTTGCCAATGCCGCCGATGGCGGGATTGCAGGACATCTGACCCAGCGTCTCGATGTTGTGAGTCAACAGCAGTGTCTTGGCACCGCTACGAGCGGCTGCCAGAGCCGCTTCGGTGCCGGCATGGCCGCCACCGATGACGATGACCTCAAAGCGGTCGGGGTACTCCACGTCTCACCTCGTTGAACGCGCATCGATGCGTTCGACAGCGAATGAATCTCGTTGATCGCTTCTGTGACGAGCCGGCGCGTTAGCGACGGCGGCGATCCGCGACCCGGTCTTCCTCGATTCGACGTTGGGTGATGACACGCTCGTTGAATCAGGGCCGGTATCGCAAGGGCCGCACAGTATAAACGTCCTGTGGGTAACCGTCAGGGGTTTTCCACACCGTCTCGCTATGCGACGGGTCAGTCATCAGTATCAATATTAAATAAAAGAAAGAATATAAAAGAACTTCTGTAATGGTAATGACTATTGGTGTGGATGATTTCTGTGGATATTCTAAAAAACTCTAATATTTCCAATAGCTTGTGCTGTTATTCAAAACCGTTGAAAGTTCTGACGAGGCTGGCGACAAGCGGTCCGGATCCTGTGGATGAAAGCGTACATTGTCCACAGCCGTGATGGCGCACGGGTTATCCACCGATGCATACGCCCGCTGTCACCGTAGGCCTCAACAGATGATCGATCGCGCTGTGACGACTGCCATGAGCGGGATGGAAGCGAATTCGTCGAAAAACTATCCACAGGCCCAAAAAGTCGATGTGAATACCGATTAGCAGGGTGCCATTCTCACGATGAGCTCCTGATCGATGCCCGCAGGGCGGTCATGATCGAGCGCTGAGCGCGAATGCTGTGCCGTGCTCGCTGAAGGCGCGAGCGCGGAATCGGCATCGAAAGAGCGAGCGAGAGTCGAGAAGAGAGAGCGTTGAGAAGAGAGGAAAAGAGGCTGTCGGTGCGAGGGAAGCGAGGAGACCAGAACAAGCGCGAGCGAACTCCGAACGGGTCCGCTCGCGGGGGGCTAGTGCTTGAGCACGCGTGAGAGGAACGCCTGAGTCCGTTCATGACGTGGCTGGTCGAAAACGCGCTCTGGCGGCCCTTGCTCGACGATCTCGCCGCCGTGGATGAAGACCACGCGGTCGGCGACTTCGCGGGCGAAGCCCATTTCGTGGGTGACGATCATCATCGTCATGCCGTCCTTGGCCAGCTCGCGCATGGCATCGAGCACCTCGCCGATCATCTCCGGGTCGAGGGCCGACGTGGGCTCATCGAACAGCATCAGTCGCGGCTCCATGGCGAGCGCTCGCGCCAGCGCCACGCGCTGCTGCTGGCCGCCGGAGAGCTGTCCCGGATACTTGTCCGCCTGATCGGCAATGCCCACCCGCTGGAGCAGCCGGTCCGCGGTCGCATCGGCCTGCTGACGCGTCATACCGCGGACCTTGCGCGGTGCCAGCGTGACGTTGTCGCGGATCGAAAGATGGGGAAACAGATTGAATTGCTGAAATACCATGCCGACCTCGGTGCGCACCGCCTGGAGCGATTTGCCACTCGCCCCGTTGGGCTCGAGGTATTTGCCATCGACTTCGATCCGGCCACCCTGAAAGGGTTCGAGGCCGTTGACGCAGCGGATCAGCGTCGACTTGCCCGAGCCGCTGGCGCCGATGATCACTACCACTTCTCCCGGCGCCACATCGAGATCGATGTCGCGCATGACGTGCAGCTTGCCGAAGTGCTTGTTGACCTTCTGCAGGCGCACGATGGGCCGTGTGTCGGTCGCGCTCATCCCACCACCCCCTTGCGTTCGAGCAGGTTCAGCGCCATCGACAGGCTCAGCGTGATTGCCAGATAGAGCAGCGCGATCATGAAGTAGACCTCGAGAGCGGTGAACGTATTGGCGATGTAGACCTGTCCCTGACGCACCAGCTCACCGACCCCGATCACCGAGAACAGCGAGGTGTCCTTGATGCTTACGATGCCCTGGTTACCCAGCGCTGGGATCATGCGTCTGAGCGCCTGCGGCCAGACGATGTACTGAAAGGTCTGCGTGCCGGAGAGACCGAGCGAGAGCCCCGCCTCGCGCTGACCGCGTTCGATCGACTGAACGCCGCCGCGCACGATCTCCGAGATATAGGCGCCAGCGTTGAGCGCGATGGCGGCGATGCCTGCAGTGAGTGCGTTGATCGGTCCGCCGAGCAGTGTCGGCAGCCCATAGAAGATGAAGAGTACCTGCACCAGTACCGGCGTGCCGCGGAACACTTCGATGTAGACCACGGCCGGAATGCGTAGCCAGCGGGTCGGACTGATGCGCATCAGCCCGAACAGAATCCCGACGACGAAGCCGATGGCCAGCCCGCCGAACGAGATGAGCAGGGTGTAAGGCAGACCCTTGAGCAGATAGGGCAGCGAGGCGATCGCCGCGTGCCAGTCGAACTGGAAATTCAATTCCACGGAGGAGCTCCCTCGATCACGAAAGGCGTGTCGTCAGACGACGAGACGCAGGACGACAAGAGGCCGGGCATGAAAGCCCGGCCTCGCGACGCCATAGGTGACGTTATTCGGCGTCCGGCGCTTCGCCGAACCACTTCTCGTAGATGTCGTCGTAGGTGCCGTCTTCATGCATCGCGGTAAGCGCTTCGTTGGTGGGTTCGACCCACTCGCTGCCCTTATGGAAGGCGATGCCGTACTGCTGGCCCTCGTAGAGCGGTCCCACCGTCTTGACGCGGCCCTGGCCCTTGGTCTGGGCGAAGTAGCTGACATTGGGGGCGTCGTAGAAGACGGCGTCGACGTTGCCGCCCATCAGCGCCATGTACATGTCGGAGCTGCCGGGATAGGGCGTGATCTCGGCGTCGTCACCGAGGTTCTCCTGGAGATAGTCGTAGCTGGTCGACCCGATCTTGGTACCGATGCGCATACCTTCGAGCCCGTCGACGGTTTCCACGTCGCTGTCCTCCTTGACCAGGATGCGCAGGCCGGAGTCGTAGTAGGGATCGCTGAAATCGACGATCTCCTGGCGCTCGTCGGTGATGGTGATGCCGGCGATGGCGAAATCCACGTTGCCGGTCTGAATGGCAGGGATGATGCCGTTGAAATCCATCGTGTTGATATCGACGGCAAAACCGGCGCGGTCGGCAATCTCCTGGATCATGTCCATGTCGAAACCGACCATCTCGCCGCTGTCCTGATCCATCATCTCGAAGGGGACGAAGCTGGGGTCGGTGGCACCGTTTAGGGTGGTTTCCTGGGCCTGAGCCGCACCGGTCACGGCAACGGCGGAGAGACCGAGCGAGAGGGCCAGCGCGGAAGCCGCCAGCCGGGGAGTCGCGGGAGTGTTGTTGTTCATGATTTCCTCGAATCGGTGAGTGATCGGGACGATCACCGCCTACAGTGAGGAAATTTGTTAAGAAACGTCAAGTCGATACGCGCGGGGGAGGCGAATTCAGACCGAGAAGGACGCACCGCAGCCGCAGGTAGATTGGGCATTGGGGTTGCGGATGATGAACCGGGCGCCCGCCAGCCCCTCTTCGAAGTCGACGGTAGAGCCGACGAGATACTGATACGACAACGAATCGATCACCAGACTCACGTCGGCGTTGTCGATGACGGTGTCGTCCTCGGCGAGCTGGTCGTTGAGATCGAAACCGTACTGGAACCCGGAGCAGCCGCCGCCGGTCACGTAGACCCGCAGCTTGAGTGCCGGATTGTTCTCCTCGCTGATCAACGCCTTGACGCGTCTCGCCGCGGCATCGGTGAAGAACATGGGGCTTGGAGCGAAGGACTCCACTGTACTCATCGTCACGCTCCCAAAGCGCGGTCGCATGACCGCAGGGTAGATCGGAAAGGCTTGGCGGCCGGCGGGTTGCGCCGCCGTCGATGGCCGTCATTATCGGTAATACCCAGTAAAAGGGTCAACTTTAGCGCCGTCGTCGCATCCGACGCGACGTGTATGATTGCCTTCTGAGGCGTCGCCCGGGTCCCCATCGGCATACCGGCGCGCGATCGATCAATCCGCGAGATCGACCAACCCACGAGATCGACCAACCCACGAGAAAGGGGGCAGGCGTGGCGAGACTGGCTTTTCGACGTCCCAGCATGGAGCGTTTCCGTCGCCAACTGGCGAGCGTCGATGCCATGCCCCAGCTCTGCCTGCTGGGCATTTTCGCCGGCGTGTTAACGGGGGGCGTGATGGTGGCCCTTCGTCTGCTGCTGCAGCTCGGGGCGCTCTTTCTGATGCCGGGAGACGACCCGGAGGCATTCGAGGCGCTACCGCCGCTGGCGCGCGCCCTGATGCCTTTGATCGCCGTCGCGCTCATCGGCCTCTGGCTCTGGCCGCAGCCTCGACGCACCCTGCGGATGGGCATCGGTCACGTCATCGAACGTCTCGCCTATCACCAGGGCAAGATGCCGTTTCGCAACTGGCTCAATCAATGGTGGGTGGGGGTGATCTCGGTCATCGGTGGGCTCTCCGCGGGCCGCGAAGGGCCGGCAGTCCATCTCGGCTCGGCGGCATCGAGCTGGATCGGCACACGCCTGCGCCTGCCCCACAACAGCCTGCGCGTGCTGGTCGGCTGCGGCACCGCCGCGGCGATCTCGGCCTCGTTCAATACGCCCATCGCCGGCGTCATCTTCGCCATGGAAGTGGTGATCATGGAGTACACCATCGCCGGTTTCATGCCAGTGATACTCGCCTCCACCATGGGGGCGCTGGTGTCGTGGGCGGTCTACGGCAGCGAGCCGGCGTTCAGCGTGCCGCCACTGGAACTGAGCTCGCTGCGTGATCTGCCCTGGATCGTGCTGACTGCCCTGATCATCGGGGTCATGGCCGGCGTCTTCGTGCGTCTGGCCAAGGGGCATGCGCTGGTCGCGCGCCTGCCGTTCGCGCTGCGTCTGCTGATGATCGGTAGCGTGACCGGCGCCATCGCCTGGTTCTACCCCGAGGTTCAGGGCATCGGCTACGACAGTCTGGCACAGACGCTGAACGCCCCCATGGCGCTCGATACGCTGCTGGTGCTGGCGGTGATCAAGCTGTCGCTGACCGCGCTCTGCCTTGCCGGCGGCATTCAGGTCGGCGTAATCGGCCCGCTGCTGGTATCGGGGGCGGCGGCCGGTGCGGTGATGGGCATGATGGGGGGAGCCTGGCTTCCGAGTATCGTCACCACGCCGGATCTCTACGCCGTGCTCGGCATGGCGGCGATGATGGCCGCTGCCCTGCAGGCGCCGCTGGCGGCGCTGCTCGCGCTGCTGGAACTCACGCGCAACGCCGCCATCATGCTGCCGGGCATGCTGGCGGTCGTGGTGGCTGTCCTCACGGCACGGCAATTCTGCGGCTGCCAAGGATTTTTCATGTCGACGCTCAATCAGTTGGGCCAGCATCCGCTGCAGCAACCCCTGATGCAGGCGCTCTCCCGCGTCGCGGTACCGGCGGTCATGGAGCGCAACCTGGTGCGCACGCCGCGCCTTATCGATCATGACCGCGCTCGTAGCCTGCTCGGTTCCAAACCCACCTGGCTGGTCATCGTCGACGACAACCGCAACAAGCCGCCCTTGGCGATGAAGGCGGCGAGTCTCGCCCGCGTGCTCGACGACGAGGCGTGGCTCGCCGAGCACGAACGCATCGATCTCGAGGAAGTGCCGGGCGAGCGGCTGGATCTGGCGCCGGTTCCGCTGCAGGCAACGCTCTCGGAAGCCTTTGATACCCTCAACGAATCCGGCGTCGACGCGCTCTACGTCGAGCACATGACCGCGCCGATGATCCGCAAGATTTCCGGTATCATCACCCGCGAAGCGATCGAGAATTACTATCGTCGCAAACGCTGACGATGAAGACGCCTCACGATGCAAACGACACCAATATCCGCCGGGAGGTGAGCGACATGTCTCATGACGACAAGCCGGTGGTGCTGATTCTGTCAGGTCATGACCCCAGCAGCGGGGCCGGTCTCGTCGCCGATGCCGAGGCCGTACGCGGCTGTGGTGGCTGGCCGGTCACCGTGCCCACCGCCCTCACCGTGCAGTCGACGCAGGACGTCGAGAGCGTCACCGCCTGCTCGGTCGAGTTCGTACGCCGGGCCGCGAGGGTGCTCTGCGACGACTTCCCGATCGCGGCGATCAAGGTCGGGCTGATTCCCGATGCCGACGTGCTCGACGCGGTGATCGACGTTGCCAGAACGTGTCCCGGCGTGCCGCTGATCGTCGATCCGGTCATGGCCAGTGGTGGCGGCACCGAATTATCCACACCCGGTTGGCTCGGGACGTTTCGCGAACGGCTGCTTCCCCTTGTGGATATCCTGACGCCCAACCGTCGAGAGCTCGCTCGGATCGCCGCGCTTCCCCGGTCGGGCGAAGTCGCTCAAGTCGTGGAGATCATGTCGCTCGGCTGCGCCGCGGTACTGGTGACGGGCACCGATCCGCTCGCAGGGGAAGCGGTATCGAGTAGCGTGGTTCACACCCTGCATACGCCAGACATCAACCGGCAGTGGCAATGGCCGCGTCTGCCGGCGGACTACCACGGCTCGGGCTGCACGCTTGCCGCCGCGCTGGCGGCTCGGCTGGCCGCCGGCGAGGGGCTACCCGGCGCCTGCGCGCAGGCTCAGCGTTTCACCTGGGATGCCCTCGACCATGCGCGTGCACTCGGCCAGGGCCAGCACCTGCCGGACCGATTCTGGCGCGCGCCCAACTTCGATGCCACGCTGGAGACATGATGTCAGACCGCCCCGCCTGCCGACCCCTGAACGGGCTCTATGCCATCACCGACAGCCATCTGTTGCCCGACGACGAGCGGCTACTCGATGCCTGTGGACAAGCACTCGAGGCGGGGATAGCGCTGCTGCAGTATCGCGACAAGTCCGACGACGTCGTTCGTCGCCGCCGCCAGAGCGATGCGCTGGCCGCGCTCTGCGCCCGTTACGCCACGCCGCTCATCGTCAACGACGATCTGGCGCTGGCCGGCTGGCTACACGAACGCTGGGGCGATGGCGTCGGCGTCCATCTGGGTCAGCAGGACGCGTCGGTCGTCACCGCGCGGGCACGACTGGGCGACACGGCGATCATCGGTGCCACCTGTCAGGGGTCGCTCGAACTCGCCGAGCGTGCGGCCGGTCAGGGGGCGAGCTATCTCGCCTTCGGGCGGTTCTTCGCCTCCAGGACCAAGCCCGACGCCGCGCCGGCCTCGCTCGACGTACTCGCCGAAGCCGAACGCTTCGGCCTGCCCCGCGTCGCCATTGGCGGCATCGATCGAAACACGATAGGGCCAACCCGGACGGCCGGCGCCGAGATGCTCGCCGTGGTGCACGCGCTGTTCGGCACTGCCGATGTCGCCGGCGCGACCCGCGAACTCGCCGCCGCGATCCGCGCGACGCCCTTACCGAATTCCGTCACCGAACGCTGTTAGAGAGAGTCTCATGACCACTTCCGCCGAACTCTTCGAACGTGCCAGCCAACGCATTCCCGGCGGCGTCAATTCACCCGTGCGAGCCTTCAAGGGCATGTCGCGCTCACCGGTCTTCATCGAACGCGCCCAAGGGGCGTATCTATTCGACGTCGAGGGCCAGCGCTACATCGATTACGTCGGCTCCTGGGGCCCGATGATCACCGGGCACGCCGATCCGGAAGTCCTCGCCGCGGTCCGCGAGCGGCTCGATAGCGGGCTCTCCTTCGGCACGCCGACGGCGATCGAGACGACCATGGCCGATCTGATCTGCGAGATCATCCCGTCGATCGAGATGGTGCGCATGACAAGCTCCGGGACCGAGGCGACGATGTCCGCGATCCGCCTGGCGCGGGGCTATACCGGCCGCGACAAGATCGTGAAGTTCGAGGGTAACTACCACGGCCACTCCGACTCGCTGCTGGTCAAGGCGGGCTCCGGGGCGCTGACTCACGGCGAGCCCAGCTCGCCGGGCGTACCCGCTTCGCTCGCCGAGCACACCATCACGCTGCCCTACAACGATATCGAAGCCGTTCACGAGTGCTTCGAGACCCTCGGCGAGCAGATCGCCGGGGTGATCGTCGAACCCGTCGCCGGCAACATGAACTGCATTCCGCCGCAGCCGGGCTTTCTCGAAGCGCTGCGTGAAGTCTGCCACGTCAGCGGCGCGGTGCTGATCTTCGACGAGGTGATGACCGGCTTTCGCGTCGCCCTCGGCGGCGCCCAGGCCCACTATGGCGTGACGCCGGATCTCACCTGTCTCGGCAAGATCGTCGGTGGAGGCATGCCGGTGGGCGCCTTCGGCGGCAAGCGCGAGATCATGGAGTGGATATCGCCCCTCGGGCCGGTCTACCAGGCGGGAACCCTCTCGGGTAATCCGCTCGCCATGGCCGCCGGCGTCACCCTGCTCGAAAAAATTCGCCAGCCCGGCTTTCACGAGGCGCTGACCACGCGGGTCGATACGCTCTGCGACGGTCTCGAGGAACGCGCGCATGCCGCGGGCATCGACATGATCACTCAGCGTGCCGGAGGCATGTTCGGGCTGTTCTTCACCGCTCAGCAGCGGGTGGACAATTTCGGTCAGGCAACGGCCTGTGACGCGCAGGCATTTCGCGATTTCTTCGTCTCGATGCTCGAATCCGGGGTCTATCTGGCGCCGTCGCCCTTCGAGGCCGGTTTCATGTCGAGCGCCCATACGCACGACGATCTGCAGCGCACGCTGATGGCCAGCGAACGCGCGTTCGCCGCGATGAAGCGAGGGGCCTGATTTCATGATGCAACCGCAGCACCCTCCACGAGGAGAAGGATGATGAGTCGAACGTTGATCCAGGCGCTCAAGGAGAGCGATTGTTTCGATCATCCGGTCGGCGCCATCGATCTTTTCGAGACGCCGATTTCCTGGGTGGTATTGACCGGCGACTACGCCTACAAGATCAAGAAACCGTTGGATTACGGCAGCTTCCTGGACTTTTCCACCCTCGACAAGCGCAAGCAGCTCTGCGAGCAGGAAGTGCAGCTCAACCGCCGCGTCGCCCCCGCGCTGTATCTGGGGTGTGTCGCGATCTCGGGTAGTGAAGAGGCCCCCCGGGTCAACGATGACAGCGCGCCGATCGAATACGCGGTGAAGATGCGTCAGTTCAGCAACCGTCACCTGCTGAGTTCGATCCAGGCGAGCGGCGAGCTGTCGGTAGAGCTGATCGACGATCTGGTCGATCAGCTGGTCGCGCTTCACGAGTCGGCCGCCAGGGTGGCCGACGACAGCCCCTACGGGACGCCGGACTACATTCGCCAGATGCTGGTCGAGGAGTTCGAGCTGATCGAGTCGCTGCTCGAAACGCCGGAGGATCGTCAGGCGCTCGACAGCGTCAAGACACTGTCACTCGAGAGTTTCGCGCGACTCGAGCCGGTGCTCGCGTCGCGGCGCCGCGAAGGGTTCATCCGCGAAAGCCACGGTGACATTCACCTGGGCAACGCCGTCCACTTCGAGGGGCGGGCGATCCTGTTCAACGGCATCGAGTTCAACGAACGTCTGCGCTGGTGCGACGTCGCCTGCGAGCTGGCGTTTCTGATCATGGATCTGGAAGCCCGCGGCGAGCACGAGTACGCGCACTACGCGCTCAATCGTTATCTCGAACTCTCCGGCGACTACCAGGTCGTCAGTCTGATCAGCTTCTACAAGCGCCATCGTGCCCTGCTGCGGGCGCGTATCGAGCTGGTCCGGGACCGTGAAGCCGGTGCGATCGATGACCTCCCCGAGGCGGAGCCGCTCGACGTCTTTCGTCGTTATCTCGCGATGGCGCAGGACTACAGCGAATTCCGTTTTCCTTATCTGATCCTCGCGGTGGGCGTCTCGGGGAGTGGCAAGAGTCGCTTCACCGAAGAGACGGTACGCCGCCTGGGGGGCGTGCGCATTCGCTCGGACGTCGAGCGCAAGCGGCTTTTCGACTTCACCGCCGAACCGGCGGATGCCGAGACCGTCTATAGCGAGGCGGCCACGGAAAAGACCTATCGACGCCTCGCCGAGCTTGCCGGCACCGTACTCGAGGCCGGTCTACCGGCCTGCATCGATGCCACCTGTCTACTGAGCGAACAGCGCAAGCGGTTGCGTTTCGAGGCGGAAAAACGGGGCTTGCCGGTACTGATGGTGAGCTTCGAAGCCGACCCGGCAACGCTGCGCGCCCGGATCGTCAAGCGCGCCAGACGCAGCGGCGAGCCTTCCGAGAAGAGCCTTGCGATCCTCGACAAGCAGCAGGCCCGTTTCGAACCGTTCGCCGAGGACGAGTCGAGCTACCTGGTACATCTGGACACTACCGCCCCCGACGCCAACCTGACGCTCGCGTCTCTCATACAAGAACGTATGCGTCTCAACTAGCGCCACCCGTCGATACGCGAAGGCTGTCGTTTCGCGTATCGACGCTTCACCACACGCTCCTGCCATAAAACGCTCACCTCTCCGAGAGTGTTAGTCTCATTTAAATTAGCGATGTCGAATATAAAAGGCCGAGAACCTTTTATCTTTAATTGAGCTAAATTAGCGAGTTTTGTTTTGTCAAAAGTGTTCTCATCGTTTTGCTCTATTGCTGTCTCTTAAATAAGACATCTACGAGTTTTAAGTCGGGACACGGCGACATGTAACGATGGTTTAGTCGGCTTTTAACGACACCCTTTCGGCTGCTGGCCAATATTTAATTAAACTAAACTAACGTTGCGTCAGTTTTTGACGACGGTTTTTCCGCTTGCCGGCGGCTAGCGACGACTGGCGTAACGCGATGCCATCACCGGAATGGTGCCCAGGTTCTGCCGCGCCCAGTTGGTCGCCTGGATGCGGTTATGGACGTTGATCTTGCGAAAGAGGTTGTAGAGGTGCGACTTCACGGTGTGTTCGCTGACGAACAGTTTCTCGGCGATCTCGGTGTTGCTGGCACCCGAGACCAGGAGCGTCACGATCTCCAGCTCTCGACGCGTCAGGCCGCAGACCGGGCGGTAGGTATTGACCTGCTGGCGCCGGTAGAAGTCGATCAGCATTGCCGAGAGAGGGCGAGAGATCCAGAGCTCTCCCTTGAGTAGCTTGAGGATGCCCTTGCAGATGAGCTCGAGACTGTCCTGGCGGTAGAAGACGCCACGCAGGTGGATCCCGATCAGAAGCTCCATGACCTGCTTGTTGTCGCGCACGTTGAAGGCCGACAGGATGACGGTCTTGTGCTCCTCGGCGCGCGTGTTCCAGGTGAGAAGATCCTTCTCCTGGACGTGATCGCCGTCGAGCAGGACCAGCGCGCCACGTCCTTCGACCACCGCAAAACGCTCCTGGGGGTTGAGCGCCAAGACGCGACAGCCGGTTTTCTGATGAATGTAGTCGAGAAAGAGGACGGACTGAGAGTTGCAGTCCGTGACGAGAATGATGTCAGTGCTATCGGTGTTCACGACCAAGATCCCCCTTTGAGTCATTAATCTTCTATATGTTTTATGGTGCGCGCTGAGCGAATTCCCCGTACTCAAGTGCCGAGAACGCGGGTGCTATAGTGTTAATAAAACCTCTGCCTTGTAAATATGGGGGTGAAATGTTTTCAAACTGTCACGCGTGAGAAATTTTTGCGCTCTTGACAAGGGTAAAAATAATGGTATCCAATCAATAGTTTGCAGCGGCTAATTCAGATTAGGCCTAAAAAATGACGAGCACCGTATGAGAAAAACCCACCGTTTCATCGCCCCCGATATGCTGGGTACACGCGCTAAATCGTCAGATTTCTGACCAACGTAAGCGGCTGGCGGGCGAGGGGGCGAGACGCTGCCCAGGGTGCTATACCCGCTTTCGTGTGCCCCGTAGAATGGCCCTTTTCTCAGGCAGGAAGTCACTCATGCGCGAACCTCTCGATGATCTGGTCGTCGCCAGCGCCAATTCCGGCAAGCTCACCGAGTTCCAGCAGCTGCTGGGCCCGTTGGGTTGTCGAGTCCAGCTGCAGTCGGCTTTCGGCGTCACCGACGTCGAAGAGACCGGGCTTACGTTCGTCGAGAACGCCATCCTCAAGGCGCGAGCCGCGTCGCGAGCGAGCGGCCTGCCGGCACTCGCCGATGACTCGGGGCTGGCGGTGGAAGCATTGGGCGGTGCGCCCGGCATCTATTCGGCCCGCTACGCCGGTGCCTCGGGAGATCGCGCCGCCCGTGATCGGGCCAACAACGACAAGCTTCTCGAAGCCTTGAAGGAGGTGCCCGAGGGGGCGCGTGGCGCGCGCTACTGGTGTGTCCTGGTCCTGCTGCGTCATGCCGAGGACCCGGTGCCGCTGATCGTTCAGCGCGACTGGGCCGGCGACATTCTCGCCTATCCGCGAGGCGAGGGGGGGTTCGGCTACGACCCGCTGTTCTGGGTGCCGGAGAGCGCCATGAGCGCCGGCGAACTCAGCAGCGATGAGAAGAATCGCCTGAGCCATCGCGGCCGCGCCCTGCAGGCACTGATGGAGCAGCTCAAGGCGTGAGCGATGTCATGACCCGTGAAGCGAGGAGCGCAGCCGCCGGCGTGTCGGGTTCACTACCCCCGCTGGCGCTCTACATTCACGTGCCCTGGTGCGTGCGCAAGTGCCCGTACTGCGACTTCAATTCGCATGCGCTGGGTGCCGGCCAGCAGCCCCCTGAAACGGCCTACGTCGAGGCGCTACTCGCCGATCTCGATGGCGACCTGCCCCTGGTGCAGGGGCGCGATATCGTCAGCGTGTTCATCGGCGGCGGGACGCCGAGTCTGCTCTCCGCCGAGGCCTACGCGCGCCTTTTCGCCGGCCTGCGCGAGCGGCTTCGCTTTGCCGACGACGTCGAGATCACGCTGGAGGCGAATCCGGGCACCTTCGAGCAGGCGCGTTTCGAGGGCTACCGGCGGGTCGGCATCAACCGGCTCTCGATGGGCGTGCAGAGCTTCAACGCCGCCCAGCTCGAGGCGCTGGGGCGAATCCACTCCGGCGACGACGCCATCAATGCCATGAATCGTGCGCGAAGCGCGGGGTTCGACAACGTCAACCTCGATCTGATGCACGGGCTTCCCGGACAGACGCCGGCGCTGGCGCTGGCCGATATCGAACAGGCCCTGGCGCTGTCGCCGAGCCATCTCTCCTGGTATCAGCTGACGCTCGAGCCCAATACCGAGTTCTACTCGCATCCGCCGGCGCTACCCGATGAGGAGCACCTGTGGGACATCCAGGATGCCGGCCATGCGCTGATCGAGTCCGCCGGGTTCGAACGCTACGAGATATCCGCCTACGCCCGGCCCGGTCGGCAGGCACGCCACAATCTCAACTACTGGCGGTTCGGTGACTATCTGGGAATCGGTGCCGGCGCCCATGGCAAGCTCTCATCGCAAAGCGGCGACGGCCATTTCCAGATCGAGCGGCGCTGGAAGGCGCGTCAGCCCGAGGCGTATCTGCGCCGAGCGAACGATCCGCGGGGCTTCGTGGCAGGAAAGCAGACACTGCCCGCCGAGACGCTGGCGCTGGAGTTTTCCATGAATGCGCTACGCCTGGTCGACGGTGTCGCCATCGACGATTGGCAAAACCATACCGGCCAACCGCTGTCCGAGTTAACGGCCAAGTTGCACGAGGCCCGTGACAAGAGGTTACTCGAGCCGAGCGACACTCGTTTTCAAGCGACACCGCAGGGTCTTCTGTTTCTCAACGACCTGCTGGTGTCGATCGATGAGGCGTGAGGGTCTCGTCCCCACACCATGGAATCAGGCCGCCTACGGGCGGTGAGGCAAGCAAGGAGCTAGACGCATGACAATCGCGACGAAGAAGACATTCTGGATGGCCATCCCGGTAGCCGTCGCCGTGGGGGTTTCCGGCTGTGCATCCGATGGCTCGCAGCAGGCCTCCTCGCCGCAGCAGAATGGCGGCAACACCAATACCTGGGGCGGCGCGGGTATCGGTGCGGTCGCCGGTGCGATCGCCGGCGCGCTGACCGGTGACGGTGGCAGCAGCACGCGGGATCGTGCATTGATCGGGGCCGCCTCGGGGGCCGCTATCGGCGGCGGAATCGGTGCCTACATGGACAAGCAGGAGCGCGAGCTTCGCAACCGCCTCGACGGCACCGGTATCGGCGTCGAGCGTCAGGGCAACGACCTGATCCTCAACATGCCGAGCAGCGTGACCTTCGATACCGACTCGAGCGATCTGCAGACGCCGGCGCGTCAGGCATTGAACGACGTCAACGCCGTGCTGCGCGCCTATCCGGAGACGCGCATCACCGTGGCCGGCTACACCGACAGCACCGGCGCCGAGAGCTACAACCAGACGCTCTCCGAGCGCCGTGCCCAGTCGGTCGCGACCTATCTGGAACAGGGCAGCGTGCAGGCGAGCCGGATCGATACCATCGGTTACGGCGAGCGTAATCCGGTCGCCAGCAACGATACCGACGCCGGTCGGGCGCAGAACCGCCGCGTCGAGATCACGCTGACGCCGACCGGTCAGTCCTGAGCCGCCGTCGCTGAACGCAAGCGGGCGTAGGCCCGCTTGCTGCGTCGATGATTCCCGAGGGCGTGGCTTTTCGAAGCCGCGCCTTTCGTCATTCTGGAGCGTTGCCCGCCATTCCGGGTCGTCGCTCCTCATTCTGGGTCGTCGCCCGTTATTCTGGGTCGTCACCGACGGTCCCCGTTGCCACGAGTCGCTCATGCTCGCCTATCAGCACGCCTACCACGCCGGCAATTTTGCCGACGTGCACAAACACTTGGGGCTTTTCGCCCTCACTCGTTCGCTCACCGGCAAGACGTCGGCGATCAGTTTCGTCGATACCCACGCCGGACGTGGGCGCTATCCGCTGGCCGCGAAAGAGACGCAGAAGCTGGGGGAATATCGGGACGGCGTCGAGCGCATCTGGCGAGAGCGGCGAGGGCTTTCGGCGACGTCGCTGCTGGGGGAGTGGACGGCGGCGCTCGCCGCGCAGCAGCCCGGTGCCGAACTCGAGCGCTATCCCGGCTCGCCGACATGGCTGGGCGAGGCACTCAGGCCACAGGACCGGCTGACGCTGTTCGAGCTGCATCCGGGGGAGCATCGCTTCCTCGCCGATCAGGCCATGCCGTCAACGGCCAACGTGACGCGCCGCCACGCCGACGGCCTCAAGGGGCTGCGCCAGCTGCTACCGGTGTCGACGCCCAGGCTCTGTGCGCTCATCGACCCGAGCTACGAGCGCAAGGCGGAGTACGACGAGGTCGCCGAGACGCTCGAATTCATCGCGCGCAAGGTGCGCCATGCCGTGGTGATGGTGTGGTATCCGCTGCTGCCGGCCGAGCGTCATCGACCGATGCTCGAGCGCCTGCGAAAGGCCGGTATCGACAAGCTCTGGCGCAGTGAACTCAACGTGCGCAAACCCGCTGCCGAACNNGTTCGGCAGCGGGTTACTGGTACGCAATCCGCCCTGGCAGCTCGACCAGCGGCTCGATGCCGCCTTCGCCGACCTGGCGCCGAGACTCGCCGAAGGGGCGAGGCATCGAAGCGAATGGTGGACCGGCGAAGCCTGACGGTTCGATTCGAACCCGGGCGTGGCGTGCCACGCCCGGGCGTCACTCAGGCGAGGTTGCCCGTCGGGTTGACCGTGCTGGTCTCGCTGCCTTCGCCTTCTCCCGGCGCTTCATCGCGGATCGCCTCGATGAACGTCTTGCCCCAGCGGCGAATGTCGTTGTAGCTGACGATATCGTTGAGCTGGCGCAGCCGCGCCTCCGCTTCCGCCCGCGGCAGATTGAGCCCCAGATAGCAGGTGCGTGCCAGGTCGTGGATGTCGTGCGGGTTGGTCAAAATGGCGCCCTTGAGCTCTGCTGCCGCCCCGGTGAACTCGGAGAGCACCAGCACGCCGCAGCCCTGCGTCATTCCTTGGGTGGCGGCGAACTCCTTGGCCACCAGGTTGAGTCCGTCGCGCAGCGGCGTGATCCACATCACGTCGGCCATGGCGTACCAGGCGACTACCTCCTCGAACGGAAAACCGCGGAAGTAGAACTGCACCGGCGTCCAGCCGACGTCGGCAAAGCGCCCGTTGATGTGGCCGATGGTCTGCTCGATCTGCGTCTGCAGCTCGTTGTAGATCGTCATCTCCCGCGCCGCCGGCACGCAGATGCTGACCAGCGTCACCTTGCCCCTGAGCTCCGGGTTCTCCTCGAGCAGCAGCTCGTAGGCCTGGAGCTTCTCCAGGATGCCCTTGGTGTAGTCGAGGCGTTCGACGGAGAGAATCAGTTTGACCCCGCTGAACTCCTGGCGCAGCTCCGTCATCCGCGCCTCGGCGCCTTCCCGGTCTAGGGCGTTGCGAATACGGTCGATGTCGAGGCCCACCGGATGTGCGCCCAGGCGCACCACTCGCGAACCGGTGTCCACCGCCGTCGTCATGGTCTCGAGCCCCACCGCGCAGCCGTAGGTCAGAAAGCGCGGCGCGCAGTTCTGCCGGGAGAGTGTCTTCAACGGCACCACGCCGCGGGCGACGTCGACGAAGTTCTCGACCTGGCGCGGAATATGGAAGGCAACGTAGTCACACTGCAGCAGGCTGGAGACGATCTCGCGACGCCACGGCAGCACGTTGAAAACGTCGGCCGAGGGGAAGTAAGTGTGGTGGAAAAACGCGATACGCAGATCCGGGCGAATTTCGCGCAGATACGCTGGCACCATCCACAGGTTGTAGTCGTGAATCCAGATCAGCGCGCCTTCGGCGGCCTCCTCGGCGGTGCGTTCGGCAAAAGCGCGGTTCACCTCGCAGTAGACCGTCCAGTCCTCCTCGCGAAACACCGCGCGCTCCCAGAAGGTATGCAGCGTCGGCCAGAACGCTTCCTTGGAGAAGCGCTTGTAAAAGGTGTCGACCTGCTCCTTGGTCAGCGCCACGCGAGCGGCAGTCAGCAGCGGGTACTGCTTGGCGTCGACGCTGGTGTGCTTGACGAAGGGTTCGACGTCGTCGGGCTCGTGGATCGACCAGGCGATCCACGAGCCGCGCTGATCGGCGAAGAAGCTCAGCAGTGTCGGGATGATGCCGTTGGGGGACTTCGGACGACGGCGCTGGGTCTTGCCATCGACGCGGTGCTCCTCGTAGGGCAGGCGGTGATAGACGATCACCAGCTCCGCCTTGCCGGTCTGGGTGGCATCGCGCCGGTTCTCGGCGGTCATGCCGTGGGCGCCGAGAAAGCCGAAATGCGCGAAGGCCTCGATGATGCCGCCGCAGCCCGCCTCGGTGGCATGCATGACGCGGGTCTGGCTCTGGGTCTTCTCGAGCAGGGCAGGCTCCGAGCCGCCGACGCAGACCGACTTGAATCCGACGGTGAGCATGGCGAGATCGTTCAGCGTGTCGCCGGCGACCAGCACCTCCTCGCGGTCGATACCCAGCCACTCGACCAGCTTCTCGAGGCTCGAGCCCTTGTTGACGCCCCGCGGCAGGAAATCCAGATAGCGATCCGAGGAGTAGAGCATGTCGCAGTCGAGGGTGCGGGCGAGCTCGGCGAGCGCTGGGTTCTCGGCCTGCGCTGGCGGGCAGTAGTAGGAGCAGCGTCGGAGCTGCGGCTCGTCCTGGCGAACGACATCGGGGAAGCGGGTCATGGCGCTGGCGATCTGGGATTCGCCCGGCCAGCGTTCATCGATGGCGGTCTGCAGCGGCTGGATGGGCTGGAGCGTATCCCCGTGATAGAGGCTCGCCCCGACGTCGGCGACGATGAAGTCCGGCTGTGGCAGCGTCGGATCCGACAGCAGCGGCAGAATCGCCTCCAGGCTACGACCGCTGATGTAGGCGAGCTGGATCTCGGGATGGGCGGCGATGGTCTGGTAGAGACTTAGCTTGGCATCGGCATCGCCGCCCAAGAACGTTCCGTCGAGATCGGTTGCAAGTAGCATGCGTCTTCTCCTGACCGGTCGTTGGACCGGCAATTATCCCTTGATAGGCCATGTCGCGCGTTCTCTTGCGAATCGCTGAGCACCGCCGAGCCGAGGCTGCCAGAGGATCAGCGCTCGCCCGCCATCTCGACGATTCGCTGGCGCTCGTGCTCTTCGTAGAAACTGGGGTCGGCGAACAGATCCTTCTGCACGTCGTCGTACATCATCGCCAGCGCTTGGCCGCTGGTCGGCGTCATCGGCTCGAAGTGTGCGGTATCCCCGCTGATCAGTGTAGAGACTCGGCGGCGTCGGTAGTGCGCGAATATCGCCAGCAACATCAGGACACCGGCGATATAGAGCGGAAACGCCTGCACGCCGAAGATTCCCATCAGAAAACCCGCCACGATCGGCGCCACGGCGCTGCCCGCTCCCTGAACCACCAGCATGTCGGCGGAGCCGGCCACGATCTCGTCGGGGTGGAGCTGATCGACCAGCTGAGCGATGGCGATCGGATAGATCGAGAACGCAAGACCTCCCCAGGCGAAGTAGAGCGCCAGCAGCGTCGTCTGATTCGGCGCCAGCGGCATGACCAGGGCCGTCACTGCGGCGAGGAGAACCACGTAGGTCATCACCCGCGAACGGTCGTGCCGATCCGAAAAGCGGCCGATGGGGATCTGCAGCAGCGCCCCCCCCAGAATAGCGCAACTCATCAACGTACCGACGCCGGTGACGTCGAAGCCGACGCTGCGCGCAAAGACCGGGGTGAGCGTCCAGAACGCGCCCATGGCGAGCCCCGACATCGCCGAGGCGGCAACCGCCAGCGGCGCGAAGCCGAGCAGCGCCTTGAGGCTGCTCTTGGGGCGCTCGGCAATGACCGGCTGGCTGCGCCGGGTCATGGTGATGGGCAGCAGCGCCCAGCAGATCAGAATCGAGGTGATCGCGAAGAGCAGAAAGCCCTGCGACGTATCCAGTCGCAGAATCTGCTGTGCGATGGCGAGCGAACCCAGGTTGACCACCATGTAGATGGCGAAGACGCGACCGCGCTGGTGGCTCGCGGCCTGACCGTTGAGCCAGCTCTCGATGACCGTCATCAGCGTGATGAAAGACAGCCCGTAGACCACGCGTAGCGCCAGCCATACCCAGGGGTTGATGAAGATGAGATGGAGGAGGGCGGCGGAGGCGCAGATGCCGGCACCGAAGGCGAAGGTGCGGATGTGCCCCATGCGCCGGATCAGACGCCCGCTGATCCAGGTCCCGCCGATGAAGCCGATGAAGTAACCCGACATCACCAGACCCAGCAGCGTCGTCGAGAACCCCTCGTCGGTGCCGCGAAGCGTCAATAGCGTGTTGATCAGACCGTTGCCCAGCAGCAGTAGCGCAACGCTACCGAGCAGGGCACGGATGGGGCGCAGTAACGACCACATGGCACTCTCCCGAAGTGGTATCTGGCATGAGTCCTGTCTGGCATGAGCTCTGTCTGGCATGAGTCATGCAGTAAACGTGCCGGACCCCGCCTTCGACGCGGGAGAGGCGGGTAGTGGCTGCCTTTCGTCGGTGCAGGAACGTGCGACCTTTGTCCTAGCGTCCGCGGCGACTGCACCAATTTGATGCAGATTGCCCTGGCCAAACGAGTCAGGGCACCTTGGCGGTCCAGTCGTCGCGGGAGAATTTCGTCTCGACGAGGGCGTCGGCCGCAGCCAGTTCCGCCTCGGTCAGCGGCTCGGAGGAGAGCGAGAATCGGGCAGCGAAGGAGTCGATCATCCGCGCGATGATCGTGTCGCGGTCGAGACCGGTCTGGCGCTTGAGCGGATCGACACGCTTGCCGGCGCTCGTGGTGCCCTTGTCGGAGAGCTTTTCGCGGCCGATACGCAGCACGCGGGTGAGTTTGTCGGCGTCGATGTCGTAGGCCATGGTCACGTGGTGCAGCACCGCACCGTCGAGGCGCTTTTGGGCAGCGCCGGCGATCTTGCCGCCGGGGGAGGTAATGTCGTTGATCGGCACGTACCAGGCGTTGATCCCCATGTCGCCGAGGGCCTGGATGACCCAGTCATCGAGAAAGGCGTAGCTCTCGACGAACGACAGCCCCTGCACCAGGGACTCGGGTACGATCAGCGACCAGGTGATGGTGTTGCCGGGTTCGACGAACATCGCGCCGCCACCGCTGATGCGCCGGACCACCTCGATCCCTTCGGCGGCCGCGGCCTCGCTATCCACCTCGTTGGCCAGCGACTGGAACACGCCGATGATGATCGCCGCGCGATCCCACTCCCAGACGCGCAGCGTCGGGCCGCGCCGCCCTGCGGCCACCTCCCGGGTCAGCAGCTCGTCGAGCGCCATGTGTCGCGCGGGCGATTCGGGGTCGCGATGCACCAGGCCGAAGCGATGATCCCGCCAGTCCGTGGTCGTCGCCAGTGCCCGCCGCACCACGGTAGCGATCGCCGGCACCGACAGCCCCACCATCTGTGTCTCTGCCGGCAATGCGGCCTGGACGCGCTGCGTCAGCGTGTCGGCTCCGCTCGTGACCGGCGAGCCGATCAGCGCGGTTTCGATCGCCTCGAGCGCCGACTCCGGTTCGAGAAAGAAGTCTCCCGAGAGCTGCACGCGGCTCAGGCTGTCGCCATCGATTTCGACATCCACGACCAGCAGCTTGCCGCCGGGAACCTTGTATTCGGCGTGAAGACGCTCGGCGTGACGACGCTCGGCGTTGGGGCGCGGCGATGCGGGGGGCGGCGTCGGCGTCATGGTGTCGTCTCCTGCGGGCTTGAGATGAGTGGCGACAGTATAGCGGCCCTGTCGCCGGCGGCCGCTGGCGTCAGAGGTAGAGCGTACCCTCGCCGACGATCACGGCGTCACCGGCGATACGGATCGCGTCGATGCCGTCGGCGCTGCGCTCGACTCGACCCTGGATGCGGCTCGAGCGCCCCATCTCGACGCCTTGCACGATCTCCCAGTCGATCGTGCCGGTCTCGGTCGTTTGCGACGAGAGATAGCCGATCAGCGGTGCGGCGGCGCTACCCGTGGCCGGGTCTTCGGGGGTGCCCGTCAAGGGAGCGAACATACGCGCACGCAGGCGATTCCCGCCTTGACGCACGAAAGCGTAAAGCGAGCCAGTGTCGAAACCGCACGTTGAAGACCTGAGTTCGCCGACATCGATATCGATACGCGCCAGTGCATCGAGACCGGACAGCTCGACAAGATGATAGGGCGTGCCACAGGAAGCCAGTACGGGCGCAGAGACCACGGCGGCGGGTGGCAGACCGAGTATCGCCGCCGCCTTTTCACGCGAGAGTGAGTCTTCACTGACAGTGAGCGGCTGTGCCGTGGTGAGCTCGGCGCCGTCGCTCGAGAAGCGGATGGCGACATCGCCAACGTTCTCGACGAGCACCAAGGGGGCGTCGCCGTCGTGCCAGCCCAGCGCGCGGATCAGCCAGGCGGTGCCGACGCTCGGATGCCCGGCAAAGGGAAGCTCACCCTCTGGGGTAAAGATTCGAATCACGTATCGCCCTGGCTGGCGGTCAGTGATGAATACGGTCTCGGAGAGGTTCAGCTCGGCGGCGATGCGCGCCATGTCCGCCTCATCGATCGCCTCTGCCTCGGGAAAGACCGCCAGCGGGTTGCCGCTGAAAGGCGTGTGGGTAAAGACATCCAGCAGTACGTAGCGATGGCCAGTGCGATCTCCCACCAGCGATTTTGTCGGTAAGTACTCACTCATCTTTGACCCCTGGCGTTGCAACGTTTCATTTACCGATACAGAAGCTGCCGAATATCTCGCCGAGCAGATCGTCTGCGGTGAATTCGCCGGTGATCTCGCTGAGGGCGTTCTGGGCGTCGCGCAGATCCTCGGCGAGCAGTTCTCCGGCGGCGGCCCCCTCGAGCTGAGCGGTACCGCTTTCGAGTGCGCGCGCGGCGCGGTCGAGGGCGTCGAGATGACGCCGGCGCGCGGAGAAGCGCCCTTCGGTGGTGGCATCGAAGCCCATGATCGTTTTGAGATGCTGTTTCAAGTTATCCACACCTGCCCCGGTCTGCGCCGAGAGGCGGATCACCGGTGGGGTTGTGGATAGATCGGCCTGATCGCCCTCGCCGCTTTCATCGATCTTGTTGCGCACCAGCGTCAGCCGCGACGGGTCCGGCAGGCGCTCGACGAACTCCGGCCAGATGGCGTACGGGTCGGTGGAGTCCGTCTCGCGGCCGTCGACCAGTAGCAGCACGCGGTCGGCGTTTTCGATCTCCGCCCATGCGCGCTGGACACCGATCTTCTCCACCGCATCCGGGGTGTCTCTGAGCCCGGCGGTGTCGATCACGTGCAGTGGCATGCCGTCGATATGGATGTGTTCGCGCAGCACGTCGCGGGTGGTGCCCTCGATCTCGGTGACGATGGCGCTGTCGCGCTCGGTCAGCCGGTTGAGCAGGCTCGACTTGCCGGCATTGGGTCGCCCGGCGATCACCACGCTCATGCCCTCGCGCATCAGCGCGCCCTGATTGGCACTGGCGCGCACGCTCTGCAGTGTCTCGCCGACCGCGGCGAGCTTGGTCGCGACGACGCCGTCGGCGAGGAAGTCGATCTCCTCCTCGGGGAAGTCGATCGCCGCCTCGACGTAGAGCCGCAGTTCGATCAGCTCGCTGACCAGCGTAGAGACGCGCGTGGAGAACTCGCCCTGCAGCGAGCGCAGGGCGTTTTCGGCGGCGGTGCGGGAGCTGGCGTCGATCAGGTCGGCGATCGCTTCCGCCTGGGCGAGATCGAGCTTGTCGTTGAGAAAGGCGCGCTCGGAGAACTCACCGGGACGCGCCAGCCGCGCACCCAGCGCCACGCAGCGCTCCAGCAGCATGTCCATCAGCACCGGGCCGCCATGACCCTGCAGCTCGAGAACGTCCTCGCCGGTGAAGGAGTTGGGCCCCGGAAAATAGAGTGCGATGCCCTCGTCGATGACATCGGCCTCGCCGCGAAACGCCCCGTAGTGGGCGTAGCGGGGCGTCGGCGTGTAATCGAGGATGGCAGCGGCCAGGGTGCTGGCCGCGGGGCCGGAGACACGCACGATGCCGACGCCGCCGCGCCCCGGCGGGGTGGCGAGCGCGGCAATGGTTTCCTGACGGTAGAGGGGGGCGTTCATCGCGATCTCCATCGGCGAAGAGTCGAAGTCGGTGGCCGGTCATTGTCTTGATCCGGCCCCAGAAACGCCAGACCCCCGCAGAAGCGGGGGTCTGGAGACAGGCTTGGCGGGCGTGATCAGCTCTTGGCTTTCACCGCTCGGCCTTCGCTGGGTTCGTCGACGATCTTACGCGTGATGAACCACTGCTGAAGGATCGAGATCGAGTTGTTCACGATCCAGTAGATCACCAGACCTGCCGGGAACCATAGGAAGAAGAAGGTGAAGACGATGGGCAGCATCTTCATGATCTTCGCCTGCATCGGGTCCGGCGGTGTCGGGTTCAGGAACTGCTGCATGAACATCGTGCCGCCCATGATGATCGGCAGGATGAAGTACGGGTCCATCGCCGAAAGATCCTGAATCCAGAGCATGAACGGCGCATGGCGCAGCTCCACCGACTCCATCAGCATCCAGTAGAGGGCAATGAAGACCGGCATCTGGATCACCATCGGGAGACACCCACCCAGCGGGTTGATCTTCTCCTTCTGGTAGAACTTCATCATCTCCTGCGACATCTTCTGACGGTCGTCGCCGTACTGCTCCTTGAGCCGCTTCATCTCGGGGCCCATCTTGCGCATCCGTGCCATCGACTTGTAGGCCTTGGCGGAGAGCGGGAAGAGCACGATCTTGACGCAGACGGTGAGCAGGACGATCGACCAGCCCCAGTTGCCGACCAGGCTATGAATCTTCTGCAGCAGCCAGAACAGCGGGTTGGCGAGGAACCAGAGCCAGCCGAAGTCGACGGTCAGTTCCAGATGCGGCGCCACGGCTTCCAGACGATCCTGAACCTTGGGGCCGACGTAGAGCGTCGCGTCGAGCGTCTGGGATTCTCCCGGTGCGAGGGTCTGGTTGGGACCGGCAAAAGCGGCCACCGTGCGGTCGCGGCTGTCGACGCTGCCGTAGTAGAGGTTCTGCTGATCGTCCTTGGGCACCCAGGCGGAGGTGAAGTAGTGCTGAATGATGGCGACCCAGCCACCTTCCACGTCCCGATTCTGGAAGTTGCCGTCGCGGATGTCGTCGAAATCGACCTTGCTGTAGTTCTCGTCCGGCGAGGAGAACGCCGCGCCCAGGAACGAGTGCATGCCGACACCGGAACCGCCGGCGGGATCGTCGCTGCGATCGCGGGCGAGCTGGCCGATGAAACGCGCGGTGACCGGCTCCTGGCTCTCGTTGTCGAGACGGTATTCGACGTCGATGGCGTAGTCGTCGCGATGGATGACGAAACGCTTGACGATATCCACCCCGTCGACGCTGCCGCGAAGGTCGACGTTGAGCGTGTCTTCGCCCTCGTCGAGGGTGTAGCTCGACTGCTCGGCGTCGAATGCGATGCGGCCGCTGTGACCCTCGATCTGCAGCCCGGACTTGGCGACGTAGCTACGCACGTCGTTGTCGCTGAGCAGCACGAAGGGCCTGTCGGAATCGAGCGCGTCGTCGTGGCCGAACAGCGCGGCGTAGACAATGTCGCCACCGTTGGGATTGATGCGCAGGTCGAGAACGTCGCTGCGAACCTGAATCAGGTTGCTGCCCTGGGCCGGTTCGGCGCCGGTGGGCATGTCGTCTTCGATGGGCTCGGCATTACCGTTGGCGTTGCTCGGCGCGGAGAGGGCGCCGTCGCGATCGCCATCGTTACCCGGGGCGGCGGTGGTGACTTCCGGCGCGGGGTTGTTGACGACGCTGTGACCGTAGTCCTGATTCCACTGCATGATCAGCAGATAGGCGAGTAACGCCAGCGGAATCACGAATAGGAGTCGTTTGAAATCCATAGAAGGGTCTGCCCGGTAAAGGAATGGGTCGATGGGCGCCGGGCATCGGCGGTGGTCCGGTGGTGGACACCGAAACTCCCCGGCCGTGGGCGCGGGGATGTCCGATCAGGTCGAGAGCGACGAGCCGCGTCTAGCGAGCGGACTTCTCCAGCCGCCGCCACATGCCATGGAGCTGGCGAGAGACGGTGGCGTTATCCAGCTCGTTCACTCCACGTCGCGCAAGCAAGACGATGTCCACGCCGGGCAGCTGATGCTGACGATGCCGGATGGATTCGCGGACGAGACGCTTGAGACGATTACGGTCGACGGCACGCCGCACGTTCTTCTTGCTGAAGATCAACCCGATCCGCGGATGGCCCAGTGTGTTGGGACGAGCCAACGCCAGCATTCCTTTACCGTGGACCTTGAAGGGAGCGTGGTCGAAAACGTGCTTGTAGTCCCCGGCATTCAGCAGTCGCAGCTGCCGGGGAAAACCTTGATCGAACACCCGAGGTCCGATCAGGCGCTGAGACGCTTGCGGCCTTTGGCACGACGACGGTTGAGGACCTGACGGCCGTTCTTGGTGGCCATGCGTGCGCGGAAACCGTGATTGCGCTTACGCTTCAGAACGCTCGGCTGAAAAGTACGTTTCATGGTGGCTGATTCCCAATTGGTTGCGTGTTAATGCCGCTGACTAGCCGTGCAAGTGACTGACTAGAAAGCAAAACGGGTTCGAAACGGCACGCCCGATGGGTTCGCAGGGACCGGGCTCGCTCGGCTCAAGAGCGGGAATTCTAGAGAATCCTGGGAAGCGGTGCAATTTTTCTGTGGATTATCCACACCCCTTTTGATGTGAATTTCGCGCCAGCCTGTGGGCAAAATTGTGGGCAATATCGGATCGACGCAGTCGGCGCCATTCGGCTCTTGGCGCGGCTTTCGCGCCGCTGCGGCGTCGCGTTTTCCACCCGGGAGTCGGTCACTGGCTCGGGTGGGGATGGGTACCAGAATAATTTTGTCAATCGCACCATGTGGTTAAAAGTGGGGACACAATTTGTGGTTAACTCCACTTAACCCAAAAAATTCAAAAACATACGGCTATTTATGATGTGTGCATAACCTGCTGGATAACGGTGAATCAAGCGTGGATGGCTGTGTCCTGTGGGCGTTTCGATGATGAGCGGTGATCGACATTGAGAGAAGTTGTCCCCGCGGCTTCTACCGCTTGCCACTAGGTTATCCACAGGACGACTTCTCGCTTACCTCGTGTGGATAACCTGAGCGCTGAGCGCTACAATGCCACCCCGATTTTCCCAACTCTTCAAATTCTCGTGAGGTCGCGTGTCGGTCGCTCTCTGGCAACAATGTCTCAATGCGCTGCAGGATGAGTTGAGCTCGCAGCAGTTCAACACCTGGATTCGTCCGCTGCAGGCGGAGGACGATCCGTCGGACGAGCTCTGCCTGCTGGCGCCCAATCGCTTCGTGCGCGACTGGGTCAGCGACAAGTACTTGAAGCGCATCAACGAACTGCTGCGGGAAGTTTCCCCTTCCAGCAAGCCGCCGAAAGTGCGTCTGGTAGTGGGTAGTCGCGGCACGGGGGCGGTTTCGGCGCGCGGACTGGGGGCGCCGGTGTCGGCACCGACACCGAGTCAGCCTGCCGCTCCCAGCGTGCAGACGACGTCCCGCTCTTCGAGCGCGAGTGACAATCGCGAAGAGGACCGTGCGCGCGAACAGGCGCCAGCGCGGGAGGAACCCAGCCGGCGCGGTAACCGTGAGCGTCAGGTCCAGGTCGAAGGGAGTCTGAAGCACGGCAGCGGGCTCAACCCCAACTTTACCTTCGAGACCTTCGTCGAAGGCAAGTCGAACCAGTTGGCCCGGGCGGCCTCGCGTCAAGTCTCCGAGAACCCCGGCGGCGCCTACAATCCGCTGTTCCTCTATGGCGGCGTGGGGCTGGGTAAGACCCACCTGATGCATGCAGTGGGTAACCACCTCGCGGGGATGCGCGACAACGCCAAGGTGGTCTATCTGCACTCCGAGCGCTTCGTCGCCGACATGGTCAAGGCACTGCAGCTCAATGCCATCAACGACTTCAAGCGCTTCTACCGCAGCGTCGATGCGCTGCTGATCGATGACATTCAGTTCTTCGCCGGCAAGGAGCGCTCTCAGGAGGAGTTCTTTCACACTTTCAACGCCCTGCTCGAGGGCGGCCAGCAGATGATTCTGACCTCGGACCGCTATCCGAAGGAGATCAGCGGCGTCGAGGAGCGCCTGAAGTCGCGCTTTGGCTGGGGTCTGACGGTGGCGATCGAGCCGCCGGAACTCGAGACGCGCGTGGCGATCCTGATGAAGAAAGCGGATCAGGCCAAGGTCGACCTGCCTCACGATGCGGCGTTCTTCATCGCCCAGAAGATCCGCTCCAACGTGCGCGAACTCGAAGGGGCATTGAAAAAGGTGATCGCCGACTCCCACTTCATGGGCAAGCCGATCACCCAGGACTTCATCCGCGAATCGCTCAAGGATCTGCTCGCCCTGCAGGACAAGCAGGTGGGAATCGAGAACATTCAGCGCACCGTCGCGGAGTACTACAAGATCAAGCTGGCCGATCTGCTCTCCAAGCGCCGCTCGCGCTCAGTGGCGCGTCCGCGTCAGGTCGCCATGGCGCTGGCCAAGGAGCTGACCAATCACAGTCTGCCCGAGATCGGCGACGCCTTCGGTGGCCGCGACCACACCACGGTGCTGCATGCCTGCCGCAAGGTCGTCTCGCTCAAGGAAGAGAGCGCGGACATCCGTGAAGATTACAAGAATCTCATGCGGCTTTTGACCAGCTGAGCGCACCATCGACTCGCCGCGCGGGGATTGCGGCCCGGGCACGGCGGGGCAAGAATGGTTCCAATCGCACCGACCAACAATCATCGAACGTCTCGGTATCGAATCCACCTGACGCCGGATCGACATCTCTAGTGGAGCTCCAATGAAATTTTCCATCTCCCGCGAAGCCCTGCTGCGCCCGCTCTCCCTGGTCGCCGGGGTCGTCGAGCGGCGTCAGACGCTGCCGGTTCTCTCCAACGTGCTCATCGAAGTCCACAACGACAGCGTATCGCTGACGGGTACCGACCTGGAGGTGGAGCTCATCGGCCGGGCGGTGCCGTCGCTGGTCGACGAGCCGGGCTCGGTGACGGTGCCGGCGCGCAAGCTGATGGATATCTGCAAGTCGCTGCCGGACCAGTCCGAGATCACCTTCACCCTCGAGGATGCACGGGTCGTGCTGCGCGCCGGGCGCTCGCGTTTCACGCTCTCCACGCTGCCGGTAGCGGAGTTTCCCAACATCGAGGACGGCCAGAACGACACCAATCTGTCGCTGCCCCGCGGGACGCTCAAGTACCTGATCGATGCGACGTCGTTCGCCATGGCGCAGCAGGACGTGCGCTACTACCTGAACGGCATGCTGCTGGAGCTGGGCAACCACATCGTGCGGACCGTGGCGACCGACGGCCACCGCCTGGCGGTCTGTGAGCGCAGCGCAGAGATCGAGCTCGAGACTCATCGCAAGCTGATCATTCCGCGCAAGGGCGTGCTCGAGCTCGGACGTCTGCTCGACGGCAGCGACGAGCCGGTCGAGCTGTCACTCGGCGCCAACCACGTGCGTGCTCACACCGGCGAGTTCACCTTTACCTCCAAGCTGGTCGACGGCAAGTTCCCGGACTACGACCGCGTGATTCCCAAGGGCGGCGACAAGACCTTCATCGCCGAGCGTCAGGAGCTGCGTCAGATCCTCTCGCGTACGGCGATTCTCTCCAACGAGAAGTATCGCGGCGTGCGGCTTCACCTGGAGACGGAGAACCTCAAGGTGATGGCCAACAACCCCGAGCAGGAAGAGGCCGAAGAGAACGTCGGGATCGAATACGACGGCGACTCGCTCGAGATCGGGTTCAACGTCGGCTACCTGATCGACGTGCTCAACGTGCTCGACGCCGATCGCATGCAGATGACGCTTTCCGACTCCAACAGCTCAGCGCTGATGGAAGAGCCGGGCGGTGGGGATGCGCGGTATGTCGTCATGCCGATGCGCCTTTGATCACCGGTAATGGCTGCGAGCGCGAATCGCGTTGTTGCACGCCGCCCGTCAAGCTCGCCTGACCTCACTGTTATGCCTCGCTTTTCGGGCGGCGTGCGCCGCGCGTTTCATCACTCTCGCCGATTACCCGCCCGCGGCAGCGGATCCGCTCGTCGCTCGCCGGCTTCTTCCGTATCGGCGAGGTCGTGTGCGAATGCTGCATCACGCTCGTCGGTTACCCGTGACGCGGTAACGCCTCGCTACCTCATACGTTTCCCCCCTCCGGATTCCCATGCCGCTTGATCGGTTGAGCTTTCAGGGTCTGCGCAATCTCGAGCCTTTCGAGATGACGCCGGGGCCGCACATCAATCTCATCAGCGGGGCCAACGGCAGCGGCAAGACCTCCCTGCTGGAGGGAATTCATCTCCTCGGCATGGCGCGCTCCTTTCGCACCCAGAAGCTCAAGTCGGTGATCGGTCACGACGAGGAGGCGTTCACGCTCTTCGGCCGGCTGGCCGGCGATCCGCCGGTACCGCTCGGCGTGCGCCGGCGCCGCGACACGCCGGAGCTCGAGATCCGTGTCGGCGGCGAGCGCGCGGCCCGCATCACCCAGCTTGCCGAGGCGCTGCCGCTACAGCTGATCAATCCGGATGCGTTCCGGCTGCTGGAGGGGTCACCCGCGGCGCGGCGCGAGTTTCTCGACTGGGGCGTTTTCCACGGCGAGAGCGCGTTTCTCGACGTCTGGAAGCGCACCCGGCGGGCGCTGAAACATCGGAATGCCCTCCTCAGGCATGATAGAATCGACGTCCAGTCGATCCGTGTCTGGGAGCAGGAACTGGCGCACTGGAGCGAGCGGCTCGACGCGCTGAGAGAGACGTACATGGCGCGGTTTCTGCCGGTGTTCGAGGAGACGCTGGCGGCACTGCTGCCGCTACCCGATCTGGCGCTTCGCTACTCGCGCGGCTGGGACGGCAAACGCGAACTGCTCGATATCTTCGAAGGCAACCGCGACACCGACCGCCAGATGGGGTTCACCCAGCAGGGGCCACAGCGCGCCGATCTGCGTATCCGCCTGGGGCGCCACCCCGCAGTCGAGGTGCTCTCCCGCGGCCAGCAGAAGCTGGTCGTCAGCGCGCTGAAGCTGGCCCAGGGGCGGCTTCTAGAGCAGTGGAACGCACGCACCTGCCTCTACCTGATCGACGACCTGCCGGCGGAGCTCGACGGCGAACACCGACAGATTTTCTGCCGCTGGCTGGAGACCCTCGACTGTCAGGTCTTCATCACCAGCGTCGATCACTCGGCGCTGGCCGACGTCTGGCAGCCAGGCACGGATGTGGCGACATCGCGCATCTCGAGAGGACGGCTGCACCCGGAATGATTTCACCATGGAGTGAGCAATGAGCGAACAGGCCTACGATTCATCGAGCATCAAGGTCCTCAAGGGATTGGACGCGGTGCGCAAGCGTCCCGGCATGTACATCGGCGATACCGATGACGGCACCGGGCTGCACCACATGGTGTTCGAGATCGTCGACAACTCGATCGACGAAGCACTGGCCGGCCATTGCAGCGAGATCCGCATCGTCATTCACCCGGACGAATCGATCACCGTCTCCGACGACGGCCGCGGCATCCCCACCGATATCCACTCCGAAGGGGTCTCTGCCGCCGAGGTCATCATGACCGTGCTCCACGCCGGCGGTAAGTTCGATGACAACTCCTACAAGGTCTCCGGTGGCCTGCACGGCGTTGGCGTCTCGGTGGTCAACGCACTCTCCGAGCAGCTCAAGCTCACCATCTGGCGCAAGAACCAGGTCCACGAGCAGATCTATCGCCATGGCGTGCCTCAGGCGCCGCTGGCGGTGGTGGGCGATACCGAGAAATCCGGCACCCAGATCAACTTCAAGCCGTCATCGGAAACCTTCGCCAACATCGAGTTCCACTACGACATTCTCGCCAAGCGCCTGCGCGAACTGTCGTTTCTCAACTCGGGCGTGGCGATTCGGCTGATGGACGAGCGCGACGGTCGCGAGGAGCTGTTCCACTACGAGGGCGGCCTCAAGGCGTTCGTCGATCACCTCAACACCAACCGCACCGCGCTCAATCCGGTCTTTCACTTCTCGATGCAGCGCGAGGACGGCATCGGTGTCGAAGTGGCGATGCAGTGGAACGACACCTTCGCCGAAAACGTCTACTGCTACACCAACAACATTCCGCAGCGCGACGGCGGCACGCACATGGCGGGCTTTCGCGCCGCGCTGACGCGCACGCTCAACAGCTACATCGAAGCCGAAGATATCCAGAAGAAGGCAAAGGTGGCGACCGCCGGTGACGACGCCCGCGAAGGTCTCACCGCGATCATCTCGGTGAAGGTGCCGGACCCGAAGTTCTCCTCGCAGACCAAGGACAAGCTGGTCTCTTCCGAGGTGAAGACGGCGGTGGATCAGGAGCTGAGTCGCCAGTTCTCCGATTACCTGGTCGAGCACCCGGGCGAGGCCAAGTCGATCGTCAACAAGATGATCGACGCCGCCCGCGCCCGCGAAGCGGCGCGCAAGGCGCGCGACATGACGCGGCGCAAGGGCGCGCTCGACATCGCCGGGCTGCCGGGCAAGCTCGCCGACTGCCAGGAAAAGGACCCGAGCCTCTCCGAGCTCTATCTGGTCGAGGGTGACTCCGCCGGCGGCAGTGCCAAGCAGGGCCGCGATCGTCGCACCCAGGCGATCCTGCCGCTCAAGGGCAAGATCCTCAACGTCGAGAAAGCGCGTTTCGACAAGATGCTGTCGTCTGCCGAGGTGGGCACGCTGATCACCGCACTTGGCTGCGGCATCGGCCGCGAGGAGTTCAATCCGGACAAGCTGCGCTACCACTCGATCATCATCATGACCGACGCCGACGTCGACGGCTCGCACATCCGCACGCTGCTGCTGACGTTCTTCTTCCGTCAGATGCCGGAGCTGATCGAGCGCGGTCACGTCTTCATCGCCCAGCCGCCGCTCTACAAGATCAAGCGCGGCAAGCAGGAGATGTATCTCAAAGACGAGCAGGCGATGACCGACTATCTCACCGCCACGGCGCTGGACGGCGCGCGTCTCTACGTCAACGAGACCGCCCCGGCCATCAGCGGCGAGCAGCTCGAGACGCTGGTCAACCAGTATCGCGACGTGATGAAGCGCATCGATCGTCTTTCGCGGGTCTACCCCAATGCCGTGCTGCGCAAGATGGTCCATGCCCCCGGCATCGACGAGACCCGCCTCGACGACCGCGGCACCATGCAGCAGTGGATCGACGGGCTGCAGGTGGCGATGGACTCGCTGATCGCTCACGAGGGCGGGCCGCGCTACGTTTTCGAACTTTTCGAGGACACCGAGCGCGGGCTGTGGCTGCCGAAGGTGGCACTCACCGCTCACGGCGTGACCACCGACTACCTCTGGGGTATCGACTTCTTCCGCAGCGCCGACTACCGCGCGCTCTCCGGACTCGGTGCGACGCTCGACGGCTTCATCGAGGAAGGGGCGACGATTGCCCGCGGCGAGCGGCAAAAGCCGATCGAGAACTTCTATGACGCGCTCGAGTGGCTGATGCTGGAAGCCCAGCGCGGGCTCTCGATCCAGCGCTACAAGGGACTGGGCGAGATGAATCCGGATCAGCTCTGGGAGACCACGATGGACCCGGGCTCGCGGCGCATGCTCAGAGTCTCCATCGAGGACGCGGTCGCCGCCGACCAGATGTTCAACACCCTGATGGGCGACGAAGTGGAGCCGCGACGCGACTTCATCGAGCGCTTTGCCCTGGTGGCGAACATCGACATCTAGTCTTCCTCGGCTTTCTGCCAAAGGCGGCCTGCGGGCCGCCTTTTTTGTGAGCGTCGTTCGCCGCCCGAGTCGAACCCGACCGAATCTTCGTCCATGCTGGGCAGCCGGCGACGTGCCGGGTTCTCCTTCATCGATACAGTGAGTCTCCCGTGCCCGAGACGTTCAGCGCCATTGCCGGTCAGTGCTTCGGTTTTGCCTCGTTTGCACTCTGCCTGCTCGCCTTCGCCAACAAGCGCGACGATCGGCTGATGACCTATCTGATTCTCGCCAACGTCGCTTTCGCGCTGCAGTTTCTGTTCCTGCAGAGCTGGACCGCCGCGGCGCTCACTGTCCTGGTCATCGTGCGGATCGCGCTGGCGCGTCGCTACCCCGGCAACATTGGCGTGATGGCGGGGGTGCTCGCCGCGAGCGTCCTCGCTGCCTGGCTTACCTGGCAGGGCTGGGCCGATCTGCCCGCGCTGGTGGCGATGGCGACCGGTACCGTGGGCATGTTCCTGCTTCACGGTATCGCCATGCGCGTCTTTCTCGGGCTGGCGGCGCTGGGATGGATGCTCAGTCATCTGCTGGCGGGCTCGGTGGGCGGCACCCTCGCCGAGGCGCTGGTGATCGTCACCAACGCCATCACCATCGTCCGGCTGATTCGCGCCAGGCGGCGCTATCCGGACGCCTTCGGCGAGACGAAGGAAGAGACGTCGTGACCCCGGCACGCCGCCCATCGCTGGATGACTCGGTGGGAACGACGACGGCCCGCGCCAGAAGCGCGGGCCGTCGTCGTTGTGCGCGGGGCAGTCGCCGCATGCTTGTTTCGCCTCGATCGTCTCAGTCGAAGAAGCTCACCAGCAGCGTGTAGGAGCCCCACAGCGTCAGCAGCGTGGTCGCCACCAGAATGACGTTCTCGACGATGTTGTTGGTCTTGTCGGCCAGATAGCCCTTGTTGTTGGAGATGATCAAAAGGCCCACGGCGATGGCGGGCAGGGCCAGAATGCTCAGGGCGTTGGTGAACAGCACCAGCGTCACGAAGCCCGTCACGCCCGGAATCGACCACACCAGCGGTGTGAAGAGCAGAAACATCGTCATCCAGAAGACCTTCGGGTCCTTGTCCAGATTGTCGGTCTTCTTCACCGCCTGGTTGGCGAGCTGATAGTAGCTGTCGACGATGATCTTGCCGTAGCCGTTGGCGGTGCCGATCACGCTCGAGTAGAGGATGCCGAACACCCCCAGATAGAAGATCCACGCTCCCAGATGGCCCATGTAGAGCATCAGCGCCTGGGCGATGTCGCCGATGTCGGTGACCTCGATGCCGTTGGGCCGCAGAATTTCGGCGCCCACCACCCAGATTGCCAGATCGATGACGATGGCGGCGGCGAAGCTGAACAGCAGATCGTTGCGCTGAATGCGTTTGTGCTCCGGGCGTACCCAGCCGCGGTCGACCAGAAAGTAGGGATAGATCAGGTTGGTCAGCGAGCCGGCCACCGAGCCGACTAGGGCGATCCCCACCAGAAAGGCGTCGAAGGCGGCGGTGTCGTCCGGAAAGCCGAAGCCGACGGTGCCGATCAGAATCTCCACGGGGTCGGGGCCGCTGTAGACCGCAAGCCCGATGAAGCAGAAGGTCAGTACGCCGAGCAGCACCTTCATCATCTTCTCGACGCTCGAGTAGGCATTGCGCCGCATCAGGATGACGCTTGCGATCACCACCACGATCGACAGCACGAACGGGTAGTCGAGCCCCGACATCCAGGCCAGCGCGATCCCCGAGCCCTTGATCATCTGCGCGGTGATCAGGTGACCCATGCAGATCGCCGCGATGCCGAAGAACACCGGGAAGATCTTGTGGATCCGTGAGTAGCCTTCGAGGATCGTCATCCCTTCGCTGTTGTAGATCTGAAAGCGTCCCATGACGTTGAGGATCACGAAGCGCAGCATCAGCGACAGCACCAAAAGCCACATCAGGTTGTAGCCGTAGTTGGAGCCCGACACGGCCGAGGTGATGAGGTCCCCCGCACCCATCATGGTCAGCACCATCACGATGCCGGGGCCGTAGTCGCGGGCGACATTGGCCAGTTTCTTGGCAAACCCGGGGGAGCGGTCGGCGCTCGCCGTCGTCGTGTCTCGTTCAGCCATGGAGCAGCCCTCGAAAGCGATCGGGAAGCCCGCCTGCCGGCGGGCGCAAACGATGGAGTGACGGGTCTTGCGGTTATCTCATGGCTCGCTCACGAGTGTCTTGCCGACGTGGCGAGATTCGTTTCATCGCGTTTCAACCTGAAGCCCGGCGCTCTCGGCGCGCGGCGAGTTCGGCCTCGCGCAGGGTACGCACCGCCGGGCCCACGCGCCGCGTTTCGTGCTCGTCCAGGCCGCTGAGTAGCGGCAGCATCGGCCCCATGTCGGCGGCGCCGGATAGCGTCACCGCGTCGTGCATCACCCGTATCGGGCTGATCGCATCGCGCTGATCCTCGAGCGCCAGGAAGTGCTCGCGGAGGATTTGTGCCTTCTCGATATCGCCCTGCTGCAGCGCCTGTCGTATGCGATTCGAAAGCGTCGGCGCCACGCAGACGCCGCCCGAGGTAAAGGCACGCACGCCGAAGGTCTGCCAGTGCGCGATGACCGGACGCTCGCCGATGCCGCTGATCACGCGCTCGGCACCGAGGGCATCGATCAGCGCCGTCAGATAGACGTCCTCTTCGGGCGTGTCACGGACCACCGCATACTTGACGGCGAATACCGCCCCTTCGTCGACCAGGCGTGCCAGCGCCGCCGGCGAGAGATAGCCGTCGCTTTTCACATAGGCGATCAGCGGTCGGCCGAAGGTTGCCTGAGCGTGCCGAATGCCGGTTTCGATACCCGCCTGCGTCGCCGGAAAGGACTGGGGCAGCACCATCGCGGTGGGAAAGTCGCGCTCGGCCAGCACTCGCGCCTGCGCGATCATTCGTCCGTAATCGGGACCGATCGAGGGGATCATCCAGGTATCGCCGTCGGCGGTCGCGGCGAGCAGGTCGAGCAGCGCCGGGTACTCGTCGAGTCCGAGGTGATAGAGGTTGGCGTTGCCGCCATAGAGGAGAGTGGTGACACCACCCGCGGCGAGATCCGCAACCAGACGGCGATTCTCTGCGCCGACGAGTGCAAGGCTTGCGTCGCGGGCCAGCGGCGGGACCGCGATCACCGAGTGTCGGAGTCGGTCGAGCACTGTCTTGGAATCGACGAACATGCCGGCGTCCTCATCACATGTCGGATGTATGACGAAGCTTATCCGCGCCGGGCGCAGCGGCGAATAGGGATTTGGTCGATACGACTTAAGGCGCAGCCCGGAGGAATGCGGGTGCGTTGGGGGTGGCGACACCGCAAGCCGGTGGCTTCGTCGATGGTTGTATTGTTAGACAAAAGCGCCTGAGTAATAGTCCGCTTCAGCCCACGCCAGCGGCTGTCATCGTGGGTAATCTCGTAAAAAAACCGATATTGATTCCCACAAAACAAGGGATGCACTCATGACAACAACGCTTAATAAGTGCCTGGTGGCCGGTGCCGTGCCGCTCGCCATGCTGCTGTCGGCATCGGCCTTCGCGCAACAGAGCGCAACCGAAGGCGACGTCGAAGTCCTCAACTGGTGGACCTCGGGCGGCGAAGCAAAAGCGCTCGGTGCGCTCAAGGACCAGCTGGCAGAAGACGGCATCGGCTGGCAGAACATGCCGGTGGCCGGCGGGGCGGGCACCAATGCGATGGCCGTGCTGCGCTCGCGCATCACCTCCAACAATCCGCCGACCGCAGCACAGGTGCTGGGCTACGACGCGCAGGACTGGGCCGACCGCGATTCGCTGAGCTCGCTCGACGACGTTGCCGAAGCCGGCAACTGGGGCGAGGTTTTTCCGCAGCCGATCCAGCGTTTTGCCAAGAGCGACGGCCACTGGATTGCCGCGCCGTTCGAGATTCACTCGACCAACTGGGTGTGGGCCAACACGTCGATGATGGACGAGCTCGGCCTCGAGCAGCCCGAGACCTGGGACGACTTCATTGCATCGATGAAGACGGCACAGGACGCGGGCCACACCGGTCTGGCCTACGGCGGGCAGCCCTGGCAGGACGCGACCGTGTTCGAGAACGTGGTGCTGGCCACCGGCGGCGCCGACTTCTACCGCCAGGCGATGATCGATCTCGACCCCGAGGCGCTCGATTCCGACACCATGACCGAGTCCTTCGACCGCTTTCGTGAACTTCTCCAGTACAAGGACGACAACTCCCCGGGGCGCGACTGGAACCTGGCCACGGCCATGGTCATCAACGGCGACGCGCTCTATCAGATCATGGGCGACTGGGCCAAGGGCGAGTTCCTCAACGCCGGTCTCGAACCGGAGCAGGACTTCATGTGCTTCCGCACGCCGGGCACGCAGGAGGCGGTGACCTTCAACAGCGACCTGATGATCATGTTCAAGAACGACGACGAGCAGCAGCAGTCGATGCAGAACACCATGGCCGAGATCATCGGCTCGCCGGAATTTCAGGTGACCTTCAGCCAGTTCAAGGGCTCGGTGCCGGCGCGTACCGACCTGTCAGCCGACGAGCTCGATGCCTGTGCCAAGCGCGGCTACGAGCAGGCCAAGGCCGCCGCCGACAGCGACACGCTGATGGGCAGCATGGCGCACGGCTATGCGGCGCCGGCGAGCGTGAAGAACGCGGTGTTCGATATCGTCTCCTCGTTCGTCAACAGCGACATGCCAAGCGACGTCGCCGCCGAGCAGCTGGCGATGGCGGTGCAGGGCGCAAGCTCCTGATCGAATCCGATTAGACCCGTTCGGCCCCGTCGCATCCGGCGGGGCCTGGCCCTGTATCGAGGTGATCGATGTCGAAACCACCCTCCTCGCGAGGCGGCGCGCGCGAGCGTTTGCAGCACTGGCTGCCAAGGCTCGTGCTCTCGCCGTCGTTCGTGCTGGTGCTCTTTTTCGTCTACGGCTTCATTCTGTGGACGACCTACATCTCCTTTAGCGGCTCCGGCATGATGCCGGACTACACCTGGGTCGGTACCCGGCAGTGGTCGAGGCTATGGTCCTCCTGGACCTGGGGTATCGCGCTGCACAACATCTGGGTGTTCGGGCTGCTCTATATCGTTACCTGTACGGTGCTGGGCCTGCTGCTGGCGATTCTGCTGGATCAGCGCATCCGCGCCGAAGGCACGCTGCGAACCATCTATCTCTACCCGATGGCACTGTCGTTCATCGTCACCGGTACGGCGTGGCAGTGGTTTCTCAACCCGGGGCTCGGGCTCGAGCGCACCATGCATTCGCTCGGCTGGGAGAGCTTTAGCTTCAACTGGCTGATCGACGCCAACATGGCGATCTACACCGTGGTGATCGCGGCGGTCTGGCAGGCGACCGGCTTCATCATGGCGATGTTTCTGGCCGGGCTCAGAGGCATCGACGGCGAGATGATCAAGGCCGCTCAGATCGACGGCGCGCCGACCTGGAAGATCTATGGACGGATCATCATTCCCCAGCTGCGCCCGGTCTTTCTGAGCGCGATCGTGGTACTGGCGCACCTGGCGATCAAGAGCTTCGATCTGATCGTCGCCATGACCGGCGGCGGGCCGGGCAACGCCACCGCGGTGCCGGCGACCTTCATGTACTCCTACGCCTTCTCGCGCAACGAGATGGGCATCGCCGCGGCCAGCGCCGTGTTCATGCTGGCGGTGATCGCCGCGCTGATCATTCCCTACCTCTACTCCGAACTGCGGGAGCCCCGATCATGAGTGCCGGATCCCTCGTTGCCCGCCGCAATACCCTCGCCCGCGCGCTGCTCTATGCCGTGCTGCTGACGTTCGCGGTGATCTATCTGATGCCGCTCTACGTGATGCTGGTGACCTCGTTCAAGCCGCTTGAGGAGATCCATCAGGGCAACATGCTGGCGCTGCCTCAGGACTGGACGTTCGCTCCTTGGCGGGAAGCCTGGGGGAGTGCCTGCATCGGGCTCGAGTGCAGCGGCGTGCACGGCTACTTCTTCAACAGCATCAAGATCGTGGTGCCGGCCGTGCTGATCTCGGGGCTTCTGGGGGCGTTCAACGGCTACGTGCTGACCAAGTGGCGCTTTCGCGGTCACAAGATCGTCTTTGGCCTGATTCTGTTCAGCTGCTTCATTCCGTTTCAGATCATCCTGCTGCCGATGGCGCGAGTGCTGGGCATTCTGCACATCGCCAACAGCACCACGGGGCTGGTGCTGGTGCACATCGTCTACGGCATCGGTTTCACGACGCTGTTCTTCCGCAACTTCTACGCAAGCTTCCCCGACGAGCTGGTGCGGGCGGCCAAGCTCGACGGCGCCGGCTTCTTCACCATCTTCTTTCGCATTCTGCTGCCGGCATCCATTCCGATCATCGTGGTGACGATCATCTGGCAGTTCACCAACGTCTGGAACGACTTCCTGTTCGGCGTCTCCTTCACTTCCGGCGACAGTGCGCCGATCACGGTGGCGCTCAACAATCTGGTCAACAGCTCCACCGGGGTGAAGGCGTACAACGTCAACATGGCGGCGGCGATGGTGGCGGCAGTGCCGACGCTGATCGTCTATATCCTGGCGGGCAAATACTTTCTGCGCGGTCTGATGTCGGGATCGGTCAAGGGCTGAGGATCACATGAGCTTTCTACACATCAACAACATCCACAAACGCTTCGGCGAGACCCACGTGCTCAAGGGCATCGACATCGCCATCGAGAAGGGCGATTTTCTGGTGCTGGTGGGGCCGTCGGGCTGCGGCAAGTCGACCCTTCTGAACATGATCGCCGGGCTCGACGACATCAGCGAAGGCGATCTTCTGCTCGATGGCGAACGGATCAACGATCTGCACCCCTCGAGGCGTGATATCGCCATGGTGTTCCAGTCCTACGCGCTCTACCCGAGCATGACCGTCGCCGGCAACATCGGCTTTGGACTCGAGATGCGCAAGGTCCCCAAGGCCGAGCGCCGTGAAGCGGTCAGGCGCGCCGCCGAGCTGTTGCAGATCGAGAACCTGCTCGATCGCAAGCCGGGGCAGCTCTCCGGCGGCCAGCGCCAGCGTGTGGCGATGGGGCGCGCGCTGGTGCGCGAGCCGCAGCTCTTTCTGTTCGACGAGCCGCTCTCCAACCTGGATGCCAAGCTGCGCGTCGACATGCGCACCGAGATCAAGCAGCTCCATCAGCGCCTGGGCACCACCATCGTCTACGTCACCCACGATCAGATCGAGGCGATGACGCTGGCCTCGCGAATCGCGGTCATGCGAGGCGGTGAGCTGCAGCAGCTGGGCACGCCGCAGGCGGTCTACGACGACCCCAACAACCTCTTCGTGGCGGGCTTCATGGGCTCGCCGTCGATGAACCTGGTCAACGCACGCATTACACGAGACGCCGGTGTGCTGGTGGCCCGCATCGAATCGCCCTCGGGCGATGTGACGCTGCCCATCGTGCGCGATCGTGCCGCCCTCGAGACCTGGTGCGATCGAGACGTGATCCTCGGGCTGCGTCCGGAAGCGATCACCGATCCGTCCAGTGCCAACCGCCAGGACGGCGAGATCCATGAGGCCGAGCTCGAGGTCGAGCTGGTCGAGCCCACCGGCGCCGATCTCTACGTGGTCACCCGGCTCGGCGGTCGCGGCATCAATGCCCGTATGCGTCCGGGTGCGCCGCTCGAGTCGGGCCAGCGGGCGCGTTTTGCCTTCGACGTCTCGCGCATGGTGGCGTTCGACCCGGAGAGCGAAGATCGGATTCGCGACGTCGAAAAAGCCAGTGCCGAGATGCCGGCGGCGGCTCTGGATGTCAGTTAGCGCTGGCTGACTCGCGAGACGCCAACCGGTCGGCATCAGCGCTGGCGGCGGCCTTCGCGCTCGACGAAATGGCGAATCCCCTCCGCCAGGCGCTGGCCGTGGGTGGCAAGCGTCTCGCCTTCGACCATACCGATGCCCAGAACCAGGCCGCGGCGTTCGTCACCCGGGCTGCAGACACGACTGAGCGGTCGCGCTACCAGATGGTGGCGGCTCAGCAGAAAGTCGGCGAGACGCTCGTCGTCGATCGTCGCCGAGAGTGTCAGACAGAGGCTCACGTTGCCGGCAGGGGGCGAGATCGCCTCGATACCCGGCGTGCCCGCCAGCAGCGCCGCGAGCGTACGCTGGCGGGCGAGATAGACCCCGGCCATGCGCCGGCACCAGGCGTCCAAGTCGCCGCCGTCGATGAAGGCGGCGAGCACCGCCTGATCGAGTAGCCTTCCCTCCCGAAACACCCCGCTGCGCAACCGATTGATCGGCGCGCTGAGCGCCCGCGGTACGACCAGATAGCCCAGGCGCAGACCCGGAAACATCATCTTCGAGAAGGAGCCGACGAGAATGCGGTTGTCGGCATCGTCGCCGAACAACAGATCCCGTCGCGTTCCGTCGCCGAACTCGTAGTCGTCTTCCAGCACCCATCGGGGCGAGAGCCGCGCCTCCAGTGCACGTTTGTGAGCGCTCACTGTTGGTAAACACAGCGGATAATGGTGGCTGCCGGTGAAGTAGAGTAGTGTCGGATGCGTTTCGGGAAGCGGCTCGCGATAGCCCGCGTGTGCGGTCCAGGGCGCGTGCTGCAGTGTCAGCCCACTGGTTTCGAAGACATTGCGTGCGCCCCAGTAGAAGGGGGAGTCCATCACCACGCGATCCCCCACGTCGGTCAGGGCCAGCGCGCAGAGGTGGAGCCCGTGGTGGGCACCTTCGGTGATCACGATCTGATCGTGATCGCAGTGGATGCCGCGCCAGCGCGCGAGAAAGTCGGCGATGGCCCGTTTGAGCGGTCCGTAGCCGCCGGAAGCGTAGGAGAGCAGCAGCGTGTTGCGGGGCACGGTGATGCGCGAGTAGAGATGGCGCCAGCGCGCGATGGGGAAATGCACGATGTCCGGCACGCCGGGCACGAAGGCCCCGCTCTGCACTCGACTGGCGCCGATGTCGCCGAGCACCCGCTCGCCGCGGCGCGAGAGCGTCACGTCCGGCTCGCGCGGCGTCGTTACCGGCACGGGCTTATGCACCCAGGTGCCGCGGCCGTGGTCGGTCATCAGATGACCCTGCGCGACCAGATCCTCGATCGCGCCGGCCAGCGTGTTGCGGGCAACGTTCAGGCGCTGACAGATCAGGCGATGACCGGGCAGGCGCTGCCCGTGGGTCCAGTGCTGCTCGATCGATAGCCCCAGCGCCTGCGCGAGACGCGACTGCTTGGTCAGGTGATCGGGCAGGGCGCGGTAGCGCCGTTCGATCTCCGCAAGCGTCTGCTTCGTATCGTCCGTCGGCAAAGCGTCTCTCCGGCGTGTTCGACGTGCATCCTGCGTGGCGCGCCCGAATCGGCAACGGGTAGCGAATTATGGGGTGTGACGGAAAAGTGGTCCACTCGATCCGAAAAGTGGTCTAGCTAAAGCGGTTGCGCGCGGTGATAGCGTGGCCGCTCTCACCAACAACAACCTCATGAGACATAGCCAATGTCGAAATCCTCGGAACCTCAAGAATTCGTCCGTGTGCTGGCGCGCGCCGACGTCTTAGCGCTCGCGTTCGGCGCGATGATCGGCTGGGGCTGGATCGTGCTCACCGGCAGCGCCATTCTCGACGGCGGCAGCGTGGGGGCGATTCTCGCTTTCGTCGTCGGCGGTATCGCGGTGCTGCTGGTCGGGCTGACCTACGCCGAGCTGGCAGCGGCGATGCCGCGGGTCGGCGGCGAGCACGTCTACAGCTATCGGGCGCTGGGTCACGCCGCGTCGTTCCTCTGTACCTGGAGCATCGTGCTGGGCTACGTCAGCGTCGCCTCCTTCGAGGCGGTGGCACTGCCCACGGTGTTCGAGTACCTCTTTCCCGGCTATGCCGTCGGGCATCTCTGGACCGTCGCCGGCTGGGACGTGCAGGCGAGCTGGGTTGCGGTCGGTGTGATCGGCTCGATCGTGATGATGATCGTCAACTATTTCGGCATTTCGACGGCCGCGCTGCTGCAGAAAGTGGTCACCGGGCTGATTCTGCTGGTCGGCGTGATGTTCGTCACCGGTTCGTTGTTCACCGGTGACGCGGCCAACATGCAGCCGCTGTTCTCCAGCGGCGAGAGTGGCGCGATCGGCGGCATCGTGGCGGTACTGGTGCTGGTGCCTTTCCTGTTCGTCGGCTTCGACGTCATTCCGCAGGCGGCGGAGGAGATCAACCTGTCGTACCGCGACATCGGCAAGGTGCTGGTGCTCTCCGTGCTCATGGCGGTGGCGTGGTATGTGCTGATCGTGCTCGGCACCAGCCTGATCCTGGATGGCGAGGCGCTCGGTGCGAGCACGCTGAGCGTGCCGGCGGCGATGGAAGCAGTGTTCGGCGGCGCCTGGGCGGGCAACCTGATGGTGCTGGCGGGGATCGCGGGAATCATCACCAGCTGGAACGCCTTCTACATCGGTGGCTCGCGGGCGATCTACGCGCTGGCGCACTCCGGCATGCTGCCGGCCTTTCTGGGCAAGCTACATCCGAAGTACAAGACACCCACCAACGCCATCATCCTGATCGGCGTGCTCTCCACGCTGGCGCCGTTCTTCGGCCGCCCGGCGCTGGTCTGGCTGGTGGATGCCGGCGGTCTGGGTATCGTCATCGCCTATCTGGTCGTGGCGGTCTCGTTCCTCATTCTGCGCCGGCGCGAGCCGGACATGCCGCGTCCTTACCGCGTCTCCTGCGGCATCGCGGTGGGCGTGCTCGCAGTGCTGATGTCGCTCGGCATGCTGTTCGCCTATCTGCCCGGCAGTCCGTCGGCCCTGGTGCCGGTCGAGTGGCTGATCTTCGGCATGTGGATGGTCGGCGGTCTGGTGCTGTACGCCTGGGCGAGACGGCGCTACGGTCGAGAGATGGGCGACCGACTCATTCGTGCCTCCTACGAGCGCGACTAGTCGCGACACCGCCCGATCCCCTGCCGAGCGTCGGCAGGGGTGCCTAGACTACCGCGCGCGGCGCCGACGCTCGCCATCGACGACGCGCATCGAGAGTCGCGGCGTAACGCGCCGCGCCAAGAGGAGTGAATCATGACCAACGCAGAACTCAACGAACTCAAGCAGCGCTATGTCGCGAGCGGCGCCGCCAGCCCCGCCACCCAGTTCGCGGCCAAGGCGGAAAACGCCGAGCTGTGGGACGAGGACGGCAAGCGCTTCATCGACTTCGCCGGCGGTATCGGCGTGCTCAACATCGGCCATCGCCACCCCAAGGTGGTCGAGGCGGTGAAGGCGCAGCTCGACCGTGTGATGCACACCTGCCAGACGGTGATGCCCTATGAAGGCTACGTGCGCGTCGCTCAGAAGCTGAGCGAGCTGACGCCGGTACGCGGACACGCCAAGGTGATGCTCGCCAACTCCGGCGCCGAAGCGCTCGAGAACGCGGTGAAGGTCGCCCGCGCCGCCACCGGCCGCTCCGGCGTGATCTGCTTCACCGGCGGCTATCACGGCCGCACGTTCATGACCATGGCGATGAACGGCAAGGTCGCCCCGTACCGCACCGACTTCGGCCCGATGCCGGGGCAGGTCTACCGCGCGCCCTACCCGGTGCCCTCCATCGGCGTCAGCGAAGAGGAGGCTCTGCGCCATCTCAAGATGACGCTCAAGAGCGACGCCAATCCCAGCGACACCGCGGCGATCGTGATCGAGCCGGTACTGGGCGAGGGCGGCTTCCACGCGGCGCCGGCGAGTTTTCTGAAGGCGATTCGCGAAATCTGCGACGAGCACGGCATCCTGATGATCGTCGATGAAGTGCAGTCCGGTTTCGGGCGCACCGGCAAGCTCTTCGCCATCGAGCACGCCGGGATCGAGCCGGACATCATGACCATGGCCAAGAGCATGGCCGACGGCATGCCGATCTCCGCCGTGGTCGGCACCGACACGGTGATGGACGCCTCCGGCGGCAACTCGCTCGGCGGCACCTATACCGGTAGCCCGGTCTCCTGCGCCGCGGTACTCGCCGTCCTGGAAGTGTTCGAGGAAGAGAACATCCTGGAGAAGAGCCAGGGGCTCGGGGAGAAGCTCAAGTCGCAGTTCAACGCTTGGGAGGCGCGCTTCGACTGTGTCGTCCGTGGCCGCGCGCTGGGCGCGATGGCGGCCTTCGACCTGGTCGAGAAAGACGGCTCGCCGGCCACCGAACTCACCGGCAAGCTCTGCCGCGAGGCACGCGAGCGCGGCCTGATCCTGCTCTCCTGCGGGCTCTACGGCAACACGATCCGCTTTCTGATGCCGGTGACCATCGGCGATGACGTGCTCGAGGAAGGGTTCTCGCTGATCGAGACGCTGCTCGACGAAATGACTGCCTGAAGGCATACCGGGTCACATGACTGCCTGAAGGCATACCGGGTCACATGACTGCCTGAACGCCTGTCTGACCGGAAGACAGGACTGCCTGAAGGCACACCGGGCCACATGACTGCCTGACCCCGAGACAGACCGGGCTCCATGAGCGTCCGGCGAAGCTAAGTGAAAGGCCGGTATCCGCGAGGATATCGGCCTTTTTGTTGGTCCCGGGTCTTCACCGCAGGGGAGAAGGCTCACGGCGTCTGATGGGCGACAGGGCGATGCATGCCGATATGAGGAATATCGTCTTCGAGATAGACGTCGGTGACGGCCCGAAAACCGTGGCCGGCGTAGAAGTGTTGGAGATGCGCCTGCGCGGAGAGGTAGGCGTCGCGCTCTGGCCAGGCTGTCTCGATTCGCTGCAGTGCTTCCTGCATCAGCGCGTGACCGAGACCCGAGCCGCGTTGGGCAGGGGCGATCACGACGCGGCCGATGGCGATCGCTTCTCGCGGATCGCTCGGCGCGAGCAGCCGCAGCGTGGCGGCGAGTCGGCCCTCGCGATGCACCAGCAGGTGCTGGGTCGTCGCCAGCAGGTCCTGGCCGTCGAGCTCCTGATAGGCGCAGCGCTGCTCGACCACGAAGACCGCGACGCGAAGAGCGAGCAGCTCGTAGAGCGTGGTCGCGTCCAACGCGGTACCGATGTGCCAGGTGGTCTCGGGGGGTGCCATGGTTCGCTTCCGTCGCAGAGGTTTGCAGGTCATTATCAGGCATCGACAGGCGGCCGGGGTGCTGCCGGGGTGAGGCCAACGTGTCGACCTTAGACGCTGGAGCACCCCGATGGAATGACAGAGCGTACGATATCGCCCCGTCCCGGCTTCAGTTTCCGTTAGATAGTGTGGGAGTCAGTCATGCAGCATTCAGCCGGCGGTCGCGCGCTTGCGATCGACTACGACGACGTTCTCTCGGCTCAGCGCCGACTCGAAGGGGTCGCCCATCGCACGCCGGTACTGCGTTCGGCAACGGCGGATGCCCGGGCGCAGGCGACTCTGCACTTCAAGGCGGAGCATCTGCAGCGTATCGGCGCTTTCAAGTTTCGCGGTGGCTACAACGCGCTCGACCGCTTCGATGCAGCGCAGCAGCGAGCCGGGGTAGTCGCGTTCTCTTCCGGTAACCATGCTCAGGCGATCGCGCTCTCGGCACGGCTCAAGGCGATGCGCGCGGTGATCGTGATGCCCGAGGACGCCCCCGAGGCCAAGATCGCCGCGACGCGGGGCTACGGCGCCGAAGTGGTGCTCTACGATCGCTACACCGAGGATCGCGAGGCGCTGGGGAGAGGGCTTGCCGAGCGCGAGGGACTGACGCTGGTGCCGCCCTTCAATCACCCCCACGTGATGGCGGGGCAGGGGACCGTCGCCAACGAGCTGTTCGACGAGGCCGGCGAGCTCGACCTGCTGCTCGTCCCGCTCGGCGGTGGCGGGCTGCTGTCCGGCTGTGCCACCGTGGCCCGCGCTCGCTATCCGAACTGCCGGGTGATCGGCGTGGAGCCCGAAGCCGGCAACGACGGTCAGCAGAGCCTGGCGCGCGATGCCATCGTCGCCATCGATACCCCGCGAACCATCGCCGATGGGGCGCAGACCGCGGCGCTCGGAGATCTCACCTTCGGCGTCATTCGTCAGTGCGTCGACGCCATCGTCACGGTCAGCGACGCCGAGCTCGTCGACGCCATGACGTTCATGGCGAGTCGCATGAAGCAGTTCGTCGAGCCCACGGGCTGTCTGGCCGTGGCGGCGGCCTTCGCCAATGCCGAGCCCTGGCAGGGTCTGCGGATCGGTATCGTCATCAGTGGCGGCAACGTCGACCCGCTGCGTTTCGCTTCACTCATCGCTGCGCCATGAACTTGGGCGCAGGGGCGAGTCGGGGACTCAGCGGCGTTCGATCAGCGTTTCCGTGATGCGCCGCCACTCTTCGTCCAGGCTCTGGTCGGGCATGCAGCGGCCCGCTTTCGCGTACCAGTAATTGGCATTGCCCAGGTCCCCCTCCCAGCGATGCAGGTAGGCGTGAACCCAGGCGGCATCGACGCCCTTGGCGGTATCGACCTGGGCGTGCGCTTTCGACCACTCGGACCTGCCCGCCCACCACAGGGCGAGCAGTTCGGGAGACAGAGGCGTCGGCGGTTCGGCCGCGTCGAGGCTTTGCGTGAACGTGGTGAGATCCTTCATCACAGCACCCCTTCGGATTGAGTCTCGAGCGTAGACGTACACGACGACCCGGTCGCGTTCTGATGAGCGCGACCGGGGCGTTGTCGACGGTGATCGAGGCGCCGTACGGCCCTCAGAAAAACCCCATGGGATTGATGTCGTAGCTCACCAGCAGGTTCTTGGTCTGCTGATAGTGCTCGAGCGCCATCTTGTGCGTTTCACGCCCGACGCCGGATTTCTTGTAGCCACCGAAGGCGGCGTGAGCCGGATAATGGTGATAGCAGTTGGTCCAGACGCGACCGGCCTGAATGGCCCGGCCCATGCGGTAGGCGAGATTGATGTCGCGGGTCCAGACCCCGGCGCCGAGGCCGAACTCGGTATCGTTGGCAATGGCGAGCGCTTCGGCCTCGTCTCTGAAGGTGGTCACCGATACCACCGGGCCGAAGATCTCCTCCTGAAAGACACGCATCCTGTTGTTGCCCTTCAGCAGTGTCGGCTGGATGTAGTAGCCGCGGGAAAGATCGTCGTCGACCGACTCCCGTTCACCACCGGCGAGAAACTCAGCGCCTTCGCCGCGGGCGACCTCCATGTAGGCCATGATCTTGTCGAACTGCTCCTGGGAGGCCTGAGCGCCCACCTGAGTGTCGGTATCCAGCGGGTGGCCGCGCTTGATCGTCTTCACCCGTTCGATCACGCGTGCCATGAAGTCGTCGAAGATGCTCTCCTGGACCAAGGCCCGCGACGGGCAGGTACAGACCTCGCCTTGGTTGAGAAAGCCCATCACGAGCCCCTCGGCGCACTTGTCGATGAACGCGGGCTCGCCCTGCATGATGTCGGCGAAGTAGATGTTGGGAGACTTGCCCCCGAGCTCCACCGTGGAGGGAATGATGTTCTCCGCGGCGCATTTCATGATGTGCGAGCCGATAGGCGTGGAGCCGGTAAAGGCGATCTTGGCGATCCGCTTGCTGCTGGCGAGCGCCTGGCCGGCCTCTTCGCCGTAGCCGTTGACGATGTTGACCACGCCGTCCGGCAGCAGGTCGGCAATCAGCTCCATCACCTTGAGGATCGACACCGGAGTCTGCTCGGCGGGCTTGAGCACCACGCAGTTGCCCGCGGCCAAGGCCGGTGCCAGTTTCCAGCTCGCCATGAGGATGGGGAAGTTCCACGGAATGATCTGGCCCACCACGCCAAGCGGCTCGTGAAAATGGTACGAGGCGGTGTGCTCGTCGATCTCGGCGGCGGTGCCCTCCTGGGCGCGAATGCAGCCGGCGAAATAGCGGAAGTGATCGACGGCGAGCGGCAGATCCGCCGCCAGCGTCTCGCGTACCGGTTTGCCGTTGTCCCAGGTTTCGGCGACGGCGAGACTCTCGAGATTCTGCTCGAGCCGATCGGCGATCTTGAGCAGTACCTCGGCGCGTGCCTGAGCGGCGCACTTGCCCCAGGCGGGGGCAGCGGCGTGGGCGGCGTCGAGGGCGAGTTCGATGTCGGCTTCGCTGGAGCGCGCGACCTCGCAGAAGACGTCACCGGTGACCGGCGTGACGTTCTCGAAGTAGCGACCGTCGACAGGGGCGGTCCACTTACCGCCTATGTAGTTGTCGTAGCGTCTGGCGAACTCGACGAGAGCGTTGGCGGTATTGGGATTGGCGTAGCGCATGATCGGTACCTCGAGATGGGAGAGGGACCTACCAATGTGAGCGCTCGAGGCACGCCTTGCCATTACGCTTTAGGCGGCCTGCGTTCAGGCGGCCTGCGTTCAGGCGGCCTGCGTCGAGGCCCCTGCGGCACACCGTCCCATGCGACTAAAGGGCGACCGGGTAGGGCGACCACGCTTGATAGACTGAAAGCGTACGCAACCGAACCCGGAGGGCACCATGTCGAAAGCCGAAGCGTATGACGCTCGCGAGCCTGCCGCCGACGTGACCGACTGCTGTGAGATGAGCGCCATCAATCTGCTCGACGACAGCGTCTCGACGCAGAAGGAGGTGCAGGAACGCAATGTCATGCAGCTCTATCTGCTCACCGTGCAGATCCGTGCGCTGATGGACGTCGCCTGCCACCAGGGCCAAGCGACGTTTCTGACCGAGCGTCTTCGATTCCACACCCAGGCGCTCAAATCGCAGTTCGAGGATCTGGTGAAGCGACATCGCGGCGCGTCCTTCACCCGGCATTTCTATTCTCAGCAGCAGCGCCGTTTCGAAGAGGAGATCGACAAGCTCATCGATGCGCTCGATAGTCTGGGAGAGCAGTATCGTGAGGAGCAGGCGTCGCAGTAACTCGAACTCGTGATATGACGTCGCGCGCGGAACCCGCTGATTCGGGTTCCGCGCTTTCGTTTTCGAGCCGGTTTGCGTACGACCCGCGACAGGCTGGCTCGGGGCAGGCGGCTTTCGTATTTATGCCCTGCCGCCTTTCCCCTCACGGCATGTTTCACATGAAACATGGCATGTCTCGATTAGCGCCTTGGCGTTTCACGTGAAACATTGAACAGCGTTTGCGTGATTGGCCCGGCGTTCCGAGCGATCATTCCGTCTGCACTTCGCTCAAAAAGTCATTGCAGGGCGTGGTGCCGTCGGCGCTCGGGGAAACCAGTGCCAGTAGCGCAGCGGCGGGGGTCGCGACGGTACCCAGAATGGCGCCGGCGGCACCTCGTGCCAGCAGTGAGCCGGCATCCACGCCCGGCGAGGGATTCTTGAACGTCCCTTCGACGTAGAGCGGTGAGCGTAGCGTGAAGACGCGGGCGCCCTTGCTCTCGGGCTCGATGGTCAGATCGAGACCTTCGGTGGCGAAGTTGATGCTGCCATCGATACGGACCAAGGCATTCTCGGTGTCGATGACGAAGAACCGCGTGCGAGCCACGCCGTCGTTCACTTCCAGGTTGGTCGCGGCACAGTTGATGTTGACCTGTTCGTCGCCAAAAAGCTGCCCGACGAGGTAGTTGCCCACGTTGAGACCTGCAAGCTCCATCAGGTTCTGGCTGATGACGCCATCGCTGATGAGCGTCTGAAGATTGCCGTTGCTCGAACCGAGAATCGCCGCGACCGAGTTGCCCGTGCCGCTCAGGGTGGCGTCGCCGTTGAGCTCGCCCCGGCTGTTTTGCATCAGTTCGACGTCGGGGAAGAGCTGACTGAGCAGAAGATGACGAATGTGCATATCGACCCGGCTCTGCATCGGATCCTGGCTGCCGTCGAGCCGCAGGGTGGTGTTGAGATTGCCGCCAGCGACGCCGAAGCGCAGCGGATCGAGCAGAATTTCACCGTCATCGAGCACCACGTGCGTATAGAGATCGTCCAACGGTAGCGATTCGCCATGCTCGATGCGTTCGGCGGTGAATTTGACGTCGGCATCCATGGCGCGCCACTGCTCGGTGTCGAAGGTTTCGGTCGGCAGCACCTTGTCCTCGGGCTGCTGAGAGGTTTCGCCTCGATCCGCCTTGTCGGCGTTGGAGTCCGCGCCGATCAGCGGTGCGAGATCGGCGAAGCGCAGCTGGCGTGAGACGACTTCTCCGGTCAGCGAAGGGCGCGGTTCGCCGAGGCGGTAGGTCAGGTCGCCGTGGATGTCGCTGTCGCCGATCTGGCCGTCGAAATCGCGATAGCGGAAGGTCAACGCTTCGTTGCTCGCAAGATCCGCCGTCAGGTGCCCGCGGGTGGAGTAGGGCGGCGTATCGGGAAGCGTCACGCCGATGATGTCGTAGAGATCCCCCAGATTCTGCCCGGCGAAGCTCAGATCGAGATCGATGCGCTGAGGAGCGAGAGGGTCGGTCAGGGTGCCATCGACACTGACCTGAGTGGCGCCGGCTTCGAGTTCTGCCTGGATCGGATAAGGGCTGCCGGTTTGGCGAAGGGCACCGAGCCCCCCTAGACGACCGTTACCTTCCACGGGGGCATCGCGGTAGGTGCCGCTGGCGCGCCAGGCGAAGGCAAAGTCCACGACATCGCTTTCGACCGAGGCATCGTCAGCCGCAGGCGTCTCGTCGCTGCCGGGGGCGTCCTGTGCCCCATCGGTACCGGTCACCTCCTCGAAAGCGATGGGCTCGCCCAGCAGTTCGACCGTGGCATCGACATCGGCGGCGAGAATGGCGTCCCGGTAGTGGATGTCGATGGGATCGAAAGCGATCTCGCCGATATCCACGGTCCAGGTGCTGCCCTCGTCAGAGGTGTTCGACGCCTGGGCCTCGTCCTCGCCGCTAAAGGTCCAGTTGTTCGTTCCGTCCTCGAGTCTGACCAGCGTCGCCTCACCGCCGCTGAGGGCGATCGACGGGATGGCCACCGTCTGCGACAGCAGCGGCAGCGGCGAGAGCACGACATCGATCGCTTCGAGCGTGGCGAGATCGGCATCGGTGACGGCGTCGGGACTGCCGAGACGCACATCGTTGGCGCGGACATGGGGTTGGGGTATCCAGCGCGCCAGGCCTTCCGCTGCTTCGGGAAGCGCCCACTGCACGTCGAGGTCGCCCTCGATGGCGAAGGGGCGATCGAGGGCCTGCGACACTTGCTCGTTGAGGGTCGGTTTCAGCCGGTTCCAATCGAACGTCGCGACGACAATCACCAGCGCCACGAGCAGTACCAGCACGATGCCCAGCACCCAGAGTGCGATCTTCTTGCCTGTAGTCATCGCCACAACCTTGTTCACGGGATAGGAAAAGGATAGCTCAGCGCGACGCCAATGTTGTCGATCTCGAACCGGATCAAAAGGTAGAACGATCGCGGGGCCGGTTGATTCCGACGGAGTGAAACATGGCGGGGGTCATTGCCGCTGATGTTTCACGTGAAACAGTCCGAGTGCGGCCACTCGGCGAAATGGCATCAGGATTTGGAATCGGTGAGGCGAGAAACGAAATCGGCCAGGTCATCGCATACCCAGGCCTCGGGAAACGTCGAGCGCACCGTGGCCTCGCAGCTCGCGCCCTTGCCGGTACGCACCAGTGCCGTATGGCAGCCCGCTCTTGCTCCTGCGTCGATATCGCGCAGGCTGTCACCCACCATCCAGCTCTGGCGAAGATCGACGAGGTCGAGCGTATGTTGAATGGCGAACAGCATACCGGGCGCGGGTTTACGACAGACACAGCCCTCGTCCGGATGGTGGGGGCAGTATTCGACATGGCTGATGAGACCACCGGCCTCGACGACGAGGTCGGTCAGACGGCGATGAATGGCGGCGAGCGTAGCGTGATCGTAGTAGCCGCGTCCGATACCCGACTGGTTGGTGGCAATCGCCACGCGAAACCCTGCCCGGCCGAGTCGTGCGATCGCTTCGATGGCGCCTGGCAGCGGCTGCCACTCGGCCACCGATTTGATGTAGGCGTCGGAGTCTCGATTGATGACGCCGTCGCGGTCGAGTATGACGATGCCGGCCACTGGCGGCCTCCATTACGGTCGGGATGCACCATTATCCGAGCGTATCCTCGACATCGCAAAGGACCTGTTTCACGTGAAACAGGTCCTTGTGACTAAGAGCCGTCGGCAAGCCTTTGCCAGCGGGCAGACTCAGGGAATGATCTTGCGCTCCCTGAGCTTGTCGAAGGCCGCGAACAGCGATGCCCGGGTATCCATGCGGGGCGTGAACCCATAGCGATAGATCTTGTTCACATCGGAAATGACATCCGTCTCGGTGTTGAAGATGAAGTCGCCGAAACCCCACTGAACCACGCTATCCAGATCGTGCTCCCGCAGACCGTAGCGTTCGGCGATGCGCTCCCAAACGGGCTGCTTGTCCGCCATGTGCTCGGCCAGCGTGAGGGGGATCGGGCTGGCCGTCGACAGCTCGAAGTAATCGGCGACGTCCTGCCAGAGGCGCTCCCAACGAAAGACATCGCCGTTGGTCACGTTGAAGGCCTCACCGCTGATCCCTTCGGCTTGTGCCGCCCAGACGCTGGCATCGCCGAGCAGTGCCGCGTCGGTGCCCTGCATCAGGACTCGGTAGGCGGTTTCGCTGCCGGGATAGCGCATCGGAACGCCCAGCTCGCGGGAAATCGCCGCGAACGCGCCGAGCACCGCGGCGATGTTCATCGGGTTGCCGTGAATCCCTCCGTTGATGATGACGTCGGGTCGCAGTGCGACGTAGTCCCAGCTGGCCGTTTCGGCGCGCTGGGCCAGCATCGCCTCCTGAGACTGATAGAGATTGGGCGGCATGTGCGCAGGGTCGCTTTCCCGCGCAGGCGTCGGGACTTTGGCGCCGAGATGGATGCCGTAGATCTTGAACCCCTGGTAGATCACCACACGCTCCAGCGGTGCATCGGCCTGCTCGAGGGCGTCGAGCAGGTTGTCGAGCATGCGTCCGTTGCGCTCGGCCTCCGTCGCAAGATCCGCATCGGGGGCGAGTGCCGCGTAGAACAGATGTGTGGTTTGCCCCGCGCTTTCTCGGATGGCCCGACGCGTCGAGTCGGGATCCGTCAGATCCACCGTCACCGTTTCCATGCCGTCGATGACATGACGTCCCAACCCTTTCACGTCCGCGCCGTGCGCCTTCAGCGCCTGGTGGACGCCTTCGCCGATGATGCCGCCGGCGCCTGCAATTAGAGCCTTCATGAGTAGCCTTCCTTGGGTTTGCGAGAAATTCGACAAACGCTGATCTGCCTTCGAATGATAGCCCCTGCCGGTTACGTCGTTCGGCGAGGGGCGCGAATCGATAGCGACAGTCTGGTAGAGTTCGATTGTTGAATAAATCGCGTTATTGGGAACTCCGGTTCGAGGATTTCGAAGAGTGTCCGCGTCTCTGAGTACACTGCAGCTGTTCATCGATATCGTGGAGACCGGCAGTCTCTCCGCCGGCGCTCGACGTCACGACCTGGCACTGTCGTCGGCCAGTCATCGCCTGCGTCAACTCGAACGCTCGCTCGGGGCGACGCTACTCAACCGCACGACACGGACGCTATCGCTGACCGCGGAAGGCGCTACCTACCTTCAGGGGTGTCGAGAGGCTCTGGAGGCGATGCGGCTAGCCGAAGATCGTCTGCATCATCGCCAGACATCGCTCACCGGGGATATCGTCGTCACGGCACCCAATGATATCGGCCAGCGAGTCATCGCTCCGGCGCTAGCTGCGTTCTCGCAGGCGCATCCCGGCGTCAGTGCCGAATTGCATCTGAGCGACGCCGTAGTCAGAGGCGTGGGGCAGGGGATCGATTTTGCCGTGCGGGTCGGGCCATTGGCGGACAGTGCTTTGGTGGCGGTGCAACTCTCGCCGGATCGTCGCCGCGTGGTCGCCGCCCCCGCCTACTGGCGACAGCGGGGTAAGCCGGCGCACCCGGCCGAGCTGGTCGATCACGACTGTCTGGTACTTACCCGCGATGGCGAGATGCAGACGCCCTGGCATTTCAGCGATCAGGGCAGTCCGCTCGCCGTCGGCATTCGCGGCGCGTTGAGGGCCAATTCCGGCGTGGTGCTTCGGCGCTGGGCGCAGGCCGGACTCGGCGTCATCCTCAAGTCCGAGCGAGACGTCAGCCGTGCCCTGCGTGCCAATGAGCTCGAGAGTGCACTCGACGAGTATCTGCCAACGCCGTCGGGCCTCTACGCCGTGATGGCCAAAGATCGATATCGACCTTCGCGGCTTCAAGCGCTGATCGACTGGTTGAAACGGTGGTGCCAGGACCATCAGTAGCGGTTGGATGTTTCACGTGAAACACGTCAGCGTTTTACGAATCCAGCTAGCATCGGAAAGTGATGAATGATCCGCGCGAGCTCTTCTTCATCCGTAATCTGAGCGCGGCTCACGTATTTGGATTTGACGTCGATTTTACCGCGGTAGGCCGAGACGTCGTTTTCGCCATGATTAACGAGATAGATTGCCATCGGTTGAGGGTAGGTAGATAGCGGGCGTCCGTGATCGGCCGCAGTATTAGCGTACTCGGCATGCTTCTTGAACTGCGTGAAGTAACAGATGTTGTCGCTGAGCTTCGCTGGCAAGTCGTCGCGAGTTAGATGGATCACTGCGCAGGAGCCACAGTGCCGCCAGAATTCGCTGAATGTTGCATCCATCCGGCCGACCAGGCCAGATGCGCAGTCGAGCATATAGCCGCGCTCGATGAGGTAGCCGAGACGGTTGTCATCGCTCAACGTCGCCTCGACCAGAGTGGGATGAACCAGATCATCGGCGTCAAGATGCATGAAGTAGCTTGCCTCGCCCATCGAGGCCTTCATAGCCATGCCCAATAGACGTTTCTTGGCGGGTTTGTCGTTACCCGGTTGGCCCTTTTCATCGATTGCCGCGGGCGGGTCGAAATCGGCCATCACGAACTCTATGTCCAGTCCGCTGGTATCGACGTCGGGAATTTCGTGGCAGGCGACCAGGACACGAAAATCGGGACACGTCTGGCGCCTGAGTGCCTCTAGCGTTCGGTTCAGGTTGCGACAGGCGAGCCCCCAATCCAGCGTCACGGCGCGGGCTCGTAGAGGAATGCCGAAGTGAAAGTGGCGATTCTCGGTGGCTGATTGTGACGATGCGACGTCGAATGGGGTCATGGGCGATCACTGTCTGGGGCCAGTTCGCAGTGTCCGAAGGTTGGTGCACCGGCGTCCAGTTATCTTCTGCAACCTTCCCGTTCCCCATGTAACGCCTGATGAGGGCAGGGTAAGTGCAGGCTCAATAGGCATCGCGCCGGTGCTCCAGTCGTCGGCTCTCAGAGACAAAAGCCCGGTGCGAGGCCGGGCTATGTTTCACGTGAAACATCGTTCAGAGGCTGTCAGCGTTAAAGCTCATCAGCGTTGAAGCTCATCAGCGTTGAAGCTCGGCGATGTCGGCTACCGCCAGGAAGAGCCCCTGCAGGCTCGCCAGCAGCGCGAGCCGATTGGCGCGGACCGCCTCGTCGGTGGCGGCGACCATCACCTCATCGAAGAACCGATCCACCGGTGCGCGCAGCGTCGCCAGGATGTCCAGCGCCTGAGCATACTCGGCCTCACGGAAGAGCGGCTCGACCTGATCGCGACAGTCGTTGACGGCGTTGGCCAGCGCGATTTCCGCTTCCTCGTTGAGCAGACTGGCCTCGATCTGCGTCCGCCCGTCGTGACTCTGCTTGGCGAGAATGTTGGCAACACGCTTGTTGGCAGCGGCCAGGGCGGCGGCCTCCTCACGTTCGGCGAAACGGTGGACCGCGTGTAGCCGGCGGGCGAAGTCGAGCGGGCGGGTCACGGGGCGGGCACGCACCGCCAGGTAGACATCCACCGGCAGGCCTTCGTCCTGCGCCCAGGCGCGGAAGCGGTCCAGCATGTAAGTGAGGACGTCGTCGACCAGGCCTTCGGCCTTGGGCAGATCGCGATGCTGGGAGGCGGCGATTTCCAGCAGCTCGCGCAGGTCCAGGTCAAGCTCGCCCTTGATCAGGATGTTGAGCACGCCGATGGTGGCGCGGCGCAGCGCGAACGGATCCTTGGCGCCGGTAGGGCGCTGGCCGATGCCGAAGATGCCGGTCAGCGTGTCGAGACGGTCCGCCAGGGCGATTGCCTTGCCGGTCGCGGTCTCGGGGATGGCGTCGCCGGCGAAGCGCGGCAGGTACTGCTCGTGGATCGCACCCGCCACGGCCTCGGGCTCGCCGTCGTAGCGCGCGTAGTAGGTGCCCATGATGCCCTGCAGCTCGGGGAATTCGAGCACCATCTCGGTGACCAGATCGCACTTGGCGAGCTGGGCGGCACGGGCGGCGGCGCTGCTGTCGCCGTCGATCTTGCCGGCGATGAAGCGGGCGATGACCTCACTGCGCGCGGCCTTGTCGGCAAGCGTTCCCAGCTCGCGCTGGAACACCACGTTCGCCAGCGCCCCTTGGCGGGCCTCGAGCGTCTGCTTGCGGTCGGTCTCGAAGAAGAAGGCGGCGTCGGCCAGGCGCGGGCGGATCACTTTCTCGTTGCCGTAGATCACCTGCTGCGGATCGGCGCTCTCGATGTTGGCGACGGTGATGAACTGCGGCACCAGATTGCCAGCGTCGTCGAGCAGGTGGAAATACTTCTGGTTGGCCTTCATCGACGACACCAGGCACTCCGCGGGCACCTCCAGGAAGCGCTCGTCGAAGCTGCCGGTGAGCGCCACCGGCCACTCGACCAGCCCGCTCACTTCGTCGAGCAGCGATTCGTCGATCACCGCCGTCGCCCCGTTGACCTCGGCTTCGGCCAGCACCTGCTCGCGGATGCGCTCGCGACGGCGCATCGGGTCGACCAGTACGTAGGCCGTTTCCAGCGCGGATTCGTAGTCGTCGGCATGATCGAGCGCGATGGCCGCCGGCGCATGGAAGCGATGACCGAAGGTCTGGCGGTCGGCGTCGAGACCGAGCAGAGAGGCGGGCACCACCTGGTCACCGTAGAGCGCCACCAGCCAGTGGACCGGGCGCGAAAATTCAATTCTCGAGGCGCCCCAGCGCATGTTCTTGGGCACCGGCAGGGCGTTGACGGCGGCGGTGAGGATTGCCGGCAGCAGCGCTTCGATTCGTTCGCCCTGCTGTTGCTCGCGATAGCCGAGCCAGGTGCCCTTGTCGGTCTCGAGATGGATGAGATCGTCGACGGTGACGCCGCAGGAGCGCGCGAAGCCTTCGGCGGCCTTGGTCGGCGCGCCGTCCTTGAACGCCGCGGCGAGTGCCGGGCCGCGCTTTTCGACTTCGCGGTCCGGCTGCTTGTCGGCGAGCTGCGCGATGCGCACCGCGAGTCGGCGTGGCGAGGCAAGCGCCGTCGCTTCGCCCATCTCGACGCCGGCGTCGGCGAGACCTTTTCGAATGCCGTCACGCAGGGCGCCGGCGAGCTCGGTGAGCGCGCTCGGCGGCAGCTCTTCGACGCCCAGTTCGATCAGTAGGGTGTTGGCTGCCATGCTCATGCGTCTCCCGATTTGGTGTCGTTGGTGTCTTGCAGCAGTTCACGCCGTAGCGCCTCGGGCGCCAGCGGGAACCCGGCCGCCTCGCGGGAGGCGTAGTAGGCGTGGGCGACGTCGCGGGCGAGGGCGCGCACCCGCAGGATGTAGCGCTGACGCTCGGTGACCGAGATGGCGTGGCGCGCGTCGAGCAGGTTGAAGGTGTGCGACGCCTTGAGCACCTGTTCGTAGGCCGGCAGCGGCAGGCTCGCCGCGAGGAGCTTGTTGCACTCGCTCTCGCAGTGATCGAACGCCTCGAAGAGATAGGGCACGTCGGCGTGCTCGAAGTTGTAGGTGGACTGCTCGACCTCGTTCTGCAGGAAGACGTCGCCGTAGGTCACGCGCGTGCCGTCCGGGGCGATGGTCCAGACCAGGTCATAGACGCTGTCGACGTCCTGCAGGTACATGGCGATGCGCTCGAGGCCGTAGGTCAGCTCGCCGGTGACCGGGTAGCATTCGATACCGCCGGCCTGCTGGAAGTAGGTGAACTGGGTCACCTCCATGCCGTTGAGCCAGATCTCCCAGCCCAGCCCCCAGGCGCCGAGGGTGGGCGACTCCCAGTTGTCCTCGACGAAGCGGATATCGTGGACCAGCGGGTCGAGGCCGAGTCGTTCCAGCGAGCCCAGATAGAGTGCCTGGAAGTTCTCCGGCGAGGGTTTCATCACCACCTGGAACTGGTAGTAGTGCTGGAGGCGATTGGGGTTCTCGCCGTAGCGGCCATCGGTGGGGCGGCGCGACGGCTGGACGTAAGCCGCATTCCAGCTCTCCGGCCCGATCGAGCGCAGGAAGGTCGCCGGGTGAAAGGTACCTGCGCCGACCTCCATGTCGAGAGGCTGAAGGACCACGCAGCCCTGTTCCGCCCAGTATTGCTGCAGGGCGAGGATCAGCCCCTGAAAGGTTTTCGCATCTGCCGTCGACTCTGTCATTGACTGCGTACCGTTGCCCATGAATTCGTGAGCCGCCAAGTATACAATTAGCGCTCAATCGGTTATAGGCACGGCGTTTCGGGTCGTGAATGCATCGGCGGCGCGGCGAAACGCCCGTCGGCGATGATCGCTTCCCGCCTACCGGCTCGAAACAGGAGAATTCGCGAATGATCGTAGTCACCGGCGGTGCCGGCTTCATCGGGGCCAATCTGGTCAAGGCACTCAACGCGCGCGGCCATCGGGACGTCCTGGTGGTCGACGATCTCAGCGACGGCACCAAGTTCGTCAACCTCGCGGACTGTACCCTCGGCGACTATCTCGACAAGGCCGATTTTCTCGAGCGCGTGAAAGCCGCGCTGCGCGGCGAGATCGGCGCCGGGCTGCCGCCCATCGAGGCGATCTTCCACGAGGGCGCCTGCTCGGACACCACCGAGTGGGACGGGCGCTTCATGCTCGAGAACAACTTCGAGTACTCCAAGGTACTGCTCGAGTACTGCCAGGCCGAGCGCATTCCGTTTCTCTATGCCTCGTCGGCGGCGACCTACGGCGGCAGCGACGTCTTCGTCGAGGACCCGCAGTTCGAAAAACCGCTCAACGTCTACGGCTACTCGAAACTGCTGTTCGATCAGTACGTGCGGGCGCGCTGGGACACTTTCACCGCGCAGGTCGTGGGTTTTCGCTATTTCAACGTCTACGGCCCGCGGGAGTCCCACAAGGGCAAGATGGCAAGCGTGGCCCATCATCACCACAACCAGGTCGGACGCGGCGAGAACCCCAAGCTCTTCGGCGCCTGGGACGGCTACCAAGCCGGCATGCAGAGCCGCGACTTCATCTACGTGGGTGACGTGGTCGACGTCAATCTGTGGTGTCTCGACAACCCCGAAGTGTCCGGCATCTTCAATCTCGGTACCGGTCGCGCCGAGCCGTTCAAGGCGATCGCCGATACCGTCATCGACTACTATGCCGACAAGACGGATTTCGAGGTCGAGATCGAGTACATCGATTTCCCCGACGAGCTCAAGGGGCGCTATCAGAGCCACACCCGTGCCGATATCTCGCGTCTGCGCGAAGCGGGCTACACGGCCGAGTTCAAGACGGTGAGCGAGGGTGTCACCGCCTACCTGGAATGGCTGAATGGCTGACGCCAACGGCGCCGCACCGCTGCGCCTGCTGGTCGTCGGCCCCTCCTGGGTCGGCGACATGGTGATGGCGCAGAGCCTGTTCATGACGCTCAAGGCACGTCATCCCGGGGCGACGCTCGGCGTGCTGGCCCCGGGCTGGTCGCTGCCGATTCTCGAGCGCATGCCCGAGGTGGACGAGGCGATCCCGCTGGATGTGGGGCACGGCGAGTTCGGCTGGCAAGCGCGGCGTGAGGCGGCCCGCTCGCTCAAGGGGCGCTTCGATCGCGCGATCGTGCTGCCACGTTCGCTGAAGTCGGCGCTGGTGCCGTTTCTCGCGCGCATCCCAGAGCGAATCGGCTTCACCGGTGAGCAGCGCTACGGCCTGCTCAACGATCGTCGGCGTCTCGACAAGGCGGTGCTCGACCAGACCGTCAAGCGCTTCGTGGCGCTGGGGCTCTCGGCGCGGGAGGCGGCGACGGGGGATTTTCCGCTGCCGTCGCCGACGCTGCGTGTCGATCCACGGCGTCAGCGGGCCCTTCGCGACGAGCTCGCGCTGGGCGAACGGCCCGCCATCGGCATGATGCCCGGGGCGGAGTACGGTCCGGCGAAACAGTGGCCGCTGGCGCACTTTCGCCAGCTTGCCGAGACGCTGACGGCGCGGGGCTATACCGTCTGGGTACTGGGCGGGCCGAAAGACGCCGAGGCCGGGAACGCCATCAGCGATGGCTTGTCCGATGTCCATATGCTCTGTGGCAGGACGCGGCTGGCGGATGCGGTGGATCTGCTCGCCGAGTGTGAGCAGGTCGTCACCAACGACTCCGGACTGATGCACGTCGCCGCCGCCGTGGGCACGCGCATTCAGGCGCTCTACGGCTCCTCCTCGCCGCGCTACACGCCGCCGCTGACCGAGAATGCCGACGTGCACTATTTGGGACTGTCGTGCTCGCCCTGCTTCGAGCGGACCTGCCCGCTGGGGCATCGCAACTGCCTGAGGCAGATGCCGCCCGAGCGCATCGCTCACGCCATTCAGGGCTAGTCTCCCGTGTATCCCGTACTCCTGGCGGCATCGATATCGTCATCTTCGACGCCATGGCCTCTTCCAGCGATACCGATAGGCGCCGCAGGGCTTTCATCCGGTTCGGGAGCGACTGCTCCGACCCCTTCGCGAGAACCATCATGGCGTTACTGAAAGCCCGGCGGCGGCGCAAGATTCGCTCGGCGCTGCGCATGCTCGACTACCGCTGGAAGAACCGTCGGCGTACGCGACGCATTCCTTCCAGCGACGATCGCCTCATTATCTCGCTGACGACCCATCCGCCGCGGGTGGGGCAGATATTCGGGACGCTGGAGTCGCTCGCCGATCAGGATCTCGAGGCTTTCGACGTTCACGTCTATCTCAGCGAGCGCGACCGCGTGACCATCGGCGAGCTGCCGGAGACGCTCAGACGCCTCGAGCGGCGCGGGGTGAAGATCGTCACGACGGCCGAGAACTACCGCTCCTACGACAAGCTCGTGCATGCCCGGAAAGCGCATCCCGACGCCACGATCATCACCGCCGACGACGACATGCTCTATCCGCCGGACTGGGCGGGTCGGCTGCTGGCGGGGGCGGCACGCTTTCCCGGCAGTATCGTGTGTCATCGCGGGCACATGCTGTGCGAGAGCGAGCCCGGCTCGGGCAGCGTCTCGTATCGCCATGCCCGACGCGACGACGGCCGCGATGCGTGTACACCGAATTTCGCGCTGATGCCCACCGGCAGCGGCGGCGTACTCTATCCCCCGGGTGCGCTCGATGCCATGGTGTTCGACGCCGAGGCGTTTCGCCAGTTGGCCCCGAGCGCCGACGACATCTGGTTCAAGATGGCATCGCTCAAGGCGGGCACGCGCTGCGTGCGCATCAACCCGCGCAATGTCGATTTCTTGCCGACGCCGGCGTCCAACGCCTCGGCGCTGCATGAAGAGAACGTCAAACAGGGCGGTAACGATCGTCAGTTCGCCGACTGCCTGGCGCGCTACCCCGAGCTCAAGGCATTGATCTTCGACACGACTCCTCCAACGGTGGCCCCGTGACCCAAAGAGTGCTGCTGGTCGTACGCAAACTGAGCATCGGCGGGATCGAGCGGGTCACCGTCAATCTCGCCAACGTGCTGGCGCGAGAGGGCCACGAGGTCCACGTGCTGGTTCTCAAGGGCGGCCACGAGCTCGCACCCGACGCCGGTGTCATCGTGCACCGTTTGGATTTCGACAAGGCGTTTCGCAAGACCGGCGTGGGACTCTTCTACGATCTCGCCACCCGCGCGACGCTGAAACCGCTGCTGCCAGGGTCCGGCTTTCTCTGGCGCGGCTGGTACGGCGGTGGCTATCTCAAGCGATTCGTCGCGACGCTGGAGCGCGATCACGGCCCCGTCGATCGCGTGATCATGCGCGGACAGGGCGCATTCGAAACCGTCTGGTCCTGGCGTGACCCGCGACTGTGGCAGGTGACCGTCTCCTGGCCGGGGAGCGCCGGCGGCCGGCTCAAGGGGCTCTACCTGCGACGCCTCTACGAAGGCAAGCAGGTGGTCTGCAACACGCCGAACGTGCGCGAGCAGCTCGAGAGACAGCTTGGGCACCATGCCATCCGCCCCGCCCGCTGGGCGACCATCATGAACCCTTGCGACATCGAGGCGATTCGCCGTCAGGCCGACGAACCGGTCGAGCTGCCTCAGAAACCCTTCATCGTCCACGTTTCCCGGCTCTCCGACGTCAAGCGTCAGGCGTGGCTGATCGACGCCTACCTTGCATCGGGCATCGATGAGGATCTGGTGATCGTCGGCGACGGTCCCAAGCGGGAGAGTCTGGAGAGGTTGGTCGACGAGCGGGGAGCGCGGGAGCGGATTCATTTTCTCGGCAGTCGCCCCAACCCCTACCCGTGGATGAAGCACGCCCGGCTCTTCGTGCTCAGCTCACGCAGCGAAGCCTTCGGCATCGTGCTGGCGGAGAGCATGATCTGCGGTACGCCCTGTGTCGCGGTGGACTGTCCGGGCGGGGTGCGCAACGTGCTGATCAACGATCAGGCGCGATTGATCGCCGAAAACTCGATCGCCGGGCTGGCGGCCAAGATTCGCGAGGGGCTGGCCCGCCCGCCGGTACTCGCCGAGGACCCGGAGCTGGTCGAGCGCTTTCGGGATACCCGCATCATGGCGCAGTTTCTCGCGCTGCCCACGGGGCTGAACCCCGACTGACGGCCGCCGAGAACCGGTTGGCGAACGCGGCCCGTGGCGAGTAACTATATAGCCTGCTTATAGTATGCTAGCCTAAGTCGCCCGAACACTGTTTTATAAGCACGGCTTCACCAGAACTGTCTTATTAGCAATGATTCATTAGCATCGTTTCATCAGCGATGTTTCATGAGAACGGTTTTATTAGCACGGTTTTATTAGAACGGTTTCATCGGCATCCGCCCTTCACCCGACCAATGAGTTTGTCATGGCGCGCGCTCCTCGCAACGCGGCGCCGCCGAGGCTACCCGCCGACGACGCGGCGTTTCGTGATCTGCTCGACCCTCGCATGAAGTGGGGCGTTCGGCGTGCGCGCTGGCAGGCGGGGCTGCGCGACGGCTTTGAACGTGGCATCGGCCGACCGCTCGAACGCTGGCTCTACCGGCGCTGGACGCAGGGTCGCGGCGCGCGCGTCGAGGCGTGGGGGCTGCCGCGACGCATGATCGAGGACGAACTCGGCGAGGCGCTCACTGTCGAGGTCGACCCGCGCACCCTCATCCGGGACTTCAACGCCAAGGGCGTCGGCGGCAAGAAACCGTCGTCGTCGTCGTTCATCTGGGACGGCGACTGGGATCGGACCCGGGGCGATCTACGCCGCGGGTCGCGCTATCGCTTCATCAGCGATCTGGATATTCATCGCGACGATCTCACTCGGACCGAACGGTTTAGCCAGCTGCGTTCGCGGCTCGATTCGGGTCGACCCTGGTCCTCCTACCAGCAAGGGCTGCTGCTCGACTCCGAAGCGAAGATCCTCGCCTACCTGCAGACCTATCTCGCCTTTCTCGACGACATGGCCATTCGCGGTTTCGATGCCGAGCGCGGCAAGGACGAGCTCGGTGTCGCCATCACTCGTGACGGCCATCTACTCAAGATCAATCGCGGGCTGCATCGACTGGCGATGGCCCAGCGTCTGGGAATTCCCCGCGTGCCGGTACGCGTGCGGGCGGTGCATCGTCAGTGGTGGGATCGGGTGACGCACGGCGCGCAGGGCGAGGCGGCGCTGGCCCGGGTACGCGAGGCGCTGCCGGGCTGCGTACCCGAAACCGCCCCCGGTGACCTGCACCCGCTACCCGACTACGGTCCTTTCGAGTGGCCCGCGCCGCGCCGGGCGTTCGCGACCCAGCGCGCGCTTTCGGATGCCTGAGCCTCGACGCTGGAACGCGTCGATGCTGGCGTCACCGCCGAGGCTCAGTTGACCCCGCTCCAGAGCCGCTCCTGCAGGCGATTCTCGTCACGCACCCGGCGATTCAGCGTCTGCAGCGAGTAGCGCTCGATCAGCGTCGGCGTCGGCGAGAATAGCGAAACGCCGAGGCCGGCCCGGTGCTGCGGGATACCGAATCCCATCGCCTCGAGTACGGTCGGCAGCACGTCGACCATGGTGGCGGAGCGCTCGATCACCCGCGTGTTGAGCGAATCGCCGAGCATGATCAGCGTGTTTTCGCGATTCTCGTCGACCAGCGTCTCCCAGGCCGAATTCTTCATCGACAGATGGTCGCTGGCGACGACGACGACGGTATTGTCGAGCAGGCCCTCGTCATCCAGTCGATCGATGAAATTCTTCACCAGCCAGCCGGTACATTTCACCGAGTAGAGGATGTCGGTGCCGTCGAACGGCCCCTGATTGTCGATACACGACTGCGAGGGGTTGCCGAACGGCGGATGCGCGGCGAGCGTCAGACCAAAGAAGGCATAGGGTCCGTCACTGTCGTGCAGATGGCGGATGCGGGTTTCGGCCAGCCCCAGCAGGGTGTCGTCGTACAGCCCCCAGTCGTTGAGGTAGCCCGGCGGGGCTTCGTCCTGCAGCTCGTCCTTGCCCAGCACCGTATCGAAGCCATGGTCGGCATAGAACTTGTTCTTGCCGGCAAAGCGCGTGCTCGCCCCGCCCATGTAGGCGAGCCGATAACCGCGCTCGTGGAGTAGGTCGCCCAGGCAGTCGGCGCCCGGCAGCACCTTGGAGAGCGGTTCGAACTGGTTGTCGTGCATCAGTCCTGCCGGCATCAAGGGGGTGCCGCACTGGCTGGCGACCATGCCGCCCATGGTCCAGCCGGTGTTGTCGAGCTGCTTCACCCCCTTGAACACCACCCCGCGCTCGCCGAGATCGGCGAGGTCCTCGTAGACGTCGCCGAACGCCTCGGTATCGGCGTAGGTGCGCTCGGTACTCTCCAGATAGAGATAGATCAGGTTGGGCGGCTCGGCGGGCTCGGCCTCGATCGCCGGCGAGAGGTAGCGGTCGTTGAGCCAGGATTCGTCGTCGTCGATCACCGAGGCGCCGCGCAGCGACAGCCCGAACAGCAGCGGATTGAAGGCGATTAGAAAGAGCGTCAGCACGCGCTCCCACAGCCGCCAGCGATGATCGGCGCGCACCAGCCAGGTCACCGCGACGAGCATCACGCTGCCTGCCAGCGCATAGAGAACGCCGGCGATCTGGCGGTCGGTGCTGCCGTTCTCCTCGATGCCGGCTTGAAGATGAAAGATCACCGCGCCGAGGTCGAGCTGGCCGAAGCTATCGTCGAGGTAGATATAGACCCACCACAGCGCCAGCGGCAGCAGCGACCAGGGCAGCGGCTTGCGGGTCGCCTGTCGCTGCGCCGGGTGCCCCCAGCGAAAGCCGTAGGCGAGCGCGAGCCAGGCGAGTGCGACGGCGACCGGTGTCCACCAGGGGAGTACGCCGATCACCATGATGGCATAGCCGATACACAGGCCGATGTAGGCGAGCACGCCCCAGCGGTGAAATTTGCGGGATACACTCATGAAGCGATTCGATCCGTGAACATCTCGAGGCCTCGGCGCCACGGCCGAGGATCGAGCTTTTGTGACTCTAGCATGACGAAATCAAGACAGGCCGATCGGCTCAAGGTTCCTTCGGTCGATCCGCGACGGGGAGAGTGGCCCCCTCGGCGACGGGGCCGAGCGCGTCAGCGTGCGTGACGTAGCGCAGCGTCGGCGCGGTGGCGCTCCAGCGCCAGGTCGATCAGACGCGAGACCAGTGCCGGATAGCCCAAACCGCTGGCCTGCCAGAGCTTGGGATACATGCTGATACGGGTGAAGCCGGGGAGCGTGTTGATCTCGTTGACCACGATGTCACCGTCGCCGGTGAGGAAGACGTCGACGCGAGCGAGCCCGGCACACCCGAGCACCTCGAATACGCGCACCGCCAGCGCCCGGATGCGCTCGCTGTCGGCGTCGTCGATCGCCGCCGGCACGGCGACTCGCGCGGCGTTCTCGTCGAGGTACTTGGTGTCGTAGGAGTAGAAACCGCCGTCGACTACGATCTCGCCGCATACGCTCGCCTCGGGCGAGTCGTTGCCCAGCACCGCGCACTCGATCTCCCGCCCGGTCACCGCGGCCTCCACCAGCACCTTGTGATCGAAGGCGAGCGCCAGCGACAGCGCCTCGGCCAGCGTCTCACGGCTCTCCACCCGGCTCACCCCTACCGACGAGCCCTGGTTGGCCGGCTTGACGTAGAGCGGCGTGCCGAGCTCGGCGACGAGGGCGGTGAAATCCGCGTCGGCGGCGGTGCGCCGGGTGAAGGTGACGAAAGGCGCGACCGCGATGCCCGCATCGCGCAGCAGCCGCTTGGTCACGTCCTTGTCCATGCCGGCGGCGGAGCCGAGCACGCCGGCGCCGACGAAGGGCAGGTTGGCCATCCGCAAAAGCCCCTGAAGCGAGCCGTCCTCGCCGAGGGTGCCGTGCACGATGGGGAAGATCACGTCGAACTGAGAGAGCGCGTCCTGGGCTGCGTCCCGCGCCACCAGCTGATCGCGCTCGCGCCCCGGTACCAGAGCGATCTCGCCGGCCGAGGCGGCAAGCGCGATCTGGCGCGGGTCGTCGGCGTCGACGAGGAAGTTGTCGGCGTCGTTGAGGTGCCACTGCCCCTGCTTGTCGATGCCGATCACGCTCACCGCGAAGCGCTCGCGATCCAGCGCATCGACGATGTTCTTCGCCGACTGCAGCGACACCTCGTGCTCGGCGGATTTACCGCCGCAGATCACTCCGACCCGAATCTGACTCATGAAACCACTCCACTCACTGAAGACTGGCGATGCCGTCGAGGCACGCCGTTTGGCGCTATGTTGCCACGTTCGACCGGCGCTGTGCCGTTGCCATGCGTAAGTGAAGGCTTACTCACGCGCTGTCCCGGCGATGGCTCGGTAGTGTTCGAGATAGCTCGCCGCCATCGCCGCCGGGGTGAAGGCGGCAAGATGCGCGCGCGCCGTGGCGGCAAGACGTTCACGCCGCGCGGGATCGTCGAGCAGCGCATCGAGCGCTTCGCTCAGCGCCTCGGCGTCGTTCGGCGCCACCAGCACCCCGCTGACGTCGTGCTCGATCAGGTCCGGAATGCCGTCGACCCGGCTGGCGACGATGGGAACCCCGTGATCCATGGCGTCGAGCAGCGTCGAGCCGAGCCCCTCGTTGCGCGACGGAAAGGCGAACAGCGTCATGATCTCGAGGTAGTCGCCGACGTGGGGGGTGAAGCCCTCCCAGGTCACGTTGTCGAGATCCGCGCTCTCCGCCTTCAGCGCCTCGGCATCTTCGCCCTCGCCGAGCAGCACGAAGCAGAGCTCGGGGCGCGCGTGTCGCAGACGTCGGGCGGCCTCAAGCAGCACCCGCTGGCCCTTGTGGCGATCGACCAGCGCGCCGATATGGCCGATCACCACGCGGCCCGCGAAGCGCTCGCGCAGTGCCGCGACTCGCGCCGGATCACTCGGCGCCCCGGAGAGCACGCTGGGCACGCGCGCCACCGGGCACCAGTGGCGCTCGCGCAGGTGCGTTTCGATCACCGACGAGATGGCGACGCCCAGCGCCGCGCCGCGGTAGGTGAGCCGGTTGAACGCCTTGTCCTTGACCGGCTGCGGTACGCGGCGGGTCAGCAGGTAGGGCGAGCCCTTCAGGCGGCGTTCGAGCCACGCCCAGTGCACCGCCTTCGCCTCGTGGGCGTGGACCACGTCGGCCCGCGGCGAAAAATGACCGGCGAGGGCGTGATCGGCGTCGATCAGGGTGACGCCGGTGTCGGTGAGCGCCTCGCGCATCGGCGAGTCGCGCCGACACACCAGGCTCTGGGAGATGCCTGTGTCACTGGCGTCGCTCGCCAGCGCCTCGATCAGCAGCAGCGTCTGGCGCTCGCCGCCGCGAAAGCCGCGGGCGAGATTGACGTGGCGCACGTGGAGGGGTGAAGGCGCGTCCCGAGGCGACGTGCCCGGCTGCAGCCCATCCTGTGAGGAATCTAGGGTCACGCTCACCACACCTTGTCGAAGTCGGTGGCCTCGCGCACCTTGGCATCGCGCTGGAGCTCGAGCAGCTTGGCGTACTTGAGATAGGCGTTCACCGCCGCCGAGAGCGCCACCGACATGCCGTCTAGCCCGCCGAGGAAGCCGCGCTGAAACACGTACTTGCGCATGAAGGCGTTGGCGCCGTGCAGCGCCGGCGAGGCGGCGTTGGCCCGCTTGCCCTTGGCGTACAGGATCTTGGCGGCGCGGTTGGAGAAGCGCCCGCTCGCCTTGCCGAAGAGCTCGGCCAGATTGGCGAAGGAGTAGTGCTCGAGATCAGCGTCGAGCCGCACCGGCTGGCTCGCCGGTATGGAGGCGTGCTGGCGGCTCTCGGAGAAGTTGCAGCGTTCGCGGTCGAACAGTCGCAGGCAGTAGTCCGGGTACCAGCCGCAGTGGCGCACCCAGCGGCTGCCGACGAAGTTGCGCCGGCGCAGGGCGAAGGCGTCGGTGGCAGTGGTCTCCAGGTCGAGCGCTTCGATCGCCGCGACGGCGCCCTCCGTCAGGCGTTCGTCGGCATCCAGCGAGAGCACCCAGCGGTGCGTCGCCGCCGCCGGCCCGACCCGCTTCTGCGGGCCGTCGCCGAGATAGGGCTGGTGGATGACCCGTGCGCCCAGCGCCTCGGCGCGGGCGACGGTGTCGTCCCGGGAGCCGGAGTCGACCACGATCAGCTCCGCGCAGACCCGCGCGAGCGAGTGAAGGCACGCCTCGATGTTGTCGGCTTCGTCGAGCGTGATCACCACGCCGGTGATGGCGGCCATGAGCACTCCTGGTTCGCTGGCGGCTGAAAGGTGGGGGCGGGCGCAAACGCGCCGGCCCATTGTACGCGTCGCCACCCGCTTTTCGGAGGTGCCTCGTGGCCCCGTCGGTGTCATGGGCGCGGTATCACGGGGGCGTTGTCAGTGATAGTAACGCTGGAACCACTCCATCGCCTGGAACACGGCCGGCGAGAATTCGGCGTCCGGGATGGGGTCGAGCTTGCGATCGACGATCTTCCACTGGCCGGTACCGTCGACCACCGTAATGCGGTTCGGCTCGATGATGCCGTAGTCGATGTAGCTCGACGCCTGCACCCAGGGATGGTCGATCTCCGGCTCGAGGAGATCTTCACCCATGGCGTAGTCGTCGAGCGGGTTGGTGCAGCCGAGCGCGTGGCGCATCAGCATCGGTGCGACATCGAGATGGCTGGTGGTGCCCTCGACGCGCCCGGGCGCGACGCCGGGGCCGGCGACGATCATCGGCACCCGGGTCTGCGGCGAGGCGAAATGGCCGTTGTGTCCCCAGTAGTTCTTGCCGAAGTCGTTGAACGACTGGCCGTGATCGCTGGTGACCACCACGATCGTGTCTCGCCATTCGTCCTTGGCCTTGAGATCGTCGATGACCCGGCCGAGCAGCTCGTCGTCGTAGTGCACGGCGTTGCGGTGGCGGTTGGCATAGGGTGTGGGGTCGGTCTCCGGGCCTCGCTGCAGGTAGTCCATGCCGCGCTCGGGCTGGTAGGGCGTCGGTTCGCCTGCGGGCACGTCGTAACCGTGGGGCGCGTCGTAGAAGAGCCAGCCGAACCAGGGGGCGTCGTCGTCACCCTCCTGTGTCGAGAGCCAGTCGAACCAGTCCTGGGTCAGCCGTCGGTCACGCGCGGCGGGCGAATCGCCCGGCGTCATCATCCGCGGCGAGTCCACCGACGAGAACACCGTCCGATCCAGCCCCACGCCGTTCAGACTCGCGGACTTGAAGATCCCCAGCGCGTAGCCCTGATCCTGAAGCTCGGTGACCAGCAGGGGCGGCGTCTGGGTGTCTTCGAGATAGGCGTAGTAGTTGCCCGTCAGCCCGTAGAAGAAGCTCAGCACGCCGTTGCGCGTGGCGTTGCCGCCGCTGTAGTGGTCGAGATAGTGGCGACCGTCGTCGTTCAGCGCGGCGTAGAGATTGGGCGTGTTCTCGGGGCCGTACTCGTCGTGACGCCAGGAGTCGATCATCACCACGAGCACGTTGGGCGGGTCGCTCTTGCCGCAGGTGAGCGGATGCTGGGGCCAGTCGAGGTTTTCCGGCGTCTCGGCGCCGATATCGGCGCGGGCCGCCCGGGCGGCCCGCGGGTCGAGCCAGCCGTGGGACTCCATGAAGTCCTTGGCGGTGGCGGGGAACAGCAGCGGATAGATGCCGACCTGCTGGGTCACGCTGCGAACGTAGCGCGCATCGGCGACGACGTGCAGCGCGTGGCTGCCGAGCAGCGTCACCCAGATCATCAGGCAAGGGATGCCGACCGGAAAGCGCCGCCCGCGACCCTTCACGATGAGTCGTCGCGCCAGCCACCCCTCGAGTAGCAGAGCGCCGAGCACAGCGGCGGCGACGACCAGCCAGGTGGAGCGGTTGAAGGCGAATATCTCGCCGTTGGTATCGTTGAGAAACAGCGACACCATGAAGTAGTTCACGTGGAAGCGGTACTGGGCGTAGACCACCGTGTCGAGCAGCAGCGCGCAGAGCCCGAGCGCGGCGATGAGCGTCGCCGGCAGCCACAGCCAGCGCGCCTTGAGCAAGAGCGCCAGCAGTGCCAGCGGCAGCCAGCCGAGCAGCACCAGCAGGCCGAAATGGCCGATCCAGGTCAGAATCAGGTAGGCAATGCCCAGCGTGTCATCGGGTAGCGACAGGTAGGGCGTATAGCGCAGAGCGATCAGCCAGACGAGCGGAAGCTGGAACAGAGAAAAAACGAGAGTCGCGCGCCAGCGGCGCATCACGGTGTCTTGCATGCGGAGGAAGTTGCCTTGTCGAGAGTCGATCGACGAGCAGCTCATCCGTCAAAGCGGCGCGTCGACCTAGGTGTTGCGATAACCGTCGAGGAGGGAGCGGTAGAACGTTTCTGCCTGGTCGGGCGCGAAGCGTTCGAGCGAGCGCTTGAAGCGGGCCAGGTTGCGCTCGCGCCAGGGGCCATCGGTGCGTAGCCGACAGCGGTCGAAATCTATCAGCCAAACCTTATCGGTGTCTGAAACGAGCACGTTGCGTGCATTGAGATCGACGTGATCGAGCCCCGCGTCGTGAAAGCGACGTATCGTCCTGCCGACTTCGACGAGCAGCGCCGGGGAGGCTGTCCCGAGTCGCGTTTCCAGCGCCTGCGTTTGCGGCAGGCGAACGGTGATGAGCGCACCGCGATAGGTCGCCCCGCCGCGAGTCACCAGGGCGGCGACCGGCACCGGTACTGGTAGCCCCTGCTCGTGAAGCGTGTGCGTCAGGCGCAGTTCGCGAAAGGCGCGGGTGCGCTCGAACCCCGGCCAGACGTAGCGCGCCCGGCTCACCTTGGCCGCCATGCCACCGCGCCGATAGGGGCGCACCACCCACTGCTGCCCGGCGACGTCGAGAAACAGGCTCTCGCCGCGCCCCGGCGCCGAGCCAGTGACGAGGCCGCGCTCGCGCCACGCCGTTGGCTCCAGCCAGGCGGGCCCGGGCGGGGGAAGCGCCGGATCGTCGGGCTGAGCGAGGCGCTCGGGATCGTATAAGATGTGCGTGCGGTGGCTGCGGTAGATCGTCAGCGACATGCTCGAGTCTCGCCTGGGTCGGTGCGTGCGCTAGCATTGTAACCGCGCTCGCGCCGTCGGGCGGGGGCGTCGTGTCGAATCACCGTTGGCTCGCATTCAAGTTCATGCGCACCCCTGTTCATGCGCATCCCTGTTCGTGCGCGCCACCGTTCGTCCACACCCCCGTTCATCTCGAATCACAAAGGAAGCCCCGTGACCGTCGATTCCCAAGCGCCGCTGGCGGTGATCGCCATTCGCCAGGTGGAGAAGAGCACCGGCGCCAGTCGCAACGCCTTCGAGCAGGCAAGCGCCCTCGAGGCGCTGGGCTACCGGGTGGTGATCCTCGCCGAGCGTGGCCGGCGCGAGCTGGCGGAGGCCGCCGGCGCGCGGCTGATCCGGCTTTGGCGCTGGCCCTTCAAGGGGCCGGGCCGACGCTTCTGGTTCAATCGCCGCGTGCAGGCCTGGTGTCGCCGTCACGAACCCGCGCTGCTGGTGAGCCACGGCGACGTCGAGACGCCGGATACGGTCTACATGCACAACTGCGTACACCTCGCCAGCCGGCTGATCCAAGGCCGCGAGCTGCCGGCGGGCCACGAGGTTGCGGCGATTCACGACCGTGTGCTGGGCGGCGGCCGGTTCCGCCAGGTAGCGGTCAACTCGCGCCTGATGGCCGAGGAACTTCGCGACCGCTACGCCATCGATCCGGCGAAGATCGAGATCAGCTACCCCGGCTACGACCCACGGATCTTCACCTCCGACAGGGCTCGCGAGGGGCGTGACGCTCGCCGTCGCGAGCTCGGCGTCGCGCCCGGCACGGCGCTGATCGGCCTGGTCACCTCGGGGAATTTCCCCAAGCGCAACGTCGCCGGCTTCGTCGAGATGGCCGCCGCGCTGGAGGCGCGGCGACCGGGGCACTACCGTTTTCTGGTCGTGGGCAAGGACGACGCCTCCCCCTATCAGCGCCAGGCAGCGCAGGCCGGCATCGCCGAGCGCTTTCTCTGGCGCACCACGGTCGGCGACGTCGAGACGCTCTACGGTGCGCTCGAGCTCTTCGTGCTGCCGGCGCACATCGAGGAGTTCGGGCGGGTCTCGCTGGAGGCGATGGCCTGTGCCACGCCGGTGCTGCTCTCGCGGACCACCGGCGCCGCCGAGCTGCTCGAAGCCGACCACGCCGACCTGATCATCGATAGCCACGATACCGAGGGCTTCGTCGCGCGTATCGAGGCCCTGATCGACAGCGGCGAGGGCGAAGCCTTGGGTCAGACGCTCTCCCGGTTGGTGAGCCCCTACTCCTACGCACGTCAGACGCAGAGGCTCGAAGCTTCCTTCGCCGCGCTCGTCGGCGGCAGCTGCCCGGCGAAAAACCCGGCCAGCGACTCGACGTAGCCATCGAGGGTGAAGTCCGTCGCCACCCGCTGACGCGCCCGCTCGCCCATGGCGCGACGCTGCTTCGGTGAATTCGCCCACGTCTCGAGCGTGGCGGCGATCTCTTCGGGATCGAGAACCCTGGCATCGACCATGTCGTCGACCCGCGGCGAGTAGACCTCCCGCGGGCCCTGCACGCAGCGCGGATCGTAGCGCGCCAGCGTCTCCCGCGGGCGCCGAGGTTCGAGGATCGCCCCGTGCCCGACCCCCAGAATCGACTCCGGCATGCCGTCGACGTTACCCACGACCGTGGGCACGCCATGGGCGACCGCCTCCTGTACCACATTGCCGAAGGGCTCGCGCCACGACGGACACACAAAGGCGTCGAGCTCGGCGTAGAAGCCGGACATGTCCGCCACCGCGCCGCAGAAGCGTACGCTCTGCTCGAGCCCCCACTGATGCGTCCAGCGCTCGAGCACCGGCGCCAGCGGCCCGTCGCCGGCGATCCAGAGCTCGGCGTGGGGGACGCGCGACTTGAGGATGCGCAGCGCCTCCAGCGCGATCATCGGTGCCTTGAGCCCCACCAGGCGGCCGGCAAAGCCGAGCCGAAACCGGCCCTCGGGATGCGTCGAGGCGCGCTCGGGCAGATCGATGGCGTTGTTGAGCGTCATCGTCGGCAGCGCCGGGTCGAGGCCCCACTTGATCTGCAGAACGCGGTGCGCGGCCCGCGAGATGCCCAGCGTCCCGGCGAGTTCGGCGACGTAGCGGCGAGTCTTCGGGCGATCCTCGGCGAGCCAGGCGCTGCCGCGTTCGAAGTGATAGACCGGCAGGTTCGCCGGCCGGGCGAGCGAGTGGTTGGCGATCTTGTTCCAGATCAGCAGCGCCTGCGGGTCCAGACGCTCGAAAAGGCGCCGCTGATGGGCGCGCCGCAGCCCGGCGAAGGCCGGCAGCTTGTAGCGCCCCGGCCCCTTGATGCGGTGCACCTGCGCTTCGAGGTCGCGAAAGTACGGCTGTAGATAGGGATGAATGCCGTCGGTCTGCAGCAGCACGTGGCTGTCGTGGCGACGAGCGTCGCGGTCGAAAAAGCGTGAGAAGAAGCGCTCCACGCCGCCCAGATTCTTCAGGCTGACGAGGTGCGCGATACGCGGCGAGTCGAGCTCCCGCGCCAAGGGCGAAGTCATGACGGTCGAAGTTCCTGCAATGTCGTAGATGCCCCATGATACGCGGGCGTGGCGCCCGGCGCGTGCCGTCTTCGGCCCGCACCGGCAACATCGGTTAGAATGCGCGTTTCATCCGTCGAGAACCGGTCACGCCATGAAGCACCCCCTGCCCGAGCACCCCCGCCACATCGCTATCCTGCGCCTCTCGGCGCTGGGCGATGTCTGCAATCTGGTGCCGACTGTGCGGGCGCTGCAGCGCCAGTGGCCGGAGGCCCGCATCACCTGGATCGTGGGCAAGACGGAGGCGGCGCTGCTCGAAGGGCTCTCCGGGGTCGAGTTCAAGGTCTACGACAAGGCCACCGGCGTGAAAGGCATGCGCGCGCTGTGGCGGGAGCTCGCCGACACGCGCTTCGACGTGCTGCTGCACATGCAGCAGGCGATTCGCGCCAGCGTCCTGTCGCTGGGGCTCAAGTGCGGCGTGCGCATCGGCTACGACAAGGCCCGCGCCAAGGATTGGCAGCACTGGTTCACCCAGCGCCAGCTGGCGCCGCACCCCCGGGCCCACGTGCTCGAATCCTTCATGGACTTCGCTCGCGCGCTGGGCGTCGAGGACACCCGCCTGGAGTGGTCGCTGCCGATCCCCGAAGCCGCCTACGCCGAGGCGCGCCGGCTCACCGGCGACGCTGCGTATCTGGTGATCAGCCCGTGCGCCAACCCGCGGCTGCGCAACTTTCGCAACTGGTCCGCCGAGGGTTATGCCGCGGTCATCGAGCACGCCTGGCATCGCCACGGCCTGAAAACGGTGATGAGCGGCGGCGGCAGCCCCCAGGAGCGGGAGATGGGCGAGCAGATCCGGCGGCTCTGCCCGGCCGAGATCGAGATCAACGATGCCATCGGTCGCACCTCGCTGAAGGGGCTGCTGGCGCTGCTCGACCGGGCCCGGGCGGTGATCGCTCCCGACTCCGGACCGGTACACATGGCCAACGCGCTGGCCACGCCGACGCTGGGTCTGTACGCCACCACCAACCCCTCTCGCGCCGCGCCCTACTGCTGGCGGGAGCACGTCGTCGATCGCTACCCCGACGCGGTGGCGCACTATCTGCAGAAGCCGCCGGAGAGCGTGACCTGGGGCACGCGAGTGCGCCACAGCGATGCCATGTCGCTGATCACTCTCGACGACGTCGTCGGTCATCTCGATGCGCTGCTGGCGGCGACGGCGAGCGCCGCCGACACGCCCGAACCCCCCTCGATGGAGCCCGAATCATGAAGGTCGATCTCTCGCAGCTGGAGAATGCGCGCGTACTGGTGGTGGGCGATGTCATGCTCGACCGCTACTGGCACGGCGGCACCTCGCGCATCTCGCCGGAGGCGCCGGTGCCGGTGGTCAAGGTGGAAGACGCCGACGACCGCCCGGGCGGGGCGGCCAACGTCGCGCTCAACATCGCCTCCCTCGGTGGCCACGTGGGACTCGCCGGCGTAGTCGGCGACGACGACAACGCCGAGCGTCTGGCCGTCGCCTTGGCCCAGGCCGAAGTGAGCGCTCACCTTCAGCACGCCCCGGAAGTGCCGACGATCACCAAGCTGCGAGTGATGAGCCGCAACCAGCAGCTGATCCGCCTCGACTTCGAAGCGCCGCTCTGGAACGTGGACACCACGCCGATGCTCGAGGAGGTGGAGCGCCAGCTGGCCGACGTCGACGTGGTGATCCTCTCCGACTACGGCAAGGGCAGCCTCAACCGGGTCGAGACGCTGATCGTCCAGGCGCGCCGCGCCGGCAAGCGGGTGCTGGTCGATCCCAAGGGCAGCGACTTCACGCGCTACCACGGCGCCAGCCTGATCACCCCCAATCTCGCCGAGTTCGAGGCGGTGGTCGGCCCCTGCGCCAACGACGACGAGCTGGCGACGAAGGGCGAGGCGCTGCGCGCACGGCTCGAGCTCGACGCGCTGCTGGTGACCCGCAGCGAGCGCGGCATGACGCTGATTCGCGCCGATCATGCGCCGCTGCATCTGCCGACCCACGCCCGCGAGGTGTTCGACGTCACCGGCGCCGGCGACACCGTGATCGGCGTGCTGGGGCTGGCGCTCGCCGCCGGTCACGACTTCGACGAAGCCGTGGTGCTCGCCAATCTGGCCGCTGGCCTCGTGGTCGCCAAGCCCGGCACCGCGGTGCTCTCGGTGGCCGAGCTCTACACCGCGCTCCACGGCGACCGGCTCGCCGAGTTCGGCGTGATCCGCGAGTCGGCCCTGGCCGAGGCGGTGCGGGCCGCGCAGGCGCGGGGCGAGAAGGTGGTGATGACCAACGGCTGCTTCGACATCCTCCACGCCGGCCACGTCGCCTATCTCGAACAGGCCCGTGCCCTCGGCGATCGGCTGATCGTCGCGGTCAACGACGACGCCTCGGTGGCGCGCCTCAAGGGGCCGAAGCGGCCGATCAACACGCTGGCCCGACGCGCGCAGGTGCTCGCCGGACTTGCCGCGGTGGACTGGGTGGTGCCCTTCGGTGAAGAGACGCCGCAGCGGCTGATCGAGGCGGTGCTACCGGATCTGCTGGTCAAGGGCGGCGACTACCGACCGGAGGAGATCGCCGGCGGCGAGGCGGTCATCGCCAACGGCGGCGAGGTGAAGGTGCTCGGCTTCGAGGATGGGGTCTCCACCACCACGATGATCGACACCATCCTCGACCGCGAGCGCTGAGCGACGATGCCCCCGGGTCTGGCACGCGCGCTCTACACGCTGCTGCTCTTTCTGCTTTCACCCCTGATATGGCGGCGGGTGTGGCGGGAGTGGGCGCCCACTAACCCCCGGCGCGAACGGCTGGGGCTGATCGCCGAGGCGGACGATCCGCGCCCCTGCCTCTGGCTCCACGCCGCTTCACTGGGCGAGGTCGCCACCGCCACGTCGCTGATCGAGGCGCTGCTCGCCGATCATCCTGACCATCGGCTGGTGATCACCACGATGACCGCCACCGGCGCCGAGCGGGTGCGCGAGCGCTTCGGCGAGCGGGTACGTCACTACTTCCTGCCACTCGACTTCCCTGGCGCCACGCGACGCTTCGTGACACGTCTGGCGCCGGCGCTGGCGGTCATCGCCGAAACCGAGCTCTGGCCCAATCTGCTGGCCGCCTGCCGGCAGCGCGGCGTCCCCGTCGCCATCGTCAACGCCCGGCTGAGCGACGGCGCCTTCTCGCTCTACCAGCGGTTTCGCCCGCTCACTGCCGGTATGCTCGCCGACGTCGCCTGGGTCGGCGCCAAGTCGCCGAGTGATGCCGAGCGCTTCATCGCCCTCGGCACCCCCGCCGAGGCGGTGACGATGACCGGGGCGCTCAAGTTCGATCTCGCCGTCAGTGACGAGGCAAAACGGAATAGTGAGCGCTTACGTCGTCGCTGGGGCGCGCGGCCGGTGTGGATCGCCGGCTCCACCCAGCCCGGCGAGGACGCGCAGATTCTCGCCGCTCACGCCGCGCTCAAGGCGCGTTTCCCTGAGGCACTGCTGATTCTGGTGCCGCGCCATCCCCAACGCTTCGACGAGGTGGCCGCGCTCTGCCAGGCGTCCGGCGAAGCCGTCGTCCGCCGAAGCGAGATGCGTCGAGGCGAGGCGTATCGCGACGAAAGTCACGAGATCACCGTCGGCACCACGGTGCTGCTCGGCGACACCATGGGCGAGCTCACCACGCTCTACGGCGCGGCGGATATCGCCTTCGTCGGCGGCTCGCTGGTGCCCATCGGCGGGCACAACCTGCTCGAGCCCGCCGCCCTCGGCGTACCGGTGCTCAGCGGGCCGCATCTCGACAACCTGCGCGAGATCGCCGATGCCCTGGCGGCGAACGACGCCCGGCTCGAGGTGGCGAACGCCGACGCCCTGGGACGTGCATTGATCGCGCTGTTCGAGGACGACGCCCGCCGGCATCGGCTGGGCGAGGCGGGGCGGGGCGTGGTCGAAGCCAATCGCGGCGCCCTGGCCGTCACGCGCGAGCGGATCGCCTTCCTTCTCCCGTCGCCGGTTAGCCGGTGAGCGAGTCTTCACTGCGAAGGGCGAGTGCGGCGAGAAAGAGCTGGGCGTGACGCTCGGCGAGCACCTCGAGGTCACGATCGTAGCCGCCGCCGATTACCCCGGCCACGGGGATGCCGCGGGCCAGACACTGGCCGAGCACGTGACGGTCGCGGCGGTAGAGGCCTTGGGTGGTGAGATCGAAATGGCCCAGGCGGTCGCCGGCGTGCACGTCGGCGCCGGCGTCGAAGAGCACGAACTGCGGCTGCACGCGCTCGAGGGCGCGCTCGAGTTCGACGGCGAGCGTGTCCAGATAGGTCGCATCGTCGGTGCCGCGAGGTAGCGCGACGTCCCGGTCGCTTTCCCGCTTGTCGAAAGGGAAGTTGGCCTCGCCGTGGATCGACAGCGTGGTGACCCGCGGCTCGTGGCGAAAGAGCCATGCCGTGCCGTCGCCCTGATGCACGTCGCAGTCGACGATCAGCACCCGCGTCAGGCCGTGCTCGACCAGCAGATGCCGCGCCGCCACCGCCAGATCGTTGAGCAGACAGTAGCCGCTGGCGCGGTCGGCGTAGGCGTGATGGGTACCGCCGGCGGTGTTGAGCGCGAGGCCACGAGCCAATGCGGCCTCGACGGCGGCGAGCGTGCCGCCGACCTCCAGCAGCGTGCGCTCGACCAGCGCCGGCGACCAGGGGAAGCCGCTCGGCGAGCGCCGCGCGGTCGTGATCTCGCCGAGGGCGAAGCGCTGCAGATAGTCGGCGGTGTGGGCGCGCAGCAGCGCCTCGCTCGAGGCGGGCGCGGGCGTGATCCATTCCACGTCGTCGCGAGCGTCGAAGCCGAGCGCGGCGAGATGACGGCGCAGCACGCCGAACTTGGCCATCGGAAACGGGTGGCGCTCGGGCCAGTCGATGCTGTAACCGGGATGATGAACGAGGGGCAGCAACGCGGAGTCTTCCTTTAATCGGTGGCGCGATGGCGCCGGCCGTGCGGTAACGGCCGCCGACAGTGCGGCAAATGAGCGCCGGCGACATCGGGCCGCTGGTTCGAGAGGGGGAAATCGCTACGCTGAACGTGTCCGGCGTTCTGGTCTGTTTCGCCCAGAGCGACTTCGAGAGCGACACCGAGAGCGACACCGAGAGCGACCCCATCATGCAGATCACACTCTTCAGCGCCCAGCCCTACGACCGCCGTTTCTTCGAGGAGGTCCGCCAGGCCCATTTCGCCGACGCCGACCTTCACTTCGTCTATCAGGAGGCGCGGCTGGACGCGCAGAGCGCGACCCTGGCGGAGGGCAGCGACGCGGTCTGTGTGTTCGTCAACGACCGCCTCGATGCCGAGACGCTCGAAGCGCTCGCCGGGCTCGGCGTGCGCGCCGTGGCACTTCGCTGCGCCGGGTTCAACAACGTCGATCTCGACGCTGCGCGTCGGCTGGGACTCTTCGTCGCCCGGGTGCCGGCGTACTCGCCGGAGGCGGTCGCCGAGCACGCGCTGGCGATGATCATGACGCTCAATCGCAAGACCCATCGGGCGTTCAACCGCGTGCGCGAGGGCAACTTCGCCCTCGACGGTCTGCTCGGCGTCACCCTCCACGGCAAGACCGCCGGCGTCGTGGGGACCGGGCGCATCGGCCTCTGCATGGCACGCATCCTGAAAGGGCTCGGCTGCGAGGTGATCGGCTACGATCCCTATCCCGCCGACGCCTTCGCCGACTATGGCGAGATCGTGCCTCTCGACACGCTGCTGGCCCGCGCCGACATCGTCAGCCTGCACTGCCCGCTCACCGAGCAGACACATCACCTGATCGACGAGACGTCGCTTGCGAAGATGAAATCCGGCGCCATGCTGGTCAACACCTCCCGCGGGGCGCTGATCGACACTCCGGCAGTGATCGAAGCGCTCAAGTCGCGAAAGCTCGGGGCGCTGGCGATCGACGTCTACGAGCAGGAGAGCGAACTCTTCTTCCACGACCACTCCGCCGAGATCATCACCGACGACGTCTTCGCGCGGCTGTCGAGTTTCCCCAACGTGCTGATCACGGGACACCAGGGATTCTTCACCGCGGAGGCGCTCAGCGAGATCGCCGCGGTGACCTGTGCCAATCTCACGGCGTTCGAGGCTGGCGACGCCTCCCCCAACGCTCTCTGATCCTCTGAAACCGCCGAGCCTTTGACCCGCGTCTCGAACGCAAGGCGCCCGCGAATCGAACGCGGGCGCGAGAGGGGCCGAAAGTGAGAGCGGCGGAAAGCGAGAGGAGCCGGAAGCGAGTCGTCGTCGGGCGATCAGAGGCCGACCAGCTCGCCGCCCTGGGACTTCTGCAGCGAATCGTCGACGTCGATCACTCGGTCGCCGTAGAAGAGGTGCATCGTCGGCGCGAGCGCCTCGGGCAGGTGGCCGCCGTTGGCCTTGCGGAAGACGCCGTGCGGGACCACCGGCATACCCGGCTTGTGGCGGCCGAAGAGCGTCATGCCGCATTCGGCGCAGCCGTAACGGGTCATCTCCCGGTCCGCCATCTTGTGCACGAAGAGTTGGGATTCGTCCGGCAGCTCGATGTTGTCGTCCGACCAGGCGGTCAGCGAGGCGATGTCCACCGAGTAGAGGTCGCGACAGCTCGGACAGTGGCAGTAGAGCGAGAGTTCGGGTTCGCCGCGGGCGGTCAGGGTGACCTTGCCGCAGTCGCAGCTCAGCGCGTAGGTCTGGCTCATGTCGATCTCCTTGACGTGAAGTTCCGCCTCACAGCGTAGCTCTCCTTTCACGTCGGCTCACGCCTCGTCGCTCGCCGCTTCAGTTCTGCGGCGCGGCAAGCCCCTCCACGGCCAGCCGCACGAAGTCCACCGACGACACGATGCCGACTAGGCGCTCGCCTTCCACGACGGGAAGCGCGCCCAGGCGCTGCGTCAGCAGACAGCGACCGGCATCGGCCAGCGGCGAGTCCGCTTCGACACGAGGGCAGTCGCCGCTGATCAGGCTCGACAGTGCGACCCGTTCGAGATGGTGATTGAGCGATTGCGTGCCGAATTCGCCGGCGATGCGCATCGCTTCACGCAGTACCACCTTCTGATCGAGCAGTCCGACCAGGCGGCCGTCGTCGTCGACGACCGGCAGGTGGCGCACGCGATGCTCGCGCATCAGCTCGTTGCCGTCGTGCAGCGTCTGTTCCCGACGCAGTGTGACGACGTCGCGGGTCATGATCTCCGCGACGGTGGTGGGGCGGGAAGCGGACATGCGGCTACTCCTTCGAGGTCGACCGAGGCGCCGACGGGACGCCGGCTTTGCCAGACTCTATCGGCGCCGCAAAAGAGAAGTTGACCGCGAACGGCGAACCTAGCGGGTGAGCCGCTTCACGCCGTGGCGCTCACCGAGCAGCAGCACGTCCGCCGGTCGCTTGGCGAACAGCCCGTTGGTGACCACGCCGACGATGGCGTCGAGCTGGGCCTCCATCGTCTCCGGCGCGTCGAAGAGCTTGTCGAAGCCGTCGAGAATCCGGTTGCCGTTGTCGGTGAGCACGCCCTCGCGATAGACCGGCGTGATGCCGAGCTTGACCATCTCGCGGGCCACGAACGAGCGTGCCATGGGGATCACCTCGACCGGCAGCGGGAAGCCGCCGAGGGTCTTGACGTACTTGCTGGCATCGGCGATGCAGATGACGCGCTCGGCGCAGGCGGCGACGATCTTCTCGCGGGTCAGCGCCGCACCGCCGCCCTTGATCATGCGCAGCTGCTCGTCGATCTCGTCGGCGCCGTCGACGTAGACCGGCACCGTGCCCACGTGATTGAGCTCGAGCACGTCGATGCCGTGGGACTTCAGGCGCTCGGCGGTGGCTTCCGAGCTCGCCACGGCGCCGCGGAAGTCATGTCGACGCGCGGCGAGCAGATCGATGAACTGATTCGCCGTCGAGCCGGTACCGACGCCGATCACGGCGTCCGCGGTCAGCAGGCTGTCGATGTCTTCGAGGGCGGCGGCGGCAACGGCGCGTTTGAGATCGTCCTGGGTCATGTCGGCTCTGGCGGGCTAGGGGAGGGAGGCGGCCAGTATAAGGCAAGCGATGCGCGCTGCCGATGGCGCTGGACGCTCGGGGCGAGGGTCTGCTAACAATACCGGTCCTCTCAAGTCCCAGTCGTCATCCCTGAGACCCCGACTCCGGCCCGTTTTTCGTCAGGACATCCGAATGCAGCTCGAAGACCTCGTCAAGAAGATCCTCCAGGCCCGCGTCTACGAGGCGGCCCGCGAGACGCCCATTTCACCGGCACCTTCCCTCTCGAGGCGTTTCGACAATCGCATTCTGATCAAGCGCGAGGATCTCCAGCCGGTGTTCTCGTTCAAGATTCGCGGCGCCTACAACAAGATGGCGCAGCTCGACGCCGAGCAGAAGGCCAAGGGCGTGATCGCGGCCTCGGCGGGTAACCATGCCCAGGGGCTCGCCATGGCGGCGCGTCAGCTGGGGGTGAAGGCGGTCATCGTGATGCCGCGGGTGACCCCGGAGATCAAGGTGGCCGCGGTGCGCGGCTGGGGCGCCAAGGTCGTGCTCAAGGGTGACGCCTTCAGCGAGGCGCTCGCCCACGCCCGCGAGCTCATCAGTGAGCACGGCTACACCTACATTCCGCCCTACGACGACTTCGACGTCATCGCCGGCCAGGGCACGGTGGCGATGGAATTCCTGCGCCAGCAGTCCGGGCCGCTGGATGCCGTATTCGTGCCGGTGGGCGGCGGCGGTCTCCTGGCGGGTATCGCCGCCTATGTGAAGTATCTGCGTCCGGAGGTGAAGGTCTACGGCGTCGAGGCGGAGGATTCGGCCTGTCTCAAGGCGGCGCTGGCGGCCGGCGAGCGGGTCACCCTCGATCAGGTCGGGGTCTTTGCCGAAGGGGTGGCGGTGGCGCAGATCGGCGAGGCGCCGTTCACGATCCTGCGCGACAACGTCGACGGCGTAATCACCGTCAACACCGACGAGATGTGCGCCGCGGTGAAGGACACCTTCGATGATACCCGCGCTGTCTCCGAGACCTCCGGCGCGCTGTCGCTGGCCGGGCTCAAGAAGTACGTCCAGCAGACCGGGGCGAAGGATCAGACGCTGCTGTGCATCAATACCGGCGCCAACATCAACTTCGACCGTCTCCAGCACATCGCCGAGCGCACCGAACTCGGCGAACAGCGCGAGGCGATCCTCTCGGTGCAGATTCCGGAGCGGCCGGGTAGCTTCAAGCAGTTCTGCCATGCGCTCGGCCGACGCATGGTCACCGAGTTCAGCTACCGCTACGCCGATCCCGGTCACGCGCACATCTACGTCGGCGTCCAGGTCAAACCCGGCGGCGAGGATCGCGCCGAGGTGATCCGTCGGCTGCGCGAGGCGGATTATCCGGTCGAGGATCTCACCGACAACGAGCTGGCCAAGCTGCACATCCGCCACCTCGGCGGCGGTCGACCGCGAGAGGAGTTCCAGGAGGAGGTCTATCGCTTCGAGTTCCCTGAGCGCCCCGGCGCGCTGATGAACTTTCTCACCCACCTGCCGGCGGACTGGAACATCTCGCTGTTCCACTACCGCAACCACGGCGCCGCCTACGGCCGCGTACTCGTCGGGCTACAGATGCCCAACGGCGATCGTGCCCACGCCGAAGAGCATTTCGATCGCATCGGCTACCGCTACTGGAAAGAGACCGACAACGTCGCCTATCGCCTGTTCATGGCGTGAGCCCGTCACCGCCTCATCGCCGAGTCCCGAGTCCCGAGTCCCGAGTCCGGAGGATTTCGGCGTACGGGGCGGCCTTCTCTCGACGGCTGAATTTCCTGGTGCGGGGAGTCCATTTCGATTCCCCCTTTTTGCGTAAACTGCGTTATCGTTTGGTTACGAAAAAAGCTGGGCAAGATGTGAACTTCTCGCTTGTCAAGGTTTTCACCTCACCCTATAGTCGTGCCCGTCGCTGCGGGGGGTAGCGGCCAAGCAAACGCCGTGGAGTCGAGATGAAACGCAAACCCGATCTGGTGATGGCACTGGTACTGATTTTCGGCATAGGCGTCGTCGCCACGGGGTATGCGCAGACGCTGCTCGGCGCCTGACGCGTTTCAGACGACGATTCGGCAAGCACAGATACAGGAAGGCCGGCCGCGCCATGACGCGGCCGGCCTTCGTCGTTTTAGGCTTCTGGCAACGCCAAATCGTCCAGCGCTTCGGCTCAGGGTCTGACCAGGCGGGCGTCGCTGGCGATAGCGTCGAGCGGGACGTCCCAACGCGCCACCGGCAGGGTATCGACGCGCTGGCAGTCGTGCGCCAGGCCGATCAGCACCGGAGCCGGCCGACGATGACGCGCAAAGGCGAAGGTGCGGTCGTAGAAGCCGCCGCCCATGCCCATTCGGTTGCCGGCGTCGTCGAAGCCGACCAGCGGCAGCAGTACCGTATCCAGCGCCCAGGCAGGCAGCCGATTGGCGCGCGCGGCGCCGAAGCGGGTATCCGGCTCGTGAATGCCGAAGCGATTCGTCGTCATGCGGGTCGTCGCGTCGTAGCGCACGAACCAGAGGCGATTCTCGACCAGCGGTCTCAGTACCGGCAGATAGACGCGCGCGCCGCGAGCGCGTAGCCACGCCATGAGCGGACGAGGGTCGATCTCGCCGTCATTGGGCAGATAGAGCGCCACGCGTTGGCCGCGCTGGAGTTCGGGAAGTCGCTTGAGACGACGGCAGAGCGCTTGAGAGGCGAGTCGTCGCTCGCGAGAGGAGAGTCGGCGCCGGCGCCGGCGCAGCTCACGGCGCAGGGAGCGCCGGTCGTGTTCGAGACTGGAGAGTGCGTCGCATCCGCTAGCGGGAGAGGCGGCGGTCGAGGCGGTCTCGAATGACGATGAAGACAAGAGAGTTCCCCAGAGTGCCGCTGTCATTCTGGCCCTGAACCTACTGGTTCAAGGTGGGTGGCCGCAGACAGGCCTTCAGGCTTTCCGACGCGCGGACATGCACACGGGCCTGTCTAGCATTTGGCCCCCTGGGTACTGCGCATAGGCTCGAGGGACTTGTAACGACTGGCGAACACCCCAGGGAACGACACCATCCTAGCAGAGCCGGCCCGGATGCCCAATCCGCAATCGATTCGCGACGGAGGCCGACGCGCGTCAGCGACGCCTAGGAAGCGTCCGGCGTCTTGATGTCGGCAAGCGCCCGCTCCAGGCGCTCGCCGAGATCGTTGAGGCTCTGCTCGCCGGCGCGATTGGCATCGAGTGCGCCGAGCAGCTCATGGGTGATGTTGAGCGCGGCCATGATCGCGATCTTTTCGGCGCCGAGCACCTTGCCGCGGGAGTGAATGCCGTGCATGGCGCGGTCGAGATAGCGCGCCGAGCGCTTCAGCTGCTCCTGCTCTTCCGGCGGACAGGCGATCACGTAGGGTTTGCCGAGCAGGGTCACTTCGGTAGTGGGGCGAGACGTGTCGCTCATGGTTCGCTCCGGGATGGGCGTCGGGGTGGGCGTGAGATTCCGATGCGCTAAAATGGCGGGTATTCGCGTCGTACTCGATCGGGCGCTCACACTCGACTGATCGGTCGCGGCCGGTTGGTCAGCCACTATAGAGAGCCGCCCCATGGCGGTCAACGCGGCGCCGAATCGCCCCGGCGACGCCTGCGCTCAGGCGTCGTCGACCGCTGTCGCGCGGCTCTCCCCACGGATATTGTTCATGTCGATCATCAACGAACAGCTCGATTTCGCCACCGTCGCCAACGTCTTTCTCGCCCACGGCAGTCTGCAATCGCCCGCCTTCTTCGACGGCCGGCTCTGCGCCGAACTCGCGCTTGCCGATCTCACCGCCGAGCGCTGGCTGGAAGAGGTGAGTCTGGCGCTCAACGTCGATCAGCCCGACAACCGCGACGATGCCGACGTTCTGCTCGGCTGGCGCCGCCAGACGCTGGACGCACTCGGCGCCGCCGAGCTCAACTACGAGCCGCTGCTGCCGGACGAGCTCTTCTCGCTCGCCGAGCGCGCCCAGGGGCTGCGCGACTGGGTTCAGGGCTTCACCGAGGTGGTCAACGAGACCGACGGCGAGACGTTTGATAACTGGTCGGCGCCGCTTCGCGAAGCGCTCGAGGATCTCGGTCCGTTGAAGACCATCGAGGTCGACATCGCCGACGACCCGGAGAACGAGAACGATCTCTTCGCACTCACCGAACACGCGCGCATGGCGGCGATGCTGCTCTACACCGAGCAGCACCCCGGTGATCCGCAGGTCGAGCAGGTCGACGAAGAGAGCGCCGGTGCGGCCAACGGTGAAACGCCGCCGACGACCCACTGAGTCGCACCGCCGACGGGGCGCCCGACGCCCCTGACCCGATTGCCAGGAGATACCCGATGCCAGCCGAACATCCCGAGCGTACCGCGCTCGATACCCTTGATGCGCGCCCGGCGCCGATCGCGCTCGACGAGTACGCCGCCCGCCGCGAGCGGCTGATGGCCGAACTGCCCGAGAATGCTGCAGTGATCGTGCCCGGCGCCGGCCTCAAGACGCGCAACCGGGACAGCGAGTACGCCTTTCGCCAGGATAGCGACTTCCACTATCTCTGCGGCTTTCCCGAGCCGGACGCGCTGCTGGTGCTGCTACCCGGTCGGGAAGCGGGCGAGGCCGTACTGTTCTGTCAGGAGAAGGACCCGCTCAAGGAGGCCTGGACCGGCATTCGTATCGGCCCCGAGGGCGCGGTGCGCGACTACGGCGTCGACGAAGCCTTCGACAACGCCGAGCGTTCGCGGCTGAACGATCTGCTGGACGGCCGCCGCTCGCTCTACCTGCCGCTGGCCGATGCCTCGGCCATGGCGCTCGCCGAGAACGTGCGCCAGAGCCTGAGCGCCAGGGCGCGCCGCGGGGCGATCGCCCCCGAGCACTTCGGTGACGTCAGCGCCGTGCTTCACGAGCTGCGCCTGACCAAGAGCGAGGGGGAGCTTGCGCTGATGCGTCACGCCTGCCGGATCAGCGCCGCGGCGCACCGTCGGGCCATGCGCATGAGCCGCCCCGGGCGCTTCGAGTACCAGCTGCAGGCGGAGATCGAGCACGAATTCGTCTGGCACGGCGCCCGCGCGCCCGCCTACGGCACCATCGTCGGCGGCGGCGCCAACGCCTGTGTGCTTCACTACGTGGAGAACGCCGCCGAGCTCGCCGACGACACCCTGGTGCTGATCGACGCCGGCGCCGAGTACGCGCTCTATGCCGGCGACATCACCCGTACGTTCCCGGTCAACGGGCGCTTCACCGCGGCCCAGCGCGCGCTCTACGACGTCGTGCTCGCCGCCGAGGAGCGCGCCGTTGCCGCGGTGGCGCCGGGGGTGACGCTGGACGCGATTCACCAGGGCGTGGTGCGCGATCTCACCGCCGGGCTGATCGAACTTGGCCTGCTCGAGGGCGAGCTCGACGCCAATATCGACTCCCAGGCGTATCGGCGCTTCTATCTGCACTCGACGTCGCACTGGCTGGGCCTCGACGTTCACGATGTCGGCAGCTACCGCGTCGACGGCGAGCCCCGGGCGCTCGAGCCGGGTATGGTGGTCACCGTCGAGCCCGGCCTCTACGTGCCGGATGCCGACGACATCCCCGCGGCGTATCGCGGTATCGGCATCCGCATCGAGGACGACGTGGTGGTCACCGCCGAGGGTTTCGAGGTGTTGACCGGTGACGTGCCCAAGCGCGCCGACGAGATCGAAGCCCTGATGCGTGGCGACGACGTCTGAGCGATGGCGCTCGCCGCCGTCGTGGTCAGCGGAGACCGCGCCCATCGCGCCCATCAACAGGAGGCAAGTCCATGGATGATTCCCGCCCCGCCGACCGGGTCGACGTCGCCATCATCGGCGGCGGCCTGGTCGGTGCGAGCCTTGCCTGCGCCCTGGGCGAGCTTGCCGCCGAGCAGGGGCTGCGCGTCGCGATCATCGAGCCGCGCGCGCTGCCCGCGGTCAGCGAGCGTGTCTATCAGCCGAGCTTCGACGCCCGCGCCAGCGCCATCGCTTACGGGTCGCGGCGACACTTCGAGCGCCTCGGCCTGTGGGTCAACGATGAGGCCTGCATGGCGAGCGAGGCCTCGCCGATCCGCCACATCCACGTCAGCGAGCGCGGCCGCCTCGGGGCGTCGCGGCTGCACGCCGAGGAACTCGGCGTCGAGGCGCTGGGCTACGTCGTCCCCAACGCCTGGATGGGCCAGGTGCTCCATCGCCGGCTGGAGGCGCTGCCGATCGACTGGCGCTGCCCGGCGAGCGTCGAGCAGCTGACACCCGAAGCCGATGGCTACCGCCTCACTCTCGACGACGGCAGCGCCCTGACGGCGGGGCTGACGGTGCTCGCCGACGGCGGTCGCTCCGGTCTCAAGGCGAGGCTGGGGATCGAGGACGACCGCGAGAGCTACGATCAGACCGCGCTGATCGCCAACGTCGAAGTGAGCCGGGATCACGCCGGCTGGGCGTTCGAGCGCTTCACCGCCGACGGCCCGATGGCGCTGCTGCCGCTCGGTGAGGGGCGCATGGAACTGGTCTGGACCTTCGACAGGGACGAAGTGGGGGAGGCGCTGGCGCTCGGTGACGGCGATTTTCTCGCCCGTCTGCAGCGCGCCTTCGGCGACCGCGCCGGGCGCTTTCGCCGCGTCGGCGAGCGCCATACCTATCCGCTATCGCTGGTGACCGCGCGGGAGACCGCGCGTCCGCATCTGGCGGTGCTGGGTAACGCCGCCCACGCGCTGCATCCGGTCGCCGGGCAGGGCTTCAATCTGGCGCTGCGCGGGGTGATGGATCTGGCCGCGGAGATCGCCGCCGCCCACAGCGCCGGCGACGTCATCGGCTCGGCCGCCATGCTGGCGGCGTTCGAGGCGCGCCGCGCCCGGGACACACGAGCGATCGTGCGCTTCAGCGATGGCCTCATCCGGCTGTTCGGAATCGACCACCCGGTCATGGGGCACGCGCGTGCCGCCGGCCTCGTCGGCCTCAACGCCGTGGGGCCACTGCGGCGGACCCTGGCACGACGTGCCATGGGGATCGAACGATGAGAGCCGCGTCGCGCCATGGGGATCGAGCGATGACAACCCGCTCGGCATCACTGACCCTCTCGACACTGGGTCGTCATCAGGGTGCGCCGTTACCCGGCGCCCGTCAGGCAAGGAGTCGCGCAGGATGACCCAGGAAACTCGAGACGTCGCCATCGTCGGCGGTGGGCTGGTGGGCGCCACGCTGGCGCTACTGCTCGGCGAGGCGGGCTGGCGGGTCGATCTGTTCGACGCCGGCTCACGCCCCGACGAGGCGGCGACGCTCGGAGAAGGCCCGCCGTCGCTTCGCGTCAGTGCGCTGACCGCGGCCACCCAACGGCTGCTGACGTCGCTCGGCGTCTGGCCGTGGCTCGCCGCTCGGCGTATCGCGCCCTATCGTGGCATGGCGGTGTGGGACGCCGAGGGGAGCGGCGAGATCGCCTTCGACGCCGAGGACGTCGGCGTCGCCTCGCTCGGCACCATCGTCGAGAACGACCTGCTGCTGGCGGGGCTTCGTCGGCGGCTCGACGACCTGCCGAGCGTGACCTGTCACTTCGAAGCGCGCCTGACCGGCTACCGCCGCGAGTCGGGCGTCTCCACGCTCGTCTTCGACGACGGCGGCAGCTATCGCACGCCGCTGGTGGTGGGTGCCGACGGCGGGCGCTCCGTGCTGCGCGGGCTGGCCGGCATCCCGGTGAGCGAGCGCGACACCGGCCAGGTGGCGCTGGTCACCAGCGTACGCACCGAGCTCGGCCACGGCGGCATTGCCCGCCAAGCGTTTCTGCCCACCGGCCCGCTCGCCTTTCTGCCGCTCAACGTCGTGCCAGCCTCGAACGGCGATCCGTTACCCGGCAACGAGGCGAGCGATCATCACTGCTCGATCGTCTGGTCGACGACGCCGGGCGAGGCCAGGCGGCTGGCGTCTCTGGCCGAAGACGACGCCGGGCGCGAGGCGCTCGCTCGCGAGCTGGAAGCGGGCATCGGCGATCGGCTGGGGCAGGTGACGGTGATCGACGCGGCCCCGCATTTCCCCATCGTGCAGCGCCATGCCCAGCGCTACGTCGACGAGGGGCTGGCGCTGGTGGGTGACGCCGCGCACAGTCTGCATCCGCTGGCGGGGCAGGGGGTCAATCTCGGCATGATGGACGTCGCGGTGCTGGCCGAAGAGTGGATTCGCGCGAAAAAGCGCGGCGCCGACCCGGCGGATGCGCGAATACTCGCCCGCTACGCCCGCCGCCGGCGCGGCGACAACGCCGCCATGCTGGCAGCGATGCAGGGGTTCCAGCGGCTCTTCGGCAGTGCGCAGCCGGCGCTGCGTCTCGCCCGCAACTGGGGCCTCGGCGGCGTCGACCGGCTGATGCCGGTGAAGCGGTTGATGATTCGCCAGGCGCTGGGCGAGTCCGGGGATCTGGCCGAGCGCTGCCGCTGACACCGCGAGCGACGCGGGGCCCGCGTCGGCTTCGATCATCCGCCCCATCGACAACGGCTGCCCTCGGGCAGCCGTTGTCGTTGGTGGCTTTCGGTGCTGGCCATTGCCGGCTGGCAAGCCGGCGTGACGCCCGGTATCAGGGAGCGGTCGGCGCCTCGGCCTGGGGGCGCTGGATCACGTTGAGCGCCTTGAGCAGATTGAGGGCTTCGCCGAGCTGGTAGTCGTCGGCGGCCACCGGCGTGCCGTCCGAGTTGCGCGCCTCGCTGCCGTCGGCATTGAGCAGATGACCGCGCAGGTCGGATTCGCGCAGCTGGAAGTCCGACCCGTCCTCGACCTCGAGCCGCCCGCGGACGACGTGCACGTCCGGCGAGATGCCCTCGGCCTGGATCGAGCGGCCGCTCGGCGTGTAGTAGCGCGCGGTGGTGAGCTTCAGACCGTCGCCGTTACCCAGCGGCAGCACCTGCTGCACCGAGCCCTTGCCGAAGGTCTGGGTGCCCATGAGCACCGCGCGGCGCTGATCCTTGAGCGCGCCGGCGACGATCTCCGCCGCCGAGGCGCTGCCGCCGTTGATCAGCACCACCAGCGGTACGTCCGGGGCGACGGTGGCGGCGTTGGCGTTGAAGCGCATGTCGTCGCTGCCGAGTCGTCCTTCGGTATAGACGATCAGCCCCGAGCTCAAGAAGGCATCGGCCACTTCGGTGGCGCTGGAGAGCACGCCGCCGGGGTTGTTGCGCAGATCCAGCACCAGACCGTCGAGGGGGCCGTCGGGAGCGAGGGCTTCCAGCGCGTCGCGAGTCTCTTCCCCGGTGCGGCTCTGGAACTGGCTGATGCGCAGATAGCCGAAGCCCGGCTCGAGCAGACGGCTGGAGACGCTTTCCGAGCGAATCGATTCACGGGCCAGCGTCACCGTTCGCGGCTCCGGCTCGCTGCCGCGCAGCAGCGTCAGTTCGAGTTCGCTGCCCGCCTCGCCGCGCATCAGCTCCACCGCTTCCTGCAGGGTGAGGCTGTCGGTGGGGGTGCCGTCGATGGCGAGGATGCGATCGCCCGGCTGGATGCCGGCGCGTGCCGCGGGGGTGTCGTCGATGGGGGCGATGACGGTGAGCTGATCGTCGCGCAGCCCCACCTCGATCCCGATGCCGCTGAACTCGCCCTCGGTGGATTCCCTGAGAGATTCGAAGGCATCGGCGTCGAGATAGGCCGAGTGCGGGTCGAGCTCGCTGAGCATGCCGCGCATGGCGTTGCGCAGCAGTGTCTCGTCGTCGACCTCCTCGACGTAGGCGCGCTTGATGCGCTCGAACACCTCGGCGAAGGTCTGGACGTCTTCCACCGGCAGGCCACTGTCGTCCTGGGCGGCGTCGCCCGCCGACAGTGGCGGTTTGGCGGGAGAGGCCGGCATCTGCGCCGGGGCGCCGGGCGCACTCGGCGACTCGACGGGCGCACCGGTCTGGGCGCGGGCTGGCGGTACCGCGATGAAGGGGGCGAGGGCGAACAGCAGCGACCCCGCGATGGCCTGGCCCTTGAGCCGGCGGCGTGACGCTGGCCGGGTCTTCGATCGGCTGGAAGTCATGCGGTCTCCGCGAGACGTGCTGGTGGGTAGCGGCGGCGATGATGCCGACGCTGGCGTGACGAAACGGCGTTTGATAATTCAGCATAGCGCCTAGAGCGCCGGGTGATCCAGCGTCCAGTCCGCTTTTCCCTCGAGGCACTCGGGCCGTCAGCGCCGGGCGATCCAGCGGCCGGGGTCGATGGGATCGCCGTTCTGGCGCACCTCGAAGTAGAGGGCGGCGCGGGACTGACCGCCGGTGTCGCCGACCGCCCCCAGCGTCTGACCGTCGGCGACCTGGGCGCCCGGGCCGACGCTGAACTGCTGCAGGTGGGCGTAGAGGGTGAGCACGCCGTCGCCGTGATCGACGATCAACAGGTTGCCAAAGCCGCGCATCCAGTTGGCGAAGACCACGCGACCGGCATGCACTGCCTTGACCGCCGTGCCGGCGGGGGCACCGATGAGAATGCCGTTGCGGCTGACCCCGTCGCCCTTGCCGTAGCTCGAGAGCAGCGACCCCTGTACCGGCCAGGGGAGCTTGCCGCGCGTCTGCTCGATCGCGGTGGAGGGTGGCGGCTTCTTCAACGCTGCCAGCTCCTTCTGCATGCGATCGAGCAGGCGCTCGACGTGGGCGCGATCCTGGCTGAGATCCTCGAGCCGCGACTGCTCGCTGTCGTAGCGGTCGTCGAGCTGGGCCACCAGCGTCTGACGCGCGTCGAGACGCTCGGCAAGCTGCTGGCGCTGCGTGTCGAGGTCGGCCTCGACCTCGTCGAGCCGCGAACGCCGGGTCTGGATCTCGGCGAGGTTGTCGTCGAGCGCCCGGTTGAGATCGCGCAGGGCGTCGAGACGCTGCTGGCGGGCATCGGTCAGCGCGTTGAGATAGTGCTGCAGCCGGTCCACTTCGGCCGGGTCGTTCTGATTGAGCAGCAGCTTGAGCTGAGGCGTGGTGCCGAGTCGGTAGAGCGCATCGAACTGCCGCGCGAGCGCCTCGCGCTGGACGTCGCGAGCGGCATTGAGGCGCTCGCGCTCGTCGCCGAGCGACTCCACCTCGTCGTCGAGCCCACGCCGTTCGCGCTGCAGGTCATCGAGCTTCTGGTGCGTCTCGGCGATCGCCGTCTCCACACTCTCGAGCTCGGAGCGAGCGTCGCTTCGGGCGCTACGGGTGTCATCGAGCTTGCCCTGCAGCGCCTTGATGTCGGTGGCGAGGCTATCCAGCCGTGCCCGCGCTTCCTCGGGACTCGCCTGTGCGAAGACCGGCGCCGCGGGGAGCGTGACGCCGACGGCGAAGCTCGCGATGAAGAGCAGCGCGGGCAGACGCCGGCGCGAAAGGCGAGTGTCGAAGCGTGTCCGCTGACACCGCTCGACCGGCACGTGACGGGTCCCGCCCCTCACGAGCGGGCGGTTCCGTCGGGTCCGTGAGCGTTCGCGTTCACCACCCTCAGCGCCTCTCGATCAGCACGTTGCCGGTCATCTCTTCGGGCGACTCGAGATGCATCATGTGCAAAAGCGTCGGCGCGAGATCGCACAGTCGGCCGTCGGCCTTGAGCTTCACCCCACCTTCGCGGGCACTCGCGTCCTGGCAGACGTAGACCAGCGGCACCAGGAAAGTGGTGTGCGCGGTATGCGGGTTGCCGGTCTCGGGGTTGACCATCTGTTCGGCGTTGCCGTGGTCGGCGGTGACCAGGCACTCGCCGCCGGCGCGCTGAATCGCCTCGACCACGCGGCCGAGACAGACATCGACGGCTTCGATCGCTTGGGTGGCGGCGGCGAGATCACCGGTGTGGCCGACCATGTCGCCGTTGGCGTAGTTGCAGACGATGAGGTCGAACTTGCCGGCGTCGATCGCCTCGACCAGCGTGTCGGTGAGTTCGAACGCGCTCATCTCCGGCTTCTCGTCGTAGGTCCTGACGTCCTTCGGCGACGGAATCAGTGCCCGCTCCTCGCCGTCGAACTCGCTCTCTCGCCCGCCGGAGAAGAAGAAGGTGACGTGGGCGTACTTCTCGGTCTCGGCGATGCGCAGCTGGGTCCGGCCGTGACTCTCGACGACTTCGCCGAGGGTGTTGACCAGATCCTTCGGCGGGAAGGCGACCGAGGCGTCGATGTCGTCGGCGTAGTGGGTGAGGGTGACCAGACCGTCGCTAGCGAGGTTCAGGCGCTCGCCGCGGTCGAAGCCGTCGAAGTCGGCGTTGACGAAGGCGCGGGTCAGCTCGCGGGCGCGGTCGGCGCGAAAGTTGAGAAAGAGCGCGGCGTCGCCATCGCTCATGGCAAGCGTCTCGCCGTTCGGGCGCACGGCGGTGGCGGTGACGAACTCGTCGGTCTCGCCGCGTTCGTAGGCCGCCTCGAGCCCGGCCTCGGCGCTGTCGGCGACGTGTTCGCCTTCGCCGAAACGCACCACGCGATAGGCCTGCTCGACCCGGTCCCAGCGGTTGTCGCGATCCATGGCGAAATAGCGCCCGACCAGGGAGGCGACGAAACCGTTGTCGGCACCGACCAGGGCGGCGAGGCGCTTGTTGGCGCGGGCGATCGAGTCGCCGGCGCTCTTGGGCGCGGTGTCGCGGCCGTCGGTGAAGGCATGCAGATAGATGCGCTCGGCACCGCGGTTGGCGGCGAGCTCGGCGACCGCCAGCAGATGATCCTCGTGGCTGTGCACACCGCCCGCCGAGAGCAGCCCCATCAGATGCACGGCACGCCCGTTGGCGACCGCGTCGTCGATGGGCTGAGTCAGGGCGGTAATGCTGTCGAGTTCGCGTTCGGCGATCGCCTTGGTGATACGGGTGAAGTCCTGATAGACGATGCGCCCGGCGCCGATGTTCATGTGGCCGACTTCCGAGTTGCCCATCTGGCCGTCGGGCAGGCCGACGTAGGGGCCGTCGGTGTGGATCAGCGTATGCGGGAACGCTTGCTTGAGCCGATCCATGACCGGCGTGTCGGCGTTGGCGACGGCGTTGTTGGCGCTGTCGTCGTTCTGACCGTAGCCGTCGAGAATCAGAAGCGCGACGGGGCGCGGCGTGGAAGTCTCTGCCATGACAAGCCTCGGTGAAGTCGGATGAACGAAAAGAGCGAGGGGCGAGCGCGAGGCCGTTGGCCCGGCATCGCCGAAAAGAGATCGGTGCGGGTGCCGCCACCTCCCAAGAGAATAGCGTAACCGCGGGGTCGGGTCAGCCGGCGCGCCTCGTTTCACGGCGTGCCTTGTGTATAATGGCCCGCGCCCGAAAACGGAGCCCGTTTGGCAGCGGAGCGAGGTTGTCGACGGCCCTGCGAGAGTGACTCGGCGAAAGCGCCGGCGGGGCGACAGCCCGCATGACGCAGAGGTATCGGAGTGCCGCGTCGAATCCGGCGCGTTAAGACCTTCGGCCTCTGATCCAGAACCCCTTGGCCCGATTCAAAACGGGAGTGTCGGCAGATCCATGATCGATCAGTTGTTCGAATTCATCGAGAATCATCCGCTGCTGGTCAGCGCCTTTCTGCTCGTGCTGCTGGCGTGGCTGGCCTTCGAGGCCAAGCGTGGCGGTAGCGCCGGCGTCTCCACCACTGAAGCCACGACGCTGATCAATCGCGAGGACGGCCTGGTCGTCGATATTCGCGAAAGCAGTGAGTTCAAGGCGGGCCATATCGCCGGGGCCAAGAACGTGCCGCAGTCGCGCCTGAAGGAGCGTCTGCCTCAGCTCGAGAAGCACAAGGAGAGCCCGGTGATCGTCGTCTGCAAGCAGGGCCAGAATGCCGGCGCCGCCGTCACCGAACTGAGCGAGGCGGGCTTCTCCCGCGTCTACAAGCTCAAGGGCGGCATGGCGCAGTGGCAGGCCGACAACCTGCCGGTGGTCAAGCGCTAGCCCCCGTAGCACCCTCGGATTCGCAATCGCCGGCGCGACGCCGCGTCCGGCAGGCAATGCTCAGCACGCAGAGGAAACGCAACATGGCGGAAGAGAACAATCAAGCCAACGCGCAGCAAGACACTCAGCAGAACGACCAGCAGAAGCCGCAGCTTCAGTTTTCGCTGCAGCGTGTCTACGTCAAGGACATCTCCTTCGAGTCGCCCAACGCCCCGAGCGTGTTTCAGCAGCCGTTCAAGCCCAAGGTCAGTCTCGATCTCGACACCACCAGCGAGCCGGTCGGCGAGAATCTCTACGAAGTCGTGGTGAAGGTGACCGCCCAGGTCTCCAACAACGAAGACGACACCACGGCGTTTCTCGCCGAAGTGGAGCAGGCGGGTCTGTTCCGTATTTCCGGTATCGTCGGCGATCAGCTCGACCACACCCTCGGCGCCTTCTGCCCCAACGTGCTCTTTCCCTACGCGCGTGAGTGCATCGACAGCCTCGTCGGTCGCGGCAGTTTCCCGCCGCTGATGCTGGCACCGGTCAACTTCGAGGCGATGTACGCTCAGAAGAAGCAGCGCGCCGCCCAGGCCAACGGAACCGCCGAATAAGCGGCGACACCGCCGCCCCGATCAGGGAGCTTTCGCGATGGCGAACCCCCGTATCCACGTCGCCGCCGGCCTTGAGGTCGGCGGCGACGTCGTTCTACCCGACGGCGCGGCGCGCCACGTCGGCGCCGTGCTGCGGCTCAAGGAGGGGGCTTCGCTCCGGCTCTTCGACGGCGCGGGTCGAGAGGCGACGGCGACGCTCGTCGAAGTGGGCCGCAAACGCGTCGTCGCGCGTATCGAGACGGTCACGGCAGGCAGCGGCGAGTCGCCGCTGGCGGTCCATCTGGGCCAGGCGATCTCCAAGGGCGATCGCATGGATTACGCCATCCAGAAGGCGGTGGAGCTCGGGGTCGCGGCGATCACGCCGCTCTACGTCGAGCACGGCGACGTGCGCCTCAAGGGCGAGCGCGAGGCGAAGAAGCTCGCCCACTGGCAGGGCGTGGCAGTGAGCGCCTGCGAGCAGTGCGGTCGCGCCACGGTACCGCCGGTGCACCCGCCGCAGCCACTTTCGACGTGGCTCGCCGCCCGCGGGGAGACACTGCGACTGGTACTGCACCCCGCCACCGACGAACGCTGGCGAGAGCAGGAAGCGATAGAGAGTGCCGCCCTGCTGATCGGTCCGGAGGGTGGCCTGAGTGCGGCCGAGGTCGATCAGGCCCGCGCCGCCGAGTTTCTGCCGCTCACCCTCGGCCCGCGTGTTCTGCGCACCGAGACCGCACCCGTCGTGGCGCTTGCGCTGTTGCAGCATCATTTCGGCGATCTCTAGCCGCGTCGTGAGCTGATCGCCCTTCCGAGTGCCTCAGCTCGATCATGCAGACGAACGCGAACGCCCCGGCCATCATGGCCGGGGCGTTCGTGTTGGCGGGCGAGTCGCGCGCCGAAGGGCGCGTCGTTATCGACTCAGGACTTCTCGGCGATCGCCTTTTCCCGGGCGATACGCGCCTGCTCTTCCGGGTAGGTGGGGAAGTCGACGTAGCCGCGAGCGTCGCCGCCGTAGAAGGTGGTCGGGTCGAAATCCGCCAGCGGCCAGTCGTTCTGCATCCGCTCGACCAGGTCCGGGTTGGAGGTATACAGGCGACCGAACACCGGCAGGTCGATGGTGCCCTCGTCGACGAGCTTCTGCGCCTCGGCCTGGTCCAGGTTGCCCGCGAGCAGCAGATTGCCCTGGTAGACGTCGCGGAACTGACGCAGGTACTCCCGCGGCATCGGCGGCATGCCCTGTCCGCCCTGATCGTGCAGGTGGACGTAGGCGAGGCCGCGCTTGTTGAACTCGCGCGCCAGGTAGAGATAGGTCTCGCCGTTGTCGTCGTACTCCGGCATGTCGAACAGGGTGCCGAAGGGCGACAGCCGAACGCCGACGCGGTGTGCGCCGATCAGCTTGCTCGCCTCGTCGACCGCTTCCAGCAGCAGCCGGCAGCGATTCTCCCGCGAGCCACCGTAGGCGTCGTCACGGTCGTTGACGTGGGGGTTCAAGAACTGCTCGAACAGGTAGCCGTTGGCTCCGTGCACCTCGACGCCGTCGAAGCCGGCTTCCCGCGAATTGACTGCCGCCTGGCCGAAGTCGCGCACGATCTCGCGCACCTCGGAGGTCTCGAGCCGGCGCGGCTGGCTCGCGGCGAGCATGTCGGGAACGCCATCCTCGTTGTAGCCGAACGCCATGCCGCCCTGCTGTTCGCTGGGGCCGACCGGGCGTTCACCGGCGACCTGGATCGTGGTGTGCGAGACGCGTCCCACGTGCCAGATCTGGGCGAAGAAGATGCCGCCGCGCTCGTGCACGGCCTTGGCGGCCTTGGCCCAGCCCGCGACCTGATCCGGACCGAAGATACCCGGGTTGTAGAGATACCCCTGACCCTGACGGGAGATCGGCGTGCCTTCGGAGATGATCAGCCCGGCAGAGGCGCGCTGACGGTAGTAGAGTGCGCCCATTTCGGTCGGGATGTCGTCGGGCGCGCGAGAACGGGTCATCGGCGCCATGACGATGCGATTGTCGAGGCGTGTGCCGTTGAGATCGAACGGTTCGAAAAGCGATGCCATATCGAGAATTCCTTCCAGGCTTGGCTGCCGGTATCGGCAATGTGACGAAAGTCTAGTCAACGATTAGCCGAGCAACCATCAACGTCCTCAAGCGTCTCGATAGGCGAAGACTATCCCCGATCGAAAGCCATTCATGATCGAAAGCCACCCCCGACCGAAGACTATCTCCGACAGAAGACTATCTCCGACAGAAGACTATCTCCGATCGGAGGCGAGGCATTCGCGCCCTCCGGGTGATCCCCAGCGTCGCGTCACACCACCGACGTCATGCCGCCATCGACCAGAATGTTCTGGCCGGAGACGAAGTCGGAGGCCCGCGAGCAGAGATAGATCAGCGTGCCCACCAGCTCCTCGACCTGGCCCCAGCGCGCCGCCGGCGTGCGCCGTTCGATCCAGGCGTTGAACGACTCGTCCTGCCATAGCGCGCGGTTCATGTCGGTCTGGAAATAACCCGGCGAGAGGCAGTTCACCTGAATGTTGTAGCGGGCCAGATCCGCCGCCATGCCCTGCGTCAGCATCGCAATACCGCCCTTGGAGGCGGCGTAGGGAGCGATCGTTTCCCGCGCCAGCCGCGACTGCACCGAGCCGAGATTGACGATCTTGCCGTGGCCGCGCTCGGCCATCTTCGGCGTCAGCGCTCGCGCCACGTAGAACGCGCTGGAGAGATTGGTGGCGATCACCGCATCCCAGTCCGCCGGATCGAACTCGGTGAAGGGCGCGCGCTTCTGCAATCCGGCGTTGTTGACCAGGATGTCCGGCACGCCCTGGCGCTCGACCAGCGCCTGGAGAGCCGCGGTGACCGCCTCGCTGTCGGTGACGTCGAACGCCACCGCGCTCACCGTGGCGCCGGTTCGTTCGCCGAGCTCGGTGGCCGCAGCCTCAACCGTTTCAAGGTCGCGCCCGTGGAGCACGACCCGCGCGCCGCGCTCGGCGAGACCCTGGGCCAGAGCGCTGCCGAGCCCCCGGGTGGAGCCGGTGACCAGCGCCAGGCGGTCTCGAATGTCGAAGAGATCGTGCATCGTGTCGCCTTTTCAGAGAGTGGATAACGCTTTGGATCAGAGAACGAGTGACGTTTCAGATCCGGGAATTGGCGGCGCGTCAGAAGAGTACGAAGACGAGATAGGCCATCGCAAAGCCGACCACCGACTCCAGTGCCTGCTGGACGGTCCAGGTCATCAGCGTCGTCTTCACGTCCATGCCGAGCAGACGGCCTACCAGCCAGAACCCGGAGTCGTTGACGTGCCCGGCAAAGACCGAGCCCGCGGCGGTGGCGAGCGTTACCGCCACGACTTGCATGGCGGAGAAGTCGCCCTGGGCCACGGCCGGGGCCATCAGGCTCGCGGCGGTGACCAGCGCCACCGTCGCCGAGCCCTGGGCGAGACGCAGCGCCACGGCGACCACATAGGCTGCGGCGATCACCGGCAGACCCAGATCGCTCATCGAATCCGATAGCGCCTCGCCGATGCCCGACGCCTGCAGCACGCCGCCGAACATGCCTCCGGCGCCGGTGATCAGCACCACCGAGCAGATCGGTCCGAGCGACGAGTCGACGATCTTCTCCAGCGCGCTGCCACGCTCGCCGCGGCGCCGCCCGAGCACGTAGATCGCCACCAGTACCGAGATGAGCAGCGCGATCGGGGTCTCGCCGAGGGCGGAGAGCAGCTGGAACCACGCCGTCTGGCTGTCGGCGACGCCGGCGGCGCGGGCGAAATCGAGCCCGGTATTGAGAAAGATCAGTGCCAGCGGCAGCAGCAGGAGCGCGATGACCGTGCCGACCCCGGGCGGGGTCTCCACGCTATCGTCGTCGCGCCCGCCGAAGAGGCTCGCCTCCAGCCGGAAATCGAAGCGGCGGGCGGCGAAGCGCCCCCACAGATAGCCCGAGAGATACCACATGGGCAGGGCGATGATCACACCGACCAGCAGCACCAGCCCGAGATTGGCGCCGTAGAACTCCGCGGCGCTCACCGGGCCGGGATGCGGCGGCACGAAGACGTGCATCACCGAGAACGCGGCCGCGGCGGGCAGTGCGTAGAGCAGTACCGGTCCGCCCAGGCGTCGCGCCACGGCGAAGATGATCGGCAGCATCACCACCAGCCCCGCGTCGAAGAAGATGGGAAAGCCCATCAGCAGCGAGGCGATGCCCAGCGCGAAAGGGGCGTGGGACTCGCCGAAGAGCGCCACCATCCGGTCGGCGAGCACCTGTGCCCCGCCGGAGTGCTCCACCAGCTTGCCGAGCATGGCGCCGAAGCCTACCAGCAGCGCCACCGAGCCGAGCGTGCCGGCGAAGCTCTCGGTGAGCACATCCACGATCGACCCGGCGGGGATGCCGGTGGCGAACGCCGTCAGCAGGCTCACCAGCACCAGCGTGGGAAAGGCGTGGAGGTGAAAGCGGATGATCAGTACCAGCAGCAGGGCGATGGCGGCGGCGGCGATACCCAGCAGCGGGCCGGTGGAGAGGGTCTGCGTCCATTCGTCCATGAAGATCGCTCCCGAAGAGTCATGGGGCGGCCGTGGGGCACGGGCCGGCGCTCGTTCCCGATAGCGCCCGTTCAAGGTTGCACGCCGCCGAACCGGGCGACATACGACATTGGTTTGGCGACTATCGATTGCCCCGTCAAAGCACGGCGGCATTTGAACAATCCCCAGCCGCGACCAACACTTGAGGCGGACTCACGCGCTCAGGAAGCCTTTCATGCATCGTCGAACCTTTTACCTCGCCGCCCCGGCCACGCTGGCGGCGATTCTCGTTCTCGGGGCGCTGTGGCACCCCTGGCTGTGGCTACTGCTGCTGTGGCTGCCGCTCGCCGTGGTGGGCTGGCGCGATCTCAGCTCGACGCAGAACGTGCTCTACAACTATCCGATCATCGGGCACCTGCGTTATCTGCTCGAGTTCATCCGCCCGGAGCTTCGCCAGTACTTCTTCGAGTCCGAGACCAGCGGACGGCCCTTCTCCCGCGAGCAGCGCAACCTCATCCAGGCCCGCGCCATCGGTGCCGGCGACACCTCGCCGTTCGGCACCGTGCGCGACGTCAGCGCGCCCGGCTACAACTTTTCCTGTCACTCGATCCAGCCGGGGGAGGTCCCCGAGAGCGAGCGCTGGATCACCATCGGCGGGTCGCAGTGCACGCGGCCCTACCGCTCCTCGCGGCTCAACATCTCGGCGATGAGCTTCGGCTCGCTCTCCGGCAATGCGGTGGAGGCGATGAATCTCGGCGCGCAGAAAGGCGGCTTCGCCCACGACACCGGCGAGGGCGCGATCAGCCGCTATCACGAGAAACACGGCGGCGACCTGATCTGGGAACTGGGCACGGCCTACTTCGGCTGCCGGCAGAAGAACGGACGCTTCGACGCTGATACCTTCAGGGAGAAGGCGCGTCGCGATCAGGTCAAGATGATCGAGATCAAGATCTCCCAGGGCGCCAAGCCCTCCCACGGCGGTCTGCTGCCGGGGAGCAAGGTCAATCAGGAGATCGCCGAGACCCGCCAGATCGACGCGGGCCAAGACTGCGCTTCGCCCGCCGCCCACCCGGAGTTCTCCACGCCGCGGGAACTGCTCGCCTTCGTCGCCCGGCTTCGCGAGCTCTCCGACGGCAAGCCGGTGGGGATCAAGCTGGCCCTCGGCATCCGGCGCGAGTTCCTGAGCATCTGCAAGGCGATGGTCGAGACCGGCACGCGGGTCGACTTCATCGTCATCGACGGCGCCGAGGGCGGTACCGGCGCCGCCCCGCAGGAGTTCTCCGACAGCCTCGGCGTGTTCATCGACGAGGCGCTGCCGTTCGTCGACAGCGCCCTGCGCGGCGCGGGCCTGCGCGACGAGATTCGTCTGGTCGCCAGCGGCAAGGTGGCGCTGGGCTACGACCTGGTGACCAAGGTCGCCCTCGGTGCGGATCTCTGTAACGCTGCCCGGCCGTTCATGTTCGCCGTCGGCTGCATTCAGGCGCGGCGCTGCCACACCAACCACTGCCCGACCGGCGTGGCAACGCAGGACCCCAAGCGCGCCCGCGCCATCGACGTGCCCGAGAAGGCGGAACGGGTCGCGCGCTATCACAAGGCGACCCTCGACGGTTTCGCCGAGCTGGTGGGGGCGATGGGGCTTTCGCGCTTCGACGCGCTGACGCCGGATCACATTCGCCACCGAACCGACTACGCGCCGGCGCAGGGACACAGCGCGTTCGAGTGGCCGCGTCTGGACGCCGGCCAGCTGCTCGGTGACGAGCTGCCGTCGGTGTGGCGCGACGCTTGGAAAGCGGCGGCCGTCGATCGCTTCTGACCCGCATCGTCGCGAGATTTCCCGTGCGCCACTTCATTCAGGAGAACCGCCATGTACCGCCTACCCGCTTTTTCGCTTCTGGCTCCTGCCGCCGAGGAGGGTGGCTCGACGGTCGCCGGCGATGACTACCGCTGGCTCGAGGCCGTCGACAGCGAGGCGGCGCTCGCCTGGGTCGAGACCCGTAACCTCGAGACCCGCGCTCGCTTCGAAGACGCCGACTTCCAAACGCTCGAGCGCGGTCTGCGAGAGATCTTCGATGCCGACGACCGCATCCCCTTCGCGGTCAAGCGCGGCGACTTCGCCTACAACTTCTGGCAGGACGCCGAGCATCCCCGCGGGCTGTGGCGACGCACACCCTGGGCCGAGTACCGTCAGGCCCGGCCCGCGTGGGAGGTGCTGATCGACGTCGACGCGCTGAACGCCGAGGAGGGCGAGAACTGGGTCTGGCATGGGGCGCGCTGTCTCGAACCCGCCGATCCCAACGCGCCGTGGGAGCGGGCGCTGGTCGCGCTCTCCCGCGGCGGGGCGGATGCCGACGTCACCCGAGAGTTCGACCTGACCACGGGCACTTTCGTTGTCGGTGGTTTCGAGCGCCCCGAGGCCAAGGGCGGGCTGGGCTGGATCGATCGCGATCGCGTCTACGTCTATTCCGACTTCGGCGACGGCTCGCTGACCGATTCCGGCTACCCCCGCGTGGTCAAACGCTGGCGGCGCGGCGAGCCGCTCGATGCCGCCGAGACCGTATTCGAGGCGGCGCCCTCGGATCTGATGGCGGTGGCGTTTCACGACGACACCCGCGGCTTCGAGCGCGACTTCATCCACCATGCCCTCGGTTTCTACGCGCAGCGGCTGATCGAGCTTGCGCCCGACGGTGAGCGATTCACCCTGGACCTGCCGCTCTCCGCCGAGGTGGACGTGCACCGCGAGTGGCTGCTGGTGCTGCTGCGCGAGCCGTGGAGCGGACCGTCGCCGGCCGGCGGGGCGAGCGACGAGTATCCCGCCGGGGCACTGCTGGCCATCGACTACGCCCGCTTCAAGGCCGGTGACCGGGACTTCCGAGTGCTCTTCACGCCCACCGCGCACCGCTCGTTGGAAGGGTTCGAGTGGACGCGCCATTTCCTGGTGCTCGACGTGCTCGAGGACGTCAAACACCGCTTCGAGCGGCTCGAGCCGTCTCAACAGGGCGAGTGGCCGCGTCAGGCGCTGAACGCGCTGCCCGAAACCGGCGACGTGGGGTTGGCGGCGATCGATCCCGATGCCAGCGACGAGGTGTTCGTCACGCTCACCGACTACCTGACGCCGACCACGCTCTCGCTGTGGGATCTGGCTGGCGACGCGCCGCCGCAGTCGCTCAAGCAGGCGCCGCAGTTTTTCGATGCCAACGGCATGCAGGTCGAGCAGCGCTTCGCCATCAGCGCCGACGGCACGCGCATCCCTTACTTTCTGGTGCTGCCCGACGGCCGCCAAGAGGTGGATGTTTCACATGAAACACGGCCAACGCTGCTCTACGGCTACGGCGGTTTCGAGATCTCGTTGACGCCGCACTACGCCGCGACGGCCGGGCGAAGCTGGCTCGCCCGCGGCGGTGCCTACGTGGTCGCCAACATTCGCGGCGGCGGCGAGTACGGCCCGCGCTGGCACCGGGCCGCGCTCAAGGAAAATCGCCACAAGGCGTTCGAGGACTTCGCCGCCGTGGCCGAAGCGCTGGTCGCCACTGGCGTCACCCGCGTCGATCAGCTGGGTATCCAGGGTGGCTCCAACGGCGGGCTGCTGGTGGGTAACATGATCACCCGCTACCCCAACCACTTCGCCGCCGCGGTCTGCGAAGTGCCGTTGCTGGACATGCAGCGCTATCACCGGCTGCTCGCCGGGGCCTCCTGGATGGCGGAGTACGGCGATCCGGACAGCGACGACTGGGAGAACTTCCTGCAGGATTATTCGCCCTACCACAACCTGCGCGACGACGTCGTCTACCCGGCCGTGCTCTTCACTACTTCGACGCGGGACGACCGCGTCCACCCCGGCCATGCGCGCAAGATGATGGCCAGGATGGAGGCGATGGGCGGCGACGTGCACTACTACGAAAACACCGAAGGCGGCCACGGCGGCGCGGCGGACAACGCGCAGCGCGCGCGCCTCGGTGCGCTGGCCTGGCGTTTTCTGTGGGATCGGCTGGGGGGCGTGAACGGTGACTGAAACGCGCAAGGGCGAGCACCATCTTGGTGCTCGCCGGTCGGCTGCGTCATACTCGCCGCCAACGTTTCTCTTCTCTCTTTGTGGATACTCGAACCGATGAGTCAGAACGCGATCAAGCTCGGCGTGGTGATGGATCCGATCAGCGATCTCGCCTACAAGAAGGACACCACACTGGCGCTCCTATGGGCGGCGAAGGCCAAGGGCTGGACGCTCTACTACCTCGAGCAGGAAGACCTCTATCTTTACGAGGGGCGAGCCATGGGCAGCGTGCGCGCGCTCGAGGTGCACCAGGACGCCAGCCACTGGTTCGACCTCGGCGAGCGCGAGGCGATGCCGCTTGCCGAGCTCGACGTGATCCTGATGCGCAAGGACCCGCCGGTAGACGAGCACTTTCTCAACGCGGTGCACCTGCTCGGGTTCGCCGAACGCGAAGGCACGCTGGTGGTCAACCCGACCCGGGCGCTGCTCGAATGCAACGAGAAACTCTTCGCCCAGCAGTTCGCCCACTGCATTCCGGCCACGGTGGTGTCTTGCAACGCGGCGGTGCTACGCGCGTTCCAGGCCGAACACGGCGACACCATCTTCAAGCCACTCGACGGCATGGGCGGCAGCGGCATCTTTCACATCGGCCCGGACGGGCGCAATCTGGGGTCGGTGATCGAGCAGCTCACCGAGCGGGGTCAGCGCCAGATCATGGCGCAGCGCTATCTGCCGGAGATCAAGGAAGGTGACACGCGCATTCTGCTGGTCGACGGCGAACCGATCCCCTTCGGTCTGGCGCGCATCCCGAGCGCCGGTGAAACCCGGGGCAATCTCGCCGCCGGCGGGCGCGGTGTCTCCCGCGCACTCACCGATCGCGACTACTGGCTGGTCGAGCAGGTCAAGCCGATGATTCGCGAGAAAGGGCTGATGTTCGTCGGCCTCGACGTGATCGGCGACTCCATTACCGAGATCAATGTCACCAGCCCCACCTGCGTGCGTGAGATCGACGATCAGCGCGGCACCGACATCGCCGGCAAACTGATGGCGGCGATCGAATCTCGCCTCGGCTGAGCCCGTCCTGCCGTCTGGCCCCCGCTGGCCGCCGGGTCATTCGCGCCCGGCCAAGCTGATACACTGCACGTCTCAAACGACGGACACCTCATTCGAACCGGCAGCGCTCGCTGCCGGGCGTCGCGACGCCCCAGGAGTCTCATGCAAAGTTCCATGCCAAGTTCGATGCAAAGCCTCAAGCATCAGTTTTTGATGGCGATGCCGCATCTGGAAGATCCCAACTTCGCCGGCACCCTCACCTATATTTGCGATTACGACGAAGACGGCACTCTCGGCGTGACCGTCAATCGCCCCTCGGACTTCACGCTTCAAGGGCTGTTCGAGCAGCTCGACATCGACTCCGAGCCCGGCGTGCACAACGAGGTGATCGTCTACAACGGCGGACCGACGCATCGCGATCGCGGTTTCATCCTGCACCGCGGCAACGCGGAGGACTGGGATTCGAGCATCCAGGTCGCCGACGGCATCGCCCTGACGACCTCGATGGACATGCTCCACGCCATCGCCAAGCGTCGCGGGCCGGATCACTACCTGGTCGCGCTGGGCTGCGCGAGCTGGAAGCTGGGTCAGCTCGAGGAGGAGCTCAAGCAGAACGCCTGGCTCACGGTCGAGGGCGAGGCCGGCATTCTCTTCGATCTTCCCGCCGAGCAGCGTCTGACCGCGGCCGCCGGCAGCCTCGGCGTGGATCTCAACCTCATGACGCGTGACGCCGGGCACGCCTGATGGCAACCCTGGGCGGCAAGGCCGATGCCGAGATCGGCCAGCGTCTGGTCATGGCGTTCGATTACGGCACGCGGCGCATCGGCGTGGCGGTAGGCAACGAGATGCTCGCCTCGGCGAGCGGGCTCGAACCGCTCACGGCTCGTGACGGCATTCCCGACTGGAAGGCGATCGAGCGGCTGCTGGCGGAGTGGGGGCCGGACCTGCTGATCGTCGGCCTGCCGATCCACGACGACGGCAGCGAGTCCGACATGAGCGTGCGGGCGCGCAAGTTCGGCAACCGTCTGCACGGCCGCTTCGGCAAGCCGGTGGAAATGTTCGACGAGCGCGGTACCACCCGCGCCGCCAAGGCGATCGCCAGAGCCGAGGGTCACCGCGGCAACTACCGTGACCGCGGCGTCGACGGCATCGCCGCCCAGCTGATTCTCGAGAACTGGTTCAGCCGGGACCTGCCCCACGATGCCCTGCGCGATCTGTCGCGCGGCCCGTGACATCGATCGAAAGCGTCATCGCGACTCCCCTCCTACAGCGCCGGATCGTCCACGCCGAAGGTCTCCGGCACGTACCAGCGTACGTCGCGTAGATCCTTGTCGATCTCCTCTTCCACCTTCAGCAGGTGGGCGAAGATCGCCATGCGCATGGGGATGCCGTTGTCGGTCTGGCGGAAGATCGCCAGCCGCGGGTCGCCGTTGAGATCCACCGAGAGATCGTTGGCGCCGGGGCGGCTGTCGCGGGGCAGCGGATGCATGACGAAGGTCGAGGCGTTGCAGCGCCGGTCGAGAAAGCCGCGGTCGACGACGTAGTCGGCGGTCAGCTCGTGAAAGCTTTCCGTCATCTCCGTGGTGAAGCGCTCGCGCTGGATGCGCGTGGCATAGATGACGTCGACGTCGCTGAAGTCGTCGGCGAGGCTCGGCCGGATCTCGATACGGTGCCCGCGGGAGGCAACCCGGTCGATCAGCGGCTGCGGCATCTCGAGGCCCGGCGGCGAGACCAGCGTGATGCGCAGCGGGTCGAACAGCGACAGCAGCTTGATCAGCGAGTGCACCGTACGCCCGTACTTGAGATCCCCCGTCAACAGCAGATGCGCCCCCGCCAGCGGCTTGCCGAGCCGAGCGAACTCCTTGGTGATGGTATAGACGTCGAGCAGCGCCTGGCTCGGGTGCTCGCCGGGACCGTCGCCGCCGTTGATCACCGGCACTTTCGTCGCCTCAGCGAACTCCGCCACCGAGCCCTGCTCGGGATGGCGCATGACGATGGCATCGACGTAGCCACCCATGACGCGACTGGTGTCGTAGAGCGATTCGCCCTTGGCCATCGACGAGAAGGTGAAGCCGGTGGTGTCGCAGACGCTGCCGCCGAGCCGGCAGAAGGCAGCGTTGAAGCTGATGCGGGTGCGCGTGCTCGCTTCGAAGAAGAGGTTGCCGAGCACCGCCCCCTCGAGCACGCGAGTCACCTGGCGGCGCTGGGCGATCGGTTCCATGCGATCGGCGATGCGGATCAGGTGGTCGACGGCGTCGCGGTCGAGGGAGTCGATGGAGAGCAGGTGCGAAGGCATCACGGACCTCTTTGGCGGCGAATCAATGGCGTCGGAAAAGCGGTGGGTCACGCCGTGGCATCGCCCGGCGCGACCGGGCAATAGTGTAGCGCTGTGGCCGTTGCGCTTCACATCGGTTTGACGCGCCTCGAATTAACCTGGGTCAACTGTTGCAACGTCGGTTTGGCGGAAACTTTCGTCACGCTCTACGCTCAAGAGCGTGGCCGGCTCGCCGTGTGCGAAAGGTCGTGGTGCGCTCCGCGCTCGCCTCTTGACTCTCGACCCCCGCCGCTCGACGTCCGTATCACTTTCGTCACTCACCTCCAGGAGAGCGCCAGGATGGCAGAATCACAGATTCCTCCGCAGCATCAGGACCACCAGCCCGGCGACGAGCATCGCATGACGCCGGAGCCGGAGTTCATCCGCGATGATTACCAGGGGACGGGCAAGCTCAAGGACAAGGTCGCCATCATCACCGGGGGCGACAGCGGTATCGGACGCGCCGTGGCGCTTCACTACGCTCGTGAAGGCGCCGACTGCGCCATCGTCTACCTCGACGAGGAGCGCGACGCCGAAGACACCAAAGCGCTGGTCGAGGCCGAGGGGCGGCGCTGCCTGCTGCTCAACGGTGACGTGGCGGACTCCGCCTTCTGCCGCGAGATCGTCGAGCGCACCCGTAGCGAACTCGGCGGCGTCAACATTCTGGTCAACAACGCCGCCGAGCAGCACGACTGGGACGACGTCACCCAGATCACCGACGAGACGCTGCAGCGAACCTTCGCCACCAACATCTTCAGCCACTTCTACCTGATCCGCGAGACGGTGCCGCACTTGGGCGCCGGCGACACGATCATCGCCACCTCCTCGGTCAACGCCTTCAAGGGCAACGACACGCTGATCGACTACTCCTCGACCAAGGGCGCGATCCAGGGACTGGTACGTTCGGTGGCGCAGGCGCTGGTGGGTCGCGAGATCCGTGTCAATGCGGTGGCGCCGGGACCCGTGTGGACGCCGCTGATACCGGCGAGCTTCGACGAGGAGAAGGTGGAAGGCTTCGGCGAGCAGGTGCCCATGAAGCGGGCCGGCCAGCCCAGCGAAATGGGGCCGGCCTACGTCTACCTGGCGAGCAAGGAGTCTTCCTACATGACCGGGCAGACGATTCACTTGAATGGCGGGGTCATCCTCAACACCTGAGGCGAGGGCGCCCCAGAGCTCGCGGACGCCCAACGGCCCGCGATCAGATCGGCGGCTGGCTGGGAAGCTTGCCGCCGATTCGCGTCGTGATCTCGCGGGCGGTTGCCGCCACCGTTTCCGCGAGTTCGGGCAGACGGGCATCGTCGATCCGAGCGACAGGTCCCGAGACCGAAATCGCCGCCAGCGGCAGGCCGCTTTCGTCGTGCAGCGTCGCTGCCACGCAGTTGAGGCCGATGGCGTGCTCTTCACGGTCGATGGCGTAGCCCTGCTCGCGGATCGTGACGAGTTGATCGCGTAGTCGGTCCAGATCGGTCAGCGTGTTGGGTGTCTCGCTCTCCAGTATGCGCCCGCTCATGATCCGTTCGAACTCCATGGGCGGCATCCACGCCAGCAGCGCCTTGCCGACGCCGGAGGCGTGCAGGGGCGCACGCGAGCCGAGCCGAGTGATCATGCGCATCATCTGGCGCGATTCGCTCTGGGCGAGATAGACCACCATGCCGTCGTCGCGGATACCCAGGTTGGCGGTCTCGCCGGTGGCCGCGGTGAGCTGGCGCAGAAACGGCCGGGCGGTGGCCACGAAGTCTCGCGCCTCGAGAAAGCTGTTGCCGATCCGAAACGTCTTCACGTCGATCTTCCACAGCCCGCTCTCCACGTCCTGCGTGATGAAGCCCTGGTGATGCAAAGCCTGCAGCAGCCGGTGCGCGGTCGACGGCGCGAGGTCGACGTCTTCGGCCACCGCCGAGAGCGCAAGCCCTTCGGGCGCGGCGGCGAGCCCTTCCAGAATCGACAACCCCCTGACCAGCGACTGACTGTGTCCGCCGGCGCTCTTGGCGCTACCTGCCGGACGCCCGACGCCTCGGCGTTTCGGTTCGCTCTCCCGGTTTGGCTGCTGTTCGCTCGCCCGATTCCGCTGCTGTTCAGTCGCCCGGTCCCGCTCGTTGTCCGTCACCCGTCGCCGCTCTCGTATTCGTTTGCGTGAAGCGTCAAGGATAACCATTCGGCCCGGCGCTGTCTGGTAGCGGTAGGTCGCGGTTTGGGGGGCAAGGACAAGGAATCGACGCTGGGACTTTTAGAATTGGAAATATTTTCCATAAATATTGACGCTCGGCGACCGCTCGCTTAATTTGGCACTCAGCGGCGGCGCAAAGGTGTCATTATCTGGCCTGTCGACCCCATTTTCGCGTGTCGTCGTGACCGACATCGGTCGACGACTCGCCCCGAGCGCTCTTCCGTCGGGTTAGAGATCGTATTGATCGACGGAAGCTTGGCGAGCCACTGGCTCGCCATTTTTTTGTCCGTCTTTGGGAAGTCTGTCATCACGCGCGCAACCGGCGTTGCGGCGCTACGCGGCGACTGTGGCGAGAGCGGCAGACGCCCCGCATGAAAACGCCGGCGCCCCGAGAAGGAGCGCCGGCGTTGTCGATTGAGACGAGCAGTAGGCCGCTTCACGTCTCGCGCTCAGTTCTGAACCGACATTACCGCGCCGCCGTCGACACGCAGGTTGCTGCCGTTGATGTAGGAGGCGTGCTGGGAGACCAGCATGGCGATGACGAAAGCGACCTCGTCGGCTTCGCCACGGCGCTTGGCGACGATGCCGGGACGCTCCTCGTCGAGGAAGCTCTCGATCGCCTCCTCGAACGAGCAGCCGAGCTGCTCCGCGCGCTTCTCCATCATGCCGTCGGTCATCGGCGAGGCGACGAAGGCCGGGGCGACGGTGTTGCACAGCACGCCGTAGGCCGCTTCCTTGTATGAGAGATTCTTGACGAAGGCGCTCAGCGCGGCCTTGGCGCTGTTGTAGACCGCCTCTTCCCAGTAGGGCTGGACCGTGTTCTCGGACGTCAGGCAGACGAAACGGCCCCAGCCGCGCTCACGCATCGCGGGAATGGTGGCCCGCGCCAGGCGCACGGCGGAGAAGAAGTCGATCTTCCAGGCGTGCTCGTAGTCGTCGTCGGAGAGTTCGAGCGGGTCGCCCTTGGCGCCGGTCACGCCGGCGGTGTGAATCACGATGTCCACCGCGCCGAAGCGCTCGACACCCTTGGCGACCAGGGCATCGACCTCGCGCTGGTCGGTGACGTCGGCGACCACCAGCAGCGGGTCGCTCTTGAGTTCCTTCGTGGCTTCTTCGAGCGACGCCATTTCCATGTCGCTCAGAATGAGATTGACGCCCTCGGCTTCGAGTTTCTGCGCCGTGGCCAGGCCGATCCCGCCCTGGGCGCCGGTGATGAGTGCGGTCTTGCCGCGAATGGCCAAATCCATGGTCGAGTCTCCGTGCTCTCTTGCGAGTGCGCCGCCAGAGTCGGCGGCGTGACACAGAGCATGGCTAAGAACGCTTCGGCGCGCCAATGACCGTGCGATTGTCGAAATGCCAAACCGCATCGTCGCTGACTCGCATTGCCGCTTTCGTCGCTCAATCGCCTCATCGCTGACTCGCATCATCGCTTGGTCGCGTCGCGACGCTCGGGCATAGTACCCGGCATAAGACTTTGGTTCGTGATTCGAACCCGACAACACCATCGAGGCTCCGTCGAGAGCCACCATCGACTCGCCGCTTCGATGCGGCGTACGGGATCTCAGGGAACGCCATGATCATTCGCTATTTTCCGCTCGCCCTCGGCCTGGGGGCGACGCTCGCGCCGCTCGCTTCGCAGGCGCAGAGCGAGCCCGTCGACCCGCCACCGCGTAACGGCGTCACTCAGGCACAGCCGGTCATCGAAGTCACCGCGCCGCGTCTGTCGCGCGAACTCTACGCCACGCCGGCGGCAGTCTCCGTGGTCGATCGCGACGAGATCCAGCGCGGCCAGCAGCGCGTGCGGCTCGACGAGTCGCTCGACACCGTGCCGGGGGTGTTCATCCAGAACCGGGACAACTTCGCCCAGGGCCAGCGCATCTCGATCCGCGGCTTCGGCGCGCGGGCGCCGTTCGGGGTGCGCGGCATTACCGTGGTGGTCGACGGCATTCCCTACACGCTGCCGGATGGCCAGGCACAGCTCGACGCCATCGACCTCGACAGCGCCGAGCGCATCGAGGTGATTCGCGGTCCGGCGGCGGTGCAGTACGGCAACGCCGCGGGCGGCGTGATCAGCGTCACCACCGCCGACGGCCGCGACGACCCCGGCAGCCGGATTCGTCTCGGCGGCGGCAGCGACGGCTATCGCAAGCTCTCGGTGAGCAACGGCGGCGAGAACGGTCCCTGGTCGCATCACGTCAGCGCCTCGGCGCTAGGGCTCGACGGCTATCGCGACCAGAGTTCGACCGAGAAATACTTGCTCAACGCCAAACTGCGCCGGGATCTCGGCAGTGACCGTGCGCTCACCGCCATCGTCAATCTGCTCGAGAATCCACGCTCGGAGGACCCGGGCGGGCTCACCCGCGATCAGGCCCACGCCGATCGTGATCAGGCCGGGCGCTTCACCCAGGAGTACGACACCGGGCAGAGCGTCGATCAGCAGGTGCTGGGGCTGCAGTACGAGGATCTCTCCGCCGGGCCGGGGGAGTTCTATCTCAAAGGGTTCTATCTTCAGCGTGACTTCGAGCAGCAGCTGCCGTACCCCGGCGACAGCCTGATCGACTACGACCGCGACTATTATGGCGCCAGCGCCGAGTACCATCAGACGCTGAGCCTTGGCGCGATGCCGCTGCGCTACGTGGCGGGCATCGACGCTGCGCATCAGAAGGACGACCGCGGGCGCAAGAATGTCGCCTTCAGCGGCGACGTCACCGGCACCGTCGCCGACGAGACTCAGGAAGCGACCTCGGTCGGCACCTTCCTGCAGGGCGATCTCGATCTCACCGAGCGCTGGACGCTGTCGCTGGGCGGACGCTACGACCGGGTCGACCTGGACATCGACGACGACTATTTGAGCGACGGCGACGACAGCGGCGATCGTACGTTCCACGAGTGGAGCGGCTCGGCCGGCGTGAGCTATCGCTATCGCCCGTCGCATCAGGTCTACGCCAATACCGGTACCGCCTACGAGACCCCGACCTTCTCCGAGTTCGCCAACCCATCCGGTGTCGGTGGCTTCAACGGGGATATCGAGCCGCAGAAGTCCTGGAGTCGCGAGCTGGGACTGCGCGGCAACTTCGACAACGGCGTCGATTACGATGTGGCGCTCTTCTCGGTGCGCGTGCGTGACGAGCTGGTGCCCTACGAGGGCGACGACGGCCGCACCTTCTACCAGAACGCCGGCGACAGCGACCGCGATGGCGTCGAAGTCTCTCTCGGCTGGCAGTTCGCCACCGACTGGCGCGTCGACAGCGCCCTGACCCTGGCGAAGTACGAGTTCGATAGCTTCGAGGCCCAGGACGGCGACTACGGCGACAACCGTATCCCCGGCCTGCCCGAGCAGACCTGGGTCAACCGTCTCACCTGGGAGAGCCTCGAAGGCCGGTTCGTCAGCGCCGAGACGCAGTACGTCGGTGACATGGTGGCGGACAACGCCAACGACGTTCACGTCGGCGAGTACTGGCTGGTCAATCTGCGTGGCGGCAACGGCTGGCGGCTCGGGGCCGACACCGACCTCGAACTCTATGCGGGGATTCGCAATCTGTTCGACGTCGAGCACTATGCCAACGTGCGCATCAACGCCAACAACGACCGCTACTTCGAGCCGGCACCCGGGCGAACGGTCTACGCTGGTATCGGGATCGACTTCTAAACTCGGCGGACACGCCCGAACGCGCCGAACGAAGAACGGCCGTCATCACCGCCCGGATCGGACAAGGAACGCACCATGCGCATGCTACTCACACTCACTCTCGCCGTCGGCCTGCTCGCAGGGCTTGCCGGCTGTACCGTCAACACCTACGCCAATGGCCAGCGCGACGTCGAGGCCGGCGTGCCCCAGGAGGGCCCGACCAGCAATCCGGCGGACGCCTCCCGCGGGCAGAACGGTAGCGGCGCGCTGCCCTGAGCCGGCGGTTAGCGGTTAGCGGCTTCGGTACGACGCCAGCATGAAAAAGCCCCCGGCGATATCTCGCCGGGGGCTTTTGCGTGACGCTTCCCGTCATCGGGGCGCTAGCGGGGCTGGCGCTCAGGGGCGGTAGTCGGTTTCGGAGTAGAGTACACGCAGACGCAGGGTATGGCTGACCTGCTTGAGCGCTTCCAGCGCCTTGTCGCCGTAGCCCTTGTCGACGTCGACGACCACGTAACCCACCTTGTCGTTGGTCTGGAGAAACTGGCCGGCGATGTTGATGCCGTTGTCCGACAGTACGCGGTTGATCTCGGAGAGTACGCCGGGCACGTTCTCGTGAATGTGCAGCAGACGATGCTTGTCCGGATGCGAAGGGAGCGCCACCTCGGGGAAGTTGACCGAGGTGATGGTGGTGCCGTTGTCGGAGTAGGTCACCAGCTTCTCGGCCACTTCGACGCCGATGTTCTCCTGCGCTTCCAGGGTCGAGCCGCCGATGTGCGGGGTGAGAATGACGTTCTCGAGCCCTCTGAGCGGCGAGACGAACTCCTCGTCCGCCCCCTTGGGCTCGACGGGGAAGACGTCGACCGCCGCCCCCAGCAGCCTGCCGGCCTTGAGCGCTTCCGCCAGCGGTTCGATCTCGACCACCGAACCGCGGGAGGCGTTGATCAGAATGGCGTTCTGCTTCATCAGCGCGATCTGCTCGGCGCCGATCATCCAGCGGGTGGCGGGCAGGTCCGGCACGTGCAGCGTGACCACGTCGGCACGCGCCAGCAGCTCTTCCAGACTCCCCACCTGGCGGGCGTTGCCCATGGCGAGCTTGGTCACCACGTCGTAGTAGAGCACGTCGAAGCCGAGCCCTTCGGCGAGCACCGAGAGCTGAGCGCCGATGCTGCCGTAGCCGACGATGCCCAGCGTCTTGCCGCGTGCCTCATGGGAGTTCTTGGCCGATTTGAGCCAGCCGCCCTGATGCGCCCGGGCGTTCTTCTCCGGGATGCCGCGCAGCAGCATGATGGTCTCGGCCAGCACCAGCTCGGCGACCGAACGGGTGTTGGAGTAGGGCGCGTTGAAGACCGGAATGGCGCGCTTGAGCGCGGCATCGAGATCGACCTGGTTGGTGCCGATGCAGAAACAGCCCACCGCCGTGAGCCTTTCGGCGGCGGCGAAGACGCGCTCGGTGAGCTGGGTGCGCGAGCGGATACCGATGAAGTGAACGTCGCGAATCTTCTCGATCAGCTCGTCTTCGGTCAGCGACGTGGAGAGTGTCTCGATGTTGGTGTAGCCCGCGTTCAACAGCGAATCCACGGCGGACTGATGAATGCCCTCGAGCAGCAGGAACTTGATCTTGCTCTTGTCCAGGGACGTCTTGGCCATTGGGGATCAACCTTTCTTCATCGGCTTGGCGCGACAGCGACGACAACGGCGCCGCTGCAGTGAAATCGGACCGTCGGTCAGCGTCGCGAACGCGGCGGGGGAGCGGTCTCAAAGGTCGCATAGCGTATCACAGCCGTCGCATTCGACGATGAAAACGACGCGGAAGGTCATCACCGGAAAGCGATGAATCAGGTAGGCGTGCCCCGGCGAACCGGGGCACGAAGAGGAGAGGCGTCTTAAGGGGTGAGCACGATCTTGCGGCAGTCGTCCGCCTTGGCATCGAACATCTGATAGCCCTTGGCGGCGTCTTCGAGGTTCATGCGGTGGCTGATGATCGACTCCGGCGCCAGCGTGCCATCCTGAATCGCCTTGAGCAGCGTGGGCAGGTAGTGATGCACGTGGGTCTGGCCGCCTTTCATGGTCAGGCCCTTGTCGAAGAAGTCGCCGATCAGAAAGCCGTCGACCGCGCCGGCGTAGACGCCGGGGATGCTGACGTTGCCGCCGCGCCGTACCGCCGCCAGGCACTGATGCAGGGCGATGTCGCTGCTCTGGACCTCGAAGCGGTCCATCGACGGCAGTTTGCCGCCATGGCCCTTGGATTCGTAGCCCACGGCATCGATCACCGCATCCACGCCGCGATAGCCGTCGGTCATCTGCACGATGGCGTCGGCGACGTCCTCGACCTCGTCGAAGTTGAGCGTCTCGACGCCGTAGGTCCGCTTGGCGAAATCGAGACGATAGGACTGGTTGTCGACCATGATGATGCGCTCGGCGCCTTCCATGCGGGCGCAGGCCGCCGACAGCAGACCCACCGGACCGGCGCCGAAGATCGCCACGCTCGAGCCCTTCTGGATGCCCGCGTTGATCACCGCCTGATAGCCGGTCGGCAGGATGTCGGACATGAACAGGACTTTCTCGTCGGAAAGGCCTTCGGGAATCGCATAGGGGCCGGCGTTGGCCTGGGGGACGCGGACGTATTCCGCCTGGCCGCCGGGAATGCCGCCGTACATGTGCGAAAAGCCGAACAGCGCCGCCGGGGCGGGAATCGACTTCTTGTTGAGCGCACCGCCGTCGTCCGGGTTGGTGGTTTCGCAGGCGGCGTAGAGCGAGTGCTGGCAGAAAAAGCAGCTGCCGCAGGCGATGACGAAGGGCACTACCACGCGATCGCCCTTTTTCACGCTGGTGACCGCGGAGCCGGCCTCTTCCACCACGCCCATGAATTCGTGACCGAAGATGTCGCCGGGTTCGGTGGCCGGCATCGCACCGCGATACAGGTGCAGATCCGAGCCGCAGATCGCCGTGGCGGTAACCCGCAGGATGATGTCGTCATCTGCCTGGAGCTTGGGTTCGGGAACGTTGTCGACGCGTACGTCCTCGGCGCCGTGATAAACGAGTGCTTTCAAGATCGTCTCCTTGATCGAGGCCATTGGCTGCGATGCAGTCGAGGGCGACGTTCGATACGCCGCCGGTGCCTCAAACGTAGAGAAAGAAATGTGGAAGCGCCAAGTTCTTGAGGCGATCGGCGTCAAAGGAGAGCGTAAAAGCGCCCAAAATCTCACTTTTAACGCAGGTTAAAAGCTAAGTTGGATTTGGCGCGAAGTGAGATCTCCAGGCGCCGACAGCCGCGCGAATGGGGTGGGAGGGCAGACGACCCGGGGGGGCAGCGGTGTATACTCATCCGTCAAACATGAATCGGCGTGCGGCATGGCCGCCTCGCCCAGACGACAGCTCTCGATGCCGGCTCGGTGTGGCGAGAGCGACGACACGAGAGCCCTATGTCCGATAACAGCGCCGACCGGCCAGCGACCCAGGCCGACCGCGACCCGCCGCAAGATTTCGCCGCCACGCTCTCGACGCTCGAGGGGCTGGTCGGCCGGCTCGAGTCCGGCGAGCTGAGCCTCGAAGCCTCGCTCGACGCCTTCGAGCAGGGCATTCGGCTCACCCGCGACGCGCAACGCCGCCTGGATGACGCCGAACTCAAGGTGCAGGCCCTGCTCGAGCAGGCCGACGGTAGCCTGGAGGGCGTCGCCTTCGATGCCCCGCAGGATGACCGGGACCGGGAGGCCGGCCATGGACAGTGACGTAACGCCGGAAGCCGCCAAGGCGACCGCCTCGCCCGGGGACAGCGTTCCCCCCTCGCGGGCGATCGATGCAGCGCGAGCGCGTGCCGATTGCGTGCTCGCCGACTGCCTCAATCGACAGGATGGCGTCTGCCCGTCGCTCGACGACGCCATGCGCTACGGCGTGCTGGGCACCGGCAAGCGCCTGCGGCCGATCCTCGTCTATCTTGCCGGCCAGGCACTCGGCGCCAGCGACGACGCTCTCGATGCGCCGGCCGCGGCGGTGGAGATGATCCACGCGTATTCGCTCATTCACGACGACCTGCCGGCGATGGACGACGACGATCTTCGCCGGGGTCGGCCGACCGTCCATCGCGCTTTCGACGAGCCCTCGGCGATTCTCGCCGGCGACGCGCTGCAGACGCTGGCTTTCGAGGTGCTGGCGGCGACGCCGCATCCGCGTCTCGGGGCGCTGGTCACGACGCTCGCCCGCGCCGCCGGTCGCGACGGCATGGCGGCCGGCCAGGCGATCGATCTCGGCGCGGTGGGCTCGCGCATGGACCTGGCGTCATTGCAGCGCATGCATCAGCACAAGACCGGCGCGCTGATTCGCGCCGCGGTTCGGCTCGGCGCGCTGACGGCGGTCGAGGAGAGCGATCCCCGCCTCGCGGCGCTCGATCGCTACGCCGGTGCCATTGGCCTGGCGTTCCAGATCCAGGACGACGTGCTCGACGTCACCGGCGACACTCAGACGCTGGGCAAGACCTCCGGTGCCGATGCCCAGCGCGACAAGCCCACCTACCCTGCGCTGCTCGGTCTGGAGCCGGCCCGTGAGCGCGCTCAGGATCTGCTGGCCGAGGCACTCGACGCGCTCGACGTGCTCGGCGAGAAAGGCACGGCGCTGGCGGCGCTGGCGAGAACCATGATCGATCGTGATCACTGACCGGTAACGACATGCTATGAAGTTGTTCGATGAGATTCCCACCCAGCGCCCCCTGACACCACGGCTCGACGCGCTCGAGACGCCGGACGGGCTGCGGGAGATGACGCTTGCGCAGCTGCGCGAGGTCGCCGACGAGCTGCGCGCCTATCTGCTCTACAGCGTCGGCGTCAGCGGCGGCCACTTCGGCGCCGGCCTCGGCGTGGTGGAGCTGACCGTCGCGCTGCACCGCGCCCTCGAGACGCCCCATGACCGTCTGGTATGGGACGTGGGTCATCAGGCCTATCCGCACAAGATCCTGACCGGGCGACGCGAGGCGCTGCTGGGGATTCGTCAGTACGGCGGGCTCGCCGCCTTTCCACGGCGCGAGGAGTCCGCGTTCGACACCTTCGGCGTCGGCCACTCCAGCACCTCCATCTCGGCGGCACTCGGCATGGCACTCGGCGCCCGGGCCAAGGGCGAAAAGCGCCGCGTCTGCGCGGTGATCGGCGACGGCGCGCTGACCGCCGGCATGGCCTTCGAGGCGCTGGCCCACGCCGGGCACGTCAACGCCAACCTGCTGGTCGTGCTCAACGACAACGAGATGTCGATCTCCGAGAACGTCGGCGGCATGGCGAGCTATCTCACCCGGATTCTCACCAGCAAGCCCTACGCGGCGATGCGCGAGAACTCCAAGCGCGTGCTCTCGCACCTGCCGGGGGCGCTCGAGTTCGCGCGGCGTACCGAAGAGCACGTCAAGGGGATGATCAGCCCGGCGACGCTGTTCGAGGAGATGGGCTTCAACTACATCGGCCCCATCGACGGTCACGACCTCGGCGCGCTCAATCAGGCGCTCGAGGCGCTGCGCGACCAGGAAGGGCCGCAGTTTCTCCACGTGCGCACCCGCAAGGGGCGCGGCTTTCGGCCGGCGGAGTCTGACCCGATCGGCTTTCACGCCATCACCAAGCTCGAAAAGACGCCGGCGTCCGCGCCCCGGGTCGATCCCGTCTCCGCCCCCGCGACCACAGCGACACCGAGGCCGAAGCCCAAGAAGTACTGCAACGTCTTCGGCGACTGGCTCTGCGACATGGCGGCGGCGGATTCGCGGCTGATCGGCATCACCCCGGCGATGCGCGAGGGCTCCGATCTGGTGCGCTTCTCGCAGACGTATCCCGAGCGCTACTTCGACGTCGCGATCGCCGAGCAGCATGCGGTGACGCTCGCCGCGGGCATGGCCTGCGAGGGCATGAAACCGGTAGTGGCGATCTACTCGACCTTTCTGCAGCGCGGCTACGATCAGCTGATCCACGACGTCGCCGTGCAGCACCTGGACGTCACCTTCGCCATCGACCGCGCCGGGCTCGTCGGCGAAGACGGCCCGACCCATCACGGCGCGATGGATCTCTCCTTTCTGCGCTGCGTGCCGGGGCTGATCATTCTGGCGCCGGCGGACGAAGCGGAGTGCCGCGCGATGCTCTCGACGGCCTATCACCATGCCGGGCCGGCGGCGGTACGCTACCCGCGTGGTACCGGGCCGGGCAGCGAGATTCCGGCCGACCTGGAGGCGCGCCTGTCGATCGGCCAGGCCGAGACCCGGCGCGATGCCGGTGAGAGCGCGAGCCCCCGGGTAGCACTGCTCGCGTTCGGCAGCCTCAACGTGCCCGCCGCCGAGGTCGCCGAACGCCTGGATGCGACGCATATCAACATGCGCTCGGTGAAGCCGCTGGATCGTGAGGCGATCCTGCGCGCGGCCCATGACCACGATCTCGTGGTGACGCTCGAAGAGAACGTCGTCGCCGGCGGCGCCGGCAGCGGCGTCAACGAACTGCTGGCGGCGGCGCGGGTCGAAGTCGCTTTGCTCAACCTGGGCATCCCGGATGCCTTCGTCGAGCACGGCAAGCCCGCGGAGCTGCTGCGCGACTGCGGTCTCGACGTCGACGGTATCGACGCGGCGATTCGTGAGCGTCTGGCGAGCGCCGCCGCCGACGTCTCCCCTCAATAACGAACAACGGAACTCTCCATGCTGTTTTTGATTGCGATTGGCGCCTTCATTGGCTATCTCATCGGCAAGCTGCCGGGGCTGCTCATCGGCGCGGGTATCGGCTGGTGGATCACCAAGAAGCTGCGGGCGTCGCTGCTGGGCAAAGTGGTCAACATTCAGCACCAGCTGCTCGAGTCGACCTTTGCGGTGATGGGGTGCGTGTGCAAGGTCGACGGCCATATCACCGAAGACGAGATTCGGACCGCGCAGACCCTGTTCGATCGCATGCAGCTCAACGACGAGCAGCGCGAGCGGGCGAAGGCGGCATTCAACCGCGGCAAGGAGGCGGATTTCGACCTCGATGCCGAAGTGGCCAAGGTGCGTCAGGTCACCGGTGGCCAGCGAGCGCTGCTGCAGGTCTTCCTGCAGGTTCAACTGGCGGCGATCGCTTCCGACGGCCAGATGCATCCCGCCGAGCACGAGGTGCTGCTGCGAGTGGCCCGCGGACTCGGCTTCTCGGAAGCGGAGATCGACCAGATCGAAGCGATGCTGCGCGGCGGCGCGCACCAGGCCGGCGGCAGCCAGGCGAGCAGCGGCCAGTCGCTGGAGGATGCCTATCGCGTGCTCGGTGTCTCCGAGGAGGCGACCGATGCCGAACTCAAGCGCGCCTACCGCAAGCTGATGAGCGAAAACCACCCCGACAAGCTCGCGGGCAAGGGGCTGCCGGAAAGCATGCGCGAGACGGCCAAGGAGCGGACCAGCGAGATCAGCAACGCCTACGAGGTGATCCGCAAGCGTCGCGCCGGCGAAGCCTGAGCCGACCCGCTGCGGCGCTGGCCGTGGCGGATGTCTCACTGCCAAGCCGCCGGCGATCGCATCGCCGGCGGCTTTTTCGAGCGTACAGGCTTTTTCGATAGCGACGTCGTCGTGACGCTCGGCGCTATTGTCGGGCGTGGAAGGAAAGGCTTAGATTGAGGTGTCGCCGTCACAAGGATGTCACCGCATGCCCGCGAAGGCCGAGCTCTACCGCACCGCTGCGCGCGTTCTGAACACGCTCGACCGCACCGGCTGGATACTGCGCTATCGCTACGGCGACCGCCGCCTGCTGGAAGATGTGATCCTACCGTCGCTCGATCGCGATCCGGCGGTCACGTCGGTACTGCTCGTCGGCTGCGCCTGGTACACGCGGCACTATCCGCGGCTACTGCCACGGACCCACGTGGTCACCATGGAGATCGACCCGGCCAAGGCGCCATTCGGCGGCGAGCGACACCTCGTCGCCAACATGGTGGATATCGAGGATCACGTGGCGCCCGGTTCGCTGGACGCGGTGGTGTGCAACGGCGTGCTCGGCTGGGGATTGGACGATGCGGACGCGGTGGAAGCCGCTTTCGCCGGCGCCGTCACCTGTCTCAAGCCCCAGGGGCTCTTCTTGCTCGGCTGGAACGACGTCGTGCCGCGCAACGGCTGTGCGCCCCATTCGATCGCCGCGCTCGACGGCCTCGAAGCGGTCCCGGTGCCGGGGCTCGGGGCGCACTCGCTGGTCGCACTGGAGCGCAACCAGCACTGCTATCAGGCCTGGCGCAAGCCGGCAGATGAGGCGACGCCGGCCCAGAACACCGACCAGACGCCGCTGAAGCGCCGCGCAAGCTCCGACGGCGAGTAGATGAAGGTCTCCGACAGCAGGCCGTCGACCACGCAGTAGAAGGCGGCGAGAAAATCGGCTTCATCGAGAGTGTCCCGCAAGGCGCCGACGGCTCGCCCCTCGGCGAACAGCTTGCGTAGACGCTGATCGATTCGTCGCTCCCCCGCCTGCATGATCTGGCTCGCCTCGTCGGCAAGCTCCTGCGGCGGAAAGAGCAGAAACCGCTTGTAGAAAACCCCCTGATGTTCGCGATAGGCGAACGTCGCACACTGATGCAGCAGGTGGCGTAGCCGCTGCTCGAACGGCGCCTCCCGCTGTTCGACGAGGCTTTCGTCCATCAGCGCGATCAGGTCGGTGTCGGCGTCGGCGGCGAGTTCCAGAAACAGCGCCGCCTTGCTCTCGAAGTGGTTGTAGATCGACGGCTTCTTGATCTCGGCGGCGTCGGCGATGCGCGCAAGGCTCGTGCCTTCGTAGCCGTGCCGGGCGAACAGGGAGAGGCCGATCTGCTTGAGGCGGTCGCGGGTATTCAATGGGCGCTCTCTCGGGTGACGGGCGTCGTAGCTTGCCAAGAAAACGCCCGACAAATAAACTAACGACCGTTAGTTAGTTTTCGGACAGCGAGGGGCCGTGATGATGCAGCCGCAGTGGTTCATTCTGCCGTTCGCCGGCGCCGCCGAAGTGGGCTGGGCGACCGGTCTCAAGCATGCCGGTACGCCGCTCGAGTGGGCGGCGACGGTGATGCTCGCCGTGGGCAGCCTGTGGCTCGCCTCGCGGGCGGTGCGTTATCTGCCGGTGAGCACGGTCTACACGGTCTTCGTCGGTCTCGGCGCGGCAGGCACGGCGGTGGCGGACTGGGTGGTGTTCGGCGTGCCGTTCCACTGGCCGGTACTCGCCTTTCTGGTGATTCTTCTGATCGGCGTGATCGGGCTGCAGCAGGTGACCGAGTGATGGAACTCACAACGCTTCACTGGTTTCTGCTGATCGTTTCCGGGGCCTTCGAGATCGTCGGCGTCGCCGGCTTCGAGCGGTTGCATCGCGGTCAGCGAGCGCTCGGCCTAGCGCTGCTGGTGGGCGGCTTCGGTGGCTCGCTGGGCCTGCTGTCGATCGCCATGCGCTCGATCGACATGGGAGTGGCCTACGCGGTCTTCACCGGTATCGGCACCCTCGGCAGCACGCTGATGGGCATGTTGTTCTGGGGCGAATCGCGGCGGCCGCTGCGGCTCGCCTTCGTTGGAATGATCGTCGCCGCCGTCATCGGGCTGAAGCTGGCGAGTTGAGTCGCCGTGACGTGACGCTTTCCAAGCGCGGCGGCAGGGGCGGTGAGCGAAGCCCGACGGGCGATGAGTCAGAGACGTCGAACGAAGCGTGAACCGAGATTGGTCGGGAGGGGCGCGAGCCTATACGCTGAAGTGCCCGTCGTCGTCACGACGACCGCACTCGCTCGATGCCCACGCAGGACATCGGCCTCTTCGCCGTTATCCGGCCCCTACGGAGTCACTTCATGCATCCGATCGCCCACACGCTCATCGTCGGGTTCCTCAGTTTCCTCGCGCTGATCGTCGTGATCCGGCTATCCGGCAAGCGCACGCTGTCGAAATGGAACGCCTTCGACTTCGTGGTCACCATCGCGCTCGGTTCGACGCTCTCCACGGCGCTGGTCTCCACCGACGTATCGCTCGCGCAGAGCATCACCGCGTTCGTGCTGATCGTCGCGCTGCAGTTCGTGATCACTTTCACCTCGGTGCGCTCGGAAAGCGTCAAGAATCTGGTCAAGTCCCGCCCGGCGCTGCTGCTGCGTGACGGTGAGTTCCTCACTCGAACGATGCATCAGGAGCGCGTGGTGGAGGCGGAGCTGCGCGCCGCCATACGTGAAAACGGTATCGCCGACGTTGAAAAGGTCCATGCGGTGGTGCTCGAAACCGATGGCACCTTCAGCGTCATCTCGCAGGCCGGGACCACCAACTCTGCGCTGGCGGGCGTAGCCGGCTACGACGTCGTTCGCTGATCCTGCACGGTGCCGGCGTCGTCGGCTTCGAGAAAACCGCCGGACTGGCGCTGCCAGAGGCGGGCGTAGACGCCGCCGTGGCGTAACAGCTCGGCGTGGGTGCCCTGCTCGACGATCGCACCTTTCTCCATGACCACTAGCCGATCCATCGCGGCGATGGTCGAGAGCCGGTGAGCGATGGCGATGACCGTTTTGCCTCGCATCAGCCGATCGAAGTTCTCCTGGATCGCAGCTTCGACGTCGGAGTCGAGCGCCGAGGTCGCCTCGTCGAGAATCAGGATCGGCGCATCCTTGAGCATCACCCGAGCGATGGCAAGGCGCTGGCGCTGGCCGCCGGAGAGCTTCACGCCGCGCTCGCCGACGTGAGCCTCGAGCCCGGTCTGACCGTCGGCGTCGCGCAGCGACTCGACGAAGCCCGCCACGTGCGCTTCTTCGGCCGCCGCCCAGGCCATCTCGTCGCTGGCGTCTGGCCGGCCGTAGAGCAGGTTGTCGCGCACCGAGCGGTGCAGCAGCGCGGTGTCCTGGGTGACCATGCCGATATTCGCGCGCAGGCTCTCCTGGGTGACGTCGGCGATGTTCTGGCCGTCGATGCGAATCGTGCCGCCCTCCAGATCGTGAAAGCGCAGCAGCAGATTGACCAGCGTCGACTTGCCGGCGCCGGACGGCCCGATCAGGCCGATCTTCTCGCCCGGCTTGAGGGTGAGCGACAGATCGTCGATCACCCCGCTGCCCTTGCCGTAGTGAAAGCGGATCTGATCGAAGACGATCTCGCCCTGGGCCACCGTCAGCGGGCGGGCCTCGGGCTTGTCGTCGATGCGCCGCGGCAAGGAGAGCGTCGCCATGCCGTCCTGCACCGTGCCGATGTTCTCGAACAGTCTCGACACTTCCCACATGATCCACTGCGACATGCCCCACAGGCGCATCACCAGCCCCAGCGCCACTGCCACCGCGCCGACGCTCACTGCCTGCTCCAGCCAGAGATAGAGCGACAGCCAGCCGACCGCGAACAGCATCAGCGCGTTGAGCAGATAGAGCGAACCCTCGAGTGCGGTGACCAGACGCATCTGGCGGTAGACCGTGGTCAGAAAGCCGCTCATCCCCGACTTGGCGAAGGCCGCCTCGCGGCTGGCGTGGGAGAAGAGCTTCACCGTCTGGATGTTGCTGTAGCTGTCGACGATGCGTCCGGTCATCTGCGAGCGCGCATCCGCCTGGGTCTTGGAGACGCGGCGCATGATCGGCACGAATACTCGCAGCAGCAGCAGATAGCCCACGAACCAGGCCACCAGCGGCAAGGCCAGGCGCCAGTCCGCGCTACCCACCAGGATCAGCGTGCCCAGGAAATAGACGCTGACGTAGTTGAGAACGTCGAACAGCTGGATCACGCACTCGCGAACGGCCAAGGAGGTCTGCATCACCTTGGTGGCGATGCGCCCGGCCATCTCCTCCTGATAGAAGTGCATCGACTGACGCAGCAGATAGCGGTGCGCCTGCCAGCGAATGCGCATGGGGAAGTTGCCCATCAGCGACTGGTGCTGGAACAGCGAGTGCAGCCAGACCAGCCCCGGCAGCAGTATCAGGATCACCAGCGCCATGCCGACGAGTTTCCAGCCCTGATCGGCGAGAAACGTCTCCCGGTTCTGCTCGGAGAGCCAGTCGACGATATTGCCGAGAAACCCGAACATCCACACCTCGATGCCGGCGATCAGCGCCATCATCGCCGTGGCCGCCAGCAGATAGGGCCAGGCGCCCTTGGTGTAGTGCAGACAGAACGCGATCAGCGTGTTCGGCGGCTGCGCGGGCTCGGACGGCGGGAAGGGGTCGAGGCGATTTTCGAACCAGCGAAACATGGCGATCCTGTCTGACGAAGAAGGAGGGTCGGGGTAGCGGCGCCGGGCGACGCGTAAGCCCAACGAGCATAGCTTGGCGCGGGCGGCGGGCAAGTCGCCGACGTGGAAGAGGCGTGTCCCGCACGGGGAAACGAGGCGATCGTTACCGCCTCGTCGATGGCCGCTGTCCCGATTCCGTTGGGATTGTTCGAACCGGCGGTGCTCAGGCCTGGAACGGCAGCACCGCCATGTAGACGGCGAAGAAGTGGCAGACGCTGCCGCCGATCACGAACAGATGCCAGATGGCGTGGTTGAAGGGAATCGCGCGCACGGCATAGAAGAGTACGCCGACGGTGTAGGTGATGCCGCCGGCGACGAGCAGCCAGAAGCCCGCGGGCGGGAGCCGGGTAGTGATCTCTTCGGCGGCGAGCAGGATCAGCCAGCCCATGACGAGATAGACGACGACCCGCAGCACGTGAAAGCGTCGCGGCCAGATAAGGCGTAGGGCGATACCGCCAGCGGCGAGCCCCCAGATCACGCCGAACAGCAGCCAGCCGGTCGAGCCGCGCAGATTGACCAGCAGAAACGGGGTGTAGGTGCCGGCGATCAGCAGATAGATCGCGCAGTGGTCGAAGGTCTGGAACAGCCGCTTCAAGCGCGGGGCACGAAAGCCGTGATAGAGCGTCGAGGCGGTATAGAGCGTGACGAGGCAAAGACCGTAGAGGGAGACGCCGACGACCTTCCAGGGGTCGACCTGGACGGCGAGCGAGGCCAGCGCGATCAGCACGATCATACCGATCAGGCTCAGCGCCGCGCCGACGCCGTGACTCAGGCTGTGGAGCCACTCCTCGCGCAGCGAGAATTCGCTGAAGTCGGTTGTCATGGGCATGTCGTCGACGACCGCCGACATGTGATCCGAAGAAACAGGCGATGCTGTGCGGGCGGCGACCATGGTCGTCCAACCTCCTCGGGTGGCGGCGACGAGACGGCGAGGTTCTGCGATACCGGCGGTCGAAAGATCGGCGGGCAGGACCTCTGAACTATGACCCCAAGCGAGGGGTGGGGTTCACTCTGAGCGATGGGAGTGACGGGCATGTGACCCCGCCCGTGGCGCGACGTGGAAGCGTCTCGGCGCCAGTCGGCAGGGGACGTCTGGCGGAACAGAACGTCAGCCGGGAAAGAACGTCGGGTGGGCCAGTGTCAGGCGTCGCGCTCGATGTCGACGTCGCTTGCCGGCGTGAAGTCGTCGAGCTGCATCATGTGCCCAAGCTTGCCCACCTTGGTGGTCAGGTAGTGCTCATTGAAGGGATTGCGCCCGGTGGTGATCGCCAGTCGTTCGCGAATCTTGACGCCGTCCCGGGAGAGCGCTTCGACCTTGCGCGGGTTGTTGGTCATCAACTTGAGCGAGTCGATGCCGAGATGCTCGAGCATCGGCACGCAGATGTCGTAGCGGCGCTGATCGGCGCCGAACCCGAGGCGCTCGTTGGCCTCGACCGTATCCGCCCCCTCATCCTGCAGCGCGTAGGCGCGAATCTTGTTGAGCAGTCCGATGCCACGCCCTTCCTGACGCAGGTAGAGCAGTGCACCGCGCCCCTCGTCGGCGATCCGCTTGAGCGCTTCCTGGAGCTGATAGCCGCAGTCGCAGCGCATCGAGAAGAGCGCGTCGCCGGTGAGGCATTCGGAGTGTACGCGGGCCAGGACCGGCTCCTCCGTGGTGACGTCGCCGAGCGTGAGCACGACGTGCTCCTTGCCGGTGGACTCTTCCTGGAAGCCGTGCAGCATGAACGTCGCCCAAGGCGTGGGCAGTTGCGATGCGGCGATGAAACGGATGGACACGATGACCTCGCGAGACGGGCTGCCCACGGCCGCAAGCGCGGCGGTCGGCGAATTCATGGAGGGCGCGCATTATAGCAGGCTTGCCGAGCGAGCGTATCGGGCGCGTGCCGAACAAGGGGGCCGTCTGGCACGAACGCAAGGGGAGCGTCTGGGGGAGGGAACGTATCAGGCTTGCCGCGGCATCCGTTACACTTGAAGCCAAATCTCGAACCTCGAAGGCCGTCATGACCTCTTTCAACGATCCCGCCACGCAGACGTCCGCCGACGATTCGGCCCCGTCGACACTGCACAACGACCGTATCCTGCGGGCGCTGGCGCGTGAGCCCGTCGACCGCACGCCGGTCTGGATGATGCGCCAGGCCGGGCGCTATCTACCCGAGTACCGGGCAGTACGCGCCAAGGCGGGCAGCTTCATGGATCTCTGCCGCAACCGGGATTTCGCCTGCGACGTGACGCTGCAGCCGCTGGAGCGCTTCCCGCTGGATGCGGCGATCCTCTTCTCCGACATCCTCACCATTCCCGATGCCATGGGCCTGGGGCTCTACTTCGAGACCGGCGAGGGGCCGAAGTTTCGAAAGCCCCTGCGCAGTGCCGCCGACGTCGCGGCGATCGAGGTGCCGGATGCCGAGCGCGATCTCGACTACGTGATGAACGCCGTGCGTAGCGTGCGTCAGGAGCTCAACGGCCGGGTGCCGCTGATCGGCTTTTCCGGCAGCCCGTGGACGCTTGCGACCTACATGGTCGAAGGCGGCTCGAGCAAGGATTTCCGCCACATCAAGTCGATGCTCTACGGCGATCCGCAGACGCTGCACACGCTGCTGGGCGTACTCGCCACCGCGGTCACCGACTATCTCAACGCGCAGATTCGTGCCGGTGCGCAGGTCGTGCAGATCTTCGATACCTGGGGCGGGTCGCTGTCGACGCCGGCGTATCAGGAATTCTCGCTGGCTTACATGCAGCGCATCGTCGGCGGGCTGATCCGCGAGCACGACGGCCGTCGAGTGCCGGTCATCCTGTTCACCAAGAATGGCGGGCAGTGGCTCGAGTCGATCGCCGACAGCGGCTGTGACGCGGTGGGCATCGACTGGACCACGGAGCTCGGCGATGCGCGTCGGCGGGTCGGCGAGCGGGTGGCGATCCAGGGTAATCTCGACCCCAACGTCCTGTTCGCCTCGCCCAAGGCGATCCGCAGCGAGGTGTCGCGGCTGCTGGAGAGCTTCGGGCCAGGCGAGGGGCACGTCTTCAATCTGGGTCACGGGATCAGCCAGTTCACCGATCCCGACCACGTGACCGCCTTCATGGAGGCACTCCATGAACTCAGCCCGGCCTACCATCGTTGAGTCGAGCACCCTCGCTGAACCGATGAATGCCGACGTCGACGGACTGCTGCTCTTCGACGCCGGCTGCCCTTTCTGCCGGCGCTCGGTGCGCTGGTTCCTGGCGCGGGAGCGCCGCGACAGCCGCGTCGCCATCGTCGGGCTGGAGACGCCCCTCGGCGAGCGCCTGGGCCGGCATTTCGGGTTCGACCCGAGCGACGGCGACAGCATCCGCTACCTGACCGCAGGGCGCTGTCATCGCGATAGCGAGGCGCTGTGGCGACTCTGCGAACGTCTCGACGGCAGCTGGGGGGCGCTCGCCCGGATGCAGAAGGTGCCCCGTCCGTTGCGTGACGGTATCTATCGTTTCGTCGGGCGCCACCGCAGTCGGCTTGCCCCCAGTGACGACGCCCGGCTCGAGGGGCATCCGCGCTGGATCGATCGGCTCACGCAAGCGCACTGCCGACACCTCGAACTGCCGCTCTCCCTCGCTGGCGAAGCGCCGGTTTGAGGTCGTCCCGTTTCTTCACTATCGCGTTCACCCTGGTCTGGGCGCTGGCCATTGCCTGGGGCAGCCTGACGCCCGGCAGCAACCTGCCGAGCGAGTTGCCGTGGGACAAGTTCAACCATCTGGCTGGCTACGGCGGACTGACGCTGGGGCTGCTATTCGCCGGCCTTCGCACGGTGCCCGCGGTCGTGACAGCGCTGGTCTACGGCATCGCGATCGAATACGCCCAGCTCTGGGTGCCGGGACGCAGCGGCGGCGACTGGGCGGATATTCTGGCCAATGCGCTGGGCGCGATCGGGGTGGCACTCGGTGCGATGTCGGTACGCCGGCTGGTGTCATCCACCGGCCGACGCGCCTGAACTTTGACGCGCTCCAACGTCGATTCGCCGGCCATCGCATCCCGAGCCTGCTTTCGTCATGGCGCCAGCCAAGGCGTTGGGTGCCGCTTTATTCTGGTGCAGCCCGCCCGGTGAGCGATGAAATTGCAACGAAATGGGGCGTGATAGTGCGCCGCTGGTCGCGACTGTCGCGGTCAGCGGCGGTGCGTGTCGTTTCGAAAACAATGTGTTAGCGCAAGTAAGACGGATGTGGAATGGACTTTGCTTAGACCCTGTGGGCATGCTCGGCATGCACACCAAAACCACGCAAGGGAGTGGAGTTCACTATGCCTCACAAGAACAAGAGCCTGTCGCTGCTGACCGTTGCCGCCCTCGGCGCCGTCGCTGCCACCCAGGCGAGTGCTGCCACGCTGGACGACATCAAGAACAATGGCGAGATCCGCTGTGGGGTCAACGCCGGTCTGACCGGTTTCTCCGCGCCGGACGAAAACGGTCGCTGGTCGGGCATCGACGCGGATTTCTGCCGCGCCGTCGCCGCTGCCTCTCTGGGGGAGGCCGAGTCGGTCGCCTTCACCCCGCTCACCGCCAAGGAGCGCTTCACCGCGCTGCAGTCGGGTGAAGTCGATGTGCTGTCGCGCAATACGACCTGGACGGCAACCCGCGACAACTCGCTGGGGCTGAACTTCACCGGCGTCACCTTCTACGACGGTCAGGCGTTCATGGTGAGCAAGGATCTCGGCGTCAGCAGCCTGGACGAGCTCAACGGTGCCACGATCTGCATCCAGTCCGGCACCACCCACGAGCTGAATATCGCCGACTATTTCCCCGCCAACGACCTCGACTACCAGCTGGTCACCTTCGATACCCCCGACCAGACCGCGCAGGGCTTTGGCAGCGGGCGCTGTGACGTACTGACCTCCGACTCCTCTCAGCTGGCGGCGCTGCGTCTGCAGCTCGACAACCCTGACGGCGCGATGATCCTGCCCGAGCGCATCTCCAAGGAGCCGCTGGGTCCGGTGGTCCGTCAGGGCGACAGCCAGTGGTTCAACGTCGTGAAGTGGACGCTCTTCGCGATGATCAACGCTGAAGAGATGGGCGTGACCCAGGACAACGTCGACGACATGCGCGACAACCCGCCGAACCCCAACGTCGCGCGCCTGCTCGGCAAGGACGGCAACTACGGCGAGCAGATGGGTCTGGGCAGCGACTGGGCCTACAACATCGTCAAGCAGGTGGGTAACTACGGCGAAGTCTACGAGCGCAATGTCGGCACCGACTCTCCGCTCGGCATCGACCGCGGCATCAACGCGCTGTGGAACGATGGCGGCATCCAGTATGCGCCGCCGGTTCGCTGAGGCCCTGCGCCGACGCTAGCCGTTCCCGCGACACTGCGCCCCGGTAAGCCCGGGGCGCAGTGCTTCTCAATGCTCGGGTCGAGACCGACACGACAGGCAAGACAGACACCTCTATGCTGCGTCCATCCTCTTCTCTGCTGCGGCGAGGCCACGGCCCGCTGTGGCGAAATCCCACGGTGCGTGCACTGATCGTCCAGATCGTGCTGTTTCTGGCACTGGCGATCTTCATCGGCTTTCTCGTCCACAACACGCTGGCCAATCTGGATGCCCGAGGCATCAATACCGGATTCGATTTCCTCGATCGGCGTGCCGGTTTCTCGATTCCCCAGACCCTGATCGAGTACACCAGCAACTCGAGCTACGGACGGACCTTCGTCATCGGGCTTCTGAACACGCTGCTGGTCTCGGCGATGGGTATCGTGCTGGCGACGGTCCTGGGCTTTCTGATCGGTATCGCGCGGCTGTCACCGAACTGGCTGCTGGCGCGGCTGGCGACGGTCTACGTCGAGACCTTCCGCAACATCCCGCTGCTCGTCCAGATCCTGTTCTGGTACTACGCCGTGCTGCGGGCGCTACCGTCGCCGCGACAGAGTCTGTCGCTGTTCGACACCTTCTTCTTCAACGTTCGCGGCGTGGTGATGCCGGACCCGCAGCCGCTGCCCGGGTTCACCGCCACGGTGTGGGCACTGCTGCTCGCCGTGGTCGCGACCGTGGCGTTCGCGGTCTGGGCCAAGCGGCGTCAGAGCCGCACCGGCCAGGCGCTGCCCGTTTACTGGATCGGCGCCGGCGTCATCGTCGGTGTGCCGCTCGCGGCCTTTCTCCTGACGGGCGCGCCGCTCGAATGGACGATCCCCGAGATGGCGGGCTTCAACTTCCGCGGCGGCGTGAACATCCTGCCGGAGCTGGTGGCACTGTGGCTGGCGCTCTCGATCTATACGGCGGCCTTCATCGCCGAGATCGTCCGCTCGGGCATTCTCTCGGTCTCCCAGGGGCAGACCGAGGCGGCCCGCTCGCTGAGCCTGCCGGGGGCGATCACGCTGCGCAAGATCGTGATTCCCCAGGCGATGCGCGTGATCGTGCCGCAGATGACCAGCCAGTATCTCAACCTGATCAAGAACTCGTCGCTGGCGACCGCCATCGGCTACCCCGATATCGTCGCCGTGTTCGCCGGCACCACGCTCAACCAGACCGGGCAGGCGATCGAGATCATCGCCATGACCATGGCGGTCTATCTGGTCATCAGTCTGACGGTGTCGTTTCTGATGAATCTCTATAACGCCCGCACGTTGATGAAGGAGCGATGAGATGAACGATCAATCCGCTTATCGCACCGAGATGCTCCCCCCACGCCAGGCGCCGGATCAGCGCCGCGGCATTGGCGGATGGCTGCGGGCCAATCTCTTCAACGGCCCCATCAACAGCGTCGTCTCGGTGGTAGTGATCACCTTTCTGGCGTGGTGCCTCTGGCCGTTTCTGAAATGGACGCTGTTCGATGCCGACTTCCTCGGCTCGACCCGCGCCGATTGCACCGGCGACGGCGCGTGCTGGGTCTTCATCTCGGCGCGCTTCGAATCCATTGTCTACGGCTTCTACCCCGAAGCGGCGCGCTGGCGAGTGGATATCGTCTTCGCGATGATGGCGGCGCTGGTGGCGTGGCTCGCGATCCCCCGGCTGCCCTACAAGCGCTGGGTAGGGCTGTTCGCGCTGGTGGGCTTTCCGGTCGTCGCCTGGATTCTGCTCAGCGGCGGCTATTTCGGGCTGGAGTACGTTCCCACGCGCGCCTGGGGCGGGCTGATGCTGACGCTGGTGATCGCGACCGTAGGCATCGTCGGATCGCTGCCGCTGGGCGTGCTGCTGGCGCTGGGGCGGCGCTCCAAGATGCCCTTCGTCAAGGCGGTCAGCGTCATCTTCATCGAGTTCTGGCGCGGTGTGCCGCTGATCACCGTACTGTTCATGGCTTCCGTCATGCTGCCGCTGTTCGTCCCCGGCAACGTCGAGTTCGACAAGCTGCTGCGGGCGCTGATCGGCATCATGTTCTTCTGGAGCGCCTATATGGCCGAGGTGATCCGTGGCGGGCTGCAGGCGATCGGCAAGGGCCAGAACGAAGCCGGCCAGGCGCTGGGGCTGGGCTACTGGCAGCGCACCGGGCTGATCATCCTGCCGCAGGCGCTGAAGCTGGTCATACCGGGCATCGTCAACACCTTCATCGCGCTGTTCAAGGACACCTCGCTGGTACTGATCATCGGGCTGTTCGATCTGCTCGCGATCATCCGGGCCGGGCTCACCGACGCCAACTGGCTGGGCTTTTCGACCGAAGGCTACGTCTTCGCCGCACTGATGTTCTGGGTCTTCTGTTTCGCCATGTCGCGCTACAGCCAGTACATCGAGCGTCGCCTCAACACGAGCTACCGGACATGAGGCGGGCGGCAATGCCGACAGGCCTTCAACAACAATGGATTGGGGAAAACGAGTGATGAACGAAGCCACTGCGTCCGATACCCGCAACGTCGACGACGCCAAGCCGATGATCGAGATCGAGCGGCTCAACAAGTGGTACGGGGACTTTCACGTACTGCGCGACATCGACCTCACCGTCGCCAAGGGCGAACGAATCGTCATCTGCGGACCGTCCGGGTCGGGCAAGTCGACGCTGATCCGCTGCATCAACCACCTGGAAGCGCACCAGCAGGGGGCGATCACCGTCAACGGCATCGAAATGACCCGCGACATCAAGCGGATCGAGCAGATCCGTCGCAATGTCGGCATGGTGTTCCAGCATTTCAACCTCTTCCCCCATCTCACGGTGCTGGAGAACTGCTGTCTGTCGCAGATCTGGGTGCAGAAGAAGCCCCGGGCCGAGGCCGAGAAGACGGCGTTCGAGTATCTCGAGCGCGTGCAGATCGCCGATCAGGCACGCAAGTACCCGGGCCAGCTCTCCGGCGGCCAGCAGCAGCGCGTGGCGATCGCCCGGGCGCTCTGCATGCGCCCCGAGGTGATGCTGTTCGACGAGCCGACCTCGGCGCTGGACCCGGAAATGATCAAGGAAGTGCTCGACGTCATGATCGAGCTGGCCCATGAAGGCATGACGATGCTCTGCGTGACTCACGAGATGGGCTTCGCCAAGACGGTGGCGGATCGTGTGATCTTCATGGACCAGGGGCAGATCATCGAACAGGCGCCGCCGTCGGCGTTCTTCAACAACCCGCGTTCGGAGCGAACGAAGCTCTTCCTGAGTCAGATTCTGGGGCACTGAGACACAATTGGCTCGTCTAACGCCTTGAGCAGCGGCGAAATGTCGACCACGCTTTGAAGGTTGCCCGTGCCGGGACAGACGTCTCGGCACGATCGATCCAAGGAGAGGAGACAGATCATGGAAAAAATCTACGTCGTCGCTGCCGATGCCGCCCGCGCTCGCATTTTCGTTCGCCAGGCCAATGTCCTGCGCGAGATCGAGACCCTGACGCACTCCGAATCGCGTCTGCACACCGGTGATTTGCGTACCGGCGGCAAGGGCGAAGCGACCTCCGGTGCCAGCACGCGCCAGACCGGTGACGACAACGCCACCTCGGACAAGCACGAGTCGTTCTTCGCCAAGGAAGTCGCCGAGTACCTGCGTGACGCTCGCACCAAGCACAACGTCGAAGAGTTCATCCTGATCGCCGCGCCGCAGTTTCTCGGCGAGCTGCGCGACAAGCTGGACAAACCGACCCAGGCGCTCGTGACCAAGACCCTCGATAAGGACGTCTCCAAGGCCAGCGAAGACGAAATCGCCAAGAAGCTCGGCTGGTCGTAACGGCTTCACCCGAAATAGCTCAGACGCTTCACGAGACTTAAAGGCATGTGGTGCGCTAGCCGTTAAAAGGGGTTCGATTCCCCGACGGCGAGCGTACGCATGCTTCACTCCTTCAAGACCCGAATCATGGCCATCTGCGTGGCCATGATTCTCGCGGCCCTGATGGCCACTGGCGGTTTCAACTACTGGTCGATCAGTCGCCAGCAGGCCGAGTCCAACAACGAGATGGTCGAGTCGGTGGCCAAGGGCCACGTCACTGCGATCGGCGACTGGGCGGCGGCCAAGCGCGGACTGATCGAGGCTGTCAAACCCGAATTCGGTGGCGACCGTCTGGTCGATTCGCTGCGTCAGACCGCCCGTGCCGGTGGTTTCAGCCAGGTCTATGTCGGTACCGCCGACCAACGCATGATCACCAACGACGACTGGGTGCCGCCAGCCGACTACGATCCCACCGTGCGCCCCTGGTATCGCACCCCCGCCGAGGCCGGCGAAACCACGGCGAGTGCGCCCTATCTGGACATGGTTACCGACTCGCTCGTCGTCTCCTTCTCCACCCCGTTCGTCGACAACGGTCAGACCGTGGCCGTCGCCGGTGCGGATGTTCCGCTCGACGAAGTCACCGCCAACGTGCTCTCGGTGCAGCCGACGCCCCACAGCTTTGCGTTTCTGATCGATGCCGACGGCGATATCGTCGCCTATCGCGATCCGGGGCTGGCCCTGGAGCCGACGACGAGTCTCGATCCGAAGCTCGACGCGTCGTTTCGCCAGCGCATGATGACCGACGGGCGCCTGGCCGAGGCATCGATCGACGGCCGCGATGTCCTGGTGCGCGGCGTCGAGATCCCCGGTATGGACTGGCGGCTGGTGATCGCCCTCGATCGAGCCGAAGCCAACGCCGGTGCCAATAGCCTGTTGAAAGCGACCCTGGTGGCCCTGGTGCTGGCCGGTGCGGTCTCCGCGCTCCTGCTGTGGCTGCTCGTGACGCCGGGCTTCCGGCGGCTCGACAAGGCCCGCGATGCGATGAAAGATATCGCCTCCGGCGACGGCGATCTGACCCAGCGTCTGGCGGTCGAGGGGCGCGACGAAGTCGCCCAGATCGGCGGCGCCTTCAACGCCTTCGTTGCCACCATCAGCGACGTGCTGCTGGAAGCGCGGCGCACCAGCGACGGCGTCAAACAGGCCTCCGACGAGATCGCCAAGGCGAGTCAGGCGCTCTCGCGTCAGACCGAGACCTCGGCGAGCAACCTGCAGGAGACCTCCAGCGCCATGGAACAGATCTCCGGCACGGCAGGGAGTACGGCGGAGTCCGCCGGACAGACCGACGCGCTCGCCCGTGAAGCGGTGCAGAAAGCCGAGCACGGCGGCACGGTGATGGCGCAGGCGCTCACGTCCGTCGAGTCGCTCAACGACCGCACCGAGCAGATCTCGGGGATCGTGCAGATGATCGATGACATCGCCTTCCAGACCAATCTGCTGGCGCTCAACGCCTCGGTCGAGGCGGCCCGCGCCGGCGAAGAGGGGCGCGGGTTCGCGGTCGTCGCCAGCGAAGTGCGTTCGCTGGCCGGTCGTGCGACGGGCGCCGCGTCTGACATCAAGTCGCTGATCGACGGTTCCATTGCGCAGACGCGAGAGGGCGCGCAGATGATGCGCACGGCGGGCGGCAGCATGCAGGAGATCGTCCAGGCGATCTCGCAGGTCTCATCGACGCTGGGCGAGATCAGCGTTGCGGCGGCAGAGCAGAGCCAGGGCGTGGAGCAGGTCAATCAGGCGGTGAGCGAGCTCGACCGCGCCACCCAGCAGAGCGCGGCGATGGTCGAGCAGTCGACGGTCGCATCCGAGCATCTGCGCGACCAGGCGTTCCACCTGGCGGATCTCGTCGGTCGTTTCAAGCTCGTCGAGCCCGAAACCGCGCAGTGATGCGCGTCATCCGCTGGGCGAAGTGGATATCCTCGAGCGATATCCACTTTCATCGGGCAGAGTAGCGCCCCGCCGCGTTCGGGATGGCTTTCGTGTACTCGAGCGCCAGCGCCGAGGGCGTTTCCTGAGCCGAGATCGCTCAAGAGTCTGGCTGATATCGGACTCTCTCAGGGGCTGCGAGTTTTTAAATTAAGTAAACTTAAAGCCCGCTCGGGCGCCTGCCGTAAAACGGGGTTCGATTTTACCGACGGCGAGCGCATGCATGCTTCACTCCTTCAAGACCCGAATCATGGCCATCTGTGTGGCCATGATTCTCGCGGCCCTAATCGCCACTGGCGGCTTCAACTACGGGTCGATCAGTCGCCAGCAGGCCGAGTCCAACAACGAGATGATCGAGTCGGTCGCCAAGGGCCACATCACTGCCATTCGAGACTGGGCGTCGGCCAAGCGCGGACTGATCGAGGCTGTGAAGCCCGAATTCGGTAGCGACCGTCTGGTCGATTCGCTGCGTCAGACCGGCCGGGCCGGCGACTTCGGCCAGGTCTACGTGGCGACAGCCGACCGTGACCTGATTACCAATGACGACTGGGTTCCTCCCGCGGGTTACGACCCCACATCTCGTCCCTGGTATGGAGCAGCGGTGGATGCCGGTGAGACCGTACTGAGTGCGCCCTATCTGGACATGGTCACCGACTCGCTGGTGGTCACCTTTTCCACGCCGATCGTCGAGAACGGCCGCACCGTGGCCGTCGCGGGCGCCGACGTCCCTCTCGATGATGTCATCGCCAACGTTCTGTCGGTGCAGCCGACGCCCCACAGCTTTGCGTTTCTGATCGATGCCGACGGCGATATCGTCGCCTATCGCGACGCCGAACTCGCCCTGAAGTCGACGACGAGTCTCGATCCGAATCTCGACGCGCCGTTTCGCCAGCGCATGATGACCGACGAGCGCCTGGCCGAGGCATCGATCGACGGTCGCGATGTCCTGCTGCGGGGCGTCGAGATTCCCGGTATGGACTGGCGGCTGGTGATCGCCCTCGATCGAGCCGAGGCCAACGCCGGTGCCAACAGCCTGCTCAAGGCGACGCTGGTGGCCCTGGTGCTGGCCGGTGCGATCTCCGCGCTGCTGCTGTGGCTACTTGTGTCGCCCGGCTTCCGTCGGCTCGACAGGGCTCGCACGGCGATGCAGGACATCGCCTCGGGCGGCGGCGACCTGACCCAGCGGCTGGCGGTGGAGGGGCGAGACGAGATTGCCCAGATCGGTGGTGCCTTCAATGCCTTTGTCGCCACGATCAGTGACGTTCTGCTGGAAGCACGGCGCACCAGCGATAGCGTCAAACAGGCCTCTGACGAGATCGCCAAGGCGAGCCAGACGCTGGCGCATCAGACCGAGACCTCGGCGAGCAGCCTGCAGGAGACCTCCAGCGCCATGGAGCAGATCTCCGGCACGGCGGGCAACACGGCGGAGTCTGCGAGTCAGACCGACGCCCTCGCCCGGGATGCGGTGCAGAAAGCCGAGCACGGTGGCACGGTGATGACGCAGGCGCTCTCCTCGGTCGAGTCGCTCAATGACCGGACCGAGCAGATCTCGGGAATCGTGCAGATGATCGACGACATCGCCTTCCAGACCAATCTGCTGGCGCTCAACGCCTCGGTTGAGGCGGCTCGCGCCGGTGAAGAGGGTCGCGGGTTCGCGGTCGTTGCCAGCGAAGTGCGCTCGCTGGCCGGTCGCGCGTCCAGCGCCGCGGCCGACATCAAGTCGCTGATCGACGGCTCCATCGCGCAGACCCGAGAGGGCGCGGAGATGATGCGTACGGCGGGAGGCAGCATGCAGGAGATCGTCGAGGCGATCTCGCAGGTCTCGTCGACGCTCGGCGAGATCAGCGTCGCGGCGGCAGAGCAGAGCCAAGGCGTGGAGCAGGTCAATCAGGCGGTGAGCGAGCTCGACCGCGCCACACAGCAGAGCGCGGCGATGGTCGAGCAGTCGACGGTCTCGTCCGAGCATCTGCGCGATCAGGCGTTCCATCTGGCGGATCTCGTCGGTCGTTTCAAGCTCGTCGAGCGCGACGCTCCCCGCTTGGGATAAAGGTTCAGCCGACGATCAGGGGATCGTCGGCAGGCTGATCTCGTCGGTGCGCTGGATGGCCGCGGTCATCTCTCGGCAGAGCCGCAGGAACTCGCGCATTGCCGTGGTCAGGTACTTCTGACGGTGCCAGATGAAGTTGAATCGCCGGGTGAGATCCAGCTCCGGGGTGGCGATCGCGACCAGGCTGCCGCGCCGGACGGCGTCGCGCAGGGCCAGCTTCGAGATGCAGCCGATCCCCAGCCCTGATTCCACCGCCCGCTTGATCCCCTCCGTGTGCTCGAGCTCCAGCAGAATGTTGAAGCGTCCGCGGCGATGGCGCATGGCGTGCTCCAGCGTGCGTCGGGTACCCGAGCCCTCTTCCCGCATGATCCAGGACTCGCGCAGCAGCCGTTCGGCGTCGGCGCCGCCCTCCTGTGCCAGCGGGTGCCGCGGCGAGCAGAAGACGCTCAAGTCATCCTCGATCCAGGGCTGCACCACGATGGCGTCGTGCTGGCAGTCCCCCTCGATCAGTCCGAGATCGAGCTCGTGCAGCGCCACGCGCTCGACGATGGAGGCGGTGTTGCCGACCTGCAGCCGCACACGGCTTTCGGGGTGGCGCTGCATGAAGTCACCGATCAGCAGCGTCGCCAGGTAGTTGCCAATGGTGAGCGTGGCCCCCACGTCGAGTGAGCCGATCCCCTGCTGGCCCTTGAGCAGCTCTTCGATCTCTTCCCCGCGGTCGAGCAGGGCGACCGCCTTGGGCAGCAGCTGAAAACCCAGCGCGTTGAGCTTGAGCCGTTTGCCGATTCGATCGAGTAGCTGACAGTCGAACTGACGCTCGAGCTCCGCGAGCGCGGCGCTGGTCGCCGACTGCGACATGGCGAGTGACTTCGCGGCCAGCGAAACGCTTTGATGCTGAGCGATGGCGACGAAGACTTCGAGCTGACGGAAGGTGTAGCGCATGACACGTTTCCATATCGACGGAATCGATAAAGCTTATTCAAACAATCCACTTAACGGAACGGTCGCGCCCTTCATATAATTTGGAAATCTACTCGGTATCCGCTTTATATCGATTCGGTATCCGTTTTCGGCAGGCGACAGGAGGCTTCATGAGCAAGTTTGCGTTGGAAGAGGTTCTCAGCGTTCATCACTGGAACGACACCCTTTTCAGCTTTCGTACCACGCGCGAGAGAAGCCTTCGGTTCAAGAACGGACAGTTCGTGATGATCGGTCTCGAGGTGGAAGGCAAGCCACTGGTGCGTGCCTACTCCGTGGCGAGCCCGAACTACGAGGACCATCTCGAATTCTTCAGCATCAAGGTGCAGGACGGCCCGCTGACGTCGCGCCTGCAGCACCTGAAGGTGGGCGATCAGATCATGGTCAGCCGCAAACCCACCGGGACGCTGGTCTGCGATGATCTGCTGCCCGGCCGCAATCTCTACATGCTCTCTACCGGCACGGGGCTTGCGCCGTTCATGAGTCTGATTCAGGACCCGGAAGTCTACGAACGCTTCGAGAAGGTGGTGCTGATTCACGGCGTGCGCTCCGTCAGCGAGCTCGCCTACGCCGACTTCATCTCCCAGGAGCTGCCGGCCCACGAATACCTCGGCGACGAGATCCGCGAGAAGCTGGTCTATTACCCGACCGTGACACGGGAAGCGTTCCACACCACTGGCCGTCTGACGGACCACATTCGCAGCGGCAAGCTGTTCGAGGATACCGGCCTGCCGCCGCTGGACCCGAAGCAGGATCGCGCGATGATCTGCGGCAGCCCCGCCATGCTCGACGAGACCAGTGGCCTGCTCGACGAGCTGGGTTTCGCCATCTCCCCGCGTATGGGCGAGCCCGGCGACTACGTCATCGAGCGCGCTTTCGTCGAAAAGTAGGCGAACGAGCTACGAGCTACGAAAAGCGCCAGCGACGTTCGTCGCTGGCGCTTTTTTACGCGGCAATCCCTTTAAGCTCTTATTGCGGCTCGCGGCTTACACCGCGTCCTTGTCGGTCTCGCCGGTACGAATCCGCACGACCTGCTCCAGCGGGGAGACGAAGATCTTGCCGTCGCCGATCTTGCCAGTGTTGGCGACCTTGGTGATCGCGTCGATCACCTGATCGCTCATCGAGTCGTCGACCGCGACTTCGAGTTTGATCTTGGGCAGGAAATCGACCACGTATTCGGCACCGCGATAGAGTTCGGTGTGTCCCTTCTGGCGGCCGAAACCCTTAACCTCGGTGACCGTGACGCCCTGCACGCCGATCTCCGATAGCGACTCGCGCACGTCGTCCAACTTGAAGGGCTTGATGATGGCGGTAACCAGTTTCATGAAATGTCTCCTCGCGTGCGATGAGCGAGTAGCGGCGCGCTGGGAGCGCCAATGCCGCTACTGCGTAGGCAGTCGTTGGGAATGGTCGATGACTCTCGGGTGACTCTCAGTGTAAGCATACATCGCCATTTCTAGGAACAAAAAAGGCCCCCGAAGGGGCCAGGGGAGCACGCCAGCTCACTCGGTTCGTCGACTCATTTCTTGCCGACGTAGAATTCGGGATAGGCCTCCATGCCGCACTCGGCGATGTCGATGCCCTCGTACTCTTCTTCTTCCGACACTCGCACGCCCATGATCGCCTTGATGATCAGCCAGACCACGAGGCTTGCGATGAAGACCCAGGCGAAGATGGCGACGATGCCCAGAAGCTGGGGCCCAAAAGACGCATCGGCGTTGTTCAGGGGCACCGCCAGCACGCCCCAGATACCGGCCACGCCGTGCGCGGAGATGGCACCGACCGGGTCGTCGAGCTTGAACTTGTCGAGCGCAACGATGGAGAGGACGACCAGCAGACCACCGATCATGCCGATGATCGCGGCGCTCAGGCCGGAGGGCGACAGCGGATCGGCGGTGATCGCGACCAGGCCGGCGATAGCCCCGTTGAGTGCCATGGTGAGGTCCGCCTTGCGGAACCAGACCTTGGCCAGGATCAGCGCGGCGATGACACCACCGGCGGCGGCCGAGTTGGTATTGACCAGCACCTGAGCTACGTTGTTTGCCGAGTCGACGTTGGAGACCATCAGCTCCGAGCCGCCGTTGAAGCCGAACCAGCCCATCCAGAGGATGAAGGTACCCAGGGCGGCCAGCGGCAGGTTAGCGCCGGGGATGGCGTAGATCGCGCCGTTCTTGCCGTACTTGCCTTTACGCGGACCGAGCACGATCACGCCCGCCAGCGCCGCGGCCGCACCGGCCAAGTGCACGATGCCGGAACCGGCATAGTCGGAGAAGCCCGCTTCGGCGAGCCAACCGCCGCCCCAGGTCCAGTAGCCGGAAACCGGGTAGATCAGGCCGGTCATGATCACGGCGAAGATCAGGAACGACCACAGCTTCATGCGTTCGGCGACCGCCCCGGAGACGATGGACATCGCCGTGGCGACGAACACGACCTGGAAGAAGAAGTCGGCACGCGCGGAGTAGTAGATGTCACCGCCGCTGCCCATGACGTCGTCGACGCTGTTTTCGCCGCCGAGCAGGAACCCGAGGTTGGGGAAGATGCCGCCGGCATCGCTGGAATACATCAAGTGATAGCTGAACAGCAGATAGACGAGGCTCGCGATGGCGAAGAGCACCACGTTCTTGGTCAGGATCTCGGTGGTGTTCTTGGCGCGTACCAGGCCCGCCTCGAGCATGGCGAACCCGGCCGCCATCCACATCACCAGAACGCCCGACATCAGGAAATAGAAAGTGTCGAGCGCATAGGAAAGTTGGACTACTTGATCGTTCATTCTTCTTTCTCCTCGTTCCGCGCCGTCAAACGGCGTCGGCCCCGCGTTCCCCGGTCCGGATCCGGATGACGTCTTCGAGTGGCGTGACGAACAGTTTGCCGTCGCCGATCTTGCCGCTGTTGGCGGCATTGCGGATCGCATCCAGCACCCCGTCGACGCGCTCTTCGGCGACGGCGACTTCGATTTTCACCTTGGGCAGAAAATCGACGACGTACTCTGCGCCGCGATAGAGCTCGGTGTGGCCTTTCTGGCGGCCGAACCCTTTCACCTCGGTGACGGTGATGCCCTGTACGCCGTTGTCGGCGAGTGCTTCACGAACGTCATCGAGCTTGAAGGGCTTGATAATGGCGGTGATGAGTTTCATCCCATGCGTCTCCCTTGATCGACCTGCGCCAGCAAGCACAGGCAGGTGCCGTGCCATCGTAATTTTTTTTGTTTCAAATCATATGCCTATCGGCAATGCGGCGTAGGCGCCCCATAGCGGTGCAAACGGCTCGCCCGCTCGATGCACCAAATCAGTGAGAAGGGATTCGGGTGTGCACTTTTTGAGCGCAAGCGCAACCTGCCCACTTTGCGTATGCTATGTGGAGACCTTTTTCACGGAGAGAACAGCATGTCGGCACAGGATCGATTCGAACGTCTGGCCAAGCAGTTGGGGGATCGGCTGCAGGGCGCGTCCGGTGCGCCCGGCGACATTCAACGCAACGTTCAGGGAGTCCTCCGCGGCGCCATGGAGCGCATGGAGATCGTCTCGCGCGAAGACTTCGACATCATGATGGAAGTACTGCAGCGCACCCGTGAGCGCGTCGAAGCGCTGGAGGAGCAGGTTTCTGCGCTGGAGAACACGATCCAGAGCGAGCGTGCCGCCCAGCCCGCGCCGCCGACGCCCGTTCATGACGATCTGGATGGCTCTTCGGACGGAACACCGGACACGCCACGCTAAGGACACCGGATACTCTGCGCGAAAGACACCGGCAACATTGCGCTAAAGCTTGAAGTCATCGAGGCGATAATCCGGTAATCGACGGTTACTGGACGGGGGGTTGCCCCGCATCGCCTGCGGCAGTCGCCCAGGTTGGCTTTCAAGGGAGGCGGCATGACGCTGGCAATCGTGCGGACGCGGGCGAGTCTCGGACTCGAAGCACCCGAGGTGTTGATCGAAGTCCATCTCAGTAACGGCCTGCCCGGGCTTACCCTGGTGGGACTGCCTGAAACCGCGGTGAAGGAGAGCCGGGAGCGCGTTCGCAGCGCATTGATCAACGCCGGCTTCGAATTTCCCTCTCGACGTATCACCCTCAATCTCGCGCCCGCCGACCTGCCCAAGGACGGCGGGCGCTTCGATTTGCCGATCGCCCTCGGCATTCTCATGGCGTCCGGCCAGATCCCGGTGGAGGCGGCCGAACGCCTCGAAGTGGTCGGCGAACTCGCGCTGGACGGGACGCTCCGAAGTGTCACCGGCGTTCTTCCCACGGCGCTGGCGGCGAGACGCGAGTCGCGGGCGCTGATGGTGCCGTCGGCCAACGCTGACGAGGCGGCGCTGGCCGACGGCGTCGAGGTCTTCGCCGTGGGTCATCTCCTCGAGGTGGTAGCCCATCTGCTCGGGCGCGAAAAGATTGCGCCGCACCAGTTTGGCGCACGTCTGACCCAGCCGCCTCCGCAACCCGACATGGCGGACGTCAAGGGTCAGCATCAGGCGCGTCGAGCGCTGGAGGTCGCAGCGGCCGGCGGCCACAATCTGCTTTTTGCCGGTCCGCCGGGCACCGGCAAGACGATGCTGGCGAGCCGACTGGCGGGCATCCTTCCACCGCTGACGCGGGACGAAGCTCTCGAAGTGGCGGCAGTGCGCTCCGTGTGCGGGCTTTCCATCATGGATCGCTGGGGCCAGCGACCGTTTCGCAACCCGCACCATACGTCGAGCAGCGTCGCGCTGGTCGGGGGCGGTTCGAAGCCGCGCCCGGGGGAGATTTCGCTGGCCCACGAGGGTGTGCTGTTTCTCGACGAGCTGCCGGAGTTCGACCGCCACGTGCTGGAAGTCCTGCGTGAGCCGATGGAGAAGGGAGTGTGCTATTATCAAACTTTTAGTGAAAGTGGTTAAAAAATGACCAGAAAAGCTTATGCATACGTTCGCTATTCGTCAGCGATTCAAGCCAAAGGCGATTCAGTCGACAGGCAAGTTAGCCCGCTAACATTATTTTCTGAAAAATTTGGTGCCGGGATTGAAGAAGTCTTTGTCGACGAAGGCGTATCAAGCTTCAAAGGCGATAATATCAAGCGTGGTCGTTTTAAAGAAATCCTTGAAATGATTGAAAACGGTGTCATTTCAGCAGGTGATTATCTGGTAATCGAAAGTATCGACAGAATATCTCGTCAGGCACTAAACAAAACAGCTTCTCAGCTCTATGCGATTTTAGAAAAAGGTATACAGATTTATACGACAAGCGACGAAAAGCTTTATTCATTAGAAGATAAAAGTCGCGATCTTGAAAATTACTTAATGATTGGTTTAATCGCAAAAAGAGCGAATGAAGAAAGTGAAATTAAGTCAAAACGCCGGAAATCTGCTTGGCGAAATGCAAGGAAGTTGGCTAAGGAAGAGAAAAAAGTTTTCAGCACATACCAAAACACGCCGTATGGGTTAAGAGTAGAAAATGGTCAGTTTGTTATTGTCGAAGAAGAAGCTGAGGAAATCAGACAGCTTTTTGAAAGCCTAAAATATGTTGGAGTTTCAAAGTCTATTAAAGAGTTGAATAAAACAGCTAAGAAAAAATGGTCGCATAGAAATGTTCATCAGCTTTTAGTGAACAAATATGTCATAGGAACTTACAGAGCACAGGTTAAAGAGGACGGCAAAAAAGTTTTTGAAGAAAATATTGAAGATTATTATCCAAAAATAATCAGCGAATCTGTTTTTTATGAAGCAGTTGAAGCTATGAAAGTTAGAGCTACAAAAACGTACTATGGTAACGAAAGCACAGGTAGTTTGAATATTTTTAAGCACTGTATAAAGTGCTCCTGCTGTGGCGAATCAATGCGTTTTTATCGCGGGAAAAATCCTAAAGGCATTCAGTACTGCTACGCCGGTTGTACTAACAAGACAGAATCGGGGTTTAGTTGCTACGACCAAGCATTTCGTTTTGATTATGCTATAGGGGTTTTGCTTAATTATTTGAGAGGGCTTTATTTCTACAATGTCGAATACGGCTTGGCAGAAAAAATGGAAAATGCCAATGTAGAACAAGTTAAAAACTGGTATGCGTCTGATATTCTATTTTTAGATATTCTAAAAAAGCAGAAAACGGCTGATAAAAACATTGAAAATAAAGCGAATGAATTGGCAAAAGCAAAGTCCTTTTTGACTAACCTAACAGAGTCTGTCGGAAGTTTTCAGGGTCGTATACCCACAACTATACTTAAACAGCTTGGTGAAGCTGAGGACAAAGTTGAGAGGCTCGAAAATGAATTCAATTTGCTTAAAGTTGAAGAAAGAGAAACATTGAATGCTGTCGATTTTAACCAATTTCTCGATTTGCTGAACTCGGAAAAAGGCCGTCAGCGTATTAACAGATTTTTTAAGCAAAACGGTTATACTTTTCACTTCGAGTATCAAAAACATTTAGGTCGAAGTTTGAAAATGACTATCAAGCGAGACGGTGTTTTTGCGGGTGTTTACGGAGTAAGTTTTAGTTTGCGACACCCGCTTAAAGATTTTGATATATATAATTACAATGACCTTTGCTAAGCTTCTTGCTAAGGGGTGGAATATACCTTGCTAGAAACGTGTTTGCTGTCGATAGCGTTTAGAAATCGGTTTTGTTCTTCAAGCATACGACATATGTCAATTTGGTTGCTATGTATTAAAAGCTTTTCAGTCTCTACGCCCTCGGAATTTATCTTACGCAGGGTCAGAGGTGTCTGCCTACCGATTTTAGGCTCATGCACCCTATAATCGTCTATTAGCCGAGTAATACAGTTGTTATAGTCCGATTGTTTCGAAGCTCGCATTTTTCGATATCTTTCTAGTATCAGAAATAATGATTTAATAAATTTTTTTGAGGCGAGCATTAAATCTATTTTATCATTGTGACTTTCGAGAAATTTTTCCGTAAATTGATTGTTTTCTAACAGAGCCTCCTTCTCAGCATATATCTCACAACGGCACTCCATATGCTCTCGATTTTGGTCCCAGCCCGAGGGCAGTATAATTCTATGCACAGGCTGTTCACCGTGGGCGACATAGTTCCTCAGCTTGAACATTAGTCTATAGTATTTACAGTTATCGTATTGCTCAGAAATAAAAGACTTTAATTCTGATTTTGAATCTTTGCCAAGTGTCTTTTCGACCTGTGACTCGATTTTATCAAGATAAAATCTTGCGGATAGCAACAGAGCGTTAATTCTAGCATTCATTAACACTCTATATTCATAAAATTTTTCAGGGGTAATGATATGATAGAAAGAGTTTTTTGAAGCTATGTTAAGTATTTCCCTTTCGGCCTCCATAAACATTTTGAATGTTATATCGAAATTAGTTTCCGCTCTCAATGAGTGCTTAAAAAAGCTCATTCCTTTTTTTGCGGAATGATATTCTTCTTCTTTTATTTCTACTTCTGCATGCTTACCAAGGTAATTGGCATATAAGATATATTTTTGCATTATTTTCTTACCATTTTGTCAGTTGGGTTCAGGAAGTGATCGTTTAAGTTTTAATAAAATGAAAATAATTGTCTTTTATGTTATAATATAATTGCGGGTTAAAGCAAGCATACACAGAGACCCCTCGCTTCGCTCGGTTATCTCAGTGTGCTTGCTCAGGGGCTTCGCCCCCAAGACCCCCAAAACAATAACAACAATCACACGGAGGTGGTTATATGAAGAGAACAGAGTCAGTAAAAATTAGATTATCCAAAATCGAAAAAAACCAAATCATCGAAAACTCGAATGGTTTGAAAGTTGCTGTTTGGTTAAGAGAATTGGCGCTTGGTAATAAATCAAAATCAAGAAAGCCAATTCCAAAAGCCGACCCTGAGTTAATCAGGGAGTTGGCAAGAATCGGCAACAACATAAATCAAATCGCTCGATTAGCGAATGAAAACAAAAAAAGCGGTTTTGACTTTAATGCTTTCGCAGTGCTTCAACAGCTTCAAGAGATTGAAAGCCAGTTGGAGTTATTGAAATGATAGTCAAGTTATTCCGCCACGGTGCTAACCAGAAACGCCCCAGACAAGCTGTTAAAAATGCGGTTGGCTATCTATTCAGTTCTCACGACTCAAACGGCTCACAGCGTGCCGTGGAGCCGTCTCTGGTGCGCGGAAATGTTGACCTATGGTCCCAAGTCGTCGAAGAAGGGAACTTTGCCGGACGCTACACAAGTGGCGTTCTCGCATTCGCAGAGAATGATATCCCGGAAGATACACAGCAAAGAATTATCAGCGACTTTGAAAAAGCATTGTTACCGGGCTTAGAGCCAGACCAATATGCTTCGCTTTGGGTTCGACACGAAGACAAAGGGAATGTTGAACTTCACTTTATGGTGGCTGGTGAAGAGTTGAGCACTGGCAAGCGTCTTAATGCTTATTATCACCGCGTTGATAAGCACCGCGTAGACACTTGGAAAAATGCTGTGAACGCTGAATATGGCTTTTTAGACCCGAACAGCCCTAACCGTCAACAGTCGTTAACAAGTGCTAAGGATTTGCCGAAGGTTAAGCAAGAAATTGTTGAAGCAATGAACGAGCATTTAACAAATATGGTTGTCGACGGTGAAATTAAGAATAGAAAAGAACTGCTCGTGGAAATCACAAAACTAAAATTGGAGGTGGCCCGTGAAACAAAACAATCAATCAGTATCGTCCCGCCGTCTGGCGGGCAAAACATTAGACTCACAGGCGCAATCTATGCGCGAGATTTCGACGCGAATAACTTCTCGTCAGAAAGACTATCAAACAGAGTTGAGAGCTACGACAGCAGTCGCGAAGAAAGAGCTTTCAAGTCTCGCGAATCACTCGAAGCAATGTGTAGAAAGCGTTCAGAAGCAAACAGGAAAAAGTATTGCGAGGCTGAAGAGGGGGGGAATTCTCTTTTCAGTGATAGGCTCGATAACGCTTCTAGCGCTAGGCGCAGTAATCAGTCTGACAGCATTTTTCTATTTCAGCGACAAAACTATCGCCTCGACTTTGCCGGAGAACCGAAGCTATATTCTATGTCAAAAAACAGGGGCAACAAGCAACGGTCAGAAAGTATGTCTACCAAAATAAAAAAGGGGAAGAATAATGAAGCAGACAAATACAGAGATAATGATTTTTTTGAAAACTTTCGTAGAAGAATACGAAAAACGAGACGAGTCTATAATGACGCTCTTGAAAGTGTCAGAACAAGAGCGAAGCGCTTTAATGAAAGAAATAAAAGAAGCGAGACAAGAAAATCAAGATTTGAAGCTGAAAGTCGAAAAATTGACTCAGCTATTGCAAGATTAGAAAAACAAAAAAGTCGTCAAAAAAGCAGAAGCAAGGGCTTCGATTATCCAGCCCCTTAATCCTCCAACTCTTTTAATTCTTCAATCAATAACTCATTTTTGCTTTCAAAAATCAGCTCCCGATTGTAGTAAATAAAGTTGTTTCCGACCGCTTTCAGCACTTCTTCCTTTTTATTTTTTACTTCTTCAATGTCAGAAGGGGGTTGTCCGAATAAGTCGCATGATGCTTTCATACAGCCTCCTTTTTCTTGCTAAGTATATCGTGCTGTTGTTCGAAAGGTCGTCTCGCAAAATCTCTTTGTTCCTTCATTTTGTAAAAATGCGAAGTAGCTTCGCCTTGCCAACAGACAAACGGAGAAATACGAATCCACTCAAAAGCATTGCCTTGCGTGCTATAACTGATTATGTGTAGCCTTCTCAGCTTGTTGAATGCTGTAGAAACAGATTGTCGAGTCAAGAATAGTTTTTTTGCTATCGCGCTTTGTGTTTTTTCTATGTGATTCATATTGACTGTATTATCGAACATAATGTTAGCCATTAAGTAATTAAATACAGCATTGTCGGCATTGCTTATTAAGTCGCCTTTTAACTTTGCTATTTTCTTCTCGACTGCTTTTTTGTCTTCATCGGAGATTTCCTCTTTCTTTTTTTCTTTTAGCTCAAAAATCTGTTTCCTGACTTTTGTTTCATACTCTGTAATATTCATTGGATACCCCTCTTTTTTGTTTAAGTTATAGTAGGCGAAATGCTGAAAACCAACTTTCTTTTTTGTCTTTTGTTCTTCATTGTTTTGACTTTTGTCATTTACATTATTTTGCTTTTTTTCATTTAATTTGTTATAGTCACTCATGGCTCATTCTCCTTTTGTATGTAATGAGTTAAAAAATCACCTGCTCGCAACAGGTGATTTTATTATATCATACAAAATCTAGTGTGTCATATATTATGACACCCTTATCATTATATCAGACACCCCCTCCGTCATTTTTTCAGCAGTTTTTCAGCGAAAATGACAATCAAAATAATTTGCTTATTGATATTAGAAATCTGGGAGTTGGCAGAACTCAGTTTTCGAGCAGTTCTGCATATTTTTCTTTTTGAAAACAACCCCTAGCCCGCTTCGCGGGCTTTGTTTTTGTTTTATATGCTACCGCCAGCAGAGCTGGCTCTCGTTCGCTTCGCTCTCTCACTGGTTATTGAAGCAGAAGCTATCTGGAACTGCTATATTCTGCCCAGAGTGGATTTAAAGTTGAAGTGCGTATATTGGCGACCCGGTCAAGAGCTTCAAGCAAATCCTCGTCGTTTGCTATTAACATTTCTTCCGCTTTTATGATTTCAGTTACCGCTTCATTGAAATGAATATATGCGACCCTGTTGTTATTTCTCTCGGAGTACGCCAAGCCCCGGTCAAGAAGGTCTTGAGTGTCTTGTGAGAGTTTCAAGTTTTCTTCAAAGTAGCCCATATTTCGTTCTAAGCAGTTGATAAGTATGTAGACCAGTAAAGAAGAAGCTTCTTTAAATGCTTGGTCAAGAGAGGCCACAATGTCTTGGTCCTGTCCTGAATCCCTCATAATTTAGTGTCTCCGCTTTGTAATCAGTTTCAATGGTCTGAGATTTTTTGCAAAATCTCCACTCCTTTTCTTTCGACTAAAACCTCTCTTTATTTTCAATTGCTTAGCGCTTCATAAAGTTTGGTTTTACCCCCTACCCTTGGAGTCGGCGCAGATCCTGATCTCCAGGGCTAATCATCAGCGCCGGTTCCCTGCCCGCTTCCAGCTCGTCGCCGCGATGAACCCTTGCCCCTGCGGCCATCTCGGTGACCCGCGCCAGCGCTGTCACTGTACGCCGGCGCAGATCCAGCGCTATCAGTCGCGTCTCTCCGGACCGCTGCTCGACCGCATCGATCTCCAGGTCGAAGTGCCCGCCCTACCCGCGACCCAGCTCACGGATCGCACCCCGGGGGAGAGCTCCGCCGCGGTCCGCGAACGCGTGCTGGCCGCCCGAGAGCGCCAGACGGCGAGGGGCGCGCTCAATGCCCACCTGCCCGGGCCGGCGCTCGAAGCCGCCTGCGCCCTGAGTGGCGAAGAACGTCACTGGTTCGCCGACGTGCTGGACCGCCTCAACCTCTCCGCCCGCGCCTATCATCGAGTGCTGCGCGTCGCGCTGACGCTGGCCGACCTCGCCGGCGAATCCCGCGTGAGCCGAGGGCATCTGATGGAGGCGATCGGCTACCGTCAGCTCGATCGCATGCTCAACGCCAACGGTGCCCCGCCAGGCTGAACGCTTGCGTCAGCGCCGGCGTTTCACGTCGGCGTTCACCGGTGTGTCCAGGAGGGCCACGGGCGCGCGCTTTGCCGCGAGTGTCGCGGCCCTCTTCTTCGTATGAAAGCGGGGCGCGCCAACCCATTTGTCACACCCCGGAATGGCTAACCCAGCGCGACCCGCAGCGGCTCCAGTCGCCCTGGCGCCAAAGCGTCATCCAGCGCACTGATCCGCAGCACGTGGCCAAGCGACGGGTGCGCCGGCCGGTGGATCAGCGTCCCCTCGGCCAGTAGCGCGGCGTGCACCTCGGCTGCGCGCTCGGCGCTCGGCAGTCGCAACGCGACGAAGTTGGTCGTGCTCGGCAGGACATCGCCTCCCCATTGGGTGAGCGTCTCGGCGAGGACTTCCCGCCGCGCTACCACCGCCGCGACGTGTTCGCGGGTCTCCTCCGGATGGTCGAGCACCGTCATCGCCGCCGTCAGCGCCAGCGACGACACCGCGTAGTGAATCCGCGCCTTCATCAGCATGGCGACCGTTTCGGGCTCGGCGATGGCGTAGCCGATACGCAGCCCCGCCAGGCCGTGCGCCTTGGAGAAGGTGCGTAGACGAATGACGCCGGGCCAGACGGCGTTCGCCGCGGGCGTCCAGGCGTCGTCGCGAAAATCGTGATACGCCTCGTCGAGAATCAGCGTGCAGTCCTCGGGTAGCGCATTTTGCAGTCCGAGCACGTCGGCATCGCTGTGGAGATGGCCGCTCGGATTGTCGGGATTGGCCAGATAGACCGCGCGGGCGTCTTCGCGATGTGCCGCCTCGGCCAGCGCGCTGAGGTCCGGAGCGAGATGGCCGGGACCGTTGGCGTAGTCGACCTCGACGGCGCGTAGCCCCTCGGCGCGCAGGAAGTAGCTGAAGGTGGGGTAGGTGCCGGCGCTGACGATGACCGTACTCTCCGGGTCGCAGAGCGTACGCAGGCAGAGCGCCATCAGGCTGTCGGCGCCGGCATCGACGAGAAGCGCGGCCGGGTCGAGCGTCAGGACGTCACCGAGGCGCTGGCGCGGCAGCCATGCCTCGGCGTCGCCGTAGGCTCGGGCGAGTGTCGCGATGTCGTCGCCGAAGCGCGCGGTCAGCGCCCGGTGGGGCATGTCGAGCCCTTCGTTGGAGCCGATGCGATGGGGCAGCGAGTGGCCGAGCCGACGCTCGAGCGCGCTGACGCCGGGGAAGGGGTTGTGCGGGCCGTCCTGGTTCTCGAGGTGGCGGGCGAAGCGGGGCATGGCAATGGGTCCTGATTGGCCGGATCTGAATGACGAAGAGCGACGAACGTGGCGTTAGCGTGCCCCGGGCAGGGCGTCGAGATCGAGCGCGCCGCTGGCCTGCCACTGCCAGTGGTTGCTGGCGTCGCTGGCATGCGAGAGCACGAACTGCAGTCGGTAGGGCTGCAGCGTGCGGTCGCTCAGGCGAAGCGGCGGTGCGTCCGCGCTGAGCGTCGCCTGCAGCGTCCACTGATCGCCGTTTTCGCCCAGCGCGCCGCTCGGCGCCCAGTCGAGCACGTGCGGTGAAGTCGCGCGCGAAAGTAGTGCCCGACCGAGTGCTTCGTTGAGCGCTTCGGCGCCGATCGGCAGATTCGCATCGACCTGCGCCGGGCGCAGCAGGATCACCGTATCTCGAGTCTGCCCGGCGGGCCACGGCGGGGCGGCGAGCAGACCGCGAGCGGCGCTCTCGGCCAGACCGCTCAAGGCCTGGCGGGGTGTGCTCGGGGCCGAGGCGAGGCCGGCGCAGCCGGCGAGCAGCACCAGTATCAACGTGGCCAGCAGGCCTCGGCAGCGACCGATGGACTTCGATGCGCCGGCGTCTTCGCTCGGGCGTGAGGCGCGCATCCGACTCACGAGGGAGGCGTCTCTGCGTCGGCGTGACCGGGCCGGCCGCTCGGATGCGTGGCGGCGAAATCGACGAGAAAACGCGACAGCGTGTCGAACAGCTCGGTACGGATGTCGTCGGCTTCGTTGACCAGGTGATGGCGGGCCAGCGGATGGCGCACGATGTCGGCGCCGGGGAACTTGCGCTTGAGCGCCTTGAGATTGAAGGGCCAGTCGACGGTCAGATCCTGCTCGCCTTGAAGGATGAGTACCGGTAGCGGGCTCGGTTGGCGCTTGAGCAGCCGCGGCATCCAGCGGCGCATGGCGGTGACCCAGGCGACCGCCAGACGGTCGTCCTGCAGCGGGTCGTGCAGCCGCAGAAAATCGGAGAAGGCGACGTTGGTGGTATTGGCGCGATACTTGCGCGCGATGCTCGAGACGAAGGGGCTCGCCAGGCTGTGCAGCCAGCGCGACTGATTCCAGCCCCAGGGGCGCACCAGCGGGGCGAGCAGGATCAGCCCCTCCCAGGGCGCGTCGTCGCCGCGATCGAGCGCATCGGTGGCGACGATCGAGCCGCCCGTGCTCTGACCGATGGCGAGCCAGGGCCCGGGCGCGAGGCCGAGAGCGGCGATCTCGCGCTCCACGTCGTTGAAACAGAGCACGTAATCGGTGAAATCGTCGATGCTCGCCCGGGCGCCGCTCGAGAGCCCATGACCGGGCAGATCCCACATCACTACCTGCCAGCCGAGCGCGAGCAGCCGCTCGAGCAGATGGCCGTAGAGGCCGAGATGATCGAAATAGCCGTGCACCACGAAGATCGTGCCGCGCGGCGAAGGGGGCGACCACACCTGCGTCCAGAGGTCGAAGCGCCGGTCGGCGTCGCCACGTCCCTGTAGAAAGCCGGCGTAGAGCGTGACCCCTTCTCGCCAGTGCCGAGTCAGATGATAGTGATCGAGATAGGCGAGCAGCGCCGGCTCGGCGAAAGGCTCGACCCGCCTGACGGGACCGAGAGCGTGCAACTGCGAAAAGTCGAGCATGGACGAATCTCCTGAGACGCTCATGCTACTCGCCGCGTCGGTGCAAGGCCACGCGTGAGGACATGGCGATGGCGTCGCGATCTCGCGACTGCCGCGGGTCGGGCATGGACCAAGGTCGAACACGACATTCCTGGTCTCGGCGCCTACTATCGGCGATAAGATCGGGTATCTGGAAACGATTTCCACAGCGGCCTCGTGTCAGTGCCGCCGTGGCATGACGCGCCAATGGCGCCCACTTTCGGGCTCGCCGCGACCCCTGCCGAAGGCGAAGCCGACCGTTTCATCGTCGAGGGCCGCCGTGCCCGGACCGGCAGCAACATTCTAGGAGGCTGACATGACGGAGCGTGTGACTCACCATCGACTGCAGGTCGCTGACGTGCTCGAGCGTTTCATCGAGCGCGAAGCACTGCCCGGCACGGACATCGAGCCGGCGGCATTCTGGCAAGGCTTCGACGCGCTGGTTCACGACCTCGCGCCGCGCAACCGAGAGCTGCTGGCCGAACGCGATCGGCTCCAGACCGAACTCGATGAGTGGCACCGGGCGCACCCCGGTGAGATTCAGGACATGGGCGCCTACCGCGCCTTTCTCGAGAAGATCGGCTATCTCGAGCCGCAGCCGGCTTCGGTCAGTGCGACCACGGCCAACGTGGATACCGAGATCGCCCGTCAGGCCGGTCCGCAGCTGGTGGTACCGGTGAGCAACGCCCGCTACGCGCTCAACGCCGCCAACGCGCGCTGGGGCAGCCTGTACGACGCGCTCTACGGCACCGATGCGATCAGCGAGGACGACGGCGCCGAGAAGGGGCGCGACTACAACCCCAAGCGCGGCGAGAAGGTGATCGCTTACGCCCGCCAGGTGCTGGACCGGGCGGCGCCGCTGGCCGAAGGCTCCCACGCCGAGGCGAGCGCCTATCGCATCAGCGAGGGCCGGCTGCGGGTGACGCTCGACAGCGGTCGCGAGAGCGGGCTCGAGAATCCGGATCGCTTCATTGGTTTTCAGGGCGAACCCGACGCGCTCGACGCCGTGCTGCTGAGCCACCACGATCTGCACCTGGAGATCCAGTTCGACGCCGGCCACTCCATCGGCAAGATGGATGCGGCCGGGATCAAGGACGTGCTGTTGGAGGCGGCGATCACCACCATCATGGACTGCGAGGACTCCGTCGCGGCGGTGGATGCCGACGACAAGACGCTGATCTATCGCAACTGGCTGGGGCTGATGAAAGGCGATCTCGAAGAGGCGATCGACAAGGGTGGCAAGGTCACCACCCGGCGGCTCAACGCCGATCGCGTCTACACCCAGCCCGACGGTGGCACGCTGAAGCTCCCCGGACGCTCGCTGATGTTCGTGCGCAACGTCGGCCATCTGATGACCACGCCGGCGATCCTCGACGGTGAGGGCAACGAGATCCCCGAAGGCATTCTCGATGCGGTGATGACGTCCTTGATCGCGATTCACGACCTCAAGCGCGAAGAGGACGATTTCAGCGGCAACTCCCGCTCGGGGTCGGTCTATATCGTCAAACCCAAGATGCACGGTCCGCGCGAGGTCGCGTTCGCCAACGATCTGTTCGCCGGCGTCGAGCAGCTTCTGGGGCTCGCCGAGAACACGCTGAAGATGGGCATCATGGACGAGGAGCGACGCACCTCGGTCAATCTCAAGGCGTGCATCGCCGCCGCCGCGGCCCGAGTGGCATTCATCAACACCGGCTTTCTCGACCGTACCGGCGACGAGATGCATACCGCCATGAACGCCGGCGCCATGCTGCGCAAGGGCGACATGAAGGGGGCCGCGTGGATCGACGCCTACGAGCGCAACAACGTGCAGATCGGGCTGGCCTGCGGGCTGCGCGGTCGCGCCCAGATCGGCAAGGGCATGTGGGCGATGCCGGAGCTGATGGCGGCGATGCTCGAGCAGAAGGTGGGGCATCCCAAGGCCGGCGCCAACACCGCCTGGGTGCCGTCGCCCACGGCAGCAGTGCTGCACGCGCTGCACTATCACCAGATCGACGTCGAAGCGGTTCAGCATGAGCTCGAAGCCAAGGGCGAGAGCGATCTGCTCGACGAGCTGCTGACGGTGCCGGTCGATCCCCGCGCCGACTGGGACGACACCGCGATCCAGCAGGAGCTCGACAACAACTGCCAGGGCATTCTCGGCTACGTGGTGCGCTGGGTGGAGCACGGCGTCGGCTGCTCCAAGGTGCCGGACATCCACGACGTCGGCCTCATGGAGGACCGCGCCACGCTGCGGATCTCGAGTCAGCACATTGCCAACTGGCTGCACCACGGCGTGGTCGATGCAGCTCGCGTCCGGGAAACCCTCGAGCGCATGGCCCGCGTGGTCGATGAGCAGAACGCGCACGACTCGGACTACACGCCGATGCACACCCATCTGGAGGACTCCAGCGCTTTCCAGGCGGCATCCGACCTGATCTTCAAGGGGCGCGAACAGCCGTCCGGCTATACCGAGCCGCTGCTGCATCACTGGCGAGCAGTGGAGAAAGCCAAGCACTGACGCGGCAAATCGGCGTCGATCGAGAAAGCCAGCGGCCCGGCCGCTGGCTTTTTTCGTACGCGTGGGTGTCGCCACACCCGGGTTGGGCCCGGGGGAGTCGAGAGGCGTCGTAGTGGGGTCAAGGCGTTGTTCGAGAGACTGGGACTCTCCGAGCGCTTGGGCTATCGTTGTCGCCAGCCCGCTCGATCGCCAACCCGCTCAATTGCCAACCCGCTCAATTGCCAACCCGCTCGGTCGTCCGCTCGCCGAGCCGCCCGGGAGAGTCCGATGACCGTGATGACCGCCGCCGAGATCGAGGATTTCCTCGATGACGTCTTCCCGCACCGTCAGGGCACCATCGAGGCGGTGGATCACATGCGTGCCACCATGAGCCTCGCCATCGAGGACGAACACCTGCGCCCCGGCGCCAGCGTCTCCGGGCCGTCGGTCATGGGGCTGGCGGACGTCTGTCTCTACGTGGCGATTCTCGCCGAGATCGGCCCCGAGGCAATGGCGGTCACCAGCAGCATCAACTGCCACTTCCTGCGCCGGGCGCGGGGCGACCGCGATCTGGTGGCCAATGCCAGGATCCTCAAGCTCGGGCGGCGTCTCGCCGTCGGCGAGGTCCAGCTTTTCTCCACCGGCGACGACGAACCGGTGGCGCTGGTCACCGCGACTTACGTGCTGCCGGACCGCGACGACTGAGTTCTTTCCCCGCCCGCGCCTGTGGTGGTTTGCTTCTATTGCGAGCCAGCTTCTATTGCGGGTCCGCTTCTATTGCGGGTCCGCTTCCGACGGGCGCTGGCGCCAGGCGCTCACGCCGAGGGCGATCCAGCCCGCCATCAGGCAGAGCCCGCCCACGGGGGTGACCACGCCGAGCAGCCGGGGCGCGCCGAAGGTCAGCGCGTAGAGGGAGCCGCTGAAGAGCAGCACGCCGGCGAACCACAGCGTAAGCGTCAGAATCTGCCCGCGCAGGAGGCGCTGCTGACGCCAGACGAACACGCCGAGTGCCGCCAGCGTGTGCCACGCCTGATAGCGCACGCCGGTGTGAAAGACGTCGAGCGAGCTCGGGGAGACACGGTCGGCGAGGGCGTGCGCGCCGAAGGCGCCCGCCATCACCACGATCAGTCCACTCAGCGCCACGGCCAGGCCGATGACTCGCGTCTCGCGCCATACTCGCGTCCCGCGCCACAATGGTTGCATGTCGATCCTTCTCCGATGGGACTATTCTGACCAGACGCCAGGACTTGGGTAGGTGAAAGCGCACTGCGCAAGCGGAAGCCGGTGCGAGCCGATCCACGCCAGCGCCCGTGAGCCGCGCCATGGCGGCATTTGACGCCCGACAGTCTAGCGCGTAAAAACCGCCCCGGCAGTCGCCCGCCGCAGCGCCGGGTCGGCGTCGATGTCATCGCTTTCCACAAGGATCCCAAGATGGAATTCATCAACACGCTCCGCGACGCGGCCTACTCGGTCATGACCCCCGTCAGCGATTTCGTCTGGACCTACATCCTGGTCTATCTGCTGCTCGGTGCCGGCATCCTGTTCACCATTCTCACCCGCGGGATGCAGTTTCGGCTGTTCGGCCACATGGCCCGGGTCACCTTCACCAGCCGGGGGTCCGGCAACGGCGTCAGCGGCTTTCAAGCGTTCGCCACGTCGCTGGCCGCCAGAGTCGGCACCGGCAATCTCGCCGGCGTGGCGCTGGCGCTCTGGGTCGGTGGCCCGGGGGCGATCTTCTGGATGTGGGTGACGGCGCTGGTCGGCTTCTCCACGGCGTTCATCGAGTCGACCCTGGCGCAGACCTACAAAAAGCGTAACGAGGACGGCGTCTTTCGTGGCGGCCCGGCCTACTACATCGAGCGCGCGCTCGGCTATCGCTGGATGAGCGCGCTGTTCGCCGTCTTCCTGCTCATCGCCTACGGGCTGGCCTTCAACGGCGCCCAGTCCAACACCATCGCGCAAGGCATGGCGCAGGCGTTCTCGATCCCCCACTGGCTCACCGGCGTGGTGCTGGTGGCCCTCACGGCGATGGTCATCTACGGCGGGCTGCGCTCGATCGCGCGCACCGCGGAGAAGATCGTGCCGCTGATGGCGATCGCCTATCTGCTCGTCGCGCTGTGGGTGCTGTTCATGAACCTCTCCGAGGTGCCGGCGATGCTGGCGCTGATCGTCAAGAGCGCCTTCGGCTTCGGCCCGGCCGTCGGCGGGGCCGTGGGCTACTCGATCAAGATCGCCATGGAAAACGGCATCAAGCGCGGGCTCTTCTCCAACGAGGCGGGCATGGGCTCGGCGCCGAACGCCGCCGCTCAGGCAGACGTCAAGCATCCGGCGGCACAGGGGCTGGTGCAGTCCTTCGGCGTATTCATCGACACGCTGGTGATCTGCAGCTGCACCGCGGTGGTGATCCTGCTCTCCGGGGTCTACGAGCGGCTGATGAGCAACTCGCCGGGTCAGGATATCGTCGGCATCCAGCTCACCCAGAATGCGATGGTCGATCACCTGGGCAGCTTCGGCGAGATCTTCATTGCCATCGCCATCTTTCTGTTCGCCTTTACCTCGATCCTCGCCAACTTCTCGTTTTCGCAGATCAACATCGAGTATCTGTTTCAGCGCCGGGCGAAGCTCGCGGTGGCGATGTTGCGCATCGCCGTACTGGCGATGGTGATGATCGGCTCGGTGGCACAGCTGTCGTTCGTGTGGGATTTCGCCGACTTGGCGATGGGCCTGATGGCGACCACCAACCTCGTCGCAATTCTGATGCTCTGCCCGATCGCCCTGCGGGTGCTCAAGGATTACGAGCGCCAGCGTCGCGACGGCATCAACGAGCCGACCTTCGACCCCCAGGGCGTGCTCAAGCGCCCCGAGCAGGTCGACGCCGACGTCTGGCCGCGCAAGGATGTTTGAGCCGCGCTGACGGGCTACAATGCGGCGCGCGCGTCACGGGCGCGCTGTTTTATGATCCGCGCCCGAACCCGCGCGAAAGGCAATTTTGTGGTCCGCGCCCGGCCCCGCGCGCAAGGCGTTTTTCATTCCGCGCCCGAAAGGCGCTTCGGTCCGCGCCGCTTTTGATGACCGCGCCTGGACCCGCAAGACGCGCGTTGTTTGACCCGCATCCGATCGCTCGAGGAAGCCGCCATGCAGATTCAGCTCAACGGCGAGCCGTACCGCCTGAACGCCGACTCGACGCTTGCCACGCTGATCGAGTCGCTGGGCCTCGCCGGCCGCCGCATCGCCATCGAGGTCAACGAAGAGATCGTGCCGCGCAGCCTTCATGCCGAGACCCCGCTTCATGCGGGCGATCGCGTGGAGGTCGTTCACGCCATCGGCGGTGGTTGAACGGCGTCGTCGACTGCCGTGATCCATCGCTGCCTGCTGGGGGAGTCTTCCATGTCATCTGTATCCCACGATACGCCGCTGACCGTCGCCGGGCGGCCATTCGCCTCACGCCTGCTCGTCGGGACCGGCAAGTATCGCGATTTCGACGAGACCGCCGCCGCCATCGAGGCGAGCGGCGCGGACGTCGTCACCTTTGCCGTGCGCCGCACCAACCTCGGTCAGAACCCGGACGAGGCCAATCTGCTCGATGCGATCTCGCCGTCGCGCTATACGCTGCTGCCCAACACGGCCGGCTGCTACACCGCCAAGGATGCCGTGCGGACCTGTCGGCTGGCACGGGAGCTGCTCGACGGTCACAACCTGGTCAAGCTCGAGGTGCTCGGCGACGACAAGACGCTCTATCCCAACGTCATCGAGACGCTGGCGGCGGCCGAGACCCTGGTCAACGACGGCTTCGACGTCATGGTCTACACCAGTGACGACCCGATCGTCGCCAAGGAGCTCGAGCGTCGCGGCTGCTGTGCGGTAATGCCGCTGGGCTCGCTGATCGGCTCCGGCCACGGCCTGCTCAACCCGGCCACGCTCGCGCTGATTCTCGAGCAGGCCGAGGTGCCGGTGCTGGTGGATGCCGGGATCGGCACGGCGTCGGATGCCGCGCTGGCCATGGAGATGGGCTGCGACGGCGTGCTGATGAACTCCGCCATCGCTCACGCCAAGCAGCCGGCACTGATGGCGAGCGCCATGCGCAAGGCGATCGAAGCGGGGCGGGAAGCCTTTCTCGCCGAGCGCATGCCGCGCCGGGCGAGCGCCTCGGCCTCCTCCCCCTTCGCCGGGCGCATCAACGCCTGACGCGGTCGCCGCGACGGCGGCGACTTTCCCCTATCGACAAGAGCGCCACGCAGCCACCGCATGACTGACAATTCGACTCCCGACAATCGCCCCTCCCACGCCGATACCGACGAGCCCGCTACCGATGCCGAGCTTTCCCGGCCAGGGGCCGGCGAGACGCCGAGCGAGACCGCCGAGACGCCCCGGGTTCACCGTGGCATCAAGAGCTACGTGCTGCGCGCCGGTCGCATGACCGCCGCCCAGGAGCGTGGACTCAACGAGGTCTGGCCGCGCTGGGGACTGACCCTCGATCAGGGCCGGCAGGATCTCGAGACGCTCTTCGGTCGCCAGGCGCCCCGCGTGGTCGAGATCGGCTTCGGCATGGGCCAGTCGCTGATCGCCCAGGCCGAAGCGCATCCGGAAACCGACTTCATCGGCATCGAAGTGCACGCCCCGGGTGTCGGCAAGCTGCTCGACGAGGCCGACAAGCGCGGGCTGACCAATCTGCGTGTCTATCGCGAGGATGCGCTGGCGGTGCTGGCGGACTGCCTGCCCGAAGAGAGCATCGACACGCTGCAGCTCTTCTTCCCCGACCCCTGGCCGAAGAAGAAGCATCACAAGCGCCGAATCGTGCAGCTATCGTTCGTCGAGCAGGTCCGCACCCGCCTGAAACCGGGGGGAACGCTGCACATGGCGACCGACTGGGAGGCCTACGCCGAGCACATGGCGGAAGTCATGGCCGAGGCGCCGGGGTTTGCCAACACTGCGCCCGCCGAAACGGCACCGTTCGTCGAACGCCCCGCCTTCCGCCCGCTGACCAAGTTCGAGACCCGCGGCGAGAAGCTCGGCCACGGGGTGTGGGATCTGATCTTCCGCCGCGCCTGAGCGCGGCGTCGAGGGTAGAGCGACCTTCCCTCAGGGCGTGACCGCCTCCTGAATCTGATGGCGCGTCTCCGGGTTACGCGCGAGCAGGGAGGCCGCCACGCCCAGCAGTGCCAGGGCGATGCCGCCGATCTGGAGCATCGCCACCGGCTCGCCGAACATCCACATCGCCCACAGCAGCGTCACCGGCGGCGTCAGGAAGATCGCGCTGGAGACCGTCGTCAGGCCGACGCGGCGCAGACAGGCGGTGAAGAAGCCGTAGCCGCCGAAGCTCGAGAGCACTACCAGCCAGCCGAGTGTCTTCGTATCGGCGAGCGTCATGCCCGTCGGCCAGGTGAGATCGCCGCTCACGCCGGCGGCGGCGAGAAAGACGACGCTGGCCGCGGCGAGCTGCGAGGTGAGCGAAGGCGCCATGCCAAGCCCCGAGGGGTAGCGCGAGGCGAGCACGCTGCCGAGCGTCACGCTGACCACCGAGAGCAGCGGCAGCGCGTACGACCACGCCGAGGCGCCGCCGGCGCTGCGCCAGTCACCCACCACGCAGAGCGCGACGCCGCCGGCGGCAACCGCCAGCCCCGCCCAGCCCAACGTACCCAGTCGTTCGCGCAGCCAGAGCGTCGCGATGGCGGCCGCCAGCAGCGGCTGCTGCGCGGTGATCAGCGCCGTGGCGCCGGTACTCACGCCGGCATCCACCGCCAGCATCACGCCGAGCAGATAGCCGCCCATGGTGAGCGCCCCTACGCCCATTTCGAGACCCACGGCGTAGAGGCTCACGCCGCGAACGCGACACGCCAGGCACCACGCCAGCGCAATGGCGGTCGCCAGCAGAAAGCGCCAGGCGAACAGGTCGAGCGCCGCCATTGGTGCGTCGCTCGCCAGCCGGCTGCCAATGAAGCCCGAGCTCCAGCAGATCACGAAACCGACCATCAGACCGATGGTGGACGTTGAGATACGCATCTTGACTCTCCCTCTCGTTAGGGCTTGAGTCTGGTCCCGAGGCAGCGTTCAATAAATCGAATAAATGTTGATGAGGGGTTCAATATGATTGAAGGCGGCGCGACGCTGGATCTCGAGCTGCTCAGGACGTTCGAGGTGGTCGCTCAGTGCGGTTCGCTGGCGGCGGCGGCAGAGATTCGCCACCGCACGCTCAGCGCCATCAGCATGCAGATCAAACGGCTGGAGACGGAGCTCGAATCGCGTCTCTTCGAGCGCGGCCCGCGCGGCGTGACGTTGACGCCGAGCGGCGAACTCCTGCAGCGGGAGGCGCGGGAGCTGCTGCGTGTCCACGATACCCTGGTCAGCCGCTTCAACGGCGAGCGCCTGAGCGGACGCGTGCGCCTCGGTATTCCCGAGGACTACGCCCGCGAGCTGCTCGACGACACCCTGCCGCAGTTCATGGCGCGCTATCCCGGCGTGCTGCTGGATGTCACCACCGATACCAGCGGGCGTCTGGCTCGCGCCCTCAAGCGTCAGCAGGTCGATCTGGCCATCGTGCTCGATGGCGCCGAGGGCCTCGCCCACGGCGAGACGCTGTGGCATCCGGAGCCGGTATGGGCCGCGCCCAGCTACGGCGCACTGCATCTCGACCCCGTCCTGCCGCTGGCCGTGCATCCGGTGGAGTGTCCCTATCGTCAGCTGGCGATCGATGCGCTGGAAACCGCGCATCGACCGTGGCGTGCGCTTTTTACCAGCACCAGCATTCACGCCGTGGAGAAGGCGATCGAGGCGGGCATGGCGATCGGCGTGATCGACCGCGAGCGGCTGACCACCGCGATGCGCGCCCTCGGTGAGGCGGACGACATGCCGGCGCTTCGCCAGTGCACGGCGCGGCTGCACTTCGCCCGTGCCATCGAGGCGACCTCGCGCTCTGCCGTCGAAGCGCTGGCGACACTGCTGCGAGAGCGTCTGCACGGGCGGGGTCCCTGGCAGACCGACTCGCTGAGCGAGCGCCACGGCAACGGGCGTGGCGCAAAGGCCAATGGCTCGCGCCGGCCGGGCCAGTAGCTCTCCCGTTCGCGGTCACGCGCCGCGGCAATGGCGAGAGCGTCCCCGGCAGCGCGAGCGATCGTCGCGCGTTCCGACGCTGACCCGGCCCGCGAGTTTCGTAAAGGCAGGCAGAAGCGATAACGGCGAGCGGGACGCCAGAAGCGGAATGGCGAACGAAAAAAAGCCGCCCTGGGCAGGGCGGCACGAAGGACCGTGACTAGCTTGATGAGGAGATAACCATGGCAGGAACCTGACATTCGCTGCTGTGGTTAGCGGCGTTTGGCGACGCCACGGTTTAAAAGTAATCATTCTCATTTGGCATTGCAAGCGTAACGAGAATATTTTTTATTCGCATCTGGCTCGCGACTTCATGCCGTTCGCGAGCCTGCGGCTTTCGGCATGCTTCCCTCGTCCCTCACCCCACGCCCAACAGCGGCAACCACAGCGGTAGCGTCAGCCCGGCGAGCAGCGTCTGGCCGGTGATGATCGCCGCCATCAGCGAGGCATCACCGCCGAGCTGACGCGCCAGAATGTACGCCGAGGTCGCGGTGGGCAGCGCGGCGAAGAGCAGCGCCACGTCTCGATTCACGCCCTCCAGGCCGACGAGGCCTGCGAGTCCCACGGCGATCAGTGGCGTCGCCAGTAGCTTGAGCGCGCTCGACAGCCAGAAGGCGCGGCCCGCGCGCAGTAGCGCTTGGGGGCGGAGTGCGACGCCCACCGCCACCAGCCCCAGCGGCAGGGCGGCGCCGCCGAGCAGGTCGAGCGCCGCCTCGCTCCAGCCCGGCAATCCCAGACCGGTGGCGTTGAGCGCCACGCCGATCAAGCAGGCGAGTATCAGCGGGTTGCGCCCCAGCGCCAGCGCGCTTTGACCGAGACTCGCGCGGCCCAGCGTGCCGGAGGCGATGAACGCGAGCACGCAGAGCACGTTGGCCAGCGGCACCATCAGCGCCACCGCCACGGCGGCCACGGTCGCCCCCGCCTGACCGTGGAGGGCTGTGGCACCTGCGACGCCGACGTAGGTATTGAAACGGGCGGTACCCTGAAAGACCGAAGTGAACGCCGGCGCCTCCAGCGCCAGGGGTTTCCGCCACAGCCACAGCCCGACGGAGAGTGTCAGCATGCCACCGAGCACGACGGCGGCCAGCGCGAATACCGGTACCCGATGGACCTCGGCCTCGGCGAGCGTGGAGACCAGCATGGCGGGAAACAGCAAGTAGTAAACGAAGCGTTCGAGCCGCGGCCAGAAATCGCCGCCGGGAAAACGTGCCCACCCGAAGGCGGCTCCGAGTAGAATCAGCAGGAAAAGAGGCCCGAGAGCGTGGGCGACATCGGTCATGGCGCGTCCTGAAAAGGCACATCGGCGGCCGGCGTGAAGCGCTGCGTGACCGACGTCGCCGGTACCGCGCTCGATGGCGGGAATCTTGAGTTTACCGGCAAATCTTCAACGCCTGGAGTCTTCGAAAGTCCATGCTTGCCCACGAAGAGGAAACCCATCGCCCGCGCATGCTCAACCTGTTGATCGGGGTGACGCTGGCGACGATCGTGATCGCCCTCTGGTATCTGCTCGACTACTACCTGCGCGACACCACCACCGACGTGACCTGGTATCCGCCGGCGCAAGGGTGCCAGCGTCTCCAGACTGCCACCGGCTGCAGCGCCGGACTGGGGCTGGGAGCGGCGCTGTCGTTCTCGCTGCGCGAAGCGGGTGACGCGAACGCGCTGGTGTTCGAGGTCGACGTCAGTGGGGTCGAACCGAAGGCCGTCAGTGTCGAGTTCATCGGTCGCGACGCCAATGTCCATTCGCGGCGCTTCGCACTCGCTCGCCAGGGCGACGGTACTTACGTCGGCCACGGCGATCTCGGCGTCTGCAGCGATCACATCGACGTCTGGCGTGCGCAGGTATCGGTTGAGAGCGCCGATTGGCGGCGGGGAAGCTGGTTCGACTTCGATACCGATTCGCTGAATCGGGCGAAGCAGCGCCGAGAGGCGCGTCAGAGCGTATCGGCGCGCTGTCTCTGGATTGCCAGCTGAGGATGCGTCTGCCGCGACGTTCCTCCGTCGCCCGACACGAAAACGCCGACCCGAGGGTCGGCGTTCGCGGCTTCGTCACACTGGCCGGCGCGATCAGTCGTCGCTGTCGCTGTCGTCGTTCTGATCCGGATTCACCGCGAGCAGCTCGACCTTGAACTGCAGCGCCTGGTTCGGGCCGATCGGACCATTGGGGCCGGTACCGGCAGCGCCGTAGGCGAGATCCGACGGAATCGTGACGCGCCAGGTGTCGCCGACTTCCATCATTTCCAGCGCTTCCTGCCAGCCCGGAATCACCTGGCCGACTTTGAACGAGGTCGGCTCGCCGCGCTCGTAGGAGCTGTCGAAGACGGTGCCGTCCGGCAGCGTACCTTCATAGTTGACCTTGACCGTGTCGTCCTGGCTCGGCGATTCGCCGTCGCCGGACTCGAGCTCTTCGTACTGCAGCCCGGAGTCGGTGGTCTCGACGCCGTCCTTCTTGGCGTTCTCGGCCAGGAAGTCCTCGCTCGCCTTGCGGTTCTCCTCGGCGAGCTCCTTCTGCTCGGCGGCGAGCTCGGCCTGCTGCTGGCGCTGATACTGCTCGAGGGTGGCGGCGATCGCCTCCTTGTTCATCTGCAGGTCGTTGTCGTCATAGACATCGCGCAGGGCGGCGGCGAAGGCGTCGACGTCGAGCTCTTCGAAATCCTGCGCCATGCCCTGGCCCAGTGTCGCGCCGAGGCTGTAGCTGAGCTTTGCCTGATCGCTGTCGAGATCGGTGCTGTCCTGCGCCAGGGCGGCCAGCGGCAGGGTGACGAGGCTGCCGAGAGCGACGGCGGTTACCAAACGTTTCATGCGAATTCCTTGCGTTGAAGAGAAACCGATGTCGGCAATGTCGCGAAAAAGCGCCGAGAAAAAGCGTAAAACATCGGTGGGATCACGGGTCTAGGACTCTAGCAAGGCCTGCTGGGTTCCGCATCCGACGATTTTTCGAGCCATCGCGTCATCAGCTCGCGTAACGCGGGGTAAGCACGCGGATCGAGTTCGTCCAGGCACCGGCAGTTGTCGAGCGCCAGCGCGACCCCTGTCGATGTCGGCTGGGGCCAGGGCATCGACAGTGTTTCCAGCCGCCGCAGCGTCTCGCGTTCGGCCTCGAGTTCGGCGCGCTTGAGCGCCTGACGCAGCGCCTCGAGAGAGGGCGTAGCAGCGGTCAGGGGCTTCAACGCCCGGCGGCGCTCGCGCAGGGCCTGTGTCATGTCGGACTGCCAGTGGCGGATCGGTTCCAGCCGCACCGGCGCATCGTCGGCGACGGCGAGCCCGCGCTCGGCGAGCCAGGCGGCCCAGAGCAGCTCGCAGACATCCAGACCGTGGGTGTCCTGAAGGTCGAGACACAGCGCCTCGGCACCGGGCCGGGCGTAGCGCTCGAGGGCGAAGGACCAGAGGGAAGGCGAGGCGTGGGACATGCGGCTCCGGGAAGAACGGCGGCACCGGACTGAGCGGCGGTTCGCCACCGAGTCTCGAGCGCGGCGGGCTGTTAGACTGTGCGCCCCATTCGACGCGCCCTGGAGTCCGGCATGATCGCACTGCGCCAACTCACCCTGCAACGTGGCACCCGGCGGCTGATCGAGGACGCCGATCTGGTGCTTCACGAAGGCCACAAGGTGGGCATCGTCGGTGCCAACGGCGCCGGCAAATCGAGCCTGTTCTCCCTGCTGCGCGGCGAACTCGTCGCCGATGCCGGCAGCGTCGAGATCGCCGGCGGCAAGCGCATCGCCCATATGGCCCAGGAGGTCTCGGCGATCGACCGGCCACTGGCGGAGTTCGTGCTCGACGGCGACCACGCCCTGCGCGAGGCCGAGGCGGCGCTGGCGACGGCGCAGGAGACGGGCGATACCGATCGCGAGGCCGCACTGCATGGCCAGATCGATGCGCTCGACGGTTACACCGCGCGTGCTCGCGCCGAACAGCTGCTCGCCGGCCTCGGCTTCGGGCAGAGCGATCTCTACCGTCCGCTGGCGGACTTCTCCGGCGGCTGGCGCATGCGGGTGGGGCTGGCACGCACGCTGTTCACGCCATCGGAAATCCTGCTGCTCGACGAGCCCACCAACCACCTGGACCTCGACGCGCTGGTGTGGCTCGAGCAGTGGCTGGTGCGCTACCCCGGCACCTTGATGCTGATCTCCCACGACCGCGATTTTCTCGATGCGGTGTGCGATCACATTCTGCATATCGACCAGGCGCGGCTCACGCTCTACCGCGGTCACTACAGCGCTTTCGAGCGTGCCCGGGCCGAGCGCCAGGCGCAGCAGCAGGCAGAGTACGAGAAGCAGCAGGCGCGGCGCGCCGAGATCGAGCGTTTCGTCGATCGCTTCCGCGCCAAGGCGACCAAGGCACGCCAGGCCCAGAGCCGGCTGAAGATGCTCGAGCGCATGGAGACCATCGCCGCCGCCCGCGCCGACTCGCCGTTCCGCTTTCGTCTGCCCTGCGCCGACAAGACCTCGACGCCGCTGCTGTCGCTGGACCGGGCCGCGCTCGGTTACGGCGAGCGTCACATACTCGACAACGTGCGCGTGTCGATCTCGCCGGGAGAGCGCATCGGTTTGCTGGGGCCCAACGGCGCCGGCAAGTCCACCCTGATCAAGACGATGATCGGCGATCTTGCAACACGGGCCGGGGAGCGGGTGCCCGGCGAGAACCTCGTCGTGGGGTACTTCGCCCAGCACCAGCTCGAGCATCTCGACGTCACCGCCACGCCTTTCATGCACGTCCAGCGTCTCTCGCCGACGGCCAGCGATCAGGCGATTCGCGACTTTCTTGGCGGCTTCGGCTTTCGCGGCGACGATGTCTTCGGCAACGTGGGCCGTTTCTCCGGCGGCGAGAAGGCACGACTGGCGCTGTCGCTGGTGGCGTGGGAAAAGCCCAACCTGCTGCTGCTCGACGAGCCCACCAACCACCTCGATCTCGACATGCGTGAAGCGCTCGCCGAGGCGCTCGCCGAATACGAGGGAGCGGTGGTGATCGTCTCCCACGACCGCCACCTGCTGCGCTCGAGCGTGGATACCTTCTGGCGCGTCGCCGAAGGTCAGGTGGTGCCGTTCGACGGCGATCTCGACGACTACCACGCCTGGCTCAAGGAGCGCGAAACGTCGCTCAAGCGAGAGCGCCAGGCCGGCGAAGACAAGCCCGCGGTCGAGGGGGGCGATCGCAAGGCCGCCCGGCGCGCCGCCGCCGAGCTTCGAGAACAGACCAAGCCGCTGCGCAAGCGCCGCGATGCCGCCGAGAAATCGATGGAGAAGGCCCAGAAAGCGCTCGAGGCAGTCGAGGCAAAGCTCTCGGACTCGGCGATTTACGAAGCCGATCAGAAGGCCCGGCTGACAGAACTTCTACGCGAGCAGGGCGAGTGGAAGGCCCGTCTTGAAAGCGATGAACAGGCTTGGATGGAGGCCGAAGAGGCGCTGGAAGCGCTGGAAGCCGAGCTCACAGCCGCTTCCTGAGAGGCAGAGGCGGCGTCGGCGGAATTTGCCGGCGGCCGCTGTCGGGTGTCTACACTGATCGCGAAGCGCCGATGAGCCGATCGGTATCGAACCCCGCTCTCAGGAGGCGTCATGCCCTACGACACTCGCGACGACATTCCCGACAGTGCCCGCAAGGTGCTGCCGCCCCACGCCCGCACGATCTATCAGGAGGCCTTCAACAGCGCCTGGGAAGAGTACAAGGACGCCAAGGATCGTCGTGGCGACAGCTCCCGCGAGGAGACCGCTCATGCCGTCGCCTGGAAGGCCGTCGAATCGAAGTACAAGAAGGGCAGCGACGGCTACTGGCACCCGAAAGATTGAGTTACGAGCGCAGTCCATTACTGGTGAGTCTAGTCGGCGTAGATCATCTTCCTGGTCATCCCGCCGTCGACGCTCAAGTGCTGGCCGGTGATAAAGCCGGCCTTGTCACTGGCGAGAAAGACGATGGTGGCGGCCACGTCACCCGGTTCGCCAACCCGCCCCACCGGATGCTGCTCCCGGTCGACGTCACGATGCTCGGGGTGGGTACGGTTCGCGCGCTTCTGCCACGGCCCGGTCTCGATCCAGCCGGGGCAGATGGCATTGACGCGGACGTCCGGCCCCAGGCTCACCGCCAGGGCATGGGTCATCGAGAGCAGGCCACCCTTGGCGGCGGCGTAGGACTCGCAGTGCGGCTCGGACTGCAGCGCCCGCGTCGAGGCGATGTTGACGATCGCGCCCTGGCGCTTGCGCAGCCCCGGCACCGCAGCCCGGGTGCAGAGGAAGGTGCCGGTCAGGTGGCTCTCCTGCCAGAGCCGCCAGTTGTCGAGCGAGAGATCCTCGATGGGGCCGCACTCGGGGTCGGCGATGCCGGCGTTGTTGACCAGCAGATCGATCCCTTCGCTCTGATCGCCCTCGCGCTGCCAGCCGCCGATATGCTGGAACACCTCCTTGACCTGCGCTTCGTCGCTCACGTCCACCGCCATGGCGAACAGCGGCTGGTTGGGAAAGCGCTCGTCGAGCTCGGCGACCGCCTGCGGGTCACGGTCCAGCGCGGCGACCCGCCATCCCTCTTCGAGCAGCCGTTCCACCGTTGCGCAACCGATTCCCTGGGCGCCACCGGTAATGATGGCCAAAGGCATCGTCATCGTCGTCTCTTTCCTCTGTATGGCCTGAGGCCGTTATCGTAGCCGGCCGGGCCGGCCCTGTGGGGTGAAGCATCGGTCTGCTGTCGTCGACGCTGGCCAGGGTCGATCAGGTCTCGAGCAGAAAAGTGACCGGGCCATCGTTGACCAGGGCGACCTGCATGTCGGCGCCGAAGCGCCCGGTCGCGACCGGCGACCAGGCGGCGTCGGCTTCAGCGACCAGGTGCGCGAACAGGGCGCGACCGTGCTCGGGCGGCGCGGCGCGGGAGAAGCTCGGGCGCAGCCCCTTGTCGGTACCGGCGACCAGCGTGAACTGCGACACCAGCAGCAGCCCGCCCTCGGCCTGCTGCAGGTTGTGGTTCATGCGCCCGTCGGCGTCCGCGAACATTCGATAGTGCAGCAGCCTGTGCAGCAATTTGTCGGCGCGGGCGGCATCGTCATCGGCCTCGACGCCGATCAGCGCGAGCATGCCGTGGTCGATCCGGCCGACCACCGTGTCACCGACGGTGACCGACGCCTGGGTGACGCGTTGAACGAGCGCTCGCATGGTCGTGTCGTCTCTGTCGGGAAGTCTGGATCGAGGTGTCCGGGTCGAACCGTCTGGATCGAGAGGTTCGGGCCGGGACCCCCGAGGGAACGGTGCCAAGCCTAGCATGAGGGATCTGATTGAAAAGGCTGAGCGCCAGGTTTCGCCCGCCCCGACGCGGTGATCCGGTGGCAATGGTGACGGCGCTCTTGTTATAACAGAGGTCGCTTCGAGACGGATGGCCGGGACGACTATGTAGCGTATTCACCGTCTCGCGCTGCTCTCTTGTCGCGTCTTTTCCAGGTGAAGGAAAACATTCACGACAAGGACAACACGCATGGACTCAACCTCTCCAGCCCGGGGCGACCAGCGCCGTCCGAGGGGCCTGCTGGGCGCGCTGCTAGCGTTCGATCGGCTACTCGGCTTGCTCGAGCGCACCCTGATCGCGACGGCGATCCTGTTCATGGCGCTTTTGATGAGCGCCCACGTGGTCGGCAACATCCTTTTCAATCAGGGCATCGCCGGCACCTACGAAATCACCGAAATGCTGATCGTGCTGATCACCTTCGTGGGTGTTGGCTACGCGGCGCGGCATGCGCGTCACATCAGCATGTCCGCCTTCTACGACCAGCTGAAGGGACGCGCGCGCAAGGCGCTCTTGATCGTGATCTCGCTGGGAACGGCGCTTCTGATGTTCTACTTCTGCTACAAGTCCATCGAGTACGTGATGGCGCTTCATGATCGCGGGCGCACCAGCGCCTCGCTGCAGATTCCTTTCTGGATCGTCTATCTTGCCCTGCCGGTGGGTTTCGCGCTGGCCGGCATCCAGTACGTTCTGACCGCCGTGCGCAATATGCTCAGCCCCGGCGTCTGGCGTTCGCTGACAGAGGAAGAGACCTACGACGAGGTCGCGATCGCGGTGGAAGACGACGACGAAGAGACCGGCCGGGGGCACTGAAACGTGGTGCTTTACGCAACACAACGACAACAAGGACGATTCTCATGCTGCTAGGTCTTGGCCTGATCATGCTGGTGCTGCTGCTGCTGGGCTTTCCCATGATGGTGCCGCTGGCGGCCGGCACGCTCTACATGATGTTCACCGGGATGACGTTCTTCGGCCCCGACCAGGCCGTGAGCTGGATGATCAGCGGGGTGGGGAGCTGGGTGCTGGCGGCCGTGCCGATGTTCATCTTCGCCGCGGACATTCTGACCAAGGGCCACACCGCCAACCGCCTGCTGGACGTGGTCGATGCCTTCACGCGTCACCTGCGCGGCGGACTGCCGATCACTACGGCGGCCTCGTGTGCGCTGTTCGGCGCGGTTTCCGGGTCGACCCAGGCGACCGTGGTGGCGATGGGCGGGCCGATGCGCCCACGGCTGCTCAAGAAGGGCTACTCCGACGCCTTTACGCTGGCGCTGATCATCAACGCCAGCGACGTGGCCCTGCTGATTCCGCCGAGCATCGGTTTCATCATCTACGGCGTGGCAATGCAGACCTCCATCGGGGATCTGTTTCTCGCCGGCATCCTGCCCGGGGTGCTGATCCTGGTGATGTTCGCGATCTACTGCTGGATCGACTCGCGGATCAAGGGCATCGAGCCAGAAGCCAAGGCGACCTGGAAGGAGCGTGGGCAGGCGATCCGTCGCGTGATCCTGCCGCTCGGCTTCCCGATCCTGGTGGTGGGCGGTATCTACGGCGGCTTTTTCAGCGCCGTCGAGGCCTCGGCGGTGGCGGTGGCCTACGCGCTGCTGCTGGAAGTGGTGATCTATCGTCAGGTGACGATTCGCGACCTTGGCGGTCTTGCGCTCTCCACCGGCTTGATCACGGCGGTGGTGTTCATTCTGGTGGCGATCGGCGCGGCGTTCTCCCAGGCGCTGGGGACGGCGGGGGTGCCCAATCAGATCCTCGGGCCATTGATCGAGGCCATCGGCGACAATCAGTTCCTGGCGCTGCTGCTGATCGCGGCGGCGTTCTTCGTCGGCTGCATGTTCGTCGATCCGATCGTGGTGATTCTGATCCTGGTGCCCATCTTCAAGCCGCTGGTGCAGTCCACTGGGCTCGATCCGATCCACGTCGGGGTCATCGTCACGCTCCAGGCAGCGATCGGCTCCGCCACGCCGCCGTTCGGTTGCGACATTTTTACCGCCATCGCGGTCTTTCGACGCCCCTACATCGAGGTGATCAAGGGCACGCCGCCGTTCATCTTCATTCTGCTGCTGGCGACCCTGATCCTGATCCTCTTCCCGCAGATCTCGCTGTTGCTGCCCTCGCTCGGCGGGGAGTGAGGTGCACCGCTCGGCGAGAGCGGGCAAAAAAACCCGGAAGCGCAATGCTTCCGGGTTCTCGTGGGCGGCAGCCCTAGAAGTCACTGCGACGTTTAGGAGTCGCTGTCATCACCGGTCTCGGAGCCGCGCGACTTGACCTCTTTGAGGACGATGTCGAGCGCTTCGCCGCCGCGCTCGCCGACCAGGTTGACGAAATCGTCACGCACCGGGCGCGCCAGATCGCGGAAACGCCCGCGCTGCTCTTCGTCGAGACGAATCACTTCGATGTCGCTGTTCTCTTCGATGGTCGCCAGGCGCTCTTCGTTGAGCTGGCTCTGAATCTCGTCGCCTTTCTCCACCATCTCGTCGATGGTCGAGTCGAGCATTTCGCGCTGATCGTCGGAGAGGCCGTCATACCACTCTTCGTTGGCGATCAGGTTGGCGATGAACTGCGACTGCTCGGCGAAGATCATGTAGTCCTGAACTTCGTAGAAGCCCATGTTCTCGTGAGCAAAGACCGGCTGGATGTTGCCCTCGGCCTGCCCCTGCTGCAGCGCGCTGTAGAGCTCACCGTAAGCGATGGTGATCGGCGCGGCGCCGTAGGCCTGATAGGTGGAGCGCAGCAGGCTGTTGTCCATGACGCGGATCTGCAGGCCTTCCATGTCCTCCGGGGTCTCGATCGCCTTGTTGGCGGTCCACACCTGGTAGCCCTCGGGGAGGGCGGCCAGCGGTACCAGATCGCGCTCGCGGAACGATTGCTGCCAGGCATCGCTCTTCATGAAGGCGTCGGAGTTGAGAATCTCCGCCGTCTCCCGCTGATCGTTGGGCATGACGTAGTTCAAACTCATCAGCTGGCTTTCGGGAACCGTGCCGCCGAGAAAGCCGGAGCCGAAGGAGAGCGGGATCGCGCCGCTCTGAATCGCGTCATAGAGGGTCGAATAGCTCGAACCCCAGACGCCATAGGGGAGCACTTCGACGGTGGTGTCGCCGTCGCTCTTCTCTTCGATGAGCTGTTTGAACGCCATGGCGTACTCGTACTGTACGCTGCCCTCGGTCTCTTCCAGGCCGAAGCGCCAGGTGTCGGCAAGGGCGGTGGAAGCGGCACTCATCATGCCGAAAGCGAGAATGCCGGTCGCTACGTTGCGCGTCTTCATAGGGGTCCCTTTAGTCGTTGTTTACCCAGTTCAGAAGAGGATAGGAAGCGACATCTGTCAAATCGTGTGATCCAACGGTGACGCTTGGCTATCGTGTGGCATTCCACGCTATCACGGCCCGACCCGGCCTATTTCGAACGCGACACCGATCGCCGGTTCGGCGGCCCCTGGCAGGGTGACGCGCTGCGCCATGGGCAGGTCAGGACGTCGGCGAATCGCGCTGTATTAGGCTTGCCGCTGCACTGGTTCGCGACTGCATTGGCCTGCCGCTACCACCAGGCATGAAAGTGGTGGGGCGGCCCCTTGCCCTGGCCAACGTCGAGACGCTCACTGGCTTCCAGGGCAGCGTGCAGCCACTGCTTGGCGGCAACGATCGCCGGCTCCACGGCGGTCTCTCCCGGCGGCAGATGCGACAGCTGAGCGGCAATGGCCGAGGAGAGCGCACAGCCGGCGCCGTGCAGGTTCTTCGTGGTCAGTCGGGGCGCGTCCAGCCAGCGGGTGGTCTCCGGCGTCCAGAGTCGGTCCGGACAGCGCGCGAAGGGCAGATGCCCTCCCTTGAGTAGCCCGTAGGGCGCGCCGAGCGCGGCGAGTCGCGCGGTCATCGCTTCCATCCCGGCCAGATCATCAGGGACCGGCGCATCGAGCAGGGCTGCAGCCTCGGGCAGGTTAGGCGTGATCACGTCCGCCAGCGGAACGAGGATGTCGCGCACGGCACGCAATCCTTCGTCATCCACCAGCCGGTCGCCGCTCTTGGCCACCATGACGGGATCGAGCACGATCCAGCGCGGGCGGCGGCGTTGGAGGCATTCACGAATCGTCTCGGCGACCTCGCGGCTGGCCACCATGCCGATCTTGACCGCGTCGAGCTTGACGTCGTCGAGCAGGTGGTCGAGCTGGATCGCGATCATCTTGGCGGAAACCGGTTCCACCGCGCGCACCCCCTGGGTGCTCTGGGCGATGACGGCGGTGATGACGTTGGTGGCGTAGACCCCGAGCGCCGAGAAGGTCTTGATATCGGCCTGTAGTCCGGCCCCGCCAGAGGGATCGGAGCCGGCGATGGTCAGTGCCTTGGGGGGACGGTGAGGTCCATTCGAAGATTGGGAGATCGGCATGGTTTCGACATTGCAAGCGAGAACAGAGCGACTAGCCTAAAACAAGGTGCCGGGGGAACCCAGCACGGGGATCGGTCATTCGATTTTTATGCGCCAAATGACACTGCTCCAGAGCGATCGCGCGTTCGCAATAAGACGATCGTCAAACAGTAGGACCGACCCCTTGAGAGTAGACTCGTAAACTTACGACATCGCGCGTTCGATGTCGGTTTTCAGCGTCTTGCGAGGGAACGCATGTCCGATCAGGTCAGCGCAGGGATCGCCAGCTACTGGGCCACCGGGTTTTTCGTGGTCGCAGTGCTGATTCTGTGTACGCTCATGATTGGCGTCGCCAGCCTGCTCGGGGGGCGTAGCACCGGTCCGAGCAAATCCCTCCCCTTCGAATCCGGCATCGTTGGCGCCGGCACCGCCCGCCAACGGTTTTCCGTCAAGTTCTATCTCGTGGCGATGCTGTTCGTCATCTTCGATATCGAAGCCGTTTATCTCTTCGGCTGGGCGGTCTCCGTGCGCGAGGTCGGCTGGACCGGCTTCGCCGGCGCCGCGGTGTTCATCCTGATTCTATTGGCAGGCCTGGTCTACGACGCCCGCGTAGGTGCGCTCGACTGGGCGCCGCGCAAACGCGGGCGCGAAGATGCGCCGAAAGCGCGCGAACTCGCCAGCACGCCGGGAGCCAAGTCCGGTGTGCGCTGATTCGTCGTGGCGGTACGCCCCGGCGGCGTTCGATCATTACGACGGAAGTCCATCCGTGACGTCCTGGAACTTCCGCGACCGATTTTTCATCTGGTTTGGTGAGGCTTTCCATGCAGTACACCCTGACACGAGCGGAGGAAGACGACTCCGCGTCTGAACGCTACCCGCTGGGTCAACGTCAGCGCGTCGACGACCCCATGGACGAGCAGGTTCATCGCAACGTCTTCATGGGTAAGCTCGACGACGTGCTCAATTCGGCGGTCAACTGGGGTCGCAAGCACTCGCTTTGGCCCTACAACTTCGGCCTCTCTTGCTGCTATGTGGAGATGACCACGGCGTTCACCGCACCCCACGACGTTGCGCGTTTCGGTGCCGAGGTCATTCGTGCCTCCCCGCGTCAGGCCGACTTCATGGTCATTGCCGGCACCTGCTTCATCAAGATGGCCCCGGTCATTCAGCAGCTCTACGACCAGATGCTCGAGCCCAAATGGGTGATCTCGATGGGCTCGTGCGCCAATTCCGGCGGGATGTACGACATTTATTCCGTGGTGCAGGGCGTCGACAAGTTCCTGCCGGTGGATGTCTACGTGCCGGGCTGCCCGCCGCGCCCGGAAGCGTTTCTTCAGGGGCTGCAGCTACTCCAGGAGTCGATTCAGCAGGAGCGCCGGCCGCTCTCCTGGGTGGTGGGAGATCAGGGCGTCTACCGCGCCGAGATGCCGTCGCAGCGCGAGAAGTATCGTGACGAGCGCATCGCCGTTACGGAGCTTCGTACACCCGATGGGATCTAGGCCGCTTACGCGTGACCGTCGCCCATCGTCGCCTGCGACGACGATCGATTCATCTTCCGGGAACCGCCATTCATGACCCTAGCCGATGACACTGCCGCCGCCGTCCCGCCGGGCGGTCGCGACGTCGCCGCCCAGCTGATCGCCCATTTCGGCGAACGCGTGGTCGTGGCGCAGACGACGCTGACCGGCATGCCGGTTCTCTGGGTCGAGCGCGAACGGCTACGCGACGTGCTCGGTTGGCTCAAGGCACTCGACGGCGCATTCTCGTTGCTGTTCGACCTGAGCGCCGTCGACGAGCGGCTGCGCACCCACCGCCGCGGCATGCCCGCATCGGATTTCACCGTCTTCTATCAGCTGATGTCGATCGAGCGAAACGTCGACATCATGCTCAAGGTCGCCCTCGACGAGCGCGAGCCGACGCTGCCCTCGATTCACGACATCTTTCTCAACGCCAACTGGTACGAGCGGGAAGTCTTCGATCTTTTCGGTATCCATTTCAACGGACACCCGCATCTGACGCGAATCATGATGCCGCCGACCTGGACCGGTCACCCGCTGCGCAAGGACTACTCCGCCCGCGCCACCGAGTTCGACCCCTACACGCTGACGGTGAAGGGCCAGGAAGTGGAGCAGGAGGCGCTGCGCTTCGATCCGGAGGCCTGGGGCATGCAGCGCCAGGGCGAAGAGACCGAGTTCATGTTCCTGAACCTCGGGCCCAACCACCCCTCGGCCCACGGCGCCTTCCGGCTCGTGCTCCAGCTAGACGGCGAGGAGGTCGTCGACTGCGTACCGGACATCGGCTATCACCACCGCGGCGCCGAGAAGATGGCCGAACGCCAGTCCTGGCACAGCTTCATCCCCTACACCGACCGCATCGACTACACCGGCGGGGTGATGAACAATCTCCCCTACGTGCTGGCGGTGGAGAAGCTCGCCGGCATCACGGTGACCGACCGGGCCAAGACGATCCGGGTGATGATGGCGGAGATGTTCCGCATCAACAGCCACCTGCTGTTCCTGGGTACCTATCTGCAGGATCTCGGCGCGATGACGCCGGTGTTCTTCACCTTCACCGACCGGCAGAAAGCCTACGAAGTGATCGAGGCGATCACCGGTTTTCGCATGCACCCGGCGTGGTATCGCATCGGCGGCACGGCCCACGATCTGCCCACCGGCTGGGAGAAACTGGTCAAGGGCTTCGTCGACTGGATGCCCAAGCGTCTGGCCGAGTACGAGAAGGCGATGATGGACAACGCCATCGTGCGCGATCGCACCAAGCACGTGGCCGCCTTCACCACCCGGGAAGCGCTCGACTGGGGCGTCACCGGCCCCAACCTGCGCGCCACCGGGCTCGACTTCGATCTACGCAAGAAGCGCCCCTACTCCGGCTACGAGAACTTCGACTTCGAGGTGCCTACCGCCGCCAACGGTGACGCCTTCGACCGCGGCATGATGCGTATCGAGGAGATGCGCCAGAGCGTGCGTATCCTGCAGCAGTGCATCGATCACATGCCCGCCGGCGACTACAAGGCGGATCATCCGCTGACCACGCCGCCGCCGCGAGAGAAGATGCTCCAGCATATCGAGACCCTGATCACTCACTTCCTGCAGGTCTCCTGGGGGCCAGTGCTACCGGCCAACGAGTCCTTCCAGATGATCGAGGCGACCAAGGGCATCAACAGCTACTACCTCACCAGCGACGGCAGCACCATGAGCTATCGCACGCGCATCCGTACACCGAGCTTTCCGCATCTACAGCAGATTCCGGCGGTGATGCGCGGCGGCTTCGTGCCGGATCTGATCGCGCACCTGGGGAGTATCGATTTCGTCATGGCCGACGTGGACCGATGAGGATGACGACATGAACCCGACCGTCGACAGCCGCTCGACCTTAAGCGATGCCTCGACCATCGCCAGTGACGCCTTCGTCCTCGACCCGGCCGACCGCGAGGCGATGCTCGAGGAGCGCTCGCACTATCCCTACCCGCAGGCGGCGAGCATCGAGGCGTTGAAGATCGTACAGAAGCGCCACGGCCACGTGCCGGACGGCGCGATCCCCGCCATCGCCGAGACGCTGGGGCTCAAGGTCGCCGACGTCGAGGGCGTGGCGACCTTCTACAGTCTGATCTTTCGCCAGCCGGTGGGGCGCCACGTCATCCTGATCTGCGACAGCAGCTCCTGTTTCCTGACCGATTACGAAGAACTGCGCGACGCCATCAGCGAGCAGCTGGGGATCGGCATGGGTCAGACTACGCCGGACGGGCGCTTCACGATGCTGCCTGTCTGCTGCCTGGGTGCCTGCGATCGCGGTCCCGCGATTCTGATCGGCGAGGATCTGCACGGCCCGGTGACGCCGGATCAGGTCCCGCGCCTGCTGGAGGGCTACTCATGAGTGTCGAATGTCTGACTCTCGAGAACTCAGCGCGCGCGATGCAGGGAGACGCGACATGAGCCGTATTCTGCAGTCGGCGAGCGAACGCCAGCCCGAGACGCATCCGTTGACCTGGCGGTTGCACGACGACGAGAGCCCGGTGCTGCTCCAGGAGTACCGCGACAAGGGTGGATTCGAGGCCGTCACCAAGGCGCTCGCTGAGCACACCTACGAGTCGCTCACCGAAGAGGTGAAGACGGCGAACCTGCGCGGTCGCGGCGGTGCCGGCTTCTCCGCGGGGATGAAGTGGAGCCTGACCGTCAAGGGCGAAGACAAGCCGCGAGGCTACATCGTCTGCAACGCCGACGAGATGGAGCCGGGTACCTTCAAGGATCGTCTGCTGATGGAGCAGCAGCCGCATCTGCTGATCGAGGGCATGATCCTCGCCGGCTTCGCCAACCGCGCCAAGCAGGGCTACATCTTCCTGCGCGGCGAGTATCACCTCGCCGCCGCCCGGATCCAGCAGGCGCTCGCCGATGCCCGAGCCGACGGCTGGCTCGGTGGGGACGTGCGTGGCAGCGGCTGGGACTTCGACATCGCGCTGCATACCGGCGCCGGGCGCTACATCTGCGGTGAAGAGACGGCGCTGATCAACTCGCTCGAGGGCAAGCGCGCCAACCCGCGCTCGAAGCCGCCGTTCCCGGGGCAGTCCGGCGCCTGGGGACTCCCCACCGTGGTCAACAACGTGGAGACGCTCTGCAACGTGCCGAGCATCGTCAGCCATGGCGCCGACTGGTTCCAGGCACTCTCCGGCAATCTCAGCGATGACGGCGGCACCAAGCTTTACGGCGTCTCCGGCAAGGTCAAGCATCCCGGTCTGTGGGAGCTGCCGATGGGTACCACCGGGCGCGAGATTCTCGAGCGCGCCGGCGGCATGCGTGACGGCCTCACGCTCAAGAGCTGGCTGCCCGGCGGCGGCAGTACCGGTTTCCTGCTGCCGGAGCATCTCGATCTGGCACTGGATTTCGACACCATCGGCAATACCGGCAGCCGCATGGGTACCGGGCTTCTTACCGTGGTCGCCGACACGCAGAGCATGGTCTCGCTGACGCGCAATCTCGAGGAGTTCTTCGCCCGCGAGTCCTGCGGCTGGTGCACGCCGTGCCGCGACGGGCTGCCGTGGAGCGTCAAGCTGCTGCGGGCGCTGGAGAGCGGCAAGGGCGAGGCCGGCGACATCGCACTGCTCGAGCAGATGGCGCGTGATCTGGGCCCCGGCAAGACGTTCTGCGCCCACGCCCCGGGGGCGGCGATGCCGCTGTCGTCCGCGATTCACTATTTCCGGGACGAGTTCGAGCGCGGCGTGGCGCATTCCCAGGGCAAGGCTCACGCGGACCCGATTCCCGTCGGCGGCGTGTAGCAGAGAGGAGAGCGAATTCATGGCGACCATTCACGTCGACGGCCAGGACTACGAGGTCGAGCAGAGCGACAACCTACTCCATGCCTGCCTGTCGCTCGGGCTCGACATTCCCTATTTCTGCTGGCATCCGGCAATGGGCAGTGTCGGGGCCTGCCGCCAGTGTGCGGTAAAACAGTACAAGGACGCCGACGACGACCGCGGCATGCTGGTGATGTCCTGCATGGCGCCGGTAAAGGACGACGCCTACATCTCGATCGACGACGAGGAGGCGAAGACCTTCCGCCAGACGGTGATCGAGTGGCTGATGGTCAACCATCCCCACGACTGTCCGGTGTGCGAAGAGGGCGGCCACTGCCACCTGCAGGACATGACGGTGATGACCGGTCACGACCGGCGCCGCTACCGCTTTCGCAAGCGCACTCACCGCAACCAGAATCTCGGGCCGTTCATCGCCCACGAGATGAATCGCTGCATCACCTGCTACCGCTGCACGCGCTTCTACCAGGACTACGCCGGCGGCGAGGACCTCGGGGCATTCGGTGCCCATGACAACATCTATTTCGGCCGCCATCAGGATGGCACCCTGGAGAGCGAGTTCTCCGGCAATCTCACCGAAGTCTGCCCGACCGGCGTCTTTACCGACCAGACCCACTCCGACCACTACACCCGCAAGTGGGATCTGCAGTTCGCCCCCAGCGTCTGTCATCAGTGCGCCAGCGGCTGCAACATCAGTCCCGGCGAGCGCTACGGCGATATCCGGCGCATCGAGAATCGCTACAACGGCGACGTCAACGGCTACTTTCTCTGTGACCGCGGCCGCTTCGGCTACGGCTACGTCAATCGCTACGACCGCCCGACCCGGCCCGAGCGCCGCGATCGCACGCAGGCGAGCAAGACGGCGACCCGCGAGACGGCGGGTACGCTCTTGGAGATCGACGAAGCGTTGGATCGCGCCGCTGACGGCCTGCGCGATGCCGGTGACATCATCGGCATCGGCTCGCCCCGCGCGAGTCTCGAAAGCAACCACCGCCTGCGCGAACTGGTGGGTGCCGGCAACTTCTCCACCGGCATCGAAGCCGGCGAGCTTACCCGGCTACAGCGCATGGCCGAGCTCAACCGCGAGACCGGACTCGCCACGCCCAGTCTGCGCGAGATCGAACACTGTGACGCGATCCTCGTGCTGGGTGAGGACCTGCTTCAGAGTGCGGCCCGCGTCGCGCTCAGCGTGCGTCAGGCGGTTCGCGCCAAGGGCGTGGCGATGAGCGAGGCCCGCGACGTACCGGGCTGGAACGCCGAGGCCGTCAAGACCATCGCCCAGGACGCCGGCTACCCGCTCTACCTGGCGACGCCGGAGGCGAGCAAGCTCGACGCCATCAGCGCCGGCACGTGGCGCGCCGCCCCCGAAGAGATCGCCAGGCTCGGCTTCGCCGTCGCCCACGCGCTCGACCCGACCGCGCCCGGGGTAGACGCGCTGGACGACGCCACCGCGGCACTTGCCGAGCGCATCGCCGACGACCTGCTCGCCGCCGAGCGTCCGCTGGTGATCGCCGGTGAGTCGCTGGGCTCGATGGCCATCCTCGAAGCGGCCGGTAGTGTCGCCCGTGCGCTGCATCGCCGCCAGAAGACGCAAGGGGCGCTGACGCTGATTCGCCGCGAGGCCAATAGCGTGGGTCTGGAAATGCTTGGCGGCGAGTCGCTCGACTGGGCGCTCGAGCGTCTCGAAAGCGGGGCGGCGAAGGGGGTGGTGATCCTCGAGAACGATCTCTACGTGCGTCTACCCGCCGAGCGCGTCGACCGTGCGCTCACCCGGGCGAGCAGCGTGGTGGTGCTGGATCACCAGCGCACGCCCACCTGGGCGCGGGCCGACATCGGCCTGCCGGCGGGGACGTTTGCCGAGAGCGACGGCACGCTGGTTAGCCTCGAGGGCCGCGCCCAGCGTTTCTATCAGGTCTTCGATCCCAGCTATCTGCGCCCGGATACGCGCATCCGCGAGAGCTGGCGCTGGCTGCACGCGCTGGCGGCGACGCTTGCGCGCCAGCCGATGGAGACCGTGCTCCTCGACGATCTCACCGAGGCGGTCGCCCAGTCGGCGCCGGTCTTTGCCCCGCTCGCCCAGAACGCGCCGGAAGCGCTCTTTCGCATTCACGGCCTCAAGCTCGCCCGCGAGCCGCACCGCTACAGCGGGCGTACCGCCATGCGCGCCAATCTCGACGTCAACGAGCCGCGGGCGCCGGTCGATCTGGATACGCCGTTCGCCTTCTCCATGGAGGGCTACTCCGGCTACCGCGAGCCTCGTCGGGAGGTCGCGTTCGCCTGGGCCCCGGGCTGGAACTCGCCGCAGGCGTGGAACAAGTTCCAGGACGAGGTGGGCGGTCATCTGCGTGCGGGTGACCCCGGCGTACGGCTCTTCCCGGCCCCCGTCGTCAGCGGCGATTACTGCGAGGCGATTCCCGCCGCGGTCGCCACCCGCGATGACCGGTGGCGGGTGATCGAGCTGCCCCGGCTTTTCGGCGGCGACGAGATGTCCCGGCGGGCGGCACCGATCCAGGCGCGCATGGCGCCGGAGGCGCTGGCGCTCAACGCCGATGACGCCGAACGGCTGGGGATCGAGGCCGGCATGCCGGTGACGCTGACGCTCGACGACGCGGCGGTCACGCTGCCCGCGCGCCTCGGCACCGGCCTACCGTGCGGGGTGATCGGGCTGCCCGCCGGCAGTGCGGCGAGCCTGGCGGCACGACCGGCTGACCGCGGCGAGTGCTGGGGGCGCGTCAGTATCGGCGAACCGGATTCGACCGGGGAGGCCCGACCATGAGCTGGTGGACGCCGCAGGTCGAGGCGACGCTCTTCGCCATGTTTCAGGCCGTGGTCATTCTGCTGGCGGTGGTGCTGGCAGGCGCGCTTCTGAGCATGTTCGAGCGGCGTCTGCTGGCGCTATGGCAGGATCGCTACGGCCCCAATCGGGTCGGCCCGCTGGGGCTCTTCCAGATCGTCGCGGACATGCTCAAGATCTTCTTCAAGGAGGATTGGATACCGCCGTTCGCCGATCGTACCTTCTTCGTGCTCGCCCCCGGCATCGCGATGGCGTCGCTTCTGCTGTCGTTCATGGTGATCCCGATCACGCCTGGCTGGGGCGTGGCCGACCTCAACATCGGCATCCTGTTCTTCTTCGCCATGGCGGGTATCAACGTCTACGCGGTGCTCTTCGCCGGCTGGTCTAGCGGCAACAAGTACGCGCTGCTGGGTGCGCTTCGCGCCTCGGCGCAGACGCTCTCCTACGAAGTCTTCATGGGGCTTGCGCTGATGGGCATCGTCGCCATGACCGGCTCGTTCAACATGCGCGACATCGTCAATGCGCAGGAGGGCTTCTGGAACGTCATTCCGCAGTTCTTCGGCTTCTGCACCTTCGTGGTCGCGGCGATCGCGGTGACCCACCGCCATCCGTTCGATCAGCCGGAGGCGGAGCAGGAGCTAGCCGACGGCTATCACGTCGAGTACTCCGGCATGAAGTGGGGGATGTTCTTCGTCGGCGAGTACGTCGGCATCGTGCTGGTGTCGGCGCTTCTGGTCACGCTGTTCTTCGGCGGCTGGCACGGGCCGCTGCTGCCGCCGATCGTCTGGTTCTTGCTCAAGACGGCATTTTTCGTGCTGCTGTTCGTGCTGCTGCGCGCGGCGCTGCCGCGACCGCGCTACGACAAGGTGATGAGCTTCGGCTGGAAAGTCTGTCTGCCGCTGACGCTGGTCAATCTGCTGGTGACCGGGGCCGTCATCCTGCTCATCGATCCGGCCGCCTGAGGGAGGGGCGCCCATGCTGACAACGATCAAGAAGGTAGTCCTCGGGACCGGCACCCAGCTGCGCACGCTCTGGATGGTGTTCAGCCACGCCTGGCGCAGACGAGAGACGCTGCAGTATCCCGAGGAGAAGGTCTATCTGCCGCCGCGCTATCGCGGGCGTATCGTGCTGACGCGCGACCCCGACGGCGAAGAGCGCTGCGTGGCCTGCAACCTCTGCGCGGTGGCCTGTCCGGTGGCGTGCATCTCGCTGCAAAAGGGCGAGCGCGACGACGGCCGCTGGTATCCGGAGTGGTTTCGCATCAACTTCTCGCGCTGCATCTTCTGCGGCATGTGCGAGGAAGCGTGCCCGACCTCGGCGATCCAGCTCACGCCGGATTTCGAGATGAGCGAGTTCAGACGCCAGGAGCTGGTCTACGAGAAGCAGGATCTGCTGATCGACGGCCCCGGCAAGGATCACAACACCAATTTCTACCGGGTGGCGGGGCTGTCGATCGCCGGCAAGGACAAGGGCGAAGCGCAGAACGAGGCCGAGCCGATCGACGTCAAGTCCTTGATGCCCTGATCCATTCATCTGTACGCGATGATCGCGACCGGGCGATGGCGCGTCGTTTTGGGAGGTCGAACATGGAAGTCGCGTTTTATCTGAGCGCGCTGGTCGCGATAGCGGCGACTCTTCGCGTGATCACCAGCACGCACCCGGTACACGCGCTGCTTTACCTGATCGTGTCGTTGATCGGGGTGGCGATGGTGTTTTTCGCCCTCGGCGCGCCCTTCGCCGGGGCGCTGGAGATCATCGTCTACGCCGGCGCCATCATGGTGCTCTTCGTCTTCGTGGTGATGATGTTGAACCTCGGCGAATCGGCGGTGGAGCAGGAGCGCGCCTGGCTCGCTCCCAGGCTCTGGATCGGTCCGGCGGTACTCGCCGGGGCGCTCTTGATCGTGATGCTCGCGACGCTGGTCAGCGGGGATCTCGACGGCATGATCAGCGGCGAGACGCTGACGGCGAAGATGGTGGGGGTCACGCTCTTCGGCCCTTACCTGGTGGTTGTCGAGCTCGCGGCGATGCTGTTGCTGGCGGCGCTGGTCACGGCCTCGCATCTGGGACGCAGCGACGCTCAGGGCGAAGCGGATCTCGCCCGCGAGCGTCAGCGCGAACGAGCCGAGATCAGCGCGTCGCGTAATACCGCGCCGACGACTCAGGAGACGCCGCTCACCGACGGCACCGAACAACCCACCGGCCGGGGAGGCAGCGCATGAACGGCGTACCCATGGAGCACGGCCTGATTCTCGCCGCGATCCTCTTCGTCATGGGGCTGGTCGGGCTGATGACCCGTCGCAACATGATCTTCGTACTGATGAGTCTCGAGATCATGATGAATGCGGCAGGGCTTGCGTTCATCGTCGGCGGCACGCACTGGCAGCAGCCGGATGGGCAGGTGATGTTTCTGATGGTGATCACGCTGGCGGCCGCCGAGGCGAGCGTGGGCCTTGCGCTCTTGATGCAGCTCTACCGGCGCTTCAAGACTCTCGATATCGATGCGGCCAGCAGGTTACGCGGATGAGCCTACCCATTAACGCCATGCTGATTGGCACGTTCCTCTTTCCGCTGCTGGGCGCGCTGCTCCTGGCTTTCTCATTCGGCCAGCGCTCGGAAAAGGCGAGTAGCGCCATCGGCGTGGCCTCGATCGGGCTGGCGGCGCTCTGCACTCTCGGCGTGGGGATCGACTTCTACGAGGGGGGCCGCGCGGCCCAGACGCTGACGCTATGGCAGTGGATCGCGGTGGGGGACTTTCGCCCCACCATCGGCCTGATGCTCGACGGGCTGTCGTTGACGCTACTCGGTGTGATTACCGGGGTCGGCTTTTTCATTCACCTCTTCGCTTCCTGGTACATGCGCGGCGAAGAGGGGGTGACGCGGTTCTTCTGCTTCATGAATCTGTTCGTCTTCAGCATGGTGCTGCTGGTGCTCGGCGACAATCTGCTGCTGCTCTACTTCGGCTGGGAGGGCGTGGGGCTCTGCAGCTATCTGCTGATCGGCTACTACTACCGTACCTCCGCCAACGGCTGGGCGGCGTTCAAGGCGTTCGTGGTCACCCGAACGGGGGACGTCTTTCTCGCCATCGGTATGTTCCTGCTGTTCGTCGAGCTCGGCTCGCTCAACATCCAGACGCTGCTCGCTCGCGCTCCGGAGGCGTGGGCGCGCGGCGATCTGATGGCGCAGCTCGCGGCGCTCATGCTGCTCGGCGGCGCGGTGGGCAAGTCCGCCCAGCTTCCGCTGCAGACCTGGCTGGCCGATGCCATGGCGGGGCCGACGCCGGTGTCGGCGCTGATCCACGCCGCGACCATGGTCACCGCCGGTGTCTACCTGATCGCGCGCACCCAGGGGATCTTCGCGCTGGCGCCGGACATTCAGCTGCTGGTGGGGGTCATCGGTGCGCTGACACTCTTGATGGCGGGCTTTGCGGCCCTCGCCCAGACCGACATCAAGCGCGTGCTCGCCTACTCCACCATGAGCCAGATCGGCTACATGTTCCTGGCGCTCGGGGTCGGCGCCTATGACGCGGCGATCTTCCATCTGATGACGCACGCCTTCTTCAAGGCGCTGCTGTTCCTCTCCGCCGGCTCGGTGATCATCTGCACCCACCACGAGCAGGACATGCGCAAGCTCGGCGGGCTGTGGCGCAAGTTGCCGCTCACCTATGCCGGTTTCGTCGTCGGCGGCGCGGCGCTGGCGGCGCTGCCGCTGGTCACCGCCGGTTTCTACAGCAAGGATGCGATTCTGGTGTCGGCGCTGGGGGCGGGCCACTGGGTGCTGATGCTGGCGGGCCTCGTCGGTGCGCTGCTCACCTCGATCTACACCGTGCGGCTGATCCTCGGCACTTTCCACGGCCATCCCAAGAGCGATCACGCTCGCGAGGCCCGCGAGGGCAAGGGCTTCGCCCACGGCCTACCGCTGATCGTGCTGATCGTGATGTCCACCGCCATTGGCGCGCAGCTCACCCCGCCGCTCGATGACGTGCTGCCTGCCGGTCCGCACGGGGAGGGCGGCGGTGCCCATGCGCTGGAGATCGTCGCCATGCTGGTGGCGCTCGGCGGGGTGCTCGGCGCGATCTGGCTCTTCCGTCGACGTCGCGAGCTGCTTCGACGCGCCGTCGCCGACCGTCGTGGTGCGCGTCTGTGGGCGTTCTGGAATGCGGCCTGGGGCTTCGATGCGCTCTACGGCCGGCTTCTCGTGCGGCCCTATCAGGCGTTGGTACGCGTCAATCGCAGCGACTGGATCAATACGCTCTGCAATCTAGCGCCCTGGCTCGCCGGCGTCGCCCATCGGGGGCTCAAGCGCACACAGACCGGGCGGCTGCGGCACTACGCATTCTCCATGGTGCTGGGCACGACCCTGCTCCTCGCGTTTCTGCTGGTGGGGTGAGCAATGAGGCACACGATGACAACGACAGGCGGCGGGACGTTCGCCATACCCGTAGCGGCAAGGGTGGCACCCCGTTCGCAACACACACACCCGCGGAAGGCTGATTCATGACTCTGGTCTGGCTGATACTGATCCCTTTCATCGGCGGCCTGGCGTGCTGGCAGGCTGAGCGGTTCGGCGACCGCGCGCCGCGCTGGATCGCGCTTGCGACCATGGTGCTGGAGCTTGCGCTGGTGCTTGCGCTCTGGATCGGTGCCGACTTCCGCCTGCCCGCAGAAGGCGCCACCACGGCCTGGACCCAGGAGTGGCGGATGGACTGGATTCCGCGCTTCGGCATTCAGCTGCACCTGGCGATGGACGGGCTGTCCCTGATCATGATCGCGCTGACCGGGTTGCTCGGGGCGATGGCGGTGGTCTGTTCGTGGCGAGAGATCGTCACGCGGGTCGGTTTCTTCCACCTCAATCTGCTCTGGATCCTGGGTGGCGTGGTCGGCGTCTTCCTGGCGATCGATCTGTTCCTCTTCTTCCTGTTCTGGGAAATGATGCTGGTGCCGATGTATTTTCTCATCGCGCTCTGGGGGCACAGCGGGTCGAAGGGGAGTTCGCGAATCGGCGCGGCGACCAAGTTCTTCATCTACACCCAGGCCAGCGGGCTACTGATGCTGATCGCCATTCTGGGGCTGGTCTTCGCCCACCACGATGCGACCGGCGTCTTCACTTTCGCCTACGCCGATCTGCTCGACACGCCGCTGCCCGAGCACGTCGCCTGGTGGCTGATGCTGGGTTTCTTCGTCGCCTTCGCGGTCAAGCTGCCGGTGGTGCCGCTGCACGGCTGGCTGCCGGATGCCCACGCCCAGGCGCCCACGGCGGGCAGCGTCGACCTCGCCGGCATCCTGCTGAAGACGGCGGCCTACGGCATGCTGCGCTTTGCGCTGCCGCTCTTTCCCGAAGCCTCTCAGGCGTTTGCGCCGGTGGCGATGACGCTGGGGCTGATCGGTATCTTCTACGGTGCGATCCTCGCCTGCGGCCAGCAGGATCTGAAGCGCCTGATCGCCTACACCAGTATCTCGCACATGGGGTTCGTGCTGATCGGCATCTATGCCGGCACCGAGCTTGCCCTGCAGGGCGTGGTCGCGCTGATGGTGGCGCACGCCTTCTCCGCGGCGGGGCTCTTCATCATCTCCGGGCAGCTCTACGAGCGCCTGCACACTCGCGACATGCGCCAGATGGGCGGGCTCTGGGGGCGAATTCACGGGCTTCCCGGGTTTGCGCTGGTGTTCGTCGCCGCTTCGCTTGGCCTGCCGGGCACAGCCAATTTCGTGGGTGAGTTCATGGTGATGTTCGGCGCCTTCGGTGTCGCCCCCTGGATCGTGGTGATCGGCAGCGTGGGCCTGATTCTGGCGGCGATCTACTCGCTGTTTCTGATGCAGCGGGTCTACTTCGGGCCGCCCGCGGAGGAGAGCTCGCTCGGGGGCATGGACCGACGGGAGACCGTGTTACTGCTCAGCGTGGTGGCGCTGGTGATCTTCTTCGGGCTCTTCCCGCAGCCGCTGCTCGAGACCACGGCGGGGGCGATGCAGATCGTTCAACAGACCTTTGCTCAGACCGGGGCAATGACGGGAGGCGTGCAATGATGCCCGCAATGCTTGCGATCTCGCCGCTGATTCTCGTCTGTCTGAGCGTCGTCGTGGTGATGCTGTCGATCGCCTGGCAACGCAACCATGCGTTGAACGCGATTCTCTCGGCGGTGGGGCTGAACGCCGCCCTGCTGGCGCTGCTGTTTGGCTGGCCCATGGGTGACGTCGACGTGACCGGGCTGCTCGTGGTCGACGATCTTTCACGCTTTGGCGGGGTGCTGGTGCTGGTCTCGACGCTCGCCTGCGTGACGCTCGCGCACCACTATCTCGAAGGATACGAGGGGCCGCGGGACGAGTTCTACCTGCTGCTGCTGAGCGCCGCGGCCGGCGGGCTGGTGCTGGTATCGGCGCGGCACATGGCGACGCTCTTTTTCGGCATCGAGCTTTTGTCGATGCCGCTGTTCGGCATGCTCGCCTATACCTTCCGCGACCGCGGCGCGCTCGAGAGCGGTATCAAGTACATGGTGCTCTCGGCGGCGGCGACGGCGTTTCTGCTCTTCGGCATGGCGCTGCTCTATGCGGTCACCGGCACGCTCGAGTTCGCTGCGCTGGGTGAGGCGATGGCCACCCGGGGCAACGATGTCTGGCTGCTGGCCGGCGCCGGCATGCTGCTGGTGGGGCTGGCGTTCAAGCTCTCCATCGTGCCGTTTCATCTCTGGACGCCGGACGTCTATCAGGGCGGGCCGGGGCCGGCGACGACCTTTCTCGCCACGGCGAGCAAGGTGGCGGTCTTTCTGGTGCTGCTACGTCTTTTCCAGTCGGCGCTGGCGTTTCACGAGGACTGGTGGAACGACCTGCTGGGCTTCGTCGCGCTGATCACCATGCTGGTGGGCAACCTGCTGGCGCTGACGCAGACCGATCTGAAGCGTCTGCTGGGCTACTCCTCCATCGCCCACTTCGGCTATTTGCTGGTGGCGCTGGTGGTCAACGAGGGGCTCGCCACCGAAACGGTGGGGATCTATCTGATCACCTACGTGCTGACCACGCTGGGCGCCTTTGGCGTGGTCACGCTGGTGTCGAGTCCTTACACGGCGACCGGTGGCACTGCGGATGCGAGTCCGCTGCACCACTATCGCGGGCTCTTCTGGCGCCGACCCTATCTCACCGCTGTGATGACGGTATCGCTGCTGTCGCTGGCGGGCATTCCGTTCACGGCGGGTTTCATCGGCAAGTTCTACATCATCGCCGTCGGCGTAGAGGCGCATCGCTGGTGGCTGACGGGCGGCGTCGTACTGGGTAGCGCCATCGGCCTCTACTACTATCTGCGCGTGATGGTGACGCTCTTTCTAATCGAACCGGGCATGCAGAAACGCGATGCCACCCACGATTGGGCCGAACGTGCCGGCGGTATGGTGGTGCTGGGCGTGGCGACCCTGGTGATCCTGCTCGGGCTCTATCCGACGCCGATGATCAACTGGGTCGGCTTGATCGCCTCCCCCTGACGTCGCCGGTCGGCCGTCGCGATGCCTGCAGGCGCCTCTTCGGAGGCGCTTTTGCGTCGCGGGGGGATGAATTCGGCAACGTTGTTGCTTCCAGAACGTTGGCTAGCGCGTGGGGGCGGTATCTCGGGTCGCGCTCAGCCCGATGCTGACCCGGCAGGCCGCCGGCAGGTGAATGTCCACCGCGACGGGCAGATGGTCCGAGAACATGGCGTCGAGCACGCGGGGCGGCTCGGCGCCGAGGGAGGCGGAGAGCAGGACGTGATCCAGCGCGCGGCGTGGCTGCCACGCCGGGTAGCTCGCCACCGGGTCCTGCGGGTTCAAGTCGAGCGCCTGACAGAAGCGCGGGTGGGTGCGCAGCTGACTCAGTGTGCAGTTGAGATCGCCCATGACGACGACGTTGTGCAGTGGCCGGATGATCTCGCCGAGGTAGTCGAGCTGACGGGCGCGGCCGCGCTGGCTCAGTGCCAGATGCGCGACGAAGACGTGCAGCGCTTGCGGGCCGTCGCCGTAGCGGGCGTGAATCGCACCGCGGCCGCGCATGCCGGGCAGTCGATGCTCGTCGATCTGACTCGGCGCAAGACGCGACAGCAGCCCGTTGCTGTGCTGGGCGACGCGGCCAAGGTCGCGATTGAGCTGCTGAAAATGGAAGGCAAAGTCGGAGCGGCGAGCCAGATAGTCGACCTGATTGACGTGATTGGAGCGAAAGCTGCCGCCGTCGACCTCCTGAAGGCCGACGATATCGAATCCTGCAAGCGCGTTGCCGATGACGTCGAGCCGTGAGCGGCGCTTGGGGTGTGGCAACAGGTGCTGCCAGCTTCGTGTCAGGTAATGGTGGTAGGCCGACGTATGAATGCCGACCTGCAGATTGCAGGTCAGCAGTTTCAGCGTCGGTGCGACGTCACTGGCGGGTGTCGAAGCGGCTACGGACATGACCTCACTCGGCCTCGTCGCGTTCCTCGCGGACCTTGTCGATCAAGGCGCTAGCGATCTGGGTCATGTTCTCGAGCGACCCGGCCGAGTCCGGCGTTACCACGTAGCGGTTGTCGACGATCAGATCGGGCACGCCCATCAGCTTGTAGGCACGCATCTTGGCGCTCGCCTGCTGGATCTGGCTTTTCACGCCGAATGAGTTGAGCGCCTTGCGGGCTTCGTCTTCGGTGACGCCGTAGTTGGCGAAGAAGGCGGCGATATCGTCCTCCTCGGTGAGGCGCTGGCCCTTTTCGTGAATGGCGTCGAAGAAGTCCTGACGCAGATCTTCCTCGATGCCCAGCGACTCGGCGGCATAGAACGCCTTGGCGTGCTGTTCCCACACCTGGCCGAGCGGGGCAGCCAGGCGGTCGAAGGTGACGTCGTCCGGCAGTTGGTCCACCCAGTCGTTGAGCGTGCTTTCCAGCGCGTAGCAGTGCGGGCAGCCGTACCAGAAGACTTCGGTGACTTCGATTTGATCGGACGGCGCTTCGGAGGCCATCGGCTCGTCGATGACCTGATAGTCCTGGCCCTCGACCGGGGCGGCGGCCATGACGGCACCGGAAAGCGTGACACCGGCCAAAAGCGCGACAAACGACTTGATCATGCGTACAGCTCCTGAGCTTGAAAATGAAACCTGGGGGCGACCTGGCTATCGAAGGCCGTAGCCCGGCCGTGTATCGACTGTCCGCGGCGCGAGCACTCACGGTGGCCGACAAGCGCTCTGAATTGGAGCGTCTGGCGTCGGCAAAGGTTCCCGGTGCGGTCACCCGGCAGAGGTCGGCAATGAACGCGTCCTGGTTCAGCCTGACAGAAAGCCGGGTGAAAACGTAGACCGCGGCGGCGAATCGCGCTGCCATCGGGCGTCATCAGCGATCATGCTACACTGCGCGCCGCCAACGCCAAACGGACCTCGAGCCGGCCATGACCGAGACACCTGCACGCCTCAATTACCAGACGGCCCAATTTCTCATCAGTGCGCCGACGCTGGCTCACTGCCCCGTCGATGAAGGCGTGGAAATTGCCTTCGCCGGGCGCTCCAACGCCGGGAAATCGAGCGCCATCAATACGCTCACCCGGCAGAAGGCGCTGGCGCGCACCTCGAAGACCCCCGGGCGTACGCAGCTGATCAACGCTTTCAGCTTAGAGAACGACGAGAGTCGACGCCTGATCGACCTGCCCGGCTACGGCTACGCCAAGGTGCCGGAGGCGATGAAGAAAGAGTGGCAGTCCCATCTGGCCGACTACCTGCGCCGGCGCCGCTCGCTCGCCGGGCTCATTCTGCTGATGGATGTGCGCCATCCGCTGAGCGATTTCGACGTGCAGCTGCTCGAGATGGCCGACGCACGCGAACTGCCCGTGCATATCCTGCTGACCAAGGCGGACAAGCTCAAGCAGGGGCCGGCGAAGGCTTCGCTGCAGCAGGTCAAAGCACGCCTCGCCGAGTGGGAGGATCTGGTCAGCGTGCAGCTCTTCTCTTCGCTCAAGCGCCAGGGTGTCGACGAGGCCTACGCGGTGATGAACCGCTGGATGGCGTCCGACGCCTGACGTCTCGATTCGGGCGAGCGCCGGCGCTCGCCCGAGCCTGTCAGGCCATCTCCCGGTCCAGCCTCTCCACGACCCCCGGCAGTTCACGCACGTGGGTGATCCGCGTCACTCTGGGTGGTAGCTCGCGTTCGCCCTCGTTCTTGGCATCGATCCAGACCGCCTGCATGCCGACGCGATGCGCGGCGAGCACGTCCTCCTCCCAGTTGTCTCCCACGTGCAGCGCCCGATAGGGCACCGTGCCCATCCGAAAGACGGCGTCGAGGAAGGGGCGGGCGTCGGGCTTGGGCGCATGCATCTCGCCGGCGAGAATGATCACGTCGAAATGGTGGTCGAGTGCGAGCCGACGGACGTCGACGTTGCCGTTGGTGATGATGCCGAGGCGATAGCGCCGCGCCCACGCCTCGAACATCGGCTCCACTTCCGGGAAGGGCGTCAGCGTATGGCGCAGCGTCATGAACTGCTCGAACCCCTTCGCCGCCCAGTGCGTCGCCGTCGATTCCGACAGCCCGTGAGCCTGCAGCAGCTCGATCATCGCGCGCTCGCGGATGAAACTGTGATCGCCCCGGCTCAGCGGAAAACGCTGCATGAGCGAAGCCCGGATACGCTGATACTCCTCGAGCGGAAAACTGTCAGCCAGCGGTTTGGCGATGGCGTCCGGCAGCGCATCGATCTGCTCGGCGAGCCATTCGTAGTGCGTGGGTTCGGCGTGCGCCATGACCGGGCCGTTGTGCCACAGCGTGTCGTCGAGATCGAAGGTGATCGCATCCAGAGGCATTCGGCTTAGTTCTCGTCGGTGGAAGAGGGGGCGCGGCGTGCTCGCGGGTGGGCCTTGTCGTAGACCTCGGCGAGCTGCTGCCAGTCGAGTCGGGTGTAGATCTGCGTCGTCGAGAGGTTGGCGTGGCCGAGCAGCTCCTGTACCGCGCGTAGATCCTGGCTCGATTCCAGCAGATGGCTGGCAAAGGAGTGACGCAGCCGGTGCGGGTGCAGATGCTCCGGCAGACCGCGACGCTTGGCGATCTCGGACAGCCGCGACTGGATCGCGCGGTGCCCCAGTCGCCCGCCGTGCTGGGCGACGAACAGCGCGTGTTCGTCCGGCTTGGCGAGCACGCTGCGGATACCCAGCCATGCCGTGATTCCCTCGGCGGCACGGCGGCCCAGCGGCATCTGACGCGGCTTGCCGCCCTTGCCGATGACGCGTACGTGTCGGGCATCGAGGCTTGCGAGATCGAGCGCGGCGAGTTCGGCAAGGCGCAGGCCGCAGGAGTAGAACAGCTCGAGCATCGCCTGATCGCGAATCTCGAGCGGCTCGCCGCTATGCGGCGTATCGAGAAAGTGGCCGAGCTGATCGACGTCCACCGGGCTCGGCAGGTGACGCGGCTGGCGCGGGGCCTGGGTCAGCTTCACCGGGTTGTGGCCAAGCTCGCCCTGATTGACCAGGAAGTCGGCGAAGCGTGACAGCGCCGCCCGACGGCGCGCCAGCGTTCTGGGGGCCATGCCGCGGGTGCGCTCGCCGGCGAGATAGCGGCGCAGCGTCGCGACGTCCAGCGCTTGCCAGCTGTCGACGCCTTGCTCGCCGAGCCAGCTCGCGAGATGGGCGATGTCGCGGCGGTAGGCGTCCACGGTCGCAGGGCTTGCGCGCTGCGACAGCCGCCGCAGGAAGGCGTCAGCCGCGGCCTGCAAGTCGCGTCTCCGCTCGTGACAGCAGCCGGCTCACCACCTCGCCGAGATACTCGGTGAACAGGGTGTCGAGGGTCGCCCGGAAGTGTTCGTGGTCGTGGCTCGCCAGCACGAGAAAGCCCAGCGACTCGCCTTGGGTCAAACGGGTGATCGCGCAGGAGCCGTTGGTTTCCGGGGCGGTGCAGTGTGGCAGCAGCGCCGCCCAGGTTGCCTGATCCAGCGTCGTGCAGCGGCTGGTCTGGCCGTCGAGCAGCATCTCCAGACGCGCCCGGGCATCATCGGTCAAGGCAAAGCGGGGCGGCTGCAGCGCGTTGTCATCCCGCGGACGCGCGTGGCACGCCGGCGAGGTTTCCAGCCACAGCCCCATCGCCTGCGTGCGAAAGCGCTCGGCGAGCTGGGTCGACAGCGCCTGTGCCAGGGCGTCGGCGTCCTCCGCTTCGATCAGTCCGAGTACCAGCTCTCGGGTGCGGCGGTACTGCGCCTCGTTGTAGCGCGCCGACTCCAGCAGGTTTTCCAGTCGCCACTCGGCGTCTTCGGCACGCCTTCGCAGGTCGATGACCAGACGTTCGAGCAGCGAGACGGCGCCAGCCGTGTGGGGATGCGGCACCTTCATCTGCTGAAGGAGCCCTTCGCGCCCCACGAAGAAGTCGGTGTGTTGCGCGAGCCATTCGGCGACCCGGTCAGGGTCGAGCGTCCGGCGTGGCTCGGGGGCCTGGGCAGCTGACATGCGATCGTTCTCCTTTCATCCCTTACGACACGACATGCGCGACACGACATGTCTTTATTCGATTGCTTTCATCACTGTTGCCCGCGCCCGGTAGCGAGCGGGATCACGCCTGCCGTCGGACGGCTGCACGGGGGGCGAAGTCGCGTACCGTGGCGCCGCTCGGCGGCTCAGTTGAGCGCGAACCGGCCATCGAAGACCCGCACCGCCGGGCCCGTCATGATCATCGGTGCCTCATCGCCGGCCCACTCCAGGGTCAGCCGCCCGCCGCGCAGCTCGATCTCGACCGGGCTTTCGAGCACGCCACGACGAATGCCGCAGGCGACCGCCGCGCAGGCGCCGGTACCGCAGGCGAGCGTCTCACCGCTGCCACGCTCGTACACGCGCAGGCGGGCCGAGTGTGGCGAGTCGATCTGCAGGAAGCCGACGTTGACGCCTTGCGGAAAGCTCGGGTGCGCCTGCAGTTTCGGCGCAAGCTCAGCGACCGGCGCGCTGTCGACGTCGGCGACCTGAACCACCGCATGGGGGTTGCCCATGGAGGCGACCGCGAACGCCACCGTCTCGTCGTCGATCACCAGACGGTGCAGCGGCTGATCCTCGTCGGTGACGAACGGAAGCGCCGGTGGTGCGAACCGGGGGGCGCCCATGTCGACCCGCACGCGGCCGTCGTCCGTCACCTTCAGTGTCAGCGGCCCGCCGAGGGTCTCGACCTTGAACTCGCGCTTGTGGGTCAGGCGCTGGTCGACGACGAAGCGGGCAAAGCAGCGCGCGCCGTTGCCGCAGTTTTCCACCTCGCCACCGTCGGCATTGAAGATGCGATAGCGAAAGTCCATGTCCGGCTGGCGCGGTGGCTCCACCAGCAGCAGCTGATCGAAACCGATGCCGAACTGGCGATGCGCCAGCCGGCGGATCTGCTCGTCGCGTAGATAGGCTCGCTGGCTGATCAGATCGATGACCACGAAATCGTTGCCGAGCCCGTGCATCTTGGTGAAGTTCAGCAGCATGACGGGCGCTCCGCCGACGGCGAGTCTTGCGCTGACCCGCTCTCCGGCAGGCGCGACTCCAGTGACCAGAGCGATTCCAGCGGTTCGCGTCTGCGCACCAGGTGATGCGCGTCACCGTCGACCATCACCTCGGCGGGGCGAGCGCGGGTGTTGTAGTTCGAGGCCATGACGAAGCCATAGGCGCCGGCGGAGTGGACCGCGAGCAGATCACCCTCGGCAATGGCGAGATCACGCTCCTTGCCGAGATAGTCGCCGGATTCGCAGACCGGGCCGACGATGTCCCAGCATGCGGTTTCGCGCGGCGCCCGGCCATCCACCGGTGTGATGTTCTGCCACGCCTGATAGAGCGTCGGCCGGATGAGATCGTTCATGGCGGCATCGACGATGGCGAAGTTCTTGCTCTCGCCGGGTTTCAGGTACTCGACCCGGGTCAGCAGCACGCCGGCGTTGGCGGCGATCGAGCGGCCCGGCTCGAAGATCAGCTCGACTTGGCGCTCGCCGATACGTTCGCGCAGCGCCCCGATGTAGTCCGCCACCGGCGGCGGCGTCTCGCCGGCGTAGTCGACGCCCAGCCCGCCGCCGAGATCGAGATGCTCGATGGCGATACCGGCGGCGGCGAGACGGTCGTGGAGTCCCAGTAGCCGATCCAGGGCGTCGAGAAACGGCGAGATCTCGGTGAGCTGAGAGCCGATGTGGCAGTCGATGCCGACGGGCGCGACGTTCTCGAGCGCAGCCGCGTGGCGATAGACCCGTTCGGCGTCGTCGATGGCGATACCGAACTTGTTGTCCTTGAGCCCGGTGGAGATATACGGATGCGTGCGGGCGTCGACGTCCGGGTTGACCCGGATCGACACCGGCGCCACGCGACCGAGGCGCCCGGCGACGGCGTCGAGACGCGCAAGCTCCGACTCGGACTCGACGTTGAAGCACTTGATGCCCACCTCGAGCGCGCGAGCCATCTCGTCGTCGCGCTTGCCGACGCCGGAGAAGACCAGTTTGGCCGGGTCGCCGCCGGCGGCCAGGACGCGTTCGAGCTCGCCCACCGAGACGATGTCGAATCCGGCGCCGAGCCGGGCCAGCACGTCGATCACCGCGAGATTGGAGTTGGTCTTGAGCGAGTAGCAGACCAGATGCGGCATGTCCGCCAGTGCATCGCGGTAGGCGCAGAAATGCTGCGTCAGCGCCGCACGGGAGTAGACGTAGCAAGGCGTACCGTAGGTCTCGGCCAGGGCCACGAGACTCAGCCCCTCGGCGTGAAGGATGCCGTCGTGGGTCGGGAAGGCCGCCAGCGTCATTGTGGTGCCTCGCTATCCGCAGGCGTCGTGCTGCGCATGCCGGGGCGCGTCGGGGCGTCGCTGTCGGAGCGCATGCCGGGGCTCGCCTCGACGGGATCGACGGGTAGCGTTTCCGCGTCGGGTGCCGACGCGCCCGGCAGCGGCGTGGCCTGCGGGCCCGGCGCGGTGTCGCCGTCATCGGCCTGGGTCTCGTAGGCGCCCTGCGGATCGTAGTCCTCGGCGGCGTCGCGATCCCCCGGCATGTAGAGCGGGCCCTTCTGACCGCAGCCGACGAGCGCGATTAGCGCCAGCGTCGCGAGCAGGCCGAGCGCGACGCGACGGCCATGGCGGAAAGCCGGAGTGCGAGTGTCATGCCACATGGTTCGGCTCCTTCAGGGCGTTGAGCGCGTCGCGGGCACGACTGGCCGCCGCCCGGACCTGATCCGGCGCCGTGCCGCCGATGTGATTGCGCGCCGCCACCGAGCCCTCGAGGGTGAGCACCTCGAAGACGTCGTCACCGATGGCGTCGGAGAACTGCGTGAGCTCGGCAAGGGTCATCTCGGAAAGATCGCGGCCCTGCTCGATGCCGAAGGCGACTGCCTTGCCGACGATCTCGTGGGCGTCGCGGAAGGCGACGCCGGCGCGCACCAGATAGTCGGCGAGATCAGTGGCGGTGGAGAAACCGCGCCGGGCCGCCTCGAACATGCTCTCCGGCTTGGACTTCAGCGCCGGGGCCATGTCGGCGAAAGCGCGCAGGCAGCCCTTGACCGTATCGAGGGTGTCGAACAGCGGCTCCTTGTCCTCCTGATTGTCCTTGTTGTAGGCCAGTGGCTGGGACTTCATCAGCGTCAAAAGGCTCATCAGGTGGCCGTAGACACGGCCGGTCTTGCCGCGCACCAGCTCCGGCACGTCGGGGTTCTTCTTCTGCGGCATGATCGACGAGCCGGTGCAGAACCGGTCCGGCAGGTCGACGAAGTCGAACTGGGCGCTCGCCCACAGCACCATCTCTTCGCTCATGCGCGACAGATGCATCAACAGAATGCTGGCGAACGCCGTGAACTCGATGGCGAAGTCGCGATCGCTCACCGCATCCAGCGAGTTCTCCGCCGGCCGGTCGAAGCCGAGCAGCTCGGCGGTGACGTGGCGGTCGATGGGGTAGGTGGTACCGGCGAGCGCCGCGGCCCCCAGCGGCAGCACGTTGACCCGCTTGCGACAGTCGAGCAGCCGCTCGTGGTCGCGGGCGAGCATCTCCTGCCACGCCAGCAGGTGGTGGCCGAAGGTAACCGGCTGCGCCGTCTGCAGGTGGGTGAAGCCGGGCATGATGGTGGCGGCCTCGCGCTCGGCCAGTTCGATCAGCCCGTGGCGCAGGCGGGCGAGCTCAGCGGCAACGGCGTCGATCTCGTCGCGCAGATAGAGGCGGATATCGGTCGCGATCTGATCGTTGCGGGAGCGTCCGGTGTGCAGCTTCTTGCCGGTGACGCCGATCTTGTCGGTGAGCCGCGCCTCGATGTTCATGTGAATGTCTTCCAGCGCCACGGACCACTCGATCTCGTCGCGCTCGATCTCGGCTTCGATCTCGCCGAGGCCGGTGACGATCTGATCGCGCTCGGCGTCGGTCAGGACACCCACCCGCGCCAGCATGGTGGCATGGGCGATGGAGCCGCGAATGTCGTGATGATAGAGGCGCTTGTCGAAGGCGATCGAAGCGGTGAAGGCGGCGACGAATGCGTCGGTGGGTTCGCTGAAGCGCCCGCCCCAGGATTGATTGGTTGCCTGCGTCATCGAAGATCGAGCTCTGTCGTGGTTGGCGAAAGACGTTGCGCTATCGCGAGTGTCACCTGGAAAGGCAGAAGGCCCGCGGCACGGTGATTCGAGTGTACCAGAGTCACCGCCAGCGTCGTCCTGGCGGATCAGCGTCGTCCTGGCGGATCAGCGTCGTCCTGGCGGATCAGCGTCGTCCTGAGCCGGCGTTAGCCACGTTGGCGCGTGCACCGCCGCGAGCCGCCGTGCGACCGGCGGCACCGGTTTCTCCTCGCTCGACGACTGCTTTATCATGCCTCGAGGCGGGCGCGACGGCCGATGCCGGGCGTTCGTGATTCCGCTTTCATCCTTTTAGAGAGGCCGGTGTCGCCTTCTATGCGACCGGCAAAGCCCCCGACTCGGAGAATCGCGTGCTCGACGCCAACAGATTGAGAATCGCAACCCGCAAGAGCGCGCTGGCGCTGTGGCAGGCGGAGCACGTCAAGTCGCTGCTCGAGCATCACCACCCCGAGCTCACGGTCGAGCTGGTGCCGCTATCGACGCGGGGCGACAAGATTCTCGACACGCCGCTGGCGAAGATCGGTGGCAAGGCGCTCTTCGTCAAGGAGCTCGAGGAGGCGATGCTCGACGGCCGCGCCGATCTCGCCGTGCACTCGATGAAGGACGTGCCGATGCACTTCCCCGAAGGGCTCGGGCTCTCGGTGATTCTCGCCAGCGGTGCGCCCACCGATGCGTTCGTCTCCAACACCTACGCCAGCGTCGATGCGCTGCCCGAAGGGGCGCGCGTGGGAACCTCGAGCCTGCGTCGCGGGCTCCAGGTCAGCGCCCGGCGTCCCGATCTGGAAGTGCTGCCGCTGCGTGGCAACGTGCAGACGCGCCTCGGCAAGCTCGACGTCGGGGACTTCGAGGCGATCATTCTCGCCACCGCCGGCCTGCAAAGGCTGGGACTCGGCGAGCGCATCACCGCCGAGCTCACGGACGAAGAGAGCCTGCCCGCCTGCGGCCAGGGGGCGCTCGGCATCGAATGTCGCCACGACGACGCCGAACTCGTCTCGCTGCTGGCGCCGCTGGACCATGGCCCCACCGCCACCCGCGTGCGTGCCGAGCGGGCGATGAATACGCGACTCGATGGCGGCTGCCAGGTCCCCATCGGCGGCTACGCGGTGCTCGAGGACGGCGGCGACACGCTCTGGCTGCGCGGCCTGGTGGGGAGTCCCGACGGCAGCCAAGTGCTTCGCGCCGAGGGGCGGGGCTCGGCGATGGAGCCGGAGGCGCTGGGGATCCGCATTGCCGAGGCGCTGCTCGACCAGGGGGCCGGCGAAATTCTGGCCGAGGTCTACGGTAGCGCCTGATGCGCCAGCGCGTTCTGCTCACTCGACCCGGCGAGCGCGGCGAAGCGCTGGCCAGCGTCATCGGTGAAGCGGGCTACGACCCCGTGGCGCTGTCGGTAATACGGCTCGAGACGCTGGCTCTCGAGGCCGAGGCACGCGGCAAGATTCTCGAGCTCGACCACTACGACGGGGTGATCGTCGTCAGTCCACAGGCGGCGGCGTGTCTTGGCGAAGCGATTGATTCATACTGGCCGCAGCTGCCACTACGGCTACGCTTTTATGCAGTGGGTCGCGCCACGGCCGATGCGCTCCACGCGGCGCTCGGCGTGCCCGCCGTCTTGCCACCGGCTGGTGCCGGTGAAGACAGCGACGCACTGCTCGAGGCCGCCTCGCTGAAGCAGGTGGCCGGCAAACGGCTGCTACTGGCACGGGGCGAGGGCGGGAGAGAACGGCTCGTCGACGTGCTTGGCGAGCGCGGCGCACACGTCGAACCGCTCGCCCTCTACCGTCGCTGCTACGGGCCGCCGACGCCGCCGGCCAGTACCTGGCTCGAGGGCGGCGACTACCGGGCGCTGGTGGTGACCAGTGGGGAAATCCTGCACCATCTCGTGCAATGGTGCGGTCCAGCGGCGTTGAACCAACCGCTAATCGTGTCGAGCCGGCGCTTGGCTACACTGGCGACGACGCTGGGGTTTAGCTCGCTTCACGTGGCGTCCGGCGCATCGCCCTCGGCATTGACCGAGGCGCTCGACGGCCTACCGACGCCGCGACGCGCGACTTTCGATCAGGGTGACCAGGAAAAGGCATAGCGTAGATGAGCAAGCAACGAAAAGATTCGACATCGCAGTCGACCCCGAGGGGCGATAAGAACGACAACGTCGCGGAGACGAAAGCCGACGACGCAGCCTCCCCGCCGGATGCGCTTGCCAGCGACGAGACGGCCACCCCGTCCGCGGATCACGCATCGTCCGCTACCCACGCATCGTCCGCTCGCTCCGCTCAGCCGATCAAACCTGACGTCACCCAGCCCGACAGCCGGGGGGAGCCGAGTTCCGCTCGCTCGTCGGGAACCGGCGTCGGGGACGCCTCGACCGCTGCCGTATCGCCGGATGCCTCATCGGCGTCCGAGGCCGCAGCCGAGCCTGCCACCCGCGCGAAGGCGTCTGGCGACAAGTCTTCCAGCGGCCAGACGTCGACGGACAAGCCCGCCCCCGATAAAGCCACGCCCGGCAAGGCCTCGACGGCGGCTGCGAGTTCATCGACGACACCGGATACCGACAAGCGCGCGCAGACAAGCGCCGACCGTCCGACGGGCCCTTATGCTCGTGGCGGTAGCGGTAGCGGTAGCGGTAGCGGTACGCCGCCGAGCGATAACGGAACGCGTGGCAGCGGGGGTGGCGGCAAGCTGGGGTTGATCGCCCTGGTGCTGCTGGTACTGCTCGCGCTGGTGGTCGCCGTGCTCGGCTATCAGGGATGGCAGACGCTTCAGCAGCAGCAGGCCCGGCTCGACCAGATGGGGTCCAATCGTGACGCCATCGGGCAAATCGAGTCACGGCTCGACGACATCGATCAGAATCGTCAGCAGGCGCTCAACATGATGCGCGGCGAGTTCGATCAGTATCGTCAGAGCGTCGATCAGACGCTGGACGACGTTCTCGACGAGCTGGCGCAGCAGCAGCAGGCGGACCCGAGGGAGTGGCTGCATGCCGAGGCGGAGTATCTGCTGCGTCTGGCCAATCAGCGCCTGCAGCTCGAGCGTGACGTCAACGGCGCCAAGGCGCTGCTGAATACCGCCGACGATCGCCTGCGTGAGGCGGACAACCCGGCACTGGTGCCGATTCGCCGCGCGATCCAGTCGGAACTCGCCGCGCTCGACTCGGTGCCCAATGTCGATCGCACCGGTCTCTATCTGGCTCTGATGGCGCAGCAGGAGCAGCTGGCCAGCCTACCGCTCAAGCAGGACATCGAGCAGATCGCCGCGGACGGTGCCAATACCCAGCCGGCCGGCGGCTGGCGCGATCAGCTCGCGACGCTCGGCAGCGAGCTGAAGGATCTGGTGACGGTACGCCGTCATGATCAGCCGCTCGAGGCACTGATCACGCCGCAGCAGGAGTCCTATCTGCGCCAGAACGTCCGTCTGCTGCTGGAGCAGGCGCAGCTGGCGCTGCTCAAGGCGGAGCCGGAGCTCTATCAGGCGAGCCTCGACAAGGCGATCGAGCTGATCAACGGCTACTACGCCACCGACCGGGATGGCGTCGAGAACGCTCTCGACAAGCTTCAGTCGCTGCGCGACACCGAAGTACGCCCGGAACTGCCTGACATCAGCGAGTCTTCGCAGCTGCTCAAGCGCTTCATCGAGCAGCGCTTCGGCAACGGCGGTGGCAATGGCGGCAACAGCGACAACGATAGTCGCGGTGGTAACGGCGCCAGCAATGGCGAATCCCAGAGTGGGTCGGCCGAGGGAGACGACGCATGAGAAAGCTGATCCTGCTGATCGTCATCGGTCTGGCGGTCGGCGCGCTGTTCGGGCAGCTGATGTCGTCGCTACCCGGATACTGGTTCATTCGCGTTGGCGACACCTCGATCCAGACCTCGTTCTGGTTCGGCTGTGTCCTGCTGCTGATCGCGTTCGTGGTTTTTCACTTCTTGCTGCGAGCGCTGGTGCGCCTGCGTCGGCCCGTGAGCCGACTCAAGGTCTGGAACAGTCGTACGCGGCATCGCACTGCCATGCGGCGCACGGTGCGGGGGCTGGTCGCGCTGGCCGAAGGGCGCTGGAAACGTGCGGAGAAGGCGCTGACGCAGGCTGCCGACGACTCCGGCACGCCGCTGGTCAACTATCTCTCCGCCGCGCTCGCTGCCCACTACCAGGGGCGCTACGAGCAGGCCGACATTCTGCTCAATCGGGCCAATCACAGCACCGAGGGTGCGGATACTGCGGTGGGGCTGGTGCAGGCGCAGCTGATGCTGGATCGTCAGCAGTTCGAGGAGGCGCTGGCAACGCTGACGCGTCTCGAGCAGCAGCTACCCGAGCACCCGCAAGTGCTCAAGCTGCTCAAGCAGGCCTATCTCAGCGTCAACGACTGGGACGGGTTGCGACGCCTGCTGCCACGTCTCGACAAGCACCGGTTGATCACCGAGGACGAGCGCCGCGAACTCGAGCAGCGCGCCTATCGTGAGCTGCTGATCCACGCCGCGCAGCAAGAGGGCAATCTCGAGCGCGTGCGCACGCTGTGGGCCGATATGCCGGACGGTCTGCGTAACGACATCGAGCTGGTATTGCTCTACAGCGAAGCGCTGATCAAGGGCGGCGAGCAGGGCGATGCCGAGCGGCTGCTGCGCAATGCACTACGAGAGCACTGGGACACGCGCCTGGTACTGCGCTACGGCCTGCTCGACGTCGATGCCCCGCGCCAGCTCGTTTACGCCGAGAAGTGGCTGCAAGAACGGCCCAACGATCCGGACCTGCTGTTGACGCTGGGGCGTCTGTCACTGCGAAATGCCTACTGGGGCAAGGCGCAGGAGTATTTCGAGGCGAGCCAGCGGCAGCGTTCGAGCGGGGTGGTCTGCGCCGAACTCGCGCGCCTCTACGCCAATCTCGGCGATCACAGCAAGAGCCAGCTCTACTATCGTCAGAGTGTCACGCTGCTCGACAAGTCGCTGCCAGCGCTGCCCCAGCCCAGCGACATGACACGCTGACGACAAGCCAGCCCGGTTCCCCAAGGCGCCCCTCGCGGGCGCCTTTTTGTTGCCATCGTCCCTAGCGGGATACCCTGTTGCCGCCAACGCGTGGTGGCGCCTCGTCGCCACAACCGACGGCCCGATTTCGTCACTCAGGAGCCTCGTTCATGCACTACGGAATCGACATTGGCGGGACCAAGATCGAGATCGCACGCTTTGACGGCGCTTGGCAAAGACTCGATCACTGGCGCGAGCCGACCCCTGCCGATGATGGTGAAGCACTGCTGGAGACACTGGCCGCGATGGTGGCCGAGGCCGACCGGCGAACGGGGAACGCTGGCACGCTGGGCATCGGTATCCCTGGGGTGATCGACAGGCAAGGAAATCTCGTCGCTGCCAATCTTCCCGGGCTACGACAGGTGTCGCTGGTTCGAACGCTGGCAAAACGTTTCGATCGCCCGGTCGCGCTGGAGAACGACAGCCGCTGCTTCATCGTCTCCGAGACCGGTCCGGGTGGCAGCGCCGAGGGGGTCGAGCATGCCTTCGGCGCCATTCTGGGAACTGGCGCGGGCGGCGGCGCCGTGGTCGGCGGCCGCCCGCTACGTGGCAGTGGTGGCTTCGCCGGTGAGTGGGGGCACCTGCCCTTGTCGGCGAGCGCCATAGCGCGCTACGACCTGCCTGTACTTGCCTGCGGCTGCGGTCTCGAAGGCTGCCTGGAGAGCTACGTCTCGGGACCGGGAGTCGCGCGCCTGTATCGTCACTTCGGTGGCGAAGGGCTCACTGCGGAGCAGTGGCATGCGGCGTGGCAGGCAAAAGAGTCATCGGCCATCTCGGCGCACGAATGCCACCTCGACCTGCTGGGTGAGGCACTCGGCAACGTCGTCAAGCTGCTGGCGCCGGAAGTGATCGTGGTCGGCGGGGGGCTGTCGACGCTCGACTGCGTGATCGACGAGCTGCCAGGCGCGCTGTCACGGCATCTGTTTGCCGGCATTGCGTTGCCCCGTGTCGTGCGCTCGTATTTTGGCGCTGCCAGTGGCGTTCGCGGTGCGGCCATGCAGGGCGCCGCGCTTGCCACTTCCAGCGACGAGTGAGAAGCGGGCGCGTCCGGGCGGTCGATGATCGCCGAGGCCAAGAAGAGACAACTTCTGTCCGACGACACGAAAAAGGCCGCCCGAGGGCGGCCTTCGTCGTTGGCGATCGCTGATCGATAGCGGCGATCAGCGCGGATCGTCGGGGCCGTCGTCGTCGACGTCATCGTGAGTGGGTTTGCGGTGAGTTTCGTCGCGCGCTTCTTGGCTGGTGGGCAGGCTCCGTTGGTCGCCGGCGCCACCGTCGTTGCGCGGCTGACCGGCGGGGCTGCCGTCGATGCTGAAGTCCTGCTGCATCACGCGCAGGTTCGCCGGCGGCGCGGAGCCTTCGCGATCCTGACCGAAGTAGAGCGTGGTGTGCGGGAACGGAATCTCGATGCCGGCACGGTCGAAGTAGTATTTGACCAGCCGGTTGTAGGCGCGACCGACGCCCCACTGATCGCCCGGCGTGGTCTTGATGATCACGCGAATGTTCACCGAGCTGTCGGCCAGTGCAATGACGCCGGCGACGGTCATCGGTGCGAGCAGCTTGTGCCCGTGCTCTTCGTCTGCCTGCAGATCTTCGTAGGCGGCGTTGAGCTGAGCGATGGCGTAGTCGATGTCTTCGCGGTAGGCGATACCGTACTCGCCGACGTGGTTACCGAATTCGCGCATGAAGTTGGAAACCGTGTCGACCGAGGAGAACGGCACGATGTGGTAGGTCCCGGCGAGATCGCGAATCGCCACCGAACGAATGCTGACACGCTCCGCGGTACCGGTGATGCCGCCGGCCGTGACGACGTCGCCGGTATTCATGGCGTTCTCGAGCTGGATGAACACCCCGGTGATGACGTCCTGAACCAGCTTTTGCGCCCCGAAGCCGATCGCCAGACCCAGTACGCCGGCACCGGCGATCAGTGGCCCGATATTGATGCCGATCTGGGAGAGGATGATCATCACGGTCATGATGATCAGGGTGATCGCCAGCGCATTGCGGAACAGGCTCATCAGCGTCTTGGCACGAGCGGTCGGTTCGCCGCTACCGCTGTTCGGGCTGAGATAGTTCTCGATGAGGCTCGAGAGCCCGAGCCAGACGACACCGGCAACGACCAGGATCAGCAGCACCTGAATGACGGTGGCGACGGTGCGGGTGCCGCCGTCGGTGGCGTACCACGCGGCCAGATCGAAGACCCGCCAGGCGTCGAGAACGTACATCACCACGCCGATCAGGATGATCGCGCGAATGATCTTCAAAAGCGTCGGGATGTAGGAGTTGAGGCGAACCTCCAGCAGCGGCAGTCGCTCGCGAAGCCCTTCGGACAGTTCGATGCGACGTCCGATCAGCTGGGTGAGGATCCCGGAGATCAACATGCCGATGCCGATATAGAGGATCGTCTTGAGCGTAGCGATCAGCACGAAAGGCAGCGCGGTTTCGGGGTGCAGCAGCGTGACGGCGAACACCATTAGCGCGTAGGCGAGGGCGAGGATGTGCCAGCAGCGTGCGAATAGACGCAGCGCGACGCCTGCCGCTCCCATCGTCGCGTCCTCGGATTTAGCGATGAAGAAGTCGCGAACCGGAACGCGATTGCGCAGCACGACCGTTACCGCCCAGATCAGGGCGATCAGCATGACGAGAACGCTGACGGCCTTGCCGAACGTGGGCGAGAAGTTGGCGTTGATGATGGGTACCGCAACGAGCATGGCGTAGCCGACGAAGCCGGCGAGTGTCGCCAGAAAGCGATTGCAGTAACGGGCTTGATCGGAGGCGATGGGAACCAGCCTCAAGCCTTCATGGCTCGACGAGAACAGTACGCGAAGCGCGCACTTGAACAGTTCGATCATCAAGAAAGCGTTCAGGAACAGCGAGAAGCGCGTGCTCATGCTGCCGGATTCGCCGACGAGGAAGGTCGCCACGAGGTTGCCCGCGATATAGGCCAGTACGATCACGACGACATCGACGATCGCGGCCAGAACGACAGCGGCAATGACGCGCAGCAGTCGGTTGCGACCGTCACCCTTAAGCGACCACTGGCTGAACTTGGAGAAGAGCGGGCGGGCGATCATGCGCAGCACGAAGAACGCCACGACCGTCGCGGCGATCACCATGACGAGCTCCAGCGTCGCGCTGAGGAAGTCACCCAGATTGAAGCTCGGGCCGCTGCTCGCTGCAGCGTCACCGCTGGTGAAAAAACCGCCGATGGTAGTGGCGATCAGCGTCAACTGGCCGCCGATGTCACCCGCGAAGGCGCTGGTAATTTCCGCCATGCGTCGCGGGAAAGACTCGGTGGTGGTGTCGCTATCGGCTTCGCCGCTAGCGCTTTCGTCAGTGCCATTGGCGCTTTCGTCGGTCCGGTCGTTCGACGTGTCGTCACTCGCGGCATCGGAAGCAGCGCTTTCGCCATCGCCCTGGGAGGTTTCCTCGCCTTGATTCTGCGCAAGCTGGCGTAGCTGATCGATCAAGGTCTGGCGGGACTGCTCGTTTTCGAGCAGATCGGCCATCGTCGAATAGGCCGGGCCATCCTGAGTGCTCTGACTATCACTGCCGCTGTTCTGGGCAAGGGCGGGGGCGGCAAACGCCAGCAATATCAACAGTAGCCAGCGACTGAGCCAGCGATCCGGGCGAAGAACTGTCACGCTTCAACCTCCTTGTCCTGAATGATCGTATCGACGACGGGGGGATCCTAAACGCGCTTAGGTTAACACTTTATGCAGGTTAGGAAATTCGCTGGGCGGGCCGACAGCAGTACATGCCTTTCTTGCGAGGCCATTTTCCTGAGGCTAGCCAAATCCCCAACCGTTGCCACGTTTCTGACGTGGCGCGACAGAAAGCGTAACCGATTGCCAAGCGACGTCGAATCAGCAGGCATAAAAAAAGCACCTCCGAAGAGGTGCTCTATTTCAGTGTTGGTGGAGGCGGGGGGAATTGAACCCCCGTCCGCCGGCACTCGCCCATCAGCTCTACATGCTTAGTTCCGTCATTTGATTTAACTCAGTGCACTCCGACGGGCAGGATTGCACCTTGCGATCTCTCTAAGGTTTGACGAATGTCAGGAGAGCGCTGACATCCGCGGTCCCATCAGCTTTAGCTCATATCCCCGCAGCGATGAATGGGCACATCACCTTGGGGCCAGACAACAGCTAGCAGTTGTTACGCTGCCAGTGCGCCTTGAGCGTAGTTTTCGTCGTTTGCGACTATTTAATCGTAACGTTGGATTTACGAGATACGTTACGCTCTCGGCATGCACCTCAGGGATTGTCACCGGCGTCGAAGCCATGTCGCCCCCGTAGAACCTGCCTAGTCTAGCAGTCAGTCTTGCCACTACGCCACAGTCGTCTACCGATCAGGCGTGATCGCGCATGACCCGCGCCTTCTCCCGGTTCCAGTCGCGTTCTTTCTGCGTAGCGCGCTTGTCGTGCAGCTGCTTGCCACGCACCAGCGCCAGTTCGCACTTCACCAGATTCTTCTTCCAGTAGATACGAAGCGGCACGCAGGTATGACCCTTCTCCTGAGTCCGCGAGAAGATCTTGGCGATCTCCTTGCGATGCAGCAGCAGCTTACGCGTGCGCGTCGGGTCGGCCAGCACATGAGTGCTCGCAGTGTTGAGCGGCATGATATGACTGCCGAGCAGCCAGGCTTCACTGTTCTTGACCAGGATATACGTGTCGGTCAGCTGTGCCTTGCCGGCACGCAGACTCTTCACTTCCCAGCCCGCCAGCGAAAGCCCGGCTTCGAAGACCTCGTCGATGTGATACTCGAAACGAGCCTTCTTGTTCTGGGCGATCGTACTGTTGCCCGGCGCGTTATCCTTCTTTTTAACCATGACACCTCTTCACGGCGATATCCGGCGATCCCGCAGATATCGGGGCGGACATGCTACCATTCAAGCATTTGATAAACGGTTGCTCATGATACGCGTATCAGAGCGATAACGCAGTGGAGATGCCTATGCCAAGCGTCAACCGATCCGCGTTCGTGCGGCACACGCCGGCGGCGATGTTCGAACTGGTCAACGACTTCGAGCGCTATCCTGAATTTTTGCCGGGGTGTCGAAGCGCAGGCGTGGTCGAACGCGGTGAAGGGTTCATCGTCGGCCGCATGACGTTGGCCAAGGGGGGCGTCGAGCAGAGCATCGTGACGCGCAATGATCTGGATTATCCTTCCCGGATCGACCTCTCGCTGGTGGACGGGCCGTTCAAGCGCCTCACCGGTCAGTGGCACTTTCGCCAGATGGGCGAGCAGGCGTGCAAGATCGAGCTCGAAATGGAGTTCGAATTCAGCAATCGGCTGTTGGGTGTGGCCTTCGGTAAGCTTTTCCAGCAGGTAGCGGGCCAGCAGGTGGACGCTTTCACGCGGCGAGCCGATCAGCTCTATGGATGAGCCGGCAGTGGTCGAGCAGGAAAGTGCATCCGGCCCGGAGGCCACGTTCGAGGTCGTCTTTGCCACGCCAGAACGGCAGGAGATCGTGACGCTGCCCACCTCTCTTGGCCTGAACGCTCGCGAAGCCGTCATTCAGGCACGTCTGGAAACGCGCTTCCAGACCTACTCCAGCGACTTCTTTCGTCAAGCGCCGCTCGGTACTTTTGGCGTGGTGCTGCGGGAGCCCACACATTACTTCCCTGCCGAGAACGATCGGATCGAAGTCTATCGCCCGCTCGAGATCGACCCCAAGCAGGCAAGACGCGAGCGCGCTGCAAAACGCGTATAGCGTCGGCGAGAGTGCGCGTCGGTCGATGGTCACCCGAGCATCGTCTGGCAGCTCGCATGGGAAGCGATCGGGCGCAGATTCCGCGGTCAATCACTTGCCCAAACGTCGACGCGGCTCCCGAGGGAGCCGCGTCGATTCACAGCGAGACGACGATGTTGCGTTTAGATCGCGCTAGGGCCAATGCGCGGGGTCGCCATGCCTTCCCCTGCGCCCTCGACGGCAGGGCCGGGGCCGTAGTCCTGATCGAGTTCGACGTTGGAGTCCATGTCGCCGGATTTGGCGATGTCGACTAGCCGGTCGTCATCGAACGTCAGCGTCAAACGCTTCTCGACGGTGTCGCCATAGGCTTCGTCGAGGTAAAAGACGTAGTCCCACTGATCGGCAGAGAAAGGCGTCTCCAGTAGCGGTGTGCCCATGACGTAGGCGACCTGCTCTCGACTCATGCCGAGCTCGAGCTGGGAAACCATCTCCTGGGTGATGAGATTGCCCTGCGGAATGTCTCTTTTATACACACCGAAGTAGCTGCAGCCGGCGATGAGAGACGCGGCGAAGAGGAGTACGGCCGTTCTGATCAGATTTTGCATTTGAGTCCGTCTTTCACTATCGTTGCGTGGATTGATCATACCCGACACGAGACGCTACTGCGAAGAGCGACCATGGCCGACGAAAACCAAGAATTGCGGAAGGCGGGGCTGAAGGTCACTCTGCCACGTGTCAAAATTCTGCAGATCCTCGAAGCGACTCGAATGGAAGAAGAGCTTCATATGAGTGCCGAGGACGTCTACAAGGCGCTGCTGGAGTCGGGTGAAGACGTTGGACTCGCGACTGTCTACAGAGTTCTGACACAGTTCGAAGCGGCCGGCCTGGTCGTACGCCACAACTTCGACGGCGGACATGCGGTGTTCGAGATGTCGCAGGAAGAGCACCATGATCACATGGTGGACCTCGAGTCCGGCGAGATCGTGGAGTTCTTCGACGAAGCGATCGAACGACGCCAGCGAGAGATCGTCGAAGAGCATGGTTACGAACTGGTCGAGCATGCGCTGGTGCTTTACGTGCGCCCCCGAGGCTCCAAGGCCACGCGCCAGGACGGCGTCAAGAAGTAAGCAAGCGTAGACCGCCAGCCGGACGGTCGACCCCGAATTCCAGAACGAAAACGCCGANNTCGGCGTTTTCGTTCGTGTGCCCAGGATACTTTGGGACGTCATGCAGAGCGCGCCCGGCGCGCCTCAGTGCCTGGCGTTCTGGCTCGCCGCTAGCATCTCGCGGGCGTGAGCCAGCGTGCGATCCGAGAGCTTCACGCCGCCAAGCATCCGCGCGATCTCGCGAACCCGGCCGGCGTCGTCCAGCTGGGCCATCTGGGTACGCGTATTGTCGTCGTCGGACTGCTTTTCGATGTGAAGATGCTGGTGTGCCTGAGCGGCGACCTGGGGGAGGTGGGTCACCGTCATGACCTGGGCGTGCTGGCCGAGCCGGCGCAGCAGCTGACCCACGATCTCCGCCGTCGCCCCGGAGATGCCCACGTCGACTTCGTCGAAAACCAGTGTTGCCAGCGGGCTATGAGTCGCGGCGACCACCTGAATGGCAAGGCTGACACGCGACAGCTCGCCGCCGGAGGCGACTTTCGCCAGCGGCCGCGTCGGCTGGCCCGGGTTGGCGCTGATCTGCAGGCTGACGCGATCGGTGCCGTGAGGCTGCGACGACTCCAGCGGCGTGACTTCAATGGCAAACCGTGCCTTGTTCATCCCCAGAAACGCCAGCTGATCCTGCACCTGCTGGGCGAACGTCTCGGCAGTGCGGTGGCGCGTCTCGCTGATACGCTTGGCACTCTCGCGATACTGCTGACGTACCTCTTCGAGTCGCGCACGAAGCACCTCGAGATCATCGTCGCCACCGTCGAGTTCGGCGAGTTCGCCGCTCAGGCGCTGGTGCAATTCGACGAGTTCTTCCGGCATCACGTGGTGCTTGCGCGCGATGCGATGAATCTCGCCCAGGCGCTCGTCGACGAACGCCAGACGCTGCGGATCGAGTTCGGTGGACTCGACGAAGTGGTGCAGCTCGCGCGCCGCTTCCTCGAGCTGGATCTGGGCGTCGTTGAGCAGACCGAGCGCATCTGCCAGCGGGCCGGTATCGCCGCCCGGCGTCTTGGAGAGCCGACTGGTCGCCTGCTGGAGTAGCGTCATCGCGCCGTTCTCTTCGTGATCGCAGCTGTCGGCGGCGAACTGCGCCTCGCATAGCGTCTCCTCGAGATGCGCCAGCGTCTCCTGCTCCTGCTCCAGCGACGCGAGCTCGTCGGGCTGCAGGTCGAGCTGATCCAGCTCCTCGGCCTGATAGCGCAGCAGCTGTCGTTTGGCCTGACGCTCCTCGTCACTCTCGCTGCGTTCGCGATACTGCTTGCGCAGAGCGTGCCACTGCCGATGCAGCGCCGCCAGTGCTTCCACCTCATGGCGATGGCCGGCGGCATCGTCGAGCAGTCGGCGATGCGTCTCTTCGCTGAGCAACGCCTGATGCGCGTGCTGACTGTGGACATCGATCAGACACTCGCCGAGTTCGCGCAGATCCGTAATGGTGCACGGCTGACCGTTGATCCAAGCCTTGGAGCGACCGCTGGCCGTCACGACGCGACGCAGCAGGCATTCACTGGCATCGAGCTCGCGCTCGGCGAGCCACGCCTTGGCGTCGTCGCGTTCGGCGATGTCGAATCGCGCACTGATATCCGCGCGCTCGGCACCGTGGCGTACACCGCCGGCTTCGGCGCGCTCGCCGAGACACAGTCCCAGCGCCCCGAGAAGGATGGATTTGCCCGCGCCCGTCTCGCCGGTGATGGCGGTCATACCGGCCTGGAAATCCAGTTCCAGCGTATCGACGATAGCGAAGTCACGAATGGCGAGTTGCGTCAGCATGCTGCCTCCCAAATCGATGGCGGCCATACAGGTTCTGGTTGTTTATACAGTATGGCAATGGGGCCTTCAACGTCTGTCAGGCCTGGCGCAATCCCTCGGCGATCGACTCATTGGCGGCCGTCTCATCGATTCTCGTGTCTCGGGATCGATGCAAAATGGCCGCGGCGCTTGAGATCGGCGACGACAGCCCCATATAGGCAGTCACTTCGCGAATTACGCAACTGCCGTCACCATATCTGGAGGGAGTCATGGCGAAAGATCCGCAAAAGCCCGTCGACGAAGAGATCGAACGCAGTGAACGCGACGTCGAGCCGCAGCCGGTGGAAGAGCCGCAGGAAGGCACCGTCGAGGAGTTCGCCGCGGAGATCGAAAGCGACGATGTCGACGTCGTCGATGCCGATGCCAATCCCGAAGCCGAAGTACTCGCTGCCCGTGTCGAAGAGCTCGAACAGGCGCTCGCCGATGCCAAGGATCAGTCCGTGCGTGCCGCGGCCGAAGCGCAGAACGCCCGTCGCCGCGCCGAGCAGGATGCCGACAAGGCGAAGAAGTTCGCTCTCGAGAAATTCGTCAAGGAGTTGCTGCCCGTGGTCGACAGCCTGGAAAAGGGGCTGGAGAGCATGCAGGAACTCGACGAGATCCATCGTGAAGGGGTCTCGATGACGCTGAAGATGCAGCTCGACGTGCTGTCGAAGTTCGGCGTCGAGCAGCTCGATCCTCACGGCGAGCCGTTCGACCCGCAGTACCACGAGGCGATGACCATGGTGCCGAACCCGGAGCTCGATCCGAACACGGTGATGGACGTCATGCAGAAAGGTTACCTGCTCAACGGTCGCCTGATTCGTCCAGCGATGGTCGTGGTGAGCAAGTCGCCGGAGTGAACGAATCCGCTTCGCCACCCCTTGAAAGGTGGTGAGCGGCCCCCACATAGCAGGCAACCGCGCAATCAGCGCAGCTTGAAAACGAACGTGAAGAAACCGACAGCGAGCCTATCGCTCGCCCCTGAGACTTCCCGTTCACAGATCAATGAATTTGTTAGAGGTGAGGAACTATGGGACGCATCATTGGCATCGACTTGGGTACGACCAACTCCTGTGTCGCCGTTCTCGACGGTGACAAGACGCGTGTCATCGAAAACGCCGAGGGCGCACGCACCACGCCCTCCATCATCGCCTACACCGATGATGGCGAGACGCTGGTCGGTCAGGCCGCCAAGCGCCAGGCGGTGACCAACCCGACCAATACGCTGTACGCGATCAAGCGTCTTGTCGGCCGCAAGTTCAAGGACGATGTCGTCCAGAAAGACATCAAGATGGTGCCCTACCAGATCGTCGAAGCCGATAACGGCGACGCCTGGGTCCAGGTCAACGACAACAAGATGGCGCCGCCGCAGGTCAGCGCTGAAGTGCTGAAGAAGATGAAGAAGACCGCCGAAGACTATCTCGGCGAAGAAGTGACCGAGGCGGTCATCACTGTGCCGGCCTACTTCAACGACTCTCAGCGTCAGGCGACCAAGGACGCTGGCCGTATCGCGGGTCTCGAAGTCAAGCGCATCATCAACGAGCCGACGGCCGCCGCACTGGCCTACGGCATGGATCGCTCCACCGGCGATCGCACCATCGCGGTCTACGACCTGGGCGGCGGTACCTTCGACATCTCCGTGATCGAAGTCGCCGACGTCGACGGCGAGAAGCAGTTCGAAGTGCTGGCTACCAACGGTGACACCTTCCTGGGTGGCGAAGACTTCGACCTCAAGCTGATCGACTACCTCGTCCAGCAGTTCAAGAGCGATTCCGGCATCGATCTGTCCGGCGACAGCCTCGCCATGCAGCGTCTGAAGGAAGCCGCCGAGAAGGCGAAGATCGAGCTTTCCTCCGCGCAGCAGACCGAAGTCAATCTGCCGTACGTGACCGCCGACAACACCGGTCCCAAGCACCTGGCGATCAAGGTCACTCGCGCCAAGCTCGAGTCTCTGGTCGAAGAGCTGGTCACGCGTTCGCTGGGTCCGTGCAAGACCGCGATGGAAGATGCCGGTCTCTCCAACAGCGAGATCGACGACGTCATCCTCGTCGGCGGCCAGACCCGCATGCCGATGGTTCAGCAGAAAGTCGCCGAGTTCTTCGGCAAGGACGCTCGCAAGGACGTCAACCCGGACGAAGCCGTTGCCATGGGCGCGGCGATCCAGGGCGGCGTGCTTGGCGGTGACGTCAAGGACGTGCTGCTGCTCGACGTGACCCCGCTGACGCTGGGCATCGAGACGCTGGGTGGCGTGATGACGCCGCTGATCGAGAAGAACACCACGATCCCGACCAAGAAAACCCAGACCTTCTCGACTGCCGAGGACAACCAGACGGCCGTGACCATTCACGCGCTGCAGGGTGAGCGTAAGCAGGCGGGTCAGAACAAGTCGCTGGGTCGTTTCGACCTCGCCGACATTCCGCCGGCACCGCGCGGCGTGCCGCAGATCGAAGTCGCCTTCGACCTCGACGCCAACGGCATCCTGAACATCACCGCGAAGGACAAGGCGACCGGCAAGGAACAGTCGATCGTGATCAAGTCCTCCGGCGGTCTCTCCGACGACGAGATCGATCAGATGGTCCAGGACGCCGAAGCGCACGAAGCCGAGGACAAGAAGTTCGAAGAGCTGGTGCAGCTGCGCAATCAGGCCGACGGCATGATCCACGCTTCGCGCAAGACCCTGGAAGAGTCCGGTGACAAGGTCGACGCCGAAGAGAAGAGCAAGATCGAGACCGCGATCAGCGAACTCGAGGAAGCGCTCAAGGGCGACGACAAGGACGAGATCCAGGCCAAGCTCGACGCGCTGACCGAAGCCTCCGGTAACCTCGCGCAGAAGATGTACGCCGAGCAGGGTGAAGGCGAACAGGGCGAAGGCGAAGCCGCCGACGGTCAGGAAAGCGCCAAGAAGGAAGACGACGTGGTCGACGCCGAGTTCGAAGAAGTCAACGACGACCAGAAAAAGCAATAACCACGACGTCTAACGCCGTGTGAACGGCAGTAGCGCGGGGGCAATGTCTCCCGCGTTGCTGTTTGCAGGGTGCTGACACGGAGGCGGACCTTTCATGTCCCAACGTGACTATTACGAAGTATTGGGCGTCGACAAGGGCGCCGATACGAAGGAAATCAAGAAGGCTTATCGGCGGCTGGCACAGAAGTACCACCCCGATCGCAACCCGGAAGATCAGCAGGCAGCGGAGAAGTTTCGCGAAGTTTCCGACGCCTACGAAGTGCTCTCCGACGGCGAGAAGCGTGCGGCCTATGACCAGTTCGGTCACGCCGGCGTCGATGGTCAGGGTGGCGGCTTCGGTGGCGGTGGCTTCGGCGGTGCCGGTGCCGGCGGTTTCAGCGATATCTTCGGCGACGTCTTCGGCGATATCTTCGGGGGTGGCGGCGGTGGCCGGCGTAATCCGAACGCCCCGCAGCGCGGCAGCGACCTGCGCTACAACCTCGAGATCGATCTCGAAGACGCTGTCTTCGGCACCACTGTCGACATCCGGGTGCCGCGCCATATCGAGTGCGAGCACTGCGACGGCGGCGGCGCCGAGCCGGGCTCCAGCAAGGAAACTTGCCCGACCTGCCAGGGTATGGGCCAGGTACGTATGCAGCAGGGCTTCTTCGCCGTGCAGCAGACCTGCCCGACCTGTCACGGCGGCGGCCAGTCGATCAAGGTGCCGTGCCGCAAGTGCCACGGTGAGGGTCGTGTACGCGAGACGCGTACGCTATCGGTGAAGATTCCGGCAGGCGTGGACACCGGCGATCGTATTCGCCTGAACGGTGAGGGCGAGTCCGGCCTGAACGGCGGTCCCGCCGGCGATCTCTACGTCGAGGCGCAGATCAAGCCGCACCCGATCTTCGAGCGTGATGGCCGGCACCTGCACTGCGAAGTGCCGATCAACTTCGTCGATGCTGCCCTCGGTGGTGAACTCGAAGTGCCCACTCTCGAAGGGCGGGTGAAGCTCAAGATTCCGCCGGAGACCCAGACCGGCAAGCTCTTCCGCCTCAAGGGCAAGGGCGTCAAACCGGTCCGCGGTGGACCCGCCGGGGATCTGCTCTGCAAGGTAGTGATCGAGACACCGGTCAACCTCTCCGAAGAGCAGCGGGATCTGCTGCGCGCGTTCCAGGAGAGCCTGGGCAGCGCCAGCCGCCACTCGCCGAAGAAAGAGGGCTGGTTCGACGGCGTCAAACGCTTCTTCGAAGACATGAAGCCGTAGGCGCCAGATCGACCGTCCAAAGAGAAGGCCCCGTCCGGGTAGTACCGGGCGGGGCCTTTTTCGTGGTCTTCAGCGAGCAGGCGCGTCGAGTCGTCGGGCTTACCCCGCATCCGAGGTCTCTTCCCAGTTCTTGACCTCGCTCGACAGGGTCTTCAGCCGCATCACCGCCAGGCGCGAGACCGGCAGCAGCTCGCGGCCATCGTTCTCGGCGTAATCGATGATCTGACGTTTCATCTCGCGGGCCCAGAACTTCTTGAGATGGGCGGCGATCGGCTCGGCCGCCGCTTCATCGCTGTCGTGATGGCGGTTATTGAGGCTGATCTGATTGACCATCTTGATCAGCGGCGTCGTGGGATCGTTCATGGCGACCTCGCACTCCAGACGGGTTCAGGGTGTCCGGCGCTCATTTGAGTGCCGGCTCCGGGGCTTCGGCATCGGCCAGATAGCGCTGCTGGCGCTCGTCGAAGCGCTGGAACTGCTGCTGCCACGACGAGGGCTGCGAAACCTTCTCGACCTGCACGGCCGTTACCTTGTACTCGGGGCAGTTGGTCGCCCAGTCGGAGTTGTCGGTGGTGATCACGTTGGCGCCGCTGCCCGGGTGGTGGAAGGTGGTGTAGACCACCCCCGGTGCCATGCGTTCGCTGACCCGGCAGCGCAGCACGGTATGACCTACACGGCTACGGATACCGAGCCAGTCTCCATCGCGCAGTCCGCGGTCCTCGGCGTCCACCGGATGGATCTCCAGCACGTCCTCGGCGTGCCAGGCGCTGTTGGCGGTGCGTCGCGTCTGTGCACCCACGTTGTACTGGCTGAGAATGCGCCCGGTGGTCAGCAGCAGCGGGTAGCGGCCATTGACCCGCTCCTCCGTTGCCACGTATTCGGTGATGGCGAAGTGGCCCTTGCCGATCGGGAAGTCCACGCCGTGCATGGTCGGCGTGCCGAGCGGGTAGTCGTCGTTGCAGGGCCACTGGATGCTGCCGAGCCGTTCGAGCTTGTCATAGCTCACCCCGGTGAAGGTCGGCGTGAGGCTGGCGATCTCGTCCATGATTTCCGACGGATGGCGGTAGTGCATGTCGTAGCCCAGGGCGTTGGCGAGATCCTGCGTCACCTCCCAATCCTCCTTGCCGGCCACCGGCGGCATGACCCGACGTACGCGGTTGATGCGGCGCTCGGCATTGGTGAAGGTGCCGTTTTTCTCGAGGAAGGTCGCGCCCGGCAGCAGCACGTGGGCGTACTTGGCCGTCTCGTTGAGAAAGATATCCTGCACGATCAGGCAGTCCAGCGCCGACAGGGCCGCTTCGACGTGCTGGGTGTTGGGGTCGGACTGGGCGATGTCCTCGCCCTGGACGTAGAGCGCCTTGAAGGTGCCGTGGATGGCGGCATCGAACATGTTGGGGATACGAAGCCCCGGCTCGTCATCGAGTTTGGCGTGCCACACGCTTTCGAAGCGCTCGCGAATCGCCGGGTCGGCGACGTGCTGATAGCCCGGCAGCTCATGCGGGAACGAGCCCATGTCACACGACCCCTGGACGTTGTTCTGCCCGCGCAGCGGATTGACCCCGACGCCCTCGCGACCGATGTTGCCGGTCGCCATCGCCAGGTTGGCGATCGCCATGACCGTGGTCGACCCCTGACTGTGCTCGGTGACGCCCAGGCCGTAGTAGATCGCCCCGTTGCCGGCGTTGGCGTAGGTGCGGGCGGCTTCGCGAACCGCCTCGGCAGGTACGCCGGTCTCGCTTTCCACCGCTTCCGGGGCGTGACGCGGATCAGCGATGAACTCGCGCCAGCGCTGGTAGCCATCGGTGTCGCAGCGTCGGGCGACGAAGTCGGCGTCTTCCAGCCCTTCGGTGATCACCACGTGGGCGAGGGCATTGACCAGTGCCACGTTGGTGCCCGGCTTGAGCGCCAGGTGCAGACCCCCGCCACCGTGGGGCGTGGCAAGCAGGTCGATGCGTCGCGGGTCGGCCACGATCAGCCGGGCCCCCTGACGCAGCCGGCGTTTCATCTGCGAGGCGAATACCGGGTGGGCATCGGTCGGATTGGCCCCGATCACCAGAATCGTGTCTGCCTTCATCACCGAATCGAAGGTCTGGGTGCCGGCGGACTCGCCCAGCGTGGTCTTGAGCCCATAACCGGTCGGCGAGTGACAGACCCGGGCGCAGGTGTCGGTATTGTTGTTGCCAAAGGCGGCGCGAACCAGCTTCTGCACCAGATAGGTCTCTTCGTTGGTGCAGCGCGACGAGGTAATGCCGCCGACGCTGTCGCGACCATACTGCGCCTGAATCTCCTTGAGACGTCGCGCCGCGAAACCGATGGCCTCTTCCCAGGACACCGCGCGCCAGGGCTGGTCGATCGAATCGCGGATCATCGGCTCGCGAATGCGGTCCTTGTGGGTGGCATAGCCAAAGGCAAAGCGACCCTTGACGCAGGAGTGGCCGTGGTTCGCGTCTCCTCCCTTGTAGGGCACCATGCGCACCAGCTTGTCGCCCTTCATCTGCGCCTCGAACGAGCAGCCCACGCCGCAGTAGGCGCAGGTAGTCACGACGCTGTGCTCGGGGACGCCTTCCTCGATGACGCTTTTTTCCATCAGCGTCGAGGTGGGGCAGGCCTGCACACAGGCGCCGCAGGAGACGCACTCGGAATCCATGAAGGGTTCGTTCTGGCTGGCAGCCACTTTCGAATCAAAGCCGCGGCCCTCGATGGTCAGGGCAAAGGTGCCCTGCACCTCGTTGCAGGCGCGCACACAGCGCGAGCAGACGATGCACTTGCTGGGATCGAAACTGAAGTAGGGGTTGGAGTCATCAATCTCGGCGTCGAGATGGTTGGCACCATCGAAGCCGTAGCGTACCTCGCGAAGCCCTACAACACCGGCCATGTCCTGCAGTTCGCAGTCGCCGTTGGCCGGACAGGTCAGGCAGTCCAGCGGGTGATCGGAGATGTAGAGCTCCATGATGTTGCGACGCAGCTTCGCGATTTTCGCATTCTGCGTCGTCACCGACATGCCCTCGACCACCGGCGTGGTGCACGAGGCGGGCATGCCGCGACGCCCCTCGATTTCCACCGCGCAGAGCCGGCAGGACCCAAACGCCTCGAGATTGTCCGAGGCGCAAAGCCTTGGAATGGTGATGCCGGCCAGTGCCGCAGCGCGCATCACCGACGTCCCTTCCGGCACGCGAATGGCCGTGCCGTCGATGGTCAGCTCGACCGGCGTCTCGGACGTGCGCGCCGGGGTGCCCAGGTCGCGGTCGAAAAAGGCCGGATTGAAGGTGCTCTGGGCCTCGCCGACACCACCCAGGCCTGCGTTGAACGAATGGGTACCGGATTGTTTGGGATCGGCTGTTTTGGGATCGAAATAGTTCAGCATGTCGTACCTCCCACCGTTGCGGCCTGTCGAGGTGTCAGATCATCAGGGAAGTGCTGCAGGACGCTCTGCACCGGGAACGGCGTCATGCCACCCATGGCACACAGCGAGCCATCGACCATGGTGTCGCAAAGGTCGGTGAGCAGGGCGAGGTTCTTATCCAGCGACTCGCCGGCCCGCAGGCGGTCGATCACCTCCACGCCGCGCACGGCACCGATCCGGCACGGCGTGCACTTGCCACAGGACTCGACGCTGCAGAACTCCATGGCGAAGCGTGCCTGGTCACCCATATCGACGCTGTCATCGAACATCACCACGCCGCCGTGGCCTACCACGCCACCGAAGGCGGCAAAGCCTTCGTAGTCGATGGGGTGATCCCACTGGCTTTCGGGCAGATAGGCGCCCAGCGGACCGCCAACCTGCACGGCCTTGAGCGGACGTCCGCTGCGGGTGCCGCCGCCGAACTCCTCCATCAGTTCGCGCAGACTGGTGCCGAAGGCAAGTTCCACCAGCCCGCCGCGCTTGACGTTGCCGGCCAGCTGAATGGCCAGCGTGCCGCGCGAGCGGCCCAGGCCGTAATCGGCGTAGGTCTGACCGCCCTGATCCAGAATGAAGGGAACGGTGGCCAGCGACAGCACGTTGTTGACCACGGTGGGTCGGCCGAACAGCCCTTCGATGGCCGGCAGCGGCGGCTTGGCGCGTACCAGCCCGCGCTTGCCCTCGAGGCTTTCCAGCAGCGAGGTCTCCTCGCCGCAGATATAGGCGCCGGCGCCCAGGCGCACTTCCAGATGGAAGCCGCGGCCGCTGCCCAGAATGTCATCGCCGAGATAGCCGGCGGCTACGGCGCGCTCGATCGCCTCCTCGAGTACGGCGTGGGCCAGCGGGTATTCGGAGCGCAGGTAGATGTAACCCTGATCGGCGCCTGCGGCGAGACCGGCAATGGCCATGCCCTCGATCAGCAGGTAGGGGTCGCACTCCATCACCAGGCGGTCGGCGAAGGTGCCGGAGTCGCCCTCGTCGGCATTGCAGACCACGTACTTCTGGCCCGCAGGCTGATCGTGAACCGTCTGCCATTTGATGCCGGTGGGGAAGGCCGCGCCGCCACGCCCGCGTAGCCCGGAGGCGGTGACCTCGTCGACCACCGCCTGCGCCTCCAACGCCAGCGCCTTCTCCAGACCCTTGAAGCCGCGCAGTGCGGTGTAGTCCTCGATGGATACGGGGTCGGTGAGACCGATGCGCGAAAAGGTCAGGCGCTGTTGGCGCTTGAGATAGGCGATCTCTTCGGTGAGGCCGAGTGCCAATGGATGATCCTGGCCTCCGTCGAGCAGTCCGGCATCCAGCAGGGACTCCACCTCCGCCGGCGTGACCGGGCCATAGGCGACGCGGCCCTCGGGCGTGGCAACCTCGATCAGCGGCTCTAGATAGAAAAGCCCGCGCGAGCCATTGCGCACAATATTGATGTCGACATTGCGCGCCTTCGCGCCGCGCTCGAGGCGGGTGGCGACCCGATCGGCACCCAGCGCCAGCGCCGTGGTGTCCCGGGGGACATAAACGGTAACGGCCATCATTTCACCTCCACGACGGTCGCCGACAGTTCATCGGTCAGTTCATCGAACTGCTCGGGCGTCATGCGACCATAAACATCATCATTGACGCGGATAGAGGGGCCGCAGGCGCAGTTGCCCAAGCAATACACCGGCTCAAGCGTGAACTCGTGATCCGGTGTGGTCTGGTGATAATCAATGCCCAGCGCCTTTCTCGCATGCGCCTCGAGCTGGCGGCTACCCACCGCCTGACACGCCTCGGCGCGACAGATCTGAATCACGCTGCGCCCCGCCGGGTGGGTGCGAAAGTGATGGTAGAAGCTGATGATGCCGTGCACCTCGGCGCGGGTGTGGCGCAGTGCCTCGGCCACCCTGGGAACCGCCTCTTCGGGAATGAAGCCGAAACGCGCTTGAATGGCGTGCAGCAGGGGCAGCATCGCGCCCGGTCTCGCACGGTGGGCATCGATGACTGTCTGGAGCTCTGCCGGCGTCCAGGCGTCGGCAACGGGAGAAGCTGAGTGGGACATGGCCGGACCGCCTCATCGAGTCGTGAGTTGTCGCTGTCGAGGCGCCGCGCCGGCGACTCTCAGCCGATCGTCTTATAGGAATCGCCGTTCTTAACTGCTTTAAGTCAGGGTCGCTACCAGCGCCAAACTAGCACCCCGATTCAGGCCGAAAAATATGAACGACAATGCTTAGCCCAAGGTGGAACATCACCCCGGCGTGGCGCTATAGCCGCGATGACGGTGAGCGTCTCGACCCCGTGCTGTTCACGCTGCTGGCGAACCTTCACGACAGCGGCAAGCTCACCCAGGCGGCCAGTGGCGCGAAAATCTCCTACCGCCATGCCTGGAACGTGCTCAACCGCGCCGAGGCTTTTTTCGGCATGTCACTGGTGGAGATGCGCCGCGGCCATGGCACGCGTCTGTCGCCGCTGGGCGAGACGCTTCTGTGGTCCGAGCAGCGGGTCAAGGCGCGCCTCGGACCGCAGCTCGAGAGCATGGCCTCTGAGCTCAACCACCAGTTGCAGCAGCAGCTGGCCGGCTCCCATCCCGTTCTGCGACTCCATGCCAGCCACGGCTACGCGGTGGCGCTGCTGCCGGATTGCCCGGGGGAGCTGGACCTTCGCTACTGCAACCCGCTGGAGGCGCTCAACGCGCTGGGCCGCGGCGAGTGCGACCTGGCGAGCTTCCACCTGCCGGTCTGCCCGCGCCTTGCCGAGCAGGTGATGACGGCGTACCGCACACAGCTGGCGAGCCAGGATCTGGCAGTGATCCGCTTCGTCACCCGTCGTCAGGGGCTGATCCTGCGGCCCGCGGACGAGTCGCGGATTCGCGGGCTTGGCGATCTTCTGATGCCGGACGTGCGCTTCATCAACCGTGATGAACACTCCGGCACGCGGGTGCTGTTCAATCTGCTGCTGGCGGAGGAGGGCATCGAGGAGGCGGCGATTCCCGGGGCCTTTCACGAGGAGTTCACGCACACCGCGGTGGCGGCCTATGTGGCGGCAGGGATGGCCGACGCCGGGTTCGGCGTGGAAGCGGCGGCGGCGCAATTCGGACTGGCGTTTCGGCCGCTCTCTACCGAGCATTATCTACTGATTGGCCAGGCGGCGAGTCTCGAGCAGGAGCGTGTCCAGCATCTCCTGTCGCATCTGACGTCGCCGCCGCTGCTCGAGCAGATCGAGGGGCTTGCCGGCTACGCCGCCGATCGCCCCGGGGAAGTGGGCACGTTCGAGACGCTGCTGGCGGAGGATCGACGGCGGGAAGCCGAGGCATCGGCATCGTTATGAGCGTGGAACCCGCGTGGCCGCGGGTTCCTCGTGAGTTGAGACACTCCGACCGGGGTGCGACTCAGAACAGCGCCGCGGCCTTGGCCAGCGCGATGTAGAGCCCGATCAGGAAGGGAATACCCACGCCGAGCCAGGCGAGCACGCCGCCGATACCGAAGCGCCCGCGTGCTGCGGTCTCGGCGTTGGCGGCAACGCCGTCATCCTGCTGCAGCGCGCGCTCGCGGGCCAGCTCCTCATCGCTCATCTGCTGTGACGGTTTGACCGGCCGTACCAGCGCGTTGCAGATCAGCCCCAGAAACAGCAGACCCGCCATGATGTAGAGCGTGCGGTCGTAGACGAGGCTCGCTTCGACCCCGGCATCGAGCTGCGCCTCGCGCAGCGCGGCGATCACCAGCGGGCCGACCAGACCGGCGGCGGTCCAGGCGGTCAGCAGGCGGCCGTGGATCGCGCCAACCATCTGGGTGCCGAAGATGTCGGCGAGATATGCCGGCACCGTGGCGAAGCCGCCACCGTACATGCTGAGAATGACGCAGATCGAGATCACGAAGAGCCCGGCCATGCCGAGATGGCCCCACATGGGCAGCAGGCAGTACATGACGATGCCGATCGCGAAAAAGCAGTAATAGGTGTTCTTGCGGCCGATCTTGTCCGACAGCGATGCCCAGAACAGGCGACCGAGGCTGTTGAACAGGCTGATGAGTCCGACAAGGCCCGCGGCGGCGGCGACCACCGCCGCCTGCTGCGCTTCGTTCAGCGCCGCTCCGCGATCCTCGAGCCCCACCAGCGCGCCGCCGAAGACGTCCTGCAGCATCGGGCTCGCCATCGAGATCACCGCGATCCCCGCCGTGACGTTGAGGAACAGCACGCCCCAGATCAGCCAGAACTGCCGGGTTTTCCACGCGGTATTCAGGTGCACGTGCCCCTGGGTGATCATGGTGTTGCTCTTGGCCTTTTCCGACGGCGTCCAGCCGGCGGGCTTCCAGCCATTGGGCGGCACGCGAAAGCCGAGGGCCCCGCAGGCCATGACGATGGCGTAGATCCCCCCCAGGGTGATCAGCGTCATCGCCACTCCGGTGCCGCCGTCGGCGCCGTAGTGGTTCATCAGTACGACCGCCAGGGGCGCGCCGACCATGGCGCCGCCGCCGTAGCCCATGATCGCGAAGCCCGTCGCCATGCCGCGGCGGTCGGGAAACCACTTGATCAGCGTCGAGACCGGTGTGATGTAACCCAGTCCCTGGCCGATACCGCCGAGTACGCCGCAGCCCAGATAGATCAGCCAGAGCTGATGGTTCATCACGCCGAGACCGCCGACGATCAGTCCGCCGCCCCAGCAGAGTGCAGCGATGCAGCCCGCCTTGCGGGGGCCGGCGTGCTCGAGCCAGGCGCCCCAGATCGCCGCCGAGACCCCCAGCATCGCGATGAAGATACCGAAGACGTAGGTGACCTGGCTGACACTCCAGTTGCAGCTCGTGGTGGTCAGCGCCTGCAGCAGGCCCAGGTTGTTACAGCTGGCGGGGGCGTTGACGATCTCCTGGCTCATGGGAAGCCAGAACACCGAGAAGCCGTAGGCCATGCCGATACACAGATGGATCGCCAGCGCTGCGGTGGGTACCAGCCAGCGGTTGAAGTTGGGGCCCGCTATCGTTCGCTCGCGGGAGAAGAACCCCGCCGAGCCCGTGCCGCGACCCTCGGCGGTCTGCGTGATCCCAGTCATCGTGAACCCTCGTTTTTGATTGTCGTCGTGTTCGATCGTCGTCTTGCCATGCGCACGGTCCGGCGTTCCGGCGGTCCGGCGGTCCGTATTCGGCGCCGCCGCTAGCGGGCCGGTGAGTATCCGGGTATGCGGCGCTCACGGCCTGACGTCCGGCAGAAGGGGGACAGCATCGGAGGGCGGGGGATAAATGACAACTAGCGGAAATCATTATGCTTGTGCGTGCATAGGTGGCGGTTCGCCGCGCCGCGGCGGGGAAACCGCGGCACCGGCCTCGGCGATGCCGGAGGCGTCGACGGCTAGAGTGCGCCGTCGACCACGAGCAGTGGATGCCCGCGGGAGCAGCGCTCGATACGCCCCTCCACCCGGTAGATGTCACGCAGCAGTTCGGGCGTGACCACCGCCTGGGTCGGCCCGCACGCCTTGAGCGTGCCATCGGCGAGCACCATCGCCTGGTCGGTGAAGCGCAGCGCGTGACCGAGATCGTGCAGGGCGACCACGATCAGCATGCCCCGTTCGGCGGCGAGACGTCGCAGCACGGTGAGCAGGGCGATCTGGCGATGCAGGTCGAGGGCGGAGGTGGGCTCGTCGAGCAGCAGCACGTCCGGTGACTGCACCAGTGCCTGGGCGGCACTCACCAGCTGGCGCTGGCCGCCGCTGAGATCGCCGATGTCGCGCTCGGTCAGCGCCTGGATGCCCAGCTCGTCGATGGCGCGGTCCACCGCCTCCAGATCCGCCGGACTCACCTTGAGCCGTCGCCCCTGCATGCGCGCCAGCAGCACGCTCTCGTAGACGGTGAGCACGGCATCGACTCGCGTCTCCTGCGGCATGTAGGCGATGGGGCGCTCGGCCGTGGCGCCTTCCAGGCGGACCTCACCCTCACCGTCGACGAGTCCCAGCACGCGGCGAAAGAGCGTCGACTTGCCCGCGGCGTTCGGGCCGAGCAGCGCGACGATCTGGCCGCCGAAGAAGGTGGGCGTGTGGATGTCGTCGAGCACTGCCCGTTTGGCGTAGCGGGCGCTGACCTGGTCGAAGGCGAGACTCACCATGCCGATTTTCTCTGATTGAGCACGAGGAACAGAAAGAACGGGATACCTACCAGTGAGGTGATGATGCCGATGGGGATCACTGTCCCGGGAATCAGCATCTTCGACAGGATCGAGCCCACCGAGAGGATCAACGCCCCGCAGAGTGCCGAGCCCGGCAGGAAGAAGCGCTGATCCTCGCCGAGCAGCATGCGCGCGATGTGCGGGCCGACCAGACCGATGAAGCCGATGGTGCCGACGAAAGCGACCGAAATCGACGCCAGCAGCGACACCACGATCAGCACTTCCAGGCGCAGCCGGCGCGGATTCACGCCCATGCTCTCCGCCTTGGCATCGCCCAGACGCATCGCTGTGAGCGCCCAGCCGTGACGCGCCAGCAGCGGGATCGACACCGCCAGCACCGACAGCGTGATCCAGAGCTTCGGCCAGGTCGCCTTGGTGAGACTGCCCATGGTCCAGAACACCACCGCCGAGAGTGCCTGCTGGCTGGCGAAGAATTGGATCAGCGCCATCAGCGAATTGAAGATGAACACCATGGCGATGCCGAGCAGCACGATCGTCTCGATCGTCACCCCACGCTTGAGGCTGAGCAGGTGGATCGCGAAGGCGGTCAGCATTGCCACCAGGAAGGCGTTGATCGGCACCATATAGGCGACGCTGCCCGGCAGGATCGCCACGCCGAAGGCCAGCGCCAACGCCGCGCCGAAGCCGGCGCCGGCAGAGATGCCGAGGGTGAATGGGCTCGCCAGCGGATTGCTGAGGATGGTCTGCATCTGCGCCCCGGCGATGGAGAGGCTGGCGCCGACCACCACCGCCATCAGCGCCACCGGCATGCGGATGTCCCACACGATGACGCGGAGCTGATCGCTCACCGAGCCCGGCGAGACGAGGGCCGCGAGCACTTCATCGAGCCCGAAGCGGGCCGGGCCGAGGGCGAGATCGACGCACACGCTCAGACAGAGCGCGGCGAAGAGCGCGGCGAGGATCAGCTGGCGGCGCGCCACCAGCGAGCGGTAGAAGACGCGCCCCGGTGCCGGCGTCTCTAGCGCCGTCTTACTCATCGTCGTCGTCCAGCGAGACCCAGTAGCCCGGGCGATAGTCGACCGGCAGGAAGCGCTCGTGGAGCTCGCGAAGCGTCGCTTCCGGGTCGAGATCGTTGAAAAGATCGGGGTGGAACCACTTGGCGAGGCGCTGCACCGCAACGAAGTAGTAGGGGCTGTTGTAGAACTGGTGCCAGATGGCGTGGACCTGATCGTTGGCGACGGCGTCGATGCCGGTCATGGCGACGCGGTGAGTGAGCGCCTCGAGCTTGCGCCTGGCCTCGTCCATCTCCTCGCCGGGGCCGACGCCGACCCAGCCGCCGCCGGGCACGTAGGCTTCCCAGTCACCGCCGGTGACGACCACCTGCTGCGGGTTGGCGGCGATGATCTGCTCCGGATTCAAGTTGCCGAAGGTGCCGGGGATGATGCCGTCGGCGATGTTGTCACCGCCGGCGAGCGTCACGTAGTCGCCGAAATTGTGCGGGCCGAAGCTCATGCAGCACTCTTCGGTATAGCCGCCGGCGCGGTCGATGAACACTCGCGGGCGCTCGGGCTCGGCCTGCTCGAGAACGCGCGCGACCCGCGCCATCTGCGCGTTAGAGAAATCGATGAACGCCTCGGCGCGATCCTGCTCGTCGAGCAGCTCGCCCATCAGACGGATCGATTTGGGGGTGTCGGCGATGGGGTCTTCGCGAAAGTCGACGTAGACGATGGGAATGCCCAGCGCCGCCAGTTTCTGCTCGTAGCCGGCGTCCTCGGTGGCGGACTGCGACTCGACGTTCATGAAGATCACGTCCGGGTCGAGGGAGGCGGCCTGTTCGACGTCGAAGGTGCCGTCCTTGAAACCGCCGAAGGTGGGGATCTGTTCGAGCTGGGGAAACTTCTCGGCGTAGGCGGCGTAGTTTTCCGGGTCGGCCTGGGAGAGATCCTCGCGCCAGCCGACCACGCCTTGGAACGGCGTCTTTGGCTGCAGCACGCCGAGCAGATAGATCTGGCGACCCTCGCCGAGAATCATGCGTTTCACCGGCGTCTCGACGCTGACCTCACGTCCGGCGATGTCCGTCACCACCACCTCGTCCGCGGCGGCGAGGGGCGCCCACGACGTGAGCGCGAGGGTGGAAAGCGCTAGCAGCGCGGCAATCCGCACGGGACGAATGCCCGGTGCGCCGGCGCAAAAGCGGACGGATTCGTGAGAAGCGGGTGTCGTCGTCAGGTCGTGCATTCGAAAACCGATCGTCTAGGAGGTTGTCTGAGCGAGGCCGGTCAGNNCTGACCGGCCTCGCTGGCGGATAGAGCGCCGCGCCATCAAAGAATAACAATTCTCATTTACAGAGCGGCGAAGTATGCGCCGTTTTGTTCGGCGGGTCGAGGCGTTGCCGCTACGTTGCGAGGTTGCCGCTACGTTGCGAGAGGGCTGGCACCGGTCAGTGGCGAGGTCCGGTGAGAGCGTCGGCGAGCGTGGCGATGGGAGGGCCGGTGAGCGTGGCGGTGAGAGAGTCGGCGAGCATGGTAATGGAAGGGCCGGCGAGCGTGAGGAGGCGCGCGACGGCGAATGGCCGCCTGACCCGGTTCAGCTCGCGTTGGCCTCGTCGATCGTGAAACAGCTGAGCAGGGTGCGCTGCAGCAGGCTGAAGTTGTCGTCGCTGACCATGAGGTAACGGCCGTCGCCGATCCGGGTGAGCCCCTCGAAGTTGTCCACCGACCAGCCTTCGCCGTTGGAGAGGCGGGCGAGATCGGTGACCGTGACGCTGCCGTTCTTGGCCAGTGCCGCCCGGCGCAGGTTGATCACCACCGACGCCGGCGGCGTGTAGGCGCGCTCGAGCACCAACAGATCGCCATCGAGCGCTTCGAGGGCGGTCAGTGCCGAGTTCGTGTCGCTCGCCAGCGGATAGCGCCACTCGTGCTCGCCGTCGAGGGTGAAAAGCCGCGTGAGCGTGTCGGGCCACCCTTCGGGCGACGACTCGATCCCGCCGATCAGCCCGAAACCGGGCAGATCGGCCAGCCCCTCCAGCCCAGCGTTGGGCTGGGTGTCCGCGAGCCTGGCCGAACGGTGCGGGGCTTCGCCGGCGAGGCCGGAAGGATAGAAGCGTTGCCAGCGGGCATCGCCCTCGAACCCGATCACCAGCTGGGTGTTGCCGCGAACGCCGTCGCGAGCGTTCTCCAGCACGAGTGATTCGGCGTCGCTGCGCTCGCTCTCGAGAATGCTCCCCTGTCGGCTCCGCAGCGGGTAAGTATCGAGCGGTTGGTAGTCGCGAAGCTCTCCGCTGCCGGTGAAGTCGAGCCGGGCACGGTGCAGCCAGCCGCGATCCGAGACCAGAAAGAGCATCGACTCGTCCTCGTCCCAGCCGAGATCCGAAAGCCCGCCCACCGGCGTGCCGTCCTGCCACTTGCTCGGCAGCACCAGGGTGCCGCACCAGCTCACGCCCGGCGTGCTCGCCTCGAGCTCGGCGGTGGCCAGCGACGTGGGCTGGGGGACGGCGCTGCAGCCAGCGAGAAGCGTGCTGATCAGCAGGGCGCCGGTGATCGAGGCACCGGTGGGGTTTCTCGGGGCAGTCGAGCGAGTGGGCATGGCGGGGCGGGCTCCGGCAGATGGCGTCTGGACAATAGTGTAGCGGAGGGCGCTCGTGGCGGGCGTCATGGGATGGTCGTGTCGGCGCGCCGGGCTGCCGGTCGTCGGGGAGGCGCGTCACCGGCAGAGGGTGGCTGATACACTGCGCCTCTTGTCGGATCACGTTTCATCTCGGAACACGTTGCAGCGTTTGTCGGCGCGTACCGGGCATCAAGGAGAGGAATGCATGACGCGGATAGCCATCATCGGGGCAGCGGGACGCATGGGGCGTACGCTGCTGGAAGCCACGCACAAGAGCGATGCGGCGACCCTGGGAGCGGCGGTCGTGCGCGCGGACAGTTCGCTGATCGGCAGCGATGCCGGTGAGATGGCGGGCCTGGGCAAGCTGGGCGTGGCGCTGGCCGGCTCGCTCGGGGCGGTGCGTGATGACTTCGACGTGCTGATCGACTTCTCCACGCCGTCGCTGACGCTCGACAACCTCGCCTGGTGCGCCGATAACGGCAAGGCGATCGTCATTGGCACTACCGGCTTCGATGCCGCCGAGCTCGAACGGCTCGATGCACTCGCCGCGCGCGTGCCCACGGTCTTTTCCGCCAACATGAGCACCGGTGTCAATCTGACGGTCAATCTGCTCGAGACGGCGGCGCGGGCACTGGGGGACGCCGGCTTCGACATCGAGGTGATCGAATCGCATCACCGCCACAAGATCGATGCGCCCTCCGGCACCGCACTGATGATGGGACGCGCCGTGGCCGATGCCCTGGGGCGGGATCTGGCCGCCTGCGGGGTCTTCGAGCGCGTGGGCCAGGTCGGGCCGCGGCGCGCCGACGAGATCGGCTTCGCTACCGTGCGCGGCGGCGACATCGTCGGTGAGCACACCGTGCTCTTCGCCGCCGAGGGCGAGCGCATCGAGATCACCCACAAGGCCTCCAGCCGGCTCACCTTTGGCAACGGCGCCGTGCGCGCCGCGCTGTGGGTCGCCGGGCGCGCCTCGGGGCGCTACGACATGCAGGACGTGCTGGGGCTCAAGGCGTAGCGTCGGCGCATCGAACGACGATCGGCCGGCGGCACTGGAGCCCGAGAGCGCTTTCCGGTAGTATTTCGTCAATTTGGCCGAACGAAGCCGCAGGCGATGCAGCGACCAGGACAACAAGCGGGATGAAACCGGTGCTCCGGATTTCGTCCCGCTTTTTTACGACCTGAGTTTCTGACACCGCCCGCTGCGCCTCGTCGGCCGAGAATCGAGTTTCGGTGCGCCCGGAACTTTTGTTGGTGATCCGCCGAGGAGGAGAACGTCTTGAATAGACCCGCGATACTGGCTCTCGCAGACGGCAGTGTATTCAGAGGAACTGCGATCGGAGCCGACGGGCAGACCAGCGGGGAGGTGGTTTTCAATACCGCCATGACCGGCTATCAGGAAATCCTCACCGACCCCTCCTATACCCGTCAGATCGTCACCCTGACCTATCCGCACATCGGCAACACCGGCATCAACGCCGAGGACGTCGAGTCCGCGCAGATCGCCGCCGCTGGCCTGGTCATCCGCGACCTGCCGCTAATGGCCAGTAGCTTTCGCAGCCAGCGTTCGCTTTCGGACTACCTCCGCTCGCAGAACGTGGTCGGCATCGCCGATATCGATACCCGACGGCTCACGCGACTCTTGCGCAGCAAAGGCTCCCTCGATGGCGCGATTCTCGCCGGCGACGCGGCGCGCGGCGATGACGCCGTCGAGCGGGCGCTGGAAGCGGCGCGGGCCTTTCCCGGACTCAAGGGGATGGATCTGGCCAAGGTCGTCTCCTGCCAGTCCGCCTACGAGTGGAGCGAGGGCGACTGGACGCTGGGGCAGGGCTACGCCGATGCCGCCGCGAGCGAACGGCCCTATCACGTCGTCGCCTTCGACTATGGCGTCAAGCACAACATCCTGCGCCTGCTGACCGCGCGCGGCTGTCGACTGACGGTGGTGCCCGCCGAGACGCCGGCGGCGGATGTGCTGGCGATGAACCCGGACGGCGTCTTTCTCGCCAACGGCCCCGGCGACCCGGCGCCCTGCGACTACGCCATCACTGCCATTCGCGAGGTCCTCGACGCCGACGTCCCGGTCTTCGGTATCTGCCTGGGCCATCAGCTGCTGGCGCTGGCCGCGGGTGCCACCACCGTGAAGATGAATCACGGCCACCACGGCGCCAACCATCCGGTGCAGGATCTCGACACCGGCCACGTCATGATCACCAGTCAGAACCACGGTTTCGCGGTGGACGAGACGAGCCTGCCGGCCAACGTGCGCGCGATCCATCGCTCGCTGTTCGACGGCACGCTCCAGGGGATCGAGCTGACCGACCGCCCGGCCTTCAGCTTCCAGGGTCACCCCGAGGCGAGCCCCGGACCGCAGGACGTGTCGCCGCTGTTCGACCGCTTCGTGTCGATGATGCAGGCGCGCAAGCGCCAGGTCGCTTGAACCGCTCGCGACCTTCCGACGCCATTGAATCGAGTCTTTTCGGGTCGGCGCGCCGCGCCGCCCTCTCCTTTTTCGACGAGTGTTAGCGCATGCCAAAACGTACGGATCTCGACAGCATTCTGATCATCGGCGCCGGCCCCATCGTCATCGGGCAGGCGTGCGAATTCGACTACTCCGGGGCCCAGGCCTGCAAGGCGCTGCGTGAAGAGGGCTACCGCGTCATCCTGGTGAACTCCAACCCGGCGACCATCATGACCGACCCGGTGATGGCAGATGCCACCTACATCGAGCCGATCACCTGGCAGGCGGTGGCGCAGATCATCGAGAAGGAGCGTCCGTCGGCGATCCTGCCGACGATGGGCGGGCAGACCGCGCTCAACTGCGCGCTGGAGCTCGACAAGCACGGCGTGCTCGACGAGTACGGCGTGGAGATGATCGGGGCCAACGCCGACGCCATCAACAAGGCCGAGGATCGCGATCTCTTCGACAAGGCGATGAAGAACATCGGCCTCGAGTGCCCCAAGGCCAAGGTCGCCCACGCGATGGCGGAGGCCTGGGAGATCCAGGCCGAACTCGGCTTCCCGGTGATCATCCGCCCCTCCTACACCATGGGCGGTTCCGGCGGCGGCGTGGCCTACAACAAGGAGGAGTTCGAGGAGATCTGCACCCGCGGTTTCGAGCTCTCCAACAACCACGAACTGCTGATCGACGAATCCTTGCTGGGATGGAAGGAATACGAGATGGAGGTCGTTCGTGACAAGAACGACAACTGCATCATCGTCTGCGCCATCGAGAACTTCGACCCGATGGGCGTGCACACCGGCGACTCCATCACCGTCGCCCCGGCGCAGACCCTCACCGACAAGGAGTACCAGAGCATGCGTAACGCATCGCTCGCGGTACTGCGCGAGATCGGTGTCGAGACCGGTGGCTCCAACGTCCAGTTCGGCGTCGATCCCACCACCGGGCGCGTGGTGGTGATCGAGATGAACCCGCGAGTGTCGCGCTCCTCGGCGCTGGCCTCCAAGGCGACCGGCTTCCCGATCGCCAAGATCGCCGCCAAGCTGGCGGTGGGCTACACCCTCGACGAGCTGCAGAACGACATTACCGGTGGCGCGACGCCGGCCTCCTTCGAGCCGTCGATCGACTACGTCGTCACCAAGATCCCGCGCTTCACCTTCGAGAAGTTCCCCCAAGCCAACGACCGCCTGACCACCCAGATGAAGTCGGTGGGCGAGGTGATGGCGATCGGCCGGACATTCCAGGAATCGCTGCAGAAGGCGCTGCGCGGTCTCGAGATCGGCGTCGACGGCCTCGATCCCAAGGTCACCGACTTCAACGTCGACAACATGGCGCTGATCAAGGGCGAGCTGCAGGCCGCCGGCGCCGATCGCATCTTCTACATCGCCGACGGCATGCGCAGCGGTATGAGCGTCGATGAAGTGTTCGCGCTGACCAACATCGACCGCTGGTTCCTGGTCCAGCTCGAAGAGCTGATACGCCTGGAACAGGCCGTCGCCCAGCGTGCCCTGAGCGATTTCGACGCCGACGAGCTCTTCCGGCTCAAGCGCAAGGGTTTTGCCGACGCGCGTCTGGCGAGCCTGCTGGGTGTCGCCGAGAGCGAGGTGCGCAGTCGGCGCCACCAGTTCGACATTCGCCCGGTCTACAAGCGGGTCGACACCTGTGCCGCCGAGTTCGCCTCCAGCACCGCCTACATGTACTCCACCTACGAGGAGGAGTGCGAAGCCGAGGTCACGGATCGCCAGAAGATCATGGTGCTCGGCGGTGGGCCGAACCGTATCGGCCAGGGGATCGAGTTCGACTACTGCTGCGTGCATGCCGCGCTTGCCATGCGCGCAGACGGCTACGAGACCATCATGGTCAACTGCAATCCGGAGACTGTCTCCACCGACTACGACACCTCGGATCGACTCTACTTCGAGCCGGTGACCCTCGAGGACGTGCTCGAGATCGCGGACAAGGAGAAGCCGGTCGGGGTGATCGTGCAGTTCGGCGGGCAGACCCCGTTGAAGCTCGCCCGCGCACTCGAAGCCGCCGGCGTACCGATCATCGGCACCACCCCGGATGCGATCGACCGCGCCGAGGACCGTGAGCGCTTTCAGCAGATGATCGACAAGCTCGGTCTCAAGCAGCCGCCCAACGCCACTGCGCGCAGCTTCGAGGACGCCTTCGCCAAGGCGGAAGCGATCGGCTACCCGCTGGTGGTGCGGCCAAGCTACGTGCTCGGCGGCCGGGCGATGGAGATCGTCTACGACGCCTCCGAGCTCGAGAACTACATGACCCACGCGGTGAAGGTCTCCAACGACTCGCCGGTACTACTGGATCACTTTCTGAGCGCGGCGATCGAGGTCGACATCGATGCCGTCTGTGACGGTGAGCAGGTGGTGATCGGCGGCATCATGCAGCACATCGAGCAGGCCGGCGTGCACTCCGGCGACTCGGCCTGTTCGCTGCCGCCGTACTCGCTGCCCGCCGACGTGCAGGACGAGATGCGCGAGCAGATCAAGCGGATGGCGCTGGAGCTCGGGGTCGTCGGCCTGATGAACGTCCAGCTCGCCTGGCAGGACGGTGAAATCTACGTGATCGAGGTCAATCCGCGGGCTTCGCGCACGGTGCCGTTCGTCTCCAAGTGCATCGGCACGTCGCTGGCGCAGGTCGCGGCGCGCTGCATGGCCGGCAAGACGCTCGCCGAGCAGGCGTTCACTCGCGAGATCATCCCGGGCTACTACAGCGTCAAGGAAGCGGTTTTCCCGTTCAACAAGTTCCCCGGCGTCGATCCGATCCTGTCGCCGGAGATGAAGTCCACCGGTGAGGTGATGGGTAGCGGGACCACGTTCGCCGAAGCGTTCTACAAGGCGCAGCTCGGCGCCGGCGAAGCGATTCCCAAGCTCACCGGCGAGCGCAAGGCGTTTCTCTCAGTGCGCGAGCCGGACAAGCAGGGTGTTATCGAGGTCGCCCAATCTCTGCTAGCCTTGGGCTTTACACTAGTGGCAACACGCGGCACGGCCAGGGCTCTGGAAGAGGCCGGTGTGCGCGTTGCCGTCGTCAACAAGGTTTACGAAGGTCGTCCGCATATCGTCGATCTGCTCAAGAACGACGAGATCGCCTATATCGTCAACACGACCGAAGGTCGTCAGGCGATCAACGACTCCTCCGTGATTCGGCGCACGGCGCTTTCGCGCAAGGTGCCCTATGCCACGACGCTGGCCGGCGCGCGCGCGGTGTGCATGGCGCTGGAATACGGTAGTGAGATTACGGTGCGACGGCTGCAGGAACAGCATGCAGGAGCAGTGAATGAATAAGGTCCCGATGACGGTCCACGGTGAGCAGGCGCTACGCCAGGAGCTCGATCAGCTCAAGGGCGTCGAGCGTCCGCAGGTGATTGCGGCCATCGCCGAAGCGCGGGAACACGGCGATCTCAAGGAGAACGCCGAGTATCACGCGGCCCGAGAGCAGCAGGGCTTCATCGAAGGGCGCATTCAGGAGATCGAAGGCAAGCTGTCCAACGCGCAGGTCATCGATGTCGCCAAGATGCCCAAGAACGGCAAGGTGATTTTCGGTGTCACCGTCGAGCTGCTCAACCTCGAGACCGACGAGGAAGTGAGTTACCGCATCGTCGGCGAAGACGAAGCGAGCATCAAGGATGGCAAGATCTCGGTGACCTCGCCGATCGCGCGTGCGCTGATCGGCAAGTCCGAGGGTGACGTGGTCAACGTGCGCACGCCGGGCGGCGACGTGGAGTACGAGATCTCGAGCGTCGAGCATCTCTGAGCTTCGAGCTTCGAGCTTCGAGCTTCGAGCTTCGAGCTTCGAGCTTCGAATGACGAAAAACGCCAGCGACGATCGTCGCTGGCGTTTGTGTTTACGGCCTTTCCCGGGGCGTTCAGTGGCGGCCGTGATGGTTCTCGGCGCGGGCGATGTTGGAGAGCTTGGGGTTGGCCCTGGGGTTGTGGCGGTAGAGCAGCGGGACCTTGCCCAGCGACTGCACCAGTTCGGCGCCAGTGGCAGTCGTCAGCTCTTGGATCATGGCCTGGCGCTCGTCTCGCTCGGCGAAGGCGAGCTTGACCTTGACCAGTTCGTGATCACGCAGGGCGCGCTCGAGTTCCTGCAGGGCACCTTCGCTCAGGCCGTTCTCGCTGACGGTGACGATCGGCTGCAGATGGTGCCCAATGCTGCGGTAGGCTTTCTTTTGTGCGGGTGACAAGCTCATGATAGTCTGACCGTTGGAGTTCGCGAAGTCTCGATCGCTCGAGCTTGAATAGCATCGATAGCTCGAGTTCAGTGTCGATACGTGAATGTCTACAGCGGTGCTGCTTTCGGTCTCACCACCGCACTGTTCAAACGCGACATGGTACGGGTTTCGACCGCGGCGGGGAAGGTGATACGAGACCCCGTCCGAGTCTGTCGCGCCGCCGACGACCGATTTTTCCCGTCGCGACGTACCGCATCTCAATTCCCTTCGATTTCGTAAACGCGATCAGGTGACCGCTAGTGGCACGCTCTTCGACTTCCGATAAGGCCAATGCCGCCTCGCGGCAGAGCAAAAGCAGTCCCGGTTGGCTCAAGGAGCACTTCGACGACCGCTACGTCCAGCAGTCGTGGAAGGACGGCTACCGTTCACGAGCGAGCTACAAACTACTCGCGCTCGACGAGCGAGACGGGCTACTCGGTCCGGGCATGTCGGTCATCGACCTGGGTGCCGCCCCCGGCAGCTGGAGTCAGATCGCCGCCGAGAAGGTCGGTCCGGAAGGTCGAGTGATTGCCTCGGATATCCTGGAGATGGATGCGCTGGCAGGCGTCAGTTTCATTCAGGGAGATTTCACCGAAGAGACGGTGCTCGAGGCCATTCTGGCGGAGCTCGGCGAGCGTCGTGTGGATCTGGTGATGTCGGATATGGCGCCCAATATGAGCGGTATGGCGGCGATCGATCAGCCCCAGGCGATGTACCTGGTCGAGCTGGCACTGGATCTGGCGCGCCAGACGCTCTCGCCCGGCGGCAACTTTCTGGCCAAAGTGTTTCAGGGCGAAGGATTCGACGACTATCTGCGCGATCTGCGATCGAGCTTTCGCAAGGTAGTGACACGCAAGCCGGAGGCCTCCCGCGCGCGATCGCGGGAAGTCTACCTGCTGGCACAGGGATTTCACGGCTAGACGCTCGATGGCCGTCGCCGGCAAACGAGTGTCAGGCGATGTTCGAGCTTGCAAGCGTGGCTACCCGCCCTCATCTGAGTTAGGGTCGAGGTCACGACAAGCGCTGGCAGCAAGGTTCGTACTACGAGGGTGGTGTCTTGAACGACATGGCGAAAAATCTAATTCTCTGGTTGGTCATCGCAGCGGTCCTGCTGACGGTGTTCAACAACTTCAGTGTGGATAGTTCGCCGCAGGCGATGAACTATTCGCAGTTCGTGGAGCAGGTCCAGAACGATCAGGTGCGAAGCGTCACCATCGATGGCTACACCATCAATGGCGAGCGTGGTGACGGCACCCAGTTCCAGACGATTCGTCCCGCGGCGGAAGATCCGAAGCTGATGGACGATCTGCTGGCGCATGACGTCACCGTGGTCGGGCAGAAGCCCGAGCAACAGAGCCTATGGACGCGGCTGCTGATCGCCAGCTTCCCGATCCTGCTCATTCTCGCCATCTTCGTGTTCTTCATGCGCCAGATGCAGGGCGGCGGCAGTGGCAAGGGCGGTCCGATGAGCTTCGGCAAGTCCAAGGCGAAGCTACTCAGCCAAGATCAGATCAAGTCCACCTTCGCCGATGTCGCTGGCTGTGACGAGGCTAAGGAAGAGGTGGTCGAGCTCGTCGACTTCCTCAAGGATCCCTCCAAGTTCCAGCGTCTGGGCGGCCAGATCCCCCGCGGCGTATTGATGGTGGGTCCGCCCGGTACCGGTAAGACGCTGCTCGCCAAGGCGATCGCCGGTGAGGCCAAGGTGCCGTTCTTCTCGATCTCCGGCTCCGACTTCGTCGAAATGTTCGTGGGCGTGGGCGCATCCCGCGTGCGTGACATGTTCGAGCAGGCCAAGAAGCAGGCACCCTGCATCATCTTCATCGACGAGATCGACGCCGTCGGTCGCCACCGGGGTTCCGGCATGGGCGGCGGTCACGACGAGCGCGAACAGACGCTCAACCAACTGCTCGTCGAAATGGATGGCTTCGAGGCCAACGACGGCATCATCGTCATCGCTGCCACGAACCGTCCCGACGTACTCGACCCGGCACTGCTGCGCCCGGGCCGCTTCGACCGTCAGGTGACCGTGCCGCTGCCCGACATCCGCGGTCGTGAGCATATCCTCAACGTGCACCTGCGCAAGGTGCCGATGGGTGACGGCGTCAAATCGAGCGTCATCGCTCGCGGGACCCCCGGTTTCTCCGGTGCGGATCTTGCCAATCTGGTCAACGAGGCGGCGCTGTTCGCAGCAAGGCGCAACCGTCGTACCGTCGGCATGGACGAGCTGGAACTCGCCAAAGACAAGATCATGATGGGCTCCGAGCGTCGCTCCATGGTCATGTCCGAGAAAGAGAAGCTCAACACCGCCTATCACGAGTCCGGTCATGCCATCATCGGTCTGGTCGTGCCCGAGCATGATCCGGTCTACAAAGTGACCATCATTCCGCGCGGGCGAGCCCTTGGCGTCACGATGTTCCTGCCGGAAGAGGATCGCTATAGCTACTCCCGTCAGCACATCATCAGCCAGATCTGCTCGCTGTTCGGTGGCCGTATCGCCGAAGAGATGACGCTGGGCCCGAATGGGGTGACCACCGGCGCTTCCAACGACATCAAGCGCGCTACCGAGCTCGCTCACAGCATGGTCGCCAAATGGGGTCTCTCCGAGGAGATGGGGCCGCTGATGTACGACGAGGACGAGTCGCACCAGTTCCTCGGTGGCCCTGGTCAGGGTGGCGGCAAGCTGACCTCCGGCGAGACCTCCTCGCGTCTCGACAAGGAGGTGCGTCGCATCATCGACGAGTGCTACGCCACGGCGCACAAGATTCTCGAGGAGAATCGCGAGAAGCTCGATCTGATGGCCGAAGCGCTGATGCAGTACGAGACGATCGATGCCAACCAGCTGAAGGACATCATGGAAGGGCGTAAGCCGCGGCCGCCGGAAGACTGGGACGATCAGGGGCCGAACTCGGGTACTGGTCGCCCGATCGGTGGCGCCGAGCCGCAGCCCGGTGACGAGGGCGCGCCGGATGACACCGGCGGTCGTCGACCCTCCGATCCGCTGGGCGGTCCCACCGGGCCGTAACCTTGCGAAAGACTCGAGACGGGGCGCCAATTGGCGCCCCGTCTTGTTTTGTAGGGTGCCGGTTGCGAGATGGTTCGGCCCGCGGGCGGGGACGCGCGCTGTTGCGCCTAGGCGGGGCGCTACTTAGAGTGAAGCCTTTTGAGCGAGATCAATGATGCGACCGCAATCCGGGGGTCGGACGCTTAAGTGTGGCCAACGCCGGCTCCAACTCGACCGCCCCTGCGTCATGGGCATTCTCAATGTGACGCCGGACTCCTTTTCCGATGGTGGGCACCACGATGCGCTCGACGCTGCCCGACGCCACGCCGAGCGACTGCTCACCGAGGGGGCGGCGATCATCGACGTGGGCGGAGAGTCCACTCGGCCGGGTGCCGAGGGCGTGCCACTGGAGCGCGAGCGCGAGCGCGTACTGCCGGTAGTGGAGATGCTGGTGCGCGAGTTCGACGCGCTGGTGTCGGTGGATACCAGTGCGCCGGAGATCATGACCGAAGTCGCTGCCGCCGGGGCGGGGATGATCAATGACGTCCGTTCGCTGACGCGCCCCGGGGCGCTGGAGGCGGCGGCGGCGACCGATCTGCCGGTCTGTCTGATGCACATGCTCGGCGAGCCGCAGACGATGCAGCGGGCGCCACACTACGACCAGCCGATCGAAACGGCGGTCGTCGACTTCCTCGAGTCGCAGATCGCGCGATGCGAGCGCGCCGGTATCTCGCGTGAGCGGCTGATACTCGATCCCGGTTTCGGCTTCGCCAAGACGCTCGAGCACAACCTGCGCCTGCTGAATCGCATGGACGCACTGGAAGCGCTCGAGCTGCCATTGCTGGTCGGCATGTCGCGCAAGAGCATGGTCGGCAAGACGCTCGGGCGGGGCGTCGACGAGCGGCTTCCCGGCAGCCTCGCACTTGCCGTGATGGCAGTGGAGCGAGGCGGACACATCATTCGGGTGCACGACGTGGCACCCACAGTCGACGCGGTCAACATGACTTGGGCCGTGCTTCAGGAGCGAATCGATCATGAGTAGGCGTTACTTCGGCACCGACGGCATTCGCGGTACGGTCGGTCAGGCCCCCATCACTGCCGATTTCATGCTCAAGCTGGGCTGGGCGATGGGTCGCGTGTTGTCGCGCAAGCTTGCCGGCCACCAGACCCGTCAGAAGTCGTCGCAGGCACCGCGACCCAAGGTGGTGATCGGCAAGGACACGCGCATCTCCGGCTACATGTTCGAGTCGGCGCTGGAAGCGGGGCTTTCCGCCGCCGGCGCCGACGTGTCGCTGCTGGGTCCCATGCCGACCCCGGGCATCGCCTATCTGACGCGCACCTTTCGCGCCGATGCGGGTATCGTCATCTCCGCGTCACACAACCCGTACCACGACAACGGCATCAAGTTCTTCTCCGCCGAGGGCCTCAAGCTTGCCGACGATGTCGAAAGCGAAATCGAAGCGGAGCTCGATCGACCGCTGGAGACGATGCCGCCCAATCAGCTCGGTCGCGCCGTGCGCATCAACGACGCCGCCGGTCGCTATATCGAGTTCTGCAAGTCGACCGTTCCTAATCGGCTCGAACTCCACGGGCTCAAGATCGTGCTGGACTGCGCCAACGGGGCGACATACCACATTGCGCCGAACGTATTCCGCGAGCTCGGCGCCGACGTCAGCGTGATCGGTGCCGAGCCGGACGGGCTCAACATCAACAGCGACGTGGGTTCCACCCATCCCGAGCGCCTGCAGGCCGCCGTGACGTCGAGCGGTGCCGACCTGGGTATCGCTTTCGACGGCGATGGTGACCGGGTGCTGCTGGTGGATCGTGATGGCGCGCTGGTCGACGGCGACGAGCTTCTCTATATCCTCGCTTGCGACCTTCATGCCCGGGGCAAGCTCAAGGGCGGCGTGGTCGGTACGCTGATGAGCAATTTCGGTCTCGCCGCCGCGTTCGAGAAGGCCGGCATTCCGTTCGTACGCGCCAAGGTGGGCGATCGCTACGTGACCGAGAAACTGCTCGCCAATGATTGGCTGCTCGGGGGTGAGGCATCGGGGCACATCGTCTGTCGCCACGTTCAGACCACCGGTGACGGTATCGTGTCGGCGCTGCAGGTGCTGGCCGTCATGGTGCGCGAGAGCGCGCCGCTCGGCCGTCTGCTCGAGGGCTTCGACAAGGCGCCGCAGTCGCTGGTCAACGTTCGCCTACCGGCCGGTACCGATGTCGCCGCGCTACTGGAACACGCGACGGTCGCGCAAGCCGTCGCTGAAGTCGAACATGAGCTCGGCGCCAGTGGTCGAGTACTGCTGCGGGCCTCGGGCACCGAGCCCTTGATCCGCGTGATGGTCGAGGGCAGACCGCAATTCGACGTTCAGGCACTCGCACGGCGGATCGCCGAAAGCGTCGAAAGCCTCATTCCATGAGCCAGCAGCGCGTGTTGTCTTGCTGTCAAGGCTCTTATACCATGTCGCTCCACCGACGGGAGGTCGCATGCGCAAGCCGCTGATCGCAGGTAACTGGAAGATGAACGGCTCGGCAGAACTGATCGACGCGTTCGGTCAGGCATTCGCCGAGGACAATTTCTCGTCTAGTGCCGAGATTCTGATTCATCCCCCCTTCCCCTATCTGGATGCAGCCAGGCGAGTCTTTGCAGGTACCTGCATCGAAATCGGGGCGCAAACGCTCAATCCGCTGCATTCGGGTGCTAGGACCGGCGAAGTGAGCGGTCAAATGCTGCGGGAGTTCGGCGTCGAATACGTACTGGTGGGTCACTCCGAGCGTCGTCAGCTGTACCAGGAGAGCGACGAGCAGGTCTTCGATCGGACCCTCGCCGCCCTGAACGTGGGCATCAAGCCGATTCTCTGCGTAGGGGAAACCCTCGAGGAGCGCGACAACGGGCAGACCGATGACGTGGTGCTGCGTCAAGCTGGCTATGTCATGGCGCGTCTCGAGCCTGAACAGCGCCGGCTGGTGACGATCGCCTACGAACCCGTCTGGGCGATCGGTACCGGGCGTACGGCGACACCCGATCAGGCGCAGGCGGTGATGGCGTCCATCCGTCGCTATCAGGCGCAGTTCGATCGGGAGCTGGCCGAGGGGTTGCGACTCCTCTACGGCGGCAGCATGAATGCGAGCAATGCCAAGGAGCTGCTCGCGCAGGAAGATATCGACGGCGGCCTGATCGGAGGAGCTTCACTCAAGGTCGACGATTTCAAAGCGATTTGTCAGTCAGCAGGTTAATGTCATGCAGATAGCAGTCTTGATGGTCCATGTCGTACTCGCCATTGCCGTGGTGGTACTGGTACTGCTGCAGCAGGGCAAGGGCGCCGAAGCCGGTGCGGCATTCGGGGGTGGCTCCTCACAGAGCGTGTTCGGTTCGAGCGGCGGTGGCAACTTCCTCGCCAAGGTGACGGGTGGTCTTGCCGCGCTGTTTTTCGTCACTTCGCTGGCGCTGGCGTACTTCGCCTCGCACGCCGGCAGCGCCCCGCAGAGCGGCATTCCCGACGCCCAAGTCATCGAGCAGCAACATAATGGTGCGCCAACGCTTGACGACGGCGAGCAAAGCGGGAATAATGCTGCGCCAGCACTCGAGGAAGAGGAAGGGCAGTCAACTTCAAATCCTTGAGTCGAAAGGAAAACTCGTCGTCGATTCGAATGGCTTGCCGATTCGGACAAAGTATTGGATAAAATGACGAGTCGATGCAGGCGCCAAGCCTTCATCACCCCCTGTGCCGAAGTGGTGGAATTGGTAGACACGCTATCTTGAGGGGGTAGTGACCTTACGGTCGTGCGGGTTCAAGTCCCGCCTTCGGCACCATCGTTGAGTTTTCGGGTCTCGACCCTTTGAGCCAACGAATAGAAAGATGCTGACCGATAGGAAAAATGATTCGGGAAGCATGGCGAAGATTCGGCATTTCTTGACCCGCTCCGGGGCCGTTTCTATACTCGCCAACCTGATGTTGCGGGGTGGAGCAGTCTGGTAGCTCGTCGGGCTCATAACCCGAAGGTCGTCGGTTCAAATCCGGCCCCCGCTACCAAGTTTCTTGAAAGGCCCCTTCTTTAGAAGGGGCTTTTTGTTGGCGGCTTTGTCATTTTCTGCATTGCCTGCTGACGCCAACGCCAGTCAGCCACCTAGCACCTTGCATGTCTTTCAACTCCCGGTCAGGTGCCTGATGCAACTGCTGTAGGAGTCGTTTGTGGTCACCAAGGACGCCGCGCTGTATGCGATCATCGAACCCGTGGTCACTGCCATGGGTTTCGAGCTATGGGGGCTCGACTATCTGGCCCAGGGCAAGCACTCCAAGTTGATGATCTACATCGACAGCCCCAACGGCATCACGGTCGATGACTGTGCCGGTGTCAGTCGGCAGGTGAGCAGCGTGCTGGACGTCGAAGATCCGATCTCGAGCAACTACAGCCTGGAGGTCTCCTCTCCGGGGCTCGATCGCCCACTCTATACCCTCGATCACTTTTCCCGCTTTCGTGGCCACACGGTCCAGCTCAAACTGCGTAGCGCCTTCGATGGCCGGCGCAAGTTTCAGGGACAACTGGCGGGCGTTGACGGTGATGAAGTGTTGATTCGCATCGAGTCCGAGGAGTACTGCTTTCCCATCGAAAGCATCGACCAGGCGCGCGTCATACCGCAGTTCGAAGACTGACTTCGAACATCCGCCATTCGATCATAATGAAAAACGCCGAATCGACGGATAGGGCGTTTCAAAGAACCGGTTTTTCGGCGAGGCATAGGCATGAGCAAAGAGATACTGCTGGTCGTTGACGCCATCTCCCACGAGAAGAGCGTACCGCGTGACGTCATCTTCGAGGCCGTCGAGGCTGCACTCGCCAGTGCGTCGCGCAAGCGCTTCGAAGGGGAAGACGTCAGTGTCCGCGTCGAGATCGATCGTCGCAGCGGCGAATACGATACTTTCCGCCGCTGGGTCGTGGTCGAAGACGAAGAGTACGTCAGCGAAGACCGCGAGATTCCGCTTTCCGAAGCCGAGCAGCGCGACCCGCCGTTGGCACTGGGTGAGGCGGTCGAAGAGCAGATCGAATCGGTCGCTTTCGGCCGTATCGCTGCTCAGACTGCCAAGCAGGTCATCGTGCAGAAAGTGCGCGAAGCCGAGCGGGCCCAGATCGTCAAGCAGTACACCGAGCGTGAAGGCGAGCTGGTTGCCGGTATCGTCAAGAAGACGACTCGCGACGGCCTGATCATCGATCTCGGCGAGAACGCCGAGGGTTTTCTGCCCCGCGGCGAGATGATCCCCGGTGAGCGCTACCGCATGAACGAGCGCGTACGCGCGCTGCTGTGGAAGGTCGATGCCGAAGCGCGAGGCTCCCAGCTCATTCTCTCCCGTACCAAACCGGGAATGCTGGTCGAGCTCTTCAAGATCGAAGTGCCCGAGATCGCCGAGCAGCTGATCGAGATCAAGGGTGCGGCCCGCGATCCCGGCGCTCGCGCCAAGATCGCGGTCAAGACCAACGACAAGCGCATCGACCCGGTCGGTGCCTGTGTCGGCATGCGCGGTTCGCGCGTGCAGGCGGTGTCCAACGAGCTGCGTAACGAGCGCGTGGACATCATTTTGTGGGACGACAACCCCGCCCAGCTGGTGATCAATGCCATGGCGCCGGCGGAAGTCGCCTCCATTCTCGTTGACGAGGACGCTCATTCGATGGACGTCGCCGTCGGCGAGGATAACCTTGCCCAAGCCATCGGTCGTAGCGGCCAGAACGTGCGACTCGCCAGCGAGTTGACCGGCTGGACGCTCAACGTCATGACCGAAGACGAGGCCGAGGGTAAACGCGAGCAGGAAGTCGACAGCCTGATCGAATATTTCATCAATCATCTCGAGATCGAAGACGAAGTCGCCCGCATCCTGGTCGAGGAAGGGTTCACGACGATCGAAGAGTTGGCCTACGTGCCGCTCGAAGAGATGCTGGAGATCGAAGATTTCGATGAAGATCTGGTCGAGGAACTGCGAGCGAGGGCCAAGGATGAGTTACTCAACCTGGCCATTGCCTCGGAAGAGGCGCTTGATGGCGCTCAGCCCGCCGAAGACCTTCTTGCGATGGACGGCATGGAACGCCACCTGGCTTTTGTTCTCGCCAGTCGTGGCATCGTCACCATGGAGGACCTCGCAGAACAGTCCATCGAGGATTTGAAGGATATCGACGACGTGGACGAGGAGCGCGCAGCGGCACTGATCATGACTGCCCGTGCGCCTTGGTTTCAGAGCGAAGAGTAACGTGGTCACGGGTTCAGGAGGGTCGTAATGTCAGACATGACCGTAAAAGAGTTTGCAGGGAAGGTGGGGCGCGATGTGTCCCGCCTGCTCGAACAGATGAAGGATGCGGGTCTGCCGCATCAACAAGAGGGCGATGCTGTCTCCGAAGAGGACAAGCAGCGCCTGCTCGACCACCTGACCAAGAGTCACGGTGGGGGTAAGGGGCCGCGCAATCGCGTCACCCTGACTCGTAACACCCGCAGCAAGATTCGCTCCGGCGAGCGCGGCAAGACGATCGAGGTGCAGGTGCGCAAGAAGCGTACCTACGTCAAGCGCGATGCCGAGCCCACCGAAGAGCCGGCGGCGGAAGAGAGCGGGCCACGTCAGCTGGTCGGCGACATGGCCGATCAGGCGCAGCAGCATGCAGAAGAGCAGGCTGCGGCGGCGGCACTCGAGAGTGCCCAGGCCGAGCAGAGCGCTGGCCAGGCGGCTTCCGACAAGGCCGCTGCACCGGCACCTCAGCCGAGCGCGCCCGGGGAGAACCTCTCGCAGGAGCCGCAGGTCGAGGATAGCGAGCCGACCTCCAATAGCCAGCCCTTCGTCGAAGCGCCGCCGAAAGAGCCCCGCACCGAGAATCGTCGCGCCCATCCGAAGAAGGACAAGGAGCGTGATCAGGATCGCCGCGGGCGTCGTGACGAGGACGATCGCAACGAGCGTCGTCGCGGTGGCAAGAAGGTCAAGCGTGCCGAGCGTCGCGGCACCCGGCGTGGCGGTCGCAGCGACAACCAGCACGGCTTCCAGAAGCCGACGCAGCCGATCGTGCGTGAAGTCGCACTGCCGGAATCGATCAGCGTGGCCGAGCTCGCCGATAAGATGTCGGTCAAGGCCAACGAAGTGATCAAGGCCATGTTCAACATGGGCGCTGCCGTCACCATCAACCAGACCATCGATCAGGATACTGCCGCGATCGTCGTCGAGGAGATGGGACACAAGCCCCGGTTGGTCAAGGAAGATGCGCTCGAGACCGAAGTGCTCGAAAACATCTCCTATGAAGGCAACGAGATTCTGCGTTCGCCGGTGGTCACCGTCATGGGCCACGTCGACCACGGCAAGACCTCGCTGCTCGACTTCATTCGTCGCACCAAAGTGGCGACGGGCGAAGCCGGCGGCATCACTCAGCACATCGGCGCCTATCACGTCGAAGGCGAGCACGGCGGTGTCACCTTCCTCGATACCCCGGGTCACGCGGCGTTCACCGCCATGCGTGCTCGCGGTGCCCAGGCGACCGACGTGGTCATCCTGGTTGTGGCCGCCGATGACGGCGTCATGCCCCAGACCATCGAAGCCGTCGAGCACGCCAAGGCTGCCGGCGTCCAGCTGGTCGTTGCGATCAACAAGATCGACAAGGAAGGCGCCGATCTCGACCGCATCCGCAACGAGCTCTCCCAGCATGGCGTGATCTCGGAAGAGTGGGGCGGCGATACGCAGTTCGTACCCGTCTCGGCGAAGACTGGCGACGGCATCGATCAGCTGCTCGAATCCGTTCTGCTGGTCTCCGAAGTCCTCGAGCTCAAGGCCGTGCCGGAAGCGCCCGGCAAGGGCGTGGTCGTCGAATCGCGCCTCGACAAGGGGCGTGGCCCGGTGGCGACGGTGCTGGTCCAGAACGGCACGCTCAAGCGTGGTGACATCGTGCTTGCCGGTCTCCACTACGGCCGCGTTCGCGCACTGATCAACGAGCTTGGCAAGCAGGTCGAGGAAGCCGGACCCTCGATGCCCGTGGAGATCCAGGGTCTCGACGGCACGCCGGAAGCCGGCGAAGACTTCATGGTGCTGACCGACGACAAGAAGGCGCGCGAGATCGCCAACTTCCGTCAGGGCAAATACCGCGAAGTCCGCCTGGCGCGCCAGCAGAAGGCCAAGCTGGAGAACATGTTCAGCCAGATGGGCCAGGACGAAGTCGCCAAGGTCAACATCGTCCTCAAGTCCGACGTTCAGGGCTCGCTGGAAGCGATTCGTGGCGCGCTCGAAGAGCTGTCCACCGATGAAGTCCAGGTGGCCGTGGTCTCCTCGGGTGTTGGCGGCATCACCGGTACCGATGCCAACCTGGCGCTCGCCAGTGAGGCGATTCTGGTCGGCTTCAACGTGCGTGCCGATGCCTCCGCGCGGGAGATCGTCGAGCGTGAAGGGCTGGATCTGCGCTACTACAGCGTCATCTACCAGCTCATCGACGAGGTCAAGCAGGCCATGAGCGGCATGCTGGCGCCTGAGTGGCGCGAGCAGATCGTGGGTATCGCGGAAGTTCGCGATGTCTTCAAGGCACCGAAGATCGGCGCTATCGCGGGCTGCATGGTCGTCGAGGGCACCGTTCATCGCAATAAGAAGATCCGTGTACTGCGCGAGAACGTGGTCATCTACGAGGGTGATCTCGAGTCGCTGCGCCGCTTCAAGGACGACGTCAACGAAGTGCGCAACGGCATGGAGTGTGGTATCGGCGTCAAGAACTACAACGACGTTCAGGTCGGCGACAAGATCGAGGTCTTCGATCAGGTCAAGGTCGAGCGTACGCTGTAACGCCCTGATCTCTCGTACGTTCGCGTGCGAGAGACCCCGCGTCGCCGTCTCCCGTGACAGGGAGGCGGCGACGTCGGTTTGGACGACACCGCGGCACCGCCGCACCGCGAAGCGCGGCAACTGAAGCCGCAGGACATACGACATGCGCGAATTCAAACGGACCGATCGAGTCGCCGACCAGCTTCAGCAGGAGCTGGCCGTTCTGATCCAGCGCGAGATCAAGGATCCGCGTTTGGGGATGATCACGGTCAGCTCGGCGAAGGTGAGTCGCGATCTCGGCTATGCCGATATCTACGTGACACTGCTGGGCGAGAACGATCCGGCGCGTATCAAGGAAAACCTGAGCGTGCTCAAGCGCGCCTCGGGCTTTCTGCGCAGCCAGATCGCGCGTCGCATCAAGCTGCGTCACGTGCCGGAACTGCGTTTTCATTACGATGAAAGCGTGGTGCGCGGGCATCACCTCTCGGCGCTGATCGACGAAGCCGTTGCCAGTGACCACCGTGATGACGCCGGCGAGCCCGGCGACGAGACCACCGGCGCCTCGCCGAAAGGAGACGAGGAGAGCCGCTGATGGCGCGTCGTCGTAAAGGGCTCGCCATCGACGGAGTGCTGCTGCTGGACAAGGCCCAGGGCGTCTCCAGCAATCACGCTCTCCAGCGAGTTCGGCGTCTACTGCAGGCGCGCAAGGCGGGCCACACCGGCACGCTCGATCCCATGGCGACCGGCCTGCTGCCGATCTGCCTGGGCGAGGCGACCAAGTTCTCGGCGCACCTGCTGGAAGCCGACAAGGTCTATCGAACCCGGGTCAAGCTGGGCGAGACGACGGATACCGGCGACGCCGAGGGCGAGATCGTCGAGCGCCATGGGCTGCCGTCGAGTCTCGACCGGGCCCGTATCGAAGCGGCGATCGATGCCTTTCGCGGCGAGATCGACCAGGTACCCCCGATGGTCTCGGCGCTGAAGCACGAGGGACGCAAGCTCTACGAGCTCGCCCGCGAGGGCAAGACGATCGAGCGTGCGCCACGACGCGTGACGATATATGATATGCGCCCGTTCGATTGGGCGGCGGATGGGTTCTGGCTCGAGGTGCGCTGCAGCAAGGGCACCTACATCCGCACTCTGGCCGAGGATATCGGCCGCTCGCTGGGCGTCGGTGCACACATCACGGCACTCGAGCGGCTCGAAACCGGCCCGTTCGGCAGTGAGCGTCGCATCTCGTTCGAAACGCTCGAGTCGATGAGCGAAGAGGAGCGGCTGGCGCACCTGATGCCCGTCGACGTTCTGCTGGCGCATCTGCCGACGCTGCAGGTCGATGACGAGGCCGCGAGACGCTTGCTGCTGGGGCAGCGGGTCGGTGTTCTCGAGACGGCGCTTGCGCCAGGCGACACGGCAAGGCTTTACCGCGACGAGTCCTTTCTGGGACTGGTCGAGTCGACCCAGCCAGGGGAGATCGCTCCCAAGCGGCTGGTCGACACGGCGACGCGCTGAGCGCGGCGTCGACAATAGGATCGGGTTTACCCGATTCATGACGCGAGAGACTGCAAATATGCGTGGTCTCCGACATTCATCACTCAAGCATATTGCTTAGGAGAGTGTTTCATGGCACTGACTGCCGAAAAGAAGGCCGAAATCGTCAAAGAGTACGGCCAGGGCGAGAACGACACCGGTTCGCCGGAAGTCCAGGTTGCGCTGCTGAGCGCCAACATCGACGGCCTGCAGGGCCACTTCAAGGGCCACAAGCAGGATCACCACTCCCGTCGTGGCCTGATCCGCATGGTCAACCAGCGTCGTAAGCTGCTGGACTACCTGAAGGCCAAGAACTTCGAGCGTTACCAGTCGCTGATCCAGCGCCTCGGTCTGCGCCGCTGAGCCACGCGTCGATCCCATCGACGCTGTGTGCCGAGAAACAAGCAGTCCCTCGCGGGGCTGCTTGTTTTTTTATGCCTGTCATTTGGCGCCGCTTGTTTGGTGCCCGTCATGGAGCCATCGACGCCCCCGGCGATCGCTAGCCGTTGCTGACGCTAACGCCTAGAATGGTCGCCACGACTAAAGATCCCAACGAATTCGACAAGTAAAGGAAAGCCTGTGAATCCGGTTCAGAAAACGTTCCAGTACGGTTCCAGTACCGTCACTATCGAGACGGGCCGAATCGCCCGTCAGGCCAGCGGTGCCGTGCTGGTCACCATGGAAGACACCGTGGTGCTGTGCACCGTGGTCGGCCGCAAGGACCTCAAGCCCGGCCAGGACTTCTTCCCGCTCTCCGTGCACTATCAGGAGAAGACCTACGCGGTCGGCAAGATCCCCGGTGGCTTCTTCAAGCGCGAAGGCCGCCCCACCGAGAAAGAGACCCTCACCTCGCGACTGATCGACCGTCCGATTCGTCCGCTCTTTCCCAAGGGCTTCATGAACGAAGTCCAGGTCATCTGCACCGTGCTCTCCACCGACCGTAACCAGGATCCGGACATCGCCGCGATGATCGGTACCTCGGCCGCGCTGTCGATCTCCGGGCTGCCGTTCAACGGCCCGATCGGCGCCGCACGGGTCGGCTTCAACGAGTCGCAGGGCTACTTCCTCAATCCCAAGGTGGACGAGCTGCCGGCTTCCGAGCTCAACATGGTCGTCGCGGGCACCGACAAGGCCGTGCTGATGGTCGAGTCCGAAGCCAAGGAGCTGAGCGAAGACGAAATGCTGGGCGCAGTGCTTTACGCCCATCAGGAGATGCAGGTCGTCGTCGAGGCGATCAAGGCGTTCGCCAGCGAAGCGGGCAAGCCGCGCTGGGACTGGCAGCCGGCGACGGAAAACGCCGAGCTCAAAGCCGCGATGGCGTCCAGCTACGGGACCGCCGTGGGCGAGGCCTACCGGATCACCGACAAGATGGCGCGTCAGGATGCGCTATCCCAGATCCGCACGCAGGCGCTCGAGGAGCTCGCCAGCGGCGAGAGCCCGCGCTTCAGCAAGGACGAAGTCTCCGGGGCCCTCGCCAGCCTTGAGAAGAAGACCGTGCGCAGCCGCGTCGTCGCCGGCGAGCCGCGTATCGACGGTCGCGATCACAAGACCGTGCGTCCGCTCGACGTCAGCGTCGGCGTGCTGCCGCGCACCCACGGCTCCGCGCTGTTCACCCGTGGCGAAACGCAGGCCGTGGTCGCTGCCACGCTGGGCACGCTGCGCGATGCGCAGCTGATCGAGTCGCTCGAAGGCGAGACCAAGGATCGCTTCCTGCTGCACTACAACTTCCCCCCGTACAGCGTCGGCGAAGCCGGCTTCATGGGCGGTCCCAAGCGTCGTGAAATCGGCCACGGCCGACTGGCGCGTCGCGGCGTGCAGGCGATGCTGCCGAACGAGGACGACTTCCCGTACACCATCCGCGTGGTGTCCGAGATCACCGAGTCCAACGGTTCGAGCTCGATGGCTTCCGTCTGCGGCACGTCGCTGGCGCTGATGGATGCCGGCGTGCCGATCAAGGCGCCGGTCGCCGGTATCGCCATGGGTCTGGTGAAGGACGACGATGGTTTCGCCGTGCTGACCGACATCCTGGGCGACGAGGATCACCTCGGCGACATGGACTTCAAGGTGGCGGGTTCTGCTGCCGGCGTGACCGCGCTGCAGATGGACATCAAGATCGAGGGCATCAACGAGGAGATCATGGAGACTGCGCTGCAGCAGGCCCACGACGCCCGCCTCCAGATCCTCGACAAGATGAACGCCGTCATCAACCAGAGCCGTACGGAAGTCTCCGAGCACGCGCCGGCAATGCAGACGATCAAGATCAACTCGGACAAGATCCGCGACGTGATCGGCAAGGGTGGCGCCACCATTCGCCAGATCTGTGAAGATACCGGTGCCTCCATCGATATCGACGACGACGGTACCGTGCGCATCTACGCCGAAGACCGCGCCGCCGCCAAGCGCGCCATCGACACCGTGCTGGCGATCACCGCCGAAGCGGAGATCGGCAAGCTCTACCGCGGCAAGGTCGTTCGACTCGCCGACTTCGGCGCCTTCGTCAACTTCATGCCGGGCACCGACGGGCTGGTCCATATCTCCCAGATCGTTCCCGAGCGCGTCAACGACGTGAAGGACTACCTGAGCGAAGGCCAGGAAGTGACGGTCAAGGTACTCGATATCGACAACCGCAACCGCGTGAAGCTCTCGATCAAGGAGATCACGCCGGAAGAGAAAGCGGCTTTCGAAGCCTCCCTCGAAGCGAGTGAGTGAGCCGGCTGGTGAGTGCGACCGGCGGGCGCCGTCCGCCGGCCCTCACCGCTGACTGGCCGGATCGGGTCGATACCCCGACCTGATATCGCTGAATGAACGCCCGACCGGCACTGCCGGTCGGGCGTTTTTTTATGGCTTCCCCAGGGCCGGGAAGTCAGCGTGATTGGGCTCGGTTGTGATCGCTATCGATGCGCCGCCGTCGCAAGAGGCTAGGCCATCGCCAGACGTGGGCGCCCTTCCGGTAGCCACCGCTTGAGTCGCCGCGAGAGACGTTTCTCCACCAGCTCGAAGCTCAGCCAGGAGAGCAGCGCGATCAGTGGCACGCACAATGCCAGCGCTAGATAGGGATCGAGACCGAGGCGCTGGGTCAGTAGATAGTTGCCCGGCCAAAGCACCAGGACATGGATCAGATAGGTCGAGTAGGACCAGTCGCCCATCGCCTTGAAGAAACGCTGACCACCGATACGCGACTCGAGCCCGATCACCGCGATGACCAGCAGTGCGCTCGGCAACCCCCAGCCCAGAAAACGCGCAGCACCGGTGGGATCGTTGAACATGAGGATCGTGCCTAGACTCGCGGCGATCGCAAGCCACGGCCAGCAGCGGCCTTCGGGAATCCCATGGCGGCCGTAGATCACACCGATGCCCATGCCGAGCAGGAACTCGAAGATGATCGGGTCAGTGTAGAAACTGCTCAGGAACGGCTGATGCGCGAACAGCGTATTGATTGCGATGATCGAGATCACCACCGCCCAGACCCGATGGCGCCGGGAGAGCGTCAGCGACAGCGCGAACACCACGTAGAACAGCATCTCGAAGTTGAGCGTCCAGCCGACCGGCAAAATCGGATAGTAGCCGTAGCCGCCAGGGTTTTCCGCCGGAATGAACAGCAGGGATTTGAGAAAGCCGGTGACGCTGAATGCGTATTCGGGCATGACGTCACTGGCGAAGACGATGACCAGCGCCGTGAGCGCCGTGTAGAGCCAGTAGGCGGGGGCAACACGGATGAGACGATGGAGTAGGAAACGTGGAGTCGACAGTCGCTTGCCTCGGGTGGAAACGGTAATCACGAAGCCGCTGATCACGAAGAAGATATCCACACCCACTTGGCCGCGGGTCGAGAAGAGAGACTCGACCCAGTTACCGGCGTCGAAACTGAAAAAGACCTGCATGAAGTGGTGGAAAACGACCACCCAGGCGGCCAGGGCACGAAGCGCCTGTACGGAGATGAGCATTGCAAGAACCCTGCCTAGCCAATCGAAAGATAGTGACTGAGAAGGGTTTGAAGACGAAAAGTTCGCCGATACAACAGAACGTTACGCGAAAATGGCATGGCGGCCGTGCGCGAGGGCCTGGAAGGGCGCGTCTGCCTAGACCTTGCGCAGCGCCACTTGCTCGACGAGATGATCGGCACCCTTGCGCAGGATCAGATCGGCCCGTGGCCGGGTCGGCAAGATGTTCTCGCGCAGATTGCGACGGTTGATGTCCCGCCAGAGGCCTTCTGCGATTCCGACCGCTTCGCTCTCGTCGATCTGGGCATAGCGGTGGAAGAACGATGCCGGGTCCTGAAAGGCGGTCTCGCGCAGCAGGCGAAAGCGCTCGAGATACCAGTGATGGATATGGTTCTCGTCGGCATCGATGTAGAGCGAGAAGTCGAAGAAGTCGGAGACGAACGGCACCATCTTGCCGTCTTCCGGCAGATCGCGAACCTGGAGCACGTTGATGCCTTCGACGATCAGAATGTCGGGGCGGTCGACGGTCTGAAACTCGTTTTCCCGCACGTCGTAGGTCAAATGCGAATAGAGCGGCGCCTGGACGTTACGCACGCCTGCCTTGATCCAGGAGAGAAATCTCAGCAGGGCGCCGATGTCATAGCTCTCGGGAAAGCCCTTGCGCGTCATCAGTCCTTTGTCGCGCAGCACGGCGTTGGGATAGAGAAAACCGTCGGTCGTGACCAGATCCACCTTGGGGCTCGAGGGCCAGCGGGCGAGCAGCTCCTTGAGAATGCGCGAGGTGGTCGACTTGCCCACGGCCACCGAGCCGGCGATGCCGATGATGAACGGCGTCTTCTGCGTGTCGTCGATGTCGAGAAAGCGTTTGCGCTGTGCATAGAGCTGCTGGCTCGCTTCGACATAGGACGACAGCAGCCGGGACAGCGACAGATAGATGCGAGAGACCTCGTCGAGATCGACCGGGTCATTGAGCGAGCGCAGTCGCCGGACCTCTTCGGAGGCAAGCGTCAGCGGCGTATCGGCGCGAAAACGCGACCACTGATCGACGCTATAGAACTGGTAGGGCGAGAATGGGTCCGGCCGCAGTTGATTCATGACGTGTCTCTAACCGTGGGAATCGGGCGCACAGTCGGCCCGCGCGTCATTGTCCGGATTGTCGGACGACTCGGCAAATCGCGTGAGCATCATGGGGATGACGCCGCGCTCGTCGCGCTCGCCCACAGGATAAAAACCCAGGCGACGATACAGCTCGAGCGCCACGGTATTGTCGCCGGCGACGTTGAGCGTCAGCCGCTCGGCACCACGCTTGTGCCCCTCCTGAATCAAGCCCTCGCAGAGACGCCGACCTAGCCCCCGGCCGCGCATCTCGGGGGCGACGATCAGCCGGGCCAGGTGGTGGTGATGCGGCCCCTTGGGCGAGAGCTGACCGAAGGCGAGAAGTTCGCCGCCTTGCTTGAGGCAGTAGGAGGGCATGGCGCCGGCGTCGATCTCGCGCCATAGCCGGTCGCTCTCGAGCGGCCAGTGAAGGTCGGGCCCGGCCCAGCGCTCGAGTTCCAGCGGCGATGCTATCCAGCCCGCAACGGTGGCCAGATCCGGCGGCAGCGCTGCCCGCCAATCCAGCTCAACCATGGTCGGCGCCAGGGAGCTCGACCTCGAGGTTGTCGATCAGCCGAGTCGTGCCCAGATAGACGGCGCCCAGGAGCCGGGCGCGAAACGTGCGTGCCGGGTCGAAGGGGGTGAGATCCGCGGCGCGCAGCGCCAGATAGTCGATCTCGAAACCCGCCTCGACGAGTACGCGTTGCGTCCTCTCGAGCACGACCTCGCAAGCCTCACCGCGGGCCAGTGCCGCGCCCGCCTGGGCGAGCGCGCGGGGGAATACGACGGCCTGGTCGCGCTGCGCCGCAGAGAGATAGCCATTACGCGAGGAGAGCGCCAGACCGTCCGCAGCCCGTACGATGGGCACGCCAACGATATCGATCGGGAAGTGCTGGTCGCTGACGAGTTTGCGGATGACGGCGAGCTGCTGGTAGTCCTTTTCACCGAAGCAGGCGATATCGGGCTGGACGAGGTGAAAGAGCAGCGATACCACCGTCGCCACACCGTCGAAGTGACCCCGGCGCGCGCCACCGCAGAGCCCCTCGGAGACGCCGGGCACATGGATTCGGCTCGGATTCTCGACGCCCCCGGGATAGAGCGTCTCCACACTCGGGGCGAAGAGCAGATCGCAGCCGCGAGTCGCCAGGACCTCGCGGTCCGCCGCCAGCGTGCGCGGATAACGCTCGAAATCCTCGCCGGGGGCGAACTGCAGTGGATTGACGAACAGCGTGGCGACGACGAGGTCGGCCCGGGCGCACGCCTCGTCCACCAGGCGCAAATGGCCTTCGTGAAGGTTACCCATGGTCGGCACCAGGGCAATACGCGAGCCGGCGCGCCGGTGGTGGTACAGCGCATCGCGGAGTGTGGCGATGTCGTGCACGGTCTGCATCGAGCGGTCTCCTCGGGACGCGATGGTTAGAAGCAGTGCTCGTCGGCGGGGAAGTGGCGTGCCTTCACCGCCTGATCGTAACGGTCGAACGCCGCCTTGATGCTGTCGTGGCCTAGCAGGAAGTTCTTCACGAAGCGGGGCGAGTAGCCGCTGTCGAGCCCCAGCACGTCATGCATCACTAGGATCTGACCGTCGACGTCGGGACCCGCGCCGATACCGATCACTGGCACGTCGACCGCCTGGCTGACGGCCTGGCCGAGGGCGCGGGGCACGCACTCGAGCAGGATCGCTGCGGCGCCGGCTTCGACGAGATGCTGGGCGTCTTCGACGATACGTCTCGCGTCGGCGTCGTCCTTGCCCTGGACCTTGAAGCCGCCCAGACGATTCACGCGCTGCGGTGCGAGGCCAAGGTGGGCGCAGACCGGCACGCCACGACGGTCGAGCTCGCGAATGCCGTCCGCCATCCAGGCGTCGCCCTCGATCTTGATCAGCTCGGCGCCCGCCCGCATCAGCACACCCGCATCGCGGAGCAGCTGCCCGGTATCGGCGTTGCTCATGAAGGGAAGATCGACCATCAGCAGACTGCGACTGCGCCCACGCGACACGCAACGGGTGTGATAGGCGATGTCTTCGAGGGTCACCGGCAGGGTGCTCGTGTGGCCCTGAAGCACCATGCCAAGAGAATCGCCGACCAGCAGCACATCGATACCTGCCTCATCGGCGGCACGAGCAAGCGTCGCATCGTAGGCGGTCAGGCAGCTGAAAGGTTCACCGCGGCCTTTGGCATCGCGCAGGGTGGCGAGCGTTACACGTTTCATCGGCACTCTCCGAGTTGGCGACTGGGCCGGTGCTAACGGGCGCTGGCTGGTACCGGACCGGGAGTCGAGTCAGACCGGAGTGTAGTGCGTCGGAATCGTTGCGCAACACGACCTTGGCGACAGCGAGGGAGGACGACGCCTACGAGCGACGGCGCTTGTGGCCGCCGGGACGCTTAATGGCGACGACGCTTGTCGATGTCGGAATGTCTGCTCAGACGTCGAGCGGGTGCAGTGGCTGGTGTCGAAGCCGGTCGTGCCAGACGCGCAGCGGCTCCCCCTCGACGGAGAGCCCTGGGGCAATCGCCGACAGTGGTTCGATCACGAAACGTCGATTCGTCATTTCGGGGTGAGGCAGGGTGAGGCGCGAGGTCGAAAGACGAAGGCCGTCGTACCAGAGCAGGTCGAGGTCGAGGGTGCGCGGCCCCCAGTGGCGCTCACGAACGCGCCGGTGACGCTGCTCCAGCGCCTGCAGCTGATCGAGCAGTGCCAGCGGCGAGAGCCGCGTCACTATCGCCGCGGCGGCGTTGACGAAGTCGGGCTGATCCTGCGGGCCGACCGGTGCACTGGTATAGAGTGGCGAGCGAGCCGTGACCTCGGTGAGCGGCAGCCACGCAAGGCCTTCGAGTGCCCGCCGCACCTGGTCGATGGGGTCGTCGAGATTACTGCCGAGACCAACGTAGGCGACGGCCTTTCGAGACTGATTCATCGCGCCTGGGTCATCCTGCGTCGCGCATCATTCGTCGAGCGTCGGCGGTGCCGGGCGATTGGCGGGGCGCCGACGTTTACGCGGGCGCTTGCGTCGCGGCTTGCCGCTGGTACCCGCGGGGTGGCCGCCATCGGCTTCGTTGATGAGCGTCTGCTGGCGCGGTTCGTCGGCGTCCTGGAACTCCGTCCACCAGGCACCCAGCCCGCTTTCGATCTCGCCGGCGCTTTCGCGAAGCAGCAGGAAATCGTAGGCGGCGCGAAAGCGCGGATTCTCTCGAGTCTGAAAAGCGCGACGGCCCCGCCGCCGGGGCAGCTGCTGCTGAAGATCCCAGATTTCGCGCATCGGCATGCTGAACCGCTTGGGAATCGAGGTGTGCTGCAGCTGACGGGTGATGACCTGCTGTGCGGCGGCCTGCTGGGCCGGCACGTCCGGTAGATCCTGTTCGTGACCCAATCGCGTCTTTCTTTGCTGCACGCAGGGCCAGAGTAGTGCGGCGAAGAGAAATGCCGGCGTTACCGGTCGCTCGCGTGCCAGACGGTCGTCGGTGTTGGCGAGTGCCTGTTCGATCAGCGCTTCTGCCCAAGGCAGTTCCGCCAACGCTTCATCGCTCTCGGGGAATAGCATGGCGTAGAGGCCGTGCTCGCGCAGTACTCGAAAGCTTTGTACGGCATGGCCGGACAAGAAGAGCTTGAGGACTTCCTCGAAGAGACGCGCTGGAGGAATTTGCAGAAGCAGTGGCGCGAGCTCTCGAATCGGGGCTTCGGTCTCTTCTGCGAGCGTGAAATCGAGCTTGGCAGCGAAGCGCGCCGCACGCAGCATGCGCACGGGATCCTCGCGGTAGCGCGTTTCCGGATCGCCGATCAGGCGCAGCACGCGCGCCTCGATGTCCTCGAGACCGCCGGTCCAGTCGTAGATCGAGAAGTCGGCGACGCTGTAGTAGAGCGCGTTGACCGTGAAGTCTCGGCGGATCGCGTCCTCCTCCACGCTACCCCAGACGTTGTCGCGCAGCAGAAGGCCATCGTCGGACTGCTGGCTCTGACTGACGTCCTGCTCTTCGCCATGACCGCCCCGAAACGTCGTGACCTCGACCACTTCACGACCGAACCGCACATGCACGATACGAAAGCGCCGGCCGATGATTCGCGAATTGCGAAACAGCTGACGCACTTCGTCGGGCGTGGCGTTGGTGGCGACGTCGAAGTCCTTCGGGTGTCGCTCGAGCAGTGAGTCGCGTATACAGCCGCCAACCAGATAGGCTTCGAAACCGGCGCCGTTGAGCCGATACAGCACCTTGAGTGCATTTTCGCTGAGGTTTCGGCGGGAAACGCTGTGCTCGTCGCGGGAGAGAATGATCTGCTGACGTACAGGGGCGTCGGAGGCGGGCGATTGACCGAAGAGAGTCTTCAAACGTTCACCGGGACGTTGGAGAAAGCGGGAAAATCCTTTGAACATGCGGCGAATTCGACTCGCAGAATAGCAAAACTCTAGTGTAGCGGAGCCTCGATACCTTGCAAAGCGACTCCCTATGCGTTGGATCGCCGACGAGAGCGAACGAGCGGCTTACGCTTCCTGCTCGCGTCGGATGGCCTGCCGGATCGAGCCCGACATGAAAAAGGGGCCCGTAGGCCCCTTCGTAAGAGATGCGTTGCAACGTCCGTGCTGCATGTTCTTGTTCGTGATGGCGCATCGCCTTGAATACGCATCACAGTCGTCATTCTCAAAGACGACCACCTCGTATTCAAAACAATCTTCCAACCACGACAGGCAGTGCCTTTCCCCGCGTATTGTTGTTGTAGCGGGCAGTCTTCCATCCTCGAAGGTTATTGTTGTTGTGCTTCGCCAGGAGAGAACGTCGCGTCCTGATTGGTAACCGACTCTCGAGCGTTGGAGTTGTTGTTCGCCCGTGGAGGGTGCCGATGGCATTGGCGTTATTGTTGCCTCGACCCTTCCGAAGTCATTGCGAGATGCCGTTGTTGTTGTTGAAGGCACCTTGGCAGCGCCGACCGTATCGATTGTTGTTGTTGGCGAAGCGGTCGTCGGCCTGTTGTTTTTCTTGTCTATAAGGTTGCACTCGGCGTGCCATTTTACAAAAAATACTTTATATACAGTCGCTTATAATGTTTGGAGCGATTTTTCCGTCGACCGTGCTACGAATTGGACGATCCGATGAACCATTAGAGGGCGTTTTGGAATCCCGGTGCGTGATCGTGGTGCATCGTTGGTGGCAATGGCGATAGGGTGCCGCAAAACCGGCGAGTTTTCGCTTAGACCATAGTCTTTCGCTCGAGCGGAAAATTGGCGAGCGCGCGAATTGCCGCGGTGTTCGACCCGCAATAGGAGACGTCTAGCGATGAGCGGAGCGTGCCGCCGTCCAGCGCGCCAGCGCGACATGAAGCTGAGAGTCGATATTGGCAGTACGCTCCTCGAGGGACTCAGGCGTCAGCCCGAGGTGCGTCAGCGCGTGAGGAAGGAGCTGGCGAGCCGTCGTCGGGTCGCAGGGGATGGGGGCTGCCAAATTTTGTTTGGAAAGTTTTTGTCCGTCGTCGCCGATGACGAGCGGCAGGTGAAGATAGCGAGGTTGTGAATAGCCGAGTGCAGCCTGCAGCTGTCGCTGCCACGGTGTGTTGTCGAGAAGGTCGGCACCGCGTACGACATTGGTAATGCCCTGGTCGGCATCATCGACCACCACCGCGAGCTGGTAAGCCCATAACCCGTCCTTTCGCTTGAGTACCACGTCACCTTGGGCGCTGGGATCGAAGCGCTGCTCGCCGAGGCGTCGATCCTGCCACACGACCGGCCGGTCGCCGCAGTCGGTACGCAGCCGCCAGGCCTGCGGTCGGTCGGGATACAGTGACCCCGTGCGACACCAGCCGGGGTAGTGCGCGTGCGCCTGCCATTCGCGCCTGGAGCAGCCACAGGGGTAGGCCATTCCGATGGCGGCGAGGCGATCCAGCGCTGCCTGGTAAGCCGCGTCCCGATCGTGCTGATAGCGGATATCGCCGTCCCAGGTCAGGCCGAAGGCTTCGAGCTGTCGGCAAATGGTGTCGATGGCACCGGGTTGGCAGCGCGGCGGATCGATATCCTCGATACGCAGCAGCCACCGTCCGCCCGCCGCCCGGGCATCCAGCCAACTCCCCAGCGCGGCCACCAGCGAGCCGAGATGAAGCGGTCCCGAAGGCGTGGGGGCAAAGCGACCGATGTAGGTCATGTCGGCTCCCGATCGTAGTGGAGAACTCGCCAACGCAAAGCGGGCACCCTTGGGTGCCCGCTGGCATGTTCGTGTCCGACTCAAGGGCGTGGTGCATCGGCGAAGGGGGCAGCCAGATCGTTCCGGACCGCTTCGTCAGGTCAGCCGCCGAGCTGCTTCGTCAGGTCAGCCGCCGAGCTGCTTCTCCTTGAGCTCCGCCAGCGTCTTGCAGTCGACGCAGAGCGTCGCCGTGGGCCGCGCTTCCAGGCGCCGGATACCGATCTCGACGCCGCACGCCTCGCAAAAGCCGTAGTCGTCTTCGTCAATCTTCTCGATAGTTTCGTTGATCTTCTTGAGCAGCTTGCGTTCGCGGTCACGCGTACGCAGCTCCAGGCTGAAACCCTCTTCCTGCGTGGCACGGTCAGCGGGATCGGCGTAGTTGTTCGCCTCTTCTTGCAGGTGGCGAACCGTGCGATCGACCTCTTCCATAAGATCCTGTTTCCAGCCCAGCAGGATCTCTCGGAAGTGCGCAAGCTGCTTGTCGTTCATATACTCTTCACCCGCCGCCGGCTCGTAGGGGGTGAAGACTTTGGGCGCTTCCGTTTTCTTTTCTGCTACTGGCATGGGGCTGCCTCGTTACGCAAGTGACTTGGGCCGAGGATCGGCCGTGGACAGCGTGAGCCGCTGCCCGAAGCCCTGCTTATTTAGCGAAAAAGTGTCTCCATTGCAACCGAACGGTGGCTTTATTTTTCCCATGACTCGCCTGCGTGAACGCCCATCTTTTTCTGTGTCGGAAGGCGACCTGCCGCGCCGCTTCGACACAGGGTCGGCCCAGCCTCGTGGTCTGTCTGTGCCCCGGGACGTCGACGCAAGTTTCCGGTCCCAACGAGTATGGGGAGGAGCGTGCGATGGATGACGAGCTGATTGCTGGCACGCTGCTTCGCCGCTACAAGCGTTTCTTGGCCGATGTCAGGCTCGACGACGGTCGTGAGGTGGTGGCGCACTGTCCCAATACCGGCTCCATGCGCGCGGTCAACGTTCCCGGCTGCCGCGTCTGGCTATCCCCGAGTACCAACCCGGCGCGCAAGCTCGCCTGGACCTGGGAGCTGATAGAACTCCCCGACGGTCAGGGAGGCGTCGACTGGGCATCGGTGCACACCGGGCGAACCAATGCCCTGGTGGCGCAGGCGCTGCGAGCGAACACGATCGTTGAGCTTGCCGGCTTCATCGCTTTCAAACGAGAGGTGGGAGTCGTCGGCTCACGGCTCGACTTTCGACTCGAGCGTGATGGTGCGCCGGCAACCTACGTCGAGGTGAAGCAGGTCACGCTCAAGGAGCGCGACGGTCACGGTTACTTTCCCGATGCAGTGAGCGAGCGTGGCCGCCGGCATCTGGAGGCGCTCGCCACCCTCGTCGAGCAGGGCCATCGTGCGGTGCTGCTCTACTGCGCGGCGCATACCGGGATCGCGGACGTGGCCCCGGCGGCGCATCGCGACCCTGCCTACGCGCACACGCTGATGGCGGTGGCCGAACGGGGCGTGGAGGTTCTGGCCTACGGCTGCCGACGGCTGGGGCCGGCAAGTGCACCGACGGGGTTGGCGATCGATCGTCGCCTGCCGGTGGATCTCGCCCGGCGATTCTCGGCCGATGCGGCGAGCGACTGACCCCGCGCCGTGGGGCTTGGTGCGCCTTGAGCGTTAACTGCCGCGCCGCACGCGAAAGATCGCGGTCTCACCGAAGAGATTGGGCCAGTGCCGCGAGCTCCAATGCCCTTCATGATTGGCACTGCCCACCGCTTCATCGACGATGGTCACGCCCTTCTGCCGGCAGAGCGCGGCGAAATCCTTGAACGTCGAGAGATGAATGTTGGGCGTGTCGTACCAGGCGTGCGGCAGCGAACGCGACACCGGCATGCGCCCGCGCAACGACAAATGCAGGCGGTGCTTCCAGTAGGCGAAATTGGGGAAGGCGATGATGCACTCCGGGGCCACCCGCAGCATCTCGTCGAGCATGGTGTCCGGGCGTCGCAGTGCCTGCAGTGCCTGGGTCATGATCACCAGATCGCAGGCGTCGTCGTCGAAGTTGCCGAGGCCATCGTCGAGGTTCTGCTCCAGCACGCTCACGCCCCGGCGCAGACAGCTGGCAATACCCGCGGGGTCGATCTCCAGGCCGTAGCCGGTGACCTGCTTGTCGCGGGCAAGCGCCGCCAGCAGCGTGCCGTCGCCGCAGCCCAGATCCAGCACGTGGGCATTCGGGGCGATCCACCGATAGATCAGTGCCAGGTCGGCGCGCATCAGTGATTGCCCCCATTGTTGGACTCGCCACGCTTCAGGTCGTCGTCGATGCGTTGCATGAAGCTCGAGAAGACGGCTTCGTACTGCGCGTTCGGCAGCAGAAAGGCGTCGTGACCGTGGGGCGAATCGACATTGATGTAGCTGACTCGCTTGCCGGCGCGCAGCAGTGCCGTGACCAGCTCCCGCGAGCGTGCCGGCGCGAATCGCCAGTCGGTGGTGAAACTGATCACCAGATACGGGCAGGCGACCGGTGACAGCGCCGCGGCCAGGTCGCCGCCGTGCTCGCCGGCGGGGTCGAAGTAGTCCAGCGCCTTGGTCATCAGCAGGTAGGTATTGGCGTCGAAGCGCGTCGAGAAGGTGTCGCCCTGATGGCGCAGATAGGACTCCACCTGGAATTCGACGTCGTAGCCGAAATTGAGCTGATCGCTTCGCAGGTCGCGACCGAAGCGTGAGCCCATCGAGTGCTCGGAGAGATAGGTGATGTGCCCGATCATGCGCGCGAGCTTGAGCCCGAGCTTGGGAATCGCTTCACGCTCGGCGTACCAGCCGTCGAAGAAGTCCGGGTCGGAGCGAATCGCCTGGCGCGCGACCTCGTTGAAGGCGATGTTCTGGGCCGACAGTCTCGGCGTAGCGGCGATCGTTGCGACGTTGGCGACCCGCTCGGGATAGGCCATCGACCACTGCATCGCCTGCATGCCGCCGAGGCTGCCGCCGACAACGGCGGCGAAGCGGTCGATGCCGAGACGATCGGCGAGCCGCGCCTGGCTATGCACCCAGTCCGCCACCGTCATCACCGGGAAGGTCGGCCCCCACTGTTGCCCGGTCGCCGGGTTCACGCTCGCGGGACCGGTGCTGCCGTGGCAGCCGCCAAGATTGTTGAGCGAGACCACGAAGAAGCGGTCGGTATCGATCGCCTTGCCCGGACCGATGTAGGCGTCCCACCAGCCGGGCTTGCGATCCTCGGCATCGTGATAGCCGGCGGCGTGATGATGCCCTGACAGGGCATGGCAGATGAGCACGGCGTTGCTGCGCTCGGCGTTGAGCGTGCCGTAGGTCTCGAAGACCAGCTCGAAGCGCTCGAGCGTCTTGCCACAGGCCAGCGCCAGCGGCGACTCGAAGGTCGCCGTCTGCGGCGTGACCAGTCCGACCGAGTCGGACGGGAAGGAGGCTGACATGAAACTCGCAATACTCCAGATTCAGCGCGACCGGCGGCGACCGTGCCGGCACCGGTCGCGCGGTGAGCGCGTCTAGAAACCGACGAGGGCGCCCGGCAGGCCGGCGGCGCGTGCCAGAGAGCCGACGAGGAGGCCGTCGAGCAGGTTGATGGCGATGAACACGACGATCGGCGACAGGTCGATCATGCCGAGCGACGGGATCACCCGGCGTACCGGCGCCATGATCGGCTCGACGATCTGCATGACCAGTAGCGCCCCCGGATGGCTCGCCTGCGGTGCGACCCAGCTCAGAATGATCATGATGATCAGGGCGAAGAAGTAGATCTTGAGAATGGCATTGATCACGCCCGCGATGGCAGCGAGGAGCAGCCCCTGGAGTGGCGGCATGCCGAAGCCGGCGAGCTGAAGGACGAGAATGATCACCAGCGCCTTGAGCAGGAAACCGGCGAAGAGCGTGGCGATGTCGAAACGCCCCACCGGCCGTAGAATTTTCTGCAACGGGGCCACTACCGGCTGGGTCGCTTTCACCACACCCTGGCTCATGGGGTTGTAATAGTCGGCCTGCGAGAACTGCAGTAGAAAGCGCAGCATGAGGACGAACAGATAGACGCTGGCCAGCGTGTTGACCAGCATCAGGCCGGCGCTTCCGAGATTACTGCCCATGACGTTCTCCTAGTGATGGCGAGGGCTCGAGTCGAGAGGGGGATGAGAGAGCGAAGCGGCGGTCCGAGGCGCGAGCGTCGGCGTTCGCGCCTCGGGGGTTTGAACTCGCATCCTGAATGTTTGGGCTCACGCCTGGCTCAGCTCCTGGGAGAGTGCCCGCGCGCGCGCGGCAGCGGCATGGGTGGCCTTCTCCACCAGCCCGGCGAGGTCGCCCTCCTCGAACGCGGCGATGGCGCGCTCGGTGGTGCCGTTGGGCGAGGTAACGCGCCGGCGCAGCTCGGCCGGGTCGAACTCGCTCTGGCTGGCGAGCGCCGCCGCACCGTGAGCGGTCTGCAGCGCGAGGCGGCGGGCGCTATCCGGCGGCAGGCCGAGTTCGATGCCGGCGGCCTCGAGCGACTCCATGAATAGAAAGAAGTAGGCCGGACCGCTTCCCGAGATGGCGGCGACGGCGTCGATCTGCGCTTCGCGCTCGACCCACTCCACCAGTCCTACACTCTCGAAGAGTTCGGTGGCGATCTTGTGCTGTGACGCGTCGACCCGGTCGTTGGCGTAGAGCCCGCTGGCGCCCGCACCCACCAGCGACGGCGTGTTGGGCATGCAGCGAACGACGGCGAGCTCGCCGCCGAGCCAGCCTTCGAGTGTCTCGATCGTAAGGCCCGCGGCGACCGAGACGATCAGCGGCCGCCGCTGCTGCACCGCGTCACGCAGGGAGAGGCAGAGCTCACGCATCATCTGCGGTTTGACCGCGAGGACCACGACGTCGGCATCGGCCACGGCGGCGGCGTTGTCGGCCTCGGTGCGAATCCCGTACTGCTCGGCGATCTCGCGGCGACGCGACTCGCTGCGCGCGGTCGCGACGATGGCAGAGGCCGGGTAGCCGCTTTCGAGCATGCCGCCGAAGATGGCCCCGGCCATGTTGCCGGCACCGAGAAAGGCGACTCGGCTGGCTTGGAAGGTATCGGTCATCGCGTGATCCTGTAGATGTATCGAATGCTCGGTTCGGGCAGTTCGCGCGGTGTCATGGTGACGGACGACTGCCGAAAATGGCGGTGCCCAGTCGCACGACGGTGGCGCCCTCGGCGACCGCGGCTTCCAGGTCCCCGCTCATGCCCATCGAAAGGGTGTCCAGTGTGGCCTCGGGGAACCGGCGGCGCAGGGCCTCAAAGGTCTCGCGCACCTCGCGGAAGGCGCGGCGCTGGGATTCGACGTCGTCGCTCGGGGCCGGCAGTGCCATCAGTCCGCGCAGACGAATCTGTGGCAGCGTCAGCGCCGTCTCCACCAGGGCGGGCAGCGCGTCTGCCGTCACGCCGGCCTTGCTCGCTTCACCGCTGACATTGAGCTGCAGGCAGAGATCGAGCGGCCCTTTGTCCTCGGGGCGCTGTTCGGAAAGACGCCGCAGGATCTTGTCGCGGTCGACGGCGTGGACCCAGTCGAAGTGTTCGGCGACCTCGCGGGTCTTGTTCGACTGTAGCGCACCGATGAAGTGCCACTCGATCTCGTCGAGATCGGCAAGGGCGCGACGTTTGTCGAGCGCTTCCTGGAGGTAGTTCTCGCCGAAGGCGCGTTGACCGGCCAGATAGGCCTGCCTCAGGATGGCCGCGGGTTGCGTCTTGCTCACTACCAGCAACGTGGCCGCATCCGATGGGCGGCCGGCCGCTTTCAGCGCGTCCTGCAGTCGCCGCCTGGCGGTAGTGAGAGACTCGGACACCGACGCTTCTGGCATACTGGCAGCGACCTTTTGCAGGGGATCGAATAAAAACTCATGGATATTACCGAACTGCTGGCGTTCTCGGCAAAGCAGGGGGCATCGGATCTTCACCTGTCGGCAGGGCTGCCGCCGCTGATTCGCGTCGACGGCGACATGCGCCGGCTCAACGTGGCGGCGCTCGACGATAGCCAGGTTCGCCGCCTGATCTACGATGTCATGAACGACCGTCAGCGTCGCGATTTCGAAGCGGCGCTGGAGACCGACTTCTCCTTCGAGGTGGCCGGCGTCTCGCGCTTTCGTGTCAACGTCTTCACGCAGGGACGCGGTGCCGGAGCGGTCTTTCGGACCATCCCCAGCAATGTGCTTTCGGTCGACGAGCTCGGTCTTGGCGACGTCTTTCGGCGCTTGTCGATGCTCGCCCGGGGGCTGGTGCTGGTGACCGGGCCGACGGGCTCGGGCAAGAGCACGACGCTGGCGGCCATGATCGACTACATCAACGACAACCGCCAGGATCATATCCTCACCATCGAGGATCCCATCGAGTTCGTTCATCAGAGCAAGCGCTGTCTGATCAACCAGCGCGAGATCCACCGGGATACCAAGGGCTTCGCCCCGGCGCTGCGCTCGGCGCTGCGCGAGGACCCGGACGTGATCCTGGTGGGCGAGCTTCGCGATCTGGAGACGATTCGACTGGCACTGACCGCTGCCGAAACGGGGCATCTGGTCTTTGGTACGCTGCACACCACGTCGGCGGCCAAGACCATCGATCGCATCATCGACGTCTTCCCCGGTGACGAAAAGGGGATGGTGCGCTCGATGCTCTCCGAATCGCTGCAGGGCGTGATCTCGCAGACGCTGCTCAAGCGCGAGAGCGGCGGCCGGGTCGCGGCCCACGAAATCCTGGTGGCGACCTCGGCGATTCGTAATCTGATTCGCGAGGGCAAAGTGGCCCAGATGTACTCCGCGATTCAAACCGGCGGCAACCTGGGCATGCAGACGCTGGATGCTGCGCTCACGCGTTTGGTTGCCGAAGGTGTCGTCTCGCGCCAGGAGGCGAACGCCAAATCCCGTGCCGGTCTCGACGGCTGATCAACGCGCGCTCGAGAGCCGGCGGCTATGCCCGTTCAGGATATTGTCATGACCCCGTCACAATGGTTCGAACAGCTGCTCGACATCATGCTGTCGCAGCAGGCCTCAGATCTTCTGATCTCTACCGGTGCGCCACCGTGTCTGAAGCTCGACGGCAAGCTCGTTGCGCTGGGCGAGACGGCACTACAGCCCGAGCAGGTGCGCGAGCTGGTGGCGGCTACGCTGCCCGCCGGGCGTCGCGATGCGTTCGACAGCGAGCTCGAGGCCAACTTCGCGCTGAGCCTCAGCGGCAAGGGGCGTTTTCGTGTCAGCGCTTTCTACCAGCGCAGCCAGCCGGCGATGGTGGTTCGCCGAATCGCCTTCGAGATTCCGGAGCTCGAGACGCTGGGACTGCCGGAAACGGTGGCGACGCTCGCGACGATCAAGCGCGGGCTGGTGCTGGTGGTCGGTGGTACCGGTAGCGGTAAGTCGACCACGCTGGCGTCGATGATCCAGCAGCGCAATCGCACGGTCGGCGGGCACATCATCTGTATCGAAGATCCGATCGAGTACATGCACCCGCACCAGCGCGCGATCATCAACCAGCGCGAGGTGGGCATCGATACCGAGTCCTATGAGGTAGCCCTCAAGAATGCGCTGCGCCAGGCGCCGGACGTGATCATGATCGGTGAGGTTCGCAGTCAGGACACCATGGAGCTGGCACTGAGTTTTGCCGAGACCGGGCATCTGTGTTTGGCGACTCTCCATGCCAACAGCGCCGATCAGGCGATCGAGCGCATCCTCAATCTGTTCCCGCCGTCACGCCGAGAGCAGGTATGGATGGACCTGTCGCTCAATCTGCAGGCGGTCGTCGCCCAGCGCCTGCTGCCACGAGAGGATGGCAGCGGGCGCTGCGCGGCGGCGGAGGTGATGCTGAAGTCGCCGCTGATCAGTGAGCTCATTCGGCGGGGTGAGGTCGGCGAGATCAAGGACGTGATGCGCCGCTCTCATGAGCTGGGAATGCAGACCTTCGATCAGGCGCTCTACGCGCTCTACCGGCAAAAACGCATCAGTCAGAACGTTGCCCTCTCTCATGCCGACTCCGCCAACGATCTGCGCATGCTGATCAAGTATGGAGAGCAGGGTGAGGCGCCGGCAGACGGCGAACGCTTCACGCTGGCCGGCGACGACTAACCGGTGACGAATCGCCGGCCCGAGCGTTAGGGGGCATAGATCCCGCCCAGTACCCTGGGGCCGCGTGCGCCGGTGACCTCCGGCAGGTTGCCTGGCAGCGCTTTGAGTCGGCGCCAGGCGAGCCAGGCGAACGCGCCGGCCTCCAGCCAGTCCGCCGACCAGCCGAAATCGTGGCAGTCGAGAAAGGACACCTCCGGAAGATGCGCGGCGAGCCGCTGCATTAGGTGGCGGTTTCGTGCCCCGCCCCCGCAGACGATGAGGTCGGTATCGGTATCGCTGACGAAAGGGCGCGCAGCACGGGCGACGCTTACCGCGGTCAGCTCCGCGAGTGTCGCCTGCACGTCCGCGCTTCGCTCGCTTCCCGCCAACCGTTGCTCGAGCCACGCGAGATGAAACCGCTCGCGTCCGGTGCTCTTGGGCGGTGGCTGGTGGAAGAAAGGCTCTTCCAGCAGGCGCGATAGCAGTCCCTTGTCGACCGTACCGCTGGCGGCCCACTCGCCGTCGGTGTCGATGGGGCCCTGACGATGACGCGCGTGCCAGGCATCGACAAGCAGGTTCGCCGGCCCCGTATCGAAGCCGATCACCGGTAGTGTCTCGGCAGGAGCCAGCCGGGTCAGGTTGGCGATACCGCCGAGATTGAGCACCAGCCGTGTCCGGCTGGCGTGGCCGAAGACTGCCTGGTGGAAGATCGGCGCGAGCGGCGCCGCCTGCCCGCCGGCGGCCATGTCGCGGCGGCGGAAGTCGGCGACCACGCAGCAGCCGGTCAGCTCGGCCAGCAGACTGGGGTTGTCCATCTGGCAGGTATAGGGCGGCGTCGCGGTTGGGGCGTGCTCGATGGTCTGGCCGTGGCTGCCGATGGCGGTGATCGCCCCCGGCGAGAGCGCATGACGCGCGAGTAGCTGGGCAACGGCGTCGGCCTGATACGCGCAGAACGCTCCTTCCATTGCGCCAAGGGTGGCGAAATCGATCCGACTCGCCTGCGTGAGTGTCAGCAGTCCTTCGCGCAGCTCGTCGGAAAGCGGCAAGCAGAGCGCGTCGATCAGGCGAGCCGGGACCGAAGGGTCATCGACGATATCGACCAGGGCGGCGTCGATGCCGTCGAGACTGGTACCGGACATCAGTCCTATATAAAGAGGCATGACAGCTCCTGAGCTCGGGTGGCGAGTTCCGCGGTGATAGGGGAGTCGTGCTACCATTGCCGGCTTTCAAGCCCGATAGCGTTCGTAGTGGAGATCGTAGTGAAGAGCGATACGATGACCGAGGTCGCCGATGCGCTGGCGCTGATCAAGCGCGGCACGCACGAGATTTTGATCGAAGACGAGCTGGTAGAAAAGCTCGCGTCCGGTCGTAAGCTGCGCATCAAGGCGGGGTTCGACCCCACGGCGCCGGATCTGCACTTGGGGCACAGCGTGTTGCTGACCAAGATGCGTCAGTTCCAGGAGCTGGGCCACGAGGTGATCTTCCTGATCGGTGACTTCACCGGCCGCATCGGCGACCCCACCGGTAAGAACGTCACGCGCAAGCCGCTCACCGAGGAAGAGGTCAAGGCCAACGCCCAGACCTATCGCGACCAGGTCTTCAAGATTCTCGATCCGGACAAGACCGAAGTGCGCTTCAACGCCGAGTGGTTCGGCGAGATGTCGGCGGCGAACATGATCGAGCTGGCGGCACAGAGCACCGTGGCACGCATGCTTGAGCGCGACGATTTCGAGAAGCGCTACAAGGCCGGACAGTCGATCTCCACGCACGAATTTCTCTATCCCCTGGTTCAAGGCTACGACTCCGTCGCGCTCGAGGCGGACATCGAACTCGGCGGCACCGATCAGAAGTTCAACCTGCTGATGGGCCGAGAGATCCAGAAGCATTTCGGCCAGGAGCCCCAGGTCGTCATCACCATGCCGCTGCTCGAAGGGCTCGACGGTGTGCAGAAGATGTCGAAATCGCTCAATAACTACATCGGGGTCGACGATACGCCGGGGGTGATGTTCCAGAAGATCGTCTCCATGCCGGACGCGCTCATGTGGCGTTACTTCGAGCTGCTGTCGCTCAAGAGCAATGAAGAGATCGAGACGATTCGCCAGGAGATCGAGCAGGGGGCGAATCCGCGTGATATCAAGATGGCGCTCGCCCGCGAGCTGATCACGCGCTATCACGGGGAAGACGCCGCGGCCAACGCTCATCGGGCGAGCGGCAATCAGCTGGCGGAGGGCGAGCTGCCCGAAGATCTCACCGAAGTGGCGCTCGATTTCGAGGGCGCAACGCAGGCGCCGATTGCTGCCGTGATCAATCGGGCCGATCTGGCGACCAATAGCGCTCAGGCCAAGGACATGCTCGCCAACGGTCGCGTCAGGGTGGACGGAGAGGTCGTCGCCAAGGACACGATGCTGGAAACCGGCAAGAGCTATGTCATTCAGGCCGGTAAGAAGCGCTATGCCCGGGTGATCCTTGGCTGAAAGCCAAGGCTTGCGGTTCCCGAACGCCCGCCACTGCGCGGGCGTTGTCGTATCTGGGGCATGTCGAAAGCAGGCGGTAGAAAGGGGCTGCCATCGTCGCGTCACTTTTTTATGAATCAAGGCTTGCCAAGTCGGCGGTGGGTCCGTAAAGTACGCATCCGCTGACGCCGAGACAGGTTTTCGCGGTTAGCGTGAAGTA
>NZ_PZJV01000005.1 GCF_003206155.1 Salinicola halophilus | reverse complement strand
TGCCCGCGCATGCCGAACGCGCTTGCGGCCATGCCACCCCGTGTGGGATGACGGGGGCGTCTTACGCTGATACGCCTTCCTAAAACAGCCCATCGAAGCTCCTATTTGCCTCCTTGCCCTCACTCGAGCTTTTAGAGCTCGTGAATACGCGGATTCCTGACGATGATCCTGTAGATCGCCCTAGAGGGTGTCTAAAGGGGAGTGTTATCGAGGGCCAGCGAACTTCGCTAGAATACGCTTTTGATCATTGGATGACGCTGCATGAGTATCGGAGATCTCATTCGCCTGCTCGGCGACGGTCACTACCACTCGGGGCAGCAGCTGGGTGAGCATTTTGGCGTATCGCGAACGGCAATTTGGAAGCAGCTACAAAAGTTGGAAGCGATGGACCTACCTCTCGAGGCCGTGAAGGGGAGAGGATACCGGCTGGTCAATACACTCGACTCGTTGAACGGGGCAGAGATCGTCGCAAACCTGGCCGCCGAGCCTCGTCAGCATCTGAAGCGACTGTTCGTAGAAGACGTCGTGGACTCCACGAACACTTTTCTACGCGAAAGATTTCGTCAGGGCGCGGGGCATGGAGAGGTCTGTCTCGCCGAGAGCCAGACGGCAGGGCGGGGCCGCCGAGGTAAGTCGTGGAGTACTCGTTGGGGTCAGAGCCTCATCTTTTCTCTAGGGTGGCGTTTCGAGGGCGGTGTTGCCTCATTGGAAGGGCTGAGCCTTGCCGTCGGCGTGAAGCTGGCAGAACTGGTAGAGGCGCTAGGGGCCGAGGTGGCCCTCAAATGGCCAAACGACTTGCTGCTTCTCGTCGATGACGAGCAGCGTAAGCTTGCCGGTATCCTGCTCGAGGTAACCGGAGATGTCGAAGGACCCTGTGAAGTCGTCATTGGGATCGGCCTGAACGTCGGGCTAAGCGATGCGGGACGGCATGCTGCCGGCCAGCCGGCTGGCGCTCTATCTGACGTGCTAACGCCGCCGTCGCGCAATCGGCTTGTCGCCGACCTGATCACCGCACTCGTCGATCTGTTGCCCGAATTCGAGCGTCAGGGATTTGGGGCCTGGCAGGCGGCCTGGAATCGGCGTCATGCCTACGCCGGGCAGGACGTCCGTATTCACGACAATAGTGGCGACTACGAAGCAAAGGCGTTGGAAGTCGATGAAAAAGGCAACCTCGTCGTGCTCGTCAAGGATGAGCGCCGAGCATTGACGGGGGGGGAGGTTAGCGTCCGCCCTGAACGGAGTTCGGTATGATTGCCAATAAATGCTCGCCCGCTGTTGCGTGCTGCATACCTCTTTGGCATAATGCGCCCCGCCTTGAACGCAAGGCAGCCTGTTAAGCGACTTGTTAAAGCAGTAAAAACAATGGCTTGACATGGCGAGGCGGCAAGGTAGAATTTGCTGCCGGTGAGGAGGGGTTCCCGAGTGGCCAAAGGGAGCAGACTGTAAATCTGCCGCGCAAGCTTCGAAGGTTCGAATCCTTCCCCCTCCACCAGATTTAAGAGGAAAGTTGCCGGTCTATTTCGGCAAGCCGAAATCAGGGCGGGTAGGCGGGTATAGTTCAATGGTAGAACCTCAGCCTTCCAAGCTGATGGTGTGGGTTCGATTCCCACTACCCGCTCCAGTTTGATGCGTCAGTGCAAGATAGGCTCATGTAGCTCAGGGGTAGAGCACACCCTTGGTAAGGGTGAGGTCGACGGTTCAAATCCGTCCATGAGCTCCACTGTTTCGTGTCGCGTGATAAAAAGGCGAGCAAAAGCTCGCTTTTTTAGTGGAAGAAAGTGTTTCGGGATTGCATTGCGTGCCTGAAACCCGCTATCATAGCGCCCTCCAAATTTCCGGGTGCTTCCCGGGCAAAAGTTGCAGGCCAGTAGCTCAATTGGCAGAGCAGCGGTCTCCAAAACCGCAGGTTGGGGGTTCGATTCCCTCCTGGCCTGCCAGTCTTCCCCAGACTGGCTAGTGTTTGATAGCTTGTCATGTTTGCTTGCCGCGCCTTGAGTTGAGGAGTTTTCATGAAGCACAACGTCGAGGTGCAAGAGTCTCGTCACGATATTCCCAAGTGGGTCGTCGTGGTGGCGCTACTTGCGGTCGCGGTCGCCGGTAATGCGTGGTTTGCCGATCAGCCTTTGCTGTATCGCGTGCTGGGCGTCGTAATCCTCTGCGTGGCAGCTGCCGCCATCGCGCTGACGACCGCTAAAGGCCAGGCTCTGATGGAGCTTGCAAGAGGGTCGAAGCGCGAAATTCAGCGAGTGGTCTGGCCCACGCGTCAGGAAACCATTCAAACGACACTGATCGTTCTTGCAGCCGTGCTGGTCGTGGGCTTGCTGCTGTGGCTCATCGATACCGTCCTCGGTTGGGCGATGTCCGGAATTATTGGCTAGGAGTCTTCATGTCCAAGCGTTGGTACGTCGTTCACGCCTATTCCGGGTTTGAAAAGCAGGTCATGCGCTCACTCAATGAGCGCGTCAAGCTCTATGAGCTTCAGGATCAGTTCGGCGAGATCCTGGTTCCGACCGAAGAAGTCGTCGAAATGCGCGATGGCAAGAAGCGCAAGAGCGAGCGAAAGTTCTATCCGGGCTACGTTCTCGTCGAGATGGAGATGAGCGAGCGCACTTGGCACATGGTGAACGAAACGCCGCGCGTCATGGGCTTCATCGGCGGAACGCCGGAAAAGCCGGCACCGATCACACAGAAAGAAGCCGACGCTATTCTGCGCCGCGTTCAAGACGGTACCGATAAGCCGCGGCCGAAGACGCTGTTCGAGCCGGGCGAAACGGTGCGTGTCGTGGACGGACCTTTCGCCGACTTCAACGGTGTCGTCGAAGAGGTCAATTACGAGAAGAGCCGCCTGCAGGTCAGCGTGTTGATCTTCGGTCGATCCACGCCGGTCGAGCTCGAGTTCGCTCAAGTCGTCAAAGACTGAGTTTTACTGAATTGTTACGAGAGCGCAGCGCCCATGGCGTTGCGCTGTTGTCGTCGGCAGGTGCCGACTGAACCGGGGAGCCGCAAGGCGCTACTACCCAACTGGAGTCTTTTATGGCTAAGAAAGTCCAGGCCTACATCAAGCTGCAGGTCGCAGCTGGCAAGGCCAATCCGAGTCCCCCCGTCGGTCCCGCACTGGGCCAGCACGGTGTCAACATCATGGAGTTCTGCAAGGCGTTCAATGCCGCCACGCAGGAGATGGAAGTGGGCTTGCCCACTCCGGTCGTGATCACCGTCTACAGCGACCGTAGCTTCACGTTCGTGACCAAGACGCCCCCGGCCGCCGTTCTGCTCAAGAAAGCAGCCGGTATCAAATCCGGTTCCGGCGTGCCGAACAAGACGAAAGTCGGCACCGTGACCCGTGATCAGCTCGAAGAGATCGCCAAGACCAAGGAGCCGGATCTGACGGCTGCCGATCTCGACGCCGCCGTTCGTACCATCGCAGGCAGCGCCCGTAGTATGGGCCTCAACGTGGAGGGTCTCTGATCATGGCTAAGCTCTCTAAGCGCGCGCAAATGATCCGCGAGAAGGTCGAGCTGGGTAAGGTCTACTCCGTTGAGGACGCGGTTTCCGTGCTCTCCGACGTTTCTACGGTCAAGTTCAAGGAATCCGTCGAGGTCGCCATCAACCTGGGTGTCGATCCGCGTAAATCCGATCAGGTCGTGCGTGGCGCTACCGTGCTGCCGAACGGCACCGGTCGTGACGTCCGAGTCGCCGTCTTTGCCCAGGGCGCTGCCGCCGATGCCGCCAAAGAAGCCGGCGCCGACATCGTCGGTATGGAAGATCTGGCAGAAGACGTGAAGAAGGGCAATCTGGACTTCGACGTCGTCGTCGCCGCGCCGGACGCCATGCGCGTCGTCGGCCAGCTGGGCCAGATCCTCGGCCCGCGTGGCCTGATGCCGAACCCCAAGGTCGGCACCGTCACGCCGGACGTCGCCACCGCGGTCAAGAATGCCAAAGCGGGTCAGGTGCGTTTCCGTACCGACAAGAATGGCATCATTCACGCTTCCATTGGTCAGGTCGACTTCGCCGCGGATGCCATCAAAGGCAACCTCGAAGCCCTGGTCAACGATCTGAAGCGTCTCAAGCCCAGCACCTCGAAGGGTGTCTATCTCAAGAAGATGACACTCTCCAGCACCATGGGTCCGGGCCTGACCGTCGATCACAGCAGTTACGTGTGATCGACCAACGAGCAGTAACTTTGCGGTCCCCGTGCGCCGCCTCGAAAGAGGCGCTGTGGGGCGGGGCGCCGTCAAAGACCGCAGGTGATGCGCTCGACGGCCGAAGGGTCGGACAGAGCGCCTCTTAATCGCCGCAAGGTGCCTGCGCAGATGGTGTGGCTCGCCGTTCACGGTGTGCAGCCATCATCCAAGACTTTCACCGTAGTTGGGTGGAAGAGATGGTAACCACCGGGTCGCGATTTTTCGCCCCCGGCACGAAGGAGTAACCCCTGTGCCACTAGCACTCGAAGGCAAGAAAGCAATCGTTGCCGAGGTCAGTGAAGCCGCTAAGGACGCTCTTTCCGTCGTAGTTGCCGATTCTCGTGGTGTGACTGTTAGCGCAATGACCGATCTGCGCAAACAGGCTCGCGAGAATGGCGTCCAGATTCGTGTTGTCCGCAACACGCTGGCACGCCGCGCGCTGTCAGGCACTTCTTGGGAGTGCCTGAACGAGAGCTTCGCAGGCCCGACGCTGCTCGCCTTTTCCTACGATCATCCCGGCGCTGCTGCCCGGCTGTTCAAGGAATTCGGCAAGTCGCAGAAGGAATTCGAAGTCAAAGCGCTGGCCTACGAAGGCGAGATGATCCCGGCTTCTGAGCTCGATCGTCTGGCAACGCTGCCGACTTACGATGAAGCGATCGCCAAGCTGATGTCCGTCATGAAGGAAGCTTCTGCCGGCAAGCTGGTTCGTACGATTGCAGCCGTTCGCGATCAGAAGCAGGAAGAAGCTGCCTGATCGTCGGTTTTTTCGTTCGAACCGAGTCGATGTTTGAATCAATGAGCGCGTGACCAAGATCGGTCAGGGCGCCGCAAAGTTTAGGAAATTGAAAATGGCACTTTCTCAAGAAGATATCATCAACGCCGTTGCTGAAATGTCCGTGATGGAAGTTGCGGAACTGGTTTCTGCAATGGAAGAGAAGTTCGGTGTTTCTGCAGCTGCTGCTGTCGTCGCAGGCCCCGGTGGCGGTGAAGCCGCTGTTGAAGAAGAGCAGACCGAGTTCTCTCTCGTGCTGACTTCTGCCGGCGACAAGAAGGTCAACGTCATCAAGGTCGTTCGCGAGATCACCGGTCTTGGCCTGAAAGAAGCCAAGGGTGCCGTCGACGGCGCGCCGGCCACGCTGAAGGAAGGCCTGTCCAAGGACGACGCCGAAGAAGCCAAGAAGAAACTGGAAGAAGCTGGCGCCAGCGTGGAGCTCAAGTAACTCCGTGCCAACGGTTCCACGCGCTGCGTAAGCGCCACGGCTGGTGGCGGGCCTTCCCGCTGCCGGCCTTTTTCTGTTTTTGCTAGCCTGGCGTCAGACCACCTGGATTGGGTTCCCCCAAGACGGGGTTGTAGCCACTAGACGAATTCCGACGGCGAGCTCTCTTTGGGAGCTTGCCGTCAGCGCCTAACGGGGTCACTCCCGTTGGGGAGCGCCGACCACGCACCGGTCACCCATGGTGAACAAGCTGGGGAATACAGATGGCTTACTCATACACTGAGAAAAAACGCATCCGCAAGGATTTCGGCAAACTGCCTCAAGTAATGGATGTGCCCTACCTGCTGGCCATCCAGCTTGATTCCTACTACGACTTCCTCCAGCAGGACCGGGCGCCGGAAGAGCGTCTCGACACCGGCCTCAACGCGGCCTTCAAGTCCGTGTTCCCGATCGAGAGCTTTTCGGGCAATGCGGCGCTCGAGTACGTGAGCTATCGCTTCGGCACGCCGTCGTTCGACGTCAAGGAGTGCCAGCTGCGCGGCGTGACCTATTCGGCACCGCTGCGCGTCAAAGTCCGCCTGATCATCTACGACAAAGAGTCGTCGAACAAGGCCATCAAGGACATCAAGGAGCAGGAAGTCTACATGGGGGAGATCCCCCTGATGACCGAGAATGGCACGTTCGTGGTCAACGGTACCGAGCGCGTCATCGTCTCCCAGCTCCACCGCTCGCCGGGTGTGTTCTTCGATCACGACAAGGGTAAGAGCCACTCCTCCGGGAAGCTGCTTTATTCCGCGCGTATCATTCCTTACCGCGGCTCCTGGCTGGATTTCGAGTTCGACCCGAAGGACAACGTCTTCGTACGTATCGACCGCCGCCGCAAGCTGCCGGCGACTGTCCTGCTGCGCGCCCTCGGCATGAGCGCCGAAGAGATTCTCGATACCTTCTTCGAGACCAGCACCTTCCACATCGAGCCGAAAGGCGTCTACGTGGAGCTGGTGCCGTCGCGCCTGCGCGGCGAAACCGCCACCTTCGACATTCAGGACAATGACGGCAACGTCATCGTCGAAGAAGGCCGGCGCGTCACGCAAAAGCACATCCGTCAGATGGAGAGTGCCGGTCTCGAGCGCCTGCAGGTGCCGCTCGACTACCTCTTCGGCAAGACGCTGGCGAAGGATCAGATCGATGCCAATACCGGCGAGCTGATCTGCGAGTGCAATACCGAGCTCACCGCCGAGCTGGTCGAGAAGCTGGGCCAGGGCGGCGTCACCAAGCTCGAAACGCTTTACACCAACGATCTGGACGCGGGCTCGTTCATCTCCGACACGCTGAAGGTCGATACCACGCGTTCGGGGCTGGAAGCGCTGGTCGAGATCTATCGCATGATGCGTCCCGGTGAGCCGCCCACCAAGGAAGCGGCCGAGACGCTGTTCCACAACCTGTTCTTCACCGAAGATCGCTACGACCTGTCGGGCGTCGGCCGGATGAAGTTCAACCGTCGTCTGCGTCGCGAAGGCGACACCGGCTCCGGCGTGCTCGACAACCAGGACATCCTCGATGTCCTCAGAGAGCTGATCAACATTCGTAACGGCTTCGGCGAAGTCGACGACATCGACCACCTGGGCAACCGTCGTATTCGCTGCGTCGGCGAAATGGCCGAGAACCAGTTCCGTGTCGGTCTCGTGCGCGTCGAGCGTGCGGTCAAGGAGCGTCTCTCCATGGCGGAGAGCGAAGGCTTGATGCCGCAGGACCTGATCAATGCCAAGCCGGTAGCGGCTGCCGTGAAGGAGTTCTTCGGCTCCTCGCAGCTCTCCCAGTTCATGGACCAGAACAACCCGCTTTCCGAGGTCACGCACAAGCGTCGTGTGTCCGCTCTCGGCCCGGGTGGTCTGACGCGTGAGCGTGCCGGCTTCGAAGTGCGTGACGTTCACGCCACGCACTACGGTCGTCTCTGCCCGATCGAGACACCGGAAGGCCCGAACATCGGCCTCATCAACTCGCTGGCGACCTACTCCAAGACCAACAGCTACGGCTTCCTCGAGACGCCGTACCGCAAGGTCGTGGACAGCCAGCTCACCGACGATGTCGTCCACCTCTCCGCGATCGAGGAGGGCGACTTCATCATCGCTCAGGCCTCCGCCACGGTGGATGAGTCCGGCAAGCTGGCCGACGATCTGGTTCAGGTCCGTCACAAGGGTGAGACCACCTTCATGGCACCGGACAAGGTGACCCTGATGGACGTCTCGCCGCGCCAGGTGGTCTCCGTTGCCGCGGCCCTGATCCCGTTCCTCGAGCACGATGACGCCAACCGCGCACTGATGGGCGCGAACATGCAGCGTCATGCCGTGCCGACCCTGCGTGCCGACAAGCCGCTGGTCGGTACCGGCATGGAGCGCTTCGTCGCTCGTGACTCCGGCGTCTGCGCCGTGGCGCGTCGCGGTGGCGTGATCGACTCCGTCGATGCCAAGCGCATCGTGGTCCGGATCAGCGAAGACGAGATCATCGGTGGTGAAGCCGGGGTCGACATCTACAACCTGACCAAGTACGTGCGTTCCAACCAGAACACCTGCCAGAACCAGCGTCCGATCGTGCGCCCGGGCGACCAGGTCGCACGCGGTGACATCCTCGCCGACGGCCCGTCCGTCGACATGGGGGATCTGGCGCTGGGGCAGAACATGCGCCTCGCGTTCATGCCGTGGAACGGCTACAACTTCGAGGATTCCATCCTCGTCTCCGAGCGCGTGGTCGAGGACGACCGCTTCACCACGATCCACATCCAGGAACTGACCTGCGTCTCTCGCGACACCAAGCTGGGTGCCGAGGAGATCACGTCGGACATCCCCAACGTCGGCGAGTCCGCACTCTCCAAGCTGGATGAAGCGGGCGTGGTCTACATCGGGGCGGAAGTCGGCGCCGGTGACATTCTGGTCGGCAAGGTGACGCCGAAGGGCGAAACCCAGCTCACGCCGGAAGAGAAGCTCCTGAGAGCGATCTTCGGCGAGAAAGCCAGCGATGTGAAAGACACGTCGCTGCGCGCGCCGACCGGCATGCGCGGGACTGTCATCGACGTGCAGGTCTTTACCCGCGATGGCGTCGAGAAGGATTCCCGTGCGCTCTCCATCGAAGAGCAGCAGCTCGACGAGGTGCGCCGCGATCTACAGGAGACCTTCCGTATTGCGGAAGAGGCGACCTTCGAGCGTATCAAGCGGATGCTCGACGGGCAGCCGGTCAACGGCGGTCCCAAGCTCAAGAAAGGCGACTTGCTGAGCGAGGAATACCTCGACGAACTGCCGCGTCAGCAGTGGTTCAAGCTGCGCATGCAGGACGAGAGCCTCAACGAGCTTCTCGCCCAGGCCGACGAGCAGCTGGAAAATCGCCGCAAGGAGATGGACGAGCGCTTCGAGGACAAAAAGCGCAAGCTCACCCAGGGCGACGACCTCGCGCCGGGCGTGCTCAAGATCGTCAAGGTCTACCTGGCCGTTAAGCGTCGCATCCAGCCGGGCGACAAGATGGCCGGCCGTCACGGTAACAAGGGTGTCATCTCCGCGATCATGCCGATCGAGGACATGCCGTTCGACGAGAAGGGCGAGCCGGTCGACGTCGTCCTCAACCCGCTGGGTGTCCCGTCGCGCATGAACGTGGGTCAGATCCTCGAGACCCACCTGGGCATGGCGGCACGTGGCCTGGGTGTGAAGATCGACGCGATGCTGCGTGACGCTCGTGGCCAGCAGCTCAAGGAGATCCGTGACTTCCTGGGTCAGGTGTACAACACCCCGGGGACTCGCCTCGAGGATATCGACTCGCTGAGCGATGACGAAGTCATTGCACTGGCGAAGAACCTTAAGGGTGGTGTGCCGATGGCGACGCCGGTCTTCGACGGTGCCAAGGAGCACGAGATCAAGCACCTGCTCGAGCTTGCGGACATCCCCGAGTCGGGTCAGATGACGCTGTTCGACGGACGTACAGGCGAGTCGTTCGACCGGCCGGTGACCGTGGGCTACATGTACATGCTCAAGCTCAACCACTTGGTCGACGACAAGATGCACGCACGCTCCACCGGCTCCTACTCGCTGGTCACCCAGCAGCCGCTGGGCGGCAAGGCGCAGTTCGGCGGTCAGCGCTTCGGTGAGATGGAGGTGTGGGCCCTCGAAGCCTACGGTGCCGCCTATACGCTGCAGGAAATGCTGACCGTGAAGTCCGATGACGTTGAAGGACGTACCAAGATGTACAAGAGCATCGTCGACGGCGACCACACCATGCAGGCCGGCATGCCGGAATCCTTCAATGTGCTGGTGAAGGAGGTCCGTTCGCTGGGTATCGACATCGAATTGGAAAGCTAAGACCGGCACAGTCGATAGCAAGCGACGGGTTGCGGGGTCGGCGAGTGAATCGCGGCCCCGCTCATGACAACTCCGCAACGGAGCGATCCCATGAAAGATTTGGTGAAAGTCCTAAAGTCACAGGCGCAATCTGACGAGTTCGACGCGATCAAGATCACTCTCGCGTCGCCGGAAATGATTCGCTCCTGGTCATACGGTGAAGTCAAAAAGCCGGAGACCATCAACTACCGTACGTTCAAGCCTGAGCGTGACGGTCTGTTCTGCGCCAAGATCTTCGGGCCGGTCAAGGATTACGAGTGCCTCTGCGGCAAGTACAAGCGCATGAAGCACCGTGGCATTATCTGTGAAAAGTGCGGCGTCGAAGTCACCAAGGCGGCGGTGCGTCGTGAGCGCATGGGCCACATTGAGCTGGCCTCGCCGGTCGCCCACATCTGGTTTCTGAAATCGTTGCCGTCTCGCATCGGCATGTTCCTCGACATGACCCTGCGTGACATCGAGCGCGTGCTCTACTTTGAATCCTTCGTGGTCGTTGATCCGGGCATGACCACGCTCGAACGCGGTCAGCTGCTCAACGACGAGCAGTATTTCGAAGCGCTCGAAGAGTTCGGTGACGACTTCGATGCCCGCATGGGTGCCGAAGCCGTTCAGGCGCTGCTCAAGGACATCGATCTCGAAGAAGAGATCGAGCGGCTGCGCGAAGAGATTCCGCAGACTAACTCCGAGACCAAGATCAAGAAGCTGTCCAAGCGGCTGAAGCTGCTGGAAGCCTTCTACAAGTCCGGCAATGCGCCGGCGTGGATGGTCATGGAAGTGCTGCCGGTGCTGCCGCCTGACCTGCGCCCGCTGGTGCCGCTGGACGGCGGCCGTTTCGCGACGTCGGATCTCAACGATTTGTACCGTCGCGTGATCAACCGCAACAACCGCCTCAAGCGGCTGCTCGATCTCAATGCGCCGGACATCATCGTGCGCAACGAGAAGCGCATGCTGCAGGAATCAGTGGACGCGCTGCTCGACAACGGTCGTCGCGGTCGTGCCATCACCGGCTCCAACAAGCGCCCGCTCAAGTCGCTCGCCGACATGATCAAGGGCAAGCAGGGACGTTTCCGTCAGAACCTGCTGGGTAAGCGCGTCGACTACTCCGGTCGTTCCGTCATTACCGTCGGCCCGACACTGCGTCTGCATCAGTGTGGTCTGCCGAAGAAGATGGCGCTGGAGCTGTTCAAGCCGTTCATCTATTCCAAGCTGCAAGGCAGCGGGCAGGCGTCCACGATCAAGGCCGCCAAGAAGATGGTCGAGCGCGAGCTGCCGGAAGTGTGGGACATCCTCGCTGACGTCATTCGCGAGCACCCTGTGCTGCTCAACCGCGCGCCGACGCTCCACCGTCTGGGTATCCAGGCGTTCGAGCCGCTGCTGATCGAAGGTAAGGCGATCCAGCTGCACCCGCTGGTCTGCGCCGCCTACAACGCCGACTTCGACGGTGACCAGATGGCCGTCCACGTGCCGCTGACGCTGGAATCCCAGCTCGAAGCGCGCACGCTCATGATGTCCACGAACAACGTACTGTCACCGGCCAACGGCGAGCCAATCATCGTGCCGTCACAGGACGTGGTGCTGGGTCTCTACTACATGACCCGCGAACGCATCGGTGCCCAGGGCGAAGGCAAGGCGTTCTCTAACCTGAACGAGCTGGACCGAGCCTTCTCGACCCAGAACGTGTCGCTGCATGCGCGGGTCAAGGTGCGTCTGACCGAGTGGCTCTCCGATGAGAAAGACGGCGAGATCACCGAGCTGACCGAGACGACCTCGATCAAGGAGACGACCGTCGGTCGTGCCCTGCTGTTCCGGATTCTGCCGAAAGGCATGCCGTTCGAGCTGGTCGATCGTCCGATGAAGAAGAAGGCGATCTCCGGGCTGATCAACGAGGTCTACCGGCGTACCGGTCTCAAGGACGCGGTCATCTTTGCCGACCAGCTGATGTACACCGGCTTCCGTCTGGCGACGTGGTCCGGTGCGTCCATCGGCGTCAACGACTTCGTCATCCCGGATGCCAAGGCGGAGATCGTCGACGCAGCCGAGGAAGAGGTCAAAGAGATCGAAGACCAGTTCTCCTCCGGTCTCGTGACCGCGGGCGAGAAGTACAACAAGGTCATCGACATCTGGTCCAAGGCCAACGACAAGGTCGCCAAGGCGATGATGTCGGTGATCTCGAAAGAAGTCGTCACCGATAGCGAAGGCAACGAGGTCGAGCAGGACTCGTTCAACAGCGTCTTCATCATGGCCGACTCCGGTGCCCGTGGTAGCGCGGCCCAGATTCGTCAGCTCGCGGGGATGCGTGGCCTGATGGCCAAGCCGGACGGCTCGATCATCGAGACGCCGATCACCGCGAACTTCCGTGAAGGTCTGAACGTACTCCAGTACTTCATCTCGACCCACGGCGCGCGTAAAGGTCTCGCGGATACGGCACTCAAGACGGCCAACTCCGGTTACCTGACGCGTCGTCTCGTCGACGTGGCGCAGGATCTGGTCATCACCGAGACCGATTGCGGCACCGAACGTGGTCTGACGCTGCACCCGGTGATCGAAGGCGGCGATGTCATCGTCTCGCTGGCACAGCGTGTGCTGGGCCGCGTGGTCGCGCAGGACGTCATCGATCCGCAGACCGAAGAGGTGTTGATCGCCAGGGGCACGCTGCTCGACGAAGTCTGGTGCGAAGAGCTCGACACCATGGGCGTCGACGAGATCATCGTGCGCAGCCCGATCAGCTGCGAGACGTCTCACGGCGTCTGTTCATCCTGCTACGGTCGCGATCTCGCCCGCGGTCACCAGGTCAACGTCGGCGAAGCGGTCGGTGTCATCGCCGCGCAGTCGATCGGTGAGCCGGGTACCCAGCTGACCATGCGTACGTTCCACATCGGTGGTGCCGCGTCGCGTGCCTCCGCCGTGGACAGCGTCCAGGTCAAGCATGGCGGCAGCGTGCGTCTGCACAACATCAAGTCGGTCGAGCGTGCCGATGGCAAGCTGATCGTGGTTTCGCGTTCCAGTGCCCTGGCCGTCGCCGACGATCACGGTCGTGAGCGCGAGTACTACAAGCTGCCCTACGGCGCCGAGCTCTCGGTCAAAGAGGGTGACCACGTCGAGGGTGGCCAGGTGGTCGCCAAGTGGGATCCGCACACCCACCCGGTCGTGGCCGAGGTGAAAGGTAACGCCCAGTTCACCGATATGACCGAAGGCGTCACCATGACGCGTACGGTCGACGAGATGACGGGGCTCTCGAACATCGAGGTGATCGAGTCCGCCGCCCGTCCGGCCTCGGGCCGCGACAAGCGTCCGATGATCATGCTGGTCGGTGAGAACGGCGAGCACGTCACACTGCCGGGCTCCAATACGCCGGTGCAGTACCTGCTGCCGGGTCGTGCCATCATCTCCGTCGAGAACGGGGCCGAGATCGGCGTCGGTGAAGTCATCGCGCGTATTCCGCTCGAGGCGTCCGGCAACAAGGACATCACCGGTGGTCTGCCGCGCGTCGCCGATCTGTTCGAAGCGCGTAAACCGAAAGAGCCGTCCATCCTCGCCGAGATCAGCGGTACGATCAGCTTCGGCAAGGAGACCAAGGGCAAGCGTCGTCTGACGATCACCCCGGAAGAGGGCGATCCGCTGGAGATGCTGATCCCGAAATGGCGTCAGATCGGCGTGTTCGAGGGCGAGACGGTCGAGAAGGGCGAGGTCATCTCCGATGGACCGAGCAACCCGCACGACATCCTGCGGCTGCTGGGCGTGGCGGAACTGGCCAAGTACATCACCGTCGAGATTCAGGACGTCTATCGTCTGCAGGGCGTTAGCATCAACGACAAGCACATCGAAGTCATCGTGCGTCAGATGCTACGCAAGGTGGAGATCACCGACTCTGGCGATTCCACCTTCATTCCGGGCGATCAGGTCGAATTGGTTCGTGTGCTCGAAGAGAATGCACGTCTCGAGCAGGACGAGAAGTTCCCGGCCAAGTACGAGCGCCTGCTGCTGGGTATCACCAAGGCGTCGCTGGCCACCGAGTCGTTCATCTCCGCGGCCTCGTTCCAGGAGACGACCCGCGTACTGACGGAAGCCGCGGTAACCGGCAAGCGCGACTACCTGCGCGGACTGAAGGAGAACGTCGTGGTCGGCCGTCTGATCCCGGCCGGTACGGGCCTTGCCCATCACGACGAACGTCGTCGCAAGCGTGAAGAGTCCGAGCGTACGCTCGCCCCGTCCGCGTTCGACGTCGAGCAGGAGCTGGGTGCGCAGCTCACCGCGCTCGATGCCGACGACGACGACCTGTAAGCGACCCCGGCTGCTCGCGCCTGACGGCGCGGGCAGCCTTGACGGGTCTCGCGACAACTGATTAGAATGCGCAGCCTTTATGTTTGGGGTGCTTCAGCCCGTGCGTATGAAGCGGCCCGACATGAGGCAAGGCAACCCATTGGAGTCAGCTAAAGACTATGGCAACGATTAACCAGCTCGTGCGTAAGCCGCGCAAGCGCCCCGTCGAAACAAGCGACGTGCCGGCGCTTCAGGCTTGCCCGCAACGTCGTGGGGTTTGCACCCGCGTCTATACCACTACCCCGAAGAAGCCGAACTCGGCCCTGCGTAAGGTCTGCCGCGTGCGCCTCACCAACGGCTACGAAGTCGCTTCCTACATCGGCGGTGAAGGCCACAATCTGCAGGAACACTCCGTTGTTCTGATTCGTGGCGGCCGCGTCAAGGATTTGCCGGGTGTGCGCTATCACACCGTTCGCGGCGCGCTCGACACTTCCGGTGTCCAGAACCGTCGTCAGGGCCGTTCCAAATACGGTACCAAACGTCCGAAGGCGTAATGCCCGGGCGTCGTCCACACCATTCACTATCGGTCCGATAAGAGTAAGGTCGGTCTTCAGCGCGTCTCCCACGCGCTTGGTGCCGGGTTTACCTGAACGACCCTTATATTCGAGGGCTTATCATGCCAAGAAGAAGAGTTGTCGCTAAGCGCGAGATCCTTCCGGATCCCAAGTTCGGAAGTGAGCGCCTGGCCAAGTTCATGAACCATCTGATGATCAGCGGCAAGAAGTCCGTAGCTGAGCGCATCGTTTACGGTGCGTTGGACAGGGTTGCCGAGCGTAATAACGAGGCGCCGCTGGACATCTTTGACAAAGCGCTGGAAGCCATCCAGCCGATGGTCGAGGTCAAATCTCGCCGTGTGGGCGGCGCCACCTATCAGGTGCCGGTGGAAGTTCGTCCCTCTCGCCGTCAGGCGCTGGCCATGCGCTGGCTCGCCGACGCGGCTCGTAATCGTGGTGAAAAGACCATGGCGCAACGTCTTGCCGGCGAAATGCTCGATGCCGCCGAAGGCAAGGGTTCTGCCGTGAAGAAGCGTGAAGACGTGCATCGCATGGCAGACGCCAACAAGGCCTTTTCCCACTACCGCTTCTAAACAACGGGGACTTCCATCGTGGCACGCAAGACACCACTCAAGCGTTATCGCAATATCGGTATCGTCGCCCACGTCGATGCTGGCAAGACGACGACCACCGAGCGTGTCCTGTTCTATACCGGGCTGTCCCACAAGGTCGGCGAAGTCCATGAAGGCGCAGCCGTCATGGACTGGATGGAGCAGGAGCAGGAGCGTGGCATCACGATCACCTCTGCGGCGACCACCTGCTTCTGGCAGGGCATGAGCAAGCAGTTCGACGAGCACCGTATCAACATCATCGATACGCCAGGACACGTCGACTTCACGATCGAAGTCGAACGTTCCCTGCGTGTTCTCGACGGTGCGGTCGTCGTGCTGTGCGGCTCTTCCGGCGTTCAGCCGCAGACCGAGACCGTATGGCGTCAGGCCAACAAGTACGAAGTTCCGCGCATGGTGTTCGTCAACAAGATGGACCGTGCCGGCGCCGACTACTTCATGGTCATCGATCAGCTCAAGCAGCGCCTTGGTGCCAACGTCGTTCCGATCCAGATCAACTGGGGTGCGGAAGACGGCTTCAAGGGCGTCATCGACCTGATTCAGATGAAGGCGATTCTCTGGGACGAAGCCAACTTCGGGATGAACTACGATCTCGTCGATATCCCGGAAGATCTGCAGGAAACGGCCCACAAGTACCGCGAGCAGATGGTCGAGGCAGCCGCCGAAGCCAACGAAGAGCTCATGGACAAGTACCTCGAAGAGGGTGATCTCTCCATCGAAGAGATCAAGCAGGGTCTGCGTACCCGCACGCTTGCCAATGAAATCGTGCTCGTCACCTGTGGTTCGGCATTCAAGAACAAGGGCGTTCAGGCCGTTCTCGACTGCGTCATCGAATACCTGCCGTCGCCGACCGAGGTCAAGGCGATCGAGGGTGAGCTCGACGACAAGGACGGAACGATCGCGACCCGTGAAGCCGACGACAGTGCGCCGTTCTCTGCGCTCGCGTTCAAGATCGCGACCGACCCGTTCGTGGGTACGCTGACCTTCATGCGCGTCTATTCGGGCGTCCTGAAGTCCGGCGACAGCATCTTCAACTCCGTCAAGGGCAAGAAAGAGCGCGTCGGACGTATCGTCCAGATGCACTCCAACTCCCGCGAGGAGATCAAAGAGGTCTACGCCGGTGATATCGCCGCCTGTATCGGCCTCAAGGACGTCACCACCGGTGACACGCTCTGCGATCTGAACGACAAGATCATCCTGGAGCGTATGGAGTTCCCGGAGCCGGTCATCTCGGTCGCCGTCGAGCCCAAGTCCAAGGCCGACCAAGAGAAAATGGGCGTCGCGCTCGGCAAGCTGGCGCAGGAGGATCCGTCCTTCCGCGTGCAGACTGACGAAGAGACCGGCCAGACCATCATCTCCGGGATGGGCGAGCTTCACCTCGATATCCTCGTCGACCGCATGCGTCGCGAGTTCAAGGTCGAGGCGAACATCGGTAAGCCGCAGGTCGCCTACCGCGAGACCATTCGTCAGTCGGTCGAGCAGGAAGGTAAGTTCGTGCGTCAGTCGGGCGGTCGCGGCCAGTACGGTCACGTCTGGCTACGCATCGAGCCGCTGACCGCAGCGGACAAGGGCGAGGACGAAGAAGACGTTCACTTCAAGTTCGCGTCCGAGATCGTCGGTGGTGTCGTACCGAAAGACTACGTGCCCGCCGTCGAGAAGGGAGCTTTCGAGCAGTTGAAAAACGGTGTCATCGCGGGCTACCCGATGATCGACGTCAAGGTCACGCTGTTCGACGGCTCCTACCACGACGTGGACTCTAACGAGACTGCGTTCAAGGTCGCCTCTTCGATGGCGATCAAAGAGGGTGCTCGCAAAGCCAAGGCCGTGCTGCTCGAGCCGGTGATGAAGGTCGAAGTCGTGACCCCGGAAGACTTCATGGGTGACGTCATGGGCGACCTTAACCGTCGTCGTGGCCTCGTTCAGGGTATGGACGACTCGCCGACCGGTAAGATCATCCGTGCCACGGTGCCGTTGGCTGAGATGTTCGGTTATGCAACCGATCTGCGCTCTCAGACTCAGGGCCGCGCAAGCTACACCATGGAGTTTGCGGACTACGAAGAGGCGCCCAACAGCGTCGTTGATGCCGTCATCAATCAGAACGGTTAACCGTTAGCTAACGTAAAGAGGTTATAGCAGTGGCTAAGGAAAAATTTGAACGCTCCAAAATGCACGTCAACGTCGGCACCATCGGTCACGTCGACCATGGTAAGACGACGCTGACAGCTGCACTGACTCGCGTCTCCGCCGAAGTTTTCGGCGGCGACTGGCGCGAATTCGCGTCCATCGACAACGCTCCGGAAGAGCGTGAGCGTGGTATCACCATCGCCACCGCTCACGTCGAGTACCAGTCCGACGTGCGTCACTACGCCCACGTCGACTGCCCGGGTCACGCCGACTACGTCAAGAACATGATCACCGGTGCGGCGCAGATGGATGGCGCCATCCTGGTCTGTTCTGCCGCTGACGGCCCGATGCCGCAGACTCGCGAGCACATCCTGCTGTCGCGTCAGGTCGGCGTTCCGTACATCGTCGTGTTCCTGAACAAGGCCGACATGGTCGACGACGAAGAGCTCCTCGAGCTGGTCGAAATGGAAGTCCGTGAACTCCTCAACGAGTACGACTTCCCGGGCGACGACACGCCGATCGTCATCGGTTCCGCGCTGATGGCGCTGGAAGGCAAGGACGACAACGGCATGGGTACGACTGCCGTCTCCAGCCTGATCAAGGCGCTTGACGAGTACATCCCGGAGCCGGAGCGCGCGATCGATCAGCCGTTCCTGATGCCGATCGAAGACGTCTTCTCCATCTCCGGTCGCGGTACCGTTGTTACCGGTCGTGTCGAGCGTGGTCTGGTCAAGTCCGGCGAAGAAGTCGAAATCGTCGGTATGCACGACACCACCAAGACGACCGTTACCGGCGTCGAGATGTTCCGTAAGCTGCTCGACGAAGGTCGTGCCGGCGAGAACATCGGTGCACTGCTTCGTGGCACCAAGCGCGATGACGTCGAGCGTGGCCAGGTTCTGGCCAAGCCGGGTTCCATCACGCCGCACACCAAGTTCGAAGCCGAAGTCTACGTGCTGTCCAAAGAAGAAGGCGGTCGCCATACGCCGTTCTTCAAGGGCTACCGTCCGCAGTTCTACTTCCGTACGACTGACGTGACCGGTACCTGCGAACTGCCGGAAGGCGTCGAGATGGTCATGCCGGGCGACAACGTCCAGATGGTCGTGACGCTGATCGCGCCGATCGCCATGGAAGACGGCCTGCGCTTCGCCATCCGCGAAGGCGGTCGTACCGTCGGCGCCGGCGTCGTCGCCAAGATCGTCGAGTAAGTTACTCGCCGGTCTGCCAAAGAAGGGGCGCTACGGCGCCCCTTTTTCTGTCGGTGTTCTACGGGCCCTGTTTGACACTCAAATGGGGCTCCCCTATAATGCGCGTCCTTTGAACGCGTGGGTCGACGGCTCGCGCCGTCAGTATCCAGTGGAGCAAAAGGTAAATGCAGAACCAGAAGATTCGCATCCGGCTGAAAGCGTTCGACCACCGCCTGATCGATCAGTCGGCCCAGGAGATCGTGGATACGGCCAAGCGTACCGGTGCTCAGGTGCGTGGACCGATCCCGCTGCCGACGAACCGCGAGCGTTACACCATCCTGATTTCGCCGCACGTCAACAAAGATGCGCGTGATCAGTATGAAATTCGCACGCACAAGCGCGTTCTCGACATCGTCGAGCCGACCGAAAAGACGGTCGACGCCCTGATGAAGCTCGATCTCGCCGCCGGCGTTGACGTGCAAATCAAACTCGACTGAAACCAACACTAGACACAAGCGGTCGCTGAGTTCACAGTCACCGCCGCGTCGTGAGACGCCATACAATGTGCTAGTGGAATGCTCTGGAAAGGGCAGCCATAGCGGGTGATAGCCCCGTACACTATAGGAGACTGAACATGACTATCGGTTTAGTCGGTAAAAAGGCGGGCATGACTCGTGTTTTCACCGAAGATGGCGCATCCGTGCCCGTAACCGTAATCGAGGTTGAGCCTAACCGCATTTCCGCTGTCAAGACCGTTGAGTCTGATGGCTACCGCGCGGTTCAGGTCACCACCGGTTCCCGCAAGGCCAAACACCTCACCAAGGCGATTGCTGGTCAATACGCCAAGGCAGGTATCGAGGCTGGCCGTTCCCTGATGGAGTTCCGTCTCGCAGACGACGATGAAACTCCGGAAATGGGCGGTTCCTTCACCGTATCCCTCTTTGAAGCCGGTCAGAAAGTAGACGTGACTGGTACCTCCAAGGGCAAGGGCTTCCAGGGTGCTGTCAAGCGCTGGAATTTCCGTACCCAAGACAACAGCCACGGTAACTCGCTGTCGCATCGCGCGCCGGGTTCCATCGGCCAGTGTCAGACCCCGGGTCGCGTTTTCAAAGGCAAGAAAATGGCCGGTCAGCTGGGTAACGAACGTGTCACCGTCCAGAGCTTGGAAGTGGTGCGTATCGATGCCGAGCGTAATCTGCTGTTGATCAAGGGCGCCGTGCCCGGTGCACCCGGCTGCGATGTCGTTGTGCGCAGTGCCGTGAAAGCTCGCTGAGGGGACTGAGACCGATGAATCTGAATCTCGCAGGTGCCCAAGGCACCGTCGAAGTGTCCGAAGAGACCTTTGGCAAAGATTTCAACGAAGCGCTCGTGCACCAGGTCGTGACTGCCTATCAGGCGGCTGGCCGCCAAGGGACGCACGCGCAGAAGAACCGTTCCGACGTTCGTGGCGGTGGCAAGAAGCCGTGGCGTCAGAAGGGCACCGGTCGTGCCCGTGCCGGCACCATCCGTTCGCCGCTGTGGCGTACCGGCGGTGTGACCTTTGCTGCACGTCCGCAGGACTACTCGCAGAAGGTCAACCGCAAGATGTACCGCGCGGCGATGCGTTCGATCCTGTCGGAGCTGGTGCGTCAGGAGCGTCTGGTTCTGGTCAACGAGTTCGCCGTTGATACGCTCAAGACCAAGCAGCTGGTCGGCAAGCTCAAGGAGCTCGACCTCGAGAGAGCGCTGATCGTGACCGAAGAAGTCGACGAGAAGCTCTTCCTGGCCGCTCGCAACATCCCCAACGTGGATGTCGTCGATGCCGCCGCCGCCGACCCGGTCAGCCTGATCGCCTTCGACAAGGTGCTGATGACCGTCTCCGCTCTGCGCAAATTCGAGGAGAAGCTGGGATGAACCAGGAACGCGTATACAAGGTTCTGCTCGGACCTCACATGACCGAGAAGGCCGCGCGTGCCGCCGAGAACAATCAGTACGTGTTCAAGGTGGCCCACGACGCGACCAAGCCCGAGATCAAGAAGGCCGTCGAAACGCTGTTTGGCAAGAAAGTTGCCGGCGTTCAGGTCCTCAACGTCAAGGGCAAGACCAAACGCACTCGCTTCGGCACCGGCCTGCGCAAGGGTTACCGCAAGGCGTACGTGACCCTGGCTGCGGGCGAGACGCTCGAAGACTTCTCTGGCGCCGAGTAAGGCAGGAGTACGGATCATGGCAGTAGTCAAGACAAAACCCACTTCCGCCGGCCGTCGTCACGTCGTCAAAGTCGTCAACGATGAGCTGTACAAGGGACGTCCGTACGCCGGACTGACCGAAAAGCAGTCAAAGTCGGGTGGTCGTAACAACCATGGCCGCATCACCACGCGTCACGTGGGCGGTGGCCATCGTCAGCATTATCGTCTGATCGATTTCAAGCGTACCAAGGATGGCGTCAATGCCGCCGTGGAACGCATCGAATACGATCCGAACCGTAGCGCCAATATCGCGCTGCTGAAGTACCTGGATGGCGAGCGCCGCTACATCATCGCGCCCAAAGGCCTCAAGGTCGGGGACGTGTTGGAGTCCGGTGTCAACGCTTCCATCAAGCGCGGCAACACGTTGCCGCTGCGCAACATCCCGCTGGGTTCCACGGTGCACTGCATCGAGCTGAAGCCCGGTAAGGGTGCGCAGATCGCGCGTAGTGCCGGTGCCAGCGCTCAGCTGGTCGCTCGCGAGGGCAACTACGCCACGCTGCGTCTGCGCTCCGGCGAGATGCGTCGCATCCTGGCAGAGTGTCGTGCAACGCTTGGCGAAGTCGGGAACTCTGAGCACAGCCTGCGTCAACTCGGCAAGGCGGGTGCGAAACGTTGGAGAGGGGTGCGCCCGACCGTTCGCGGTGTCGCGATGAACCCGGTGGATCACCCGCACGGTGGCGGTGAAGGCCGTACCAGTGGGGGGCGTCACCCGGTCAGCCCGTGGGGTATCCCCACCAAGGGCCACAAGACCCGTAAGAACAAGCGTACCGACAAGCTCATCGTTCGTCGCCGCAAGTCCAAGTAACAGACATTAAGAGGTAACGGCTGTGCCACGTTCACTGAAGAAAGGTCCCTTTATCGACCTTCATCTGTTGAAGAAGGTCGAAGTCGCCGCGGAAAAGAACGATCGCAAACCGATCAAGACCTGGTCGCGTCGTTCGATGATCCTGCCGAACATGGTCGGGCTCACCATCGCGGTACATAACGGTCGCCAGCATGTCCCGGTGCACGTCTCCGAGGAAATGGTCGGCCACAAGTTGGGCGAGTTCGCTGCTACCCGCACCTATCGCGGCCATGCGGCGGACAAGAAAGCCAAACGCTGAGCCAAGAGGAATAAGAGATGGAAGTCGCTGCTAAGTTGCGTGGCGCGAGCCTATCCGCCCAGAAGGCCCGTTTGGTGGCTGACCAGGTGCGCGGTAAGCCGGTCGCCGAAGCGCTCGACGTGCTGACCTTCTCCCCCAAGAAGGCTGCCAAGCTGGTCAAGAAAGTGCTGCAGTCCGCGATTGCCAATGCGGAAGAAAATAACGGCATGGACATCGACGAACTGCGTGTCTCGACCATCTGTGTCGACGAGGGCATGACGCTCAAGCGCATTCAGCCGCGTGCCAAGGGCCGTGCGGATCGCATTCTGAAGCGTACCTGCCACATTACCGTCAAGGTAGCCGAGAAGTAGGAGTCGACCAGATGGGTCAGAAAGTCAATCCAGTCGGGATTCGTCTCGGCATCGTGAAAGATCATTCGTCGGTCTGGTACGCAGAGCGCGGTGCCTATGCCGATAAGCTGAACAACGATCTGGCGGTGCGTCGCCATCTCGAGGAGCGTTTGAAAAATGCTTCCGTGAGCCGCATCACCATCGAACGTCCGGCCAACAACGCTCGTATCACCATTCACACTGCCCGTCCGGGCATCGTGATCGGTAAGAAGGGCGAGGACGTCGATCGTTTGCGCCAGGACGTCGCCCGCATGATGGGTGTCCCGGTGCACGTCAACATCGAAGAAGTCCGCAAGCCGGAACTCGACGCTGCACTCGTCGCGCAGAACATCGCCGGCCAGCTCGAGCGTCGCGTGATGTTCCGCCGCGCCATGAAACGCTCCGTTCAGAACGCTATGCGTCTGGGCGCCGGCGGTATCAAGGTGTCGCTTTCCGGTCGTCTGGGTGGTGCCGAGATCGCTCGTACCGAGTGGTATCGCGAAGGTCGCGTGCCGCTTCATACACTGCGTGCCGACATCGACTACGCCACCTACGAAGCTCACACCACTTACGGCGTCATCGGCGTCAAAGTGTGGGTCTTCAAGGGCGAAATCCTCGGGGGCATCGAAGAGGTGCGTGCCAAGCAAAAGCAGCAAGCTCAGGCGCCCGCTTCCAAGAAGAAAGGTTCCAGGTAAGGGGAGACTGATCGATGTTGCAACCCAAGCGTACAAAGTTCCGCAAGGTGCAGAAAGGCCGTAACCGCGGCCTGGCGCATCGCGGCAGCCAGGTGAGCTTCGGGGACTTCGGTCTCAAGGCCACCGATCGCGGTCGTATCACCGCACGTCAGATCGAAGCGGGTCGTCGTGCTATCACCCGTCACGTCAAACGTGGTGGCAAGATCTGGATCCGTGTATTCCCGGACAAGCCGATCACCAACAAGCCTCTCGAGGTTCGTATGGGTAAAGGTAAGGGTTCCGTCGAATACTGGGTCGCCCAGATCCAGCCGGGCAAGGTGCTCTACGAAATCGAAGGCGTCTCCGAGGAGCTCGCACGTGAAGCGTTCTCCCTGGCCGCCCAGAAGATGCCCATCTCCACCACCTTTGTGAAACGGACGGTGATGTGATGCAAGCCAACGAAATGCGTGACAAGTCAGTCGATGCGCTGCAGGAGCAGCTGTTCGAACTGCTCCGCGAGCAGTTCAACCTGCGCATGCAGAAGGCCACCGGCCAGCTGAGCCAGACGCATCTGCTCAAGCAGGTGCGTCGCGACATCGCTCGCGTCAAGACTGTGCTCAACCAGAAGGCAGGTGACCAATAATGGCTGAAGCGAAGACTACTCGTACGCTCACCGGCAGGGTCGTGAGCGACAAGATGGAAAAATCGATTGTCGTATTGATCGAGCGCCGCGAGCGTCATCCGATCTACGGCAAATACATGAAGCGCTCCACCAAGCTGCACGCCCATGACGAGGCGAATCAGGCACGGTCTGGCGATCTGGTCTCCATCACGGAGTCCCGTCCGCTGTCCAAGAAGAAAGCCTGGACGTTGGTCGAGGTGGTCGAGCAGGCCAAGGGCTGAGCCCGACGTGCCTTCTGAACCAGTGCAGTCAGATTAGGTTTGGAGAAAACCAATGATTCAGACTCAGACAATGCTGGATGTCGCCGACAACAGCGGCGCGCGCCGGGTGCAGTGCATCAAGGTGCTGGGCGGTTCACACCGCCGCTACGCTCGCGTAGGTGATGTCATCAAAGTAACGGTCAAGGAAGCGATTCCGCGGGGCAAGGTCAAAAAAGGCCAGGTCCTCAAGGCCGTTGTCGTGCGTACGCGCAGCGGTGTTCGTCGTAACGACGGTTCGCTGATTCGCTTCGATGGGAATGCGGCGGTTCTGTTGAACAACACCAACGAACAGCCGATCGGTACCCGTATCTTCGGGCCGGTTACTCGTGAGCTTCGCAACGAGAAGTTCATGAAGATCATTTCCTTGGCGCCCGAAGTGCTGTAAGGAGCGAGGCGGATATGCACAAGATCAAACGTGACGACGAAGTCATCGTCATCGCCGGCAAGGACAAGGGCAAGCGTGGCACGATCAAGCGCGTCCTCGAGAACGATCGTTATGTCGTCTCGGGCGTGAACATGATCAAACGCCACACCAAGCCCAATCCTATGGCGGGCAACCCGGGGGGTATCGTTGAGCGTGAGGCTCCGATCCATGCGTCCAACGTGGCCATCTTCAATGCGGAGACCGGCAAAGCGGATCGCGTCGGCTTCCAGCTGAAGGAAGACGGTACCAAGGTACGTATCTACAAGTCGACGCAAAAGCAGATCGACGCCTAACGCGAGTCGGGTAGCAAAATGGCGAACTTGAAAGAACGTTATCAGAACGAGGTCGTGGCTCAGCTGCGAGAGCAGTTCAGCTACGCCAACGTAATGCAGGTGCCCCGGATCACCAAAGTGACCCTGAACATGGGCATCGGCGAAGCGACCAGCGATAAAAAGCTGATCGACAATGCCGTCGGCGACCTGGAGAAGCTTTCCGGTCAGAAACCGGTGATCACCAAGGCGCGCAAGTCCATCGCTGGCTTCAAGGTCCGCGAAGGATGGCCGATCGGTGTCAAAGTGACACTGCGTCGTGAGCGCATGTGGGATTTCCTGGACCGTCTGGTCAATATCGCGATTCCCCGCGTACGTGATTTTCGCGGGCTGAATCCGAAGTCCTTCGATGGCCGCGGCAACTACTCAATGGGCGTACGTGAGCAGATCATCTTTCCGGAGATCGAATATGATAAGATCGATCGGATTCGTGGTCTGGATGTCACCATCACGACCAGCGCCATCACCGACGACGAAGGTCGCGCGCTACTTCGTGCGCTGAACTTCCCGTTCAAGCAATAAGGGTGGATTCATGGCAAAGAAAAGCATGATTGAGCGTGAGCTCAAGCGCGCAAAGCTGGTCAACAAGTACGCTGCCAAGCGCGCCGCGCTCAAGGACGTCATCTATGACGTCAACGCTTCTGACGAAGAGCGCTTCGACGCTCAGCTGAAGCTGCAGCAGCTGCCGCGTGACGCCAGCCCGGTGCGCGCTCGCAACCGCTGCCGCATTACCGGCCGTCCGCACGGTTACTACAACAAGTTCGGACTGGCCCGTAACAAGCTGCGCGAAGCGGCCATGCGTGGCGATGTCCCTGGGCTGAAGAAGTCCAGCTGGTAAGCCACGTCGAGGAATTCAGGAGCGCAATGTAATGAGCATGCAAGATACTCTGGCGGATATGTGTACCCGTATCCGCAATGCGCAGATGGCCACCAAGGAGACGGTTACCATGCCGTCTTCCAAGCTCAAGGTTGAAGTGGCCCGCGTACTCAAGCAGGAAGGCTACATCACCGAACTCTCGGTCTCCGAAGGCGTCAAGCCCGAGCTGACCGTGACCCTCAAGTATTTCGAGGGCAAGCCGGTCATCGAGCACCTCCAGCGCGTTTCCAAGCCGTCGCTGCGTATCTACAAGGGCAAGAGCAATCTGCCCAAGGTCGCAGACGGTCTGGGCGTGGCGATCGTGACCACCTCGCAAGGTGTCATGACCGATCGTGCGGCACGCCAAGCGGGTGTCGGTGGTGAAGTCATCTGCACCGTATTCTAGGAGTGAGTAATGTCTCGCGTAGCCAAGTATCCGGTTAAATTGCCCAGCGGCGTCGAAACGACTTTCGACGACGACCGGCTCTCCGTCAAAGGTAGCCAGGGCACGTTAGAACTGACCGTACATCCCGACGTGAAGATCACTCAGGAAGACGGTCAGCTGAGCTTCGCTCCCAGCGAAAAGGCCAAGAGCTGGGCCATGGTTGGCACGACACGTGCCCTGGTTCAGAACATGGTCACCGGTGCATCCGAAGGGTTCACCCGTTCGCTGGAAATCAATGGTGTCGGCTATCGTGCCCAGGCAAATGGTCAGACGCTGAATCTTACACTCGGTTTCTCACACCCGATCGACTACAAACTGCCTGAAGGTGTCACGGCGGAAACGCCGAAGAACACCGTGATCGTGCTGAAAAGCGCGGACAAGCAGAAGCTCGGCCAGGTGGCAGCGGAAATTCGTGGCTTCCGTCCGCCGGAGCCCTATAAGGGCAAAGGGGTTCGGTACGGCGACGAACAGGTCCGCCGCAAAGAAGCCAAGAAGAAGTAAGGCAGGGTTATGAACGCGAAGAAAGAATCCCGTCTCCGTCGTGCCCGCCGCGCACGCGCCAAGATCCGCGATCTGGGTGTGTACCGTCTGTGCGTCAACCGCACCCCGCGTCACATCTATGCGCAGATCATTTCGCCGGACGGCGGCAAAGTCCTAGCCAGCGCTTCCACGCTGGACAGCAGCCTGCGTGAAGGCGCGACCGGCAATGCCGACGCGGCCGCCAAAGTGGGCACTCTGATCGCCGAGCGCGCCAAGGGTGCCGGCATCTCTCAGGTCGCTTTCGATCGCGCCGGTTTTCAGTACCACGGCCGTGTGAAAGCGTTGGCGGATGCCGCACGTGAAGGCGGTCTGCAATTCTAAAGGGTTTTACGATGGCGAATAACGAACAGAAGGGCGGAGATCTGCAAGAGAAGTTGGTGCAGGTCAACCGCGTCGCCAAGGTGGTCAAAGGTGGCCGAATTTTCGGTTTCACCGCGCTGACCGTCGTTGGCGATGGCAACGGCCGGGTCGGTTTCGGTCGTGGCAAGGCGCGTGAAGTGCCGGTCGCGATCCAGAAAGCCATGGACCAGGCGCGTCGTAACATGGTCAAGGTCAGCCTCAGCGGCAGCACGCTGCAGTACCCGGTTCGCGCCCGTCACGGCGCATCCAAGGTCTTCATGCAGCCGGCATCCGAAGGTACCGGTATCATTGCCGGTGGCGCGATGCGCTCGGTGCTCGAACTCGCTGGCGTCCATGACGTTCTGGCTAAGTGCTACGGCTCCACCAACCCGGTGAATGTCGTGCGTGCCACCATCAAGGGGCTCGCATCCATGCAGTCTCCGGAAGACGTGGCCGCGAAGCGCGGTCTGTCTGTCGAAGAACTGGCGGGGTAAGCGACCATGGCAGAGACGATCAAGATCACCCAGACCCGCAGCACCATCGGTGTCCTGCAGAAGCACAAGGCGACGATGAAAGGCCTTGGTCTGCGTCGTATCGGGCATTCGATCGAGCTGGAAGACACCCCCGCCGTTCGCGGCATGATCAACAAGGTTCGTTACCTTGTTCGAATCGAGGGAGAGTAATCCATGAAACTCAATAGCCTAAGCCCGGCTCCGGGTTCCAAGCACGCCGAGAAGCGCGTCGGCCGTGGTATCGGCTCCGGTCTGGGTAAGACCGGCGGTCGAGGCCACAAAGGTCTGAAGTCGCGCTCCGGCGGCTCGGTCAAGCCCGGCTTCGAGGGCGGCCAGATGCCGCTGCAGCGTCGTTTGCCGAAGTTCGGTTTTACGTCGCACAAGGCAATGGTCTCCGAAGAAGTTCGGCTGGCAGAGCTTGCCAAGGTCGACGGCGACGTCGCCGATCTCGAAAGCCTGAAAAAGGCCAACGTGCTCAAGAATGCAACCGAGTACGCCAAGGTCATTCTCTCCGGTGAGCTGAGCAAAGCGGTGACCGTGCGTGGCCTCAAGGTCACCAAAGGTGCTCGCGCTGCGATCGAAGCGGCCGGCGGCAAAGTCGAGGAATAAATGGCTAAGTCAGGAAACATGCCGGCGAACGCGGGAGGGGGGCTCGGAGAACTCTGGGCTCGCCTGCGCTTCGTCTTCATCGCTATCGTGGTGTACCGGATCGGCGCGCACATCCCCGTACCCGGCATCAATCCTGATCAGCTGGCTGCCCTGTTTCGGGAGAACCAGGGCACCATCCTGAGCATGTTCAACATGTTCTCGGGCGGTGCCCTGGAGCGCATGAGTATCTTTGCGCTGGGGATCATGCCGTACATCTCCGCATCGATCATCATGCAGCTTCTGACCGCGGTGTCGCCTCAGCTCGAAGCATTGAAGAAAGAGGGCGAGGCAGGACGCCGCAAGATCAACCAGTACACCCGCTACGGTACGGTGCTGCTGGCGCTGATTCAGGCAAGCGGCATGTCAGTTGGTCTGGTCAGTCAGGGCGTTGCCTATACCGGCGACTTCACCTTCTACTTCACGGCGGTGGCTACCTTCGTTGCCGGTGCCGTGTTCCTGATGTGGCTGGGCGAGCAAATTACCGAAAAGGGGATCGGCAACGGTATTTCGCTGATCATCTTCGCGGGTATCGTGGCCGGGCTTCCGAGCGCGATCGGCCAGGCTTTCGAGCTTGCGCGTAACGATGGCGCCTGGAACGTGCTGCCGCTTCTGGCGCTGGCGATCCTGGGGATCGCGACCATCGCTTTCGTGGTGTTCATCGAACGCGGTCAGCGACGGATCACCGTGAACTATCCACGACGTCAGGTGGGCAACAAGATGTATGCCGGGCAGAGCAGCTATCTGCCGTTGAAAGTGAACATGGCCGGCGTGATCCCGCCTATCTTCGCTTCCAGTATCCTCTTGTTCCCCGGTTCGATCGGACAGTGGGTCGGTCAAGGCGAAGGCCTCGAGTGGCTGCAGGTTGCCTCACAGCAGCTAGCGCCCGGAGCCCCGCTCTACATCATCCTGTTCGCCGCGGCGGTTCTGTTCTTCTGCTTTTTCTACACGGCGTTGGTCTTCAACCCGCGAGATGTGGCAGACAACCTCAAGAAGTCCGGTGCGTTCCTGCCGGGAATTCGTCCGGGTGAGCAGACGTCACGTTACATCGACAAGGTGATGACGCGTCTGACACTGTTCGGTGCGCTCTACATCACCCTGGTATCGTTGATGCCGCAGTTCTTGATGGTGGCCTGGCAGGTACCGTTCTACTTCGGCGGCACGTCGCTATTGATCGTGGTCGTGGTAATCATGGACTTCATGGCCCAGGTGCAGTCGCATCTCATGTCTCATCAATATGAGTCGGTGATGAAGAAGGCGAACCTGAAAGGCTACGGTAGCGGCGGCATGACGCGCTGAGCCGTCGCCATTGAGCATTTGGAGAGAACGATGAAAGTTCGAGCTTCTGTTAAGAAAATGTGCCGTAACTGCAAGATCATTCGGCGCAACGGCGCGGTCCGTGTCATCTGCACGGAACCGCGTCACAAGCAGCGCCAGGGCTGATTCCCCTTTTTCGGGAAGCACCCTGAGCTGTATTGAAAGCGGGCCGTGGCATCCCCCTTGCCTCGAGAGAGGTCAAGGGGTATGCTATTGCGCCCTTTGTGGACGACTAAACGAGCAAGCCGCTCAACATTCGGAGTAAGCTGATGGCCCGTATTGCAGGCGTCAATATCCCGGACAATAAGCATGCGGCGATCTCGCTGACCTACATCTACGGGATTGGCCATACGCGTGCGCAGAATATCTGCGTCGCGGCTGGCATCGCACCGACCACCAAGGTACAGGAACTGTCTGGCGAAGAGCTCGACACGCTGCGTACCGAAGTGGGCAAGTACACCGTAGAAGGCGACCTTCGCCGTGATACGACGCTTAACATCAAGCGTCTCATGGATCTGGGTTGCTACCGTGGTCTGCGCCATCGTCGTGGTCTACCGCTGCGTGGTCAGCGTACCAAGACCAATGCGCGTACCCGTAAGGGCCCGCGTAAACCGATTCGTAAGTAATTAACGTTCCGGCGTTAAATATTAGGAAACATCAACATGGCTAACCCGCGCAGTAACCGAAAAAAGGTTAAAAAGCAGGTTGTGGATGCGGTTGCGCATATCCATGCCTCTTTTAACAATACGATCGTGACGATCACAGACCGCCAGGGCAACGCTCTCTCTTGGGCGACTGCCGGTGGTTCGGGTTTTCGTGGTTCTCGCAAGAGCACCCCGTTCGCAGCTCAAGTAGCGAGTGAACGTGCAGCGACCGCTGCAGCCGAGTATGGTGTGAAAAACGTCGACGTACTGGTCAAGGGCCCCGGTCCCGGCCGTGAGTCTGCCGTGCGCGCACTGAACGCCGCCGGCTTCCGTGTACAGAGCATTACTGACGCGACGCCGATCCCGCACAACGGATGCCGTCCGCCGAAGAAACGCCGCGTCTAAGGAGACAGACTCATGGCACGCTATCTTGGTCCCAAATGTAAGTTGTCTCGTCGCGAGGGCACCGATCTCTTTCTCAAGAGCGGTGTAACTCCCTTCGAGAAGAAGTGCAAATCCGAGCAGATCCCGGGTGTGCACGGCCAGCGCCGTCAGCGTCTTTCCGACTACGGCTTGCAGCTTCGCGAGAAGCAGAAAGTACGTCGTATCTACGGCGTGCTCGAAAACCAGTTCCGCAACTACTACAAGGAAGCCGCTCGCCTGAAAGGGGCGACTGGTGAAGTCCTGTTGCAGCTGCTGGAATCCCGGCTGGACAACGTCGTCTATCGCATGGGCTTCGGCTCTACGCGTAACGAATCGCGCCAGCTGGTCAGCCACAAGGCGATCGCGGTCAACGGCCGTACCGTCAATGTGGCGTCCTATCAGGTGCGTCCCGGCGATGTCGTTACCGTTCGCGAAAAGGCGAAGAACCAGGCCCGCATCCAGCTGGCAATGTCCATCGCTGCCAACCGTGGCGACGTGACCTGGATCGACGTCGATTCGAAGAAGATGGAAGGCACTTTCAAGGCTGTCCCCGAACGCGGTGACCTGTCTGCCGACATCAACGAAAACCTGATCGTCGAGCTGTACTCCAAGTAAGCCTTGAATCGGGCCGCGCAAGCGGCCCGACTCGGCCGGGAGTACCGATATTCGTTTGGCAGCCTGAGAAGGTGTTCATATGCAGCGTTCAGTGACAGAATTTCTTCGTCCCCGCGACATCAAGGTCGAAGAGGTCAACGCACATCACGCCAAGATCGTGCTGGAGCCCTTCGAGCGTGGCTTCGGCCATACCCTGGGGAATGCGCTGCGTCGCATCCTGCTCTCTTCGATGCCCGGCTGTGCCGTCGTCGAAGCCGAAATCGACGGCGTGCTGCATGAATACAGCGCCATCGAAGGTGTTCAGGAAGACGTCATCGAGATCCTTCTGAATCTCAAGGACGTGGCCATCAAGATGCACGGCCGCGACGAGGCGACGCTTACCCTGAACAAGCAGGGCCCCGGTGTCATGACCGCGGGCGATATCGCCGTCGATCACGACATCGAGATCGTCAATCCGGATCACGTCATCGCGCACCTCAACGACGGCAGTGACCTCAAGATGCAGCTCAAGGTCGCTCGCGGTCGTGGCTACGAGCCCGCCGATGCTCGTCTTTCGGACGAAGACGAATCTCGCGCCATCGGTCGCCTGCAGCTGGATGCGACGTTCAGCCCCGTACGCCGCGTTTCCTACGCGGTGGAAGCGGCACGCGTCGAACAGCGCACCGACCTGGACAAGCTGGTCATCGATCTCGAAACCGATGGCACCCTGGACCCCGAAGAAGCGATTCGCCGCAGTGCGACCATTCTTCAGGAGCAGCTGGCCGCCTTCGTCGATCTCGAGGCCGATAGAGAGCAGGAAGTCGAAGAGGAAGAAGATCACGTCGATCCGACTCTGCTGCGTCCCGTGGACGATCTCGAACTCACGGTACGTAGTGCCAACTGCTTGAAGGCCGAAAACATTTACTACATTGGCGATTTGATTCAGCGCACTGAAGTCGAGCTGCTCAAGACGCCGAACCTAGGCAAGAAGTCCTTGAACGAGATCAAGGACGTATTGGCTTCGCGCGGTCTTTCACTCGGCATGCGTCTCGAGAACTGGCCGCCGGCGAGTCTCAAAGACGATAAGGCTTCCGCCTGAGGGCGAGAGCCCCGAGTCGCCTCACACGGTGCGCCGACTCGAATCACCAGTTTGGTAAGGAATAGCAATCATGCGTCATCGTAAGAGTGGTCGTCATCTGAATCGGACCAGCTCGCACCGGCATGCCATGTTCAAGAACATGTGCACTTCGCTGGTCGAGCATGAAGTGATCAAGACTACCCTGCCCAAGGCCAAAGAGCTGCGTCGTCATATCGAGCCGCTGATCACTCTGGCCAAGCAGGATAGCGTGGCGAATCGCCGTCTGGCGTTCAGCCGCACCCGCTCCAAGGAAGCCGTCGGCAAGCTCTTCAACGAGCTTGGTCCGCGTTACGTTAATCGCCCGGGCGGCTACGTCCGCGTGCTCAAGTGCGGCTACCGTACTGGCGACAACGCACCGATGGCCTACGTCGAGCTGGTCGATCGTCCTGTCGTTGAAGAAGCCGTCGGCGACGAATAAGTCCCAACCGCGCTTTAACGAAAAAGCCGGCTGTCCGAATTCTCGGGCAGCCGGCTTTCTTGTGTCTGGACGGCCGCTACGCGACCGCGGGCTGCTGGCGCTTGCAGCAGCGCAGCACGCCGTTTTACGACGTGCCGCGAGCCCGATGCTGCCGTCAGGCGCGCTTGGCCTTCTTTTCCGGTGCTTTCTGACGCTTGCGAGACGTCGACTTTGTCGGTTTCGGCAACATGGGGGCCAGGAATTGTCCGGTATGAGACTGCTCGATGTCCGCCACCTGCTCGGGCGTGCCTTCGGCAATGATGCGGCCGCCGCCGGACCCGCCTTCGGGGCCAAGGTCGATCAGCCAGTCCGCCGTCTTGATCACATCCAGATTGTGCTCGATCACGACGACCGTATTGCCGTGATCGCGCAGGCGATGCAGCACGCCGAGCAGTTGCCGGATATCCTCGAAGTGCAGGCCGGTCGTCGGCTCGTCCAGAATGTAGAGCGTCTGTCCGGTATCGCGCTTGGCCAGCTCCCGGGCGAGCTTGACGCGCTGCGCCTCGCCGCCGGAGAGGGTGGTCGCGCTCTGCCCCAGGCGGACGTATGACAGTCCCACATCCATGAGCGTCTGAAGACGACGCGCGATCGCTGGCACCGGACTGAAGAACTCGAGAGCTTCTTCGATGGTCATCTCGAGCACGTCGTGGATGCTCTTGCCCTTGTAGTGAATCTCCAGCGTTTCGCGGTTGTAGCGCTTGCCCTTACAGACGTCACACGGCACGTAGATGTCCGGCAAAAAGTGCATCTCCACCTTGATCATCCCCTCGCCCTGGCACGCTTCGCAACGCCCGCCCTTGACGTTGAAGCTGAAGCGCCCCGGCTTGTAGCCGCGAGCACGAGCCTCCTGGGTGCCGGAGAAGAGTTCGCGGATCGGCGTGAAGATGCCGGTATAGGTTGCCGGATTCGAGCGCGGTGTGCGCCCGATGGGGCTCTGATCGATGTCGATGATCTTGTCGAGCTGATCCAGCCCCTCGATCGAGCGGTAGGGCGCCGCCGTCAGCGTGGTCGCTCGGTTGAGCTCGCGCGCGGCGATCGGCATCAGCGTCGAGTTGATCAGCGTCGACTTGCCCGAACCGGAGACGCCGGTCACGCAGACGAAGAGTCCTAGCGGCAGCGTGAGATCCACGCTGTGGAGATTGTTGCCGCTGGCGCCCTTCAGACGGAGCTGCTTGTCCGGGTTGACCGGTATGCGGTGCGGCGGCACCTCGATGCGACGTGTGCCCGCGAGATACTGTCCCGTCAGGGAGTCGGGCGTCGCCTCGATCTCCTCGGGCGTGCCCTGAGCGATCACCTGGCCGCCGTGCACGCCCGCACCGGGGCCGATGTCGAGTACGTGGTCCGCCGCGCGAATCGCGTCCTCGTCGTGCTCGACTACGATCACCGTGTTGCCCAGATCGCGCAGTCGGGTGAGCGTGGCCAGCAGGCGGTCGTTGTCCCGCTGGTGCAGTCCGATGGAGGGCTCGTCGAGGATGTACATCACGCCGACCAGCCCGGCGCCGATCTGGCTCGCCAGACGGATGCGCTGGGCTTCGCCGCCGGAGAGCGTGTCTGCGCTACGCTCGAGGGTCAGATAGTCGAGCCCGACGTTGACCAGGAATTCCAGGCGGGCATGGATCTCGTGAACGATCTTGGCCGCGATCTCGCCCTTGCGCCCGGCGAGAGTGAGCTCGGCAAAGTAGTTCCACGCTTCGCCCACCGGCATCTGCGTCAGTGCCGGCATGTTGTTGCCGTCAACGAAGACGTGGCGCGCTTCGCGCTTGAGGCGACTGCCGTTGCAGGTGGGGCAGGGACGGACCGCCAGATACTTCGCCAGATCGTCGCGAACCATTGACGACTCGGTTTCACGATAGCGCCGCTCCAGGTTGGGCAGCACCCCTTCGAACGAATGCTCGCGCGTCACTTTGCGACCGCGGTCATTGACGTAGCTGAACGCCACCTCATCCTTGCCGCTGCCGTTGAGCAGGACATCGCGCTCGTGGCGCGCCAGTTCGTTCCAGGGCGTATCGAGTGTGAAGCGGTAGTGCTCGGCGACCGCCTGGAGCTGGCTGAAGTAGTAGATACTGCGCCGGTCCCAGCCCTTGATCGCCCCCTCGGCGATGGAGAGTTCCGGGTGGCTGATCAGCTTATCCGGATCGAAGTACTGGCGTACGCCGAGGCCGTCGCAGGTGGGGCAGGCGCCGGCCGGATTGTTGAACGAGAACAGCCGCGGCTCGAGCTCGGGCAGCGAGTAGCCGCAGATGGGGCAGGCAAAGCGTGAGGAGAACGCCAGGTTCTCCTGCTCGCCGTCCATGAAGTGGATGATCGCTGTGCCGTCGGCCAGATTCAGCGCGGTTTCGAAGGATTCGGCGAGGCGCTGCTGCAGGTCAGAGCGGACCTTGATGCGGTCGACCACCACGCTGATGTCGTGCTTGCGCTTCTTGTCCAGCGTCGGCACGTCATCGAGCTCGACGGTTTCACCGTCGATGACGGCGCGCACGAACCCTTGCGCGCGCAGTTCGCTGAGCAGCTGCAGGTGTTCGCCCTTGCGACCGTTGACGACCGGCGCGAGCAGCATTAGTCGGCTACCTTCCGGCAACTCGAGCACCTGATCGACCATCTGCGAGACCGTCTGCGCTTCGAGCTCCTCGTCGTGGTCCGGGCAGCACGGGGTGCCCGCGCGGGCGAAGAGCAGGCGCAGATAGTCGTAGATCTCGGTGATCGTGCCGACGGTGGAGCGCGGATTGTGCGACGTCGATTTCTGCTCGATGGAGATCGCCGGCGACAGCCCTTCGATATGATCGACGTCGGGCTTTTCCATCATCGACAGGAACTGTCGGGCGTAAGTGGAGAGCGACTCGACGTAGCGGCGCTGTCCTTCGGCGTAGAGCGTATCGAATGCCAGCGACGACTTGCCGGAACCGGACAGGCCGGTCACCACAATCAGCTTGTCACGTGGCAGTTCGACATCGATGTTCTTCAGGTTGTGGGTACGTGCGCCCCGTACCAGAATGCTGTCCATAACTACCTCGTGATGCGACGGGGAATCGACCATTATAGGTGGCTGGTCAAATTTGCCGCAAAAAGCTGGCACTTTTCGTCGTTCGTCTTGCGTCTTCCTGCGTCTCGAGCCGCCGCGGGCCCCGCTGCACCGTGACGTTCGTCGAATGCAGTCGACGCTTGCGCCGTCGGGCGCAGCGACAGGGGAGGTACTGCAGGGGGCCGGAAGTCACGGCCCGACTCGCTTTCACTCCATCGGGGCGGGGCGTAAAATGCCCGGTTCCCCATTCATCCTCGGTGTTCGCCGAGTTCTCCCCCAACAGCCGTGATCTCCACCATGACGTCTCGCTTTCTCGTTACCGAACGGCGCGCCATCGTGGGCCTGGCCAGTCTGTATGCCTCTCGCATGCTCGGACTGTTCATGGTCCTCCCCGTCCTTGCGCTCTACGCCGACCATCTCGACGGCGCCACCCCCTTTCTCGTCGGTCTGGCCCTCGGCATCTATGGCCTGACCCAGGCCATCCTGCAGATCCCCTTCGGTCTGCTCTCCGACCGACTCGGCCGCAAGGCGGTGATCGCCGGCGGGCTTTTACTGTTCATCCTCGGCAGCATCATCGCCGCCAACGCCACGACCATCACCGGCATCATCATCGGTCGCTGCCTGCAGGGTAGCGGTGCCGTCGCCGGTGCCATCATGGCACTACTGGCGGATCAGACCCGCGAAGAGATCCGGACCGCAGCGATGGCGACCATCGGCCTGTCGATCGGTGTCGCCTTCGCCATCGCCATGGTCGTCGGCCCGCTGGTCGCGGATGTCGGCGGGCTTGCCGGTGTGTTCTGGTTCACCGCCGCGCTCTCCGCCGGCGCGCTCTTGGTGCTGTGGAAGCTGGTGCCGAGCGCGCCGCGCAGGCTGCGTCACCGCGACGTCGGCCTCGACCGGGCGCAGCTGCGCGCCACGCTGACGCAGGGCAATCTGCTGCGGCTCGACTTCTCCATCTTCGCGCTGCACCTGATCCTCACCGCCTGCTTCACGGCGCTGCCGTTCAAGCTCGAGGCGCTGGGCTTCGCACCGGCCCATCACGGCTGGGTCTACCTGCCGGTGATGGCACTCGCCTTCATCGGCATGATCCCGCTGGTGATCGTGGCCGAGAAGTACCGCAAGATGAAGCCAGTCTTCTTCGGCGCCGTCGCCGCGATGACGCTGATTCTGCTCGGCTTCGGCGAGTGGGGCGACGATCGCGTCTCGCTGATAGCCCTGCTCTGGGGCTTCTTCGTCGTCTTCAATCTGCTCGAGGCGACGCTGCCCTCGATGATCAGCAAGCTCGCCCCGGCCGGCGCCAAGGGCACGGCGATGGGCATTTACTCCACCAGCCAATTCTTCGGCGCGTTTCTCGGCGGGACGCTCGGTGGGGCCCTGTCGCAGGGTTACGGGATCGAGAGCGTGTTTTTCGGCGCCGCGCTGGTCGGTGCGCTGTGGCTGGCGGTGATCTGGCGCATGCCGGCGCCGCGCCATCTCTCCAGCGAGATCATCGCGCTCGACGAGCAATCGATGGACAGGCTCGATACACTACTCGAACGTTTCGCCGCGGTAGCGGGGGTCGAGGATGTCATGGTCGTCCCCGACGAACGCGTCGCCTATCTCAAGGTCGACCGTCAGCGTCTGGACGCCGAGGCGCTGACACGAATCGCAGGCAGTCAATGGCAACGAAACGACGCGTGAGCGCGTCGCAACGCAGGAAAGCGAGGAGAAAACGATGGCCCGAGGTGTGAACAAAGTCATCCTGATCGGCAATCTGGGACAGGATCCGGAAGTCCGCTTCCTGCCGTCGGGCAATCCGGTGTGCAACCTGCGCATCGCGACCACCGATACCTGGACCGACCGCCAGAGCGGACAGCGCCAGGAGCGTACCGAATGGCACAGCGTCGTGCTGTTCAACAAGCTCGCCGAGATCGCTCAGCAGTACGTCAAGAAAGGCTCGCGTCTCTACATCGAGGGGCGTCTGCAGACCCGCAAATGGCAGGGCCAGGACGGTCAGGATCGCTACTCCACGGAGATCGTGGGCAACGATATGCAGATGCTCGATTCTCGCAGCGGCCAGGGTGGCGGCGATTATCAGCAGTCCCAGTCCCAGTCCCAGTCCCAGTCCCAGAGCCAGGGTCAATACGGCGGGGCGCCGCAGGGCAACTACGGCGGTCAGCCGCAGCAGCCCCCGCAGGGAGGTGGCAACGGTAACGCTCAGCGCCCGCCCCAGCACCCGCCGGCACAGCAGCCCAATCAGCAGAACCCGAACTACGGCGCGCCCAACCCGGGCAGCTTCGACGATTTCGACGACGAAATCCCGTTCTGAACCGAACGTGGTCGATGTCGAACGGTTGGCCCCGCCTCGGCGGGGCTTTTTCATGGGCGCGGTGGCGGCAGCGGATCGACGACGGGCCACGTGTGCAACCGAGTGGGGCTACGACGAAACGATGAGTGTTACCGGTTTGTAAAAAACCGCTTTCTCCACTAACTTGGCTTACCTTCTTAGGCTGGCTCACCGGACTCGAGCCATGACGACTCCACAATCACGGACTGACAGTGGCGACTCTTCTGCATGCAACGACCTGACGCTTCGTATCGGGATGGCCCGGTCGAATCCGTCGCCGGGCCGAACCGCGCATCGTTCCCTCCGCGAGCTCCCCACCTGGCGCATCTTCGACGACCGGCTGTCGGCCGAGTCGCGACCTTCGAGTGTGCGGTACTGCTGATCGGCGTGCTGACGCTGCTGTCGAGCGCCACGGTCTTGGCTTCGCCGCGTTTCCCCGATGATCGGTTGCCGCCCATCGATGCGCCGGCGTCGGCTTACGGCAGCGACGTACGTCCGGGACCGCAGGGACGTCCCAATGCGGACGATCTGGCCGGCATCGCCGAGCGTCAGCGCCAGCAGGGGCATCCGGCACTGGCACTTCAGCTCGCCCAGCGCGTGCTGGCGTTCGCGCCGGATCACTCCCAGGCGCGGCGAACGCAGATTTCGAGCCTGTCGAATCTGGGGGCTTTCGCCCATGCCGAAGCGCTCCGCCAGCGTCACGCCCCGGCGTGGCCGGAGGCGACGCAGGCGCGCTTTCACGCCGATGCCACCGCCGGCGCCATTCGACTCGCCATTCACGAGCAAGCCTACCGCGAACGCCGCGCTCGCTATGCCACGCGAGACGTGGATCTCAAGGCGTCCCTGCGGGCGCTGGAAGCGGACATGGCGACGTACGCTCCCGAGAGCGATGCCCGCCGCCGTGCCCGGGTCGACCGGCTCATCGTGCTGCGCCAACTGCGTCGCTTCGATGCCGTGATCGCCGAGTCCGCGGCCCTGACCGCGCAGGGCGGCGAGATTGCCATCTATGCCCAGCCCGCGGTCGCGGACGCCTATCTGGCGCGTCGCCAACCGCAGCAAGCCGCCACGCGCTACCGGGAGGCGATAAGCGCCAACCCCAGCGCCACGCTCGCGACACGGACCGGCTATTACTATGCGCTGATCGAAAGCGAGCGGTATGACCAAGCGGCGGATGTCCTTGCGCGCCTCGAGCGCGAGACGCCCACCTGGCGCTATCGTCAAGACGCCACAATGCCGCCGGTACCCAACTGGGAGCGCAGCGAAGTGGATCGCCTGAGTGTGCTCGACGCCACCTATCGCCGCCACGAGGCCCGGGCGCTGAGCCAGGCACGGGCTCTCTACCGTCACGCGCCGCGCAATGTCGATGTCATCAACCTGCTCGCCACGGCGCAGCGCTCGCGAGGCTGGTATGACGCCGCCGAGGGTACCGCTGAACTCGCCGCCGCCTATGCGCCGCAGGACAAATCGACCCGACTCGCGCTGGCCGAGATCTCTCAGGACCGAGAAGCCTTCGATCGTTGGGAAGCGATGATCGAACCGCTGGCGGTGCAGTTTCAAAGCGACAGTGCGGTCGAGCGCAACTGGCAGGAGTGGCAGGACAGAAACCGCTTCTCCCTCGAGGGCGAAGCCACGCTCGGCCGCTCTCATGGCGGCGGTGCGGTCAACGGCAGCCGTGACCGCGAGTATCGGCTGCGACTCAATGCGCCCTGGCGCGAGGGCGGGTATCGCCTGTTTGCCGAACAGCGCTACCGATGGAGCGACTTCGAGGCCGGCGACGAGCATCGGACACGTCAGGCGCTCGGCATCGAGCGGCAGTGGCGGCGACACCACTGGTGGGCCGCGCTCAGCGGTGAGGCGCTCAGCGACGATATCGGGGTCGACCTCGGCTGGTCCGATTGGCTCGGCGATCACTGGCAGTACCGGCTGCTGACCCAGACCCAGTCAGTGGATACACCGCTGCGCGCCGAGCGAGCGGGTCTCGACGGACAGCGCTATGAAGGACAGCTCACTTGGCGGGCGAACGAGTCGCGGCAGGCGACGCTCACCCTCGGCGCGCTGGATATCAGCGACGGCAATCTGCGCCGCAACGTTGGCGCCGATCTCACGCAGCGGCTCCAGGCGAGTGCGCATCACCAGACGCGTTTGATCGGCTCGCTCGCCGCCGAGCACAACTCAGAGGCCGAAGCTGCCTATTACAGCCCCGAAGACACGCGCAGCGCCGGGATATCCCTGGAGCACGACTGGATGACCTGGCGGCACTACGACCAGTCGCTGACCCAGAACGTCACGCTGGGCGCGGCCAGCGAGTGGGAGCGCGGCTACGGGGCCGACACCGGTCTGGACGCCGCTTACGGTCACACCTGGCAGCTCACCCGGACCTGGTCGATCGACTATGGGGTCGGCTGGGGCAGTCATGTTTACGAAGGCGAACGCGAAAGGCGTCTGTTCGGCCGATTCGGCTTCTCGGGGAGATTGTAATGCGAGCGCCCATCCTTCGAACGACGCGGCTTCACACCGTGGTCCGGGCCGGTATCGGGCTGCTGGCGGGCGCGCTTGCCGCGGTCCCCGCCGTCGCGTCTTCGACGCCGACGCCGACGCCGGCACATGGCGCCCTTTCGGCGACAGCGCCGCCAAGCACGCCCCCCGCAACGCTCGATCTGCCCAGCGGACATTTCGTCACGCTCGCCTTTCACGACGTCCGGGACGGCGTCGAACCCGCAGTGGACACCGATCCCTACGCCATCAGCACCCAGCGCCTCGCGGCGTGGTTCGACTGGATGGCGGCGAACGACTGGCACCCCATATCGCTCGACGACATCGAGGCGGCAAGACGCCAAGCGCAGGCGCTGCCGCCCAATGCGGTGCTGCTGAGCTTCGACGACGGGCTGGCGAGCCTCTATCAGCGGGTCTATCCGCTACTTCAAGCCTTCGACTACCCGGCGCTCTTCGCCATCGAGACGGGGTGGCTGGAGACGGTGGACGAGGGGCGCTCGATAGCGCTTGGCGACGCCGCCGAACTGTCGGCGAGCGCGCTCGGCAACGACGCCTCGCTCGGACAAGACGACGAGACCGACACCGTGCGCTACAACGGGGGCCGACGCGGCAAGGCAGGGTTCGTCGAGTGGGGGCAGCTGCGCGAGATGCAGGCCTCGAACCTCGTCGAGATCGCAAGCCATACCCACGATCTGCACCGAGGCGCGCTGGCCAACCCCCAGGGTAACGTGGAGCCGGCTGCCCTGGCGCGCGTCTATGACCCCGTGACCGGCCACTACGAGCGCGATGCCGCCTATCGACAGCGGGTGCGCGAAGACCTCGAACAGAGCGCGGCGATCATCGAGCGCCACACCGGGACTCGCCCCCGGGCGCTGGTCTGGCCGTACGGAGCGACCAGTCAGGTGAGCGAGTCGCTGGCCCGGGAGGCGGGCTATCGTGTCACGTTCAACCTGGGTGATGCGCAGCTGGCAACGCCGTCCTCGGGCCCGGCGTTCGGCCGTCTGCTCGTCATGGACAATCCCGATCCGGTCACGCTCGAAGCGCAGATCGCCCAGACCGTCGACCCGCCTCCACGCATTCAGCGTGCCGTGCAGATCGACCTCGACATGGTCTACGACCCCGACCCGGCGCAGGTGAATGCCAACCTGAGTGCCCTGCTGGATCGCATCAAGGCGATGCAGGTGCGCACCGTCTACCTGCAGGCCTTTGCCGACCCGGACGGGGACGGGACCGCCTCGTCGCTCTACTTTCCCAATGCGGCGCTGCCGATGCGCGCCGATCTCTTCAACCGCGTTGCCTGGCAGCTGAAGACCCGCGCCGGGGTCGACGTCTACGCCTGGCTGCCGCTGCTTGCCTTCGATCTCCCGGACGCCGAACGACAGCGCCGGCTGTCGGTGCAGATCGCGGACGGGCAGGGCGGTCGTCGCGCCGCCGATCGCGACTACCGTCGCCTGAGCCCTTTCCGACCCCGGACCGTCGCCCTGGTGCGGGGTATCTACGCCGATCTGGCCCGCAGCATGCCGGCGATCGACGGCGTGCTGATTCACGACGACGCCTACCTCGCCGATGACGAGGACGCCCAGGCCTGTGCCCCCGAGGCGCGCTGGCCGGGGTCGACGCGTGTCATCGACGACTGCCGTCTGACGTCACGGCAGAAGACACAAGCGCTGATCGATTTCGGTGATGCCGTCGTCGCGGGGGCGAGAGGGCATGCCAATCTCAGCAACCGGTTTCGCGTTGCGCGCAACCTCTACGCGCGGGTCGTGCTCGACCCGGCGGCGGAGTCTCGCTTCGCCCAGGCGCTGGGCCCTTTCCTTGCGCATTACGACGACGTCGCGCTGATGGCCATGCCCTATCTCGATGGCACGGGCCAGCCCCCCGAGGCCTGGCTGGACGACCTGGTGGATCGGGTGATGGCGCATCCGCGTGGCCTCGAGAAGACGGTCTTCGAGCTTCAGACCTACGACTGGTCGCGAAAGCGCTGGATCGACCCTGATCGACTCCGCGATTGGATGCACCGGCTCGTCCGGCGCGGAGCGCTCAATCTCGCCTACTACCCGGACGATTTCATTGGCGGTCGCCCGGCATTCCAGCCGACGTTCGAAGGCATGAGTCTCAAGGAATTTCCCTATACGCCGCCCCACGGAAGCCGACCATGATCGAATCGTTGCGAAGTGCCCTGGCGGACATCGACTGGCGCGATCTGATGTTCGGTTTCGCCTTCTACTACCCCATCTTCATGGCCTGGATGTGGATCATCGGCGGGCTCTGGTTTTATCTGCGCCGAGAGCGCGGTGAGGACATGACGCCGAGACTGGAGTTGCTGGGCAGCGAGCCGTCTCACGTGAGCGTCATCGTGCCGTGTTTCAACGAGGGCGCGCAGGTCGAGCAGACGCTGCGCTACGCCCTGGCGAGCCGCTACCCGAACTTCGACGTCATCGCCATCAACGACGGTAGCGACGATGAAACCGGCGCCATCCTCGATCGTCTCGCCGAGACCCATCCGCGACTCCGGGTCATCCACTTCGCCAGCAATCAGGGCAAGGCCATCGCCCTGCGGGCCGGAGCGCTGGCGGCACCCTCGGACTACCTGGTGTGCATCGATGGCGATGCGCTGCTCCACCCCTATGCCGTGTTCTGGATGATGTATCACCTGACCCATGGGCCGCGAGTGGGGGCGGTGACGGGCAATCCGCGCATCCTCAATCGCTCGACGCTGCTGGGTAAGGTGCAGGTCGGCGAATTCTCCTCCATCGTCGGGCTGATCAAGCGTGCCCAGCGCACCTATGGGCGTATCTTCACGGTCTCGGGGGTGATCACCGGCTTCAATCGCGCCGCGCTGGACAGCATCGGCTACTGGCGCGCCGACATGGTGACCGAAGACATCGACATCTCCTGGCGACTGCAGATCGCGCACTGGGACATTCGCTTCGAGCCGGCGGCGCTCTGCTATATCTACATGCCCGAAACGCTCAAGGGGCTCTGGCAGCAGCGCCTGCGCTGGGCCCAGGGAGGCGTCGAGGTGATGCTGCGCTATGGCAAGCGGCTCTTCGGCTGGCGTCAGCGTCGCTTCTGGGGGGTGGCGCTGGAGTATCTGACGAGTCTGATATGGGCCTACGTCATGCTCGCCATTGCGGTACTTTTCTGCGTCGGTCTCGTGGTCGAGCTGCCGCCGCAGTGGCAGGTGGCGACGCTGCTTCCCAAGTGGAACGGCCTGCTGCTGGGCGTGACCTGCCTGATCCAGTTCCTGGTGAGTCTAAGTATCGACCAGCGCTACGAGCGGGCCGGTTTCCTGCGCCACTACTTCTGGGTGATCTGGTATCCGCTGCTCTACTGGGTGCTGTCGACGCTGACGGCGGTGGTCGCGCTACCCAAGACGCTTTTCAACGCCAAGCGGCGACGAGCGCGGTGGCAGAGTCCGGATCGCGGTATCCAGCCCTAACAGTTCGCTTGCGCGATTCGTTCATCGCGCCTTTCCGGCCTTGCCCTGCAGGCCGGTTCTTCATCGAGAGAGATCGTCGTCATGTCGGATTCATCGTCGAAACTTCGCGACAAGCTGCCCGACATCATCCATCGCCCGGATCTACAGACGCGGCGTCAGCGTAGCGTGACGGCACTGTTCACCGGGCTGGGCTGGATGATCTGGCTCTACCTGTTCATGCCGCTGGCCACGCTTGGCGGATGGTTCTTCGGCGTCGAGCGCTTTCAGACCTACGTGATCGACAACGCCGGGCGCAGCTGGGCCTCGCTGACGATCTATGCCATCACCATTGGATTGGCAGGTGTGGCGCTACTGGTCTGGGCCTTCTACAACTACCGGCGCTTTCGGCACGTCGACCGGCGCCGTCCGGCGGATGCCGTCACGCCGGAGCGTCTGGCCCAGTCGTTCGGCATCGACGTCGAACAGATCGCGGGTTTACAGCGTCAGCGAACGCTCGTGGTCGAGCACGACGAACGGGGGGAGATCGTCGCCGTCACCCGTCGCGCTTCTCCCTCGCCCCCCGCCTGACTCCACGGTGCTCGCTCGATAGCGCCTGCTCAACGGCACCTGCCTCGCCGTCGGCGACTCGACGCCTTGCGCCACACTGCCTAGAATGGCGCGCCGATAGTCATCTAACGATTCCCCTGCTCATTGACTGATCGTCATCGAGGGGGTGGAAGGCGTTCGTCCACCGTCCGCGTCTGTCGCCCGCGCGCGGATCCAGCCGTATTGCCGCAGCATGCCTGCGGTATGTAAGAGAAAACCTGCATGTCGACACCTATTCCCGATGAAGCGCGCCTGCCGGAGCTGACGCTGCGCGGCGTCGTCCTCGGTGCGCTCATCACGCTGCTGTTCACCGCTTCCAACGTCTATCTCGGGCTCAAGGTCGGGCTCACCTTTGCCTCGGCGATTCCCGCTGCGGTGATCTCGATGGCGGTACTGCGCCGCGTGAAGGGCGCCAACAAGCTCGAGAACAACATGGTGCAGACCCAGGCATCCGCCGCGGGAACGCTCTCGGCGATCATTTTCGTGCTGCCGGGGCTCTTGATGATCGGCTACTGGCAGGGCTTTCCGTTCTGGCAGACGACGGCCATCTGCGCCATCGGCGGCATTCTGGGGGTGCTCTACACCATCCCGCTGCGCCGGGTGATGGTGGTACAGAGCGATCTGCCCTATCCGGAGGGTATCGCTGCCGCCGAGATACTCGACGTCGGCAGTCGCGCTACGGGCAACTCGGGAGGAGACAGCGACGCTATCGCGTCACGTTCGAATGACGCGGCCGAGCCGGGGGCGAAAGAGATCGCCCTCGGCGCCGGCGTGGCGGCGCTGTTCTCGTTCGCCGGCGGCGGCCTGCGCCTGCTCGGGGAGAGCGTCAGCGTCTGGGTCTCTGCCGGTCGCGCGGCCTTCCAGTTCTCCACCGGTTTCTCGCTGGCCCTGCTCGGGGCGGGCTATCTGGTAGGTATCGTCGGCGGTGTCGCGATGCTGATCGGGACGCTGATCGCCTGGGGTGTCGCGGTGCCCTGGCTGACCAGCATCACGCCCGTGGAAGCCGGGCAGACACTCAGCGGCGCGGGCATGACGCTGTGGGCCGACAAGGTGCGCTTCATCGGTGCCGGCACCATCGGTATCGCCGCGGTATGGACGCTGGCGACGCTGTTCAAGCCGATGGTGGTGGGCATCCGCACCTCCTTCGGCGCAATGCGTGGCGATCAGGGGCGCTTTCGGGAGCAGGCTCGCACCGAGCGCGATCTCCCCGCCGGCGTCATTCTTGCGCTGACCGGGGTGCTGCTGATCCTGCTGGCAGTGGTCTTCGGCGTCTTTCTTCACGGGGCGGCGCCGTCGCTCGCCGCGGGGGCTTTCTGGACACTCACCCTCGGTAGCGTGCTCTTCGCCGGCGTATTCGGCTTTCTGATCGCTGCGGCCTGCGGTTACATGGCGGGACTAGTGGGCTCCTCGAGCAGCCCGATCTCCGGCATCGGCATTGTCGGTATCATTCTGGTGTCGCTGATGCTGTTGGGTTTCACCGCGATCAGCGACTCGCTGGACGCGCTCGACCCGGCCGTGGCACGGCAGCTGCCGACGGCGCTGGCGCTGTTCGTCACCTCGGTGATACTCGCCGTGGCGGCGATCTCCAATGACAATCTGCAGGATCTCAAGACCGGCTATCTGGTGGGCGCCACGCCGTGGCGCCAGCAGGTGGCGCTGATCATCGGCTGCCTGGTGGGCGCGCTGGTGATTCCGCCGGTACTCTCGCTGCTCTATAACGCCTATGGCTTCGCCGGGGCGATGCCGCGAGAGGGCATGGACCCGAGCCAGGCGCTCGGCGCGCCGCAGGCCTCCTTGATGACGGCGATCGTGCGCGGGGTCTTCTCCCACGATCTCGAGTGGACGATGATCGCCATCGGTCTGGCGCTGGGCGCGGTCATGATCGCCATCGACGCGCTACTGGCCAGGCGCGGCGGCAGCGCGCGGCTGCCGACGCTGGCGGTGGGTATCGGTATCTATCTGCCGCCGAGCATCATCATGCCGCTGGTGATCGGGGCGATCCTAGGCTGGGCCGTGGATCGGCGCCTACGCCGTCGCGCGCGGCAGCGCCACCGTGACGTCGAGACCGAGGCGGACCGCCCCCGACGCCGCGGGGTGCTGCTCGCGTCGGGCCTGATCGTCGGCGAGAGTCTGGTGGGCGTGCTGCTGGCGGGCGTGATCGGGCTCAGCGGTGCCCCGGCACCGCTGGCCGTCGTCGGTGACGACTTTGCTGGCATCGCCCAGTGGCTCGGGCTGGCGGTGTTCGTCGCCGTCTGTGCCGGCTTCTATCGTCGCGTACTCGCCGAGCCGCATCGCGGGTGACGCAGCCGGTGCCGGGGCGGGGCGGTCTTTCGCGTCAGGTGGCATTGCCCGTCGGCAGCTCGACCTCGCTTGCGGCGAAACCGCCGACGGGCGTGGCGATCTCGAACAGCGCGCCGGCGAGCGGCTCGTCGTCGCAGCCGGTCGCCGCCGAGGTCACGAACAGCCGGTCCAGGGCGTCGCCGCCGAAAGTGCAGGAGGTCGGCCGCGAAACCGGCAGCGTCACTTCCCGGTCGAGCCGGCCATCGGGGTGAAAGCGCGCCACGCGGCCGCCGTCCCATAGCGCGACCCAGAGGCCGCCGTCGCGGTCGCAGGTCATGCCGTCGGGGTAGCCCTCGTCGGCGCCGAAGCGAATGTGTTCGCGCCGGTTCGACAGATTGCCGTCGGCGTCGAGATCGAAGGCGAGCACGACCTGGCGAGCACTGTCGTTATGGTAAAGTGTGCCCCCGTCGGGGGAGAAGGCCGGACCGTTGGTGACGTGATACTCGCTGTCCATTTCGACCACGCCGCGGCCATCGAGGCGATAGAGATAGCCCTTCGAATGGACCTCGTCGTTGTCCATGGAGCCGAACCAGAGCCGGCCTCGATCGTCGCTGCCGGCATCGTTGAGTCGATCGCCGTCGGGTAGCCACTCGATCGGCGTGAGGCGTTTGCCGGGGCGCGGGCCGTGCTCGTCGAGCGTCAGTTCGACGATGCCAGTCGTGAGCCCGGCGACGTAGCCGCCGCCGGCTCGTGGCAGTACCCAGCAGCAGGCCTCGTCGAGCGTCCAGCTCTGACGATGATCGTCGTGGGGGCGCCAGGTGTGGAGCTGGGCTTTGCGAATGTCGACGAACAGCAGTGCGGCGAGTGCCGACGACCAGATCGGCCCCTCGCCGAGCGTTGCCCCCACTTCCCAGACGACGCTCGCCGCGTCAGACATGGCGTTCGTGGACAGAGCATCCTTTGACATGAAACGTTCCCTTTTCGATACGTGGTACATGAGATCGACGTTTTCATCATAGCTGCGCCGTTCCCGTGGGTAACCCTCGTCGACGGTTCCGATTCATGGGCGAGCGCGGCAGGGCGCAAGGCGTTGGCGTCGAACGACGGATGGTCAATTCGATGAGGCGAGGGCCATCACGCAAGGAGAGTGATTGACGATGAAGTGCAGCGGAGAGGCGATGTGAACTGTGTCCTGACACGATCCGATCACTGCCTGAGCCTGGCGTTGACGCGACTCGCCGCCACGCGCAGCGACATCAACTTCGAGTGCGTGGCGCCCTCGGGCTCCACCACGCTGGACCTCGAGGCCGTTTTCTCTCGCGCGCCCAAAGCGGTCATCGTGCCGCCGCTGGAGGATCCGCAGCGGCGCGAGCCCGCTGAAGTGTACGCCCACTGTGACCAGGTCGAAGCGCTGGCGAGCGAGTGCCGACAGCGCCAGATTCCGCTGGTCTGGTGCGTGTCGGATGCGCCGTTCGAGGACGGTGCCGAAGGGGCGATCGATGAAACCGCGATGCCTGCGCCAAGAGACGAAACGCTGCGTCGACTGGTCCAGACCGGCGAGCGGTGCCGTCGCCACCCTCAGCACATCGTGTTGCGTGTGGGCCCTCTGTTCGCGCTGACGGGAAGCGATGCCTGGCTGGGGCCGCTGATCGATACGCTGGTCAGGGGAGACAGTGTGCGCGCGGCGCAGGACGTCATTCTCTGTCCGACTTCGGTGGCGGCGGTAGCCAGGGCACTCATCGGCATGCTGCTGCAGCTCGACAGTGGCGCCGGCGGCTGGGGAACCTACCATCTCGCCGGCGTCGAGCCGGTGAGCGTCTATACCTTCGCATCGGTGGTGCGCACTCAGCTCGCGACGCGTATCGAAGGCGCGGGCAGGGCCTGTCGGCTGGGCGAACTTCACGCGCTCAACCAGCACCACGACATTCCACTACGTCGCGTGCTCGACTGCCGTCGCCTGCTCGAGGTCTTCGGCGTGCACCAGAAATCCTGGCGAGCGGAGCTCGATCTGATGCTCGACGAATGGTCGCGTCGCGATCTCGCCGTCGCCAGTGACCATCCATCCGGCAGCAACGAGGCAGCGGCCGACGCATGAAAGCGATTCGTACTCTTTTGTTCTACGCCGGCTACTTCCTGGCGATTTTCGTCTCCGGCCTGCTGATGCTGCCGCTCGGGCTGATGCTGCCGCTGCGTGCGCGCTTCAAGCTGTTCAACTGCCACAACCGCTTCATCATGAAGTGGCTGTCGATCACCTGCGCCATTCGTTATCGCATCCAGGGACGCGGTAACGTCCCCGGCGGCCCCTGCGTGGTGCTCTCCAATCATCAGAGCGAGTGGGAAACGGTCTTTCTGCAGCTGCTCAAGACACCGATCTGCACGGTGCTCAAAAAAGAGCTCTTGAGCATTCCCCTGTTCGGCTGGGGGGTTCGCCTGCTCAAGCCGATTCCGCTGGACCGTTCGCGCCCGTCCAACGCCATGCGCCAGGTGCTCACGCACGGCAAACTGCGTCTCGAGGAGGGGCTGTCGGTGCTGATCTTCCCGGAGGGCACGCGGGTGGCCCCCGGAGAGCGGCGTCGCTACAACAAGAGCGGCATCGTCATCGCCTGCCGCGCCGGCGTGCCGGTGCTGCCGGTCGCGCACAACGCCGGCGAGCACTGGGGACGGCACTGGATCAAGCAGCCGGGGACGCTCAACGTCGTCGTCGGTGAGCCGATCGAAACGGTGGGGCGCAAGCCGGAGGCGATTCTCGAAGAGGTCGAGCGCTGGATCGAGCAGACGCTCGCCGAGATCTCCGAAGTGCCGCGGCCGCCGCAGCCGGAGAAGGCGCCGGCGGCAGGGCTGCCCTCCTAGAGGGACGTCGAGACGCCGGGGCGGGCCGGCGAGTGGTCGAACCAGTCGCCGCCGACACGATACCCGGCGCAACGCTTCCAGCCCATTACATGCAAAAGGCGCCCCGCGGGGCGCCTTTCGTGTACGTCGGTTGACCGGATTTCGCCGAAGGCGTCAGCCGTCGTAGCGGTCGAGCACCAGACAGGCGTTGGTGCCGCCGAAGCCGAAGCTGTTGGAGAGCACGCGCTTGACCTCCACATCGTCTCGCCGGGTGCGAACGATGTCGAAACCGTTCGCCTGTTCGTCGAGATTGTCGATGTTGGCAGAAGCGCAGAGGAAGCGGTGCTCCATCATCAGCAGCGAGTAGATCGCCTCCTGCACCCCTGTCGCGCCCAGCGAGTGGCCGGTGAGTGATTTGGTGGAGCTCATCGCCGGCGTGGTATCGCCGAATATCTCGCGGATCGCCTTGAGCTCGGCAACGTCGCCCACTGGCGTCGAGGTGCCGTGGGTGTTGACGTAATCGACCTTGCCCTCGAGCCCGGCGAGCGCCTGACGCATGCAGCGTGCCGCCCCTTCGCCGGACGGTGCCACCATGTCGTGGCCGTCGGAGGTCGCGCCGTAGCCTGTGATCTCGGCGTAGATCTTGGCACCGCGCGCCTTGGCGTGCTCGAGCTCCTCGATCACCAGCATGCCGCCGCCGCCGGCGATGATGAAGCCGTCACGATCGACGTCGTAGGGACGCGAAGCTTTCTCGGGCGTGTCGTTGTAGTGCGTGCTCAGCGCGCCCATGGCGTCGAACAGACACGACAGCGTCCAGTGCTCCTCCTCGCCGCCGCCGGCGAAGACAACGTCCTGCTTGCCGAGCTGAATCTGCTCGACGGCGGTGCCGATGCAGTGCGCCGAGGTGGCACAGGCCGAGGAGATCGAGTAGTTGACCCCCTGTATCTTGAACGGCGTTGCCAGACAGGCCGATACCGTGCTGCCCATGGTTCGGGTGACACGATAGGGCCCGACGCGTCGCAGCCCTTTCTCACGCATGATGTCGGCCGCTTCGACCTGGTTGGCGCTGGACGCACCGCCGGAGCCGGCAATCAGGCCGGTGCGGGGGTTGGAGACCTCGTCGGCTGAAAGCCCCGAGTCCTCGATCGCCTGCTGCATGGCGATATAGGCGTAGGCCGCCGCGTCGCCCATGAAGCGCAGCTGTTTGCGATCGACCAGTGCGTCGATATCGATATCGACGCTCCCCGCCACGTGGCTACGAAAACCGAGCTCGGCGTACTCCGGCTTGAAGCGTATGCCGGAGCGCCCCTGACGCAGTGAGTCGAGCACCTGCTGGGCGTCATTGCCTAGGCAGGAGACGACGCCCAGGCCGGTGACTACCACTCGTTTCATGGAAGCCTCCCGCTCAGAAATTCTCTGTATTGGTGAACAGGCCGACCCGCAGGTCTTTGGCCTGATAGATGTCCTGGCCATCCACCGACAGCGTACCATCGGCGATACCCAGAACCAGTCGACGCGTGATCACGCGCTTGATCTCGATATGGTAGGAAACCTGGCCGGCGTTCGGCAGGATCTGCCCGGAGAACTTGACCTCGCCGCACCCGAGCGCTCGACCGCGGCCGGGGTTACCGAGCCAGCCCAGGTGAAAGCCCACCAGCTGCCACATGGCATCGAGGCCGAGGCAGCCCGGCATCACCGGATCGCCGGGGAAATGGCATTGGAAGAACCAGAGGTCGGGATGGATATCCAGTTCGGCGACGATTTCGCCTTTCTGGTACTTGCCCCCGTCCTCGTTGATCCGCGTGATGCGATCGAGCATCAGCATGTTGGGTGCCGGCAATTGGGCGTTACCGGGGCCGAACAGTTCGCCCCGGCTGCATTTCAGCAGATCGTCGTGGCTGAAAGAGTGCTGTCTGGTCACTAGATCGTTCCGAGAATCGAAGAGAGTGTGCCCGTGGTCTGCAAGGCGCGGCCAGTCTACTGGCTGAGCGCAGTGAATGCACGCCACCCCGTGGCGAGATGCCCGCTCGACACCCGCGCCGAACTTGCCCCGCTCGATGGGCCCGGGGCATGATGCGCTGAATAAGGGAACAGATGTCGATTCGTTCGAGCATCCGCCTCACGCGATCTCGCAACAGACGATAGACGATACAAGAGACGGTGACCAACACCCTATGTGGCCTTCGTTTTCGCTGAACCGCCCGCTTGCGTGGCTCGGTCTCGCCGCGCTCATCGCAGCGGTGATTCTGCCATTGCTGGCGCTGAGATTTGCGGCCCTGGCCGTGGTGGCTGTCGCCTGGATCGACCTGTGGCGTCATATCCGCGCCGAGCACGGTCGACGACGGCTGGCAGAGCAGGCGCTCGAGCTCTCGCAGGACGGGCTCATGATCACCAACGCCGCCAACCGCATCGATGTCGTCAATCCTGCCTTTACCCAGATCACCGGCTATACGCTCGATGATGTCGCGGGACTCAATCCCGCCTCGCTCTCTTCGGGGCGTCACGATCGCAGTTTCTACGATCGCTACTGGCAGACGCTGAGGGCCACCGGCCGCTGGGAGGGCGAGGTCTGGAATCAGCGCAAGCACGGCGATCAGTATCCCGAGTGGCTGCGCGTCAGGGCGTGCTATGACCGGAGAGGGCGGGCCACACACTACATCGGTCTTTTCAGCGACATCAGTCGGCACAAGGCACGAGAGCAGGATCTGCGACGTATCGGCTTCGAAGACCCGCTGACGGGGCTGCCCAACCGTCGGCGCCTGCACGATCTGCTGGCCTCACGGCTGCGTCACCTGCGTGCCGGGGAGGGGCTCGATCTCGCGCTGATCGACATCGACGGTTTCAAGTCGATCAACGACGGTCTGGGCGTGGACTGCGGCGATCGCCTGTTGGCGCGGTTCGGTCAGCGTCTCGCCGCGCAGGTCGCCGGCGGTATCGTCGGTCGGCTCGGTGGCGACGAGTTCATGGTCATTCGAACCACCACCTTCGAAGACCATGAGCAGTGGGTGGCGAGTCTTCGTCAGCATCTGAGCGAGCCGTTCGAGATCGAGGGCAATGCGCTGCGTCTGGGGCTCACCATCGGTAGCTGCCGCGCCCCTGAAGACGGCAGTGATGCCGGCGTGCTCTTTCAGCGTCTGGAGTCGGCGCTCTACAGCGCCAAGCGCCACGGGCGCAATCACGACCGGCGCTTTCGGCCGTCACTGGAAGTCGACGACGACCGCCAGCTGACGATGTCCAACGAGCTGCATCAAGCCATCGTCAACGATACCCAGCTCGAGGTTCACTATCAGACCCAGCACCGTCTCGACGACGGCGAGCTGGTGGGCATGGAGGCGCTGCTGCGATGGCAGCATCCGGATTACGGTCAGGTCCCGCCGAACGAGTTCATCGCACTGGCAGAGCGTCACGGTCTGATGCCAGCGCTCGGTAACTGGGTACTCGATCGCGTCATCGCGCAGATCGCCACATGGCGCGCGCTCGGTATCACGATGCTGCCGGTCTGGGTCAATATCTCGGCGCTGCAGCTGATCCAGGGCGACCTGGAGTCACGTCTGCTGGCGACGCTCAATCAGTATCGAGTGCCGGCGACGCTGCTCGGCCTCGAACTGACCGAGTCGGTACTGCTCGACGAGCGCGCCGGGGACGTTTCGCCGCGACTCGAATCACTGCGACGTGAGGGGCTTCAGATCGCCATCGACGACTTTGGAACCGGCTACTCGTCGATGGCCTATCTCAAGCGCCTGCCGGTGGACAAGCTGAAGCTCGATCGCGAGTTCATTCGCGCGCTTCCCCACGATCATGCCGATGCCGCCATCACTTCGGCGGTCCTCGCGATGGCGCAGGGCCTGAATCTCGATGTGATCGCCGAGGGAGTCGAAACGACGGAGCAGCGTGACTTTCTGCTGGCCCGCGGCTGTCGCCATGTGCAGGGCTATCTCTATGCGCGGCCGCAACCCGTGGCCAGCGTCGAAGCGCGGTTGCTCAAGCGTGCCACGCATGTCAGCGCCTGATGCCGCCTCTGCCCGTCACGTCGGCGCCTCGTTCCTCGCGGTCATTGCGCCAGCCGGGCGCAAGGCGCCGACTTTTCATCGACGATCCGTCAGGCGAGATTCTTGAACGCCTCGAGCGCTCGCTCGCGGGCCCGCTTGTGATCGACGATCGCTTCCGGGTAGCCGGTCGCACGCCGCTCGTCGTCGCTCGGCTTGTGACGCGACTTGGCGGGTAGATCGGCGAGTTCCGGCGCCCATGTCGCAATGAACTCGCCGTCCGCGTCGAAGCGCTGTGACTGGGTGGTGGGGTTGAAGATACGAAAGTAAGGCGAGGCATCGGTTCCGGTCGAGGCGGCCCACTGCCACCCGCCATTGTTGGAGGCGAAATCACCGTCGACCAGATGGTCGAGAAAGAACGATTCACCCCGCCGCCAGTCGATCAGCAGATGCTTGGACAGGAACATCGCCGTCACCATCCGCAGGCGGTTGTGCATCCAGCCCGTCGCGACCAGCTGTCGCATTGCGGCGTCGACCAGTGGGTAGCCGGTCTTTCCCTGACACCAGGCATCGAAGGCTTCGTCGTTCTGGTGCCACTTCAGGTTCTCGGTCTCGAGCTGGAACGGGCGTCCGACGACGACGCGGGGAAATCCGAAGGCGATATGCTGATAGAACTCACGCCATACCAGTTCGTTGATCCAGCTCGTCAATCCCGCATCGCCATCCGCCAGGTGACCGCCGTTGTTCGCCATGACCGCCTGGCAGCACTGACGAAAGGAGATCATGCCCGTCGAGAGATAGGCCGAGAGTTCGCTGGTGCCGGCAATCGCCGGGTAGTTGCGATTCTCTTCGTAACGCTTGCCACGCTCCTGCAGGAACCGCTCCAGACGGTCGGCGGCCGCTTCCTCGCCGGCAGGCCAGTATTCGCCATCGACGACCGATGACCGATCCTTCTTGGGCAGCGAGGGAATTTCATCGCCTTTCACGTCAGGTTTCTGCTGCCGGTTCGGCGTCTCTCTGAGCAGCAACTGCTCGGCGGTCACGTTCTGATGCCAGGCCTTGGAGAACGGCGTGAACACCTTGTAGTACTCGTCCTTGCCGGTCAGCAGGTCGCCCGGTTCGAATGCGATCAGATCGGTATAGTCGTGAACGGCGATGCCGGCCTGCTGGAAACGTTCCGTGACCGCTTCATCGCGTCGCCGCTCGTTGAGAACGTACTCACGGTTGAAGTGCAGCGTGTGGACGTCGTGCTCCTGGGCGATATCGATCAGCGCCTTCGGCGCCGCGTCGAAATCGTCGATATCCCGATAGAGTAGCGGGATGTTCAGTGCATCCAGCGCCTTGGCGAGTTCGCTGACGCCCTGGTGAATGAACGTTATCTTTCCGGCACCGTGACCGTGATCGCGCCATTGACGCCGCGTCGCGAGAAAGACCCCGACGACGGGGCCTTTCTGGGCGGCAGCGGTGAGTGCGGTGTTGTCGAGCGTTCGCAGATCGTTGCGAAACCAGACGAGTTGAAGCTGGGACATGCGCACATCCTTGTAGCCATTAACGACAAATGCCCCTGACCATCCATGATCGCGGGGCAGGCTGACGGCAAGTCAGCGAAAGGGTCCAGCAGCGGGTCGACGATTCGCTCAGCGAGCGTTCTTGTCGATCAGCGAGCGCAAACGGCTCAGCGCCTGGTTCATGTCCTCACCGAGCACGTCGACGTCGGTATTCTCGAAGTCGCTGGCGCGGATTCGGGCCACCGGGCCTGCGAGACACACCGGAACGCCAGCCTGTTCGGCCAGTCGCGGCAGCTGCCGGCGGATGACGTCGCCGCGCTCCGCCTGACCGCTGGCGAGCAGCAGCGCCTTGACGCCGAGACGGTCGACCGCCATTGGAAATTCGCTGAAGGGGAGTTCGCCGTCGATCAATTGGACGCGGTAGCCCGCTCCCGAGGCGGCCAGCCCGGTCAACAGCGCCCAGAACCCACTGGGATCTTCCGGCAGCTTGGCGACCAGAATCTCTTCGGCATTGCTGAGCTGATTGGCGTGATAGATCCGGGTGCCGATCCGAGTACGCAGGAAGGTTTCCAGCATCCGGCGCTGTAGCGACGCCCCGAACTGATCTCCCCAGCGCTCTTCCAGCTGCTCGATGGTCGGCTGCCATAGCTCGGTGACGCAGAGCCCTACCGGGTAAAGCGCAAGACTCTGGTTGAAAAGCGTCTCGAGTCGGCCCAGATCCAGTGTGTCGACGGCATGAATGAGATGCTGACGCTGGCTCACCCAGTCGCCCATCTGAGGCGCCGGTGTCTCCACGCTCTCCGGCTGATCGAGCAGCTCGCGTACCTGACTGACAGGAACGCCGCGGTTGAGCCACTGAAGAATACGCTCGACACGCTCGATATCGTCACGCGCATAGAGGCGATGGCCCTTGGGCGTTCGCTGGGGACGAATCAGTCCGTAGCGGCGTTCCCAGGCGCGTAGGGTGACGGAATTGACGCCCGTAAGGCGAGAAACTTCGCGAATGGGATAGAGCGGAGCGGCAGTGGAATCCATAGCGTTCTGAGTCATGCAAGTCCTCCTGCGAGGTCTATGCGTGCGCCGACTCGTGGAATCGGTGGTTTAAAGGAGTGGAACAGTGTCTTCATCCGGATAACGGTCATGAGGGCGAAATATTGAGTCAAAATATCGATTCTGCCCTGCAATTGAACGGCCGTCACTTTTCGATCGAGGCGAGATCGCGGGCATGATAGGTGTCGGCCTCGATTGCCGGTGTCGACTTTCCATACCGCAAGGATGGCCGATAAGGTTGTACATTTCAATATATCTGTACAACTCGTATGTAATACGAGGTTTGATTCGGCGTGCCATTCCCCGATGCCTGCCGATGATCGACTGCCGATTCGGGCCACGGTGCCGCCAACGGCGCATGGACGGCAGCGGGGCTGGCCGCCCGAATTCCGCAGCTACAGCCTGACGTCGCGAGGCTCGATCCCGCGGTAATCGATGACGTGGGTCGGTAGCTCGTCGATGCGGTTGCCGGTCGAGCGCACCGCCTTTCATCGAAGCCGGCCGTGCCGATCTTTCGGCATCGCGTCGCGGCGAGACGTGACTTGGGGCGAGATCGCCGACGCCACGGCGAACAGCTTCCCGACAAGGTGGGACATGGCGTTCTCAGCTTCAGGATGCGCGCGACTGACGCCTCGAAACCGCCAGCGTATGTCGCCGTTCCACGACGCTATCAGCCGCACCTGCTATGTTGTTTCACATTGTACAATGTGCGTATAACCGAGGGTATGAATCATGCGCTTACTCATCACGGGGGGAACCGGCTTCGTCGGCAGTCGACTGGTCGAACGCGCCCTCGCCGACGGTCACCAAGTCATGGTGGTATCCCGCGATCCCGCCAGCGCCGGCAAGAGACTGGGCAGTAGCGTCAGCGTTCGCGAAAGTGCCGCCGCCTTCGTCGATGAAAAGCCCGACGCGATCGTCAACCTCGCCGGCGAACCGATTGCGGATCGGCGCTGGAGCGACTCCCAGAAGGCGCGGCTGATCGAGTCGCGTCGCCATGCCACCCGAGACGTCGTCTCGCTCTGCGAGCAACTGGCCGCGACCGGGGAAGCCCCCGGCGTGCTCGTCTCCGGTTCGGCGATGGGGTACTACGGCGATCAGGGCGACCGCGAGGTCACCGAGCAGACGCCGCCTCACGACGAGTTCGCGCACCGGCTCTGTGACATGTGGGAGCACGAGGCGCACAAGGCCGAAGCGTTCGGTACCCGTGTCGCCTGCCTGCGGATTGGACTGGTCCTCGACGAAGGCGGCGGCACCCTTGCCAAGATGACGCCCGCCTTCAAGCTGGGCGTGGGCGGCAAGATCGGTAACGGCCGCCAGTACATGCCGTGGATCCACCGCGAGGACCTCGTCCGCATCATCGAGTTTCTCCTCACCCGTGACGATCTTGAAGGCGCCTTCAACGCAGGCGCCCCCAATCCCGTGACCAATGCCGGGTTCACTCGCGCCCTGGGGCGTCACCTGCATCGGCCGACGCCATTCTTCGTGCCGGCACCGCTGCTCAAGGCCGCGCTGGGGGAGATGTCACGGCTGCTGCTGACCGGCGCCTGCATGCGCCCCAAGCGCCTGGAAGATGCCGGTTTCGACTTCCGCTACCCCACCCTGGACGATGCGCTCGCGGCGATTTTCGACAAGTGACGGCAAGTGGCGTGGTGCGACCACGCTAGCGCTGTTCGTTGTCCACCGTCACGATCACGCGGACCGCGTCCAGACGCAGTGACGCGCTCTCGATGACGTTGTCGAGCGCCTGGCGCTCTTCACGCAGCGCGGTGAGCTCGTCCTCTCGCACCACGTCGTTGTGCCGCGACAGCGCTTCCAGCCGCGCAAGCTCCACGTCGAGCGTGTCACGCATGCGCTGCTGGGCCTGCTCGACCAGCGTCGGCAGTTCACGCATCGCCTCCTGCTCGCCGCTGCGAAGCAGTCCTCTCAGCTGGTCGTGACGCGATTTCAGCAGCTCCCGAGCCACGCCCTTTTTCACCCGCTGCAGGTTGCGCGACAGCCCGCTGAACCCGACCTTGTCGGAGAGATTGGCGCCGCTCTCGTCGAGCAGCACCCGAATGCCGGTGTCCGGCAGAAAGCGCGACAGCTGCAGCGCCTTGGGCGCCGGGCAGTGGGTTCTGTAGACCAGCTCCACCATCAGCCGTCCGCCGGGAATGCTCGGATGCTTGAGCAGGGCCAGCGCCGTGTTGCCGAGGCTCGACTCCAGCACGCGTTCGAGGATCGCCGACACCAGCGGGTGCTCCCACGACAGGCGCTGCACGTCGTCCCTTGCCAGCGCCCGCGCCCGCGAGTAGGTGGCAGTGAAGCCCTCGTCGCCCTGATTGAGGCCCGGGAGGCTGTCGAGCATGTGCGAGCCCGGCGCGAGATGCGTCAGACCGTTGCCGAGTTCGCGGCTCTCGACGCCGAAGATATCCAGCGCCTGATCCACGTAGCGGGGCAGGGCGGGATCGTTGTCCTGTTCGACCACCTCCCGGACGACGGCGTCGGCGCGCTCGTGGCGACAGGCGTTCCACTCCAGCAGCCGGTTGCGACCGGCGTCGCGCTCGGCGAGTCGAGCGTCGTTGAAAGTGCGGGTCTCATCGATCAGGTCGTCGAGGCCGGCGGCGTCGTCGAGGCTCTCCAGCAGCGCGTCGCCGAACGCCGCCAGCACGTCGCCGCCGGCCGCGTGCGGCGCGTCGAAGGCGTCCAGACCGTCGCGGTACCAGCGCAGCAGCGCCGCCGTCGGACTCTCCTCGATCACCGGCACGTGAATGTCGATGGGATGGAGCTGACCGATTCGGTCCAGACGCCCGATGCGCTGCTCGAGCAGATCCGGGTGCCAGGGCAGATCGAACATCACCAGATGATGACAGAACTGGAAATTGCGCCCCTCGGAGCCGATCTCCGAGCAGATCAGCAGCTGGGTGCCGCCCTCGTCGTCGGCGAAGGCGGCGGCGGCGCGGTCGCGCTCGACCAGGTTCATCCCCTCGTGAAATACCGGGGCATGAATGCCGGCGCGAACCCGCAGCGCCTCGGCCAAATCCAGCGCCGTCTGGCGAAAGTGAGCGATCACCAATAGCTTGTCGCCGGTGCGCGTCTCGAGCTGTTCGATCAACCAGTCGACCCGCGAGTCGATGCGCCACCAGGGCGTCTCCCGCTGCCGGTCAGCGTCGACGCTCGCGCGGTAGGCCGCCTCCGGGTAGAGACGTGCCTCGCGGCTGTTCAAGCCTTGCGTGGCGAGCACGCCGAGCAGTGCTTCGTCCTCCAGCGCCAGCGAGGCGAACTGCTCCTCATACGCCTCTGGCGGCGCGAGCGTCGAAGCGTGCAGGTGGCGCTCGGGAAAACCGCCGACGTGGCGACGGCTGTTGCGGAACATCACGCGGCCGGTGCCGTGGCGATCCAGCAGCTGGTCGCGCAGCTGACGTCGAGCGCTTTCGCGCTGCGCCTCGTCACTCTCGGCATCCACCAGCGTCTCGAGCAGGGCGCGGGAGTCGCCGTCGTCGATTACCGCGGCGACCCTGGCGCCTGCGTCTTCGGCGCCCGGCAGCCTCTCCAGTGCGTCCACCGCCTCGGCGACGGCGGTGTAGCCCGCCTCCTCTTCGCGAAAGCGTTCGAGATCCTGATAGCGGTCGGGGTCGAGCAGGCGCAGGCGGGCGAAATGGCTCTCCAGCCCCATCTGCTCCGGCGTGGCGGTGAGCAGCAGCAAGCCCTTGGCGAGCCGCGATAGCCGCTCGACACAGGCATAGCCGGGCCCTTCGCCCTCGGGGGACCAGTCGAGATGGTGCGCTTCGTCGACGATCATCAGATCCCACTGGCAGGCTTCGGCCTGGCTCTGACGGCGCGGATTGGCGAACAGCCACTCCTGGCTTGCGAGAATGCACTGGCCGCTGTCGAACGGATTGTCGTCGCCCCATGCCTCGCTCTGGGTCTCGTCGAGCAGCGTCACCGACAGTGAGAAGCGCCGCAGCAGCTCGATCAGCCATTGGTGAGTGAGACTCGCGGGGACCAGGATCAGCGCCCGGCTGGCGCGACCGGTGAGCAGCAGTCGGTGCAGGATCAGGCCCGCTTCGATGGTCTTGCCGAGGCCGACCTCGTCGGCGAGCAGCACCCGCGGGGCGTGGCGCCGCGACACCTCGTCGGCGATATAGAGCTGGTGGGGCAGCAGGTCGATGCGCGGCCCGGCGAGACCGAGCGCCGGGCTTCTGGCGGTGCGCTGATGATGGTGCAGCGAGCGGTAACGCAGCTCGAACCAGTCGTTGCGATCCACCTGACCGGTGAGCAGCCGATCCTGCGCCTGGTGAAAGCGCATGCTGTCGGAGAGCTTGGCTTCGCTCAGCGAGGTCGTCTCGCCGTCGTCGCGCCGCCCGCGATAGATCACGCAGCCCGCCTGGATCTCGGTGGACTCCACCGTGAGTTCGACGCCGTCGGCGGAGAGGATGCGATCACCCTCGGCGAAGACCACGCGGGTCAGCGGCGCATCGCGCACGCTGTAGATACGAGTCTCCTGGCTGGCGGTGAAGAGCACGGTCACGCTGCGGGCGTCGGCGCTGAGAATGGTGCCTAGTCCCAGCTCGGTCTCGCCGTCGCTGATCCAGCGCTGGCCGGGGAAATAGTCGCTCATGGTGCCTCGGTGATGTTGTCGCTGCGGGGACGCTTGGGCGGGGCATTCTAGCGTAAAGCGAAGTTTGCCTTAAGCGCCGTCGCCTCGGTTCGAAGGCGTAGGCGTTCGACGCTACACTGCCCGCTCGATCGGGAGAGGGCGAGGGGCATGGCGAAAGCACATAGCGATCCGCTACGACGGGCGGCGATAGCCAGTCAGGCAGTCGGGTTCATTGGCATCATCGGACTGGAGACCTGGCTGGGTGACGCCGCGCGTCCCTGGCAGGGCGTGACGTTGGCGCTGATGCTGGTCGCGGCCGCCACGATCGCGCTACTGCGCCGTTATCGGCAGAATCGCCGCCTGCGCAACCGTTACGACGAATGACGCCGCCGGGAATGCCGGCGGCGTCGAGCTTCCGTCGAGCGCCGGCCGTGGCGGCCGGCAAACGTCGTTACATCGGCGGAACGGTGCCGTCGAGACCGACGATGACGACCTTGGCGGGGATCGGGTCCTGCGCCATGTCGCCGGCGACGAAGACCGCCGCCCCGGTTTCCAGATCGTCTGCCGTGGCCTGGCTCACCTTGACCGTGGGCACGTCGCTCGGCACCTGGATCTCCTTGCTGCCGTCGCCGTAGTCCACCGTTAGCGTCATCATGTCGCCTTCGCTCTCGGCGCTGTCGACGGTGCCGTTGGTCATGGTCGATCCGCTGCTGCTGCCGCCGAGCTTCTCACTGCTCGTATCGCTATCGCCGCCGGTCGAGGTCACGGTGCCGTTGGTCATGGTCGAGCCCGAGCCGCTACCGCCGAGCTTTTCGCCGCCGGCGTCATCGCTGCCGCTATCTTCGTTGATCGTCGCGCCACGCGGCGTATCCCAGGGGTAGTCGCCTTCGCCGGTACCGCGCATGGAGTCGGGGAAGATCACCATCTCCAGCGCGGTCGAGGCTTCGCCGTTCTCGCCGGGGCGGTTGGCGGTGCCGATGAAAGTGCCCTCTTCGATCTCGTCGAGGCTGCTCTCGGAGACGCCGGCAAGACGCGTGTCGTCGTCGTAGCTGACGCGGTGGGTACTGCCGTCGGTGGTGGACTCGACGCTGAAGCCGCCGTCGCTGACGTCAGTGATCGTGCCGCGCAGATTCTGCGGCGTGTCGTCGGTCTGTGCCTGGGCGATGCCGGCGGTGAGGCAGCCGATGGCCAGCGCCAGAGCCGTACGCTGGAATTGGCGGGACAGAGGCATGAATCGTGGCATGGTGAACTCCTGTGAACGTGAGCCCCGAAGTCTACTGAGAGATCGGGCAGCTCTCTGAGTCCAGTTCATCACAGCGAGAAGTCAAGCCAGCGTCCGGGAGACCAAGGTCGAGATCGGACTCATCTGACTGTCCTCGCCGTGACTCCATCGACCGCCTACGTATTGGCGCGGTTCCAAACGGCTCGTCGTCACATCGGCGGCGGGGTGCCATCCAGGCTGACGAACGTGCCCATGGCGGTCATCGGCTCTTCACGGAGGTCGCCGCCGACGAAGACCGCGGCCCCAGGTTTCAGCGCGGCGCGTGTGGCCGGGCTCATCTCGACCGTCGTGACGTCATCGGGCACGCGAAGCTTATTGCTGCCGTCCTGATAGTCGACGGTCACGGTCAGCGTCCCGCCGTCGCGAGTCGGATGAAGGGCCGTACCGCTGGTCATGGTCCACTGCGTGTCGCCGTCAGCACCGGCATCGCTCTCGCTCATCGCGCTGCGCGGGGTCTCCCAGACGTAATAGCCAAAGGGCTTCTCGGTGATCGCGTCGGAAAACACGATCATTGCGGAGGCGGTCTGGGGCTCGTCATCCTTGGCGCTATGGGCGACGGTATTGACGTAGGCGCCGTCTTCGATCGCATCCAGGCTGGCCTCGGAAGCGCCAAAAAAGAGGGTGTCGTCATTGAAAATGACGCGGCGGGTACGCCCGTCGGTAAGAGATTCGACTTGCATGCCGCTATCGGTCACCTCGGTAATGGTGCCTCGCAGGCCCTTGGAGGTGTCGCTGGCTCTCGCCTGAGCGATTCCTGCGGCGAGGCAGCTGACGACGAGGAAAAGTGCGCTGCACCGAAGGGGGCGAGAGAGGCGGAACGAGCGTGACATGACAGGTCTCCTGTTAACGTAAAGCCCGACATTCAATGGAAAATCGAGCTGGGTGCGGAGGAGAGGAGTCTATCGCAACGACCGATCGAGCGCCCGCCGAACGGTCGGTCAGATGCCCGCGTACCAGGTATAGCCCCGATCCTCCCAGTATCCGCCCTTGCCGCCGCCAATGTCATCGAAGTCGGTGACCAGTGTGATGCCCGAGAGGTACTTGGCCATCTTGTAACCGAGCTGACGCTCGGCGCGCAGGCGCAGCGGCGCGCCGTTGGCGATGGGCAGCGTCTCGTCGTTGAGCGAGTAGGCGAGAATCGTCTGCGGGTGACGCGCCTCGACGAGATCCAGGCTTTCGTAGTAGAAATCCTCGCCGCCGAGTTGATCCATGCAGTGAAAGACCACGTAGCGGGCCTCGTCGCGCACGCCGGCGCGGTCGAGCAGATCGGCGAGCACCGGCCCGCGCCACTGGCCGATGGCGCTCCAGCCCTCGACGCAGTCGTGACGCGTGATCTGGGTTCTCGCCGGCAGCGCGCGAAGCTCGGCGAGCGACAGCGACAGCGGCGTCTCCACCAGCCCATCGACGGTGAGTCGCCAGTCGACGAAGTCGTTCGCGGCCAGCTCGCGATAGCGCGACGCCTGCGGATCGGTAGAGCCGTTGGGCCTAAAGGTGGCGTCGATCATCGACGCCGGGTACTCCGGCGCCAGCCCGCGCGCGCCGGCCAGAAACCGCTGCACCCGCAGGTTGAGCTTTTCGGCCAGGTCCAGCGTGTCGACGACGCTCTCGTTCTGGGAGAGTCGGTCACAGCCGGTGAGCCCCAGCGTCGCCGCGCCGAGGGCCGCGCGCTTGAGAAAACGTCGCCGCGTCGGATACGCCACGCTGTCGTCGCTACGCCCTTTCATCGTCGGGCCTCCGCTGAGCGGGGGCCGACGTCTCGCGCCGGCCGCCGGTGATCATGTCGCGAACCTGACGCCACGGGCCGCTCAGCAGCACCATGGCGATATGCACCACGAAGAAGAGCACCAGGGCGGTGGCGACGAGAAAGTGGATCGAGCGCGCGCTCTGGCGACCGCCGAAGAGATCGAGCAGCCACGGCGCGGCGGCGTTGAAGGTCGGCGACATACAGAGCCCGGTGACGACCATCAGCGGCAGCGCCACCAGCAGCACGCCCAGATAGCTCAGCTTCTGCAGACCGTTGTAGCCCGAGCGGGCGTGAAAGCGAAAGCGCAGGTGGTCGCGCAGGTCGCGACCCAGGCCGCGCCACTCGCGCCCGCTGAGCCACAGATCGCGTTTCAGGTGGCCGCTGAAGAGGGCGTAGAGCACGAACAGCGCGCCGGCGCCGGCGAAGAGCCAGGCGAAGAAGAAGTGCCATAGCCGGCCCATGGTGAGGAACTGATAGCTCGGCAGCGTCGACCAGTCGGGGAAACCGCGCACGGTCTCCCGCTCGCCCGCCGTCGAATAGCCGAGCACGCCGGTCGTGTCGAACGTCCACGGCCCCAACGCTGTCTGGCCACGGATGTCGCCCTCGCTGTCGCGAATGGCGTACATCTCGAGCCAGGGCGCGTCGAAGTTCGAGGCGCTGCCCCAGTAGAGCGCCGGGTGAGCGTTGAAGATCTGCAGGCCGCTCATCAGCATGACGACCAGGAACCAGAGATTCAGCCAGTGCCAGAGGCGGACCGGACCGGGATGGCGGCGCCGGGTTCGGTGACGCTGAGCGACGGGTGGCGATGACGACACGGGCGTCTCCTCGAAAAACGGGGATCAAAGCGGGCAGCACTCGACGATGCGCTCGCTTGGCCTCACTATAGTTCGGGCTGCAATGAAAGCCACGCCCTCTCTGCTCTACTCTACGCGGCGCTACGTCCACGCGCCGCGGGCGATGGCAACGGCCCGCATATGCTTTAAGCTGGACGATACCCAGGCTCACCCGGAGCGCGCCATGCTGCTGAACACTCTGATTCTGATCGCCACCGTGGCGGGCATGGAAGTCGCCGCGGCGCTGATCCATCGCTACGTCATGCACGGCTTCGGCTGGCGCTGGCACCGCTCGCACCACGAGCCGCACCAGAAACGCTTCGAGCTGAACGATCTCTACGCCGTGGTCTTCGCCGCCATTGCCATCGTGCTGATCGCGCTGGGTACCGGCGGCGCCTGGCCGCTGCAGTGGATCGGCGCCGGCATGACCGCCTACGGGCTGCTCTATTTCGTCGTTCACGATGGCCTGGTGCACAAGCGCTGGCCGTTTCGCTATATCCCGCGGCGCGGCTATCTCAAGCGGCTCTACCTCGCTCACCGTCTCCACCATGCGGTGAAGACGAAGGAGCGCGGGCTCTCCTTCGGTTTTCTCTACGCGCCGCCGACGGACAAACTGCGCGAGGAGCTGCGCCGCCGCCAGTCGCCGTCGACTAGCGCGGACGCTGCCACAGATCGTCACGACGTCGGCCCGGTCGACGCCCGCGGGCGCTGAGCGCCACGCCCGCGCCCTGCATCAAGAGCCCGATCTTCTCCGCCTTGCTCGTGCCCTGACGCTGCTCCAGCGCGTCCTCACCAACGCGTGAGACCTTCACGCCGATCCGTCGATAGACACCTCGCGCCGTGGCGATCGCCCACGCCGAGCGCAGCGGCAGTGCCGGCAGCCCCTCTCTCGCCGAGTCATAGTAGGGCTCGGCGACCGCCACCAGCCGCTTGGCCATTGCCGCCAACGCTGGACGGTGGCGCGCCTCGGCGAGCTCGTCGAGCGGGACCTCGAACTCCGCGAGCCACGCCAGCGGCAGATAGCAGCGGCCGAGGCGCGCATCGTCGAGAATGTCCCGGGCGATATTGGTGAGCTGAAAGGCGAGCCCCAGATCGCAGGCGCGATCCAGCACCGCCTCGTCACGCACGCCCATTACCCGCGCCATCATCAGCCCCACGACGCCTGCCACGTGATAGCAGTAGCGCAGCGTATCCGGCAGGTGGGGGTAGGTCTCCTCGCGCACGTCCATGGCGTAGCCCTCGAGATGGTCGAAGGCCTGCGACGGCGGAATCTCGTGGGTGCGGGCGACCTCCTGGAAGGCGGCGAAGGCCGGCTCGGTCATGGGCTCGTCGGCATAGGCGAGCCGGGTCGATTCGCGTAGCCGCTCGAGTCGCGTCGCCGGCGTGTCGCCGCGCCAGGGCTCGGGCGTGTCATCGCCGGGCACGTCCGCTGCGAAGCCGAGCATCTGGCCGTCGATCACGTCGTCGCAGTGACGGCACCAGGCGTAGAGCATCAGTGCGCTGCGCCGCGTAGCGGGGTCGAAGAGCTTGGCGGCGGTAGCGAAGCTCTTCGAGCCCACCGCCATGGTCTGGGTGGCGTGGTCGAGCAGCGCCTCGCTCATGCCGGCGTCTCTCGTTGCCCGAGGTCCTCGATCATCAGCCCGGCCGTGGCCTGGGCAGAGCCGATTACGCCGGGGATCCCCGCGCCGGGATGGGTGCCGGCCCCCACCAGATAGAGATTGTCGATCTGGCTATCGCGATTGTGCGGTCGGAACCAGGCGCTCTGGGTGAGGATCGGCTCCACCGAGAACGCCGAGCCCTGATAGGCGTTGAGCGTGTCGCGAAAATCGAACGGCGTGATGTGACGGTGGGTCACCAGCTGGCTGCGCAGCCCCGGCATGTAGTGCGCTTCCAGGTAGTCGAAGATGCGCTCGCGGAGTCGCGGCCCCTCGACCGCCCAGTCGAGGTCCGCCGTGCCCAGGTGCGGTACCGGGGCCAGCACGTAGTAGGCGCCGCAGCCCGGCGGGGCGAGCGAGGGATCGGTGACGCAGGGCGCGTGGAGATAGAGCGAGAAGTCCTCCGCCAGCGCATCCTTGTTGAAGATCTCGTCGATCAGCTCGCGATAGCGCGCACCGAAGCAGACGGTGTGGTGGGCGAGCTGGGTGTGGTTGTGATCGAGCCCGAAGTAGAGCACGAACAGCGAGTTGCTCATGCGCTTGCGCTTGAGGCTCGCGCTCGCCTTCTGCCCGCGAGGGTGATGGCCGAGCAGCTTGGCGTAGGTATGCACCACGTCGGCGTTGGAGGCGACCGCGCGGGCTTCGATTTGCCGACCGTCGCCGAGCGTCACCCCGGTGATGCGATCGCCCTCGGTCTCCAGGCGCTCGACCGGGGCGTTCAGTTCGATCACGCCGCCGATATCGGTGAAGAGCTTGACCAGGCCGTCCACCAGCGCGCCGGTGCCGCCGCGGGGGAACCAGACGCCCCACTCGCGCTCCAGTGCGTGGATCAGGGTGTAGATGGACGAGGTCGAGAACGGGTTGCCGCCCACCAGTAGCGAGTGGAACGAGAACGCCTGACGCAGGTGCTCGTCCTCGACGAAGCTCGACACCATGCTGTAGACGCTGCGCCACGCCTTGAGCCGGGTCAGCTGCGGCGCCGCCTTGAGCATGTCGCGAAACGACAGGAAGGGTTTGGCGCCGAGCTTGAGATAACCTTCTTCGAAGACTTCCTTGGAATACGCGAGAAAGCGTCGATAGCCCGCCACGTCCGCCGGGTTGAGCTTGTCGATCTGGGCTTCCAGCGCCGCCTGATCGTTGACGTAGTCGAAGACCACGCCGTTCTCCCAGCAAAGCCGGTAGAAGGGGGTGACCGGCATCAGCTCGACGTAGTCCGCCAGCCGTTTGCCGGCGACGGTGAACAGCGCCTCCAGCGCGCTCGGGTCGGTGATCACCGTGGGTCCGGCGTCGAAGATGAAGCCATCGTCCTCGTAGACGTAGGCGCGCCCGCCGGGCTTGTCGCGGCTCTCCAGCAGCCGCGTCGGGATACCTGCCGCTTGCAGCCGGATGGCCAGCGCCAGGCCGCCGAAGCCGGCGCCGATAACGATCGTTCGTTTCATCAATAGGCCCTTGAGCGCGTCATTGGAGGTCGGTCTTGCATTGAAAGTCTTTGAGCCGCGGCGAGCGTTTGAGCACTGCCTGCACCGCTTCCCCCACCGGAACCGGCGGCTTGCCGATGAGCACGCGGGCCTTGTCGGCAAGCCGCGGGTGGCCGGCGTAGAAGCGTTCGATCAGCCCGGTTTCGAGCCCGTAGAAGCGCTGCATGACGCGAAAGCGCTCATCGGGGCGACCGGCGAGAAACAGCATGCGGTTGAGCATGCGAAAGAAACCCTGCTCGCGCCACTGGTCGGCGGCGAAGCGCTGGATCAGCGCGGCGAGATCGGGAGCGGCCAGCGGCATCCGCTCGCTGATGCGATCGGCCAGCGTCAGCGCCGCGGGCAGCGAGTAGCCGGTGGTGGCGTGAAAGAGGCCGGCGCGCAGCCCGCTCGTCGGCTGGCCGGAAAGCGGCGCCCAGAAGGCATCGAAGTTTCCCGCCAGGGTGATCGGCAGGCTCCCGCGCTCTTCCCGCACGAGCGTGGCGAGTTCCCACCCCTGGTCGGCGGCGTAGCGTCGGATGTTGTCACGGGCGCGGTCGGCGTCGAGGCCGGCGTCGTCGACGTAGTGGGTATCCTCGATCAGAAGCTCCGTCGGCGAGAGCGGCAGGCTATAGACGAAGCGGTAGCCGCCCTGCTGATCGACGGTGGCGTCCATCAGGATGGGCCGCTCGAGTCCGTGGGGAGCGTCGAGACGCCACTGCTGGCCGACGAACGCCTGAAAGCCGACGGTGAGGTGCGCGGACGGTCGATAGCCGCGGCCGTCGATCACCGCCGCGGCGTCGAGACGCTCGCCGCTCGCCAGCATGACGTGATCCGGGGCGACCTCGGCAACGCCGGTCCGCGTGCGCAGGTCGTCACCGAGGGCAGCCTCGAGGGCGGCGGCGAAGCGCTCGGCGGTGATGCTCAGATAGCCGCCGGGCAGCGTGCGCGTGCGCTCCGGGAAACGCACGTCGTAGCCGGGCCAGCGGTGGGCCACTAGGGCATCGATGCGCTCGAGCTGTGCGGCGTCGAGATCGCTTTCGTGGAACGACCAGGTGTGATTGCCGCCGGCGCGCTCGCCGGCTTCGAGCATCACCACGCTGAGGTCGGGATGGCGCTGCTTGAGGCGCCAGGCGATCAGCCCGTTGGCGAGCCCGCCGCCGACCAGAATCAGGTCCCGGCGCTGGCTCATGGCGCGGGCTCCGCTGCCACATTCGTCCTGTCAGCGGCGGGGCGAGACGGTACGCGCGCTGGGGTCATGGTCGCCTCCTCGGGTCGCGGGGTGTCGTTCGTCTGTGGCCTGCCGGTAGCGATGGCACGCTCGACGAGCGTCGCGGCGTACGCTGCACCACCGGCGTCCTCGAGCGAATGGCGAAGAGCGGCCATGCGTTGACGGCCGTTGGACACGTCGAGACAGGCGGGCGCGTCGAGCAGCGTAGCCAGCGTGCGAGCGATGCGCCGGTGGCTGGCGAAACGCGATAGCCGCTCGCCGATGCCATGATACGCCACCCGAGCGGCCACGCCGGGCTGATCGAAAGCCAGCGGGATGACGAGTATCGGCGTGTCGGCAGCGATGGCGTCGATGACGGTGTTGAGCCCGCCGTGGGTGACCACGGCATCGGCCTGGGCGAGGGTGGCGCGCTGATCGGCGAAGTCGGTGACGAAGGTCGCCCCCAGTCTTTCGAGACGCGTCGCCTGCTCGGGCGTGAGACCTCCGCAGTGAGCGATCACCAACGCCACGTCCAGCCGCCGGCAGGCCTTGGCGATTCGGGCGAACAGCCGGTAGCGATGGCCCTGGAGCGTACCCAGCGAGGCGAAGACCAGCGGCCGCGCCGGGTCGAGCGGCCACGCGGGCTCGGTGGACGTCGGCCGATCGCGATCTGCGGCCCTGAGCGGACCCACGGCGTGGGCGTGGGGAGGCCAGTCGCGGCGGGGAAAGTCCAGCGCGGCCGGCGTCTGACTGAGGCGGGCCAGCGGCGAGAGACACTCGTGCAGCGCGTGACGCGGCGCGAGCCCGAACGCCTCGGCGTGGGCGGCGATGACGCGAGCGTGAGGGCGCATCAGGCGGTCGTAGACCGTCTCGCTGGCGGCGTACCTCTTCAGCGCGCGCTCATCGGTTGCATAGCGAAACGGCATCACCGGCAACGGCAGTCCCGGTTCGCGCTCCACCGGCAGGGCGCAGGCGACGGAGACGAAGGGAAGGTTCAGCCCTTCGGCGACCAGCCCGCCCGCGGCCTCCATCTGATCGGCGATGACGCCGTCGACGTCGAGCCGCGCCAGTGCGGCGGGCAGTGCGCGGCAGAGCATGTCGGTGGTGGCGGCCATGTCGGCGATCAGTCGTCGAATCGACAGCCCCGAGGGGCTGGCGGCCAGGCGATGGGTGCGAGAGAGGGCGCCGGCGGGGTGGGTGTCGCCGCCCACCGGCTCGAACTCCACGCGGGCGTCCGTGATGAGCGTGCGCGCATCGATCTGATGCACGAAGGTGACCCGGTGGCCGCGGGCGATCAGCGCCCCCGCGAGCGCCTGCAGCGCGTGAAAGTGGCTGTAGAGCGCGGGGGCGACGACGGCGTAGTGGCTCAAGCGCCGCCCTCCCGCGGAATCAGGGGCGCATGGCGCAGCGCGGCGAGATCGGCGCTGCCGGTACAGAAACAGGCGACGCGGAGCTGGTCGATGACGACCTGGAAGTGTTCGACCACCGCGTCGCTGGACGTCGTCGCCCCCGTGAGCGTCGCCGCGGCCTGGCCGACCAGGTCGGCGCCGAGCGCCAGCGCCTTGGCCACGTCGATACCGTCCTTGATGCCGCCGGACGCGATCAGCGGCATCTCGGGCAGCGCCTCTCGCACGTCGCGAACGGCCGCGGCGGTGGGGATGCCCCAGTCGGCGAAGGCCATCGCCACTGCACGCCGATGCGGGTCCGGCGAACGCTCGCCCTCGACCGCAGCCCAGGAGGTGCCGCCGGCGCCGGCGACGTCGAGCATACCGACCCCGACGTCGGCCAGCCGGCGGGCGACGTCGACCGAGAGCCCCGCCCCGACCTCCTTGATCACCACCGGTACCGGGAGCGCCACGACGACGGCGGCGATCGCCTCCAGGGTGCCGCGCCAGTCGCGATCGCCGCCGTGCTGGAGCGCCTCCTGTAGCGGATTGAGATGCACGATCAGCGCATCGGCGTCGATCATCGCCACCGCGCGCCGGGCATAGTCGAGGCCGCGTTCGCCATGGATCTGGGCGGCGCCCAGGTTGGCCAGCAGCGGTACGTCCGGCGCGATCTCGCGAAGGGTGCGGTCGAGACCCACGTTCGCGGCGCTTTCGAGGGCGATACGCTGCGACCCCACGCCCATGGCAAGACCCAGGCGCTGGGCGGCCTCGGCGAGGTGGCGGTTGATGGTCAGGGCGCGCTCGGCGCCGCCGGTCATCGAGCTGATCAGCAGCGGGGCGGCGAGTTCGCGGCCGAAGAGCGTGGTGGAAAGATCGATGGTGTCCAGATCGAGCTCGGGCAGGGCGCAGTGGGCAAAGCGGAAGCGCTCGAAACCCGATGATACGGCGCTGACTGCTCGTCTGGGGTCGAGCACGATGTCCAGGTGGTCGTTCTTGCGCTGCAAGAGGTCGCCGCTCATGACGTCTCCTCGACGAGGTTCGGGTAACGGGATTCGCGTCGGGTCACTCGGCGAACGACGTGACGGCGGATCGTCTCCCTAGTGGAATTTCGCCAGCTGCTGGTCGAACCAGGCGTGCATGAAGCGCTGCGTTGCCCCGCGCTGACCGCAGGCGCGCTGAAAGTGGTCGTCGGCACTCTCCAGGTGCTCACGCAGTCGGCGGTGCACCGCCTCGACGCCGAGCGTCGCCACGAGGGTGGACTTGCCGAGATCCTGATCGATGTCCTTGCCGGTGCCGGTCTGGCCGTCGGCAAGATCGTCGAGCAGCTGGAATGCCTGCCCCAGATCCTTGGCGACGTGGCGCAGACGCTGACGCACCATCGGCGAGGCCTCCGCGGCGATGGCGGCGATCTGCAGGGTGGCGCTGAAGAGCATGCTGGTCTTCAGCTCGTTGGTGTTGGCGATGTCGTCTTCGTTGCGCGTCGCCTCGCCCTCGTTGAGATCGAGAAACTGACCCTGGACCAGACCCTGCATGCCGACCGCGGCAGAGAGTTCGGCGACGGCATCGTTGCGCGAATCGCTGGCCACGCCCTCGGCGGCGGCGACCACGCCGAAGGCGTTGCTCAGCAGCGCTACCGCGGCGAGGATGGCGACGTGTTCGCCGAACTGGCGATGTACGGTGGGTCGCCCGCGTCGTAGCTGGGCGTCGTCCATGCAGGGAATGTCGTCGAGCATCAATGAGGCGGCGTGCACCATCTCGACGGCGCAGGCGAGATCGAGAAGGCCCGGATGATCGTCGTCGCAGCCCAGATCGCGCGCGGTGAGAATCAGCAGTAGCGGACGAATTCGCTTGCCCGGCGCCAGCGCACCGTCGCGCATCGCGGCACTGACGAGATCACGCTCGCCGCCGGCGGGAATCAGCTGGTCGAGACGGCGCTGCAGCATCTGCTTGAGCGATGCAAGCTCCTCCTCCGGCGCGGCGATGGGGTCTTGAATTGAAGCGGTCATGATCACTTCCTGGTAGCGCCATGTAGCGGTACGCATCGACGGCTTCGGCGCCGGTGGCGTCGAGCGATCCATCCTTGGCTTGTCGGTTTCTTCGCGTTTTGCGGGTCTCGTTCGCGCCGTCGCTTTGGCGAGGCTGACACGAAGCGTACCAAGCGTCTGGTACCTAGCCTAGGCTCCGGCGGAAAAGTGCCCGCGCTTGCCCCCCGATATGCCCGACCATCCAACATAAGCAGCCGGCGGATGCGCCCGTACGAGCCGCGACTCTCTCGCTTTCTGTCGTCGAGTCGACGTTGCTGGCAGGGGGCGCTTCTCGGCCAATCGCGCGTCGGGCGTATCCGGCTCAGCGTAGACCGGCGGGCAGTCAGCTGCGAACGCCGGTGCGGCAACGGGAACGGCAACGGGGGCGGCAACGCGGCATCCGGGACTCGAGCAGAATCTACGCAAGGCGTAGAGCCCTGGATGCAGGCGTCGTTTCTACTGGGATTCGAGCACCGCGGAGCACTGATTGAGCGCGGTGGCGAGCTTGGGTGGGCGAGGCGCGTCGTCATCGCTCGGATCGTGTTCGCGCTGCATGCGATCCACCTCTTCGGGGGTGAAACGTGCCTGGAGCGATTCCGACACGCAGCCACAGTAGCGGTCGACCTTAGGGCCCTCGATGCCGGTGGCGGTGAGGTTGGCACGACACTGCCGCTGAGCCTGCTCGACGTCCGCGGTCGGCCAGGGTGCCGGCTGCTCGGGAGACGTCGTATCGCTCGTCGGCTGTGCCACGGCGGCGATCGAAAGCCCCAGCCCCAAGAGTGAGAGGCCCACAAGTGAGAGACCCCAGAGCGAGAGCCTCAGAAGCCAGAGCGCGGAAGACCGCGACCCTAGCAGCGGCGCCGGGCGCAATAACCGGCACCGATTGGCGCGGTACGAACGATCCCCGGGCGTGAAACGAGACGAAGTCGACATGCGTTTTCTCCCTGTATCCGGCTCGGGCTCGGCGGTGGCCTACAGTCGGGGGTGGCCTCGAGCCTGGGGCAATGCGACCTCGGTATAGTGCCATCGCCTCGTCGGATGCCCGTCGTTAGCAAGGCGTGCCAAATCCAGTGCCACCGGGGGCAATCGTTGCGGTGGCAACCTCTCGAGCCCGTTATTTCTTGAACTTTAGTGTGCGAGCGACGATCGGCCCATTGGTCTTTCGGGGGGCCAGAGGTGGCATGCTCGACAATGCGTGGATCGATCGACGAGGTATCGGCCAAAAAAAACGCCCGCCTGGACGGATCCAGACGAGCGTTTTCATCGATTCGGTGGTCGGAATAGCAGGATTCGAACCTACGACCTCTGCCTCCCGAAGGCAGCGCTCTACCAAGCTGAGCTATATTCCGATTCGTCGGTCTCAGTGACTCGACGGGGGTGCATTATACGGATGAAATCGGTACGCGCAAGTGCGATTTCCACGACCGTTTCGTCATCAGACGCGGCGATCGACGGCGGCCCGCGTCAGGCTCTCCATGCTGTCGCGGTAGGCGCTCGGTGCGAGGGTCTCGAGCTGGGCGCGGGCGAGCTCGGCCATCTCTTCGGCGCGTCGCTGGGTGTACTCGAGTGCACCGGTTTCGCGCACCACGGCCAGCACCTCGTCGAGATTGTCGAGACCGCCGGCGGCGATCGCCTGGCGAATCAGCGTGGCCTGCGCCGCCGTGCCGTGGCGCATCGCATGGATCAGCGGCAGCGTCGGCTTGCCCTCGGCGAGGTCGTCACCGACGTTCTTGCCCATCGCGGTGGCGTCGCCCTGGTAGTCGAGCAGATCGTCGATGAGCTGGAACGCCATGCCGAGGTAGCGACCGTAGAGCTTGAGCGCTTCCTCCTGCTCGGCGCTCGCGCCGGCCAGAATGGCGCCGCTGTGCGAGGCCGCCTCGAACAGCATCGCCGTCTTGCCCTGGATGGTGTCGAAGTAGTCCGACTCCTCGATGTCCGCGTTGCCGATGTTGGTCAGCTGCTGGACTTCGCCCTCGGCGATGAGGCAAGTGGCGCCGGAGAGCACCTCCATGATCCGCATCGAGCCGACCTCGACCATCATCTGGAACGAGCGGGAATAGAGGAAGTCTCCCACCAGTACCGAGGGCGCATTGCCCCAGGTGTCGTTGGCGGTGGCCTTGCCGCGACGCCGACTCGACTCGTCGACGACATCGTCGTGCAAAAGCGTCGAGGTATGCATGAACTCGATCAGCGTGGCGAGCCGAATATGCTTGTCGCCTGACGGGTTCGTCTCGTCGGGATAGCCGAGCGCCCGGGCCGCCAGCAGCACCAGCAGCGGTCGCAGACGCTTGCCGCCGCTCTCGATGATGTACTGTCCGATGGTTTCGACCAGAGGGATTCGCGACGCCAGTTGATCGAGGATCGTGCGATTGACGGCGGCGAAGTCTTCAGCCACCGATGCATGAAGAGATGCAGCGTTGGATTGCATGGTCGGCTTGTCACAGAATCGGGTGGGCGGCTCGACACCGGCCGGGGCCGCTAGGAGCACTGAGGATATCAAGGGCACCCGATACCAAGGGCACCCGATATCAAGGACATCAAAGGCGCGAATCGATCCGAAAGCGCGCGGGGCGGTCCGAAAAAGCTATGCTAGGTGGCGCCCGAAAGTGCGTCAAGCCGCGCCCGGGCACGGCTTGTCTTGTCCTGTATCTATCGCTATAATCCGCGACCCAGCTCGTCACGCTCCCTGTCAGATGGTTGCCAAAAGGGGCACCACTCGCCGCAGGTCGACGAAGAGCACCAACCCCGATGAGCTCCCGGAGACGGTTATGTACGCTGTAATCAAGAGTGGCGGTAAGCAGTACCGCGTTCAGGAAGGCCAGACTCTCAAGCTCGAGAAGCTCGAGATCGCAACCGGCGAGACCCTGGAATTCGACCAGGTTCTGATGGTTGCCGACGGCGACGACGTCAAGCTCGGCGCGCCGCTGCTGGACGGTGCGAAAGTGTCCGCTGAGATCGTATCTCACGGCCGTGGCGAAAAGGTTCACATCATCAAGTTCCGTCGCCGCAAGCACTCCATGAAGCGTCAGGGCCACCGTCAGTGGTTCACTGAAGTCAAGATCACCGGAATCTCCGCGTAAGCGGAACATTCCCCAGACAGAGAGGGTTTCACCATGGCTCACAAGAAGGCCGCCGGTAGTACTCGTAATGGTCGCGATTCCGAGTCCAAACGCCTAGGTGTCAAGCTGTTCGGTGGACAGAAGGCGATCGCTGGCAACATCATCGTGCGTCAGCGTGGCACCAAGTTCCACGCCGGCGCTGGCGTTGGCATCGGCAAGGACCACACCCTGTTCGCACTGAATGACGGCGTCATCAAGTTCGAGCAGAAAGGTCCGAAGAACCGCAAGTTCGTGAGCGTAGTCTCCGCCTGAGACCTTACGAACAGTGCTTGAAAAAGCCCCGCTCAGGCGGGGCTTTTTCGTATCCAGAAGGTCGATCGTAACGCGTGGCGATCGCCCCGTGGCCGAGCCGAGTGCAGCGGTCGCCTCGAGACTCGCGCCAGCGCGACTTATCGCCAGGTCTGACACGAGCGGCCAGCCGCCGCCGGGAGAGTGACATGCAGTTCGTCGATGAAACATCGATTACCGTCGAAGCCGGCCGGGGCGGCAATGGCTGCCTGAGCTTCCGGCGCGAGAAGTTCGTGCCACGGGGTGGCCCGGATGGCGGCGACGGCGGCCACGGGGGCAGCGTCTATCTGATCGGCGACGAGTCGCTGAACACGCTGATCGACTTCAAGTTCCAGCGCTTCTACAAGGCGCCGAACGGCCAGCCCGGTCAGGGCCGCCAGATGAGCGGCCGGATGGGCGAGGATCTTCACGTCAAGGTGCCGGTAGGCACCACCGTCATCGACGAGGACACTCTCGAGGTGATCGCCGACGTCACCGCGGAAGGGCAGGTCGTGCTGGTGGCTCAGGGCGGCCGTCGCGGGCTCGGCAACATTCACTTCAAGTCCTCCACCAACCGCGCGCCGCGTCGTACCACGACCGGTACCGACGGCGAGCGTCGCCGACTGCGACTGGAGATGAAGGTGATGGCCGACGTCGGCCTGCTGGGGATGCCCAATGCCGGTAAATCGACGCTGATTCGCGCCGTCTCCGCGGCCAAGCCCAAGGTCGCCAACTACCCCTTCACCACGCTGGTGCCGAACCTTGGAGTGGTGAAGCTGGGCACCCATGAGCACTTCGTGATGGCCGACGTGCCGGGGCTGATCGAAGGTGCCTCCGACGGCGCCGGCCTGGGGCTTCGTTTTCTCAAGCACCTGACGCGTACACGGCTGCTGCTTCACGTGGTCGACGCCGCGCCCTTCGACGACTCCGACCCGGTCGCGGCGGTCGAATCCATCGCCGGCGAGCTCGAAGGGTTCTCGGAGACGCTCGCCGAGCTGCCGCGCTGGCTGGTGATCAACAAGCTCGACCTGATCCCCGAAGCCGAGCGGGAAGCGCGGGTGGCCGACATTCTCGAGCGACTCGACTGGCAGGGCCCGGTCTTCCGCATTTCGGCAATTTCCGGTGACGGTACCGATACGCTGAGCCAGTCGGCCCATCGCTGGCTGACCGAGCGGCGCCAGCTCGAGCACGACGACGAGGCGGTCGCCGAGTACGAGCGCGAGATGCGCGAACGGATGGAGGCGGAGTCCGTCGCTCGCGTCGAGGCCCATCAGGCGCGGCTGCGGATCAAACGCGGCGAAGCGACCGAGGACGATGTCGACGATGACGACGACGATCACGACGTGGAGGTCGAGTACACCCGCTAGCCGTGAACGGCATGAGCGGTGGTGCGAGTCGATCGAGCGAAGCGAGCGGTTGAGCGAAGCGGGCGGTTGAACGAAGCGGGCGGTCGAGCGAAGAGGGCGTCATGACGGTGGAAGCGGCGTGGGAGAGAGAGGGGCTGACGCGGGCGAAGCGCGTCGTGGTCAAGATCGGCAGTGCGCTGCTGACCAACGACGGACGCGGGCTCGACGAGGCGGCGATCGGGTCTTGGGTGGATCAGATGGCGGTACTGCGTCAGCGCGGTATCGAAGTCGTGCTCGTGTCATCGGGCTCGATCGCCGAAGGCATGGTCAGGCTAGGTTGGCAGACGCGGCCGAGCGCGGTGCACGAGCTTCAGGCCGCCGCCGCCGTGGGGCAGAGCGGGCTCTCCCAGTGCTACGAGACTCACTTTGCCCGTCATGAACTGCGTAGCGCCCAGGTGCTGCTGACCCACGACGATCTCTCCAACCGCAAGCGCTATCTCAACGCGCGTTCGGCGCTACGCACGCTGGTCTCGCTGGGCGTGGTGCCGGTGATCAATGAAAATGACACCGTCGTCACCGACGAGATCCGCTTCGGCGACAACGACACCCTCGGCGCGCTGGTCGCCAACCTGCTCGAAGCGGATGCGCTGCTGATCCTCACCGATCAGGAAGGACTCTTCGACGCCGACCCGCGAACCAACCCCGAGGCTCGCTTGATCGCGCAGGCTCGCGCCGATGACCCGACGCTCGATGCCGTGGCGGGCGGCGGCGGTTCGCTCGGCCGCGGCGGCATGGCGACCAAGCTGCGGGCGGCGCGGCTGGCGGCCCGCTCCGGGGCGTCCACGACCATCGCCAGCGGGCGCCAGGCGGACGTGCTGACGCGGCTGATCGATGGCGAAACGTTAGGCACGCTGCTGCACCCCGACCACGCGCCGATGGCGGCGCGCAAGCGCTGGCTCGCCGGGCAGCTTCAGGTGCGCGGCACGCTCACGCTCGATGCCGGCGCCGTCGAAGTGCTGCGCTCGCAGGGGTCGAGTCTGCTGCCGGTCGGCGTGCGCGGCGTTCAGGGCGAATTCAAGCGCGGCGACATGGTGCTCTGCGTCGACGAGCAGGGCACGCGTGTCGCCAAGGGGCTGGTCAATTACGACAGCCGCGACGCCGAACGCCTCGTCGGCCAGCCGAGCCATCGCATCACCGACATTCTCGGTTACGTCGAAGCCCCGGAGCTGATCCATCGCGACAACCTGGTGGTGCTCTGAGCCAGGCCGTTGGGGCCGGCGCTACTGGTTTTGGCGCGAACGGCTGTGATAGAATCCCGCATCCTCTCAGACACGGCCCGTGAAAGACTGTTCTGCCCGGGGTGATCTGTCCCGCAGGCAACGGTCGTCGTGACCTGAATTCGTTGCGTTTTCGGGTGCGATCGGAAGATTCGGCCTCATCATTCAGAGCGCCCGGCAGCCATCATGAGCGGTCGGGTGGTTTAACTTACAGAATTGACTGTCAACATCTCCAAGGAGTCGACGGTGGCGAATACCAAGCAGGCGCGTAAGCGCGCACGTCAGGCGGAAGAGCGTCGCGTTCACAACGCAAGTCAGCGTTCCATGGTCCGCACTTACATCAAGCGCGTGATCAAGGCGATCCAGTCCGGCGATCAGGCTCAGGCCAATAGCGAGTTCAAGGCCGCGCAGCCGGTCATCGACCGCATCGCCGACAAGGACGCGCTCTCCAAGCGCAAAGCGGCCCGCATCAAGAGCCGTCTGAACAAGCGCATCAAGGCGCTGGCTGCCTGAGCCGGACGCGTTCGATGAGAAAACCGGCTTCGGCCGGTTTTTTTGTATCCGTCTTTCTCGAATCGCCCCGTGCAACGAAGCGCGAGGCGCCCGGCCGGTCGCTTCCGCGGGACGAGTGGCCGCGATTGGCACCGATGCCGTCCGCGTTGCGAAACGTGGCGGAAAGCGCGAAATGCTGATGGCACGAGAGGCGTAGAGAGACGGGCGAGGCAGGCGAGCGAAGAGAGATCATGAGCAACGATGTCCCTCAGAAAGAGTCCGAGGCGGTGGCCGAAGCGGCCACCGGTGGCTCCGCCACACCGGTGAGCCGCGGTGGCCTGCTGCGCTCCGGCATGGTGGTCAGCACGATGACGCTGTTTTCCCGGGTGCTGGGGCTGGCGCGGGACGTGGTGATCGCCGCGCTGCTCGGCGCGGGCAGCGGCGCGGATGCGTTCTTCGTGGCCTTCAAGATTCCCAACTTCATGCGTCGGCTCTTCGCCGAGGGCGCGTTCAATCAGGCCTTCGTGCCGGTGCTCTCGGAATACGCCACGAACCGCACCCGCGCCGAGGTGCGTGAGCTGCTCGACGCCGTCTCCGGCAGTCTTGCGGTGGTGCTGGCGCTGATCACTGCCGCCGCGATTGCCGCCGCGCCGTGGCTGGTGTGGCTCTTCGCGCCGGGGTTTCAGTCTGACCCCGGAAAGCTTGCACTGACCGCCGAGATGCTCCGGCTCACCTTTCCCTATCTATTGCTGATCTCGCTGACCGCCTTCGCCGGCAGCGTTCTTAACACCTGGGAGCGCTTCGCGATTCCAGCGTTCACGCCAGTGCTGCTCAACATCAGCCTGATCGGCGCGGCGCTCTGGCTCACGCCACAGATGAGCGACCCGGCGCTGGGGCTCGCCTGGGGCGTGCTGATCGCCGGCGCGGCGCAGCTGGTATTTCAGCTGCCGTTTCTGGTGCGGCTCGGGCTCGCCCCGCGCCCCTGGCCCAACTTCAGGCACCCGGGCGTGCGGCGAATCCTGCGCTTGATGACGCCGGCGCTCTTCGGGGTGTCGGTGTCGCAGATCAATCTGCTGCTGGATACTGTGCTCGCCTCCTTTCTGGTCTCGGGCAGCGTCTCCTGGCTCTACTACTCGGATCGGCTGGTGGAGCTGCCGCTCGGGGTCTTCGGCATCGCCATTGCCACCGTGATTCTGCCGGCGCTCTCCAAGCGCCACGCCGAGCAGTCCCGCGAGCACTTCGGGAAAATGCTCGACTGGGCGCTGCGCATGGTGCTGCTGATCGGGCTACCGGCGGCGCTGGCGCTGATGCTGCTCGCCGAGCCGCTGCTGGTGAGCCTGTTCCACTACGGTGCGATGACCGACCACGACGTGGTGATGGCGGCACGCAGTCTGCGCGCCTACGCGCTCGGCCTGCTGGCGTTCATGCTGATCAAGGTGCTGGCACCGGGCTTTTTCGCCCGTCAGGACACCAAGACCCCGGTGAAGATCGGCATCATCGCCATGGTTGCCAACATGGTGATGAACCTGGCACTGATCGTGCCGCTGGCGCACGCCGGGCTGGCGCTGGCGACGGCGCTGTCGGCGTTTCTCAACGCCGGCCTGCTGGCGGCCGGGCTGCGTCGTGAGGGCGTGCTGCAGTTCCAGCCGGGCTGGGGGCGCTACGCGATCCAGGTGCTCGGCGGCTGTGCGCTGATGGGGGCCGGGCTCTGGTGGCTCTGCCCCGAGTGGCATCAGTGGCTCGCGTGGGGGGCCTTGATGCGCGTCGGTGTGCTGCTGGCGCTGGTCGTCGGCGGCGCGGCGCTCTACTTCGTCTGGCTCGCGGTGAGCGGCGTGCGTCTGCGACACTTCAGGCTGCGCGGCTGATGCCGCGGGGATCGACTGACTTCGGCGGCTGATAGGGAAGAGTGCCTTGGTTATACTGTGGACCCTGACAAACGGCGAGTCGGTATGGAACTGATCCGAGGCCTGCACAACCTGAACGGTACGACGCCGGAACACGGCGGCTGCGTGGCGACCATCGGCAATTTCGACGGCGTCCACCTCGGGCATCAGGCGATTCTCGAGCAGCTCAAGGCGCTTTCTCGCGCGGCCGACCTGCCGCTGACGGTGGTCATCTTCGAGCCGCAGCCGCGAGAGTTCTTCGCCGGCGAGCAGGCACCGCCCCGGCTGACCCGGCTGCGTGACAAGGTCGAGCTGCTCGATGCCTTCGGCGCCGATCGCGTGCTCTGCCTGCCGTTCAACGATGCCCTGCGCAGTCTCACCGCCAATGAGTTCGTCCAGCGCGTGCTGATCGACGGGCTGCGAGTGCGTCATCTGGTCGTCGGCGACGACTTCCGCTTTGGCTGCGACCGCGCCGGCGACTTCGCACTGCTGCAGGCGGTGGGGCGCGAGCGTGGCTTTGCCGTGGAGCATACCCGCACGTTCTTGCTGGACGACGAACGCGTCTCCAGTACGCGGGTGCGCACGCTGCTGGCGAGCGGCAACTTCCATCAGGCGGCCCGCATGCTGGGCCGACCCTACGCCTATCGCGGCCGGGTGGTGCGCGACCAGCAGCTCGGCCGCACCATTGGCGTGCCGACGGCGAACGTGCCGCTGCCGCGCTGGCCGCTGGCGATGCGCGGCGTCTTCGCCTGCGCCACCCGCCTGCCCAATGGCGAATGGGTGGCGAGCGTGGCCAACATCGGCTGGCGCCCCACCGTGGGTGCCGAGCGGGCGCTGCTGGAGGTGCATCTGCTCGACCGCCGCGCCGAGCTCTACGGCGAGTCGCTGACGGTGGTGCCCTGCGCGCGGCTGCGCGGCGAGGTGAAGTTCGACGCCTTCGACGCCCTCGTCGAGCAGATTCATCGCGACCTCGACGACGCCCGGCGCTACTTCGCGGCGGCCGATGCCTCGGCGAGCGATCCGACGGCAGAGCCGAACGAAGCCGCCGCGCAGAAGCCGCGGCTAGCGAGCTTCCCGATGGCGCGCTTCCCGCTCGCCTCGGCGCCGCTCCCCCATGACATTGCTTATCCGGGTTCGGCGCCGAGCGAATGACCGCGGTCTCGAGCGAACCGACGAACACAGCCCTGAGCGGACCGATCAAAATAGCCTTGAGCGAATCGACAACATCATGAGCGACTACAAGCACACGCTGAATCTGCCTTCGACCGACTTTCCCATGCGCGGCAATCTGCCCGCGCGGGAGCCGGGGCGAATCGCGCAGTGGAACGACATGAACCTCTACGCCAAGCTGCGCGAGACCCGCGCTGGGCGCGAGCGGTTCGTGCTCCACGATGGCCCGCCCTATGCCAACGGCAGCATTCACATCGGCCATGCGGTCAACAAGTTGCTCAAGGACTTCATCGTCAAGTCCAAGAATCTCGCCGGCTTCGATGCGCCCTACGTACCGGGCTGGGACTGTCACGGCCTGCCGATCGAGCACAAGGTCGAGACGACCCACGGCAAGCACCTGCCGGCGGGCGAAGCGCGGGCGCTCTGCCGCGAGTACGCCGGCGCCCAGGTCGAGGTGCAGAAGGGAGGCTTCGTGCGGCTCGGCGTCCAGGGCGACTGGGACCACCCCTATCTGACCATGAACTTCGCCAACGAAGCCGGCGAAATCCGTGCGCTGGCGGCAATGGTCAAGGGCGGCTTCGTCTTCAAGGGGTTGAAGCCGGTCAACTGGTGTTTCGACTGCGGTTCGGCGCTGGCGGAAGCCGAGGTCGAGTATCAGGACAAGCAGTCCGATGCCATCGACGTCGCCTTTCCCAGTGCGGACGATGCCGGACTCGCCGCAGCCTTCGGTCTCGAGACGCTGGCCAAACCCGCCGCCGCGGTGATCTGGACCACCACACCCTGGACGATTCCCGCCAACCAGGCGCTCAACGTCCACCCGGAGTTCACCTACGCGCTGGTCGATACCGGCGAGCGCCTGCTGCTGCTCGCCGAAGAGCTGGTCGAGAGCTGCCTCGAGCGCTTCGAGCTGAGCGGGACCGTCGTCGCCACCGCCCCGGGCACCGCTCTCGAGCGGCTGGCGTTTCGTCATCCGCTCGCCGCGAGCGACGCCGGTTTCGATCGGCGCTCGCCGGTCTATCTCGCCGACTACGTCGAGCTCGGCGCGGGCACCGGCATCGTCCACTCGGCGCCGGCCTACGGCGAGGACGACTTCGTCACCTGCCGCGCCTACGGCATGAGCTTCGACGAGATCCTCAACCCGGTGCAGAGCAACGGCGTCTACGCCGATGATCTGGCGCTCTTCGGCGGGCAGATGATCTGGAAGGCCAACCCGCAGATCGTCACCGCCCTCGGTGAGGCGAATGCGCTGCTCGGCCATGAGCGGATCCACCACAGCTACATGCACTGCTGGCGGCACAAGTCGCCGGTCATCTATCGCGCCACCGCGCAGTGGTTCGTGGGCATGGATCGTGAGGGTGAGGACGGGCGCACGCTGCGTGAAACGGCGCTTGCCGGTATCGAGGCGACCGACTTCATCCCCGCCTGGGGCAAGGCGCGGCTGCACTCGATGATCGCCAACCGCCCGGACTGGTGCATCTCGCGTCAGCGCAACTGGGGCGTACCGATTCCGTTCTTCCTGCATCGGGCGAGCGGCGAGCTGCATCCGCGTACCACCGAGCTGATGGAAGCCGTCGCCGAGCGCGTCGAGCAGCGCGGCATCGACGCCTGGTTCGATCTCGAGGCGAGCGAGCTGCTGGGCGACGAGGCCGCCGACTACGAGAAGGTGTCCGACACGCTCGACGTCTGGTTCGACTCCGGCACCACCCACTGGCACGTGCTGCGCGGCTCGCACTCGCTCGGCCACGACATCGGCCCCCGCGCGGATCTCTACCTCGAGGGCTCGGATCAGCACCGCGGCTGGTTCCACTCGTCGCTGCTCACCGGCAGCGCCATCGACGGCCATCCGCCCTACAAGGCGCTGCTGACGCACGGTTTCACCGTCGACGAGAAGGGCCGCAAGATGTCCAAGTCGCTCGGCAACGTGGTCGCGCCGCAGCAGGTGATGGACAAGCTCGGTGCCGACATCCTGCGCCTCTGGGTCGCTTCCACCGACTACTCCGGCGAGATGGCGGTGTCGGACGAGATCCTCAAGCGCACCGCCGACGTCTACCGGCGTATCCGCAACACCTCGCGCTTCTTGCTCGGCAACCTTACCGGCTTCGACCCGGCGAGCCACAGCGTCGCCTTCGACGACATGCTGGCGCTGGACCGCTGGGCGGTGGATCGCGCCGCGGTGCTGCAGTCGCGCATCGAGCAGGCCTACGCCGACTACCGCTTCCGCGATGTCTACCAGCAGGTGCACGACTTCTGCGCCCGCGACATGGGCGGGTTCTATCTCGATATCATCAAGGATCGTCAGTACACCACGCAGGCGGACTCGCTGGCGCGGCGCAGCTGCCAGACGGCGCTCTACCACATCGTCGAGGCGCTCTCCCGCTGGATCGCGCCGATCCTCTCGTTCACCGCCGAGGAGATCTTCGAGAACGTCCCCGGCGAACGCGGCGAGAGCGTGCTGCTCGAGACCTACTACGAGGGGCTTTCGACCCTACCGGCGGATGCCGAGATGAACCGCGAGTTCTGGGACGCGGTGATCGACGTGAAACACGCGGTCAACTCAGCGCTCGAGGCCGCGCGCAACGAGGGCGTCATCAAGGGCGCGCTGGACAGCGAAGTGACCCTCTACGTCAACGACGAGTTCCACGCGCTGCTGTCGCGCTTCGAGGACGAGCTGCGTTTCGTGCTGATCACCTCCGAGGCCCGTCTCGCGCCGCTCGTCGAAGGCACCGACGCCAAGCAGACCGAGCTCGATGGCCTCAAGGTCGCCGTGCGGCTGAGCCCGTACGAGAAGGACGAGCGCAGCTGGGAGCGGCGGCCGGACGTGGGGGCCGATGCCGAGCATCCGACGCTCTCCGCGCGCTCCATCGCCAACCTGCCGGACGGCCCGGGCGAGGTACGCCGCTTTGCCTGACGCCAACGTCGATACCGCCGCTCGCGGCGCGGCACCGATGCACCGGCCGCTGCGCTGGCTGCTGCTCTCGCTGGCGGTGATCGTGCTCGATCTCGGCGTGAAGGCGCTGGCGAGCGCCAACCTGGAGTACGGTCGACCGCTGGAAGTGCTGCCGGTCTTCAACCTGACGCTCTTGCACAACACCGGCGCGGCGTTCAGCTTTCTCGCCGAGCACGCCGGCTGGCAGCGCTGGTTCTTCGCCATCGTCGCCATCGGTGCCAGCATCGGCCTGACGGTGTGGCTAACCCGGCTCAAGCGCGGCGAGACGCTCACCGCCGTGTCGCTGGCGCTGGTGATCGGCGGGGCGATCGGCAATCTCTACGATCGCCTCGCGCACGGCTACGTGGTCGACTATCTATCGTTTCACTGGGGCGGCTACTATTTCCCCGCCTTCAATCTGGCCGACACCGCCATCACGCTGGGCGCCATCGGCCTGATTCTGCAGTCACTATTCGAGTCGCGACGCGACAAGCGACACGCGGCGCAGGAGGAGCAGTCATGAACACTGACGAGACGAACGAGACGTATCGCGTCGGCGACGGCATGGAGGTGACGCTCCACTTCACCGTCAAGCTGGAGGACGGCGAGATCGTCGACTCCACTCGGGGCAAGGCGCCGGCGACGTTCCAGGTCGGCGACGGCAACCTGCCGCCGGGCTTCGAGGCGCCAATGAAGGGGCTCACCGCCGGCGAGCAGGGCAGCTATGCGATTTCGCCGGAGCACGCCTTCGGTCAGCACAATCCGCAGAACGTGCAGCGCCTGCCGCGGGACAGCTTCGAAGAGACGGTCGAGCCCGGCACGATGATGTCGTTCGCCGACCCCGCCGGCGGCGAGCTGCCCGGCGTGATCGCAAGCGTCGACGAGCGCTACGTCGATGTGGACTTCAATCATCCGCTGGCGGGGCGTACCCTGACCTTCGAAGTCGAGGTCATCGACGTGCGCCCGGCAACCACACACTGAGCAGCGCCAAGCGCGAGGTTCCTATGTCCGCCCCTCTGCAAATCAAGCTGGCCAACCCGCGCGGTTTCTGCGCCGGCGTCGATCGTGCCATCGACATCGTCAACCGCGCGCTCGATGTCTTCGGGCCGCCGGTCTACGTGCGCCATGAAGTTGTCCACAACCGTTTCGTCGTCGACAGCCTGCGCGAGCGTGGCGCCATCTTCGTCGAAGAGCTCGACGAAGTGCCGGACGATGTCCTGGTGATCTTCTCCGCGCACGGCGTCTCCCAGGCGGTGGAAGAGGAGGCCGAGCGGCGCGGGCTGAAGATCTTCGATGCCACCTGCCCGCTGGTGACCAAGGTCCACATGGAAGTCCTGCGCTACGCCAAGCGCGGCCAGGAGTGCATCCTGATCGGCCACGCCGGACACCCCGAGGTCGAGGGCACCATGGGGCGCTACGACACGCGCCACGGCGGTGCCATCTATCTCGTCGAGGACGAGGAAGACGCCGCCAATCTCGAGGTGCGCGATCCGTCCAAACTCGCCTTCGTCACCCAGACCACGCTCTCCATGGACGACACCGCCAAGGTGATCGATGCGTTGCGCGAGCACTTCCCCGAGATCCAGGGGCCGCGCAAGGACGATATCTGCTACGCCACCCAGAACCGCCAGGACGCAGTGCGGGAGCTCGCCGACACCTCGGACATGGTGCTGGTCGTGGGTAGCGTCAACAGCTCCAACTCCAATCGGCTGCGCGAGCTCTCCGAGCGCATGGGCACGCCGGCCTACCTCATCGACGACGCCGAGCAGATCGAAGCCGGCTGGCTCGAAGGTATCCAGCGCATCGGCATCACCGCCGGCGCCAGCGCCCCGGAGGTGCTGGTCAAGGGCGTCATCGCCAAGCTTGAGTCGCTCGGCGCCGCCGCCCCCGAGGAGCTCGACGGCCGCCCCGAGACCATCACTTTCTCCATGCCGCGGGAACTGCGCGAGCAGGTCATCGTCAGCGAAGCGTGATCCAGCGCTAAACTCCCTTCCTTCCCGGCCGATACAGGGTAATTAAATGTAACCACCCGGGGTTCGGTGGTTGTTACCCTTTCGGCCGCCTCGCTTCCCGGCAGGCGGTTCTCTCGAGCGTCGAGGGACCGGTGATCGTTCAACAGTCGATAGCCCCCAGCAGGATTCTCGACGTTCCGCTCAATCCCAGGGGCGGCACGTCTCAGCGCGGCGTAACGCTCGTCGAGTCGCTGATCGCGCTGCTGGTGCTCGCGATCGCGCTGCTTGGCGTTGCCAGCCTTCAGCTTCTCGCCCAGCGCGACGAGATCGACGCGCGCGCGCGCTCGATGGCCGTCACCCTGGGGGGCGATCTTTTCGAGCAGCTGCGCCTCGCCCCCGAGGGCATCGACGATCTGACGATCGGCGGCGATACGCTCGGCGGCTGTAGCGCGACCACCCAGGCCCTCTGCGAGCGCATTCGGGCATGGCAGTCCACGCTCGCCACGCGATTGCCCAACGCGGCCGTCGATTTCGCGTCCGACTCGATCGGCGGTCGTCTGACGCAAGTCTCGCTATCGATCGGCTGGCGGCGGGCGGCCTCCATGGCGTCACCGGACTGCCGTCAGATCCGACGTGTGGACGAGACCCCGAACGGCTGTATCCATCTCGAGACGGTGCTATGACGTTTAGCGGCTTGGGCTCTGACTACGCGCCCGCCAGTCGTCAAGCCGGCATGAGCCTCGTCGAGCTCATGGTCTCCATGGTGATCGGTCTGATGCTGGTGCTCATGGTCACGCAATACCTGATCGCGAGCCGTCAGAGCTACCAGTCGTCGATGGCCAACGGCGAGGCGCAGGACGCTCGGCGGTTCGCGCTCAATCTCGTCCAGCATCAGCTCTGGCTGGCCGGCTACAGCGATGACTGGTCGGATTTCGACGTCGCCTTTCCCACCTTCGAGAGTGAAGACGCTCGAGTGCCGAGCTTCGAAAAAGCGCAGCTCGTGGCCTCGACCGGTGACGATGTCTGGGTTCGCTATCGGGCCCCGGCGCTGGCGGACCAGCCGTCGAATCACTGCGATGGGACAGTGTTCTCCGGTGAGGAGGGTGGCGCGAACGCCATCGCCATGACGCGACTCTATCTCGACGGCGATACGCTGCGATGCAAGGTCTATTTCGCCGGACGCGACCCCAATAATTCGCTGCCTCTGCTCAACGATGTCGACGCCGTGCGGTGGTCGTTTTTCGATCAGGACGACAGGTGGAAAGCCCCCGCCGATGTCGACTGGCGCTCGGTCAGGGCGATTCGGCTTACCGCCATCCTTGCCTCCCACGAGGGCAGCGGAGAGCGGTTCGAACAGCAGTTCGACTGGGGTGAGAAGACGCTCGGGTTCGACGATGGCAGGGCGCGGGCGCTGGCGGAAATCACCACGACGCTGCGCAATCTGCCGGAGCGGTCACGATGATTGGGCCTTCCCAGCAGAGGGGCGCGGCGCTTCTGGTGACGCTGGTGCTCGTGGCGCTCATTTCGCTGCTCACGCTCGGCGCCAGTGAAACCGCGCGTCTTCAGCAGCGTCTCGCCAGCAACGAGCTGGCCCACCAGATGGCTTTCCAGGCCGCCGAGGCGGCGCTCAAGGACGCCGAGCGTCGAATTTCGGAGACGGCCGATCTGACGCTTTTCTGCAGCGGTGGCGACGCCGTCTACCCCATCACCACGCAAGCGGGGCTCGAAGACGACGACCGCTGGCGTCGACTGGAACAGCAGGGTCGAGCTGTCGATCTATCGCTCTATAGCGTCGAGGGCAGCGAACTCGCTCCCCCGCCGCGGTATCTGGTGGGCTGCATCGCCCCGGCGCTGATCGACGGCTACTTCGATACCGAGCCGGTCGTCAAGGGCCAGGCGAGCGAGAGCGCCAACCCGCGCTACTTCTTTCGCGTCTTCGCCATCGGCTACGGCCCGGCCGGCCAGGCCAGACAGCGGCTCGAGGCGCGCTATGTCTTCTAGATCGATCCGGCGGGTAGTGAGTCATTGTGCAGCAGTCGGGCTGCTATGGGCGGTGGCCGCCCAGGCCGCTGACGACGTGGCCTACTACGCGCCCCAGAGCGCCCAGGCCGAGGCGTCGCCTCGCAGCATGCTGGCGCTCTCCAACGATCATCAGTGGTTCTACAAGGCGTACACCGACTGGTCGGATCTCGATGGCGACGGCCTCATCGACGCCACCTACAAAGACAGTATCGAGTACTACGGCTATTTCGACGGCTTCGGCTGCTATCAGTACGACCCGGGGTTGGCCGGCGGCGCCTTCAAACGCGTGGGCGATGCGGATGCCAAGGATCACAGCTGTAAGGGCAACAAGTCCTGGAGCGGCAACCTGCTCAACTGGGCAACGATGACGCGCATCGACGTCATCCGAAAGGCGCTCTATGGCGGCAAGCGCTATCGCGATACGCCAAGCGACACCACGCTGCTCGAACGTGCTTTCCTGCCGATGGACTCGCACAGCTTCAGCAAGATTCTCTCCGACTCGAACGTCATCAACCGAAACACCCCATTCAACGGCAAGCAGTCCATTACCTTCTGCAACACCACTTACCACCCGGTGGTGTCTGACTACTCCGGCGACGTCACGGATCCGCCGTTGATCCGAGTCGCGAGCCGTAACAAGGCAGAAGGCTGGCCCCTTTGGGCGAGTACCGAGCGATGGCAGTGCCCCTGGCGCTATGAGGGTCGCAACGTCGGCTGGGGTGACTATCCGGAACGAGATGGAGGCAGTAGTACCGCCGAGTACAAGGCGCGGGTCGAGGTCTGTGCCGAGAATCGCCAGGGCTGTCAGGCCTATCCGGGGTCGAATCACCCAAAGCCCGTGGGGCTGCTGCACGACTACGCCGACGACGTCGAGTTCGGGCTCTTCAGCGGTTCTTATCAGAACAACAAGCGTGGCGGCGTGCTACGCGCGAATTTCGAGAATTTCGGCAACGAGTTCGATGCCGCCAGCGGCGTCTTCGCGTCCGACTACGCCGGTATCGTCAGCAACCTCGATGCGCTCAAGATCGCGCGTTACAGCTACCTGGACGGTAACTACAACGCGACCAGTGGCGATAACTGCCCTTGGGGGAAGTCCTCGTTCAACAATGGCAGCTGTTCCAACTGGGGCAATCCGCTCGCCGAGATCGCGCTCGAGACATTGCGCTACATCACTGGCGAGACATCGCCCACCTCACGCTTCTCCGTGGGCACCGGCCGCGTCGAGCAGGAGTTCATTCCGGGGCTGACCTCGCCTGAGTGGCGTAACGACATCGGTGACAAGTGGTGCGCGCCGCACTCGCTGCTGGTGGTCAACGCCAGCGAGATCTCTTTCGATGGCGACGATCTGGGAGCGTCTTCGTCTACCGCGCTCACTGCCTCGGCGATCAGTGCGGCGACCACGGCGATTGGTAGCGCCGAAGGCGTGCCTGGCGACTATTTCATTGGGCAGACGTCGACAAGCAGGTTCAGCGCGGAGGACAAGTTCTGCACCGCCAAGTCTCTCTCAAGCCTGGCGGACGCCCAAGGGCTCTGTCCGATGGCGCCCGGGCTCGAGGGAACCTACCACGTCGCCGGCCTCTCTCGGCTGGCGCAGAATCAGTCGCTGATTCGCGGCCCCAAAGGGGAGCAGGGGCGCCCGATCGATACCTACGCGGTCCAGCTGGCTTCCAATATACCCATCATCGAGATCCCGATCGGCGGCGACCGTCATGTCTCGCTGATTCCTGCCTGCGCGAATACGTCAAAAGGGGCCGAAGGCAAGTGCGCCATCGTCGATTTCGAGGTCATCGATCAGGCGCCGGACGGATCGAGCGGCGCGTTCATGATCGACTGGGAGGATTCGGAATTCGGCGGCGATCACGATCTCGACGTCGAGGTCGCGCTCTCTTATGAGCTCAAGGATCAGCGCCTCGCCGTTACTACCGACGTAACCCGCGCCTCGGCATCGCTGCAACTGGGGCTTGGCTACATTCTGAGCGGAACCAGCGGCCGCTTCGGCGCAGGAGCCAAGTCCAACGATATCGTGGTCGAGCAGAGCGACGGCTTCAACGCGCACTCCGGTATCAATGGCTTTACCTACCCGAACTCCATTTGCGGCAACGATAGCGGGTGCTATAGCGCCCGCAGCAGTACCGCCACCTATCGTGTCTCGGGCAGCACCGGTCGCGAACTCGAGACGCCGCTCTACTACGCCGCCAAGTACGGCAACGACGGCCGCACCACGAGCGGGTCGCCAAGCGCCTATTTCGAGGTCGATCGTATCGGCGAACTCGCCGAATCGCTGCGCGAGCTGCTCACGCAGGTACTCAATAATACCAACCGCAGCGGCGCCGGCATCGAAGTGGGCTACGAAGGCGAAGTCGAGGATTTCGTCTTTCAGACCGTCTACAACAATCAGTACAGCTGGTCCGGCGACGTCCGCGCCTCGCGCCTCGATGACAGCGGCGGGCGCGAGTCGATCTGGAGCGCCCGGGATCGGCTGCCTGCCCCTTCGGCGCGGACCATCATCACGCAGAGTACCGAAAGATCGGGCATGGCGTTCACGTCCGATGCGCTGCAGGCCGCCTACGGGGAGGCGTTCGGTGATCTCCCCGCCCGGGCGGACTATCTGCGCGGCGACACTCGCCAGGAGCGTCGCAACGGCGGCAATCGACGCGACCGGCTCTGGGTCAACGGTACGGATGCCGCGAAGCTGGGCGATTTCATCGGGTCTCGGCCCTATCTGGTGAGCGTGCCGAACACCTATCACGTGCCCGATGCCGGTGACACCAGCTACGCCGACTACCGCGTGAATCGAAGAGATCGGCGCGCCATGCTCTACGTCGGCGGTAACGACGGCATGCTTCATGGCTTCGATGCCGAGACCGGCGTCGAGAAACTCGCCTACGTCCCCGGGCTCATCCTGCCTGCGCTCGCCGAGCTCGGCGACGACGATGAGAGGCATCGCTACTACGTCGACGGCAGTCCGACCGTGCTCGACGCCCGTCGTGGAGACAACGGGACCGGCGAGTGGTTGTCACTGTTGGTCAGCGGGTTGGGCTCGGGCGCCCCCGGTGTCTTCGCGCTCGATGTCACCGAGCCCGCCGATTTTTCCCAGCGCAACGCCGACGCTATCGCGCTGTGGGAGTATGGCGTCGCCGACGACGTCGCCCGTTTCGGCGGCGACTCTCAGCTCGGCCACGTCTACAACCGACCGAGCGTCGTCCGGCTCGAGAACGACCGCTACGCCGTGGTGTTCGGCAACGGGCCTTTCAACGCTGCCGGCAAGGCGAGTCTCTACGTGCTCTACGTGGACGCCGGGCAAGGGGCGAACGGCGCCTGGCGGATCAGCGATGTCGAGCGCCTGACGCCGAGCGGGGCGATGAACGCGGGTGACAACGGCATGAGTACGGTGTCGCTCATCGATCGCGACAACAACGGCCGCATCGATCTGGCCTATGGCGCCGACCTGCAGGGCAATGTCTGGCGCTTCGATCTCTCGGCGAGTGACAGCGCCAGCTGGGCGGCGGGCATGCAGCGGTTGTTCACCGCCGAGCGCAACGGCCAGCGTCAGGTGCTCACCTCGACGCTGGAGGTGGGTCGACATCCCGACGGCGGGTTCATGCTCTTTTTCGGCTCCGGCGCGCAGGAGGGGGCCGGGCTTCCGACGTCGCAGAGCCGTCGCACGGCCGACAGCTTCTACGCGATTCGCGACTATCGCGCTGGCGTGGCGCGACGCGATCCTCTGACCCGCACCGACCTCGATGCGCGAATTCTGTCGAGCGGTCCGCTCGCCCGCGAAACGGACAGCGTGACGATTCGCTATCTGGAAAGCGTGGATACGCAACGCTACCCCGTCGACGGCTGGTTTCTCGATTTCGAAGGCGCCGAGCGCGTCGTGGACAGCCCCTCGGTTCGCGGCAATCGCATTCTGTTCTCTTCGCTGATCCCCGGGCACGGCATGTGTGGCGCCGAGGACTCGGGCTTTCTCTTCGAACTCAACGCCTGGTACGGCGCGGCGTTCGAGTCGCCGGTGCTCGACGTCAACGACGATGGTCGTGTCGACGGTGAAGATCGTTATACCCCGGACGGATTCGATCAGCGCTACGTGCCGATCGGCGTCGCGACCGAAGGCGCGCTGTTCACGCCGGAGGTTATCGTCAGCGACGACGGTCAGCAGGAGCGCAAGGTCAGCGTCAACACCCAAGGCGACTTCGTGACGATCGTCGAGATGCCGCTCAATCGCATTCGTCTGGGCCGCGTGTCCTGGCGCGTTCTGGAGTAGATATGGTTTTCCGCCGCCATCGAGGTTTCACCCTGATCGAACTGATGATTGCCGTGGCGATCATCGGCATCCTGGCCGCGATCGCCATACCCAGCTATATCGGCTATGTCGAGCGCGCTCAGACGCGGGATGCCCAGGCGACGCTGCAGTCGATGGCGCTGGCGCTCGAACGTCGCTACTCGCAGACCTACCGCTACGGTGACGACACAGGGGAAAGCGTGTCTCCCTCCGAGCGCGGCTTGTCGCCGGATCAGTCTCCCCCCAGCGGCACGCCCATCTATGAAATCGCCCTGACCATCACCGACGACGGACAGCGCTATCGGCTGGAAGCCGAACGCGTGAAAGCCGGCCGCGGCGCGCCAGCGTGTCATGTTCTCAGCCTCGACAGCGAAGGCAGACGTACCCCCGCACCCGGCGCCTGTGATTGAGGCCGGTCGTCGTAGCGACGCTCGCGGGCGGCTCTTCGGCGTTACCCGCGGCGGGGGCGGCGACTACTCGTCCTGCGATGGACCGTCGGTACTGTCGCTAGCGACATCGGCGATGCGCAGGCGGGCGTGGTGCACCACGATCTTCTTGGCATGCGTGCCGAGCGCCGGATTGGCGATGACGATGCTCCCGGCACGTCGACCCTGGGTGAACCCCAGCGGGGTGTAGCCGATACCGTCAGCGAGACTGCCGGGGTCGATCGCCACGCGCCGGCTGGTTGGCTGACTGACGCCGATGAGTCGCTCGTCGGCGTCCAGGGTGGTGCTGGCGTCGTCATCGATGAAGAGCAATAGCGTTCCGCTCCAGCCCTCGCTGGCATCGCACGTCGTACCGTCGACGCTGGGGCAGAGCCAGGTCGGTCGTCCCTGCTGCGCGGCTTCCAGGCGCGCGCGTCGCAGCTGCTGCCATATCCGTTGCACTTCGCCATCCAGCTCCATCCTGGCGGAGAGATTGGCCAGTCCCGGCGCGGCCCAGCTGGCGAGGATGCCGAGGATGACGACCACTACCATCAGCTCCATCAGCGTAAAGCCGCGTTCGCGCGTGCGGCTGACCCGTGAAGGCGAGGGCGGCAGGGGAGACGTAGAGAAGGCGCCACTGGCACGAGGCATGTCGAAGTCCGGCTCACGGACGAGTGATAGACTCGTCCTTTTGCACGGATATCGACGGTATGCGGGATTTCTTGATCGTGGGTGGCGGCGTGATCGGGATGATGACGGCGCTGCAGCTCGGCGACGCCGGCCATTCGGTGACACTCATCGAACGCGGCGAGTGCGGTCGCGAAGCCTCCTGGGCCGGGGGCGGCATTGTCTCGCCGCTCTATCCCTGGCGCTACGGTCGAGCAGTCTCGGCGCTATCCAGATGGTCGGAAGGCCGCTACCCCGAGCTCGCCGGCCGCCTGCTCGAAGAGACCGGTATCGACCCCGAGTATCGTCAGAAGGGGCTGCTCTACCTGCGGGTGGACGACGTCGACGCCGCGCTCGCCTGGGCGCGGGAGGTGGCCAAGCCGCTGTCGCGGATCGATGCGGTCACGCTCTACGCCAAGGCGCCGAACGCCGCCCCGGGCTTCGACAGTGCGCTGTGGATGCCGACGCTCGGCAGTATCCGCAACCCGCGGCTGGCCAAAGCCCTTCGGGCGCGCCTCGCGACGATGCCTGGCGTCGAGTGTCTCGAGGGCCAGGAGGTAAACGGGCTTCTGCGCGAGGGCGAGCGCGTCGTCGGTGTCGCGACTGCCGGCGGGGCCGTCAAGGCGGGGCAGACGGTAGTCTGCGCCGGGGCGTGGTCCCAGACGCTGCTGGCAAGCGTCGGCGTGACGCTGGCGGTACGTCCGGTGCGCGGCCAGATGATTTTGTTCAAGGCGCCGCCGGGGCTCGTCGAGCGGGTGATTCTCAAGGACGGTCGCTACGTGATCCCGCGGGGTGACGGTCGGGTGCTGGCGGGCTCGACCCTCGAGGAGGTCGGTTTCGACAAGCGCACGACCTACGAGGCGCGCGACTCGCTGCACGCAAGCGCCGTGTCGATCGTCCCTCGGCTCGCCGAGTGCGAGGTGGAGCACCATTGGGCCGGCCTGCGCCCGGGGTCGCCCGACGGCGTGCCGATGATCGGTGCGGTGCCGGGTCTCGAGGGGCTGCACGTCAACGCCGGGCACTACCGTAACGGTCTCGTGCTGGCGCCGGCCGCGACCCGGCTACTCGTCGATCAGCTCATCGGCTGCAAGCCCATCGTCGATCCCGCGCCCTATCAGCGGGCGCTGGCGGGGCTGGCGCCGAACTAGGCGCTCGCCGTTTTGCCACACCCGGGCCCTTGCGCGAAAATGGGCGCTTTCGAGACCCACAACGATCTTCAGCCGGGAGACGAATCGTCCCATGCAAGACCTGACTCTGGTAATGGCGCAGCTCGACCCGCTGGTCGGCGATATCGCCGGCAATGCCGCGGCGGCCACCGAGGCGGTACGCGAGGCGCGGCTCGAGCACGGTGCCGACGTGGTCGTCTTCAGCGAGCTCTTCCTGACCGGCTACCCGCCGGAGGATCTGCTGCTGCGAAGCGCGATGGAGTCGCGACTCCAGCAAGCGCTGACGCAGATGGCCGAGAAGATCGCCAAGTTCGCCCCCGAGACGCTGGTGCTCATCGGCTATCCCGGCATGCGCGATGGTAAGCGGCGCAATCTCGCCGGCGCACTGCTCGGCGGGGCGTGGCTGGGCGAGTACGCCAAGCAGGCCCTGCCCAACTATCAGGTATTCGATGAGGATCGTTACTTCGAGCCGGGCGACGCGCCGCTGGTGATCGAGCATCGCGGGGCGCGTCTCGGCATCCTGGTCTGCGAGGACCTATGGCACGGCGAGCCGGTCCGCCAGACCACGGCGGCGGGCGCGGAGATTCTGGTCACGCTCAACGCCTCGCCGTTTCATCTCGACAAGCCCGCCGAGCGCGAGCGGCTCTTCGCCGAGCGTGCCCGTGAAGCGGGCCGCCCGCTCGTCTACGTCAACGCCATCGGCGGTCAGGACGAGCTGGTCTTCGACGGCGGCTCGTTGGTCCTGCAGGCCGACGGCGAGGTCGCGGTACGAGCGCCGTTCTGGGAAGTCGGATTGATGCCGGTAAGCTTCACCCGCCACGGCGATCGCTGGCAGCCCGAGCCCGGCGAGCGCGAGCCGCTGCTCGACAGCGAAGAGAATCTCTACTGTGCGCTGGTGACCGGGCTTCGGGCCTACGTCAACAAGAGCGGTTTCCAGGGCGTGGTGATGGGGCTTTCCGGGGGGATCGACTCGGCACTGTCGCTGGCGATCGCCGTCGATGCGCTGGGCCCGGACCGCGTCCACGCCGTGATGATGCCCTATCACTACACCGCCGAGATCTCTCGAGACGATGCCGCCGAGCAGGCGCGCATGCTCGGCGTGGGCTATGAAGTGATGCCGATCGCGCCGATGGTCGAGGCCTTCAGCGCGACGCTCGCCGAAAGCTTCGACGGCCTGGACGCCGATACCACCGAGGAGAACCTGCAGTCTCGCGTGCGCGGCGTGCTGCTGATGGCGATCTCCAACAAGAAGGGGCTGATGGTTCAGACCACCGGCAACAAGAGCGAAATGGCGGTGGGCTACGCCACGCTCTATGGCGACATGGTCGGTGGCTACAACGCGCTCAAGGACGTCTACAAGACGTGGGTCTATCGACTGGCGCGGTGGCGCAACACGCAGGCGCCGGCGATTCCCGAGCGCGTCATCACGCGGCCCCCGTCGGCGGAGCTTGCCCCGGACCAGCAGGACAGCGACTCGCTGCCGGGCTACGACGTGCTCGACGGCATCCTCGAGCGCTACATCGAAGGTGACATGAGCGCCGAAGCGATCGTGGCCGCCGGCTTCGAGGCCGAGGACGTCTACCGCGTGGTCAAACTGGTGGATCGCAACGAGTACAAGCGACGCCAGGCCCCGGTAGGCGTGCGGGTGACGCTCAGAGGGTTCGGCCGCGACCGGCGCTACCCCATCGTCAACGGCTGGCAGCCGGGGAGCTAGCGTTTCTTCTGCTTTGGCGCCAACGAAAAGCGCCGCTTGCCTTGTCAGCAAGCGGCGCTTTCGATTTTAAGCTCGTCGCTCGTCGCCGCTCAGCCCTGCGCGGTGAGCGGCGGGTCCACCCTGACGTGCTTGGGCACGAAGGTGTCGCCGTCGAGCCGGTCGTTCTCCGGGTCGTTGTCGATCAGCGTCTCGAGTACGTCCTGAGCGCGGTCGCGCATGTTCAGGCCCAGATAGCCCTCGACCATGGTGGCCAGCGCGTCCCGCGTCGCGGTGGACTTGGGATAGTGCTCGATCACCCAGCGGCCACGCTGCACGGCGGCGACGTAGGCCCCCTTGCGCAGGTAGAAGTCGGCGACCTGCAGCTCGTGACGCGCGATGACGTTGCGCAGGTAGATGATCCGCTGACGCGCATCGGGGGCATAGGCGCTATCGGGGTAGCGACGTACCAGCTCGCCGAAGTCGACGTAGGCGTCCCGCGAGGCGCCGAGATCCCGCTTGGAGATGTCGATTAGCTCCAGGCTCTCAAGACTGAAACGACCGGCCTGGTAAGCCCCGAGACCGCGCAGATAGTAGGCGTAGTCGACCTGCGGGTGATCCGGGTGCAGGCGGATGAAGCGGCTCGCCGCGGCGCGAGTCTGCTCCCAGTTCTCCGTACGATAGTAGGCGTAGATCAGCTCGAGCTGCGCCTGCTCGGCGTAGCGGCCGAACGGGAAACGGGTATCGAGCGTTTCCAGCTGCGAAACCGCTGTCGTGTACCGCCCCGCGTCGAGTGAGCTCTGCGCCTGCTGGTAGAGCTCTTGCTCCTGCAAATCGGGCGCGGGTTCGTTGCTGGCGCAACCGGCAAGCAGGGCACCCGTGAGCAGCAGGGCGCCCAGTGCGGGGAATCGCGCTGAAAATCGCATCGTCATCCTCGTATCAACCAATCTTGGGCGGGCGTGCTAGAATCCGCCGAATCCGATCCACTATAAAGGAAACACTGCGCGTATGCCTACGCGGGCCCGAGTGGCGCGCAGGCGCGTTCAGTCTTCCCGTCTCTTTCTGCACCGGCGACACGGAATCCATCTCCACGTATGGCCGACATCCTACAGCGTGACGAGCGCATACCCGATCATCTGGCTGGACGACGTCTCGACCAGGCCGCCGCCGAAATGTTCCCCGAATTTTCGCGAGAGCGTCTGAAAAGCTGGATTCAGCAGGGCGAACTCACCCTCGACGGTCAGCCGGCACGCCCGAAGGACAGGATCAACGGCGGCGAGCGGCTCGCGCTCGACACCCAGCTCGCCGAAGAGACGCGCTGGGCGCCACAGGCGATTCCACTCTCCGTCGTCTTCGAGGACGATGACGTACTGGTGATCGACAAGCCCGCCGGCCTGGTGGTGCATCCGGCGGCGGGCAACCCCGACGGCACGCTGCTCAATGCGCTGCTGTATCACTATCCGGCGCTTGCCGGCATCCCCCGGGCGGGCATCGTCCACCGTCTCGACAAGGAGACCACCGGGCTGATGATGATCGCGCGCACGCTGGAGGCGCAGACGGCGCTGGTCGACCAGCTCCAGGCGCGTACCGTCTCCCGGGAGTACGATGCGGTGGTCGTCGGCGCGATGACCGCCGGCGGCACGGTGGATGCACCGATCGGGCGCCATCCCAAGGACCGTCAGCGTCAGGCAGTGAACGCCTCCGGCAAGCCGGCGGTGACTCACTACCGGGTGAAGGAGCGCTTTCGCGCCCACACTCACGTTCGCTGCCGGCTAGAGACCGGACGGACGCACCAGATTCGCGTGCACATGGCGCACGCGCGCTATCCGCTGATCGGCGATCCCGTCTACGGCGGGCGGCTGAAACTGCCGGCAGGCGCCGGCGAAACGCTCAAGACGGCGCTGCGCGAGTTTCCGCGTCAGGCTCTGCATGCCCACAAGCTGCGCTTCGATCATCCGGTGACCGGTAAGCCCGTGGAGTGCGAGGCGCCGCTGCCGGACGACCTCTACCTGCTGCTGGATGCGCTGCGCGACGACGACAAGGCGGCCTCATGAGTTCCGATATGCCGGCCGACACCCATCCCGACGCCACGCCTGCGCCAACGCCGCTCGCCGCCGACGCGCCGACGCTGATCGTGCCCGACTGGGTGGCGCCGAGCACGGTGGGCGCCTTCGTCACCACCCGGGAGACGGGGCCGAGTCGCGGCGACTTCGCCGCGTTCAACCCCAAGGGCTTCAAGGGCGACGATCCGGCCAGCGTGGCCCGCTGTCGCGAGCTGATCGGCGAGGCGGTGGGCGATGATCGCCCGCTGGCGTGGCTCAAGCAGGTTCACGGCGCGCGAGTGATCCGACACTACGGCAAGCAAGAGCTCGAGACACCGCCGGAAGCGGACGCGGCGGTGGCTTTCGATCGCGGCCACGCCTGCGTGGTGCTCACCGCCGACTGTCTGCCAGTATTCTTCTGCGACCGCGCCGGCACGCGGGTCGGCGTCGCCCACGCCGGCTGGCGGGGTCTCGCCGGTGGCGTGCTGGAAGCGACCGTGGCGGCCCTCGGCGTCGAGCCCGACGACATTCTCGCCTGGTTCGGCCCGGCGATCTCCAACGCCCAGTTCGAAGTCGGCCCGGAGGTGCTCGAGGCGTTCGCCGCCTTCCAGCCCGAGGCCAAGAGCGCCTTCGAGCCTAGCCCCTATCGGCTGGGCCACTACATGGGCGACATCTACAAGCTGGCGCGGCTTCGCCTGGAGCGCCTCGGCATCAGTTCGATCGGCGGCGGACACTTCTGCACCGCCTGCGATGACAAACGCTTCTACTCCTACCGCCGTGACAACGGTCGCACCGGCCACATGGCCAGCGTGATCTGGCTGCGCTGAGCGCGCGGCTCGTCCTTGGCATCACAGCGCCAGGTCCGCTGGCGCTGTGATGAATCTCCTGTTTCGACCTCCAGGCGCCCCGTCCGCTAGGCCGCCTCGTCTCGTCCCCATGGCGGCTTGACGCTCGTCGCGTCAGGCGTCGCTGAGCGCCGCGGCGGTGGGCCGTTCTCAGCGACGGGGAGTCGTCGACGCACCTCTATGAATGGAATTCGCGACGAGCCTCGATTAGTTCTGTTTTTTTCATTGTCCGAGCTTGAAAAGCCGCAACATACCACCATTTCAGTGTCAACTAATGAAATTGCTGTCCGCCGCTTGCGGCGGCACCGGGAGGTAGACGTATGCGTATGGATCGCATGACCACGAAGCTTCAGAACGCCCTGGCCGAGGCGCAGTCGCTGGCGGTGGGGCGCGGGCACAACCAGCTCGCCCCCGCGCACCTGCTGATGGCGCTGCTCGAGATGCGCGACAGCGGCCTCAAGGGGCTGGTGCAGAAGGCCGGCGGTGACGTTCACCGGCTGCGCGAGGGGCTGACTAGCCAGCTCGACAATCTGCCCGAAGTCGGGCAGTTCGACGGCAACGTCGGCATGAGCCAGGAGCTCGGGCGGCTGTTCAATCTCGCCGACCGCGAGGCGCAGAGCCGCGGGGATCAGTACATCGCCATCGAGCTGATTCTGCTCGCCGCCCTCGACCTGAAAGGCGGTGTCGCCAAGGTGCTTACGCAGGCGGGGCTGGAGCGCAAGCGGCTGGCCGGCGCGATCGGTGAGCTGCGCGGCGGCGCCAACGTCGACGACGCCAACGCCGAAGAGAAGCGCGAGGCGCTGGAGAAGTACACCCTCGATCTCACTGCGCGGGCGACCGACGGCAAGCTCGACCCGGTGATCGGCCGCGACGACGAGATTCGTCGCACCATCCAGGTACTGCAGCGGCGCACCAAGAACAATCCGGTGCTGATCGGCGAACCCGGGGTGGGCAAGACCGCCATCGTCGAGGGGCTGGCGCAGCGCATCGTCAATGGCGAGGTGCCGGAAGGGCTCAAGGACAAGCGCGTGCTGTCGCTGGACATGGGCGCGCTGCTGGCCGGGGCAAAGTTCCGCGGCGACTTCGAGGAGCGGCTCAAGGCCGTGCTCAACGAGCTGTCCAAGGAAGAGGGGCGGGTCATTCTCTTCATCGACGAGCTCCACACCATGGTCGGCGCCGGCAAGGCGGATGGCGCGATGGACGCGGGCAACATGCTCAAGCCGGCGCTGGCCCGCGGCGAGCTGCACTGCGTCGGCGCGACCACGCTCAACGAGTACCGTCAGTACATCGAGAAAGACGCGGCGCTCGAGCGCCGCTTCCAGAAGGTGCTGGTCGACGAGCCCTCCGAGGAGGACACCATCGCCATCCTGCGTGGCCTCAAGGAGCGCTACGAGGTGCATCACGGCGTCGACATCACCGACTCGGCGATCATCGCCGCGGCCAAGCTCTCGACCCGCTACATCACTGACCGCCAGCTGCCGGACAAGGCGATCGATCTGATCGACGAAGCGGCGTCGCGCATTCGCATGGAGCTCGACTCCAAGCCCGAGGAGATGGACCGCCTCGACCGCCGCCTGATCCAGCTCAAGATGGAGCGGGAGGCGCTGAAGAAGGAGACCGACGACGCCTCGCGCAAGCGCCTCGACAACCTCGAGGCGCTGATCGACGAGCTCGGCCGCGAGTACGCCGACCTCGAGGAGGTGTGGAAAGCGGAGAAGGCGAGCATTCAGGGCGCGGCGCAGTACAAGGCCGAGCTCGAGCAGGCGCGGATCGATCTCGACGCGGCTCGGCGCCAGGGCGATCTCGGACGGATGTCGGAGCTGCAGTACGGCGTGATCCCCAAGCTCGAGCGCCAGATCGCCGAGAGCAGCGAGGCCGGTGAAGGGGACGAGACGGCAATGCCGCACCAGCTGCTGCGCTCCAACGTCACCGAGGAGGAGATCGCCGAGGTGGTCTCCCGCTGGACCGGCATTCCGGTGGCCAAGATGCTCGAGGGCGAGCGCGACAAGCTCCTGCGGATGGAGGACGCCCTGCACGAGCGAGTGATCGGCCAGCACGAGGCGGTCAACGCCGTGGCCAACGCGGTGCGTCGCTCCCGCGCCGGGCTCTCCGACCCCCATCGGCCCAACGGTTCGTTCCTGTTCCTCGGCCCGACCGGCGTCGGCAAGACCGAACTGTGCAAGTCGCTGGCGAACTTTTTGTTCGACACCGAAGAAGCGATGGTGCGCATCGACATGTCCGAGTTCATGGAGAAGCACTCCGTGGCGCGGCTGATCGGGGCGCCTCCGGGCTACGTCGGCTACGAGGAAGGCGGCTATCTGACCGAGGCGGTACGCCGCAAACCCTATTCCGTGCTGCTGCTCGACGAGGTCGAAAAGGCCCATCCGGACGTCTTCAACATCCTGCTGCAGGTGCTGGAAGACGGCCGACTGACCGACGGTCAGGGGCGCACGGTGGACTTTCGCAACACCGTGATCGTGATGACGTCCAACCTCGGCTCCGACGTCATTCAGCGCATGGGCGGAGACGAGACCGACTATGTCGCAATGCGTGACGCGGTGATGACGGTGGTGGGCGATCATTTCCGGCCCGAACTGATCAACCGGATCGACGAGGTGGTGGTCTTCCACGCCCTCGGGCAGGAGCAGATTCAGGCGATCGCCGGTATCCAGCTCGAGCGGCTGCGGGCCCGACTGGCGGAGCGCGATCTCAAGCTCGAGGTCAGCGATGACGCCATGGCGCAGCTCGCCGTGGTCGGCTTCGACCCGGTGTTTGGGGCGCGACCGCTCAAGCGGGCGATCCAGAGCCGGATCGAGAATCCGCTGGCGCAGGATCTGCTCGCCGGCGAGTTCGTGCCCGGCGACACCATCCACGTGCGCGCCGAGGACGATCATCTGGTCTTCAGCAAGTAAGGTCGCCCTCAGGGCGCGGCCTTGCGGTCTCATCCACGGTCGCGTCCTGACCGTCTTCCCCGCGGCGCCCGGCGCCGCGGGTTTTTTTATGCCGCCGATTCGACACCGTCACTCGCGCTGAGAGTCGGGACTCAGCTTGCGCTGCATGGCCTCGAGCGACACGCCCTTCGTCTCCGGCATGAAGAACAGCACGAAGACCACTTGAAGCACCATCATGAAGGCGAAGAAGGCGAATACCGGCCCGCCGTTGAAGACGCCGAGCACCCAGGGCGTGACCAGCGTGATGATCGCGGCGAACAGCCAGTGCGTGAAACTGCCGAGCGACTGACCGCGGGCCCGCTCGCGGTTGGGGAAGATCTCCGAGATGTAGACCCAGATCACCGTGCCCTGACTGATGCCGTGGGCGGCGACGAACAGACACAACTGCAAGGGGATTAGCGTGCCGCCGAGGTTCCCGGTGAAGAAGGCGTGGGAGATGATCGCCAGCGAGACGATATAGCCGACCGAGCCGATCAGCAGCAGCGTGCGGCGGCCCAGCCGATCGATCAGCGCCATGCCGAGCAGGGTGAACAGCACCATGATCAGCCCGATACCGGCGGTGGAGAGCAGCGCGGCGCTGGCGCCGAGCTCGGCGGATTCGAGAATCCGCGGGGCGTAGTAGAGCACGAAGTTGATGCCGGTGAACTGATTGAAGAAGGCGATCAGAAACGCCAGCGTGATCGGCAGCCGCAGTCGACGTGCGAAGAAACGCGACTGGGTCTTGGCATCTTCGCGGTCGGCGGCCTGAATCTCTTCGATCTTGCCGTCGATGTCGCCGGTCGGGTCGATCTGGCGCAGCGTCTGTGAGGCGGTACGGGTGTCGCCTCGGGCGAGGATCAGCCAGCGGGGGCTCTCCGGGACCTTGACCAGGGCCAGGGTATAGATGAGGGCAGGCACGACTTCGATGCCCAGCATCCAGCGCCAGGCGTCGGCACTCAGCAGACTCCCGAAGATCGCATTCGATACGTAGGCCATGAAGATCCCGAACACCACGTTGAACTGGTAGAGCGCGACCAGGTTGCCGCGGCGCTCGGCGGGGGCGATCTCCGAAATGTAGGCCGGGGCCGCCACCGACGACATGCCGACGCCGAAGCCGCCGATCAGACGAAAGAACGAGAACCAGAACGGGTCGGTGGCGAGCGCCGAACCCAGCGCCGACACCAGATAGAGCACGCCGATCACCAGCAGCGTGGCGCGTCGGCCGAGGCGGTCGGCGGGGTAGCTGCCGAAGATCGCCCCCAGCACGGTGCCCCAGAGCGCCATCGACATGATGAAAAGGCCGTGCTGGAGATCGCTCAGCCCCCAGAGTTCCTGTACCGGCCGGTCGGCGCCGGAGATCACCGCGGTATCGAAGCCGAAGAGGAACCCCGCCAGGGCGACGAAGACGGACCATTTGAGAATGGGGGACATCGGGCACTCCTGATTGTCATTGTCGGTTGCCGCGAACGGCTCGAGCGCCTCGGGGCTCGCTCGGCTCGTCAACGTCAGTACAGCAGCAGTCGCGGGCGCCTGCCGAAATGCGGTGGTCGACTTTGGTGGTAGGCACGACAGGGGCGCGGGCGCGGCGGGTCGAGGCGGTTGACAGCCCCGCGAGGCTGGGAGAATCTAGGCGGTTCCTGATTGCGGGCGCGGCACTTTGGGCGATCCCCGGCCGCCGCGTGAAGGGTAGGTCCCCAGTGGCCTCTACCCGCCTGTCGAAGGAGATCTTTCTCAGGAAAGAGGGGTACGGGCCGACCGCCTGTTCCCGCCAACCCCGATACGGCGATCTGCCGTGTCAGGCATCGTGCGAACGTCGTGTTCGCCGAGGCCTATGAGTGCGGGTCCCCACCCCGGGCCCAGGCCAGGATCATGGCATCAGGTGTCGACGCCACGTCGGCAGCGGCATACCGCCGCGTTCAAGCTTCGCGCCGACGCAGGCCGAAGCGGCACTCGAACCTCCAGGGGAGACTCACCAGTGGAACTACTTTCCGGCGCCGACATGATCGCCCGCTTTCTGAAAGACGAAGGCGTCGAGCGCATCTACGGCTATCCCGGCGGGGCGGCCCTGCACATCTACGACGCCCTCTTTCGCCAGGACAGCGTCCAGCACATTCTCGTTCGTCACGAACAGGCCGCGACCCACGCCGCCGACGGCTACGCCCGCGCTTCCGGCAAGCCCGGCGTGGTGCTTGTCACCTCCGGCCCCGGGGCGACCAACGCGGTCACCGGCATCGCCACCGCCTACATGGATTCGATCCCCATGGTGGTGCTCTGCGGCCAGGTGGCCAGCCACCTGATCGGTGAGGACGCCTTTCAGGAGACCGACATCGTCGGCGTCACCCGTCCGGTGGTGAAGCACAGCTTCTCGATCCGCCACCCCAGCGAGATCCCCGAGGTGCTGAAGAAGGCGTTCTATCTCGCCGCGACCGGCCGCCCGGGCCCGGTGGTGGTCGACATTCCCAAGGACATGACCGCGCCCACCGAGCGCTACGAGTACGTCTACCCGAAGAAGGTCAAGATTCGCTCCTACAACCCGGTCACGCGCGGGCATACCGGCCAGATCAAGAAAGCGGTCGACCTGATGCTCAAGGCGCGTCGGCCGGTCTTCTACACCGGCGGTGGTGTCGTCACCGGCGGCGCGTCCGAGGCGCTGACCGATCTGGTCCAGCGGCTCGGCTTTCCCATCACCACCACGCTGATGGGGATCGGCGCCTACCCCCAGAACGACGCGCAGTCGCTCGGCTGGCTCGGCATGCACGGCAGCTACGAGGCCAACATGGCGATGCACCACGCCGATCTGATCGTCGCCATCGGCGCACGCTTCGATGACCGCGTCACCAACAACACCTCGAAGTTCTGCCCGACGGCGAAGATCGTCCACGTCGACATCGACCCCAGCTCGATCTCCAAGACCGTGCGGGCGGACGTGCCGATCGTCGGCGCGGCGGGCAGCGTCATCAATGAGATGATCAGTCTGGTGCAGGGGCGCGAACCGGCGGGCGCCGAGTCGTTGGCCGACTGGTGGAAGAGCATCGCCGGCTGGCGCGCCGAGCGCGAGGGCAAGCTCTACGAGCCTTCCAAGCCCGGCGAGGCGCTCAAGCCACAGGAGGTGGTCGAGGCGGTGCATCGCGTCACCCGCGGCGAAGCGTTCGTGACCACGGACGTGGGCCAGCACCAGATGTTTGCGGCGCAGTACTACAAGTTCGCCAAGCCCAACCGCTTCATTACCTCCGGGGGGCTTGGCACCATGGGCTTCGGCTTTCCGGCGGCGATGGGCGTGAAGCTGGGCTATCCGCAGGACGACGTGGTCTGCTTCACCGGCGAGGGCAGCTTCCAGATGATGATGCAGGAGCTCTCGACGTGTAAGCAGTTCGAGGTCGGCGTGAAGATCGTCAACCTCAACAACCAGTCGCTCGGTATGGTGCGTCAGTGGCAGGATCTGAACTACAAGTCCCGCCACGCCCACTCCTACATGGAGTCGCTGCCGGATTTCGCCAAGCTGATCGAGGCCTACGGCTTCACGGCGATCACGGTACGCACTCACGAAGAGCTGGCGCCGGCGCTCGAGCGCGCCTTCGCCGACACCAACGAGCTCGTGTTCCTCGACATCTATGTCGACCCCTTCGAACACGTCTATCCGATGCAGGTGCCGCTCGGCTCCATGCGTGACATGCTGCTTTCGAAGACGGAGCGGACCTGATGCGTCATATCATCTCGATCCTGCTGGAGAACGAACCCGGTGCGCTCTCCCGCGTGGTGGGGCTTTTTTCCCAGCGCAACTTCAACATCGAAACGCTCAACGTCGCGCCGACGGAAGACCCGTCGCTCTCGCGACTGACCGTGACCACGGTGGGGGACGATCGGGTGATCGAGCAGATCACCAAACACCTCAACAAGCTGATCGACGTGGTCAAACTCGTCGATCTGACCGAGGGCAACCACATCGAGCGCGAGCTGATGCTGGTCAAGGTCAAGGCGCTGGGGGCGGCGCGCGACGAGGTCAAGCGCACCGCGGACATCTTCCGTGCGCAGGTCGTCGACGTCACGCCGAGCGTCTATACGGTGCAGATCACCGGTGACGGCGGCAAGCTCGACGCCTTCATCCAGGCGATGGCGCCGATCGGTATTCTCGAAGTGGCGCGTACCGGTGTCTCGGGCATCGCCCGCGGCGACAAGCTGCTCTCTCTGTAAATATCAGGGCTTTTCGACAACGTCAGGGCTTCGGCCCTGTCCCGGCCGACGCCCGGCGCAAGCGATTGCGCCGGGCGTCGTCGTTCCTGGCCCGCCCTCGCACCGTCGAGATAACGTCGTGGATCGGCGGCTCAGCTCGGCAGCTGGGTCCAGAGCGCCTCGATCAGCGCACTCTTGACGCGTCGCTTGAGCACGCAGAGACCGACGTCGTAGTGGGGGAGTTCCGGCTTCACCGGCAGCACGCTGACGCGGTCGTTGAGTGGGCTGTTGTCGAGCACGATGCGCGGCACGATACCGACGCCGAAGCCGAGCGCCACCATGCTGACGATCGCTTCGTTCCCGGCGACCTGGGCGTAGATCGTCGGGCTGATACCCAGTGCCCGGAACCAGGTGTCGGCGTGATCCCGTGACAGCCCGGCTTCGGAGAGGATCATCGGTACGCCGCGCCACTGTTCGGGTGTCGGCGTCTGCGGCGTGCTGGGTAGCCAGTCGCCGCCGTCCCGTGGCGCGATGAAGACCAGCGGCGACGTCGTCAGCGGCTTGAAGGCGAGCGTATCGGGCAGATTTCGCGGACGCGCGGTGATGGCGATGTCCTCGTTCTCGCTCTGCACCCGAGCGATGGCATCGGCCGGGTCGCCGGTGTGCAGCTTGATCTCGATCCGCGGGTGGCGCTGGCGGAATTCGCTGAGCAGCTGGTAGAGGAAGCTGTAGCTGGCGGTCACCGAGCAGTAGATGCTGATCTCGCCGACGAGTTCACGAGTCTCTTCCATCAGTGTGCGCTGCATCGACTGCCACTGCTCGAGGGTCTCGCGGGCGTAGGTGTGGAAGCGCTGCCCCTGGCGGGTGAGGGCGACGTGGCGGTTGTCCCGCTCGAACAGCGTGACGCCGAGACTCTCCTCCAGCTGGCGGATTGACCGGGAAAGTGTCGAAGGGCTGATGTGGCAGGCGTCGCTGGCGCGACCGAAATGCAGGTTCTCGGCCAGTGCCAGAAAGTACGTGAGCGGGCGGTAATCCATGAGGTGTCGTCATTGCTTTATGTGAAATGTTGCGTTGCAAATATAGCGTTTTACGCAACGATGCGCCTGGCATACCTTGGCGCTATGGCCAGCCGTCGAGCGCTGACGCAATTCGACGGCTCGCGACACGACACCCTCAGTATCGAATTCGGAGCCCCTCATGCACGTCTATTACGACAAAGATTGCGACCTCTCTCTCATCCAGGCCAAGAAAGTCACCATCGTGGGTTACGGCTCCCAGGGCCACGCCCATGCGAACAACCTGAAAGAGTCCGGCGTCGATGTCACCGTGGCGCTGCGCGCCGGGTCCTCGTCTGCTGCCAAGGCCGAAGCGGCGGGCCTTGCCGTTGCCAGCGTGCCGGACGCGTGCAAAACCGCTGACGTGGTGATGGTGCTGGCGCCGGACGAGAACCAGAAAGCGATCTACGAGCGTGACATCGAGCCGAATCTCAAAGAGGGCGCGACGCTGGCCTTCGCCCACGGGTTCAACATCCACTACAACCAGATCGAGCCGCGCCAGGATCTCGACGTCATCATGATCGCGCCGAAAGCGCCGGGTCACACCGTTCGCTCCGAGTTCGTCAAAGGCGGCGGCATCCCGGACCTGATCGCGATGCATCAGAACGCCTCGGGGCAGGCCAAGGAGATCGCCCTCTCCTATGCCGCGGCCATCGGCGGCGGACGCAGCGGCATCATCGAGACCACCTTCCAGGACGAGACCGAGACCGACCTCTTCGGCGAGCAGGCGGTCCTCTGTGGTGGCGCGGTCGAACTCGTCAAAGCGGGTTTCGAAACGCTGACCGAAGCGGGCTACGCGCCGGAAATGGCCTACTTCGAGTGCCTGCACGAGCTCAAGCTGATCGTCGATCTGATGTACGAAGGCGGCATCGCCAACATGAACTACTCGATCTCCAATAATGCGGAGTACGGCGAGTACGTGACCGGCACCGAAGTCATCAACGAGCAGTCGCGAGCCGCCATGCGCAATGCGCTCAAGCGTATCCAGACCGGTGAATACGCCAAGATGTTCATCAGCGAAGGGAACTCCAACTACCCGTCGATGACCGCACGCCGTCGCCTGAACGCCGAGCACGACATCGAACAGGTGGGTGCCAAGCTGCGCGGTATGATGCCCTGGATCGCGGCCAACCAGCTGGTCGACAAGAGCAAGAACTGAGCGCGACATTCGGCCGATAACCGACGGGGCGCGACGCGAGTCGCGCCCCGTTGTCGTTGGAGGCAATGACGGGGTGAGGGCATCTATCGTCATTGCCGCTAGGCTGTAGAATGGTTTCACCGAATGCGACTCGACCGGACGCGGCCCGACCGACACGCTCGAGCGCAACCGCTATCAAAGGACTCATGCCATGACTCAGGAAGATCGCCATCACGAGCAGGAACCCGAGACCATTACCATCGGTGCGACGTCTCCGCTCTACGATGACGAGGACGAAGTCATCGAGGAAACGGTCGAGAATGGCAAACGAATCCGCCGTCGCGGTATCTATCTGCTGCCCAACCTGTTCACGCTGTCGGCGCTCTTCGCTGGCTTCTACTCCATCGTTGCCGCCGTCAACGGCGACTACGCCAAGGCGGCCATCGCGATCTTCATTGCCATGGTGCTGGACGGCCTCGACGGTCGCGTCGCACGGTTGACCAATACCCAGAGCGCCTTCGGAGAGGAGTTCGATAGCCTCGCCGACATGATCTCCTTTGGCATGGCGCCGGCGTTGGTCTCGTTTACCTGGATTCTTCAGGACATCGGCAAGATCGGGTGGATCGCGGCGTTCATTTTCGTCGCGGGTGCTGCGCTGCGTCTGGCTCGCTTCAACGTCCAGATCGGCAGTACCGATAAGAAGTGGTTCGTGGGCCTGCCGAGCCCCTCGGCCGCGGCAGTGGTCGCGGGCGCGGTCTGGGTGTTCCATACCTTCGATGCCGAATCGATTGGCTTCAAGATCCTGATGACCATTCTGGTCGCCGCCGCCGGCGTGCTGATGGTAAGCAACGTGCGCTACCACAGTTTCAAGGAGATCGACTTCAAAGGGCCGGTACCCTTCGTTTTCCTGCTGGCGATCGTACTGCTCTTTGTGCTGATCTCGATCGAGCCTTCGGTAATGCTGCTGATGCTCTTCGGAAGCTATGTCGTCTCCGGCCCCGTTCTGGCCCTCGGGCGTCTGCGTAAAGCGCAAAAGCTCAAGCGCGAGCGGTCGACGACATCGGAGTCGACGAGTCAGCACGCGCACGCTCAGAACGCATCAAATCAGGAAACGACGCATCGAGAAGCAGATTCTCGGCAGGACTGACCCTGAAACTCGCTGATGCGCCACGACGCCCGCCACTGCGCGGGCGTTGTCGTATCTGGGCCTTGTAAAAAGCGGGTGGTAGAAAGGGGCTGCCATCGTCGCGTCACTTTTTTATGAATCAAGGCTTGCCAAGTCGGCGGTGGGTCCGTAAAGTACGCATCCGCTGACGCCGAGACAGGTTTTCGCGGTTAGCGTGAAGTAAGCCAAGCGGTTGATTAGATTGAAGAAATCGGTTGACGTTTGGCGGCGAAGCAGACACAATGCTCGCCAGCTTCACAGGGATCGGCACTGATGCATTCGGGCTTATCGCTTCAGTCGCTCCGGCAAGATTCGACAAGAAAGACGTTGACATCTTCGCCAGGATCCTTAAAA
>NZ_PZJV01000004.1 GCF_003206155.1 Salinicola halophilus | reverse complement strand
CCCGAAAAACGCGCAAGCGACTTGCCCGCTCATGCCGGACGCGCTTGCGGCCATGCTACCCCGGGCCGGCTTACGTCAGGTCTAACCCCCACCCGATGATCCCCGTTCAGTTGTTTGTTGATCTCCCTTCTCGTGCATCCGCAGGCAGCGCGCGCGTTCTCTTGTGAACCGAGTCGAGATGCGACTTCTTTCAGGGTCGAGACATCGCAGGGTGTCGGTTTAGACCGGAAGGGGGTGACGCGATCGGCCGACAAGCTGGCGCTGGAAGCTTCATTATTTGAAAGGAATCGGGAAACCTGCCTGACCGGGTGGATGGAGGGTGGGCTAACGACTATGTTGGAAGGGCACTATTACGGACAAGCCGCCAAGGAGAATGAGTATGCGTTCGGATCTGCTGAAAAAACTGGCAATGGCCATGCTGCTGGGTATGTCGGCGTTCGGTATCGCCGCCTGCGATAGCGACGATGGCCCTGCAGAAGAAACCGGCCAATCTATCGATAATGCCGCCGATGACGCTGGCGATGCTAGCGAAGACGCTATGGACGACGCTGAGGATTCGGCCGAGAACGCTGCCGACGAAACGGGTGACGCCATGGATAACGCCGCTGACGAGACAGGCGATGCCATGGATGACGCCGGTGACGAGATGGAACAGGCGGGTGACGACATGGAAGACGAAGCCGACGACGCGCGTAACTAACGTCTCGTCTTCTCCGCTGGCTAATAGCCGGCAAGCGAAGCATAAAAAGCCGGGCCGATGGCCCGGCTTTTTGCTGCGCGCTGGTTAGGTCAACGGGTGTCGTTCTGCTCGATGCCTTGAACGTACCAAGGTGCGTTGTCACGCATGGCACGCTGTAGGTGCCAAGTCTCGTTGAACTCGGTTTCTTCGCCGTTTTCCTCGAGAACGCCATGGAAGAGCACTGTCGCTTCTGCCTGATCCTTCAATGTCTGGATACTGCCCATCTCCGCGAACAGTCGAACGATCTCCGTACGATTATTGGCCGGTTGCTCGGCGCGTTCGGTCTTCAACGTGTTGTAGAGCGCCGGCGTCACGTACTCCTGAATTCGCTCCAGATCATTGTTGTCCCAGGCGCGCTGAAGCGTCATGAAATGCTCCTTGGCGCCGGCAAGAAAGCGTTCGCGATCGAACCAGCTTGGCTCGGCACTGGCGATGTCCGCCTGTCCAGCCGACGAGCTACCGGTGAACGATGTCGGCTCGTCGTGAGCCTGAGCTTCGCGCTGTTGAGTGTGGCTGCCCGCATGAGCATGACGGCGCCGTGCCGACAGCAGTCGAAAGCCGATCCACAGCGCAATGGCAATCAGCAGGATATCCAGCATGCGAAAGCCATCGAAAGCGCCACCGAAGAACAGCGACGCCAGTAGGCCGCCGGCCAGCAGACCGGCGAGCGGTCCGGCGAAGCGAGAGAGACCTGCGCTGGGTTGCCGCGGCGGCGCCGCTGCGTTGCCTCGCGGCGTCGAAGCCGGCTGCTGCACCGAGCGAGAGTAGGAACCGAAGCTCTTGCCGCCACCGAAGCGTTTGGCCTCCGCGTGATCGATTGCCGTGGTAAATCCTAAAAGCCCGACCAGTATCATGACGAATAAATTACGCATGGGTATCACTCTCGTGGAGACGTGTGGGATTGAGGCCAGTAAAGCATGAAACGGTTTGGCAATCTCCTGTCGAAGATCGAACAAATCAAGCCGATCGGTCGCGATCTTGCTCACGTCTCAGGAAGACCGGCATGCCCGGCTTCGAAGCTTCTGCCGAGTAGCGATAGCCGGCGACGTCGAACGTTTCCAATGTCGCTTCGGTTTCGACCCTCTCTCGAATCAGCCAGGCGGCCATCAGCCCACGTGCCTTTTTGGCGTAAAAGCTGATGATCTTGTACTCGCCGTTTTTCTCATCCTTGAACACTGGGGAGACGACCTCCGCTTCCAGGCGCTTGAGGTCGATCGCCTTGCTGTATTCGTTGGAAGCGAGATTGACCAGTACGTGCGTGCCACTTGCCGCGACGGCGTCGTCTAGATCCCGGGTCAATTGATCTCGCCAATAGGCATAGAGGTCTTTCCCCGCAGGATTGCTCAGCTTGATGCCCATCTCCAGACGATACGGCTGAATCAGATCCAATGGACGCAGCAAACCGTAAAGTCCCGAGAGAATTCGAAGGTGGGACTGCGCATACGCATTCTCTTCGGCATCGAATTGCTCTGCTTCGAGTCCCTCATAGACATCGCCCTTGAACGCCTGAGCCGCCGGCTTGGCATTGTCTAGATCGAATGGCGTTTCCCAGGCCGCGTAGCGATCGGCATTGAGACCGGCGATTTTGTCGCTGACGCCCATGAGTTGCGAGAGCGCTTGAGGTGAGTAGCCGCGCAGAATATCGATCAGTTCGCGGCTCTGGGCCAGATAGTCCGGTTGGGAAACGCTTCGCGTCGTGGACGGCGTTTCGAAATCCAGCGTTTTCGCCGGCGAAAGAATGCTGAGCATGTCGTGCCTTCTTGAAGTTCAAAAAACGGAAAGCGGCTTGAAGCGTCAAACCCGAGGCGGCCGAGGATAGGCAGCCGCCAGATAGAGGGTCGTCGTATCAGGGGCAAGGGTTGGAAATACGCCGGTGAACGCCCTCGATCGCCTCGATGACCTCTTCGGAAAGCTCCAACGTATCGCTGGCGATGTTGGCGTCGAGCTGCTCGAGCGTGGTGGCCCCGATGATGTTGCTGGTGACGAACGGTCGCGAGGTCACGTAGGCCAGCGCCATCTGGGAAGGATCGAGCCCGTGGTCACGCGCGATATCGACATACTCACGCGTCGCCTGCTGGGCTGTTGCCGAGGTGTAGCGCGAGAAGCGCTCGAAGAGCGTCAGGCGACCGCCGGCCGGTTTTTGGCCGTCCAGATACTTGCCCGAGAGTACGCCGAAGGCGAGCGGGGAGTACGCGAGCAGACCCACCCCTTCGCGGTGTGCAATCTCCGAAAGGCCCACCTCGAAGCTACGATTGAGTAGGTTGTAGGGGTTTTGCACGCTAGCGACTTGCGGCAGGCCGTGCTTGTCGGCGAGCTGAAGACAGCGCATCACGCCCCAGGGCGTATCGTTGGAGAGACCAATGGCGCGAATCTTGCCGGCGTCGACGGCTTCCTTGAGCGCCCCGAGCGTTTCTTCGAGCGGTGTGGCGTTGCTGTCGTCACCCGGCAGATACCCCAGTTGGCCGAAACAGTTGACGTGGCGGTCGGGCCAGTGGAGCTGATAGAGATCGATATAGTCCGTCTGCAGGCGCGCAAGGCTTGCGTCCAGTGCCTCGAGAATCTGCTCACGGGTATGGCGCGGCCCGCCGCGCAGGTGCTCCATGGCGCGACCGGCACCGGCCGCCTTGCTGGCGATGACCAGGTCGTCACGGCGCCCGCGCTTGGCGAGCCAGCTGCCGATGTAGCGCTCCGTTAGCCCTTGCGTTTCGGCCTTGGGCGGCACCGGATACATCTCCGCGGTGTCGATGAAGTCGATACCGGCAGCCGTGGCGCGGTCGAGCTGTTGATGCGCTTCGGCTTCGCTATTCTGCTCGCCGAACGTCATGGTGCCGAGGCACAGACGCGAAACTCGAATGTCGGTATGGCCCAGAAGACGTTGCTGCATGGAAAACTCCGGTAGCGGGAAAAGCGTCATATATTCGCATGTTAAAGGGGCCCCATGCGGGCAGCAAACCGGCGCCTGTGTCCGGGGGTTGAGTCACCCAGGGGACGGGCGTATCCTTGCGGCCTTTCGCCCACCGGCACGGTTGTGGCGGGTCTTAGAGTCGATTCCGACGCGCGCTCAAGCGTTGCGTAGTAGAACAAGATGCGTCCCGATCGACAGGGTTGCCCGGACCGAGAGCGGTCTTCGTCACCAAGGTCACTGTCAGTTATGCCACAGGCGTCTTCTTTCTTTACGCGTTTCGAATTCCGTCTCGCGACCCAACTCTCTCACGTGGGCTGGATCGGGCGGTCGCCGAGCAAACAGCGGCTCATGCTCAAGTGGTTCAAGCGCTGTGCCGATGCCGGACACCTGCCGGCGCGCTCGCTCTACGGGCGGGTGCTGCTCCACCGCGGTGTCTCGGCCAAGGACAAGTCCACCGGGGCGCGCTACGTGCTGCAGGCGGCGCGAGAGGGCGATCCCAACGCCCAGTATCAGGCCGGACGTATCTACGAGCTCGGCTGTAACCAGTACCAGCCCAATCTGCATCACGCTGTCACCTGGTATGCCCGAGCGGGCGACAACGGTCATAGCCTTGCCGCGGATCGTCTTGCCACGGCGTATCAGCTCGGCGAGCTCGGCCTGCCCTGCGACCCCTCTCGCGCCGAGGAGTGGAGCGAACTCGCGGTCGATCTGGCGTCACAGCAGCCGAGGCTCGAAGCGACGCCTGCCGCCCCCGCCGTTCCCTGAAATCACCTCGCCTCTGCACGAACTCTCCGCGCGTCGGGACCCGACGCCGGGGTGTACTCTCGTTTCAACGCTGCCATGATGGTCGGACCTCGATGCCTGTCGAGAACGGTCACGAATAAGGGAGCCCGCGCCGTGCCGCTGCCCATCCTGCTAGATATCGAAGCTTCCGGGTTCGGCCGGGGGAGCTATCCCATCGAGATCGGCCTGGCGCGGGCCGACGGCAGCTCCTGCGCCTTTCTGATTCAGCCCGTCGACGAGTGGACACACTGGGACCCGAAGGCCGAGCTACTCCACGGTATCTCGCGTTCGCGGTTGATTCGGGAGGGGCATCCGCCGATCGAGGTGGCGCGCTGGCTCAACGACGAACTCGCCGTCCATGGCATTGCTTACAGCGACAGCTGGGGGTACGACAACACCTGGCTGTCGCTGCTGTTTCATCAGGCGGGAGTACTGGCACGCTTTCGGCTCGAGGCGTTACGCCGGCTGCTGAGCGAGGCGCAGACGGCGGACTGGGGGGCGACGAAGGAGCGGCTGATTGTCGATCACGGAATTCAACGCCACCGTGCCGGCGACGATGCTCGCCTGCTGCAGCTCACCTACGCGGCGACCGCCCGCGCGTAGCGCCCGCTGATCCAGCGGGCGCTGGCCGTCACGCTGTCTCGCCGACCCGTAGCAGCACTTTACCGATGTTGGCGTTGTCGGTGACGTACTGCTGCGCGGTCTCCACCTTCTGGATCGGCCATTCGCCGGCGATCAGCGGGGCAATCTCTTCGCTTGCGAGCTTCGGCCAGACGTGGGTATAGAGCGCATCCAGAATCGCCCCTTTCGATTTCGGCGAACGAGAGCGCAGGGTCGAACCGATCACGCGCTGGCGCTTCATCAGCATGCGTCCCAGATCGAGCCGAGACTCGCTACCGCCCATCAAGCCGATCAGTACCAGTCGGCCATCGGCGTTGAGCACGGACTGATCCTGCGGGATATAGTCGCCGCCCACCGGATCGAGAATCATGTCCGCGCCGCCCCAGGCCTTGACCGCGTCGACGAAGCTACCGTCGTGGCGGTTCCAGCCCGCCTCGGCGCCGAGCTTGTAGCAGGCGTCCAGCTTCTCCTGACTGCCGGCGGTGACGAAGCAGGGATTGCCGAAGGCGCGACAGAGCTGGATCGCCGCCGTCCCCACGCCACTGGCCGCGGCGTGAAGCAGCACACGCTGCCCCGGCTGCGCCGCCCCCTCCATGTAGAGATTCAGCCAGGCCGTGGCGAACACCTCGGGGAGGGCCGCCGCTTCGCGTAGCCCCAGGTTTTGCGGAATCGGCAGGACCTGAGCGGCATCGACGACGACCTGCTCGGCATAGCCGCCGCCGGCGAGCAGCGCGCAGACGCGGTCGCCCTGCTTGAAGCGCTCGACCTGCTCGCCAGTCGCCGCGATGGTCCCGCTGATCTCCAGACCGGGTACCTCGGTCACCCCCGGGGGCGGCGGGTACTTGCCGGCGCGCTGCATCAGGTCCGCGCGATTCACACCCGCCCAAGCGACATCGATGCGTACCTCGCGCGGCCCCAGCGAGCCCAGGTCTGGCTGCTCACGCCAATGGAGCCGTCCGTCTTCGATAGTGATCGCCTGCATGTGTCGTCCTCCTCGCGTTGATCGACCTTTTCTACGGTGCGGCACCGGCCAACGCCATGCCGCGCTATCCCCACACTGTAGTCGATAGGCATCGAGATACGGGGCTACAGCGCCGCCTCGGCGTGAACGCGGGCCAGCCGGTCGAGCAGCGATTCGATCTGCTCATCGGCAATCAGCGTCTCGCGGGTTCGTCGGTCGAGAAAGCCGTGTTCGACGGTGGTATCGAGAAACGTCAGCAGCGGCGTATAGAAGTCGGCGGTGTTGAGTACGCCAAGGGGCTTGGCATGCAGTGCCAGATAGCGCCAGGTCCAGATCTCGAAGAGCTCTTCCAGCGTACCGATGCCCCCGGGCAGCGCCACGAAGGCGTCGGCGTGAGCGGCCATTGCCGCCTTGCGCTCGTGCATGCTGTCGACGCGGATCAGCCGCGTCACGCTCGGGTGCGATACTTCACGCTGGACCAGGTGTTCCGGGATGACGCCGATCACCTCGCCGCCGCCGGCAAGACAGGCATCGGCGAGCCGACCCATCAGACCATTGCGCGCACCGCCATAGACCAGTCCCCAGCCGCGGCTGGCAATGGCACGTCCGAGCGCCTCGGTCGCTTCGACGAAGCGGGGATCGTTGCCTTCGCGCGAGCCGAGATAAACACAGATTTTCACGCTGTCACTCCTGGATGAATGAAAGACGACCCGGACGGCGGCGTCGATCGCCACTCGTCACGGGCAGGCCGGTGCCCGGGGATGATCGATGCCGAATGGGCCGGCTCCGACGTTCGATCGACGGGACCTAGGGAATGGTCGCGGCGACGTCGTAGTGCGTATCCAGCCAGCGGCCGATGGCGTTGCTGCCGCACAGGTGATGCGCGTACTGGGTGTGAAGGCAGCGAACCTGGTCCCAATTGGTGATCCCGCCGATGCCACGTTCCCGCATCAGCGGCGTGAAGCCGCGGCGCTCGACGGTGTCGCGCTGTGCCGGCGTCATGTAGTCCCAGCGCTGACGCACGTAGTCCTCGTGGCTGGCGTGGTACTCGGCCATCCACTCGGAATCCTGTTTGAGCGCTGCTTCCAGCTCCTTGATCACGCCCTGGGCTTCCAGACGGGAGAGCACGACCTTGAGCCGCTCGCAGGAGAGCCAGTAAAGGGTCGGAAAGGGGGCATCGTCGACGATGGGGGCCATGCGCAGCACCAGGGGGCGGTCCTGGCTGTCGGTGGCGGCGACAGCGGCGAGTCCGCGGGGCGCGCGGCCGAGTTGTTGCGCGATGGTCTCGAGCTGCGCGTCAGTCGCCGCTCGATCGGTTCGAATCACCATGGGGAGAATCCAGTATGACTTTGCGAGAGCGGGCCACCGCCCGATAGAACGCCTGGCTTAGCTGCATCGGTGTCGGCGAGTAGTGATGGTCACGCAGACAGAAGGCGCGGGCGCGCTCGATGAGGGCCGTATAGAGGCGATTGAACGGCGCATCATAGTCGTAGGGGTCCGGCCCGGGCAATCGCAGATGCGGATAGTCGGCCAGTCGCTCGATGAAGTAGCGCTCCAGCGTCACCTCCAGCGTGCGATGGCGATCGACGTCGTCGGGGTCGAGCCAGAGATCGTAATCGATCGCCATGGCCGGGCTCAGTCTCTGGCCAGCGCGATGGCGCGCGCGCCGGTAAGCGCGATCAGATCCGCCGGCGCCAGCGAAAGCTCCAGCCCCCGTCGGCCGCCGCTGACGTGAACCTGCGAAAGACGCCGCGCACTCTCGTCGATGAACGTCGCCAGACGCTTTTTCTGACCCAGTGGACTGATGCCGCCGACGGTGTAGCCCGTGGCACGCTCGGCCTCCGGGGCGGCGGCCATGTGTGCTTTACGGGCGCCGGCGGCTTTCGCCAGGGCCTTGAGGTCGAGCGAGCCCGAGACCGGTACCAGCGCCACCACCAGCTGACCGTCGTCGAGTCTGGCCAGCAGCGTCTTGAATACCGACTCGGCGGGCAGCGAGAGTGCGGCAACGGCGGCGGGACCATAGCCGCTGCCATCGTCGTCGGCGCTGTAGCTGGTAACCTCGTGGGCAATGCCGCGGGATTCGAGCAGACGGATGGCAGGCGTCATGTCAGGGCGCCGCCGATTTCTGGGCCTTGCCGGCAACCCGCCGGCGTTTCTAAGCTAGTCACGCTATGAAGACTCCTCGTTATCGACCGGCGGCGACCCGATGAACGTTCCGCCGGATGCCCCGTCATCGGCCGACTCGCCGCCGCGTTGCGCGCTATGCGGACGAGCGACGCCATTGACCCGGCACCATCTCATCCCCCGAACGTTGCACCGCAAGCCGCGCTATCGCAAGCGACACGATCGCGAACACCTGCAAACTGCCGTGCTCATGGTCTGCCGGCCGTGCCATTCGCATCTGCATCGCACGCTCAGCGAGCGCGAGCTCGCCGACCACTACGCCAGTCGCGAGGCGCTGCTGTCGCACCCGGAAATACGCACCTTCGCCGACTGGCTCGCTGACAAGCCCGATGGTTTCGTGCCCAAACGACAGGCTCGACGTCGCGGTCGTTGAGGGAGTGACGACGTTTCGGCTGGCTTCGGGTGAGACGGTCCTAGATCAGACGCCGACTGGTGTGATCCTCCCAGGCCGCCGTCAGTGCCGGCGCGAGCGGTTCGCGCAGATGCTCGGGGAGGGCGGCGCGGGCATCGTCGAGGCTTTCGAACGGACGATTCTGCAGCCAGCAGTAGGCCCAGGCGCAGGCTTCGTCGTCGTCGACGGGCAGCGGGCGCGCGGGTAGCTGTACCAGCAGGAACAGCGCCGTTCTCGCCGCCCAGCGCGGCGGGGCGACGTCGTCGCTCCAGGCTTTCAGCGTGTCGCCGTCCGGTGTCTGCTCAGGGTCGCCGAGTTTGGCGATCCTTGCCGTATCGGCCAGAATCATCGCCAGACGGTCTGGGCTCGCCTGACCCAGGTGCAGCCAGTGCCCGATCAGGCGTGATCCGCCGGCCACCGCGCGGGCATAGAACGGCCGCGCCTGTGACGCCGAGTGGGGTCGCTGCATCTTTCGTCCTCTAACGAACCATGGTGAGAAACGCGCGTGAACAACAATGTCACCTCGCAGTACGATTTTGCCACGCATATCGATCGTCGCCAGCATCCGACGAAGAAGTGGCAGCAGTACGCCGCAGATGTACTGCCGCTCTGGGTCGCCGATATGGATTTCGTCTCGCCGCCGCCGATCATCGAGGCGCTCGCGCGGCGGGTCGATCACGGCGTCTACGGCTACGGCGACGTTGCCGCAACGCTACGACAGGCACTCTGCCGCTGGAGTCGCGACCACTACGACTGGGCCATCGAACACGACTGGCAGCTCTGGATCCCCGGCGTCGTGCCCGCGCTCAACCTGGCGGCGCTGGCCTTCAGCGAGCCGGGCGAGGGCATCTTGACCGTCACCCCGATCTACCCGCCATTTCTCAAGGTCGCTGACAACACCGGGCGCGAAGCCCAGCAGGTCGCCCTCGCCGAGCCGAGCGCGGACGGCGAACCCTGGACGCTCGATCTCGACCGCCTGGAAGCGGCGATCAAGCCCAACACCCGCGTGCTGCTGTGGTGCCATCCCCACAACCCCACCGGTCGTGTCTGGAGTGCCGAGGAGCTCGCCGGACTTGCGGCGCTGGCGGTGCGCCACGATCTGGTCATCGTTTCCGACGAGCTTCACTGCGACCTGATCCTCGACGCCGAGCGCTCGCATCGGCCGTTGGGCCAACTCCATCCCGAACTCGCCGAACGCCTGGTAACGCTCTGGGCGCCGTCGAAAACGTTCAACGTCGCCGGGCTCTCCTGCGCCTGCGCAGTGATCGCCGACGAAACGCTGCGCCAGCGATTCCAGCAGGCGGGCGCCGGTTTGATGCCGGGGGTCAACGTGCTGGGGCTCGAGGCCGCGGTGGCGGCGTACACCGAGTGCGAGCCCTGGCGTCAGGCGCTGCTCGAAGAGCTCAATGCCAATCTCGCGCTGGTCGAACGCTACGTCGAGCGCTGGCCGGGGGTGACGCTGTCATCGCCACAGGCGACCTATCTCGCCTGGCTCGACTTTCGCCGCAGCGGGCTCGGCGAGTCGCCGCAGAACCACCTTTTGGAGGGGGCGAGAGTCGCGCTCTCCGAAGGCCGGGATTTCGGGGCGCCGGGCTTCGTTCGCCTCAATTTCGGGATGCCGCGAACCTGGCTCGAAGAAGCGCTGAATCGACTGGACGGCGTACTCGGCGCCTAGTTCGTCATCTCTCGGCGGTGGTCTTTTGATGACGCCCCGCTCGACGCAAAAACCCGGCCGTACGGCCGGGTTTCCGTCGCTGACGGATGAGACGCGATCGTTCAATAGAGCATGGCGAACAGGCGGCGGCGATAGGTTACCGTCAGCGGGTGATCGGCGCCGAGGGCATCGAACACGTTCAGCAGCGTCTTGCGGGCGGCATCGTCACCGTAACTGCGATCGCGCTTCATCAGTGCCAGCAGTGCCTCGAGCCCTGCCTCGTAGTCGCCGTCGGCGAGCTGACGCAGGGCACGTGCGTACTGTGCCTCACTGTCCTCGCGCTCACCCAGCGCCTCGATCTCGGCATGGCTCAGCGCCTTCTCGCCGAATTCGATGCGCGCACGCACGCCGCGGGCCTTGGCGCCGTCGCGATGCTCCGGCGGCAGGTTGTCGAGCAGCTGGCGGGCCGTGTCGCTGTCACCGGCGGCCACATAGACCCCGGCGAGATCGATCTGGTAATCGTAGTGTTCGGGATACTGCTGGATCAGCTCGTCGAAGATCGCCTGAGCGGTCGCGGTATCGCCGTTGGCGAGAGCCGCCTCGGCCATCTCCTCCGGGCTCTGCGAAGCCGTGTCCGGCGCTTCGATGTACTTCGCCAGCCATTCGCGAACCTGCTTTTCCGGCAGCGCGCCCTGCAGCTGATCGTAGAGCTGACCCTGGGCGATGAGCTTGACGTCCGGCACCGATTGCACGCCGAGCTGCGAGGCGATCTGCGGATACGCCGCGATGTCGAGTCGCGCCAGCACGAAGGCACCGGCGTACTCGGTGGCGAGCTTTTCGAGGATCGGCTTTAGATTCTGGCAGGGCTCGCTCGCCCCGCTCCAGCTCTGCAGCAGAACGGGCCGCTGCATCGAGCCTTCGAGCACCACCTGCTGGAAATTCTCCAGCGTGACGTCAACGATCACGTCCTCGCGAGAGACACCGCCCGATGCGCCGGTGTCATTGCTTTCCGGGCCGGCGAGCGGCTGACCGGTGCGGGGATCGACGATTGCAGCCATGAGTAGAACCCTTGATGTCCGATTCGAGATTGGCGACTGTTATGCGGGTCACGCGTCGGCGATTCAACCCCTGACGTGCATTTCTGCCGAGTACTCACTGCCATGGGGCTATCGATGGTCGTCCAACGTTTCGCCCTCTCTCTGCTGGCAGTGGCGACTTTCGTCGCCGCGCTGCTGCTCGGGCCCGGCTACATGCTGGCATCGCAACAAGTGGCGCTGGACACCGACTGGCGGCAGGCCGACCGCAGAGCCAGTGGCCTGGCACCGGACCCCGCGACGCTCACCGATGCGGTGGTGCAGGTCTACGCGGCGCGCACCTTCGGCTGGCGCGGTGCCTTTGGCGTGCACACCTGGATCGCGACCAAGGCGGAAGGGGCCGAGCGCTATCGCATTCACCAGGTGTTGAGCTGGCGCCGACCGGTCGTGGTGAGCGCTTACGGCTCCCCGGACCGTTACTGGTACGGCAACCCGCCGACGCTGCTGGCGGACATTCGCGGGGCGCGGGCCAGTCGTGCGATCGACGAGATCGAAACGGCAGTGGCGAATTACCCCCGCGCCGACCGCTATCGAGTCTGGCCGGGCCCCAACAGCAACACCTTCGTAGCCTGGGTGGTGCGATCGGTATCCGCACTCTCGGTCGACTTTCCGCCCACCGCCATCGGCAAGGACTATCTCATCGCATCGGAGGGCGATGCGCTTTCGGGCGTGCTCGCGAGCGCGCCGAGCGGGACCGGCTATCAGGTATCGCTGAACGGGTTGCTTGGCGTGATGCTGGCATTCGATGAGGGCATCGAGTGGAACGTGCTGGGATTGGCCTTCGGTGTCGACTGGCGATCGCCGGCATTGAAGCTGCCCGGACTCGGGCGGATCGGCATGGCCCAGCCGAGCGGCGCGCGTTCGGTGGATCAGCAGGCCGCGCTGACCCCGGAGGGGGAATGACCGGCCAGGAAGGCGTAGCCGTGGGCGTCGTGGCGCTACCCATCAATCCCGACCGGTAACGCTGAAAAGCACACAAAAAAAGACCGGCGCCTGAAAAGGCACCGGTCTAAATATTTGGTAGCGGGGACCGGATTTGAACCGATGACCTTCGGGTTATGAGCCCGACGAGCTACCAGACTGCTCCACCCCGCATCAACTTGGGGCGAATTATACGTAAGTATTATCCGCTGTCAACACATCGTTTCTCGATCGCCTTCGGCAAGGCACGGCGTCATCGATTGCCTTCGGCAAGACGGGCCAGCACGTGATCGAAGTCGCTCGCGTAGGGCAGCCAAGTCTCACGCGTGATCGAGGCGCTCGACAGCAGTGTCAGCAACGTCTGACGTAGCTCCTCCGGCGGCGAGGGTTGGCGGCCGAGGCCATCGTTGAGGCGGGCGACCTGAACTTCCAGCCGCAGGGGCTCGAGCGCATCGGGGATCGGCTCGTCGGCCAGCAGATGTAGCTGGACCAGACAGCGCTGCAGCATCTCTTCTCCCGGCATGACGGCGGCAGCGGACGAAGGCTGTTCGAGCGCGGTCCGGATTGCCGCCGGTGCCTCGTCGAGGGGCTCGTTGGCGAGGGCACGTTCGAACCAGTGGCGGTACGTCGGCCATTCGCGGGCCTGTTCGGCAAGCGCCAGCCGGTCGAGGGTTACCTCGCGGGCATGGACGATACCTTGCCAGCGCCGCTCCATGCCCTCGCTGCGACGGCTATGGGGAAGCGGCCCCAGGCGCTGCGCTTCGTTCAGCGCCTCTTCGAGGACATCGCGCTCGCTGGCGCTTTCCGGCTGCCAGGCGTCGAGCCGGTCGATGAGCGCCTGCATGTCGTCGAAGCGCTGCTGCTGGCGCGCCTGCTGTTCACCGCGACTGGCGTCGCGGGCGGCGAAAATCGTGTCGCAGTGGCCGCGAAATTCACGCCAGAGCGTCTGCTCGACGCCCTTGGGCGCGCGTCCCAGCGCCCGCCAGCGCTGCTGAAGCGTCTTGGCGGTATCGGCACGCTGGGCGGCGTTGGCGTCACTTCCGGCGAGTTCACGCGCCTGCTCGACCAGCTCCCGCTTGTGAGTCGCGACATCGCCGGCGCGAGCATCGATCAGCGCCTGCAGTTGATGCCGCAGGCGGGCGTAGCGACGTCCGAGCGCCGCGTTCTGGCGCTTGGGCACCGGCCAGTGGCGATCCCACTGCTCCTGGGCGGCATCGCGCACTCGGCGCAGTCCGTCCGGGTCGGCGTTGGCGGCGGGGTTGTCGAGCAACGTTTCCAGCTGCTGACACAGGGCCTCGCGCGTCTCGAGATTGAGGCGCTGACGATCTTCCAGCTCCGACTCCCACGCCGCGAGCTGGCTATGGAGTGAGTCCGAGGCGGCGCGGAAACGCTGGGCGAACTCGCGAGTCGCGGCCGCGTCACCCAGCTGGCGCCATTCGCGAATCAGACGCTGATGCTCGCGATGCCGTTCGCTGTCGCGACGCTCCGTCGCCTCGACCAGCGCTTCGATCGATTGCAGCAGGTGCTCGCGCTTGGGCGCGGCGGCGAAACCGCGCCAGTCGCGCAGCTCGGCCAGTCGTGCGGTGAGCTGGCGATAACGCTGGTCGAGATCGCGGGACAGCGTCTGCCCGCTGCGCTCGAGATGCTGTCGCAGGCGACGATGCGTCTGCGAGGCAGGCCGATAACGGCCTGCCTCGAGGTCGCCATCGAGCTCGGCCAGGCGCTCTTCGATCTCTTCTTGCGACCAGGCATTTTCCGGCTGGTCGTCGCTCGAGGGGGAAGCGGCGCGCTGATGCTTCGCTGCCTGGAGGCGGCGCGCGGCGGCCAAGCGTTCGGTCGCGGGGAGGTCTTCGGGCCAGGCGATGGCATCGAGAAGGGGGCTGGGGTCTTCGTCGCGCTCGAGCGCTTCGTTGAGTGCCGAGCTGCGTTCGAGCAGGCGTTCCCAGGCCTGCCAGAAGGTCTGGGCGATGGCGATGCGCGCTTCGAAGCGCTGCTGAAACTCCGGCGAGGTGCCGAAACGATCGGAGATGTCGCGCCAGCGCTCGCTCTGCAGCTGCCACTTGGCGTGAAGCTCCTGCATCGCCTCGACGGTGAGCGGTTCGCGTTCGCGTACCACGGCGATGGCCTGGTCCAGGGTATCGAGAATGCCTTCCCGGGTCTGGCGGGCCTCGAGCTTCTCTCGCTGCAGGCGCTCGGACGCCTGACGTTCACGCTCCTGCTCGGCGATGCGCTGGCGACAGCGGGTAACAGCGGCATCGAGGCGTTCGCGCTCGGTATCACTCGCACCGCTTTCAAAGCGTTCCCAGAGCCCCAGCCAATGCTTCAGGCGGGCTTCGTACTGCGGCTCCCACGGTCGATGCGCCTGGCTCTCGAGCGCCTGCAGAACTCGCTCCCGCTCTGCGCCGGCCGCAGCCTGCTGCTCGGCATCGGCGCGGCGTGCGGCAAGGCGTTCCCGCGCCAGGCGGGCGACCTGCTTGTCGCGACGGGACTGGCGGGCGAGACGCGCGAGACCGTCGTCGCTCTCCACGCGCTCGGCGGCGGCACGACGCACGGCGGTAATGCCGTTGTCGCTTGCGTGATCGATCAGGCGCGTCTCGTCGTCGACCCGTGCAAGGGCCGTCAAACGCAGCGTCTGGTTGTCACCCTGGCGAATCAGCGCGTCGATCAGCGCGGGATCGTCGAGTTCGGCGATCCACGCAAGGCGGGTCTCGAGATCGAGCGCCGGCGCGGTGGCGCCACCCAGTAGATCGACGAGGCGCGCGAAGATGTCGGCATTCGGCGCCTGGGCGTACCAGGCGAGCAGGCGCTCGGGCGTCTCGATCCGCGCAAGCGCGGCACGGCGAACGCTGGGCTCGTCGTCATGGGCGAGCGCTTCGAGCGCTTGGGTATCGTTGGCGCCGAGCTGCTGGACGGCGCGCAGACGGACGGCAGGATCCTTGTGCCGCCAACGGGGGGAGAAAAGACGCTGAAAGAGTCCTGGCATGGCCGATGTGGCATCCTGAAAACGACGGGCTAGCAGTGGCCGGCGCAAGGTCGAAGCGGCGCCAGCGGCAGTCGACTATCTAACCATTTGAACGGCGACGGTAAAAGGGCCGAAGGCCGGGTGCGTCGGCCCGCGGCGACACCTGACAAACGTCGGAGGTGGCCGTATGATCGGTTGCAGCAGCGTGCGCCCTCGCTTAGCGTAACCCCCATTCCCAGGCTTCGGAGTTCGGTCATGAGTCTCAACAGAGATCCGGCAGAGAGTGCCTTCACCTTCAAAGGTGGCATGCTGCCCATGACGGTCATGGAGCTGACCAGCGGTGATCCGGAGCGTATTCGCGCCCAGCTGGCGGGCAAGGTCAGCCAGGCGCCGGCCTTTTTCCAGCACACGCCGGTCGTGTTGAGCGTCGAACAGATCGACGAGCCGCACCTGGCGCTCGAGCGCATCTGTGCGGTATGCCGTGGGCACAAATTGCTGCCGGTGGCCGTTCGCGGCGGGCCGGATCCGGTCAAGCAGTCCGCATGGGCGCTGGGACTCGGCTGGTTCCCGCCGCAGGAAGCGCGCCCGCGAGGCATCGAGACCAGTGCGGTGGAAAAGCCGACCGAGGCGCCAGCGGAGGTCGATGCCGAACCGCCGATGGTGTCGACGTCGGCGCCGATCGGCGGACGTATCTATCGCGGTACCGTGCGCTCCGGTCAGCAGATATCGGCGCCGGATGGCGATCTCATCGTCATCGGCGCAGTCAATCCCGGCGCAGAGATGCTCGCGGGAGGCAGCATTCACGTGTACGGCCCGCTGCGCGGTCGGGCGCTGGCGGGCATCCATGGTGACCGCGATGCGGGTATCTTCTGCCACGATCTCCACGCCGAGCTCTTGTCGGTGGCGGGGACGTACAAGCGGATGGAAGACATCGATCCACGCATGATGGGCAGTGCGGTTCAGGTTCAGCTCATGGAAGACCAGCTCAAGATATCGGCGCTCGCCTGATCGCAGGGGTCTGATCGTCGATGCCGCAAGGCGTCGCGACGAGAACGGCCTGCAAGACGGTGGGAGCGATCAACAATTTATCGGGTAACAGGAAGTTCATCTTGGCCAAGATCATCGTTGTAACCTCCGGTAAAGGTGGCGTGGGCAAGACCACCAGTGCGGCGGCGATTGCCACCGGACTCGCGCTGCGCGGCAACAAGACCGTCGTCATCGACTTCGACGTGGGCCTACGTAACCTGGATCTGATCATGGGGTGCGAGCGCCGCGTGGTTTACGACCTGGTCAACGTCATTCAGGGCGAGGCCGGGCTGAATCAGGCGTTGATCCGCGACAAGCGCTCGGAGAACCTGCACATCCTTCCGGCCTCGCAGACGCGGGACAAGGACGCGCTGACGTTGGAGGGCGTGGAAACGGTTCTCGCCAGCCTCAGCGAAGAGTTCGACTACATCATCTGCGACTCGCCGGCGGGTATCGAGCGTGGCGCTCAGCTCGCGCTCTACTTCGCCGACGAGGCGATCGTGGTCACCAACCCCGAGGTCTCTTCGGTCCGCGATTCCGACCGGATCCTCGGCCTGCTGTCGTCGAAATCCCGGCGCGCCGAGCAGAACCGTGATCCGATCAAGGAGCATCTGCTCGTCACCCGCTACAACCCGAACCGGGTGGACGACGGCGACATGCTCAACCTCGAGGACATCTGCGAGATTCTCGCGATCAACCTCATCGGTTTGATTCCCGAATCCGAAGCCGTGCTGCGCTCGTCGAACCAGGGCGTGCCGGTCATTCACGACGACAAGAGCGACGCCGGTCAGGCCTACGCGGATACCGTTTCCCGGCTAATGGGCGAAGACGTGCCGCTGCGCTTTCAGCACGTACCGAAGCGAGGCCTGCTCGCTCGCATGTTCGGAGGAGGGAGTCGCCGGTGAAACTACTCGATTTTCTCAAGGGCGAGCGCAAGAAATCCGCGTCGGTCGCCAAGGAGCGGCTGCAGATCATCGTTGCGCACCAGCGCGGCCATCGTGGCCAGCCGGACTACATGCCGATGCTCGAGCAGGAGCTGCTCGAGGTGATCCGCCGCTACGTCAAGGTTGAGCAGGATGCGATCAACATCAGCCTCGACAGTGAGGACGACTGCTCGGTGCTCGAGCTCAACGTGACGCTCCCCAACCGCGAATAGGCCGGAGTGGCGAAGAATGCCGCGCCGCGGGTCGTTGCGCGAGCCGAGGCGGCGTGGCAGTGAGTCACCCATTGGGCTGTGCTAGTCTTGCCGTTTTGTCAGGCGGAGAGCGCAATGGCCCCGAGCAAAGCGGCCCCGGCCGACGCAGAACCCACGTTTCTGTGGCACGACTACGAGACCTTCGGCGCCGATCCGCGTCGGCATCGGCCGTCGCAGTTCGCGGCCATTCGCACCGATCAAGCGTTCAACGAGATCGGTGAGCCGCTAACGCTCTACGCGCGACCCGCGGACGACGATCTACCCCACCCCCAGGCCTGCCTGATCACCGGCATTGCACCGCAAACCGCCCTGCGCCGCGGAGTGCCGGAAATGGAGTTCGCGGCCCGTATCCAGGCCGAGATGAGCGTCCCCGGCACCTGTTCCCTCGGCTACAACAGTCTGCGCTTCGACGACGAAGTCAGCCGTCATCTGTTCTATCGCAATCTGCTCGATCCCTACGCCCGCGAATGGCAGAACGGCAACTCCCGCTGGGATCTGATCGATGCGGTCCGTGCGTTCTATGCGCTGCGGCCCGACGGTATCGAGTGGCCCGAACGCGACGACGGCGCGCCGAGCTTCAAGCTCGAGCACCTCACGGCCGCCAACGGCATTGCTCATGAGGGCGCTCACGATGCGCTCGCCGACGTGCGGGCGACCATCGGCATGGCGCGGCTGCTACGCGAGCGCAATCCCAAGTTCTTCGACCACCTGCTCACGCTCAGAGACAAGAAGCGGGTGGCAGGACTGCTCGATGTCAACGCCCGCAAGCCGATGCTTCACGTTTCGCGGCGCTATCCGGCGAGCCGGGGTTGCAGTGCGCTCGTCGTGCCGCTGGCGATGCATCCGTCGAATCCCAACGGGGTCATCGTCTACGACCTCGCCGTCGATCCGACACCGCTGTTCTCGCTCTCGATCGATGAGATCCGCGCTCGGGTGTTCGCCTCCGACAGCGAGCTTTCCGAGGGCGAAACTCGAATTCCGCTCAAGGTGGTGCATCTCAATCGCAGCCCGGTACTGCTGCCGATCGCTGCGGCCGATGAGACAGTCGCTTCGCGCCTGGGGCTGGATCGCGCCCTCTGCGAGCGCCACTGGCAGGCGCTGATGCAGAACCCGGAGTCGGCGAGCAAGGCCGCCGGTGCTTTCGCCGACGCGCCGCCGGAGCCGCCGCGGGACCCGGACCTGATGCTCTATTCCGGCGGCTTCTTCTCGCCGCACGATCGCAAGGCAATGGCACGCGTTCATGCGACCGCGCCGAGCGATCTGGCCGGTACCGGCTTCGCCTTTCAGGATCCACGCCTCGAGGAGATGCTCTTTCGCCTGCGGGCGCGGAGCTACCCCGAGACGCTGTCGGCGGAAGAGAAGTCGCAGTGGGACGCCTTTCGCTGGGCACGCCTCAACGACGCGCAGAGTGGCGCTCTGACCCTCAAGGAGTTTGCGCGCGAGATCGAGCGGCTCAATCAGTCGGCGCTGGGTGACCGCGATCGTCAGGTCCTCGAAGAGCTGGTGATGTACGTCGAATCGATCATGCCCGAGCAGGCGTTCGACGCCTACTGAGCGGCGCGACGTCATGAATGCTATCGACCGTGAGGGGCTCATGCCCGAAGAGACCGCGGCACTGACGCGAGCGCTGGGCAGTGATGGCGGCGGTATCGTGGAGGCGGCCGGCGGGAGTGTACGCATCGAGGGGCCCTCACAGGGCCCCAGGCTGCTTTTGTGTCACGGCGCAGGAGCAGGGCATGACTCGGAGTTCCTCGTGGCACTGCGGGCCGCGCTGGCGGCCTGCGGTGTTCGCGTGATCGCACTCGACTTCACCTACATGGTCCAGATGCGACGCGAGCAGCGCCGGCGACCGCCGCCGAAGATCAATCGTCTGGTGGACGAACTGGCCGGGTGGCGAGAGAGATTGCACGACATCGATCCCGAAACGTCGCTCTGGCTCGGCGGCAAGTCGATGGGCGGTCGCGTGGCGAGCGAGCTTGTCGCCAAAGAGGGCGCCGACGGGGTGGTGCTGCTGGGTTATCCGTTTCACCCGCCGGCCAAGCCCGAGCGCCTGCGCCTCGATCATTGGCCGTCGATCGACTGCCCGTTACTGCTGATTCAGGGCACTCGCGATCCATTCGGAACCCGTGAAGAGGTCGAGAGCTACACGCTGCCGGCACAGCTGGAGTGCCATTTTCTCGAGGGAGGCGATCATGACTGGCGACCGCTCAAACGTCAGCCAACGACGCGGTGTGCGCTGATCGAGCGGGCGGCAGCCCTCGTCGCACGGCGACTTGGCGCAAGTGGATGATCGGCAGGGAAAATCGGCTCGCTAAAAGCTGTTGACTTTCAATCGGTCACCGGTAGAATGCAGCGCCACGTGACCAACGGGTGGTTAGCTCAGTTGGCAGAGCACCAGCCTTACAAGCTGGGGGTCACTGGTTCGAACCCAGTACCACCCACCATCACTTCCGAGAGATGGTCGTTCGAAGAGAAATTGGCTTCGAACATCGAATGGGTCACGTGATGGACAATGCGGAACGGTAGTTCAGTTGGTTAGAATGCCGGCCTGTCACGCCGGAGGTCGCGGGTTCGAGTCCCGTCCGTTCCGCCAGTTCCATCGAAGCTCGTATGAGTTTCAGCCGTTAGTAGAGGCTCGCAAGAGTTTCGCCCTGTTGGATGCGATAGTTCGTATCGTGACCTCGAGTTCAGGCTCCAGACGCGATACATGAAGTGGAACGGTAGTTCAGTTGGTTAGAATGCCGGCCTGTCACGCCGGAGGTCGCGGGTTCGAGTCCCGTCCGTTCCGCCACGCTTCGCACTAACGATTTCTTGACGTCTGGGTGGTTAGCTCAGCTGGTTAGAGCACCAGCCTCACATGCTGGGGGTCACAGGTTCGAGTCCTGTACCACCCACCATTATCGAAGATAATGGTGCACCCTATGTGGAACGGTAGTTCAGTTGGTTAGAATGCCGGCCTGTCACGCCGGAGGTCGCGGGTTCGAGTCCCGTCCGTTCCGCCATCGACGTCTAGCGCCTTGAATCAGCGCTCACTGAGTTTTCCCTCCGATTCTGTTTCTACTCCCCCCCCCGATATTCATATTTCCACGATGGGCCCGCTTCTCGAGGCCGTCGCGCCGTGACGTGGGTTTTTCGTCATCGCTGACCTGGTACTCGATACCGCTATTTCCCTGTTTTTTCGGTTAGTGCTACCGCCCACGTCGGCAAGCACATGACGCTTTGGTGCAATGGCTTGCGTCTCACGATGGCGTACACTGGTATTCATACGTGCGTTTGAATCTTGCGCGAGACAGCGCGTAGCACGCACTCGCAGCGCCAGACCGGAGCCATGAACGTGACCGCTTTCCCCAATCTCTTTCGTCCGCTTCGCCTCGGTTCGCTCACACTACGCAATCGCGTGGTGATGGGGTCGATGCATACCAATCTCGAGGAAGCACCGGACGGCTTCGCGCGCCTGGCCGCATTCTATGCCGAGCGTGCCCGACACGGCGTCGCGCTGATCGTGACCGGCGGGATCGCGCCGAACGCCGAGGGTGGCGTCTTCGCCCGCGCCGCCAAGCTGACCGATGCCGCTGAGGCCGACGCCCACCGTCCGGTGGTCGAGGCGGTCCACGCCGAAGGCGCCAAGATCTGTCTGCAGATCCTTCACGCCGGGCGCTACGCCTACGCGCCGACGCTCGTTGCGCCCTCGGCCATCGCCGCGCCGATCAACCGCTTCACCCCGCGGGAACTGACATCGACGGAAGTCGAGCAGCAGATTGCGGACTTCGTGCGCTGCGCGCGACTCGCGCAGACGGCCGGCTACGATGGGGTCGAGGTGATGGGCTCGGAAGGCTATCTGATCAACCAGTTCCTCTGTGCGCGTACCAATCGGCGCGACGATGCCTGGGGCGGCGACGCCGAGCGGCGGCGTCGCTTCGGCGTCGAGATCGTGCGCGGCATTCGTCGTGCCTGCGGTGAGGACTTCGCGATCCTGTTTCGGCTGTCGATGATCGATCTGGTCGAAGAGGGCAGCACCCAAGAGGAGATCGTCGCGCTGGCCCGTGAAATCGAAGCCGCCGGCGCCGACGCGCTCGACTGCGGCATCGGCTGGCACGAGGCGCGGGTGCCGACCATCGTCACCAGCGTGCCACGCGCGGCCTTCGTCGCGGTTTCCGCCGCGGTGCGCGATGGGATCGCGATTCCCACCATCGCCACCAATCGCATCAACATGCCGCACGTCGCCGAGCGAGTGCTTGCCGACGGCCACGCTGAGCTGGTCTCGCTGGCGCGTCCGTTTCTCGCCGATGCGGCGTGGGTCGCCAAGGCGGCCGCCGGCGACGAGGAAGCGATCAACATCTGCATCGCCTGCAACCAGGCCTGTCTCGATCAAACGTTTCAGGGCGAGATCACGTCTTGCCTGGTCAACCCGCGAGCGTGCCACGAGACAGAGCTGTCGCTGACGCCGGTCGACGCCCCCAAGCGCATTGCCGTCGTCGGCGCGGGGCCGGCGGGACTGGCCGCGGCGGTCGGGTGTGCCGAGCGCGGCCACCGGGTGACGCTGTTCGAACGAGACGCGGCGATCGGCGGTCAGTTCCAGCTCGCCTGGCGTATCCCCGGCAAGGAGGAGTTCGGCGAGACGCTTCGCTACTTCCGCCATCGACTCACCCGTCTCGGCGTCGAGCTGCGTCTGCAGACCGATGCCGACGCCCAGACGCTGGCCGGCTTCGACGACGTCGTCCTGGCCAGCGGGGTCGTTCCGCGGCGTATCGCCTTCGAAGGCAGCGAGCGGGCGGAAGTGATCGACTACCCCACGGCGATTCGCCATCCCGAGCGGGTCGGGCGTCGGGTCGCGATCGTCGGCGCCGGCGGTATCGGCTTCGATGTCGCCGAGCTGCTCGCCCACGTCGCGATCCCGCAGGAGGATGCGGCGCCGTTCGAGCCGGCGTCGGCCGACGCGACGGCGGAGGATATCGCGCAGTGGTGCGACGAATGGGGGGTGGATCTCGAAAGCCGACATTCGGGCGGGCTCAAGCCCCGGGTAGCGCCGCCCTCGGCGCGGCGGATCACGCTGCTGCAGCGAAAACACGATAAGCCCGGCGCCGGGCTCGGCGTGACCACCGGCTGGGTGCATCGCGCATCGCTGCGCGCGCGCAACGTCGAGATGCTCAAGGGGTGCGTCTACCGGAGACTCGATGACGACGGGCTGCATCTCGACGTCGAGGGCGAGCCGCGCGTACTGGCGGTTGATACGGTAGTGATCTGTGCCGGACAGGAGTCCCAGCGCGAGCGCATGGCGGATCTCGAGCGAGCGGGTGTCAGAGCTCACTGCATCGGCGGCGCCGACGTGGCGGCGGAGCTCGATGCCCGCCGCGCCATCGATCAGGGGACGCGGCTGGCGGCTCGGCTCTGAGCAGGGCGACTGGCAGGGTATTGGACAGGTGATAGACTGAGGCGATTCTCGCAGAGCGCGAGACGAGCGGCGGCGACCCCGTCACGGTTCGTCTTGCGCTCTGCGTCATTCCGGCCATGCCACCCTCGTATCGAAGGTGACGCATGGCCCGACGGGGCGGCATAGATGATCCTCGGCCGTCCCGTGACGAAGGGATCGCAAAAGGACCCGCCAATGACAATCGACTGTAGCCCTCGCTTTCTCGCGAGCGATAATACCTCCGGCATTTGCCCCGAGGCGCTCGACTATCTGATGCAGGCCAACGCCAGCGACGATCTCGCCTACGGCAACGACCGCTGGACGCATCGCGCCGCCGACCGCTTCCGCGAACTCTTCGATTACGACTGTGACGTCTTCTTCGTCTTCAACGGCACCGCCGCCAACTCACTGTCGCTGGCAGCGCTGGGGCAGAGCTATCACAGCGTGATCTGTCACGAGCTCGCGCACATCGAAACCGACGAGTGCGGCGGCCCGGAGTTCTTCTCCAACGGCTCGAAACTGCTCACGTGTACCGGTGAAGAGGGCAAGCTGACGCCCGAAGGGATCGAACGGCTGGTGGTGAAGCGTAACGATATCCACTATCCCAAGCCGCGCGTGGTCTCGATCACTCAGGCCACCGAAGTGGGTACCGTCTACTCCCGCGAGGAGCTGCTCGCCATCCGTACCATGGCGGACAAGTACGACCTGCGGGTGCATATGGATGGCGCGCGTTTCGCCAATGCCTGCAGCGCGCTCGATGCCACGCCGGCGGAGCTGACCTGGCAGGCCGGCGTCGACGTGCTCTGCTTTTCTGGGACCAAGAACGGCCTGCCCATGGGCGAGGCGATTCTGTTCTTCGACAAGGCGCTGGCGGAAGATTTCGCCTACCGCTGCAAGCAGGCAGGGCAGCTCGCCTCCAAGATGCGCTTCATCGCCGCGCCCTGGCTGGGCCTGCTGGAGTCGGGGGCGTGGCGCACCAACGCCGATCACGCCAATGCCATGGCACGCTATCTCGCCGAGGGTCTCGCCTCGCTGCCGGGGGCGGAGTTGATGTTCCCGACCCAGGCCAACAGCGTCTTCGTGAGCCTGCCGTCGGCGGTGATCGACAAGCTTCGTGCGCGGGGCTGGACGTTCTACACCTTCATCGGCGCCGGTGGGGCGCGCTTCGTCTGTTCCTGGAACACCACTACGGCGCTGCTCGACGAACTGCTCGCTGACGCGCGCGCCGCGTTCGACTGACCGATAACCGACTGCTACCCGCCGCCTCTCGGCTCGTCGGCGTATGACGTACGTCGACGAGCGTGTCTCCTGCGAGGCGGCGTGCTCGCCTCCGACCCCGACCCCCGCTTTCCCCTGCGTTTTCGATGCGTTAGCGGTTTTCGCTCGCTGCAGCGCCTTTTTTTCGCCGTAAATTTCCGTGCAACGCAATCCGATCGTGGTAGCGTGTTTCAAAGCATGGTTTTCAAGCATCGTTTTCGGCGCTGCGTCGATAGAGCCTGCGGATGAAGGCCGACCGGCGCGTCGTGCATCTGTCCAAGCTGATGATCAGCTAGCCCGGCCGGCGGGTGTGTTTCCCGTCCGTCCGAGGGTCACGCAGGAGGCTTTATGAGCATCTTCGATCAAGTGCAGAGCCGTTTCGAGCGGGTTCAACAGGAGGAGATGAGCCTTCAGGAGTATCTGGAGCTGTGTCGCCGGGAGCCCACCGTCTATGCCAACGCCGCCGAGCGAATGCTTAGCGCGATCGGCGAGCCGGAGACGATCGACACCGCCAGGGATCCGCGTCTGTCGCGTATCTTCTCCAACAAGGTCATTCGTCGCTATCCCGCCTTTGCCGAGTTCTACGGCATGGAGGAGGCCATCGAGCAGATCGTCGCCTACTTCCGCCACGCCGCTCAGGGACTCGAAGAGCGCAAACAGATCCTCTATCTCCTCGGCCCCGTCGGCGGCGGCAAGTCGTCGCTGGCCGAGCGCCTGAAGCTCTTGATGGAGCGGGTGCCGTTCTACGCCATCAAGGATTCCCCCGTCTACGAGTCGCCCCTGGGTCTCTTCTCCCCCGAAGAGGACGCCGAGCTGCTGGAGCAGGAGTACGACATCCCGCGGCGCCACCTGCGCGGGCCGATGTCGCCGTGGGCCGCCAAGCGGCTCAAGGAGTATGGCGGGGATCTGTCGCGGTTTCGGGTGGTGCGGCTGACGCCGTCGCGGCTCAATCAGATCGCGCTCTCCAAGACCGAACCCGGTGACGAGAACAACCAGGACATCTCCTCGCTGGTGGGCAAGGTCGACATTCGAAAGCTCGAGCTCTACTCCCAGGACGATCCGGATGCCTACAGTTTCTCCGGCGGGCTCTGTAAGGCGAACCAGGGGCTGATGGAGTTCGTCGAGATGTTCAAGGCGCCGATCAAGGTGCTGCATCCGCTGCTGACCGCGACCCAGGAAGGCAACTACAACCCGACGGAGGGTATGGGCGCGATCCCCTTCGACGGCATCATCCTCGCCCACTCCAACGAGTCCGAGTGGCAGGCGTTTCGCAACAATCGCAACAACGAGGCGTTCCTGGATCGCGTCTATATCGTCAAGGTGCCGTACTGCCTGCGGGTCTCCGAAGAGATCAAGATCTACCAGAAGCTGCTGGAGCACTCTTCGCTCAATCTGGCGCCCTGCGCGCCGGATACGCTGCGGATGCTGGCCCAGTTCTCGGTACTCTCGCGGCTGAAGCCACCCGAGAATTCGAGCATCTATTCCAAGATGCGCGTCTACGACGGCGAGAACCTCAAGGATACCGATCCCAAGGCGAAGTCGATCCAGGAGTATCGCGACGGCGGCGGCGTCGACGAGGGGATGGACGGGCTCTCCACGCGCTTCGCCTTCAAGATTCTCTCCAAGGTGTTCAACTTCGACGCGCACGAGATCGCGGCCAACCCGGTGCACCTGCTCTACGTGCTCGAGCAGGCCCTCGAGCGGGAGCAGCTGCCTAAGGAGACCTTCGACCGCTACCTGCGCTTCATCAAGGAGTATCTGGCGCCGCGCTACGTCGACTTCATCGGCAAGGAGATCCAGACCGCCTATCTCGAGTCCTACACCGAGTACGGCCAGAACATCTTCGATCGTTACGTCACCTATGCCGACTTCTGGATTCAGGATCAGGAGTATCGTGACCCGGAAACCGGCGAGCTTTTCGACCGCCAGGCGCTCAACGAGGATCTGGAGAAGATCGAGAAGCCGGCGGGTATCTCCAATCCCAAGGATTTCCGCCACGAGGTGGTCAACTTCGTGCTGCGAGCGCGGGCCCACAACAACGGCATGAACCCCAACTGGCAGTCCTACGAGAAGCTCAAGGGGGTGATCGAGCACAAGATGTTCGCCAACACCGAAGAGCTGTTGCCGGTGATCTCCTTCAATGCCAAGGCGTCGGCATCGGATCAGCGCAAGCACGAGGATTTCGTCGATCGCATGGTCCAGCGCGGCTATACCGAAAAGCAGGTGCGACTGCTCTCGGAATGGTATCTGCGGGTGCGCAAGTCCCAGTAGCCGCCGCGGCCGAGGTCGTCGCGCGGCCGGCACATCGCAGCCCGTTCTTCGGAGAGGTCCCGCCATGAGCTACTTCATCGATCGACGCCCCAACGCCCGCAACAAGAGCGCGGTCAATCGACAGCGATTCCTTCAGCGCTACCGTTCGCACATCAAGCGAGCCGTGGAGGAGTCGGTCAATCGACGCTCGATTACCGACATGGAGCGTGGCGAGCAGGTGTCCATTCCCACTCGGGACATCTCCGAGCCGTCGTTCCAGCACGGTCCCGGCGGGCGTCGTACCATCGTCAGCCCCGGCAACCGGGAGTTCGCCGAGGGCGACCGGATTCGCCGTCCTGGCGGTAGCGGTGGAGGGGGTAGCGGAGACGGGCAGGCGTCGAATCAGGGAGACGGCGTCGATGAGTTCGCGTTCACGCTCTCCCGCGAGGAGTTTCTCGATTTCGTCTTCGACGGCCTGGCGCTGCCGCATCTCGAACGCAAGCAGCTCAAGTCGATGGCGGAGACGCGGCCGGTGCGAGCAGGGATCTCGCGTGAGGGCGTGCCGGCGCGGATCAACATCGTACGCTCGATGCGCGAGGCCCACGCCCGACGGATCGGTATGCGTGCGCCGCTCAAACGGGCCCTGCGCGAGGCGCAGGCGGCGCTCGAAAACGAAGAGCGCAAGGATCCCGTCCTGCGCAACCCGGCAAGGGTCGAGGCGCTGAAAGCGGAGATCGAGCGGCTGGAGAAGCGCATCGTCGCCATTCCGTTTCTGGATACGTTCGACCTTCGCTACAACCATCTGAGCCATCAGCCGATGCCGTCCAATCAGGCGGTGATGTTCTGCGTCATGGACGTCTCCGGTTCCATGACCCAGGCGCACAAGGACATCGGCAAACGCTTCTTCCTGCTGCTGTACCTGTTTCTCGAACGCAACTACGAGCGGGTCGAGCTGGTCTTCGTGCGTCACCACACCGTGGCCAAGGAGGTCGACGAGGAGGAGTTCTTCTACTCCCGCGAAACCGGCGGGACGATCGTCTCCAGCGCCCTGTCACTGGTCGACGAGCTGATCGAGGCGCGCTATTCGCCGCAGCTCTGGAACCTCTACGTGGCCCAGGCAAGCGACGGTGACAACTGGGACGACGACTCCTCGACCTGCATGGCGCTGCTCGAAGAGTCGCTGATGCCGAAGCTGCAGTATTTCACCTACGTGGAGATCACGCCGCACGCCCATCAGGCGCTATGGTCCGCCTACGAGACGATTCAATCGCACCATCCGGAGCGTTTCGCCATGCAGCAGATCGTGCAGGCAGACGACATCTATCCGGTCTTTCGCAAGCTCTTTCGTCAGCGCACCAGTGCCTGAGCACTCTTCGCTTACGGGCCACGACGGCGCGTGGCAGCAGGTTTCCGGTACGCGGTACCCGCCAAGGAGAGATCGATGACGCGACGTACGCCCATCGCCACCGGTTCCGATTGGAACTTCGACGTGCTCGAGCGCTACGAGCGCGCCATTGCCGCGCTGGCCGACGAGTACCGCCTCGACACCTACCCCAACCAGATCGAGATCATCACCTCCGAACAGATGATGGACGCCTACTCGAGCGTCGGCATGCCGATCGGCTACCACCACTGGTCCTTCGGCAAGCAGTTTCTGTCGGTGGAGCAGGCCTACCGTCGCGGCCAGATGGGGCTGGCCTACGAGCTTGTGATCAATTCCGACCCCTGCATCGCCTACTTGATGGAAGAAAATTCGCTGATGATGCAGGTGCTGGTCATCGCCCATGCCTGTTACGGACACAACTCGTTTTTCAAGGGCAACTATCTCTTCAAGGCGTGGACCGATGCCTCGGCGATCGTCGACTATCTCGACTTTGCGCGGAAGTACGTCGACCAATGCGAGGAGCGTCACGGCGTGGAGGCGGTGGAACAGCTGCTCGACGCCTGCCACGCGCTGCAGAACTACGGCGTGGACCGTTACAAGCGCCCCTCGCCGATCTCCGCCGAGGCGGAGTCGCTGCGCCAGGCCGAGCGTGAAGCGTATCTGCAGACCCAGATCAACACGCTCTGGCGCACCATCCCCATGCCGACCGGCCATGCGCAGGTTCCCGCTGCGCATGACGACGATAACGACCCGCTGGGGTTGCACCGCCACGGCCGCTATCCCAGCGAGCCGCAGGAGAACCTGCTCTATTTCCTGGAGAAGAATGCCCCGCTGCTCGAGCCTTGGCAGCGCGAGATCGTACGCATCGTGCGCAAGCTGGCGCAGTACTTCTATCCGCAGCGCCAGACGCAGGTCATGAACGAAGGATGGGCGACCTTCTGGCACTACACCCTGATGAACCGAATGTACGACGACGGTCTGATCGATGAGGGGGTGATGATCGAATTTCTGCAATCGCACACGGCGGTGGTCAGCCAGCCTGGATTCGACAGCCCCTATTTCAACGGCATCAATCCCTACGCGCTGGGGTTCGCCATGTTCCGCGACATCCGCCGGATCTGCGAGACGCCGACCGATGAAGACCGCGAGTGGTTCCCCGACATCGCCGGCAGCGACTGGCTCGAGACGCTTCATTTCGCCATGCAGAACTTCAAGGACGAATCCTTCATCCAGCAGTTTCTCTCGCCGCAGGTCATTCGCGATCTCAAGCTCTTCAGCCTGGTCGACGACGATCGGGACGACAGTCTGCAGGTCGAGGCGATCCACGACGACCGCGGCTATCGCCGCGTTCGCGAGGCGCTGAGCATTCAGTACGCGCTCTCGGCCCGAGAGCCGAACATCCAGGTATGGGAGGCCGACATTCGCGGGGACCGCTCGCTCACCCTGCGCCACGTGCAGGATCGGCGGCGGCCGCTGGCTCAGACGCTATTCCCGGTGATGCGCCACCTCCATCAGCTGTGGGGCTTTCCGGTTCGGCTCGAATCGCTGGACGGCGGCGAGATCGTGCGCCGCTACGAGTGGCCGATTCCCGATCCTGCCCGCGAGTCGGCCTGACCGGGTCGCGATGGCCGGCGAAGTGCGGCGACCCGGGGTAAGGGAAGGCCAGGAGACCGGCGACGGGGAAGAGGCCGGCTACCGAGCGAGTGGTCAGCCGTTGAGTGGGCAAGAGGATGAACGGTCAACCGGGTGGGCAGGGCGGTGGGAGCCGCTTGCATGAGCGAGCTGATATACTCGCCGCGTTTTCCCTTTCATCTGCGAATGCCTCAAGCGCCGGGAGCCGATCCATGCAGAACGCCGTCATCCTGATCAACGTCGAGAAGGGCCGTATCCGCGGCGTCGCCGAGCGTCTCGCCGATCTCGAAGGCATCAGCGAGGTCTACTCGACCTGCGGGCGCTACGATCTCATTGCCATTGCGCGTACGCCGGATTTCGAGTCCCTTGCCACGCTCGTCACCGAGCGGCTGATGAGCGTCGAGGGCATCAGCGATACCGAAACCCTCAACGCCATGCAGGTGCATTCGCGCCACGATCTGGATGCCATGTTCTCCGTCGGTCTCTGAGTCGCATGGCGCGTCGACGGCGATCGGGGGTGCTGGCAACGCTGTTTCGTACTTCCAAGATCTCGGCAGCGTTCGTCGTCGTGATCAGCGGTCTGTGGTACTGGCACGAAAGCGACGTTCGCGACCAGCAGGTCTGGATGGGCGTGCCCGACTGGCAGTGGAATGATTGGCGGGGCTGGAACCGCGTATTGCGCAACGACGGCTTTCTGGTGGGATGGTCCGATCTGCGGGCAATGCCGCTGTGGGCGGCCTATCGGCTCACGCCGGTGGGAGACACCCGCAGTCAGCCCCGCCCGGACGGCTTCGAGGCGGATTGGCGCAGTCTCTGGCCGATCACCAGCGACGACTATACCGGCAGCGGCTACGACCGAGGTCATCTCGCGCCCAACTACGCGATGTCGGTGGTGCACGGTCGACAGGCCCAGCTCGACAGTTTTCTGATGACCAACATCACGCCCCAGCGGCCCAAGCTCAATCGTCAGCTCTGGCAACGTCTCGAAGAGGCGGTGATCGATGATTTCGTACCGCGCTTTGGTGTTGCCTGGGTCATGACCGGACCCGTCTTCGACGATCGGTGGCTGCATCGCATCGGGTTTTCCCAGATACCCGAGGCGTATTACAAGATCATCGTCATTCCCGGTACAACGCCGCGGGCGCTGGCGTTTCTGATGCCGCAGGATGTCAGTGGCCGCGAGCCACTCGGGCGCTTTCTCGTCACCATCGATGAGGTCGAGGCGCGAACGGGGCTGGATTTCTTTCCGCTGCTCAGTGATGAGGTCGAGCGTGCGCTCGAGAGCCAAGTGCGCGAGCAAGGATGGAACATGGCATCGGTGTCGACCCGACCGGGACGCTATCAGTAGCCTTCATTTTGAACGCCGCTGGTGACGTCCGTCGCTGGCACGACGTCACGACATGATGCAGCGTCGGCATGAACGGTCGGCCCAAGCGGCGATAGTCCAAAGCGAGGGATGAATCGAGAGCGTGTCAGGCAACGAGGGATATGGGGATACTACGAAGCGAAGGAGTCATGACGTTGGTGCCCAGAAGAGGACTTGAACCTCCACGTCCATAAGGACACTAGCACCTGAAGCTAGCGCGTCTACCAATTCCGCCATCTGGGCGTCATGAAATCTGCGGGGGTAAAGCATGAGGCTCGACGTGATCGAGACTCGAATGGTGCCCGGAAGAGGACTTGAACCTCCACGTCCATAAGGACACTAGCACCTGAAGCTAGCGCGTCTACCAATTCCGCCATCCGGGCTTGCTGCTATTTCTTGCTTGCCTTTCACCTCGAACGATCCGATGACAGCTTGCGTGGTTTCGAATCGACGATACATCGATGGTGCCCAGAAGAGGACTTGAACCTCCACGTCCATAAGGACACTAGCACCTGAAGCTAGCGCGTCTACCAATTCCGCCATCTGGGCCAAGGCGCGATGCATAATACCGATTGTGCATCCGAATGCAAGCCCATTGGTCAGCGAGGCTGCGCCGCCAACGAGCGACGACGACAGCACCGGCCACAATGATTCCAACCGATGCCCTGGCGCCCACGGTT
>NZ_PZJV01000003.1 GCF_003206155.1 Salinicola halophilus | reverse complement strand
CACCGCCATCAGTCGGAGGCGTAGTCGTATCGCCGCCACCGCCGCCGGTCAGGGGCGTGGTCGTATCGCCGTCGTCGCCGCCATCGGTCGGAGGCGTAGTCGTATCGCCGTCATCGCCGCCGGTCGGGGGCGTGGTCGTATCGCCGTCACCGCCGCCTGTCGGGGGCGCGGTCGTATCGCCGTCATCGCCGTCGGTCGGGGGATTAGTCGTATCGCCCTCATCGCCGCCATCGATCGGAGGCGTAGTCGTATCGCCGTCACCGCCATCAGTCGGGGGATTGGTCGTGCCGCCCTCATCGCCGCCATCGGTCGGAGGCGCGGTCGTGCCGCCGTCGGTCGGAGGTGTAGTGGTACCGCCGCCGGTCGGAGGCGTAGTCGTGTCGCCACCGTCGCCGCCAGTTGGGGGTGTAGTCGTATCGCCGTCATCGCCGTCGGTAGGGGGCGCGGTCGTGCCGCCGTCGCCACCGTCAGCCGGTGGTACAGGGTCGGGTGGCGTCGCTTCTGCATCATCGCCCTGAGGGGAGAAGCTCGCCGGTGTCACCGAGGCATTGGCCGGGCCACCGGACCCCGCCTGATAGCGGTAGGCGCTCGTCTCTTCGCGCCCGACTCGGGAAATATCGAACGGCGAGGAGAAACCGCCACTTCCGGAGAGGCTGCCGCCGCCACCGCCTTCGGCCTGACCGGCGGCCGGCGCCTCCTGGATAGCGGTAGGGTCGACGCCGGCAGCGATGGCCTGCTGCAGCGCAGCGATGTCGGGATCACCGGGCGCCGCATCGCCGCCGAGTGTGGCAACGCCATCGACGACTTCGATCAGCGAGGCGGCGCCGGGCGCCAGCGGCAATACCGTGGCGTCGGCGAGAATGATACGGCCGCCATCCGGCGCGAACAGCGTCGCCCCTTCCGGGATGACCATGCCGGGAACCAGAAGTTTACGAGGGTCCAGAATGAAGACAGTTCCGTCGACCCGAGCAATGGTGAGCATGGCGGCCATCGATCACATCCCCCTGAGATGTCCTGAAAGGCGAAAACGTTATTATCACGTAACGAATAGTGAACGGAAAATAACCTTTTCCGCGTAGGACACCACAAATAATTATTAATCGCTCAGCGAATTTTGATTAATCGTAACGATAGTGTATGCGATCCCGCTAACTCCGCTGTGATGGAATGTTACCGACCTGGCTTTGTAACCAACCATCGATTCACGCCGCGCCGCATCGCGGGCTATGATCGAGCGCCACACGCTTGCTCTCCCACACCATCAGAGATCCCCATGACCGACATGATTCCCGCCCCGCTTCGCCCCTTCTGTTCGTCTCGTGTACAGGAGATGCCCGACAATCAGATCGTCGCGGTGGCGGATCTGGCACGCCACGATGCCAGCGTGGTACGGCTCTGGATCGGGGAAGGTGATCTGCCCACGCCGGAGCCGATCAAGCAGGCAGCGATGGAAGCGATCGGTCACGACGACACGCGCTACAGCTACTCCCAGGGGACACCGGCACTGCGTCAGGCGCTGTCGGACTATCACCGCCGCCACTGGCAAGTCGAGGTCGACCCGGCGCGTTTCTGCGTGTCGATCGGCGGCATGAATGCGGTGGTCATGGCGATGCAGGCGATCCTCGACGAGGGCGACGAGGTCATCATGCCCTCCCCCGCCTGGCCCAACGCCAAGCAGGTGATCGCGATCACCGGCGGGATCAACGTGCCCGTGGCGTTCGACTTCCACGCCGACGGCGAGATCGTGCTCGATCTGGACAAGCTCTTTGCCGCGGTCACCGAGCGGACGCGGGCGATCTTCATCAACTCCCCCTCCAACCCGACGGGCTGGCGCATGCCGCTGGAAGACATGCAGCGGCTGCGCGACTTCTGTCGCGAAAAAGGTCTCTGGATCGTCGCCGACGAGGTCTACAACCACTTTGTCTATGATGATGGGATCTACGACGACGAAGGGCCGGCGGCCTCCTTTCTGCAGATCTGCGAGCCGTCCGACCGACTGCTGGTCACCAACACCTTCTCCAAGAACTGGTGCATGACCGGCTGGCGCGCCGGCTGGGTGGTATTCCCCGACGGCATGGATCAGCTCTTCGCGAGGCTCTGCCAGTACAACACCACGGGCGTCGCGCCGTTCATCCAGCACGCCTGCGTCGCCGCGCTGGAAACGGGCGACGATTTCATCGCCCACCAGGTGGAGCGCTGCCGCCAGTCGCGCCAGATTCTGGTCGACGGCCTGGCGCCGCTCGACAACGTCACCGTCTTCTCTCCGCAGGGCACCTTCTATCTCTTCTTCCGCGTTCACGGCCTGACCGGCTCCAGCCTGGACATGGCCAAGCGTATTCTGCGCGAGGCGAAAGTGGGCGTGGCCCCGGGTAGCGCTTTCGGCCCGGAGGGAGACGACTATCTGAGGATCTGCTTCGCCGTTGCCCCGGCACTCGCCGAAGAGGCGTTGACGCGACTGGTGCCGTTCTTGAAGACGCTCGACGGCTGAGCGTCAGCCTCTCGGGCGCGCGCTCGGAAACACCGCCGCCCAACGTCGAACGCCCGCCGATCATTGCGATCGGCGGGCGTTTCGCTGTCGAGAAGGACGCTGTTATCGCTTTTCAGCTCACGAAGCGGGCAAAAGCTGGGTGACGCTCGACCGCTGGATGACGCTCGACCGCTGGATGACGCTCAACAGCTGGCGAGCCGCTGGCGTAGCGCGTCGCGGCGGGTTTCCGGCATGAAGGCGACGTCGATGGCGTTGGCAGCGAGCGTCTTGAACCGCTCGCGATCCCAGTCGAAGGCCTCGAGGCACGCAGTGAAGTTGTTCAACATGCCGCCGCCGAAATAGGCCGGATCGTCGGAGTTGAGGGTCACCTTGAGCCCTTGGTCGAGCATCGCTGGCAGCGGGTGCTCGCTCATCGTCTTCGTCACCTTGAGCCGCACGTTGGAGAGCGGGCAGACGGTGAGCGGCATCTGCGATGCCCGCAGGCGGGCGATCAGCGCCTCGTCCTGCAGGCAGGCCACGCCGTGATCGATCCGGCAGACGTCGAGCACGTCCAGCGCTTCATCGATGTAGGCCGCCGGGCCCTCTTCGCCGGCGTGCGCCACCCGCGGAAGTCCCAGCGCTTTCGCGCGTTCGAACACCGCCGCGAACTTGCTCGGCGGGTTACCGAGCTCGGCGCTGTCGAGCCCCACCGCATCGATCTGCGCGTAGTAGGGCGCGGCCTGCTCGAGGACGTCCATCGCCTCGTCCGCGCTGCGATCGCGCAGAAAGCTCATGATCAGCGCCGTGCTCAGCCCCCAGCGGCTTTCCGCCTCGCGCATCGCCCGCTCGAGCCCCGCGAACGGCACCGACAGCGCCACCCCGCGGCTCATGTGCGCCTGCGGATCGAAGGAGAGCTCTACGTGGACCACGCCCTCGGCCGCGGCGCGGGCAAAATAGTCCATCGCCAGATCGAAGAAGTCCTGCTCGGTGTGCAGCACGCCCATGCCCTGGTAGTAGAGATTCAGAAACGACTGCAGATCCGCGAAGTCGTAGGCGGCGCGCGCCTCCTCCACCGTGGCGTAGGGCAGCGCCACCCCGTTGCGTTCGGCGAGCGCGAACATCAGTTCCGGCTCCAGCGAGCCTTCGATATGCAGATGCAGTTCGACCTTGGGTAGATCACGCAGCCAAGTCTTCACGGGCGTTCCTCGCCAGTTGAGTGAGTCACTGAAATCGAGTGAGTCACTGGAATGAATGCGCGCAGGATGCCCAAAAGCCGAACGAGAGGCAAAGCCGCGGCGTGCGTCACAGTCGCGCAGTGAGCAGGCGCACGCCGAGCGCGATCATCGCCACGCCGAGCACGCGGTCGATCCAGTGGCCGAATCGCCGGAAGGCACGCTGCACCGGCGGCGTCGACAGCAGCAGCGCCACCGCCGAGAACCAGCCGAGCTGGACCAGCATGATCCAGACGCCGTAGATCGCGATCTGATGAAGCGGCATCCCAGGCGTCAGCACGACGGTGAAGAGCGAGACGAAGTAGATCGGCGCCTTGGGGTTGAGCGCATTGCAGAGAAATCCCGCCCCCACCGTGCGCCAGCCCGAGCGCGCCGCCACAGGCTCACCGCCGGCAGGCATCGTGGCTTCGCCGTCGGGACGCGCGCGCAGCCCGGAGACGCCGAGATAAAGCAGATAGCCGCCGCCGAGCAGCTTGATCGCCCATAGTGCGCTCTCGGAGTTGGCGATCACCGCCGCCAGCCCGAAAGCGGAGTAGAGGATATGGATCGAGAGCCCGAGGGCGATGCCCAGACTGCAGAGCAGCCCCACCCGCTTGCCGCGAGTGAGCGTCTGCTGGGTGACGAGAACGAAGTCCGGCCCTGGCGACGCCGCCGCCAGCAGATGGACGACAGTGACGACGATCAAACCGTGTAGCAATTCCATGGCGGTTCCTGCGACGCTGAATGATGGAACCCACGAGTCGCCCCCGGAGCCCGACCTCATGATCGAACATTTCCGCCGCCAGGCCTACTGCAACCTCTGGTCGAACCACCGACTGCTGACGGCGTGCGCCGCGCTCACGCCCGAGGCGCTGGTCGCCCGGCGCGAGAGCTTCTTTCCCTCGATTCACGCCACGCTCAACCATCTTTTCATCGTCGACGCCTACTACATCGACGCGCTGGAGGGCGGCTCCCTCGGCCAGCGCGCCTTCGACGACGAGACGCCGCACGCGAGTATCGCCACGCTTCACCCCGCGCAGCAATCGCTCGACCGGCGTTTGATCGCCGTCTGCGAAGCGCTCGACGCAAAGACCCTCGATGCAGACGTCACGCTCGAGCGCGCGGATCGACTTCAGCGTGAACCCGCCCAGCGCGTGCTGGCGCACCTGTTCGTCCACCAGACCCACCATCGCGGCCAGGTTCACGCCATGCTCGCGGGCACCGACGTCGCTCCGCCGCAGCTCGACGAGTTCTTCCTGCGCGACGAAGCGGCGCTTCGACAGAGCGAGTTCGCCTCGCTGGGTATCAGCGAGCGCGACGTCTGGGGCTAGGCATCGCCCAGGGTGCGCCTATGCGCCTCGACCAGTTCCGCCATGCTGTTGAAACGAAAATCGACGCTCGGCGTCTCGCCGGGATCCATGGTGGCGCCGAAGCCTTCCTTGTCATGCCGGCGGTAGATCCAGCAGTTGGCGAGACCGTGGCGGTTGGCCGGCTGGTGGTCGTGGAACAGGCTTTCTGCCGTATGCAGAATCTGCGAGCGGTCGATGCCGCGCTCGCCGAGCTTCTCCAGCAGGTAGTCGAAGTTACGCGGCGCCGGCTTGTAGGAGCCGACGTCCTCGGCGGTATAGACCGCGTCGAAGGTGACGCCGAGCTTTTGCTGGCTGTAGGCGAAGCTCTCGTTGTCGACGTTCGAAAGCACCACCAGCTTGTAGTGCTGCTTGAGATAGGCGAGCGACGCGGCGGTATCGGCGAACGCGGGCCACTGTTTGACGAAGTCGCCGTAGGTCAGACACTCGTCATGCGTGACGTCCACGCCCCACGCCTCTGCCAGCCGCTTGTAGACCACCGCCAGCAGCAGTCGATACTGCAGGTGCGGGGTGTAGCGCTGCTGGGTCGACTCGTGGCGGGCGTGCGCCTCGAGTATCTCGTCGCGGGTGAGACTCAGCGACGTGCGTCGCAGTAGCGGTTGAAGGCCGGCGACCATCCCGCTCTCCCAGTCGATGAGCGTGCCGTAGACGTCGAAGGTCAGCGTGGTGAAATCGTTGAGCTGCATGGCTCTCTCGAATCGATGAATGAAAGAAGTGGATAGCGATCAAAAAAAGAGAGGGTGCCCATCACTCGGCGCCCTCGTCGAACAGTCGCACCGCGATCTGCAGCTGGAGTCGCGTCTCCGGATCGGCGAGGTCGCGATTCAGCGCCTGCTCCAGGCGTTCGAGCCGGTAGCGTAGCGTGCTGATGTGGATCTCGAGCGCACGCGCCGCCTGAGCGAGTTGAAAACCGCTGGCGCCGAGCGCCCGGAGCGTCGCAAGTGCCGTCTCGCGGCGCTCGCCCTCCCCCAGCGCCGTCGAGAGCCGCTCGAGGAAGAGCCGGCGCGCCTCGGCATCGCCCGCCAGCACCCGGTCGAACAGTAGCGCCTCGAAATCCCGCCGTTCACCGGGCTTGAGCGACACGAGCAGACGGGCGACGTCCCCCGCGCCGCTGCCGATCGCCGTCGCGCCCGTCACCTCGCGACTGACCGCAAGCGCCGCCTCGCCGTCGCCGAGCTGCTGCCAGAGCGTCTCGGTCGAGATCTCGACGCGCAGCAAAAACATCAACTGGTTGAGCGACACCGAGATCAGGCGCGGCTGGCCACGAGCCTTGAGCCAGCGCCCCAGACGCTGCTCCCAGCGCTCGCGGTGGGCGAGCCCCTCGCGGCTGAGCGGCACCGGCTCGTCGAGCAGAATCGCGCAGACGCGATAGCGCGCCTCGGGCTCCCAACCCTGCAGCGCCGCGCGCTCTAGTGCCGCCGGCGTCGCTTCGAAGCGCCCCTCCAGCAGCGAGTCGACGAAGGCGTAGCCGAGCCGAATCTCCTGGGCCTGCAGCGCCTGCTGATGCGACAGATGCAGCGCCGAGATCAGCGCCGTCTGCTCCGCCGCCCGGCGTTCGAGCTCGCTCAACGGGGAGCTCGATTCGTCGATCCAAAGCGCCGCCGCCGGCGTCTCCCGCACGCGGACGGGACAGACCAGCAGCGAGGGACTCGCATCTCTCAGCGAGCGCGCCGTGCCGTCGCCGGTGGGCCGCTGCGCCTCCCGCAGCATCGACGCCGCCGGGGGATAGAGCCCGCTCGCCTCGGCACTGCCGCCGAGCCATTCGCCCTCGAGTCCGGTGAAGAAGACCGCACGCTCGAGCAGCTCGCTCAGAGCCGTCGCGATATCACCCAGATGCCGCGCCGTCAGCGCCGAGCGGGTGAGATCCCGGTGGATGCGCTCCGCCTTGGCGATGAGCTGCCCCTGGCGGGCGATCAGCCAGGCGTGCACCTCTTCGGTAATCTGGCTGAACGGCACCTCCCAGGGAATCTCGAGCAGCGGAAAGTCGAGCGCCTGGGCGACGCGACGGCTGGTCGCCGGAAAGGCATCGAGAAAACGCGGCACTGCCAGCGCCACCCCGGCGAGCTCCCGCTCGACCAGCGCTTCGATCAGGGCTCGCTCGGCGGCCGGGTCGTCGGGCCAGTGATACCCGGTGGTGAGCAGCAGCTGGCCCGGCTGCACCCAGGCGACGATGTCCGGATGATCGACCATGTGCACCCAGCGCAGCGGCCGGGAGAGCGACGCCTCGCCGGCCACTACTCGCGCGTGACGCAGCGGCGTCTCGACCAGGGCCGTGGCGAGATCCAGCGCCGCCGGCCGTTCGGGCGCCGAGCGGCCGGCGGTGGCGACGTCGCTCGCCGTCAAATCAGTGATCCAGACGCGTGGAGACGAACTTGGTGTCGAGATACTCGTCGATACCGTAGCGGCCGCCCTCGCGACCCAGGCCGCTGTCCTTCATGCCGCCGAAGGGCGCCTGCGGGGTCGAGGGCGCGCCGTCGTTGACGCCGACGATGCCGTAGTCGAGCGCCTCGGAGACCCTGGCCGCGCGGCCGAGATTGCGAGTCCAGAAGTAGGCGGCGAGACCGAACGGCGTGTCGTTGGCCGCGGCGATCGCCTCCGCCTCATCGTCGAAGACGATCAGCGGCGCCACGGGACCGAAGGTCTCCTCCTGCATCACGCGCATGCCGGCGGTGACGCCGCCAAGCACCGTGGGTGCCACGAAAAAGCCGTCGACATCGTGCTCTCGCGTCAGTCGTGTCGCGCCGTTGGCGAGGGCATCGTCGATGTGCGACTGCGCCTTGTCGCGGCCGGCCTGGCTGACCAGCGGACCGATCTGGGTCGATTCGCTCTCTGGCTCGCCCACCGTCAGTGCATTCACCGCCGCCGCCAGACGCTCGGCGAAGGTGTCGTAGATGGCGCGCTGCACGTAGATTCGGTTGGCGCAGACGCAGGTCTGGCCGCCGTTGCGGAACTTGCTCGCCATGACCTCGCCCACGGCGGTGTCGATGTCGGCATCGTCGAACACCAGAAACGGCGCGTGGCCGCCGAGCTCCAGCGACATCCGTTTCATCGTGGCCGCGGACTTGGCGTAGAGATGCTTGCCCACCGGCGTACTTCCGGTGAAGGTCACCTTGCGAATGCGGGCGTCGTCCATCAGCACATCGCTGACCGCCGCCGGGCGCTCGGCGGTGATCACTTGAAACGCCTCGGCGGGGCCGCCGACCTGCTGCCACAGTCGCGCCAGCAGGATCGCAGTGATCGGCGTCTGCTCCGCGGGCTTGACGATCACCGAACAGCCGGCGGCGAGCCCCGGCGCGACCTTGCGGGTGATCATCGCCGCCGGGAAATTCCACGGCGTGATGGCAAGCACCGGTCCCACCGGTTGGCGCAGCACGCTGAGGCGCTTGTCCGGGTGCTGACTGGCGAGAATGTCGCCATCGATACGCTTGGCCTGCTCGGCGTACCACTCGAGAAAACCGGCGGCGTAGTCGACCTCGCCCCGCGCCTCCTTGATCGGCTTGCCCATCTCGCGGGTCATGGTCAGCGCCAGCACCTCCTTGGCGTCGAGCACGGCGCGGTGCCAGGCCTTGAGCAGCGCGGCGCGCTCGAACGGGCTGACCTTACGCCAGGCTTCGAACCCGCGCTGGGCGTTGTCGGCGGCGAGCCGGGCCTCCGCGGCGCCGCAGTCGCTGATCTCGGCGATCGTCTCGCCGCTCGCCGGCGAACGCAGTGAATAGCGCTCGAGCGTGGTGTCATCGAGCCCCGGAATCACGGCGGTATAGACGCTGTCGCCGGTGGGCGCGTGAAAGCTGTCGGCGGTCGTCGGAGCATCTGGGGAGAACATGGCTACTCTCTCGAAAGATCGAATCGGCCTTCAGCCTACCCCCGTCGACCGAGCAAGTCTTCCGACGAATCAAACCAGGTAATGGGCAGTCGTTTCTACGAAAAACAGGAGACCTCAAACCACCTGGATGCGCGCGGGGTCCACGCTGACGCCGCGATCGCGCCAGGCGCGGCCCGGCTCGCCGGTGGTGAGGATGGCGTCGAATTCGTCGAGATCGGCGAAGAAGGCGGCGCGGCGCACGTCCAGCTTGCTCTCGTCGGCGACGAGGATGGTGCGCTCGGCGTGCTCGATGGCTGCCTGCTTGGGCGCGACCTCGTGGAAGTGAAAGCAGCTCGCCCCCTTGTCGGCGTGGACCCCCGCGGCGGAGATGAACGCCTTGTTGATTCCCAGCCGGCGAATGGCGGCGGTGACATCCTGCCCGCCGAAGGACTGCGAGGCGGGAAAATAGAGCCCGCCGAGCACCACGAGCTGGAGCTCGGGGGCACGCCGGCTCACCGCGTTGGCGACGTTGAGCGCATAGGTGACCAGCGTGACGTCGTGCTCAGGCGGGATCAGGCTGCAGAGCGAGAGCAGCGTGGTGCCGCAGTCGACGAAGAGCGTGTCGCCCGGCTCGACCATCGCCGCCGCCCGCTCGCAGAGGCGCCTTTTCGCCTGGGCGTAGCGATCCTGCTGGCTGTCGAGGTCGTAGGCGGCGGCGAGCTGCGGGTGCTCGGCGAGGATCAGATGGCCGCCGATGGAGAGAATCGTCCCCCGGCTGGCGGCAATGTCGCGGCGAACGGTCATCTCGGATACGCCACAGCGTTTCGCCGCCTCGGCCAGCGGCAGCGTACCGCCGCGCTTCAGCGCGTCGTGAAGCCATTCCAGTCGGACCGTGCTGCGCGCGCTCATCGACGCTCCTCGAGATGACAGTCATTGGGGGCAAAGCGACCCGCCACGTTGCAAGGCCGGCGCCCGACGCGACGAGAGGCGCCCGTGGGCGCCTCTCGACAGGGACGAGCGGGAGCCGCCTCGGCGGGATGGCTCAGAACTGCCAGCCGACGCCGAAGTAGTAGCCCCAGCCGGTGGAGCGCAGCTCGAAGCTGTCACCGTGGGTGTCGGGGAACGGCGCGGTCACGCCGTCGTTCCACTGACCGCCGTTGTGGAAGTAGCGCGCCACGGCCATGAAGCGCAGGTGCGTGAACTGATACAGCAGCACGTTGGTCGCCACGGTCGATTCGTTGGTGCGCGACGGATCGTCGTCACCGAGATCCGAGCCGAAGTCATGGTTGGTGAACCCGACATAGATCAGCGAAGCGCCGTTATCGAAAGTCCCGAGCGGGTAGGAGTAGTTGAGCTGGGCACGGTAGCCATCCCAGGAGTGCTCGTTGGCGGCGCCGTAGTTCTCCCACTGGCGACGCTTGTAGAGGTTCAGCGACAGCCCCAGCGGCGAGCCGGTATCGAAGTCCGCGCCGAGACCGGCGTAGAGCGTGTTCTGCCGGTTCTCGGTGTTGTGGCCCCAGTCGAAGATGTAATCGAAGGCGACGAACCACTCATCGACCGGGCCGATGCCGAGATCGCGACCGACCATGTCGTCGATCGAGAGCTTGGGCTCGAGCTCCATGAACACCGGCGAGCCCTTGTCGAAGATACCGCTGTCGGCACCGTTGCCCACGCCGAAGAATTTCGGGAAGTCGACGTAGCCGTAGAGATCCAGCGGCCCCTTGCGACCGAAGAATTCGTACTCGAGGTAGATGTCGTCGACCTGCTGCGGCCCGAAGCGGATGTTCTTGCTACCGATGGCCGTGACGTTCTGGTGATACCAGTCGGAGAGATAGGGGCCGTCGGCGGTCTGATCCGGCGATGTCGGGCCCTCGGCCGGGGTCTCCTGCTCGATGACCGGGGCAGCATTGTCTTCGTCGACGCTCTGCTGGGCGTGGGCGGCCTGAAGCGGCAGGAAAGCCGCGCTCGTCACACCGAGCGCCAACAGCAGGTTACGCGGCGAAGTGACATAGCGGCGGCGCGACGGCACTTCGCCCTGTTCTGAAACACGATCCGTTACCATGTGATCCCCTGGATTGTTGTTGTGGCCCGACCGGTGTCGCGCCGGATTGTTGTACTGACGGTTTCTTGTTTATCGATCCTGCGCTGCCGTACTGGTCGATCACGTCGTGCATGACTCGCGACACGGCACCCGGCGACGTCAGATCAACTGCCTCGACGCGCGCAAAGGCCCGGCAGGCGTGGCCGCGCGAGTGCTCAGCGGGTGCACTTGGCAGCAAGACTGGGCCACTCTATTGGCTTGTTACGCTAAAAACAATAAGTGACTCGGCAAACACTTCGATGTTAAAAACCGCACACAAAAACCCGAATTCTTTTTCCTAGAATCGCTACTTCAAGGACAACAACATGACACTTCTAATGGGGCTGGTCGGCGTCGTTGTGCTGCTGCTGATCGCGCTGGCGTTCTCGAGCGATCGCAAGGCGATACGACTGCGCACGGTGGGGGGCGCCTTTCTCATTCAGGCCGCCATCGGCGCCTTCGTGCTGTATCTACCGCTCGGTCAGCGCGCGCTGGGTGCGATATCCAGCGCGGTGAGCCAGGTCATCAACTACGCCAACGACGGCATCTCGTTTCTCTTCGGCGGGCTCGCCGACCCGAGCAACGTCGGCTTCATCTTCGCCTTCAAGGTCCTGCCGATCATCATCTTCTTCTCGTCGCTGACGGCGGTGCTCTACTATCTGGGCATCATGCAGTGGGTGGTGCGGATTCTCGGCGGCGCGCTGCAGAAAGTACTGCGCACCTCGCGCACCGAGTCACTCTCCGCGACTGCCAACATCTTCGTCGGCCAGACCGAGGCACCGCTGGTGGTTCGCCCCTTTCTCAACAGCATGACCCGCTCGGAACTCTTCGCCGTGATGTGTGGCGGCCTCGCCTCCGTTGCGGGGTCGGTGCTCGCGGGCTATGCCGAACTCGGCATTCCCATCGAGTACCTGATCGCTGCCTCCTTCATGGCCGCCCCCGGCGGGCTGCTGTTCGCCAAGATCCTGATGCCGGAGACCGAGACCCCGGACGACGACACCGCGCGCGCCAAGGCGGCGATGGAGGCCGAGGACAAGCCCGCCAACGTGCTCGATGCCGCCGCCACCGGCGCCACGTCGGGGCTGATGCTGGCGGCGAACGTGGGCGCCATGCTGCTGGCGTTCATCGGCCTGATCGCGATGGTCGACGGCATTCTCGGCGGCGTCGGCGGCTGGTTCGGCTTCGACGACCTGAGCCTGTCACTGATCCTGGGCTGGCTCTTCTCGCCGCTGGCGTTTCTACTCGGCATCCCGTGGAGCGAGGCGACGCTCGCCGGCTCGTTCATCGGTCAGAAGCTGGTGGTCAACGAGTTCGTCGCCTATATCAACCTGGCGCCCTACATCAGCGGCGAAGCCGTGGTCGAAGCGACCGGCGAGGCGATGTCGGCCCATACCGCGGCGATTCTGTCGTTTGCGCTGTGTGGCTTCGCCAACCTGTCGTCGATCGCGATCCTGCTCGGCGGCCTCGGCACGCTGGCCCCCGCGCGCCGCCCGGAAATCGCCCGCTACGGTCTCAAGGCGGTGCTCGCCGGCACGCTCTCCAACCTGATGTCGGCCACGCTCGCGGGCATCTTCCTGGCGCTGGCCGGTGCTGCCTGAAGCGACCCGCCGCGTTCGCCCAGCGTGAACGCGGCCGCCGCTTTTCAGGGGCGTTTCGCGACGCCTCGGTACCTCATCTTCGCGAGGCGCGCGTCTGTGCCTCGTTCCTCTTCGACCGACCAGGGAGTGCAGTCGATGATGACCTCCGCGCGTGCCGCCGAGCTTTCGCTCGCCATGATGGACCTCACCTCGCTCAACGATGACGACACCGACGCTGCCATCGCCGCGCTCTGCCAGCGCACGCGCACGCCCCACGGCGCGCCGGCGGCGGTCTGCGTCTATCCCGCCTTCATCGAGACGGCCGCACGCGAGCTTCGCGACATCGGGCTCGACGACGCGGTACGCATCGCTACCGTGACCAACTTCCCCGACGGCAGCGTCGACATCGACCGCGCCACCCGCGAGACCCGTGCTGCGGTCGCCGCCGGCGCCGACGAAGTCGACGTCGTCTTCCCCTACAGAGCGCTGATAGACGGTGACACCGAGAGCGGACGCACGCTGATCGAAGCCTGCCGCGCGGCCTGCGGCGATCGCCTGCTCAAGGTGATTCTGGAGACCGGCGAGCTCAAGGACCCGACGCTGATTCGTCAGGCCGCCGACATCGCCCTGGCTGCCGGGGCGGATTTCCTCAAGACCTCCACCGGCAAGGTGACCGTCAACGCGACCCTCGAGGCCGCCGAGATCCTGCTCATCGCGATTCGCGACAGCGGCCGCGACGTGGGCTTCAAGGCCGCCGGCGGCATCCGTACCACCGATGATGCCAGAGCCTATCTGGAACTCGCCGAACGACTGATGGGCGAGGCCTGGCTGACGCCGGCGCATTTTCGCTTCGGCGCGTCCGGGCTGCTCGACGCCCTGCTCGCCACGCTCGACGGCCGATCCGAGGAGCCGGCGAGCGTTGGCTACTGAGTGGGCGAGCGGCCGGCGGCGGTCGATGCCGCCGTCGGCCACGGTGGGCGTCGACGCGTAACGCGCGTCGACACGGCGAGTCGGTAAGGTAGGAAAAGGCATGCTCATCCAGGAAATCATTCGTCGCAAGCGCGACGGCAAGACGCTCAGTCGCAAGATGCTCGATCTGATTGCGCACGGCATCACCGACGGCAGCATCGGCGACGCCCAGATCGGCGCCTTCGCCATGGCGGTGTATCTCAACGGCATGAGCCGCGACGAGGCGGTGGCGCTGACCGAGTCGATCCGTGACTCGGGCCAGGTAATGCACTGGCACGATCTCGACTTACCGGGTCCGGTACTCGACAAACACTCCACCGGTGGCGTCGGCGACCTGGTCTCGCTGGTGCTCGGCCCCTGGGTCGCCGCCTGCGGCGGCCACGTGCCCATGGTGTCGGGGCGCGGGCTCGGCCACACCGGCGGCACGCTGGACAAGCTCGAGGCGATCCCCGGCTACGACATTGTGCCGAGCGATACCACCTTCCGCCGGCTGGTGAAGGAGGTGGGCGTCGCCATCATCGGTCAGACCGGCTCTCTCGCCCCCGCCGACAAGCGCCTCTACGGCGTACGCGACGTCACCGCGACGGTGGAGTCGATTCCACTGATCGTCGCCTCGATCCTCGGCAAGAAGCTTGCTTGCGGTCTCGACACCCTGGTGATGGACGTCAAGGTGGGCAGCGGGGCCTTTATGCCGACGCCGGAAGCCTCACGGGAGCTGGCGGAGGCAATCGTCACCATCGGCTGCGACGCCGGCACACGCACCAGCGTGCTGCTCACCGACATGAACCAGCCGCTGGCCGACTGCGCGGGTAACGCCCTGGAGATCCACGAGGCGTTGCGCCTATTGCGTGGCGACGGACGCAATCCAGCGCGTGGCGACGGACGCAATCCAGCGCGTGGCGACGGACGCAATCCAGCGCGTGGCGACGGCAAGGATTCGAGACTCTACGCGGTAACGCAGGCGCTCGCCGCCGAAATGCTGGTGCAGTCCGGCCTCGCCGCCGACGACGCGGACGCCCGCCAGCGCCTGGATCGGGCGCTGGAGAGCGGCGAGGCGCTGGAGCGCTTCTCGCGCATGGTGCACGGCCTCGGCGGTCCTGCCGATCTAGCCGACCGCGCCAGCCACCATCTCGCCGAGGCGCCGGTGACCCTGGATCTCGACGCCGACCGCGCCGGAATGATCAGTGCGATCGATACCCGCGAGCTCGGCATGGGCGTGGTCGAACTCGGCGGCGGTCGGCGCAACCCGGGGGATGCCATCGACCCGGCGGTCGGGCTCTCGCGCATCGCCGCGCTGGGCACCCGGGTCGAGCCCGGCCAGCCGTTGCTGCGCCTGCACGCCCGCGACCGCGCCGCCGCCGAGGCGGTCTCTGGCCGGCTACGCCGCGCCTTCAGCCTGAGCGAGACGACCACCGACACCCCACCGCTCGTCCACGCAACCCTGCGCCCGGAGGCAGCGTCATGACCCAAAACACCAGCACGACTCAGAACACCACGATGGCTCGAGGCGGCCAGCGCGCGGTGCTGCTGGTACTCGACTCCTTCGGTATCGGCAACGCGCCGGACGCCGAGGCCTACGGCGATGCCGGCGCCGATACGCTGGGGCACATCGCCCGCGTTCGCGCCGAGGCCGGCCGACCGCTCGAACTGCCCAACCTCGCCGCGCTGGGGCTCTACCACGCCCACCGGCTGGCGACCGGCGAGTGGGCGGCCGGCGTCGAGCCGCCCCAGGCGGTCAATGGCAGCTGGGCGCCGGCGCAGGAGATCTCGTCGGGCAAGGACACGCCGTCTGGGCACTGGGAGATCGCCGGCGTTCCGGCACGCTTCGAATGGGGCTACTTCACCGATCACGAATCGAGCTTTCCCGACGAGCTGCTCGACGCGCTGGTCCAGCGTGCCGAGCTGCCAGGCGTGCTCGGCAACTGCCACGCCTCCGGGGTCCCGGTGATCGAAGCGCTGGGCGCAGAGCATATCGAAAGCGGCAAGCCGATCGTCTACACCTCGGCGGATTCGGTGTTCCAGATCGCCGCCCACGAGACCCACTTCGGTCTCGAGCGGCTCTATGCGCTCTGCGAGATCGCCCGTGAGCTGCTGATGCCCTACAACATCGGCCGAGTGATCGCCCGCCCCTTCGTTGGCGAGACAGTGGAGACCTTCGAGCGCACCGGCAATCGCCGCGACTACGCCATCGAGCCGCCCACGCCCACCGTGCTCTCGAGGCTCGATGACGCCGGCGGCCGGGTGATCGGCGTGGGCAAGATCGGCGATATCTACGCCCACTGCGGCGTCAGCGACGTGCGCAAGGCCCACGGCCATGACGCCCTGTTCGAGGCTACGCTGGGCGCGATCGACGACGCCGGCCCGCGCACCCTGGTGATGACCAACTTCGTCGACTTCGACACGCTCTACGGCCACCGCCGCGACCCCGAGGGCTACGCCGCGGCGCTGGAAGCCTTCGACCGCCGCCTGCCAGAGGTTCAGGCCAGGCTGGCGCCCGGGGATCTGTTGATTCTCACCGCCGACCACGGCAACGATCCCACCTGGCGCGGCAACGATCACACCCGCGAGCAGGTGCCGGTACTGATGCAGGGCGCGGGGCTTGCCGCCGGTGGCTACGGCCGCCGTGACACCTACGCCGATATCGGCCAGACCTTGGCCGAGTATTTCGACCTGCCCGCCATGGACGACGGCCGCTCGCTGCTGGGCGAACGGCCACAAGGAGATAACTGATGGCTACACCGCATATCGAAGCGCATGAGGGCGATTTTGCCGACACCGTGCTGATGCCCGGCGACCCGCTGCGCGCCGAGTTCATCGCCGAGACGTTTCTCGACGACGTCGTCTGCGTCAATCGAGTGCGCAACATGCTCGGCTTCACCGGCACCTATCGCGGTCGTCGGATCTCGGTGATGGGCAGCGGCATGGGGATTCCGTCACTCTCGATCTACGCCAAGGAGCTGATCACCGAATACGGCGTCAAACGGCTGGTACGGGTCGGCTCGTGTGGCGCGGTGCGCGACGACGTGGCGGTCAACGACATCGTGATCGGCATGGGCGCCTGCACCGACTCTCGCGTCAACCGCACCCGCTTCAACGGCCACGACTTCGCCGCCATTGCCGATTTCGGCCTCACCCGCCATACCGTTGACGCTGCCGCCGAACGCGGCACGCCGACCAAAATCGGCAACCTCTTCTCGGCGGATCTGTTCTACACCCCGGACGTCGACTTCTTCCAGACGATGAAACGTCTCGGCATTCTCGGCGTCGAGATGGAAGCCGCCGGGCTCTACGGGGTGGCCGCCGAGTTCGGCGCCCGGGCGCTGACGGTCTGTACCGTCTCCGATCACATCCTGAAAGACGAGGCGCTCGACGCCCAGACGCGCCAGACCGGCTTCGCCGAGATGATGACGATTACCCTGGAAGGCCTGCTGCGCGACGACGAGGAGCAAGCCCAATGAATCAGTCAACCCATGAGACTGCCATCGCGGTCAGTGATGACATTCGCCGCGCCGCGCTCGACGTACGCGCCAACGCCTACGTGCCCTACTCCGATCACCCGGTGGGGGCGGTACTGATCAGCGACAGCGGGCGCACCTACGCCGGCTGCAACGTCGAGAGCGCCAACTACAAGGGGCTCTGCGCCGAAGGGAGCGCCATCGCTGCGCTGGTCTCCAATGGCGAGCGAGTGATCCGGGAGATCTACGTCATCGGGCCCGGTGCGCATCTGTGTACGCCCTGCGGCGACTGCCGCCAGCGCATTCGGGAGTTCGCCACACCCGAGACGCGCATCGTGGTGCTCGACGGCGACGGCGCCCCGCTCAAGCAGTACCGCATGGACGAGCTGTTGCCCGACTCCTTCGGCCCGGAAAATCTCGACAAACGCTCACCGATGGGCTGACGCCGTGACGATGGCGCCGCTGACGTTCCGCACCGCCGCTGCGGACGACATCGAGCGACTCTGGGCACTGCGCGCCGAGGCCGCTCGCGTGCAGTGCGCGGGATACTACCCGGCCGAGGCGCTGGAGACCTGGCTAGCCGCACCGCCGAGCGCGGCGTTTCGCCAATACGTGGCGCAAGGGCATGCCCTCATCGGCGAGCGGGCGGGAAGCCTGATCGGCTATGCGGTCATCGACGCCCCCGGACGAGAGCTCGAAGCGCTGTTCGTGGCGCCAAGCGCCTTTAGACAGGGCTACGGGGCGCAACTTCTGCAGCGCGCGAAGCACCTCGCCGCGACGCTCGGCATCGACAGCCTGACGCTTTCCGCCGCCCTCAACGCCATCGACTTCTACCGCGCCCACGATTACGAGCTGATCACTACCGACAGCTTCGCGCATCGCAGCGGCGTCACCCTCGAGCGCGGCGTCATGCGCAAGACGCTGACGCCGACCTCATCCTCGTAACGCACTGCTGGCGTGAGCGACGTCAGGCCTGCGCTTCGATCGCCTTGAGCCACTGTCGGGCGCGGGGCGACTGTGCGGCGACACGGTCGCGAATCGGGCGAGTACGTTCGGCGAAGGCGCGCTTGTCGACATCGATGAACTCCACACCCATCTCTGCTTTCGCCGTCGCGACGGCGTCCTCGCTGGCCCGCTGCCAGGCGGCTTTCTGAAGGGAAGTGGCTTCGGCGGCGGCGCGCCTCAGCGCCCTCTGATGCGTCTTGGAGAGCCCCTGCCAGCACCGTTCCGAAATCACCAGCATGTCGGGAATCCGCGTGTGTTCGTCGAGGGTGAAATACTTCGCCACTTCACCATGACGGGCGGTGACCAGCGCCGTGGGGTTGTTCTCCGCGCCGTCGACGACGCCCTGCTGCAGCGCTGTGTAGAGATCGCCAAACGCCAGCGGTGTCGGGCTCGCCCCCATGAGTTCGACCATCTCGATGGCGGTCGGGCTCGGCTGCACACGTATCTTGGTATGCCGAAGATCCTCGGGCGACTCGATGGGGCGGGTGGCGTAGAAACTCCGCGCGCCAGAGTCGAAGTAGGTCACTCCACGGAATCCCCGTCCCGCCGAAGCGGCCAGAATGTCACGGCCGATCTCGCCCTCGAGCACGCGGTCGTAGTGGTCGCCGCTCTCGAAGAGATAGGGCACGTTGAGCAGCGAGAAGATCGGATCGAACGCCTCGAGTTCGCTGGCGTTGGTCTTGGCCATGTCGAGAATGCCCGCCTGCACCAGCTCGACAGATTCACGCTGGTTGCCGAGCTGGGAGTTGGGATAGATCTCGATCGCGAGCGTGCCATCGGTGAGTGCGAGGACGCGCTCCGCCATCTGCTGCATCGCCCGATGGACCGGATGCGCCGTGGTCAGATTGTGGCTGAGGCGCAGGGTGCGGGTTTCGGCGGCCAAGGCGCCGCGAACGCCGAATCCCGCCAGCAAGAGCGATCCGGCACCCCACCTGCATAACTCTCGCCGCGTCGTCATAGCCCATCCCTCGTGTCCGGAAAACGGTGCAGATCAACAGCTCCTCGAAACGGCGTCAAACCGACTTTGGTCGATATTGCCAGCCGATGGTTAGGCTGCGAATCTGGGTTTCGAATCGAAGATCATATGTCAGACAACGTGAGGTAGCGATGGCCGGGCACGAGCACAGCCGCAGCCTAATCGAACGATCGCGGGACACTGCCAACCGGACGCTGGCGGTGCTTCTTCTGACGATCTTCGCCCTGCTCGTCGCGGTCGTTACCCTGCAGGTCGCGAGCCGCTACTTCACCGATTCGCCAACGATCGTCACCGACGAGATGGCGCGTTTTCTGCTGATCTGGCTCGGGCTGCTGGGCGCGGCCTATGCCTCGGGCGCGTCCCGACATCTGGCGATCGACTTCCTCCCCGAACATCTGCCGCGCGAGGCGCGTCGCTGGCTCAAGGTCGTTCTGCAGCTGGTCGTCCTGCTCTTCGCCGGCCACGTCATGCTCTATGGCGGCGCCGAGCTGGTCGGCCAGACCTTCGCCAACGGTCAGACGACGCCGATGCTCGGGATCAGCATGGGTTGGATCTATCTGGCGCTACCGCTGGCCGGGGCGTTCATCGCTTTCTTCGCCCTGCTCGACATCGCCACGCTCGCATGCGATTCGCAACCGACGGGAGACGACGCATGACACTGATCGACAGCGCTATCCTGTTCGGCACCTTCTTCCTGCTACTCGCCCTTGGCCTACCGATCATCTTCGCCATCGGCATCGCCTCGCTGGTGTCGATCGCCACCAGCTTCGCCCTCCACGACGCCGCGCTGATCGTCTCTCAACGGATGCTGAGCGGGCTCGACAGCTTCACCCTGCTGGCGATCGCCTTTTTCATTCTCGCCGGCGCTCTGATGAACCGCGGCGGTGTTGCCATCCGGCTGATCGATCTGGCGCGGCTGATCGTCGGGCGGCTACCGGGCAGCCTCGCCCACTGCAACGTGGTAGCGAACATGATGTTCGGGGCGATCTCCGGCTCCGCCGTTGCCTCGTGCGCCGCAGTGGGCAGTGTGATGAATCCGCTGCAGAAGCGCGAAGGCTACGACCCCGGTTACGCCGCCGCGGTCAACATCGCTTCGAGCCCGGTGGGGCTTTTGATTCCGCCGAGCTCGACCTTCATCGTCTATTCGCTGGTTTCCGGCGGCACCTCGATCGCCGCGCTGTTTCTGGCGGGCTACCTGCCAGGGCTGCTGATGGGCCTAGGTCTGATGCTGGTGGCCGGGGTGATCGCCAAACGCCGGGGCTATCGGGCGGACACCACCGAACGGGCGCCAGTTCTGCCCACCCTGCTCCACGCCCTGCCCTCGGTCTTGCTGATGGTGATCGTCATCGGCGGCATCGTCGCTGGTATCTTCACCGCCACCGAGGCCTCGGCGATCGCGGTGATCTACACCCTGATTCTGACCATGGCGATCTACCGCACCATCACCTTCAGGACGCTACCGGCAATCGTGCTGGAGGCAGCGATGACCACTGCCATCGTGCTGCCGCTGATCTCCGTTTCCGGCGCGATGTCATGGGCGATGTCCCTGGAGAGCATTCCACAGCAGATCTCGGATGCGCTGCTCTCACTCTCCGACAACCCGCTGGTCATCCTGCTGCTGATCAATCTGATTCTGCTCGCCATCGGCATGTTCATGGACATCACACCGGCGCTGCTGATCTTCACGCCGATCTTTCTTCCCATCGTTTCGAAGTTCGGCATGGACCCGGTTCACTTCGGGGTGCTGATGGCGTTCAATCTCTGTATCGGCATCTGTACGCCGCCGGTGGGAAGCGCTCTCTTCGTGGGTAGCTCCGTTGCCAACGTCTCCATCGGCCGAGTCGTGGTGCCGCTGATACCGATGTTCGTCGCCCTCCTGGCGATGCTGATGGCCATCACCTACCTGCCCCAGATCAGTCTCTTCCTTCCCAACCTGCTGCTGGGCGGCTAAGTCACCCAATAACCGAGGTCCCAATGCGTTTTCTCACCGACTGGTCGCTGAATGCGGTCGATTCCGATCGCATCGTGCTCGACGCGGGCGACCGCCAGGTCGTCGTCTTCGTGTTCGGCGAATCGCTCTTTCGCGTTTTCGTGCACCGTGAACAGGGAGCCCGCCCCTCGCGCACCTGGTCGATCGACCCCGACGGCTCGCTGCCGTGGGAGGGGCGCGATCGGCTGTCCGGTGAAGGTTTCACGCCACCGACCTGGACGTTCATCGAGCACGACGACGGCGTCAGCGTAGAAACCGCACGCCTCAAGCTGCATATCGGCCATCCCTTCAAGCTGACCTGGCACGCGCGTGCCGACGAAAGCGACGAGTGGACGTCTCTCGCCGAGGATCGCCCCACCGGCGGAGTGGCCGTCGCGCGGCGCGGCCAGGGCGTGGAGCACTATCTACGGCGCTTCGATGGCGAGCGCTACTACGGTCTCGGCGAGAAGAGCGGCGACCTGGAACGCTCGGGCAAGCGCTACGAGATGCGCACGCTCGACGCCATGGGCTATCGCGCCGACTCGACCGACCCACTCTACAAACACGTGCCGTTCACGATTACCCGGCGCGATGACGGCTTCGCCTACGGTCTCTTCTACGACAATCTCGCCACCTCGCGGGTCGATCTCGGCAACGAGCTCGACAACTACCACGTCCCCTACCGGGCGTTTCGTGCCGAGGATGGCGATCTCGATCTCTGGTTTCTGCTCGGCGAACGGGTGCTCGACGTGGTCAAGTCGTTCACCCGCCTCACCGGCGGCGTCGCCTTCGGACCCAAGTGGTCGTTCGGCTACTCCGGCTCGACGATGCACTACACCGACGCCCCCGACGCTCAAGAGCAGCTCGGCAAGTTCGTCACGCTCTGCCGCGAGCACGACATCCCCTGCGACTCCTTCCAGCTCTCCTCGGGCTACTCCTCGATCGGTGACAAGCGTTACGTCTTCACCTGGAACCGCGACAAGGTGCCGGATCCGGCGGCGATGGTGAACACGTTTCGCGAAGCGGGCATGCGCCTGATCGCCAACATCAAACCCTGCCTGTTGACCGACCACCCGGCCTACGCCGAGGCGGCGAAGAATCGTCTCTTCGTCACCGACTCCGACACCGGCGAGGCCGAGGTCTCCCCGTTCTGGGACGCCGCCGGCTCGCACCTGGACTTCACGCGCAGGGAGACGGTCGACTGGTGGAAGCACAACGTCGACGACAAGCTGCTGTCACTGGGGATCGAGAGCACCTGGAATGACAACAACGAGTTCGAAATCGTTGATCGCGAGGCGCGGCTCGATGGCTTCGGCGAGCCGCTCACCGCGTCGGTGGCCAAGCCCGTGCTCTCACTGTTGATGGTACGCGCCTCCCAGGAGGCTCAGCTTGCCCATGCGCCCGAACGTCGCCCGTTCCTGATCACCCGCTCCGGCGGCCCGGGGCTGCAGCGCTACGCTCAGACCTGGTCAGGCGACAATCGCACCGAGTGGCCCACGCTTCGCTACAACCAGCGCATGGGACTGGGACTCGCGCTGAGCGGCATTTCCAACGTTGGTCATGACGTCGGCGGCTTCTCCGGCCCGCGCCCCGATCCCGAGCTCTTCCTGCGCTGGGTGCAGAACGGCGTGATGCATCCGCGCTTCACCATCCACTCCTGGAACGACGACGGCACCGTCAACGAACCCTGGATGCACCTGGAGGTGCTCGACGGCATTCGCGAGGCGATCCGTCTGCGCTATCGGCTGCTGCCCTATCTCTACACGCTGGCCTGGCGTGCCCACGTCGAGCTCGAGCCGATGATTCGCCCCACTTTCCTCGATCACGAGCACGACTCGGCTACCTTCGCCGAGAACGACGAGTTCCTGCTCGGCGAAGAGCTCCTCGTGGCTACGGTGATGGAACCGGGTGCACGCGAGCGACGCCTGCACCTGCCGGACAACGGCTGTGGCTGGTACGCCTTTGAAGGCGGCGCCTGCCGGGAAGGCGGCCGAGAAATCGTCGTCGACGCGCCGCTCTCACATCTGCCGCTGTTCGTGCGCGCCGGGGGCATCGTCGCCACCGCCGATCGCCTCGCTTACGTCGACTCGACCCGTGACGATGCCCGTGCGCTGAGAGTCTATCCGTTCGTCGAGCAGGGGAGTCGCACCGTCACGCTCTTCGACGACGACGGCGAGAGCGTGCTGGGCGAAGGCGCGGGAACGCTCGTGACCCATGTAACCCTGACCTGCGACGCTGATTCGATCCGTCTCGACTGGCGTCACGAAGGGCGTTACCGCCCGGCTTACTCTGGCTTTCGCGTCGAGCTGCCCAGCGGTGACGCTCGGCCGCTCTACGTCAACGGCGAGCGCACGGCGCCGGGCGAGACCCGACCGCTCTAACGTTTAAGACGAGCTTGCCCCCGACTCGGTATGACGACCGCTAGCGATGGCGCGAAGCCGGCTTGAAGTCGCGCCGGGCTGCCCGCATCTTCTTGCCACTGACGCGGCAACGGCTTGGCGCGAGAGACGTGCCGAGCGCCAGCGGGGCTCACGCCCGCTGCCGACGCGCGAACCGACCCAGGGAGAGATGTCATGAAAGTCTTGATGGTACTGACCTCGCACGCCGCCATGGGCGATACCGGCCACCAGACCGGTTTCTGGCTCGAAGAGTTCGCCAGCCCCTACTACGTCTTCAAGGACGCCGGGGCCGAGATCACGCTGGCCTCACCCGCGGGTGGTCAGCCGCCAGTGGATCCCAACTCCACCCAGCCCGATGCGCAGACCGAGGCGACGCACCGCTTCGACGCGGACAGCGACGCTCAGGCGCAGCTCGCCGAGACCCGTAGGCTGGCGGATGTCTCCGCGGACGACTTCGATGCCGTCTTCTATCCGGGCGGCCACGGCCCGCTATGGGATCTCACCGGCAATGCCGATTCGATCCGGCTGATCGAGGCGTTCCTCGCCGCCGACAAACCGGTAGCATCGGTCTGCCACGCGCCCACCGTACTGCTTCAGGTCAAGTCCGCTGGCGGTGATCCGTTGGTCGCCGGGCGCACGGTGACCGGCTTCACCAACAGTGAAGAGGAAGCGGTGGGTCTGACCGAGGTGGTTCCGCACCTGCTGGAGAGCGAGCTGAAGCGGCTCGGCGCGAACTACCGCCGCACCGACGAAGATTTCGCTCCGTTCCACGTCGAGGACGGCCTGCTGATCACCGGCCAGAATCCGGCGTCGAGCGAAGTGACGGCAAGCGCCCTCGTCGCTCGCCTGCGCTAGGGCCCATGCCCCGGTCGCGCCTGCGACCGGGGTCTTGCCTTCATCGTCCGACATCTACCACTGACACCTAACGCTCGGCACCAACGCTCGCCTTCTCGCCCACTTCGCGCTGAACTACGCTCTAGACACTTTCACTGCGCGCGGCGAGGCCTTCGTGACTCATCACCCCCGACTTTGCAAACCGACGCCGGGCGAGCGCTTCGTCTATCCCGCCGAGGGCGGCGCCACCAATGTGGAGATGCGCCCCACCGGTCTGACGGGGTTTCTTACGCCCATCGATCGATTCTACGTGCGCAGCCACTTCGACGTTCCCGAGCTCGACACCGACACCTGGCGGCTGACCCTTGAGGGTGACGCCCTCGTGCGCTCGCTCGAACTCGATCTCGCGGCGCTGACACAGCTACCCCGGGTCAGCGTCGTTCGCGCCATCGAGTGTGCGGGCAACGCCCGGGCCGGCTTTGCGCGGGACTTCGGTCGCGCCGCGGAGGGCGCGCAGTGGCACACCGGCGCCATCGGCGTGGCGGAGTGGACCGGCGTACGCCTGCGCGATGTGCTCGAGCTGGCGGGTATCGCTGCCGAGGCGGCGTGGGTGCTGCCGGAAGGACTCGACGGGGGCCGGTTCGCCCGCCCGTTGCCCATCGACAAGGCGCTGACCGGGGATACGATCATCGCGCTTGCCATGAACGGGGAACCGCTGCCCGTCGATCACGGTTTTCCCGCCCGGCTGGTGGTGCCGGGCTGGCTGGGCGCGGCAAGCGTCAAGTGGCTGGGGCATATCACGGTCTCCCGTGGCCGGCTCGACACCTACTGGAACACTCGCGACTATACCCTCGCCGGGCCGGACTACCCCGCGGTGGGCGACGCCGACGGCATTCCCATCACCACGATGCCGGTGATGAGCCTGATCGAGTGCGAGGAGAACGCGACGTTCGACGCAGGCCGGCGGCGACTCTTCGGTCGCGCCTTCTCCGGCGAAGGGCCGATCACGGCGGTGGCGTGTCGGCTCGACGACGGCCCCTGGCAACCGGCGGCACTGGAGGACCCCGGCGTCGAAGGCGCCTGGGCGCTCTGGTCGATCGCGCTCGACCTTGCACCCGGCGAACACGTGATCCACGTCCGCGCCGTCGATGCGACCGGCGCCGAGCAGCCGGACCAGGTCGTCTGGAACGACCACGGCTGTCTCTACAACGCCGTGACCCGCTGCGCGATCGACGTGATCTGACCCGGCGTCGCGCTCGCCGCGGCGCGCTCCGCTCGACCCAGCCCGCCAGGCGACGATCTCACGACAAGCGCTGGTGCCCGCGTAGCGGTTCCAGCAGGCCCGCCAGCCCGTTGTGGTCGATCTCCTGCATCAGTGCCAGGAGCCTGCCGATCTCGCCGTGGGGAAAGCCCTCGCGGGCGAACCAATTGAGATAGTTCCCCGGTAGATCGGCGATCAGCCAACCCTCGTACTTACCGAACGGCATGCGCCGCGTCACCAGTTTCTCGAGATCCTCGGGTTCCATCGTCTCTCTCGTCAGAGCGCCCCGCCGAAGGCGGTGCGCATCGTTCGTCGGCCCATGCGCGGGACGCATGGGTCCATGCTCGCAAGGCGTTTGCCACCCTGCCCCGCTCTACCGTTAGGGTATAACGCCATGAAGACGGTGCATCGCACCGGCGAACAACGATAACGGGAGATGGGTATGCGGACGTCACTGAGGCCACTCGTGTTCTGGCCGACCTTTCTGATCCTTCTGGCCGCCGTGGTGGCGAGCTATGTCGACCTCGATGGCTTTCTCGCCGTCGCCTCCGCCCTCAACGGCGCGATTCTGGACAATTTCTCCTGGCTTTTCAGCCTCGGCAGTCTCTATCTACTGATCATGGCGGTGGTGGTCTATGTCTCGCCGCTCGGGCGGATTCGCATTGGCGGCGCCGAGGCGACGCCGCTGCTCTCCAAGCTGCGCTGGTTCTCGATCACGCTCTGCACCACTCTCGCCGTGGGGGTCCTGTTCTGGACCACCGCCGAGCCGCTCTATCACCTGATGTCGCCGCCGGCGTCGCTGGACCTGGAGCCGGGCTCCGGCGAGGCCGCGCTGTTCGCCATGTCGACGATGTTCCTCCACTGGACCTTCACGCCCTACGCCATCTACGCCGTACCGGCGCTGATCTTTGCGCTCGCCTTCTACAACCTGCGCCTGCGCTTCTCGATCTCGAGCATGCTCGAGCCGATCTTCGGGCCGCGCGTAAAGCGCTTCGCCGGGCTGATCGACGCGGTCTCGCTCTATGCGCTGGTCGCGGGGATGGCGTCGTCGCGGCGGCGAGCGCCAGCTGCCCGACTTTCAGCGCGCCCATCCCGACATCGAGATTCGAATTCTCACCGTCCAGGACCCTTACCGCCTGGATCTCGGCGAATTCGATCTGGGGATCTACTATCACCTCCCCAACGAGGTCGACCCGCCCGGCCTACACGCCGATGCCATCTTCGATCACGAAACGGTCGGCGTGGTCTGCAGCCCGATCTACTTTCAGCGTCACGGCGCAGTGGCCGACCCCGCGGCGCTGCTGACGAGCCACACGCTGATGGTGGTGGAGGATCACTATCACGACTGGCTCACCTGGCAGCGCTGGTAACGCGATCTCGATCTGACGTGGCGCTCGCCGGCGCACGCGCTGCGCGCCTTTCGCGACTGGGCCCTGGCCGGCGCTAGCGCCACCGACCCTGGGTAGCGGCGCTCATCGAAACGATCTTGCCGTCGAGTGTCGCATCGGTTGCATCGCGTTTCGCGACGTTTCAGCATGAAACGAACGCTACACAGATAGCGCTCGACAACACGATCATGACTGCAACGACAACGACAATGCCATTCGCCCGGAGCGCGAAGGAGAGACAGTTATGCCCGTCAAGCTCGTCGCCCGCCAGCTGCTGGAGAGCTGCGATCCCGCCAAACGACAATATCCCTCGGCCACCGATACCCGCACCTACCGGGCGCTGTCACGCCAGGAGCAGCGACGGGTCGACCGACTGGTGGCTCGTGCCAGGCGCGTCATGGGACTGCGGGCGCATCGACGCCTGCCGGCGATATTGCGGCCGTTCATTGCCATGCGCTGGGGTTGTTTCAATGCGTTCGGCCCGGAGCTGGCGCCGCTTGCCTGGATGACCGGGGCATACGTTCGCGGCGTGCCTTCGCCGGGGTCACGCTACCCGTCGCTCGCCGGTGCAACGACAGCCGGTAAGTGAAAACGTCCGCGACAGCGGCGATCGCCCCGGACTGAAAACGCATCGACCCGCCGAGTGGCGGGTCGATGCGTTCGATGTTCCCAGAACTCGCCGGTCGCTTGGCGAGCGAGAACGGCATTTCAGGCGATTTCGTCACCGGCGGGTGACGAACGCGCGCTACGACAGATTCCCAAAGCGACGAGAAAACCGAGCGTCACGAACCCGGCAACCAGACAACCGATGAGAAGACTCATTGCACACCTCGAAGACTAGACACGTTGAACAGCGGCTAATCCGCAACGCTCCAAGCCTTGAGTCCTTTCACTGGCTTATCGACTCACTCCGAGTCGCCAACTTGCCATCGCACCGCAGGTAACGGGCGATGTGTGCGGAGAACCGAGTTTGCCGAGCACTAGGACTCTCATGCAACCCCCTCGAGAGTCGTAGGAAAAAGTCCATACCCGGCGCCATGCCGAGCACTATTCGGTGATATGGACGGTGTAACGCACCACTCTTGCCGGCGCCGCTTCGGGGGGCACCGCGGTAGGGTCGCTGGCTGCCAGCTCGAAGCGCAGTGCCACGTCACCGGGGTAGCGTGCCCTGAACTGCCAGACGGCAGTACTGTTCGGTTCGACCTGCTGGCGCATCTGGCCGGCGGCGACACGCATCGGCGAACCCAGCGGTTCGAGCGCCCCCTCGGGCGGGTCGATCAGCCGCCATCCGAACCCTTCACCGGCCGGGGAAGACAGGCTCACCGTCAACGTCTGTCCCACGGCGATCGTCTGCGACAGGCCGCTGTCGGCTTCCGTGATCGTCAGATCGCGGTGGCGAGGCATCGTCGTGCGCTCGAGGGTTGCGCGCTCGCCGTGCCCGCCATCCAGGCGGATCAGCGTCTGCGCATCCGGCTGTTCAAACTGACGGACCCGCCCGGAGGCGTCATCCGGCGTCAGACGATAGATCGGACGATCCGTGCTGCGCTCGCCGCTTCGCGTGATCAGCCACTGTCCGTGCTCGCTGGCGACGCCGTCATCGGCCACCGGTTGTTCGCTGTCGCCGACCGGATAGCGATCGAGCTGGTAGCCGGAAGGCGCGCCGGTTCGGCGCTGACGATAGAGCGTCAGCTCCGCCTCGGTCGCTGGCTCGACGCACGTCGCGCAGCCGAGCCGCCCGCGGTAGGTCTCGGCATACACCGGCGCCACATCGAGTCGGGCATCGGACTGGCGCTGAACCCAGGCATCACGCCCCTCCGGACGCGTGCAGCCCGCCAGCAGAACGAGCACCATCAGCGACATCCACCTCTGCAGCCAACGAATGACGTCGCCGGTGGATACGCTCTCGTCCCGTCCTGCCCTACCGATCCGTCGAGTGGTGCTCATCTGGCCTCCTGCCGATGAAGATGTCGCATGACACGTCTTCAGCCTAGAAGGCTTGGCCGACCTCTGCCCGCTGTGGCGTCGCCGACGCCCGGTTCGGCGCCGACGCCGCGAGCGTCTTCCCGGCCGCTGCGACGTCGAATCGTGCTACTCGGAATCCGGCGCCCGGGGCGCCGTGACCGGCTCGCGGGTGCCGTCGACGTCGGCAGTCGCGGCCGGATTCTGCTCCATTACCACGCTCATGCGCGGCATCGCCAGATCGATCCCCTGCGCGTCGAAGTGCTGCTTCAACCTCAGATTGAAGGCGCGCGCCACGTCCCACTGCATCACCGGCGCGGTGCGCATGCGAATACGCAGGATGGCGGCGCCGGCATCGAAGCTCTCCACGCCCTGAATCTCCAGCGGTGACCAGATGTGGTGACGCATCATCGGATCGCTGCGCAGGTCGTCGGCGATCTGGCGTACGGTCTCGATCGCCTCGTCGATCTTGAGATGATGCGCGATGCGAATACGCATCAGCGCCACGCCGAACTCCCGCGAGTAGTTCTGGATGCCCTGAATCTGGCTGAACGGAATGATGTGCACGATGCCATCGAGATCGCGCAGCTTGACGGTGCGGATGCTGAGCGCTTCGACCGTGCCCATGTGTGCGCCCAGATTGACGAAGTCATCGATGGCCAGCGAATCCTCGATGAGGATGAACAGCCCCGTGATCAGATCCTGGACCAGGGTCTGGGCGCCGAAGCCCACGGCCAGACCGATGACGCCCGCCCCCGCCAACAGTGGCGTGACGTTCACGCCGAGATTGGCCAGCGCGATGATCACCGCGATGATCGCGATGGTGAAAAAGATGGTGTTGCGCAGCAGTGGCGTGATCGTCTGCGCCCGCGCGCTGGCGTTGACCCGCCGACCGTGACGACGGCTGCTTTTCAGCAGCGCGTGCTGGATGGCGGTATCGGCCAGAATCCAGACGAGCCAGGCGACCAGGAAGGTGACGCCCAGGCCGAGGGCGGACTTGACGATCTGCTGGCTCAGCCCCTCGGCGCCGCCGACCACCCAAAGCGATGACCCCCACACGCGCAGTGCGATCTCCGCGAACACCAGCCAGGCGAGCAGGTGCGCCAGCGTGAAGACCAGACGCAGGATCCGCGTCCAGTATTCCGAGGACTGCTTCTCGCGAGCGCTCTCGCTGCGGCGCTGAATCAGCCCCGAGGCAACGAGTGTGGCGATCATCAGTCCGGCCGTGATCACCGCGCGAAAGAAGGCGCTGCGCGAGTCCTCCGCCGACATCAGCATGGCGCCTAGCGAGACCACCACCATCAGCAGGATGGGAATGTGCCAGACCCGACTGAAGACGCGCACCAGCTCGGACGTGGCGCGCCGCTCCTGGCGCTGATGATAGGGGCGATTGCGGATCAGATGCCGAATGGGGCGCCGAAAGCCCATGACGAAAGCGGCCAGCAGAACGGCGGCGCAGACGTTGGCGAGCAGCGAGATCAGCGACGTCACCCCCTCGCCCAGCGGCTCCACGACGCCGGCGGCATTGGAAGCGTCACCCAGCGCCACCAGGCAGCCGAGGGCGAAGAGCCAGCGCGCGCCGCGTCGGCGCAGGATTCGCAGCGCCACCTGACGATGACCGCTGGCGAACAGCGAGAAGACGATCTCGCACACGGCGGCGAACAGCGAGCCGCACAGCGTGACGTAGGCGGCGATCATGGCCAGCGTCACGCCGATGCTCGAGGTCGTGATCTGATGCACCGTGATCAGCGCGACGACGAAGCCCACGGCCAGCGGTACGACGCGCCGCACGATGTGGCGCACCAGCATCCAGGTCGTCGGCTCGGTGGGCATCTGCAGCGAGTAGCCCAGCCGCTGAATGGCCCAGCGCCAGAGCGCGGCGAGCGTCAGCGTTACCCCGATCCAGAGCGCGGTGACCCATAGCAGATCGAGCAGCAGTCGCGGTACATCGGCGCCGCTACCGACCAGCGCCGAAACGTCCTCGCCGGCCTGATCGAGCCGCGCGCCCCAGTAATTGATGGGGTTGTCGGGGCCGTCCTCCTCGAAGACGCTGAAGGAATTGGCAAGCGCCCCGAGCAGGCCGTCGCCCACCGGGCTCTCGTCGGCCTCGGCGGCGGTGGCGTCTCGCAGCTGCTCCAGGCTCGTCAGCAGCGCCTGGCGCTCTTCCCGGTTGTCGAGCGTCTGGATGATCTGCTCCAGCGACGCATTGAGCTCCTGCGCCGAGGGCGCTTCGCTGGTGCTCGACTCGCTCTGCGAAGCGCCGCCGACCATCGATGTCAGCGACTGCGCCGACGCCGTGACGCTCAGGGCCAACGTCACGACGATCCCGATCAGCCATCCGATTCGTATCCACTTCCTCACATCGACTCCCGTACACATGGCTCGCCCGCGGGCGTTTCGCCGGCCATCATGCTATCGCCGCGTGCCGGTCACAAATTTCGGGCCGCACTCATACGCCGAACGCGTTCGTCGCCCCCGGGGTGGAGTTGGTCGCTGAGCGCTGCCTGCTCTATCTTCTAAGCATGTTTCGTATGCGTCGCGCGTTCGGCGGTTCATGACGACACCCGGCGTGATCGCGGCCGCCGCTATCGATGGGCCGTAGGCCTCGGCAGGCGCCCCCGGGACATCGTGCTCCCGGACGAAACCGTTACACACTCGACGTTTTATCCAGCAAAGGACGCATCATGGACGAACAGACACAGCGTCGCGGCCGTCTCGACGGCCAGGTGGCACTCGTGACCGGTAGCTCCTCGGGCATCGGCCGTGCCATCGCCGAACGTCTGGCACAGGAAGGTGCCGACGTGGTCATCAGCGGCAGCAAGCCCTCCGAGCGCGCCGACGAGAGCGCCGAACGCGTACGCGCCTACGGCCGGCGTGCCGCCGTGGTCACCGGCGACATCGCCGACACGGCAACCAATCAACGCCTGATCGACGAAAGCGTCGCGGCGATGGGCCGGCTCGACATCCTGGTCAACAATGCCGGGCTCGAAATCGAAGCGCCCTTCTGGGACGTGACCGAATCGGATTACGACAGCGTGGTGGACACCAATCTGAAAGGCGTGTTCTTCACCACCCAGGCGTTCGTGAATCATCTGCGTGACGCCGAGCACGGCGGGCGCATCATCAACATGAGCTCGGTTCACGAGGATCTTCCCTTTCCCGGTTTCAGCAGCTACTGCGTGGCGAAGGGCGGTATTCGCATGCTCACGCGCAATCTCGCGGTAGAATTGGCGCCGCTCGGCATCACCGTCAACGGCGTGGCGCCGGGGGCGATCAAGACACCGATCAATGCCGACCTCGACGACGACCCGGAAAAGCTCAAGCACCTGCTCGGCAACATACCGCTCAACCGGCTGGGCCGCTCCGAGGACGTCGCCGGCGTCGTGGCATTTCTCGCCTCGGCGGATGCCGACTACATGACCGGCACGACGCTCCCCGTCGACGGCGGCCTACTCCAGCACTATCAGGAGTGAGCCCCTGCGCACCCGACCGAGGCGAGCCCGTGCCGGGTGCGGGCTCGCCTCGGTCGGACGACGTCGACACCCCTCTCCTCTGAAACCGTCCAACAGGTCCCGTTCACGCTATGGAATCGACGATGCCCACCGGCCTTCAGGCCGATCACGAAGCCGACGAGCGCATTCTCGATGCCGCCGTGACGCCCCATGACCGCTTCGGCGAACTGTTCGAGACGGTCGCGCTCGCCCACCTCTTCGAGGACTCGAAGACGTTCGCCGACAGCGTCCCCAAGCGCTCGCCGACGCATATCATGGCGGCGTTCGAAGCGGCTCGGCACGAACCCGATTTCGACCTGCGCGCCTTCGTCGACGAGTACTTCGACGACGACCCCCTGCAGTGCACCGGCTACGAGGCCGGGCCGAAAGAGGACATCGCCAAGCACATCGATCAGCTCTGGCCGGCGCTGACGCGCAACTCCCGTCAGCACCCGCTGTGGTCGTCGCTGCTCTCGCTCTCCCACGACTACGTCGTACCCGGCGGACGCTTTCGCGAGTTCTACTACTGGGACTCCTACTTCACCATGCTGGGGCTGGCCGCCAGCGGCGAAGACGCGCTGCTCTGCTCGGTGACCGACAACTGTGCCGATCTGATCTCCCGCTATGGCCACATGCCCAACGGCAATCGCAGCTACTACCTGAGCCGCTCCCAACTGCCGATGTTCTCGATGATGGTGGCGCTGCTCGAACAGAGCGGTCAGCGCCGGGCGATCGACTATCTGCCGCAGTTGAAGCGCGAATACGCCTTCTGGATGGACGGCGAAGCGGATCTGGCCCCGGGCGAGTGCTACCGCCGCTGCGTACGACTCGACGCGGACAGCCTGCTCAATCGCCACTGGGACGATCGCAATACGCCACGAGAAGAGTCCTATCGTGAGGATTACGAACTGGCGCAGGAGACCGACCGACCCTCGCACGAGCTCTACCGGGATCTTCGCGCGGGTGCCGAAAGTGGCTGGGACTTCAGCGGGCGGTGGCTGGACGACACCCAGGATCTCAAGACGATTCGTACCACGGCGTTCATTCCCATCGAACTCAACGCCATGCTCTACCACCTGGAATTCATTCTGGCCAAGCTCTGCAAGGCCAACGACGAAGGGGAGGAAGCCGAGGTCTTCAGCGACCGCGCCGAGCGTCGGCGAGAGGCAGTCGATCGCTATCTCTGGTGCGAAGAGCGCGGCGCCTACTACGACTACGACTGGCAGCGCGGCGAACGCAGCATTCACCTCACCGCCGCCTGCGTCGCACCGCTCTATCTGCAGCTGGCCTCGAAGCACCAGGCCGAGCGCGTGGTCAATATCGTGGTCCAGCGCCTGCTGGCCCCCGGCGGTCTCGTCACTACCGAGATCAACGACAGCCACCAGCAGTGGGACCATCCCAACGGCTGGGCACCGCTGCAGTGGATGGCGATCGAAGGGTTTCGCCACTACGGCTTCGACGAAGCCGCCGAGGACCTGGCCGACCGCTGGCTCAAGCTGGTGGACGATCTCTACCAGCGCGAACACAAGCTGGTGGAGAAGTACGTGCTCTACCCCGGCGCCGAACTCGCCGGCGGCGGCGAATACCCGCTCCAGGACGGCTTTGGCTGGACCAACGGCGTCACCCGCGCGCTGCTCGCCCAGCGTCAGGGCATGACGGTGGGCTGAGACCGGTCGCGACAGAAACGGCGGTCAAGAGATGTCTTGAAAAAACGGCAAGACAGAAACGTCGGCACTCAAAACAGTCCCTCCGGCGCCAGGGCGTCGGGGGGGCTGCGTTTTCATCGGACCCCGAGAACTCGATCCGGCGCCGGGATTTCAGCCGCCGGGTGTCAGCAGCACGACTCCCAGCGGCGGCAGTGTCATCACCAGCGACTGCGATTCACCATGGACCGCCGTCGATTCCGTGGTCAGGCCACCGCCGTTGCCCAGGTTGCTGCCTCCGTAGCAGTCAGCGTCGGAGTTGAAGCGTTCGCGCCACTGACCGGCGACGGGAACGCCGATGCGATACCCGTCCAGCGATCGCGGGGTCATGTTGGCGACGGCGAGCACGCGGTTACCCTGCGCGTCGATTCGCCACCAGGCGAAGACGCTATTGTGACTGTCGTCGCCCACCACCCAGTGGAACCCTTCGCTGTCGCAATCTCGTACGTGCAGTTCGGGCCGTTCGCGATAGACGGTGTTGAGATCGCGCACAAGGCGTTGGATACCCGCATTGGGCGCGTTGGCGAGCAGGAACCAGTCGAGCTCGCGATCATGACTCCATTCACGCCCCTGGGCGAATTCGCAGCCCATGAACAGAAGCTTCTTGCCCGGATGGAACCACATGAAGCTCAAGTAAGCGCGCAGATTGGCGAAACGCTGCCACTCGTCGCCGGGCATCTTGTCGATCAGTGACCCCTTGCCGTGAACCACTTCATCGTGGGAGATCGGCAGCATGAATCGCTCGTCGAAGGCGTAGACCAGACCGAACGTCAGCTGATCGTGATGAAAGCCGCGATAGAGCGGGTCGTGACTCATGTAGCTCAGACTGTCGTGCATCCAGCCCATGTTCCACTTGTAGTCGAAGCCCATGCCCTGCTGTTCGACCGGCCGAGTGACCCCGGGCCACGCGGTGGACTCCTCGGCGATGACGACGCTGCCGGGCGCTTCGCTCGCGGCGACCTGATTGAGATGCTGCAGGAACTCTACTGCCTCGAGATTCTCCGAGCCGCCGTGGCGGTTGGGAATCCATTCGCCCTCACGCCGGGAGTAGTTGCGGTAGATCATCGATGCCACCGCATCCACGCGCAGGCCATCGATGTGGAAATCGCGCAGCCAGTGCAGCGCCGAGGCGAGCATGAAGCCGTGTACCTCGCGCCGCCCCAGATTGTAGATGTAGGTGTTCCAGTCCTGGTGATACCCCTCGAACGGATGCGCATATTCGTAGAGCGCGGTTCCGTCGAAGCGGGCGAGCCCGTGCGGATCGGAAGGAAAGTGGCCCGGCACCCAGTCGAGAATCACCCCGACGCCGGCCCGGTGGCAGGCATCGATGAAGGCGGCGAAATCCGCCGGCGTGCCGAAACGTCCGCTGGGCGCGAACAGCGACAGCGGCTGGTAGCCCCAGGAGCCGCCGAACGGATACTCCATGATCGGCATCAATTCGATATGGGTGAACCCCATCTCGACCACGTAGGGAATCAGCGAATCGACCAGATCGGGCCACTGATAGATCTCACCGTCATCGCCACCGTGCTTGCGCCACGAGTTGGCATGGATCTCGTAGATCGAGATCGGCGCGCTCGGCGCGTGGCGCCCGCCGCGATTGGCCATCCACTCGTCGTCGTGCCATTCGAAGGAGGCCGAACTCGCCACGACCGATGCCGTCAGCGGCGGTGCCTCGGTGGAGAGCGCCATGGGATCGGCCTTGAGCGAGCGCTCGCCGTTGATGTCGATGAGCGCGAACTTGTAACGCTCGCCGGCGGCGAGACCGGGCACAAAAATCTCCCAGACGCCGGAGGGGTAGCGAGCGCGCATGCCGTGGCGGCGGGTATCCCAGCCGTTGAAATCCCCGACGACCGCGACGCGCTGCGCATTGGGTGCCCAGACGGCGAAGCGCACGCCGTCGACCCCGGCGACGCTCATCTGCTGCGCCCCCAGGCAGTGCCCGAGTCGGCGGTGGTTACCCTCGCCGATCAGGTAGAGATCGGTTTCACCGAGCAGTAGCTCGAAGGCGTAGGAATCCGCAACGATCTGTTCGGAGGCCGGCCAGCGGACGCGCAGCCGGTAGGCTTGTTCCGTGGGAAGTTCGCCGATGAACAGCCCGGCGATGCCGCCGACCCGGCACTCCGCCAGCGTACGGTCGTCCTCGGCGGCGATCAGCGTCACCCCTTCGGCCCCGGGCAGGTAGGCACGCACTTCAACGCGACCGTCACCTCGTCTATGCGGGCCGAGCACCGAAAACGGATTGGCATGGGTGCCGGTGGCGAGTGCTTCCATGTCGGCCGCATCGATCGTCGATGCGGCGCTAGCTGCGATATCGGTCTGTGTCATGAACTCTCCCTGGTCATCGGCGCGTGAACTTCCGTGAGCGACGTCTGTACGTTCGACATCAGGCATGCGGCGCGCCACGACCCTCTTCGACCAGCTCGAACAGCGAAAGGCTGCGACCCTTGACGCCATATTCCGTCTTCATGTCGCAGCGAACGTCCTCGGCGGCCGGGTCGAAGGTATCGATACGGCGCACCCACTGACTGCCGCCGGGGGATTCCGGCAGCACGAAAACGACCTCCTCGGGACTTGCGTTGATCGTGAGCAGCACGGTGACGTCGTTGCCCGGCGCACAGATGCCGGTCGGCTGCGCGTGACCGTCGAGCACCACTGCAATCGCCTTGGCGTTGTCGCGGTGCCAGTCATCATCGACCATCTCCTCGGCGTCGGGCGTCAGCCAAGTCACGTCCTTGATGCCCAACTGCTCGTTGAGCTTGCCGGTCATGAAGCGCCCCCGCTCGAGGATCGGGTAGTGTCGGCGCAGGCGGATCAGCTTGCGAGTGAAGGCGAGCAGCTCACGCCCTTCGTCGGAGAAGTCCCAGTCGACCCAGCCGATCTCGCTGTCCTGACAGTAGGCGTTGTTGTTGCCGCCCTGGGTGCGACCGAACTCATCGCCGCCCAGCAGCATCGGCGTGCCTTGAGAGAGAATCAGCGTCGCCAGCTGGTTGCGCATCTGGCGCATGCGCAGCTCGCGAATCTCGGCGTCGTCCGTTTCGCCTTCGGCGCCGTGGTTCCAGGAGACGTTATCGTCGTGACCGTCCTGATTGTCTTCACCGTTGGCCTCGTTGTGCTTGTCGCTGTAGCTGACCAGATCGCGCAGCGTGAAGCCGTCGTGAGCGGTGACGAAGTTGATCGACGAGAACGCCTTGCGACCGCGATGGTTGAACAGATCCGCGGACGCCGTCAGCCGATTGGCGAACGCGGGAAGCTTGCCCTCGTCGCCGCGCCAGAATGCACGCATGTCGTCGCGGAAGCGATCGTTCCACTCCGCCCATCCCGGCGGAAACTTGCCGACCTGATAGCCGCCGGGGCCGCAGTCCCAAGGCTCGGCGATCAGTTTGCACTGCGACAGCAGCGGGTCCTGTCGGCAGGAGTCGAGAAAGCCACCGCCCTCGTCGAAGCCATCGCTCTCGCGGCCGAGAATCGTCGCCAAGTCGAAACGAAAGCCGTCGACGCGCATCTCGCTGGCCCAGTAGCGAAGCGAGTCGGTGACCATCTGCAGCACACGGGGATGCGACAGGTTGAGCGTATTACCCGTGCCGGTGTCGTTGATGTAGTAACGATTCTCTTCCGGCATCAGGCGATAGTAGGAAGCGTTGTCGATCCCCTTGAACGACAGCGTCGGCCCCATCTCGTTGCCTTCGGCGGTGTGGTTGTAGACCACGTCGAGCAGCACTTCGATGCCGGCGGCGTGATAGCGCGCCACCATCTGCTTGAATTCACTGATGCTTTCGGTCGCCATGTAGCGCGGATGCGGCACGAAGAACGCCAGGGTGTTGTATCCCCAGTAGTTGTGCAGGTCCTTCTCCTGGAGATGGCGATCGTCGGCGAAGGCGTGGATCGGCATCAGCTCCATGGAAGAGATACCCAGCGCCTTGAGATAGTCGATCACCTCCGGGACGGCGAGCCCCGAGAAGGTCCCGCGTAGCTCCTCGGGCACGGCCGGGTGGCGCATGGTGTAGCCACGCGCGTGGGCTTCGTAGATGACCGTGTCGCTCCAGGGCACCATGATCTCGGTAGACCGGCCCCAGGTGAAGGCGGGGTCGATGACCCGACAGCGCGGCATGAACGGCGCGCTGTCACGCTCATCGAAGCTCAGGTCCCCGTCTTCGTGACCGATGGTGTAGCCGTAGAGCGCGTCATCCCATACCAGTTCGCCCACCAGCTGTTTGGCGTAGGGATCGATCAGGAGCTTGTTGGGGTTGAAGCGATGCCCCGCCTCCGGTTCGTAAGGGCCGTGAACCCGATAACCGTAGAGCTGACCCGGTCGGGCATCGGGCAGATAGCCGTGCCACACCTCATCGGTGTATTCGGGCAGCACGATTCTCTCGATCTCCTCTTCGCCCGCCTCGTCGAACAGGCAAAGCTCGACGCGCGTCGCGTGCGCGGAGAACAGGGCAAAGTTGACCCCGAGTCCGTCCCAGGTCGCACCCAGCGGATGGGGGAGGCCTTCCTGGATTCTCGACCCCATCACGAAACCGCCCTGCAGGGCCATACCTTCGTCGGTTTCGCTATCGTGTCGTTCGGTCATGTGTCGCTCCATCGAAGACCGGGTTCGCCCCGTCTAATTGAGATCCCCGGCCTGAGCCGTCGGGAGGGCTGAACAAGCATTACGCCTGCGTGGCGCCAACCATCGAGCCACGCAGGACACCGGGGCGCTTCTTTCCTGAATGCGCCCCGGCGGTTGGGTCGGGCTAATCGTTTTTGCTGCGACTGGACCGCGGTTTACGCGTCGTGGCCGCCGTCGTATCGGCGCTGCTGGCGTTCGACGACGCTTTCGTCGTGCTCTTGGTGCTCGAACCGGCGCGCTTGCTCGCGGTCGTCTTCTGATTCGTCGACGACTTCTGGCTCGTCGAGGCGCGCTTCGTCGTGCTGCGCTTGCTCGTCGGCTTGGCCTTCGATGCCGCATCGGTGCCTTCGGCCGTTGGCGAAACGTCGTCTTGCGGCTGCGCCTCTTCGGTCGGACGAACCTCGACGGCGGTATCCTCTTCCTTCAACGCCTCGGTCTCGGGGTCATCGAGGGGAAGCCGCGGCTCGTCGATACCGATCTCGTCGGGTTCCGCCGGCGGCTCCTCGCCTTCCAGCGGAGACGGCTCGTCACCAGCTGGCTGCCACTCGTGCTCTTCTTCGCGGGCGTTCTCCGCCTCGACGATACGCTCTGCCATCTCCCAATGGCGCTGCTCCTGACCCTCCGGGCGCCCCTCGGACTCCCAGATTCGATAGGCCAACATCCGCACCCGCTGCTCGCGACTCGTCATGATCTTTCCCCTTGTACGGTCAAAAGACGGGGGCTTCCCTGCCCCGCCGTCACTTCATCTCGTCTCGAGAACGTCACTGTCGATTCTCGGGACCTTAGTTTCTCTCTCTTTCCTGAGGCATCGACGAAGGAACTGACCATCGATGCCCTCCACTCTCCAACCCTACTTCTAACCATAGCGGCTGACGTCATGCACGCCATACCCAGACCGCGCAGGGGAAGTCCCGCATTGCATGGCCCAGCGACAGCGTTTCGTCGGCGGTTACGGCCTCATGGGTGAACTGCTCGGTGCCGCCATTCCATTTCTCGAGTCCATCGAGACGCAAACGGGTGTTCCCCCAGTCGAGCGTCGCGCTACCTTCGCGGGCAAGCGCCGTCGACAGACGCGGGACGGCGGCGACCACCGTCGCCGTCGGCGTCGTGCGGGCGAAGGCGATGACGTGCGCCGCCTTGTCGCCCTCGGCGTTCAACGGCTGGTAATCCCCTTCGAGGAACAGCGCAGGGTTCTCCTGACGTAGCGCCAGCAGGCGTTGGATGACGAGCTGCTTGACCGCACCGTCCTGCCAGTAGCGCCAGGCATCCTTGGCGTTCATCGAGTCCAGGGCGTCGCGTCGCGCCGCCATGTCCACCGGGCGACGGTTATCGGGGTCGACCAGCGTCTGATCCCAGAACTCGGTGCCCTGGTAGAGATCCGGCACCCCCGGCGCGCAGAGTCTGAGCGTCGTTTGTGCCAGGCCGTTGATGGCACCCGGCAGGTCGAGTCGTCGTGCCGCAGCGGCGAGTTCGCGTGTCACCTCGTCTCCGCAAAGCAGCCGGCGAATGACGTCTTCGCCGGCCTGCTCGTAGTCGGCGTCCGGCGCCAGCCAGTGGCTGTCGAGCTTGGCTTCGCGCATCGCCTTCTGCTGCCAGGCGGCGAGTCGGTCGGCATAGCCTGCCAGGCCATCGCGGTCATCGCCGGCAAGCCCGATCGGCCAAGCGGCCAGCATGACCTGCAGCAGCATCAGCCGGTCGCCACCGCTGGGGCGATCGACGCCGTCGTAAAGCCTCGCATCTCGCGACCAGGCGTCGAGACTGGGCACCAGCGCCGTCAGCTCGCTGATTGCCGCCAGCCGCGCGCGCACGTCCTCGCCACGTTTGTGGTCATGGGTGGCGGTCGTGATCATCCCGCGCGGGAATGCGGCGCGACGCGTCTCGCTCTGGGCGTGAAAGTGGGCAGGAGCGTAGGCGAAAGTCTCCCCTTCACAGCCCACGTCGTTACGCGAGATCAGGGTCGCTGAGCGATAGCCGGCGGTATCTTCCACCGCCTTGGCTGCCAGCGGCGAGGTCAACTGCTGGAAACGCGCGATCGCTTCGAGCCGCAACGCCGCTTCGTCATCATCGTAGTCGCCGGGGGCTTCACCGCCGAGCCAGGCATCGAACCGCGAAAGCCAGGCAGCGTCCGGAGCGGACAACGTCTTGGCGGCGAGCGCGCGTGCCGCGGCGAAATCCTTGGCGTCCTGAGCCGGGCGACCGTCACGGTCGGCGTAGCTGCGATAGACCGGATAGGCGACCGCCAGCGCGTGGGTCACGCGACGGATCGCCGGTTCGCTGAGCTCGCGAGTCGACACGTCGCGCCGCGCCAGGGCGCGAAACGACAGCACGCAGCGTTCGAACTCGGCCGTCAGCGGCCCTTCGATCATCTCGCGACGCGCTGCCCGAATCTCGGCGGCGAAATCCCCGCTGCGCCCGCTGACGTCTCGCCATAGCTGCTTGAGCGGCGCCTCGCCCGCCGGGTCGTGCTGGACCCCGGAGACGGCATCCAGAAACTCGTAACCGCTGGTGCCGTCCACGCCCCAGTCGGTGTGCAGGGTTTCATGGCCGGCGAGGATCTTCTCGACGTAGATCGGAATGCGCGACACCGATTCGGTGCGCCCGGCAATCGCATCCAGACGCTGACGCAGGCGCAGGCAGTAGCCCTTGGGGTCCGCGAGCCCGTCGACGTGATCGATGCGCAGCCCGTCGATCAGCCCGCGCTCGACCAGTGACAGGATGCAGGCGTGGGAGAGATCGAACACGCTCTCGTCTTCGACGCGCACACCGGCAAGCTCGGTGATATCGAAAAAGCGCCGCCAGTTGAGCGCATCGTTGCCCATGCGCCAGTGGGCGAGCCGATAGGCCTGCTTTTCGAGCAGCGCGTGAAGGCGTGCCCGACCCTGCACCGTCGCGACATCGTAGTTGGCAAGCGCGGCCTGCGGGTCGCGACCGTCACCACTGTCGAGAATCGCCTGTGTATGGCGGTCGCCGATGGGGAAGCGATTCTCGTGATAGGCCACGAGGAAACGCTGGCGCTCGGCGTCGTGAACGAGCGTGAGCTCGCCGGCCTCGAGAATCGTTTGATAGCGATCGCCCAGAAACGGCAGCAGCAGCCGACCCTCGGCGCCCGGCTGATCCCAGTCGACGTCGAAACAGCGGGCGAACTCGCCGTCACGTCCGTTGGCGAGCAGATCCTGCCACCAGGGGTTTTCCGAACTCACGGCGAGGTGGTTGGGGACGATGTCGGCGATCACGCCCATGTCATGTGCGTGCAGGGTCTCGACCAGCGCTTCGAAGCCGGCTTCGCCGCCGAGCTCGGGGTCGATCCGCGTGGGGTCGACGCCGTCGTAGCCGTGCGTGGAACCCTGCCGCGAGCGCAGAATGGGCGACAGATAGTAGTGACTGACGCCCAGTGCGGCGTAGTAGTCGACCTGCCGGCGCGCCTGCTCGAAGTCGAAATCCTTGTGCAACTGCAGGCGTACGGTGGCGCGAATCTGTCTCATGCGTCTTCTCCCTGACGGCCGTCGGCGATGCGTGAAAGCCGCTGCTGCGCCGCCGGCGCTTTGAGCAGCTCGCTCGCGGGGGCCGTGAGCCGACGCCGCCAGTTGGGGTGTTCGTCGATCGTACCGGGCAGGTTGGGCTGCTCGATCAGCCCGAGCACGTCTTCGAGCGGCAGTAGCGTCAGCGCCGTGGGCGTGGCGTTGACGAAGTCGATCACGGCATCGATGACCGTGTCGACGGCGATGGCATCGCTGTCGAGCCCGTCGTCGGCGTCGGCAAAACCGAGTCCGCACGCCTCGGCGAGACGTCGGCGGTCCCGGCGCCGCTCGGCACGACTGCCTTCCAGCGTTTCGCCCTCGCCGAACAGCCCGAGCGATTCGCGCCACTCGAGATCATGCCCCTGCCACCAGCCGGCGATCGTGGGCAGGTCATGGGTCGTCGTGGTGGCCATGGTGCCGCTACGCCACTTCGCGGCCGGGAGAAAGTCATCGCCGTCACGTTCGAACCAGAACACGCTGATGCCGAGGACGCCACGACTCTCGAGCTGCTCGCGCAGGCCCGCCTCGACGGTCCCCAGATCCTCGCCGATGACGATCGCCCTATGACGCCAGGATTCCAGGGCGACGAGCCGCAGCATGTCGTCCAGCGGATAGCGAAGATAGGCGCCCCCGTCCGCCTCGACGCCTTCGGGGATCAGCCACAGGCGTGACAGCCCCAGGATGTGATCGATCCGCAGGCCGCCTGCATGGGCGAAGCCGGCGCGCAGCATGCCGAGAAAACCACGGTAGCCGCTGTCGACCAGCCCCAACGGGGAAAACGCCGCTACGCCCCACTTTTGCCCGTGCGCGTTGAAGGCGTCCGGCGGCGCGCCCACGCTGAAGGTAGTCAGCATCTCTTCCGGGAAGCTCCAGGCCTGGCTACCGCTGGGGTCGACGCCGACGGCAAGGTCGGCGATCAATCCCACCGACATGCCCGCCTCCTTGGCGCGCTGCTGAACCGCGTCGAGCCCTGCAGCCATCAGCCACTGCAGAAAGGCGGCGAATGTCACCGTTTCACGATGCTCGTCGACGAAGGCCTCGACCGTGTCGCTGTAGGCGTTCTGCCACTCGGCGGGCCACTGTCGCCAGTCCCGGGTCTCGGCATGCGCCTGGAGCGCCTCGAAGCGACAGTGGCGCTCCAGTGCCTCGCCGCCGTCACGTCGAAAAGCGACGAACTGTGAGCGCCATGCCAGCGCACTCTCGTCGCGCTGCACGTGGTCGAACAGTCGCTCGAGCATCTCGAGCTTCAATCGCACGCTCGTCGGCCAGTCGATCAGCGTCTGCTGCTCCTGCGCTGCCATGGCATCGGCGAACGGCTCGCGCACCTTGGCCAGCGTCTCGGCATCGAACAGCGCCTCGGGCGCGGCGTGCCAGACGTTGTAGTAGAGCCGGCTCGAGGGGGAGTAAGGGCTGTAGTTGCGGCCATCATCGCCGAGCTGCGCATGGATCGGGCTGATCGCCAGGGCGTCGGCGCCTGCGCTGCCGAGCGACTCACAGAGTGCCGCGAGACTTTCGAGATCGCCGAGCCCGCCGTCGCCTTCACGTCGAAGCCCGTAGAGCTGAGCCGCGACCCCCCAAAGCCGGGTCGACGGCGACGGCGAGGAGAGAACGTCCGAGGGCATGAAGCAGCGCGACGGCGCCACTGCCAGGGTTCGTGTCGCGCACTCTTCGCCGCGTCGGCCCATCAGCGTCAGGCTGTGATAGCCACAGGCGCGGACGATCGGCAGACATCCCCAATCGTCTAGCTGGCCTTCCAGCGTTTCGCCGCTCTCCAGGCGCAGCGTAAAGGCCATGCCCGCACCGCTCATCAGCGGCACGGCATAGCTCACGCCCTGATCGGCGATCAGCAGTGGCGGTAGCGTCTGGCAGTCGTAAGGGGGTAGCCGCTGTCGCAGGCGATCGAGACTTTCGCTCGCCTGGGTCTCGTCGTCCGCCGAGAATCCGAGGCGGGCGAGCATCTCACGCTGACGCTCGGGGGCTAGTGTCTTCGGCTGATCGTCGCTTCCCGACCACTCGAGAATGAGCCCTACCGCCTCGGCGAGCGCCCGGAGCGAAGAGGGATCGCGGTCGGCACTCGCAGGGGCACTACTATCGTCATCGTTCATGGATTCTGGGCATCCTTGCCGCGGGTATCCGCACTCGGCTCGAGCCAGAGTGCCGCACTATGGGGAGGCAGCTCGCGGTTCGCGAGCGCCTCGCGTATCTCGTCATGGGATGTGACCCACGCCATCGTCTCATCTTCGATAGCGACCGCCTCACGCGAGAGATTGATCCGCAGCGTGAGGCGGCTGGCATCACCCAGCCGCCAGGTGGCCTCCACTGCCCTGTCGCCGAGCACGCTGGCGCTCTCGCCGCTGGCGCCGTCGAGGCGAGGCACCAGCACGCAATGTCGCAGCGCCAGCCAGCGCGCGAACTGTTCCCGCCGCACGCGGTGATCAGGGTGCTGCGCTTCGCTCGCGTCGAGACGCGACGCCTCAAAGGTGGCGGCAGCGTTGGGATCGGGAATTCGTTCGCGCTGGGCCGGGTCCTCGAACGCGCTGAAGTCGGCGAATTCACGCCGGCGCCCTTCGCGTACCGCGTCGGCGAGCTCGTCGCGATGATCGGTGAAGAACAGAAACGGTTGCTTGGAGCCCCACTCTTCCCCCATGAAGATCAGCGGGATTGGCGGCGTCAGCAGCAGCGCGAGCGTCGCCGCCTCGAGCGCGGCCGGCTCGACCAGCGTGCTCAGACGATCGCCGAGCGCCCGGTTGCCGATCTGATCGTGGTTCTGCAGGAAATTGACGAAAGCCGTGGATGGCAGGTGCCCACTCGGCTCGCCGCGCGACTCGCCCTTGCGCGTCGTCTGCCCCTGATAGAGGAAGCCCTCGCGCAGCACCGTGGCGAGCTTGTCGGTCGCACTGTCGAAGAAATCGGCGTAATAGCCCTCTTTCTCCCCGGTCAGCAGCACGTGCATCACGTTGTGCCAGTCATCGGCCCACTGCGCATCGAAGCCCCCCTTACCGAGATGGCTCGACTCGTTGTGCTCGTTTTCGAGAATCAGATGGCAGTGTCGGCGCGACCCCACGTCACGTCTCAGCGTCTGCTGGAGTTCGACCAGGAAATCCCGCTCGCTGATGGCATGGACGGCGTCGAATCGCAGGCCGTCGAAGCGGTAGTCGTCGAGCCACATCAACGCATTGTCGATGAAAAAGCGTCTCACCCGCGGCTCGCGGAAATCGATCGCCGCTCCCCAGGGCGTCTGGAGATCCTCGCGGAAAAAGCGCTTGGCGTAGTGCGGCAGAAAGTTGCCGTCGGGCCCGAAGTGGTTGTAGACGACATCCAGAAAGATCATCAGGCCGTGCGCGTGCACCGCGTCGACCAGTGCCTTGAGCGCCTCGGGGGAGCCGTAGTGGGCGGCAACGGCGTAGGGCTGAACGCCGTCGTAGCCCCAGTTGCGCTCGCCGGGGCATTCGGCGAGCGGCATCAGCTCGATGGCGGTAATGCCGAGCTCGACGAGCGCCGGCAGCTGCGCCTTTAGACCGTCGATCCCGCCGCATGCGCCAAGGTGTACCTCGTAGATGACGGTCTCTTCCCAGGGGCGTCCCTGCCACTCGGGATGCTGCCAGGCGTAGGCCGAGGGGTCGACGACGATGGAATGACCGTCGACGCCGTCACGCAGCGCCTTGGAAGCCGGATCGGGGACGGCCATGCCGGCCTCGTCGTCACCGACGAAGACGCGATAGCGATAGGCACTGCCGGGGGGACAGTCGGCTTCAGCGACGAAATCGCCGTCGTCGGCCGGCGTCATGGCAATGGCAGGCGCACCTTCCCGCTCCAGGACTACCCGAGCCGCATTGGGCGCCCACAGACGAAACCGCGTGACGCCATCACGACCCGGTGTGGCGCCGTAAGTGGGCACGAACGGGCGCCCGCTGGACGAATCCGACGACGAAGGACGTGGCGTACTCATTGGGCTTCCTCGTACCAGATTTCGTGACGCAAGAAGAGCGTTGCCAGGGGCGGCACGATCAGCGACAGGGATTGGGACCAGCCATGGCTGCTCTGGGGGGCGGTGTTGAGGACGCGACCGTTGCCGACGTTGCTGCCACCGTAGAAAACGCTGTCGCTGTTGAATATCTCCCGCCAGCGACCGGCGGCGGGTACCCCGAAGCGGTAGTCGTGATGGACCTGAGCGTCGAAGTTGCTGATGCACAGCAGCGTGGCGTGACCGCTTTCGGCCCGCCGGGCAAAGACGACGACGTTGTTGTCACTGTCATCGGCAACGAGCCAGCGGAAACCGTAGCGTTCGTTGTCGCGCACCTGGAGTGCCGGCTCGTTGACATACAGGCGATTGAGATCCGCGACCAGCCGCAGCATGCCGGCATGCGGAGTCTCGAGCAGCAGCGGCCAGTGCATCGGTTTGTCGAAGGGTTCGGCGAGATCCTGCGCGAACTCCACGCCCATGCTCAGCCATTTCTCACCGGGCAGCGCCCACATCGTCGCCAGGGTCGTACGCAGCGTCGCGAACCGCTGCCAGGCGTCGCCGTGAATGGGCCGGCGCCAGCGTCCGATCGGCGTTTCGAGCGATGGGGACTGTTCGAGAATGCCGCGTCCGCTCTCGACGGGGGTCAACGCCTCGATCCAGTCCGCATGGTGCTCGGTACGCTCACCGGGCGTGAATGCGAGATAGGCCGCGCTCGCCTCTCGCCAGCGCGGACGAAATTCCAGCTTGAGCTCTTCACGGGCATCGACGTCGACGAACAGGCGGCAGCGCGCCGGCCGGCCGTCCTCCTGTATCTCTTCGATGCCGTCGAGATGGAGCCGTCGACAGCGCTCGCGCCAGCCATTTTCGGCAAAGCAGTGACTCTCGTCGCCGCGAACGATCACGCCGACGCCGGCCACGTGGCAGGTTTCGACGAACCGTGCAGCGACGGTGTCCTCCGCTTTCAGCAAACCGGCATCGAGTGCAACGTGCGTAAAGCCGAGATCGGCGACGTACGGCACGAGTTCCTGTGCCAGGCGGTCCCAGTCGAAGGGCGGCGAGAAGCGCGATTCGAACCAGGGCGCCACGTCGAGCCGGTAAAACGAAAGCGGCATGCCGCCCCCGTGGCGAACGGCGCGTACCCGCATCCAGTCTTCGTCGTCCCAGTGAAGCGTGGGCTCGGCGGCTGGATCATTGGGCGTCGCCATCACCATGGCCAGTATCGGCAGCAGACTGCGCAGCCGGTCCTGCAACTCGACGCCCAGCGGCCGCCACACACCGGCCACATCCCAGGCCCCGGCCGTCGATAAGGAGTGATTCATGTGGCCTCCCCTGAGCTTGCGCCGACCCTGGCGTTGGACATCAGTTCACCGTAGAGCCGGCGATAAGGCACCACGGCCTGCCGCCAGTGCAGACGGCCGGCCATCGCCGCACGGCGCATGGCGTAGAAGAGGTCGGTGGCATGAAACAGATCGAAGGCGCGCAGCACCGTTGCCCTATAGCTCTCGAGACTCATCTCGTCGAACAGCAGGCCGTTGATGCCGTCCTGAATGGTATCCGCCAGGCCGCCGGTGCGATGCGCGATGGGCAGCGAACCGAAACGCTGGGCATAGAGCTGGCTCAAGCCACAGGGCTCGAAGCGAGACGGCATCAGCAGAAAATCGCTGCCAGCGTAGATCTGGCGCGCTTCGCCCTCATCGAAGCCGATGTTGACGCCGACATGCCCCGGAAAGCGGGCCGCCATCGCCATGAGCGACTGCTCGATGACGTACTCGCCGCGACCGATGACCACGAGCTGCCCGCCCGCCCGAACGATGGACTCGGCTACCTCTACCGTCAGGTCGAGCCCTTTCTGGGCGACCAGACGCGAGACGACGGCGAACAGCGGGCCGCCACTGGGATCGAGCCCGAACATGCGACGCACGCGCTGCGTGTTGGCGCGCTTGCCGTGCCAGTCGTTGATGCCGAAATTGGGCGCCAGATGCGGATCGTTGCGCGGGTCCCAGCGATCGTCGATCCCGTTGAGCAGGCCGCTGAGGCGACCTTCGAGCGCGCGCTTCTTCAAGAGCCCTTCGAGACCGCAGCCGAATGCCGGCCTCGTGATCTCGTCGGCGTAGTTGTTGCTGACCGTAGTGACATGAGAGGCGTATGACAGCCCCGCCTTCATGAACGATATCTGGTCGTAGAACTCCACGCCGTCGACATGAAACGCCGACGGCGGAATGCCCAGCGCGGCCATCCGATCCGCCGGGAAGACACCCTGATAGGCGAGGTTATGAATGGTGTAGACGGACGGAACGTAGCGTCGGCCCAGCCAGCGCACGTAGCCGGCGGCGAGCCCGGTCGCCCAGTCGTTGAGGTGCAAAAGGTCGACCTGCCAGTCCAGCAGGGCCGGATCGTTGACGATCTCCGCGGCGGCCAGTGCCAGGCGAGCGAACCGGATGTCGTTGTCGCTCCAACCCACGCCGAGCTCATCGCCGTAGGCATTGCCCACGCGATCATAAAGCTCGGGGCAGAGGATGACGTAGATGAGCAGGCCGTCGTCACACACGAGCTGGCCGATATCGCAGGCCGGCAGATCGTAGCGGGCGGGCAGATGACCGACCACGGCGATCTGATACCCGGACTCGAGTATCTGACGGTAACCCGGCATCACGACGCGAACATCAAAAGCCGGTGTCAACGCCCGCGGCAGCGCCGCCGAGACGTCTCCTAGGCCGCCCGCCTTGATGAAATCGGCGATCTCCGTCGTGACGAAAAGCACTCGGCGGCGCGCGGCGGTGGAGGATACCTTGAGCTGAGGAAGCGAGGTTCTTACCCCGGCTGTGAGATGGCCGTCGCGCCTGTCAGGCTCGTCGGCTGATTCGAGAGTGGCCCGTCTTCCATGAACTGCGGCCTGGGTCATGCTCAGCCTCCCTGAACATTGATGTCGTCCTGACGCGTCGAGTGACGCGACCTCTCATCCTGCCTGGCATCGCGATACAGGTGCGATAACGAGCGTTAACCACGTGGAGAGGATTGGTCGAATTCGTCGAGCAGGAACAGAGAGTTGCGAATCAGCAAGAACACCACCGCGTGAGGATGGCGAGATAACGCTGATGACTCGTTTAAAGGTATAAGTCAGCGGTGTCGTGGCGTCAAAGAGTCTTTGACACAGACGAGAAAAACCCTACCCAGAAACGAAATAAGGCAACTCATTCAATGAGTTGCCTTATCGTTTGAACATCTATCAATATGACTTTGGTGAGGCGACGCTCAGCAGATCGGCGAGCGAGAGCGACAGCGATGCCGCTCTCCTCGACCGATCAGGTCGCTTGCTGCGCGCCCTGCGACTGCGAGTCATTCTTGCGCTTACCGCCGAGCTTCGAGCCCAGCCACTGCGTCACCTGCATGATCAGCACGTAGAGCGCGGGCACGAACACCGTAGCGAGGAGCGTGATCGAGATCATGCCGCCGACGACCGGCGTCCCGATCTGGTTACGGCTGGCCGCACTGGCGCCGGCGGCCAACGCCAAGGGCAGCGTGCCCCCGACGAATGCCAGCGACGTCATGACGATGGGACGGAAACGCTGGCGGGCCGCGGTCTTCGCCGCATCGACCACCGACATGCCCTCGTGCTTGCGCTGCTGCTCGGCGAACTCCACGATCAGAATGGCGTTCTTCGCGGCAAGCCCCACGACGACCAGCAAGCCGATCTGCAGATAGACGCTGGTGCTGAGCCCGGCGAGATAGACAGCCAGGATCGCGCCGATGAAGGCAAAGGGCACCGCCGAGACGACCGCCAGCGGCAGCGTCCAGCTTTCGTACTGCGCCGCCAGGATCAGGAACATCATGACGATACCGAACGAGAGCGCAAGCGTTGCCGCCGTACCCACACTCGTCTGCTGGTAGGCCTCGCCGGACCAACCCATGCCGTACTCCGTGCCGAGCGTCTCGGTGACCACCTCCTGCATCGCCTGGACCGCCTGACCCGAGCTGTAACCCGGTGCCGGGCCGCCCGAGAACTGCGCGGCGGGGTAGACGTTGTAGCGCTGGAGTACGGTGGGTGCCTTGTCTCGCTTCAGCGTGACGAGCTCCGCCAGCGGCACGCGCTCACCGTCACCGCCGCGCACGTAGACATTGCTGATGTCCTGCGGGTTGCGACGGAAATCGTCCTCCGACTGCAGATAGACCTGGAAGTTACGACTGGACCGGGTGAAGTAGTTCACGAACGAGCTACCGAAAGTACTCGCCATGGTGGTATTGAGATCGCTGATATCGACACCGAGGCTACGCACCTTGTCGGTATCCACTTCGGCACGATAGACCGGCACGTTGACGTCGAGACTCGAAAACACGTTGGCGAGTTCCGGCCGCTTGGCCGCCGCCTGCATGACCTGCCCGGCGGCATCGGCGAGCTCCTGCGACGACGCCCCGCCAAACGACTGCAGATAGCCGGTGAAACCCCCGGTCGGAGAGAGCCCCTGAATCGGCGGCAGGTTGAACGCCATGGTCTGCCCGCCCTGGATCTGACTGCCGAGCTGCATGACCTTCCCGGTGAGCTGGTCGACCGAGATATCGCGCTGTGCCCAGGGTTTCAGCGTAATGAAGATGGTGCCCTTGGCCGTGTTCGGCGAGCTCGACAGAATATCGAAACCGGGAATACCGGTGACGTATTCGATGGCCGGCACCTGCTCGCGCAGGCGCTCGCTGAGCTCCTGGATATAGGCATCGGTACGCGCAACCGACGACCCCGCCGGCAACGTCACGCTCGCCAGCGCCACGCCCTGGTCTTCCGAGGGCAGCAGCGCTGACGAGAGCTGCGAGTAGATCAGCCAGGAAGCGACACACACGGCGACCAGTCCCAGCAACGCAATCCAAAGCTGGCGAATCAGGAAGTTGGTGACGGCCATGAAGAAGTCGGTGATCTTCTCGAACAGCTTGTTGAACCAGTCGAAGGGCTTGCGAATCGCCCGAGCGAACTTCGACTGATCCTCCCGCTTCTTCTGACGCTTCAGGAAGATCGCACTCATGGCCGGTGTGAACGACAGCGCCACGATGGCCGAGATGGCGACCGAGATCGCGATCGTGATGGCGAACTGCTGATACATCTGCCCGGTCAAGCCGCCCATGAAACCAACCGGCACGAAGACCGCCGTCATGATCAGCGAGGTGGCGATGACGGCGCCCGAGACTTCCTTCATCGCCTCCAGCGCCGCGCTCATGGGCGTGGCGTCTTCATCCTCTTCGAGTATTCGCTCGACGTTCTCGATCACCACGATGGCATCGTCCACCACGATCCCGATCGCCAGTATCATCCCGAACAGCGACAGCAGGTTGATCGAGAAATCGAGCAGGTACATCCCCGCGAACGTGCCCAGCACCGAAACCGGCACGACCGACATCGCGACCAGCGTCGAACGCCAGCTCTGCAGGAACACGAAGACGATGACCGCGACCAGCGCCAGCGCCTCGATGAAGGTATGCACCACGGATTCGATCGAGGCGTTGATGAACAGCGTCGTGTCGTAGGGAATCTCGTAGTCGAGCCCCGGCGGGAAACGCTCTTTCAGCCCCTGCATCGACGACTTCACCTCTTGCGCCACTTCCAGCGCGTTGGCGCCGGGCTGCAGGTAGATCGCGATCGGCGCGATGGGGTTGTTGTTGACGTAGGCCTGGATGCCGTAGCTGTTCTTGCCGAGCTCGATGCGTGCGACGTCGCTGAGTCTCAGCGACGAACCGTCGCCGTTGGTCCGCAGCAGAATGTCGCGGAACTGATCGACGTTCTCGAAGCGCCCCTCGGTAGTGATGGTGTAGGTGTAGGGCGTCGGGTTGCTCTGCGGCTCTGCCCCCAGCTTGCCCGCCGCCACGACCGAGTTCTGCGACTGGATGGCCGCCGAGACTTCCGCGGGGGTGAGGTCGTACTGCGCCAGCTTGTCCGGATTGAGCCAGACGCGCATGGCGAACTCCTGGCTACCCAGCACCTCGGCCTGACCGACACCGGGCAGCTGCTTGAGCTCGTCGGTGACGTTGATGTTGGCGTAGTTGGTCAAAAACAGCGAGTCGTAGGCGTCCGACTCCGCATCGGCGGTGAGCGCCACGAACAGCAGAACGCTCGAGGAGCGCTGTTCCACCGTCACGCCCTGGGACTGAACTTCGCTAGGGAGCTGAGACAGCGCCCGCTGGACCCGGTTGTTGACGTTGATCGTTGCGGTCTGCGGGTCGGTGCCGATGCTGAAATAGACACTCATCGACATCTGACCGCTGTCGGAGCTCGACGAGGTCAGATAGATCATGTCCTCGGTGCCGTTGATCTCCTGGGCGAGCACCGCCGCCACGGTGTCGGAGACGGTCTGCGAACTGGCGCCCGGATAGGTCGCCGAGACGCTGATCGTCGGCGGCACCACCGACGGGTACTGTTCGATCGGCAGCGAACGCATGGCCATCAGACCGATCAGCGTGATGATGACCGATACGACCGTTGCGAAGATCGGCCGCCTGATGAAGACGCTGGAAAAATTCATCCGTTGGCCCCGTTCTGTGCGTCGCTATCGCCCTGGCCTTGCTCGGCCTGCTGCGCGTCGCGATCTTCCTTCGCATCGTCGCGCCCGCCCTGGACCCCTTCACCCCCTTCGGCGTCCGGCGCCTGGGACGGATTGGAGCCGGCGTTGTCTTGCGGTTCGGCAGGGGCGCCACTGAACGGCTGGGGATCGATCTTGTCGCCCGCCGAGACGCTGCCGATGCCCGAGGCGACGACGCGATCGCCCGGGCTGAGACCATCGATGATGATCTGCCAGTCGCCGGCGACCTCACCGAGTGACACGAAGCGTGCCTCGGCCTTGCCTTCACCGTTGACCACGAAGACCTGCGGGCCTTTGAGCCCCTCCGTTACCGCGATCGCCGGCACCGCGTAGACGTCGAAACGCTTGACCTTCGGCAGCGACACGCGCACGAACTGCCCCGGCAGAAAGAGACCGCCGGGATTGTCGAAGACCGCCTCGACCTGGACGGTGCTGGTCGACTCGTCGACCCGCGAGCCGAGAAAGTCGATCTCACCGGCGAGCTTGAGCGGATCGCGTGCCGCACTGGCAGTGTCCGGTGCGGTGAGTACCGCCGCGTTGGCCTCGTCGTTACCCTGCTGTCGCTGCTGGCGCAGCGCGTAGGCATCGCCGGATGGTAGCGAGAAACGCACCTCGATGGGGTCGAGCGGCGTGATCGTCGCCAGCTCCTGGGGCGGCTGGACCAGATTGCCGACATTGGTCTCGCTCAAGCTGATCATGCCGCTGACCGGTGCGTTCACCTCGGTGTAGCCGAGATCGATCTCGGCGCTGTCGAGCGCCGCCTGGGCCTGGGAGACGTTGGCCTGCGCCGTGCGCAGATCGGCCAGCGCCTGATCGCGCTGCTGCTGGCTCACCGAGTTTTGGTTGTAGAGTCGCTTGTAGCGCTCCGCATCGCGCTGGGCGCGATACTGCTCGGCTTCGGCGCTCTCGACGTCGGCCTCGCGCTGCTCGACGGTCGCCTGATAGGGCGCGGGCTCGATGGTGAAGAGCGGATCCCCCTTTTCGACCATGCTGCCTTCGCGGTAGTGGCGCGCCTCGAGAATGCCCTCGACTCGCCCCATCACTTCGACTTCACGATCGCTGCGGACCTGCGCCGGATACTCTTTGGCCAGACTGATATCGCGGGACTCGATCCGAATCACCTCGGCCTTGGTCGGCGGCGGCTCCTGCTGGCCGCCGCCTTGGGCGCTTTGCTGATCGTCACTGCCACCACAGGCTGCCAACGACAGTCCGAGAAGCAGCGCACCGCCCAAGCTGAGGGTGCGAGTGAAAAGGTTGGGGCGCATGAGTCCATCCTGGAAAATGAGGAGCCTAAAGGAATTTAGCGAGCTTACAGGCATACATACATGAATGTAAACTTGCCGAGAATTGGATATGCTGGCAGCCAACACCGTTAAGCGGGCCATAAGAAAGCCTCGCCGCGCACGCCAATTCACGCTCACGACGATACCGCCATGCCCAAAAGAACCAAGGCCGAAGCCGAGGCCACACGAGAAGCACTGCTCGATGCCGCCGAGACGGTATTTCTCGCCCGCGGCGTATCCAAGACATCGCTCGAGCAGATCGCGCGGCAGGCCGGAATGACCCGCGGTGCGGTCTACTGGCACTTCAAGAACAAGTCCGATCTCTTTCACGCCATGCTCGAGCGAGTGAAGATGCCGTTGCGTCAGCTACTCGACGACGTCGAAGATCCCGAACGACCCCAGGCACCGCTCGACAGTCTTCGACTGGCAACGCTGCACGCGCTCGAGCGCCTCCAGCGCCCCCGCTCGCGCCGGGTACACACGATCCTCTTGCACTGCTGCGAAGCCTCGAGCGATGTCGACACGCTTGCCCTGCAGCACCAGCTCTCCGAGGAGTGTTTCGAGACGATGATCGAGCATTTCGGTATCGCCGAACGCCAGGGCATGCTCGCCGCCGGCATCGAACCCGAGATTGCCTGTCGCATGCTGATGGCGATGTTCGGCGGCTTGATGCACGACTGGCTGCGAGACCCCGACCGCTACGACATCGGCGACGTCGGCCCGCGCATGATCAATACGTACTTCGATCGCCTCGTGCAGGATGCATCCTGATTCGCGTTTTTTTCATCCGCCGAGCACACGCTCAACCGCCGAGCACACGCTCAACCGCCAAGCACACGCTCAACCGCCAAGCACACGCTCGGCAGCGCGCGCCACGCCCGCGCGATAGCCGCCGCCAAAGAGAAAGAGGTGGTTGAGCAGCGGATAGAGCTGGAAGAGCGCTTCGCGTCGCGGCCAGTCGGCGGGACGTGCGCCGTCCCAGTAGGCTTCGAAGAACGCCTCCCCCGGCGTACCGAAGAGCGTGAGCATCGCCAGATCGACTTCCGGATAGTGACGATAGACGGCCGGGTCGATCACGGCGGGCCCGGTGGCGGTGAACATCACGTTGCCGGACCAGAGATCGCCATGCACCAGACTCGGCGGCGCGTCATCGAGCCAGGCCTCGAGCTCCGCGGCGATCCTTTCCAGACGCCCCGCCAACACGCTATCCAGTAGCTGCTGCTCGCGACACACCGCGATCAGCGGCAGCAGCCGGCGCTCGCGCTGAAAGACGCGTCCATCGTTCAGGGGGTCGTTGGGCTGGGGTGTCGCGCCGCAGGCATTGTCGATCGGCCAGCCGTGGGCGCGCGTTGCACCGCGAGTCGACGCGTGCAGCCGCCTCAGACCCTCGCCGAGACGAACGGGATCGCGCGGGCCGTCGTCATCCAGCGCTTCCATCACCAGTAGATCGTCCTCCTCGGCCAGTACGCGCGGCACTCGCAGCGTATCGCAGGCCTCTTCCAACGCTCGCAGCCCATCGGCTTCCCCGCGGATTCGCTCGGCGGTATCCCGCTTGACGACGAAAGGCTCGGCGGCGTCCACGTACCAGAGCGCCGCGCCGCTATCCCCGCCGGAGAGCGGTCGCGCTCGCGATTCGACGGGCTTACCTAGCGCCGCGAGACGGTGTTTGATCGTCGGCGTCATCGTCACTCTCCCTGACATCGTCTTCGACATTGGCGGTCGCGCCCTTGAGCGCGTCGCCCTCCGGCGTCGCGCGCGGCTTGGGTCGATTGAGCTCCTGCTGGAACAGGGACTTCAGCTCCTGCATGGCCGCTTTCTCGGTGGCTCTGAGCTGTTCGCGGTCATTGCGATGGGTGTAGGTGTCCTTGAGTAGCTGGTTGTCGAAGTCGCGGAAGGTGCGCACCGCGTTGATCGCGTTCGAACTGGGGTAGCCCATGCCCTTGAGCACCTCGACGCTCATCTCCATGCTCGAAGCGAACGTTTCGCGTACCACGCCGTCGACACCGAGCTCCATCAGCTTCCAGGCGTGATGGCGATTGCGCGCCCGGGCGTAGACCTTGAGGTGCGGAAAATGCTCGCGCGCCAGGTTGGCGATGGTGAGCGCGGCCTGCTCGTCGTCGACGGCGATGACCAGCAGCTGCGCCTTGTCGATACCCGCGGCTCTGAGAAGATCGAGCCGCGTGGCGTCGGCGTAGAAGATGCGTGAACCGAAGCGGCGAATGAACTCGACCTGGCTGACGTTGGGGTCGAGGGCGGTGAAATTGATACCCTCCATCTTCAACATCCGCCCCACCATCTGCCCGAAGCGGCCGAGTCCCGCGATCAGTACCGGCGGGGTCTCCTCGCCGAAGTCGGTATCGTAGGGTCGCGTCTCCTTGAGCCGGCTGCCGAGCTTCTCGCCGAACTGATAGAGAAACGGCGTCGCCGCCATGCTCAACGTCACCGCCGCGATACAGAGACTGGCGATACGCTGGTCGATGACGCCGGCCGCGACCGCGGCTGTCAGCAGCACGAAATCGAACTCGCCGCCCTGGGCGATGATCGTCGCAAGCCTGGGAATCTCGGTTCTCGGCAGCCTTGCGATGAAGCCGATCGCCGCGAGCACCAGCATCTTGACCAGCGTCATCGCGATCGCCAGCCCCAGCACCCAGAGCAGGTTGTCGAGCACCAGCGACAGGTTGACCGACATCCCCACGGCGATGAAGAAAAGCCCCAGCAGCAGCCCTTTGAAAGGCTCGATGTTCGCCTCGAGCTCGTGGCGATAGGGGGTGTCGGCCAGCATCACGCCGCCCAGGAAGGCGCCGAGCGCCATCGACAGTCCCGCCCACTCCATGACCAGCGCCATGCCGAGTACCAGAAAGAGGGCTGCTGCCGTGAATATCTCGCGCACGTCGCTGCGCGCCACCAGGGCCAGTACGCGGGGAAAGACCAGTCGCCCGAAAGCGATGGCCGCCGCGACAGTGGCGAGACTGCGCGCGATGAGCCAGCCATCGTCCGGCGTGGCGTCGGCACGGCCGGCCAGAAACGGCAGCAGTGCCAGCAGCGGAATCACCGCCAGATCCTGAAACAGCAGCATGGCGAACGCACTCTGTCCGTGCGGCGTCGCGAGCTGATGGCGTTCGTTGAGCACCTGCAGCGCGAAGGCGGTCGAAGAGAGGGCCAGCGTCAAGCCGAGAAAGATCGCGATACTGGGCGGCAGATCCATCAGCAGACCGATCGGCGTGAGCAGCGCCGCGCAGCCGAACATCTGCAGCAAGCCGAGGCCCAGCAGGCGCTTGCGCATGCTCCAGAGTCGCCGTGGCTCGAGTTCGAGACCGATGATGAACAGCAGCATGACCACGCCGAATTCGGAGAAGTGCAGCACCGACTCCGGCTCGGAGATGAAGCCGGTCAGCGACGGCCCGGCGAGCAGCCCGATGCAGAGATAGCCGAGAATCGAGCCAAGCCCCAGGCGCTGAAACAGCGGCACGGCGATGATCGCCGCCCCCAGCAGTACCGCCGCTTCATGAAGAAAGTTCATCGCGTTTGTCTTCCTTGGTGTTCGGTCGCGGTCATCTGACCGTGAGTGCGCCGCCCCATATCACGATGTCGGACGTCTCGGCGCTGGTTCATCCGGCACTGGCTCATCCGACATTGGCTCATCCGACATTGGCTTGTTCGGCACCTGTTTGGCGTCGCCGCCGGTCTTGAACGGCAGCCGTTGCTCGCACTGCGTCAGGTAGGTCTGCACGTAGGCGCGCTCCTCGGCGCAGAAATCCGCGACCGCATCGCGAAAGCCCTGATGATCGAGATAGTGGAGCGAGCGGCTCAGCGTCGGCGAAAATCCACGCGTCAATTTGTGCTCGCCCTGCGTGCCGGGATCGAAATAGTCGAGCCCGGTCTCGAGACAGTGCTCGATGCCCTGGTAATAGCAGGTTTCGAAGTGTAGAAAATCCGCCTCGACTTCGCTGCCCCAGTAGCGTCCGAAGAGCCGTCCGTGACCCTCGTCGCTGCGCCCTTCGAAACATAGCGCCGCCGCGACCAGACGCCCCTGGTGGATCGCCTGCACGAGCAGCATCGAGTCCGCGAGCCTGTCGCGCAGCCGAGTGAAGAACTCGAGCGTCAGGTAGGGCCGCTGGCCCCGCTCGAGATAGGTCATGCAGTAGCAGCGGAAAAAGTGCGCCAGCGCGTCGTCGTCGATCGCCTCGCCGGTCAGTCGGGCAAAGGTGAAACCCTGCTCTTCGACCTTGCGCCGCTCGCGGCGGATCTCCTTGCGCTTGCGCGAACTCATGCGGCCGAGAAACCCCTCGAAGTCGCCGAAGCCGTCGTCGCGCCAGGCGAACTGCACCGCATGGCGCTCCATCAGCGGCGCCTCGAACGTTTCGCGCCAGTCGGCGACTTCGTCGGATTCCGCAAACAGCAGGTGCCAGCTCACCATGCCGGTGCCGACGAGATACGGTGCCAGCGCGGCCATCACCTCGCGGCGAGACTCATCGGGTCGCACGCCCAGACGGGGGCCGGCTGCAGGCGTGAAGGGAATCGCGCAGAGCGACTTGGGATAGTAGTCGCCGCCGGCGCGCTCCCAGGCGTCCGCCCAGGCCCAGTCGAAGACGTACTCGCCGCGAGAGTGGAACTTGGCGTAGCGCGGCAGCACCGCGACGACCGCATCCCCGCGATAGACCACCAGATGATCGGGCTGCCAACCGGTCTCGACGCTGGCGCAACCGGTCGCTTCGAGCGTCGCGAGAAACTCATGGCGCAAGAAGGGGTAGATCTCCCCGGCGGCGGCGTTCCAGCTCGCCGCATCCAGCGCCTCGAGGCTGCCGATGTTCTCGACCCGCAGTGTCATGATGCTTCTCCCTCGCTCGTTCGAATTCGCACGGCCGCCGCGAACGGCGCTGGTACCCGGTGCCACACGGCATAGGGTGAAAACGTCGAGCCCGCGCAGCAAGCGTGCGATACTCCCCCCAAAGTCACCGGCCAGAGGGAGCCTGCATGCCCCAGACCGTGCGCCCACCCATGCCTTCGACGCCAGGTCCACTCAACTGGATGGCACTGGCCGCCTTCGCGTTGAGCGTGCTCGGCACGCTGGTGCCTCCGGCGGCGCTGGGCGGGGTAGTGTGCGGCCATCTGGCCAGGCGTCAGATCCGCCAGCGCCACGAATCCGGCGACAGCTGGGCTCTGGCGGGACTGATCCTCGGCTACCTACTGATTCTGCTGTCGCTGGCCGGCCTTTTGCTGTTTGGCGGGTTCGTCGCGACAATGTTCGCCATCACGGCCTTTTTCTAGAACGTGCCGGTACCCGCCCCGATGGGCGCTCGATGCCGGTGCCGCCCTGCCACGATGAGACTTCATGCTGACTTCGCTTCTCGACAACGATTTCTACAAGATCACGATGCAAAACGCCGTGATCAAGCGCTTCCCCTACGCGCAGGCGCGATATGCCTTCATCAACCGCGGCGATCATGCCTTTCCCGACGGGTTTGGCGATGCCTTGCGCCGCGAGGTCGACGCGATGGCCGAGCTGCGCCTGACCGGAGCCGAGAAGCACTATCTCGAAAAGACCTGCCCTTACCTCGACCCGACCTATCTCGATTTTCTCGCCGGTTTTCGCTACGACCCCGCCGAAGTCATCATCGAACAGCGCGGTAGCGAGCTTTCGGTCACCATGGAGGGGCTCTGGTATCGCACCATTCTATGGGAAGTGCCCCTGATGGCGCTGATCAGCGAGCTCTGGTATCGCTTGCGCGACGTTCCCCGTGACGACGACGAGCTGATCGAGCAGCGCACCCGGGACAAGATAGAGCACTACCGCGGCCTGGGTCTGAAAATCGCCGAATTCGGTACCCGGCGGCGCTTCGCCTTCGACGTTCACGACCGGGTGGTCGGCGCGCTCAAGCGCTACGGCGGCGAAAGCTTCACCGGCTCGAGCAACGTGCTGCTGGCGATGCGTCACGACGTCAAGCCGATCGGCACTCACGCCCACGAGTGGTTCATGTTTCACGGGGCGCGCTTCGGCTTCAAGATGGCCAACAGCCTCGCGCTGGAGCACTGGGTCGACGTCTACCGTGGCGATCTGGGCATCGCGCTGACCGACACGTTCACCTCTCACGCCTTCTTCGAGAGTTTCGACAAGAAATTCGCCAAGCTCTTCGACGGCGTGCGTCATGACAGCGCCGACCCGATCGACTTCGCGGCGTCGACCATCGCTCACTACGAGCGCCTGGGTGTCGATCCGCGCAGCAAGACGATCATCTTTTCCGACGCCCTGACGCCGGAGAAGGTCGAGCGCATCCAGGCATTCTGTCAGGATCGCATCGGCATGGCGTTCGGCATCGGCACCAATTTCACCAACGACGTCGGCGTCGAGCCAATGAACATGGTGATCAAGATGGTCGAAGCACGCCCCGAAGGTCAGCACTGGCTGCCGGTGGTCAAACTGTCGGACATTCCGGACAAGCATACCGGTGACCCGGAGATGATTTCGCTGGCCAAACGCGTGCTCGCCCTCAGCCGGCCCAACGAATAGCGCAACCGTCGACGGCGCGCGCTGCTGCCAAGAGACGCGTCAAGCGTCACTAAAAAAGGCCACGAACACTGGGTTCGTGGCCTTTTCGATTCTACTCCGACTCGTGCCGGACGCGTCACTCGACGGCTACTGGTTCAGCGCGCGATCGAGCGCCAGCAGCGCCGCCTGCCAGGAAGCGGCATCCGCCGCAGCATCGTAGGCCAGCGGCAGATCGTACTCGGCCGCGAGACGGTCGGCGTCAGGGTTGGTGAAAGCATGCATGGCGCCGGGATACTGCACGACGCGCACGTCGGCGCCATCCTCTTCGAGCGTGGCGGCCATGCTGTCGAGCGCTGCCGGGTCGACCAGCGAATCCTGCTCGCCATTGTAAATGCGTACGATGCCATCGAAGGGTTGGGGCTGGCTCACCGCCTGCGTGGGGCTGCCGTGGAAGCTGATCGCGGCCTCGATCGGCATGCCGGCGAGCGCCATGTTCATCACCACCCCGCCACCGAAGCAGTAGCCCAAGGCGGCGATACTGTCCTCGCGAACCGCCGGATGCTGGCGAAGAGCCGCTATCGCCGCATCCAGGCGCGAGCGCGCCGCCGGCCAGTCCTGCATGACCTGGCTCGAAAATGCCTTGGCCTCGTCGGGATGCTGCGCGACCTTGCCGTCGCCGTACATGTCCACCGCCAGCGCCACGAATCCGAGCGCGGCGAGCTGCTCTGCCCGATGCTTGATGGTGTCGTTCAGTCCCCACCATTCGTGCACCAGCAGCACGCCGGGGCGGGGTTCCTCGTCGGCGGCGTTATACGCGAGGTAGCCCTCGTAGGTATTGCCGCCAGTACTGTACTCGAACGTCTCCCCTTGCACGTGCGGGCCCTCGACCTCGTCAGCCCACGCAGCGGTGGCGATCAGACTGAACAGCGCGACCACTAGCAGTCGTCTCATTATCGTTCTCCTTGTGGCTCGTCACTCGCTGACGCGGTGCGACGCTTGATGCTTCTGCACCATCGATCGACTGGCAACGGCCCGGGGCCTCGGTCGATGGTCATCGATATCGAAAGCCGTTAAACGGCCTGCTGGACCCGGTCGCGGCCCAGCGATCTTGCCTGCTCCAGCCCCTGGCTGGCGCGCTCGAGAAACGTCTCGGCGGGCTCGCCAACGTGGTGTTCGGCGACCCCAAGACTAACCGAGAACGCCAGCCAGTGACCATGAAACTCGACCCGGGTCGACGAGAGCCGCGAGCGCAGGCGCTCGGCGATCGCGGCGCTCTCCTGCAGCGTCTTGCCGCTGAGCAGCAGAGCGAAATCGTCGTCCCCGAGGCGCCCGAAACTGAAACGTTCGCGCAGCGTCGCCTGACAGATCTCACCGATGCAGCTGAGCACCAGATCACCGCCGTAGCGGCCCCATTCGGTGTTTATCGCAGCCAGGTGATCGATATCGAGCACGATGAGCGTCAATCGAGAGGTGGGGTCCGCGGCGGCGCAAACCTGGCGCAGAAGCCCCAGAAACGCCGTGCGATTGAGCGCCGAAGTGAGCTCGTCGGTCGCCGTATAGGCATCCCACTGCAGTGACTGTCGGCGACGCTCGGTAATGTCTCTGGCAATGGCGTAGAAGCCTCCATCGACGCGCTGGCGTAGCGAAAACTGTACCTCGAACCAACGGTAGCCACTTCTGACATGCTGCAGTCGCAGCTCGAGCAGTGCCCCTCTCCCCTCTCGGGCGCACTCTTCCAGTGAACGCTGCGTCTTGGGCGCGTCCTCCGACGCCATGAGGGTCAGCAGCGACTCGTTGCGCAGCCGCGCGGCGGTCATACCCAGCAGGTTCTCGACATCGCCCCCGGCGTTGAGACATTCGAGCTCTTCCCCCAGCTCGAGAAGCAGGTCCCCCGCGTGATGGACGAGCCCGTTGGCGAAGACGGTATCGACTTCGACGTGCTCGGAACGCTGAAGCACGCCGGAGAGCGACGTGATCTCGCCGCGGGCATCCCGCTGAATGTTCAGCGTATCCTCGATTCGACAGAGCGTCCCGTCGCGCGTCGTGACGGCGTAGTCGAGCGTGAGTCGAGATTCGCCATCGTTCAGGGCGGTCTGCAGACGTTCGAGTACGTCAATGCGCTCGGCTTCCACCATCGACGTGAGCCAGAGCTCGGGGTTCGACAGGTAGTCGGCGGCCGGCCGACCGCTCAATTCCATGATCGATTCGGACACGAAGTGAGCGTCACCCAGCCACCAGGAGGGGCCAGTCACGTAGAGCGTCACGGGAAGGGTGCCGAACCAGTCTCGAGTCCGCTCGTCCAGCCCCTCGGTGTCGCCGCCCGGCGCCTGCGGTGATGGCATGTTGCGCTCTCTTCCACCCGCGCTCTAGGCGACAGGACGACGAATTTCGCGTCAGCGTGAGCCGACGCGGCGGCGAAAATCGGCAGGTTCGGCGACCGCCGACACGTCGCTTTCGCTGTCGTCGGTCGTGCGGGAAGCCGGCTCACGGTGCTCGCAAGCATGCGCCAGTTGACGAAGCTCGTCGACGGTGAGCTCCACGCGATGAATTCCCTCTTGCCCCTGCCATATGACGAACACTACCGGCGTGGCGCGCGACTGGTCTACGCCGACGATTTTGCCGCAGCGTTCCTGGCCGGGCTCACGAACTGACTCGCCAATCAAGCGATGGGCGTTGATGCGCGTCTGTTCCATGACGGCGTCAACCTCGATGTAATGGATGGATAGTCGGATGGCCTACACCTTAGAGTGTAGAACCCGCTAAACCAAGCCCTTAGCCCTCAGACGCGGCGTTTTTCCTGCCAACTGTCACTCTATCGGCAGATAGGGGTGGTAATTGAACGCTGCGATCGAATTTCGACCGGATCGGCACTGGGAACGCCAATGTCTGCTCGAATTCCGCCTCGTCAGCATGAACTCGTAGGCATGAAAAAAGGCGACGCCCAGTGGGCGTCGCCTTTCGATTCCGGCACGAGCCTGCCTCATGCAGGCCGAGGCAACTTCACACGGCGGCCTGCATCGCAAGCGCCGTGTCGAGCATGCGGTTGGAGAAGCCCCACTCGTTGTCGTACCACGCCATGACCTTGACCAGGCGGCCGTTGACCCGGGTGTGGTTGGCATCGAACGTCGACGAGTTGGCGTCGTGGTTGAAGTCGATCGACACCAGCGGCTCGGCGTTGACCGCCAGTACCGGCGACGCCTCGGCGGCTTTCTCGACGATACGATTGATCTCTTCCTTGCTGGTATCGCGGCTCGCGGTAAAGGTGAGATCCACCAGCGAGACGTTGATCACCGGCACCCGCACCGCCAGGCCATCGAGCTTGCCGTCCAGCTCCGGCAGGACCAGCCCCACCGCCGCCGCAGCGCCAGTCTTGGTCGGGATCATCGAGTGCGTCGCGCTGCGCGCCCGATACGGGTCCTTGTGATAGACGTCCGAGAGATTCTGATCGTTGGTGTAGGCGTGGACGGTGGTCATCAAGCCGTTCTCGATGCCCACGCTGTTCTGCAGCGCCTGGGCCACCGGGGCCAGGCAGTTGGTGGTGCAGGAGGCATTGGAAACCACCTTGTGCTCGGGCTTGAGCGTACCTTCGTTCACCCCGAACACGATGGTCGCGTCGGCGTCCGGGCTCGGCGCGGAGATCAGCACGCGGCCGGCGCCCGCTTCGATATGCTTGGCCGCCGCTTCCCGCTTGGTGAAGAGTCCTGTGCACTCCATCACCAGATCGACGTTCAGCGACTGCCATGGCAGTGCCGCCGGATCCCGCTCGGAGAGGATACGAATACTGTCACCGTCTACGCTCAACGTGCTTTCGTCGTGCTCGACATCGAAGGCGAAACGACCGTGAACGGTATCGTGGCGCAGCAGATGCGCGTTGAGGGCCGGATCGCCGAGATCGTTGATGGCAACGATCTCCAGGCGGTCCCGATAGCCGTTCTCGTAAAGGGCGCGGAGGACGTTGCGGCCGATACGACCGAATCCGTTGATGGCGACACGCAGAGTCATGAAACTCTCCTTCGGTGACCTGATTGCACGTTTCGATGCCGCGACGACACGACGACAATGACGTCAGCGGCCGCGAACCTGATGACAGTCTAGAACATCCTGTAAAGAAAGAATATTACGTATAAAACCAAAATAGCCCGCCTACACGGGTATTGAAGGTCTTATTATTTGGTAAGTTTACAAACATAACCTGACCATTCGATGAGGCAGACCATGGCACTTCACCCTACCGTCGACCGCGTGACGAAACGCATCGAGGCGCGCTCCACCGATCGCCGCCGACTCTACGAATCGCGTATGGAGCAGCAGCATCGCCGAGGCGTCCATCGCGGCGAACTCTCCTGCGGTAACCTCGCCCACGGCTTCGCCGCCTGCAGCCCTGCCGACAAAAACAGCTTGAAGCTGATGAATGCCACCAACATCGGCATCGTCTCCTCCTATAACGACATGCTGTCGGCTCATCAGCCCTTCGAGCACTTTCCGGAGGCGATTCGTGAAGCGGCGCGGAGCATGGGCAGTACCGCACAGTTCGCCGGCGGCGTGCCCGCCATGTGCGACGGGGTGACCCAAGGTCAGCCGGGCATGGAGCTTTCGCTCTTCTCGCGCGATGTGATCGCCATGTCCACGGCGGTGGCGCTCTCCCACAACATGTTCGACAGCGCGCTCTATCTCGGGGTCTGCGACAAGATCGTGCCGGGGCTATTCATCGGGGCCGCTCGCTTCGGCCATCTGCCAGCGCTCTTCGTTCCCGCCGGGCCGATGCCGAGTGGCCTGCCCAACAGCGAGAAGTCGCGCATCCGCCAGCTCTACGCCGAGGGCAAGGTCGGCCGCGACGCACTGCTGGAAGCGGAGTCGGAGTCCTACCACAGCCCCGGCACCTGCACTTTCTACGGCACCGCCAACTCGAACCAGCTGATGATGGAGATGATGGGTCTGCACCTGCCGGGTACCTCCTTCGTCAATCCGGGGACGCCGCTGCGCGACGCTATCACCCGCTACGCCACCGAGCAGGTGATCCGCAACAGCGACCAGGGTGGCAGCTACCGCCCGTTCTACCGCCAGATCACCGCCAAGGCGATCGTCAACGCGCTGATCGGGCTGCTCGCCTCCGGCGGCTCGACCAACCATACGCTGCACCTGGTGGCGATGGCCGCCTCGGTGGGCGTGACGCTCAACTGGGACGATTTCGACGAGCTCTCCGCCGTCATCCCGAGCCTGACCCGGATCTACCCCAACGGCCAGGCCGACGTGAACCACTTCCACGCCGCCGGTGGCGTGAGCTTTCTGGTGCGCGAGCTGCTCGGCGCGGGCCTCATGCACGCCGACGTCGAGACCGCTTTCGGCACCGACATGACCGCCTACACCCAGGAACCCTTCCTCGAGGACGGCCGCCTCGTCTGGCGCGAGGGGACGCAGCAGAGTCTCGACGAAGACGTACTGCGTCCCGCCTCGCGACCCTTCTCGCCCACCGGCGGCCTGGCCGTGCTCGACGGCAACCTCGGCCGCGGCGTGATCAAGGTCTCCGCGGTGAAGCCCGAGATGCGCCTCGTCGAAGCCCCTGTGCGCATCTTCGACGATCAGAGCCAGGTTCGTGCCGCCTTCGAGAGCGGTGAACTCGACCGCGACGTCATCGTGGTGGTCCGCTTTCAGGGTCCGCGGGCCAACGGCATGCCCGAGCTTCACCAGTTGACGCCTTTCCTCGGCGTCCTGCAGGATCGCGGCCACAAGGTCGCCCTGGTCACCGACGGGCGCATGTCCGGCGCCTCGGGCAAGGTACCGGCGGCGATCCATATCACGCCGGAAGCCGTCGACGCCGGCCCGATCGCCTACCTTAGAGACGGCGACATCGTTCGGCTCGACCCGGACAGCGGCGTCCTCGAAGCGCGAGTGGATGCCGCTACCTGGGCGGCGCGCGCGCCTGCGACCAGCGATCTGAATCACTATCATCACGGCATGGGGCGCGAACTCTTCGCCGGATTTCGTCAGCAAGTCGGCGGTGCCGAAGAGGGCGCGGCGACTTTCGGCGGTTTCGACGCCGCCGATCTGCACGGAGAGTAAACATGACGACCCCCGCCCTGGTCGGCGATATCGGCGGCACCAACGCCCGCTTCGCCCTGGTGGAGCCCGGCGGCTTCGATCTTCACTCGATCGAGACCCTGCCCTGCGCGCGTTACATGGGGCTCGCCGAGGCGATCCAGGACTACCTGCGCCAGGTCGGAGCCCCGATGCCGAGGGAAGCGTGTCTCGCTTTCGCCTGCCCGGTCCACGAGGACTGGGTGAAGATGACCAACAACGCCTGGGCGTTCTCCAAACAGGCCGTCGCCGAGACGCTGGGGCTCGCCACCTTCAAGGTGATCAACGACTTCACCGCCCAGGCGCTGGGCATTCCCCACGTCAATGCCGACGAGTTGATCGCGGTCGGCGAAGGCGAGGCCGAGCCGCGACGGCCGCGGCTGGTGATCGGCCCGGGCACCGGGCTCGGCATGGCGGGACTGGTCCCCAGCCAGCGCCACTGGATCCCGCTCTCCACCGAGGGCGGCCACGCCACGTTCGCCCCCACCGACGTCCGCGAGCGCGAGCTGCTGGACTACTTCACTGCACGCTACGGTCGCGTCTCCCTCGAACGCTTGCTCTGCGGCCAGGGGCTGCTGGATCTCTACCTCGCCCACGCCTCGCTCGCCGGTACCACGCCGCACTACAACACGCCTGCCGAAGTGACCGGTGCCGCCCGTGCCGGCGACACCCTGGCCCGCGAAGCGCTGCTGCGTTTTCTCAAGATCCTCGGCGATGCCTGCGGCGACGCGGCACTCACCCTCGGCGCGCTCGGCGGCGTGTACCTTTGCGGCGGTATCGTCCCACGCCTGCTCGATTGGCTGCCGCGCAGTGACTTTCGCCGCGCCTTCGCCGACAAGGGCCGCCTGAGCGCCTACAATGCCGGCATTCCCACCTGGGTAGTCACGGCGCCGTGGACCGGCCTGCTGGGCGCGGCGGAAGCATTGCACAACGAGGAAGTCACATGATTCCCGATACGCTCGAGACGCTGATCGCAGCGACCGACGGTCAGCGGGAGGCCGAATGGGAGAACCGTCGCGTTCTCCTGATCAACGCCGATTGGGGAGAACTCGCGATCTCGCTGCAGGGCGCGCAGGTCCTGCACTATCGCCCGGCCGGCGACGCCCGCGGCTGGCTCTGGGTGACGCCGACGCCGCAGGCACTGCCCGGCGCGATTCGCGGCGGCATTCCCCTGTGCTGGCCGTGGTTCGCCGACGAGTCGCCGGACGGCAAGGGGCCGATGCACGGCCCGGCGCGCACCGCCGAATGGCGCGTCGAGGCGGTCGACCCGGACGTCTCGGGTCACGGCGTCGAGGTTCATCTCTCGCCGATCGAATCGCTCCACGATGAGCTCACCCCCAACGCCGTGATTCACGCCAACGAGCGCCAGCTCAGCGTCGAACTCTTCACGCGTCATACCGGTAGCACCCCGGTCAAGCTGACCGGCGCGCTGCACACCTACTTCGACGTTGCCGAGACCCATCGCTGCCGCGTCGAGGGACTGGCCGGCGCGCGCTATCTCGACAAGCTCGAACGCTTCGCCGAGAAAGAGCAGCAGGGTGAACTCGGTGTGCGCGGCGCGCTCGATCGCATCTACCAGTCCAACCGGCCGGTGGTCCTCGACGACGGCGAGCGCCGCCTGCAGATCACCAAGCAGGGCAGCGACTCCACCGTGGTCTGGCATCCCGGCAGCGAACTGCCCGGCGACACGCCCGCCGAGGCCGGTCAGCGCTTTCTCTGCGTCGAAGCGGCCTGCACCCGGGTCGATCCGGTGTGGCTGGTACCGGACGGTCAGCACCTGCTGGCCACCACGATCATCAAGGAGGTCGCCCAGCCGTGAGCGACGATCTGATTTTCGACTCCCCGGTCATTCTCGGCATGATGCGCCTCCACGAGCGCCCGGATTTCGACGACCCGGAGCGCTTCGCCGACTGGCTCGAGGCGCGGGTCGATCAGGGCCTTCACTGGTTCGATCACGCCGACAGCTACGCCAACCACCTCGGCGAGGAGCGCTTCGGTGCGGCACTGGCACGCCGCCCCGCCCTCAAGTCCCGAGTTCGCGTCGTGACCAAGGGCAACATCGTGCTGCCGGGGCGCGATACCTCGCCCTTCGGCGTCAAGCACTACGACAGTTCGGCGCGCTACCTGACCGACGTCATCGACCGCTCTCTCAGCCGTCTGGGCGTCGAGCGTCTCGAACACTTCCTGCTGCATCGGCCGGACCCGCTGATGGACGCCGAGGACACGGCACGGGCGCTGGACGACGCCATCGACGCCGGCAAGGTCGGCGCGGTCGGCGTCTCCAACTTCCTGCCAGAACAGTGGCGACGGCTGCAGGCGGCGATGACGCATCGGCTCAGCGCCCACCAGCTCGAACTCTCGCTCGCTCGGCCGGAGGCACTCTTCGACGGCTTTTACGATGCCATCCTCGCCGATGGCATGGCGCCTCTGGCCTGGTCGCCCCTCGGCGGCGGTTCGGTATTCGAAGACGTGCTCGGAACGGCGCTTTCCCGGCTCGCCGAACAGCTCGAGTCGACGACTGCCGGATTGGCGCTGGCCTGGCTGCGCCGGCTTCCCGGTAGCCCCGTCCCCGTGATCGGCACGCTCAACGAAAAGCGCATTGATCATCTGCTGTGCAGCGGTAATCTCGATATCGACCGTGCGACCTGGTTCGCGCTGCTCGAAGAGGCGCGCAGCCACCGCGTGCCCTGAGGACCGCCGGACCGCCGGACCGCCGACATGGCACCGGCACGCGATCTCGTCATTCGATGGAGCAGGGAGACAACAGCACCATGACCCCCGTCATTGCCTTCGGTGAAGCCCTCGTCGACATGCTCTCCAGTCGCCTCGGCAACGCCGCCGGCCCGGAGAGCTTCACACCCTATGCCGGCGGCGCGCCGGCCAACGCTGCTGTCGCCTGCGCCCGCCAGGGGCTGTCGAGCTGCTTTCTGGGCATGATCGGCGAGGATCGCTTCGGCGACTTCCTGGTCGACGAACTCAGGGCGCACGGGGTGGATACCCAGCACGTGACGCGCACCGCCGAGGCGCGTACGGCGCTGGCGTTCGTCTCCCGCGATGCCGACGGCGAGCGGCGCTTCGACTTCTATCGTCCGCCGGCGGCGGATCTGCTCTATCGCCGCGAACACCTGCCGCCCGGCATCTTCACCGAACCGGCGCTGGTCCATCTGTGCAGCAACAGCCTGACCGACGAGGCGATCGCAACGACTACGCTGGATCTGGCGAGCATTGCGCGACGCGGCGGGTGCTTGATCAGCGTCGACGTCAATCTGCGCCCGGCGCTCTGGCCCAACGCCACGGTCGATACGGCCATGGTCGGCCGGCTGCTGGAACGGGCGCATCTGATCAAGCTCTCCGCCGAGGAGTTGGATGCGCTACGCGGGCAAGAGAGCGCGGAGAGCTGGATCAACGCCCAGCTCGCCAATCGCGCCCGACTGGTCGTGGTGACCGACGGCCCCAATCCCGTCGTCGCCCATCTCGCCGAGCGGCGCCTGCAGATGACGCCGCCGAGCGTTCAGGCCGTCGACACCACCGCGGCGGGGGATGCGTTCATCGGCGGCCTGCTGGCATCGCTCTCGCGGGCGGACGTGACCTGCGAGACGTTCGGCGATTGGCTCGCCGACGAACAGGCGCTCTCCGAGGCGCTCGAGTTCGCCTGTCGCTGCGGCGCCTTTGCCGCCACGCGCGCCGGCTCCTTCGTCTCCTTGCCGGGGTCGGCGGACCTCGATCAGCTGCCAAGATGACACCGCGGCGCCGATAGTGTCGGCGCCGCGGCTTTACCTCTTCCGCTCTCGGTGCCTCTCGCTGGATAAACTTGCGGTGGACGGCTCCCCGCTTCATGGTCTCGTTCGCTCGGCCACCCCTTGCGCAGACCGTCCGGCCTGACCTTCGTTTTCCCTCTCCGCCGTTCGCCTGACCGCTTCGCCTTCCCTGGATGATTCGTCGACCCCGGGTGAGATCGAGGCGTCTCGTACCCGCCAGATGACCTCGACTTTCGTCGAATGCTCGGCGTCGCGCCCCACCGCCAGTGCTAGTGTCGTTCCTTGAACTCAAGGGACATCGGGGATGTGTCAGTTTCCCTGATCTACGGACGCGCGCCCGGCCTGGCTCGGGCATCGCGCCCCCGCTTTCAGGATGAATCGATGAACAAACTCTACGGCAGCGCCGCCGAAGCGCTGGACGGGCTGATCGAAGACGGCGCCACACTGGCCGTAGGCGGTTTCGGCCTCTGCGGCATTCCCGAGGCGCTGATCGTCGCGCTTCGCGACACCGGCAGGACGGACCTCACCGTGGCCAGCAACAACGCCGGGGTCGACGGCTTCGGCCTGGGTCTGCTGCTCGAATCGCGTCAGATTCGCAAGATGCTCTCCTCCTACGTCGGCGAGAACAAGACGTTCGAGCAGCAGTACCTCTCCGGCGAACTCGAGCTCGAATTCTGCCCGCAGGGCACGCTCGCCGAGCGCCTTCGCGCCGGGGGCGCCGGTATCGCGGCGTTCTTCACCCGAACCGGCTACGGCACCCGGATCGCCGAGGGCAAGGAGGTTCGCGAGTTCGACGGCGAGCACTACGTGATGGAGCGTGGCCTCAAGGTCGACGTGGCGCTGATCAAGGCGCAGACCGCCGACCGCGCCGGCAACCTGCGTTTCAACAAGACCGCGCGCAACTTCAACCCACTGGCCGCGATGGCCGGGCGGGTCTGTGTGGTGGAGGTCGAGGAGATCGTCGAGACCGGCGACATCGACCCGGACGATGTCCACCTGCCGGGCATCTTCGTGCACCGCTTGGTGCACAACCCCACGCCGGAGAAACGCATCGAGAAGCGCACGCTACGGGAGACGACCTGAAATGGCCTGGAACAAGGAACAGATGGCCGAGCGCGCGGCCGCCGAGCTCGAGGACGGCTTCTACGTCAATCTCGGCATCGGCCAGCCCACGCTGGTCGCCAACTACATCCCCGAGGGGATGGACGTCTGGCTGCAGTCGGAGAACGGCTTGCTGGGTATCGGCCCCTTCCCCACCGAGAAGACGGTCGACCCGGACCTGATCAACGCCGGCAAGCAGACCGTTACCGCCCTGCCCGGCTCGAGCTTCTTCGACAACGCCGAATCGTTCGCGATGATTCGCGGCGGTCATATCAACCTGGCGATCCTCGGTGCCATGCAGGTCTCCCGCAGCGGCGATCTCGCCAACTGGATGATCCCGGGCAAGATGGTCAAGGGCATGGGCGGCGCCATGGATCTGGTCGCCGGCGTGCAGCGCGTCGTCGTGCTGATGAGCCACACCGCCAAGGGCGAGCAAAAGATCCTGGAAGCGTGCAGTCTGCCGCTGACCGGCGTCGGCGTGGTGAATCGCATCATCACCGATCTCGGCGTGATGGACGTCACCGACGCGGGCCTTGCACTCGTCGAGCTCGCCCCGGGGGTTGGCCTCGACGAGATACGCGAGGCGACCGGCTGCGAACTGATCGACGCCCGCCAGACGGTTTCCGGCTGACCCGTGGGTCGTCGCCCCCAACCTCGCGCGAGCGCGCCGACCGGCACGCTCGCCTCTTGCTGACACGAATCTTCACCATGGACAGGAGTCTTCTCGATGCGTGATGTCGTCATCGTCGCCGCCACTCGTACGCCGATCGGCACCTTCCAGGGCGGGCTCTCGAGCGTGCCTGCCGTCACCCTCGGCGCCACGGCGATCCGCCGGCTCTTCGACAGCGTCGACTCCGCCGGCGTCGACGAAGTGATCATGGGCCACGTACTGCGTGCGGGCCTCGGCCAGAACACCGCGCGGCAGGCCGCGATCGAAGCCGGTCTTGCCGAGGACATCCCCGCCATGACGGTCGACAAGGTCTGCGGGTCGGGGATGAAGGCCGTGCACCTCGCGGTACAGGCGATTCGCTGCGGTGACGCGGAGACCATCGTCGCCGGCGGGATGGAAAGCATGAGCCTTGCGCCCTACGTGCTGCCCAAGGCGCGCACCGGCCTGCGCATGGGTAACGCCGAGCTGATCGACAGCATGGTCAACGACGGTCTGTGGGATGCCTTCAACGACTACCACATGGGCGTGACCGCGGAGACTCTCGCCGAGAAGTACGCCATTACCCGCGAGGCGCAGGACGCCTACGCCGCCGAGAGCCAGCGCCGCGCGGCGACGGCCAGGGATTCAGGCCGGTTCGACGCCGAGATCACCCCGGTGAGCGTGCCCCAGCGCCGCGGCGAGCCGCTCCTCTTCGAGCGCGACGAGCAGCCCCGCGACGGCGTGACGGCGGAGACGCTTTCCAAGCTCAAACCCGCTTTCGCCAAGACTGGCTCCGTCACCGCCGGCAACGCCTCCGCCCTCAACGACGGTGCCGCCGCCCTGCTGGTGATGAGCGCCGAGCGCGCCGCCAAGCTCGGCCTGCCGGTAATGGCGACGATTCGCGGCTATGCCAATGCCGCCGTCGACCCGGCGATCATGGGCATCGGCCCGGTCCCCGCCACTCGACGCTGCCTCAAGCGCGCCGGCTGGTCGCTGAATGAGCTCGATCTGATCGAGGCCAACGAAGCCTTCGCCGCTCAGTCTCTCGCCGTCGCCGCGGATCTCGGCTGGCCGATGGATCGGGTCAACGTCAACGGCGGCGCCATCGCGCTCGGTCACCCCATCGGCGCCTCCGGGGCGCGAGTTCTCGTGACGCTGCTTCACGAAATGCAGCGTCGCGACGCCAAGCGCGGGCTGGCCACGCTGTGCATCGGCGGCGGTCAAGGTGTCGCGACCGCGTTGGAGCGGGGGTGAAGGCTCGGATGTCGCGTCCGGCCGCCTGCCTTCCCCGTACGCGACTGGTGAGATCTTCGCGTATCGACCAGACTAGCTTAGGACTTCTTCCAATGACGCAGGGAGCGCTATCGTGAGACCTCAGACACTCTGGACCATCGTCGGCACGGGTACGGCCGTCATCAGCGGCGTGATGGCACGTCAGAGCATCAAGCAGACTTTTCGTCATGGCGTGTTCGAGCCGCCGGTCAATCCGGACGCCGAGGACGTCGAGTGGCGCCAGGCACTGATCTGGGGTGCCGCTTCCGGTATGGCGGTCGGCATGGCTCGCATCGTCGGCTGGAAGATCGCCTCCGCCGGCATGCGCCGCACGCGCCGCTCACCGCGCGGTCGGCGACTGCTGGCACGCATCGAGGATTACGAGGACTGAGCGTCGCTGCCTAGGCGCCGTGATCCAAGCGCCGATAGCCAAGCGCCGATAGCCAAGCGCCGATAGCCAAGCGCCCCCGAGNNCTCGGGGGCGCTTGGGTTAGAGGGCTTCCATCGGGCTCGCGTCGAGTCGATACCCCGCGGTCGAACCCGCCACGGCGTTGGAACGGCTCACGGCGGATAGCAAGGTTGTCGGCGGATCGAAAGGTTTATGGCGGATCGAGCCGCTCGCACGATATCGACCGATGTCAGGTGCCGGTTCGGATGCCACCTTCAGCGCGGGTAGCGCTGGGTCGCTTCCCGAGTCACCCGCGTAATGCCCTCCCAGTCTTCGGCGTCGATGAGCGACTTCGCCACCATCCACGAGCCGCCGACGCACATGACGTTGGGCAGCGCCAGATAGTCCTCGGCGTTGTCCACGGTAACGCCACCGGTGGGGCAGAACTGCGCCTCGGGCAGCGGACCGGCGAAGGACTTGAGCGCCTTGGCGCCGCCGTTGGCCTCGGCGGGGAAGAACTTGAAGCGGCGATAGCCGTGCTCCCAGCCGGTGACGACTTCGGACACCGTCGCCACGCCCGGCAGCAGCGGCACGTCGCTCCTGGCGCCGTACTCGAACAGCGTCGGGGTCGTGCCGGGTGTGACGACGAAATCGACGCCGAGCGCCTCGCACGCGCGGTACTGCTCGACGCTGAGCACGGTGCCCGCCCCCAGTGTGACTTGCGGCAGCGCTTCTCGGATGCGCCGGATCGCCTCCACGGCAGCCTCCGTGCGCAGCGTCACCTCGAGCACGTTCAAGCCGCCCTCGACGAGCGCCTTCGCCAGCGGCACGGCGTGATCGAGGCGCTCGATCACCAGCACGGGAATGATCGCCGTCGAGCGGCAGATGGCGTCGACACGATCGGTCTGCGACGCGGGCAGTTGAGCGGTCATCCAAGTCTCCTTGTCAGCGTGGCGCTCGTCGCTTGCGAGCGCCATTCGGTGGGTTCAGTAGTCTTCGTACCAGGAGCGGCCGTCCTGAGTGATCATGGCGATCGACGCCACCGGCCCCCAGGAGCCGGCGGGGTAACGACGCGGCGGAATATCGCGCTGCTCCCAGCCCTCGATCAGCTGGTCGACCCATTTCCAGGCGTATTCGACCTCGTCGCGGCGCACGAAGAGATACTGCTGCCCCTTCATCACCTCGAGCAGCAGCCGCTCGTAGGCGTCGGGAATCCGGGCCTTGGGAAAGGCGTGGTTGAAGTCGAGATGCAGCGGACCGGGGCGCAGGCGCATGCCCTTGTCGAGCCCGCCGTCCTTGGTCAGCACCTGCAGCGCGATACCCTCCTCGGGCTGCAGCCGGATCACCAGCTTGTTGGCGGCCAGGTTGCGCTGATCCGGGTCGAAGATGTAGTGCGGCTGCTGGCGGAAGTGAATGACGATCTGCGAGAGCTTCTCCGGCAGCCGCTTGCCGGTGCGCAGATAGAACGGCACGCCGGCCCAGCGCCAGTTGGCCACCTCGAGGCGCATGGCGACGAACGTCTCGGTGGTGCTGGAGGTGTTGGCCTCGTCCTCTTCGAGATAGCCCGGCACGTTCTCGCCATCGATGGAGCCGGCGACGTACTGGCCGCGCACGACGTGGCGGTTGAGCGCCTCGCCCTCCAGCGGCTTGAGCGCCTTGAGCACCTTGACCTTCTCGTCGCGGATGGCGTCGGCGTCGAGATTGGCCGGCGGGTCCATCGCCAGCATGGTCAGCAGCTGCAGCAGATGGTTCTGGACCATGTCGCGAAGCTGGCCCGCCTTGTCGAAGTATCCCCAGCGGCCCTCGATGCCGACCTGCTCGGCAACGGTGATCTCGACGTGGGAGATCTGGCTCTGATTCCACTGGTTGCCGAACATCGGGTTGGCGAAGCGCAGCGCGATGAGGTTCTGAACCGTCTCCTTGCCGAGATAGTGGTCCATGCGATAGATGCGCGACTCGGGGAAGACCGCGCCGATGGCGTCGTTGATCTCGTGGGAAGACTCGAGGTCGTAGCCGATCGGCTTCTCCACGACCACGCGGGAGCGTTCGTCGAGACTGCCGCTGCGCTCCAGATTGGCGCAGATGTCACCATAGATGCTCGCGGGCACGGCAAGATAGATGGTCAGCGGACAGCCGCTATCCGGGCTCGCGGCATGCCAGTCGCGAATGCTGTCGTAGCCCTCGACGGTATCGAAATCGAGCCGGCGGTAGTCGAGCCGATCCAGGAATCGATCCAGACAGGCCTGCTCCAGCTCGTTGGGCTTGACGCGTTTCTTGAGTCGTTCGAGCACCAGTTCGCGGAAGGTGCCACGGTCGTGTTCGTGCCGGGCGAGCCCCAGAATTCGGGTATCGGGGCCGAGCAGGCCGTCACGGTCGAGATGATAGAGGGCCGGGTAGAGCTTGCGTAACGCCAGATCTCCCAGCGCGCCGAACAGGGCCAGATCCACGTTGGGCGTTGCCTCTCGAGTCATTGCTCGCTCCTCAGGGTGATCGGTTCAGGTAGTTAACTTACGAATAAAATACGCCAATCCCGCGCGTTGCGGTACGCGGTTTCGTGATTCAGCGACGCCGATCGGCAGGCGCTTCGCTACCGACCGCCGGCTCGACTTGGCGCGAGACAGCGCCCGGGCTAGCATGCGAAGCTTTGCGTCACCGTCGTCGCTTATCGCCGCCAGGAGTCTCCCCCCGCGCATGGCCAATCACGATCTCATCGCCCGCATTCGTTCGCGCCTCGACGAACTGAATCGCTCGGAACGCAAGGTCGCCGAGGTCATCCTGAAAGACCCCGATACCGCGATCGGCATGAGCATAGCCACTCTGGCACAGGCCGCCACGGTGAGCGAACCGACCGTCAACCGCTTCTGTCGCAACTTCGACACCAAGGGCTACCCGGACTTCAAGATCCAGCTCGCCCAGAGCCTCGCCGGCGGCACCCCCTACGTCAGCCGCAGCGTGGAGCGCGACGACGACGCCAGCGCCTACACCGACAAGATCATCGGGGCGACCATCGCCGCGCTCGACGAGGCCCGGCGCAACCTCGACGCCAAACGCATCGAGCGCATCGTCGATCATCTTTCTCAGGCGCGCCAGATCAGCTTCTTCGCCCTCGGTGCCTCGGCGCCGGTCGCGTTCGACGCCCAGAACAAGTTCTTCCGCTTCAACCTGCCGGTCAGCGCCCACAGCGACGTACTGATGCAGCGCATGACCGCCGCTGCCGCCCACACCGGCGACGTCATCGTCGTGGTCTCCTACACCGGCCGCACCCGGGATCTGGTCGAGGCCGCCCAGCTTGCCCGGGACAGTGGCGCCCTGGTGATCGGGCTCACCCGGGAGGGCTCGCCGCTGGCCAAGGTGTGCAGCGAGATTCTGGCAGTGGACCTGCCGGAAGACACCGAAGTCTACATGCCGATGTCCTCGCGGATGATCCACATGGCGCTGATCGACGTGCTCGCCACCGGCGTCACCCTGCGCCGCGGCGAATCGTTCCTGCCGCACTTGAAGAAGATCAAGGAGAGCCTGCGCCCGACCAAGTTTCCGCCGGAAGCCTGAGCGGCGCGACTCGAGCGAAGGGCAGCCGCAGATCAGCGAGGTGGATTCGCTGGCGGCGTGTTTCGTCGTGTAGGCGATCACCTTGCCGCTGTCGGCGATCACCTACGACCACCGCCCCCCGCGGCGCCCGCAAAATATGTTTATCCTGACCGCCGTCTCCCCCACCCAGAGGTTGTCCCCATGCGCTGGATGCTCGCGTTTGCCCTGCTGACCGCCGGTTCGGTCGCCCACGCCGAAACCTTTCGCTTCACCGCCATTCCCGACGAAGACCAGTCGCGCCTGGTGGAGCGCTTCTCCAAGGTTGCCGACTATCTCTCCGACGAGCTCGACGTCGATGTCGAATACGTGCCGGTCACCTCCTACGGCGCGGCGGTTACCGCGTTTCGCAACGACCAGGTCCAACTGGCCTGGTTCGGCGGGCTCTCCGGCGTGCAGGCGCGCAAGCTCGTGCCCGGCTCCCAGGCGATCGCTCAGGGTGAAGAGGACGCCGCCTTTCGCAGCTACTTCATCGCCAACCGCGACAGCGGCATTCCCGAGTCGCAGGACGCGCTGCCCGAGGAGGTACGCGATCACTCCTTCACCTTCGGCGCCAAGACCTCGACCTCGGGCCGCCTGATGCCAGAACACTTCATCCGCGAGCGCTTCGACGAAGCACCGGAAGACGTCTTCTCTCGCGTCGGCTTCTCCGGCGATCACTCGCGCACCATCGCGCTGGTCGAATCCGGCACCTACGATGTCGGCGCGGTGAACTTCACCGTCTGGGACGCCGCGGTGGAGGACGACCGCGTGGATACCGACAAGGTCGAAGTCGTGTGGGAGTCGCCGACCTACCCCGACTACCAGTGGACGCTGCGTGGCGATGTCGACGAGCGCTACGGTGACGACTTCACCCAGAAGGTGACCCAGGCGCTGCTCGACATGAAGGACCCGGCACTGCTGGAGAGCTTCCCCCGCTCCGGTTTCATCCCTGCCAGCAACGACGACTACGCGCCCATCGAAGCGGTCGGCGAATCGATCGGCGTGCTGCGCTGATGCCGAACCGGCACTGCCTCATGCGCGGCTCATCGCGCCTTGTCGGTGAGTCGGCATGCCGCTGCTGAGTTTCGAAGACCTCGATCTGGGCCACGGCGCCCAGATCGTGCTGCCCAAGCTCTCGCTGTCGTTCGAGGCCGGCGAGCACGTTGCCCTGCTCGGCCAGAGCGGCGCCGGCAAGTCCACGCTGCTCACCGAGATCCGCCGCCGGCTCGCCTCTCGGGCCGCCTGGTGTCCGCAGGGGCACGGGCTGGTGCCGCTCCTCTCGGTCTATCACAACGTCTACATGGGCCGGCTGGAGCGACACTCGGCGCTTGCCAACCTGCTCAACCTGCTGCGCCCGAATCGCCAGGCGTGGCCGGTCGTCGAATCCCTCTGCGACGAACTGGGGCTGGAGGGGCTGATCCGCCGACCGGTGGCCGAACTCTCCGGCGGCCAACGCCAGCGCGTCGCCGTCGCCCGGGCGCTCTATCAGGCGCGTGACGTCTTTCTCGGTGACGAGCCCTTCGCCAGCGTCGACCCCCACCAGGCGCGGCGACTGCTCGCGCAGATCAAGCGTCGCCACGAGACCGCCATCGTCGCGCTGCATCAGCACCGGCTGGCGCTTCAGGCGTTCGATCGCGTCATCGGCCTGCGCGACGGGGGCATCATTCTCGATGCGCCCACCCGCGAGCTCGATATCGCCCACCTGGATGCGCTCTACCCCGACGCCGCCGAGTCGAATACGCGGCCCGAGACCGCCAGCGACGCACGGATCGCGGCATCGTGAGCGCGCCACCCGGCTGGCTTCGCGGCGAGAGCCCGGGGCTGACGCTGGCGCGGCGAACGCTTGCGCTAGTCGCGATCTGCGCCGTACTGCTGCCACTGGCGGATCTTCGCATCGTTGCCGCCGACCCCTGGACCGAGCTCGGCCGCATGGCGCTCGGCCTCGTCTGGCCGGCGTGGCACGCGCTCGAAAGTCCCTTCAGCGCGATTGCCCTGACCATCAGCGTGGCGCTCTGGGGCACCTTCCTGGGGGCCGTACTGGGCTTTCCGCTGGCGCTGATCTTTCATCGCTCCCGCCTGGTGCGCGGCTTCTGCGCGTTCGTCCGCGCGATCCACGAGCTCTTCTGGGCGCTGCTCTTTCTACAGGTCTTCGGGCTCTCCGCCGTGACCGCGCTGGCGGCGCTGGCGACCCCCTATGCCGGCATCTTCGCCAAGGTCTACGCCGAGATTCTCGAGCTGACGCCGCGGGCGCCGCGCGATGCCCTGCCAGAGGGGACGGGGCGCGTCTCGCGCTTTCTCTACGCCGAACTGCCGCTGGTCTGGGGGCGGCTTGCCAGCTACACCCGCTACCGTTTCGAGTGCGGTCTGCGCGCCAGCGTACTGCTGGGCTTCGTCGGGCTACCCACGCTCGGCTTCTATCTGGAGAGCGCCTTTCGCGAAGGGCGCTTCGGCGAGGCGGGCGCACTGCTGTGGCTCTTCTACGGCCTGATCGCCACGCTGCACTGGTGGGGGCACCGTCGGCTCCTACCATTGTTGATGGTGGGCGCGCTTTTCTGGCTCGGCCCGTGGCCGGAGGTCGACGGTGCCCTGCTGTGGCGCTTCGTTTCCCAGGATCTCTGGCCCGCGCCGCTGCTCGCGGGCGACATCACCGGCATGGGCACGTGGCTCGCCTCGATTCCGGATTTAGCGCCGGCGATCGTCAACACCCTGCTGCTCGCGCTGATGGGCACGGTGGGCAGTCTGGTATTCGCCCTGCTGCTCTGGCCGCTCGCCAGCCGTCATTTCGCCGGCGCAGGCGTGGGCGGCCGCTTGCAGCGGGGCGTCGGCCGGCTGGCGCTGGTGATGCTGCGCTCCACCCCGGAGCTGATGCTCGCCTTCGTCTTTCTCCTGCTGCTCGGCCCCTCGCTGCTGCCGGCATGGCTTGCCCTCTCGCTGCACAACGGCGCGCTCATTGCCTTTCTCGTCGCCCGCCACGCCGACGGCCTGAATCTCGGCATGCCGGGGCTTCCCGCTTCCGGGCGCTACGCCTACGAGCTGCTGCCAAGGCTCTACCCCAATCTGCTCGCGCTGATCTGCTACCGCGCCGAGGTCATTCTGCGCGAGACCGCCCTGCTCGGCATGCTGGGCATCGCCACGCTGGGGTTCTACATCGACTCCAGCTTCGAATACCTCATGTTCGATCAGGCCCTCTTCCTGCTACTGATCACCGCCGGACTGAACATGCTCGTCGATGCCATCTCCCGCCGCTTCCGGCCTCGCGACGTGCCGCTGGACGAGCCTTGCGCTTGAGATCCGTGCTCGAGAATCGATCAAGCAGCACCGGCCCCGAAAGCGTGCGGACAATCGATGAGCGGGGCGAAACCGCGGCGCAAACCGGGCGGCGATGCGGCAGAGTGATACAGTGAAGGAACGAATCCGTTTCGCGCCCGCTGACCATTCGGCGGGCGAACACTGGGAGATCAGCGCATGGACGAGTACGACATCGTGTTGTGGGGCGTCGAGAACGGCAAGGAAGCGCGCGTGCCCGACGCCGTCAAAGCCCACCTGAAACACGTACCGACACTGGCGGACGAGATCCATCACGGCGACATCGAAGAGATCAACGTGCTCGGCCCCAGCTATCCGCTCGAAGTCGTCGGCATCGGCGAGCCCGAGACGTCAGGCTCGGTCGCGACGGTCCACCTCAAGCAGAAAGGGCCTCTGGCGCACTACGGGTGAGCGACAACTCAAGGCCGAGTCGTAAGCGATGACCGCCGGCGGCGCGTTGTCGATGGCCTACGGCGTATCGGCGCGTGCCACGCCACCCTCATCTACAGGCTCGTTGACCGTAGGGTTGGTCGGGCGGTAGGGACAGGGCTGACGTCGGCAGGTCGAGTGGCACCGAATCATCAAAGACTTTTTGATGAAATGACATCATTCAGAAAGTGAAGGTAGCTAGGTTCGAAGTCCCCGACTTTCTTCAGTCTTTCCCAATCCTTGACGACAATTTTGGCACGATCGACTTCGAGCAAGCCATCCGCCCGAAGCGCCGCGTAGACGCGACTCATGTGAACGGAAGTGATACCGGAGGCATCCGCCAAATTCATCTGAGTAATGGGAAACTTGAACGAAAGATCCTCGGCGAGACCCACCGCTTTCAAACGGACCATCAGCTCACAGATCAAGTGCGCCACGCGGGGAAAAGCCTCGCGCTGGCCGATATTGAGCAGCCAGTCGCGATAGATCGAGGCATCCACGAGGGTTTCCCGCCACAGCGCTACCGTTAGGCGAGGCAGTTTCTCGCAGGCGCGACGCAGCTCGTCATGCGGTATGTAGCCAATCGTGCACGGGCTCAGCGTGGCGAGGCCGAAATCCATGAGACCCAGGTGCAGACTTTGAATGTCGGGAATGTCCCCCGGTACGTGGATCGCCATGATCTGGCGGCTACCGTCAGACGTCAGTTTATAGACGCAGGAAAACCCGTCGATGACGATGCAGCACTGCGAGGGGCGCTCCCCCATACGCACGATATCCTGCCCCGATTCCAGCGATACCACCTGCACGGGCAACCCTTCGATCGCCTGCGCCTCCTCCGGCGATAAGGTGTAGATACTTTTCAGTCTTCGAATCATCAACTCGTTCGGCGAGATTGAGTGCGTCATACACGGGCTCATACGGGACGGTGGGTCTAGGGTGGCTACCGCGCCAAGCTTAGTTGACCTCGGTCGATCACGCCCTGCATTCACGGCGAGGCGCCCGCCCAACGCTTGCCGCCGGCCAACGCCTCGACGCCCTGCCGTAAAGTCCGACGGCGAAATGCTCGTTCGCGACGTCACGTTCGTCTCTCGGTCGCTCGCTCGAGCACTCGTTACAGCGGTCGCTATCCAGCCGTTTCGACCCAGGATGAGCCACCGGGGTCAGCCACATCGATGCCCGCCATTGTCTCCTGCCGGCAGCGTTCAGCGCTCGAACGGTCCTATCGCTGGTACTGAGGGATCACGACAAAAAAACACCCAATCTCTCGATCGAAAATCGAGCAATCTGATGTTTGCGTGACCGCTCTGTAAGCGTATTTCGATGTTCCATCGATGCCGGCGACAATTTTCGAGCGTCTTAACGCATGTTGTCCGCCAGGCCTTTGCATAGGACTAGCGTCACGGAACGGTCGCGATCTCGCGGCCCGACACCCACGGAGTCAGGCCATGTTTCAGCATTCGTCGAAGCTTCAGTATCCGGTCAAAGTCGACAAACCCGATCCGCAGTTCGCCATGCTTTTGCAGCAGGCGATCGGCGGTATCGAGGGGGAAATTCGCGTCGCCATGCAGTACTTCTTTCAGGCGATGGGCGCACGCGGGGACGATCGAATTCGCGATCTACTCATGTCCACGGCAACGGAAGAACTGTCACACATCGAGATGCTCGGTCATGCCGTCGCCTTGAACCTGGAAGGCGCGCCGGTTTCGTATCAGGAGGAGTCGGCGAAGGATCCGATCATCAATGCGATTCTCGGTGGCGCCAATCCTCGCCACCTGCTCTCTTCCGGCCTGTCGGCCATGCCGGTGAACGCCAACGGCGTGCCTTTCGATATGAGTCACGTCTACGCGACCGGCAACATCGCCGCTGACATGATGGCCAACGTTGCCGCGGAATCGGGTGGGCGAGTACTCGCCAGCCGGCTGTACAACTGGACGAGCGACAAGGGCATGAAGGACTTCCTGTCGTTTCTCATCGCCCGCGATACCTACCATCAACAGCAGTGGCTGGCCGTCATCGAGGAACTGGGCGGCTTCGAAAAGAATTTGCCGATCCCCAATTCCACGCCGGAAGCGCACGAGGCCACTGAGCACTCCTATTACTATCTCAATACGTTGACCGACAAAGAGGCCCCACTGGGCCGATGGAATCAGGGTCCCTCCCTCGACGGCCGGGGCGAGTACTCGACCCAGCAGCCGCCGAAGCCGCTGGGACAAGAACCCAGCCTGGGCAAGGCTCGCGAGAATTCCGGCGCTCAGAACGAACAGATGTGACCGAAGCGCTGAGATAGCATCTCGAAACCCGTCCCCTGGGACGGGTTTTTCCATTGCGGCCCCGCTGGCGCCGACACTTCTCCTCGATGAGTCACTTGTTCGATACCCCATCACTCGCCGCCGGTGGCCCGCCGGAAGACGACTCGCGCGTTCAAACGATTCGATAACCCTTGGCCAGCCAAGTGACCCGGGCTTCGGTTTCTCTAAAAACTAACCTGGGTTAATTCGACTGAGAGGATGTTAACGGTAGGCTTGCCCCGCCCGCGGAATCGTCCTTCCCGGGTGCGCCGGATTTCGGTCCGGCGCCTTATCTGCCCCCGCCGTCTACCGCCGATCGACGACGCCGTCGCATCCGCTCCCGATCGCCGGCTGTCAACGTTCACCGACACAGCCAGTGCCACGAATGCATAAAGCTTGCACCGAGGCGGTGCCGCTTTCCGTTATGATACGTAACCCTAAAGCCATGGGATCTCGACGCGGGCAATGACGGAGCTCTTTCTACACGACTGGCGCGGCTGGACGCCGATGCGCGACGTACCGACCGATACGCGACTCGACAGCGCCGCCAAGCCCGCCGGCGGCAGCGTCCCGGCGATGCTGCGCCGCCGGCTCAATCTCGTCGGCCGGGCGGTGTGCGACATGCTTCCGGCACTCGACCCGGAGGCCAACCGCGTCGTGCTCCACGCCTCTCGCCACGGCGACGGCGACCGCACGCTGGAGCTCCTCTACACGCTGGCCGAGAACGATCCGATCTCGCCGGCCCGCTTCGGGCTCTCGGTACACAACGCCATCGTCGGCGTCTATTCGATCGCCAGCGACAGCCGCCGCAGCCAGCAGGCGATCGCCGCCAGCGGCGCGGAGTGGGCGGCTCTGACCATTGAGGCCCGCGGCTATCTCGCCGACGGTGAAGACGAGGTGCTGGTCGTCTTCGCCGATCAGCCGGTGCCGGCCCGCTTCGCCGCCTACGCCCCCGAGACGCCGCCCGCCGCGGTGGCGCTCAGGCTCGGGGCACGCCCGGCGCCCGGTTCGCATCGGCTGGTGGTATCGAACGACGCCGCCGTCGACACGCCCCGTCCGCCGCAGCCGCTGGACGTGATCGACTGGCTTTTGGCCACAGACGACGCCACTCTCGCCTGTCCGATGACGCATCGCCGCTGGCAGCTCGCCGCGTCGACGTGAACCGCCGAACTCGACATCCTCTACCCAAGACTTTCAATGACAGGGATCGCTAGACCATGACCACCCCGCTGGAGCACGAACTCAAGGAGATGATCATCGAGAGCCTGGAGCTCGAAGACGTCACCCCGGAGGACATCGATCCCGAAGAGCCGCTGTTCGTCGAGGGGCTGGGGCTCGACTCCATCGATGCGCTGGAATTGGGTCTGGCCCTGCAGAAACGCTACGGCATCACGCTGGAGTCCGACGGCGAGGCGTCCCGCGAGCACTTCGCCAATCTCAAGAGTCTGGCCGCGCTGGTCGAAGCGCGCCGAGTGAAGTGACGCAGCGGCGCTCAGCGTCATGATGTCGACCGCCTCGCCCACCCCGCGCCGCCTGCTGTGGCTGCTGGCCGCGCTGCTCGGCCTCGCCTGGCCGCTGTTGGCGCATGCGCTGCTGCCGCGCTACGGGGCCTGGCCGCTGCTGATCGCGGTCACGGCACTGGCGTGGTGGCGTCTGCCAACGGGTAAGCGTCGCTGGGGCTGGGGGCTGGTCGCCCTGCTTGGCCTGCTGTGGCTGACCGGCGGCGCCGAGCTGGGCCTGCGTCTCTGGCCCGTGCTGATCAATCTCGCCCTGCTCGCGCTCTTCGCGCACGGGCGTCGCTATCCGCCCTCCCCGATCGAGCGCCTCGCCCGCCGCCAGGAGCCGGCGCTGCCGCCGCATGCGGTGCGCTACGTTCGCGGTGTGACGACGGTCTGGTGCGTTTTCTTCGCGCTCAACGCGGCGATGGCACTCGTCACTGCGCTCTACGCCGACCTCGCGCTGTGGAGCCTTTACAACGGGATGATCGTCTACGCCCTGATGGCACTGCTTTTCGCCGGCGAATGGTGCGTGCGTCAGCGCGTCAAACGCCGCAACGACCCGACGAGGATGGCATGAGCTTTCGCGAACTCCGCGCCCGCCCCTGGCGCGACCGCAGCAACGAGACACCGCTGGTCTGGTGCCCGCCCCACGGCGATGCGCCGGGGCGCGAGCTCGCGCTGTCGGCCTGGCATCGGCGCGTCGGCGCCTGGCAGGCGCTGCTCGCAAGCCTCGATGACGGGCGTGGCGCCTGGCTGCTGTTCGAGCCCGACCCGGTGGAATTCAGCGCGGCGCTGGTCGCCATCTGGGAGCGCGGCGAGGCGGCGATCCTGCCGGCGGACAACCAGCCGGAAACCGTCCGGCGGCTCGCCGAGCAAGGCGTCGCCCTCGGTGAAATACCCGGTGCCCCCCGCGCGGGGGCGGATCGCGCCCCGCAGTGGTCGGATCGCCCGCTTCCCGAGATCGCCGTGACGCTGTTCACCTCTGGCTCCACCGGCGCGCCCCAGCGACTGGTCAAGACGTTTGCCCAGCTCGATGCCGAACTCGCCACCCAGGCCGCGCTCTGGCCGCAGGCCGGATGCCGGGTGATCAGCCAGGTGAGCCACCAGCACATCTACGGACTCTTCTTCGCGCTGATGCGCCCGCTCTGCGAAGACGCCACGCTCGTCGCCGACACCTGCCGCTACCCGGAGACGCTCAACGCCTGGCTCGACGCCTGTGCCAGAGACACGAAGCCGGCGGTGGTGATCAGCGCCCCGCCGGCGCTCTCCCGGCTGCCGGAAACGCTCGCCTGGCAGCCGGGCGCACGCTCGCTCCGACACGTCTACAGCTCAGGCGCGCCGCTTGCCCGCGCCGACAGCGACCGTGCCCGGGCACTGCTCGCCACGCCGGTTCACGAGGTCTACGGTAGCTCCGAGACCGGTGGCATCGGCTGGCGCATCCAGCAGCAGGGCGAAGCCTGGACGCCACTGCCCGGTGTGCATATCGAGTGCGACGAGGCGCAGCGGCTGTGGCTCGACTCGCCGCATCTCGCCACCGGCGGCTGGCAGCGCCAGGCGGATCGCATCCAGCGCCTCCCCGATAGCAACGATTTTCTGCTGCTCGGGCGCGCCGACCCGGTGGCCAAGATCGGCGGCAAGCGTCTCTCGCTCGCCGCCATGGACCGGGCGCTCGGCGCACTCGATGGCGTCGAGCGCGCCATGAGCCTGCCACTGCAGCGCCGCGAGCTGCGTCTGGCGGCGGTGGTCGCGCTGTCTCCCCAGTGCGTGCCGCAGCATCACGCCGAGCACCGCGCGCTGGTGCGTGACCTGCGACGGCAGCTGGCCGCCGAGTTCGAACCCGCGCTACTGCCACGCTACTGGCGCTTCGTCTCGACCTGGCCGACCAATGCCCAGGGCAAGCTCGACGCCGCTATCCGCCAGCGGCTCTTTGCCGATCTCGACGATCGCCGCGTACCGCGCTGGCTCGGCGAGGAGGCCGTGGCCGACGGCTTTCGTGTCACGCTCGAGGTCCCGGAGCGCTGCCAGTTTCTCGACGGCCACTTCGACGGCCAGCCGGTACTGCCCGGCGTCGCGCTGGTGCACTGGGCGATGACGCTCGCCGCCCGGCTGTTCGCCGGCCCCATCACCTTTGCCGGGCTCGAGCGGCTGCGCTTCACCTCGCCGCTGCTACCCGGGGATCGCTTCACGATGACGCTGACCCGCAGGTCGGGGACGCCGAAGCTGCATCTGCGCTGCGAAGGGGGGCGCGGCGAGCACGCCAGCGGCCGACTCGCGCTGACGGGAGAGGCTCATGACACCTGACGCCCCGGCCCGTACGCTCGTCATCGTCCCCGTCTACAACCACGCCGAGGCGATCGGCGAGACCGTAGTCGGGCTGCGCCAGCATCTGGGCCTGCCGATTCTGCTGGTCGACGACGGGTCGGATCTGGCCTGCGCCGCGGTGCTCGAACGTCTCGCGACCCAGCCAGACGTCGCGCTGATTCGTCAGTCGCGCAATCGCGGCAAGGGCGCCGCGGTGCGCGCCGGACTTACTTACGCCGCCGAGCGCGGCATGACCCACGCGCTGCAGGTGGATGCCGACGGCCAGCACGAGCCGGCGGATCTGCCGGCATTCGTCCGCGATCTCACGGCCGGCGACGAAACGCTCACCATCGGCTATCCCCGCTTTGACGACAGCGTACCCCGCCACCGCTTCTACGGCCGCTATCTGACCCACTCGCTGGTCTGGCTCGCCACGCTGTCACTGACGCTCAGAGACACCATGTGCGGCGCCAAGCTCTATCCGGTGACGGCGACCAACCGACTGCTGGCGCGACACGCCTGCGGCGATCGCATGGAACTCGACAGCGAGCTGCCGGTGCGCTGGCTCTGGCAGGGCGGCGCGGTTCGCAATCTGCCGGTGCAGGTGCGCTACCCCCTCGATGGCGTCTCCCACTTCGCCCTGGTGCGGGACAACGTGCGCCTGGCCTTCATGCACCTGCGCCTGGTCGGCGGCATGCTACTGCGGCTGCCCAAGCTGTTAACCGTCCGAGGCGAGAAACCATGACGCCACCCCCCAACAGCAACCCGCATCACTGGTCGCGCATCCGCGAGACCGGCAGCGCCACTGGCATCCGCACCATGGTGTGGATTCGTCGCCACCTGGGGCGCGCACCGTTTCAAGTGATGCTGGCGCTGGTGGTCGGCTACTACTATCTCGCCCACGGTCTGCATCGACGCACGTCGCGCACCTACCTCACTCGGCTCTGGCACCATCTCCATGGATGCGCGCCGCGCAACCTGGCGTGGCTCGGGCTGCGCCACTTCTGGCACTTCGGCCAGAGTCTGATCGACAAGATCGAGGCCTGGAGCGGCATTCCCCCCCGGCTGCGCTTCGAGGCGGGGGCGCGGGAGCGCTTTCTGACGGCGGTGGGCAGCGGTCGTGGCGGTGTCATCCTGGTGTCCCACGTCGGCAACATCGAAGTCTGCACCGCGATGAGTGACCTGCGCGAAGAGTTCCACGCGACACTATTGATGCACACCCACAACGCCCAACAGTTCGACTCGGTGCTGGCACGCGCCACACATCGCAAGAACCCGCCGGAGATCGTGGAGGTCAGTCAGATCACGCCGTCCACCGCCATGCGCCTCGGTCAGCGCATCGCCGATGGCGGTTTCGTGGTGATCGCCGCCGATCGCGTGCCGATCAGCGACGACGGCCGAGCCCGCCAGCGCGAGTTTCTCGGTCACCCGGCGCCGTTCCCCGAAGGCCCCTTCTGGCTCTCGACGCTGCTGCGCTGTCCGGTCTACACCCTCGGCTGCTTCCGCGAGACCGGCCACGCTGACGGTGGCGCGTCGCGCGGCACGCCGGGCTACCGGGTGGCGTTCGACGCGTTCGACGATACCGCCGCGCTCTCGCGGCGCGAGCGCGAAGCGTGGATCGATACGGCCATGGATCGCTATGTCGACTGGCTGACTCGCCAATGCGAAACCACGCCGCTGCAGTGGTTCAATTTTTTCCCGTTCTGGCACGACGACCCCGACGCCCAGCCCACGGCGACCGAGTGAGGCGTCGCTCGCCGGGTCATTCCTCTTTTGACAGGACCCACGCCATGCGCCCAGGAACACACTCTCTGCCACGTCTCGCCTGGCGGTTCAGCGCTAGGCTGAAGAGCGAGACGCTGATCAGCGCCATGCGGATGAGCGTCATGCGGATGAGCGCCATGCGGATGAGCGCCATGCCGATGAGCGCCATGCTGATGAGCGCTATGCTGGCGGGCCTGGCACTGGCCAGTCCGGCGGCTGCCGCCGATGCGTTCGATCTCGACGCACTGCAGCGTGAGCTGAATCAGGCGCCGTCGGTGACGGGGCGCTTCGAGCAGCAACGCGAACTCGCCGACCTCGATGCCACCATGACCAGCCGTGGCCACTTTCGTTTCGAGCGCGGCGAACGGGTCGTCTGGCAGCTCGAGCAGCCGGTAGAGGAGCGCATCACTCTCACCCCGGAGGCAATCGTCAGCGAAAGCGGCGACCGTGCCCCGCCGGGCGGCGAGCAGGTCGCAAGGCTCTTTCTCGAGCTGCTCGAGGGTAACTGGGCCTCGCTCGAGTCGCGCTTCGCGATCGCGCTCGTCGGCAGCGCCGAGGACTGGCAAGTGACCCTCACGCCGAAAGCCGAGGCGCTGGCCCGGCGCATCCGCGAGATCCATCTCAGCGGTGGTGAGTCCGTCGACACCCTCGAGATGCACGCGCCGAACGGCGACCAATTGCGGGTTCGCCTCTTCGACCAGACGCCGATCCCGGCACCATGACGAACGCGGGCTACCGTTGTCTCGGCCATCTCTGGCTGGGTGTACTGGCGCTGTGTGCCCTGTGGCTGGGCATCATGCTGCGCGACGGCCTGCCGGCGGACTCGGACCTTACCGCCCTGCTCCCCGCCGACCGCCAGGCGCCGCTGGTCGAGGCCGCGGACCGCCAGCTCGGGCGCAGCTTCGAGGATCGTTTTCTCCTTTTGCTGCGCGCCGATGAGCGGGTCGCAGCGACGCAGGCACTGGGTAACGCGCTCGAACAGCGCATGGCGGAGGGGACGCTGGCGAGACTCGACTGGCGCGCGCTCGACCTGGCCGACCGCGACCCGCGGGACTGGATGGGCGAGTGGCGCTACCGCCTGCTCACGCCCGCCTGGCAGCAGGCCATCGACGCCGATGGCGGCGACACGCTAGTGGCGCCCGCGCTGCGCCGGCTCTTCTCGCCGACTGCCCGCCCCGAGCCGGTAGCGGACCCGTTCGGGATGACCGACGCCTGGCTCGCGCGTCAGCCAACGAGCCCGATCACCGCGCGGGACGGACTGTTGACGCTCGATGCCGATCGCCAGCATGACGGTAACGGCGAACGCTTCAGCGTACTGATCGGTGAGCTTGCCGACTCGCCCTACGCCATGGGGAGCCAGCGCGCGTTGCATGAGACGCTGACGCGATTCGAGCAGGCGCACCCGGATGCCGAACTGCTGCGCTCGGGGCTCATCTTCCACGCCGGCGCCGGGGCGCGTCAGGCCAAGCGCGAGATCTCCACCATCGGGGCGGCGTCGCTGCTCGGCGTGCTGCTGATCATTGGCTACGTCTTCCGCTCACCGCGGGTGCTGGCCCAGCTGACGCTGCCGCTGCTCGCCGGCTCGCTTTTCGCACTGACGCTGACGCTCGCACTCTTCGGTCGGCTGCATCTGCTGACGCTGGCCTTCGGCGCGAGTCTCATCGGTATCGCCATCGACTACGTGCTGCATCTGCAGTGTGACCGCGCCGTCGAAGGTCGAAACTTTACCCTGCGCCGGCTGCTGCCGAGCCTGACGCTGGGTCTCGTCTCCAGCGTGGTCGCCTACGTCGCCCAAGCGCTGACGCCGATGCCGGGGCTGCGCCAGATGGCGGCCTTTGCCGCTTTCGGGCTCGTCGGCGCCTGGCTCACGGTGGTGCTGTGGCTACCGCGTTGTCGGCTGCGAGCGAGCCCCTTCACCGCCCGCTTTGCCGCGCGCTGGTGGCAACTCTGTCAACCGCGCTGGCGACCGCGCCCCTGGCTGGCAATGCTCGCCGCCGCGGCGCTGGTGACGATCTGCGCCACCCGGCTCGAGAGTGACGACAGCCTGGCGCTGCTCAACCCGTCTCCCCCGGCGATGATGCAGGAAGAGGCACGGGTGCAGACACTGCTCGAGCAGGATACCGGCAGCCGCTACCTGCTGGTCCGCGCCGCCGACGAGGACGCGCTGCTGACCCGGCTCCACCGGCTGGATGGCGCGCTGGACGCGGCGATCGCCGGCGGGCTCGGCATCGATTACCAGTCACTGGCAACCGCGGTGCCGCCCCGCGCGGTGCAGCAGGCCAACCTGGCCCGAGTGCGCAAGCTCTACGGCGCCCCGCTGGACCGGCTGATCGCGCGCGCGGGACTACCCGAGTCGACGGCGGACGCCGCCCGCGCGCGACTCGATACCGTGCCGACACTCGATCTCGAAGGCTGGCTCGCCACGCCACTGGGCGAGTTCGGGCAGCGCCTCTGGCTCGGCGAGACGCCGGCGGGCGATGTCGCCGCGATGATCGTCATCGACGGCAGGCGCGGCGCCGACACCCGTGCCGCGCTGGAAGCCATCGCCGCCGCCGAGCCGCAGACTCGCTACGTCGATCGGGTCTCCCGGCTCGGCACGCTGCTGGGCGAACTGCGCCGCCAGACTGCCGCCTGGGTGGCCGGGGCCATGGCGCTGATGGCGCTGGCGCTGGCCTGGCGTTACCGCCGCCGCGCCTGGCGAGTGATGGTGCCCCCGTTCGGCGCGACCCTGATCGTGCTGGCACTCTTTTCGCTGGCCGGCGTGCCGCTCAACCTCTTCAGCCAGCTCGGGCTGCTGCTGGTATTGGGCATCGGACTGGATGCCGGTATCTTCAACGTCGAGCATGCCCGCCGGCCCTCGGCCTGGCTGGCAATCTCGCTGTCGACGCTGACCAGCCTGCTGGCGTTCGGTACGCTTTCGTTGAGCGCCACGCCAGCGCTGCACTATCTGGGCCTGACCTGCCTGATCGGTCTGGCGAGCGTGTGGGCGCTGGTGCCCTGGGTGCGCCCGCAGGACACCGGACCCGATACGGCCGCACGCGCTCACGCCCGACCGCCATCGCCTCATCAAGGAGCGCTCGAATGACGCCATCTGCCCCCGATGTCATCGTCATCGGTGCCGGTCCCGCCGGCGCTGCCGCGGCGGCGATGCTCGCCGGCCAGGGTTGGCGCGTGCACGTCTTCGAGCGCGGGCACTTCCCGCGTTTCTCGCTGGGCGAAAGCCTGCTGCCGCGCTGCATGGCGGATCTCGAAGCCGCCGGCCTGCTGGATGCCGTGCTCGCCGGCGGCTACCAGCCGAAGAACGGCGCGGCCTTCACCCGCGACGGCCGGGAGACGGCCATCGACTTCCGTGACAAGTCCACCCCCGGCTGGGGTACCACCTTTCAGGTCGAACGCGCCGACTTCGACCGTCGCCTGATCGAGGCGGCGGCCGAGCGGGGCGCCGCGGTCACCTTCGGTGCCAGCGTCGACGCGTTCCACGCCGACCCGGTCCGCCCCCGGGTCAGTGTTTGCTACGCCGACGGCCACCGGGAGACGCTGGAGACCGGCTTCGTTCTCGATGCCAGCGGCGCCGGGCGGGTGCTGGCGCGGCTCGAACAGCTCGAGTGCGAGTCCGGACAGGCAGCGAGAAGCGCGCTCTTTACCCACGTCGATGTCGACGAGGCCACGTTGGCCCGCGACGGGTTCGATCGCGAGAAGATTCTGATCGGCGTCCACCCCGACGATGCCGGCCTCTGGTACTGGTTGATTCCGCTGGCCGACGGGTGCGCCTCGGTGGGCGTCGTCGGCGATCGCGCACGCATGGCCACCTTCGGCGAGACGCCGGCGGCGCGCTTTGCCGCACTGATCGCCGCCGAGCCGCGCTTTCGGGCGCTCCTCGAGGGTGCCCGCCACCGCCGCGAGGTAGGCGAGCTACAGGGTTATTCGACCGACGTGACGCGCCTGCACGGCCCGGGCTATGCGCTGCTGGGTAACGCGGGCGCCTTTCTCGACCCGGTCTTCTCCTCCGGCGTAACGCTGGCGCTGCGCTCGGCGTCCCTTGCCGCGCCGCTGGTGGCACGGCAGCTCGCGGGCGAAACCGTGGCGTGGGACGACGCGTTCGACGCTCCGCTGCGCCGGGGGATGGCGACGTTTCGTGCCTTTGTCGACGGCTGGTACGACGGCCGGCTGCAGTCGATCGTGTTTCACGAGAATGCGCCACCCTCGATCCAGTCGCGCATCAGCGCCATCCTCGCTGGCTACGCCTGGGACGACGCCAACCCCTTTACCCGCGAGACGGCGAAACATCTCGATACGCTTGCCGCGCTCTGTGGCCACGAACGCGCCGGGCCCGGCACGGTAACAGCATGAGACGCGGGCCCGCTGTCATCGCCATCGTCACGCTGCTGGCGCTATCGACGCTCACTGGCTGCAGCCTGTCACCGCCGGTGTCGCCCGCCCCACCGCTGGCGGCCGCGGCCAGCGAGCAGACGCTCGCCAGCCGGCTGACCTTCACCCCGAACGACACGCCGGACGACGACCGAGCCGAGCGTAAGGAGCAGACGCGAGCGGAGCGTACGGTGCAGACGCGAGCGGAGCATACGGTGCAGACGCGAGCGGAGCGTACGGTGCAGACGCGAGCGGAGCGTACGGTGCAGACGCGAGCGGAGCGTACGCTGATGGCGTTCATCCGCATCACGCCGACGGCCCTGCGTGCCGCACTCGTCACGCCCTACGGCCAGCGCCTGACCACCCTGGTACGCGACGCCGACGGCGCGCGCTTCGAGGCGGGCGACGCCCCTGGCGAGCCGCCGCTGCCGATACCGCCCGATTGGCTCGCCTCACGTCTCGAGTGGAGTCTGTGGCCGCGCGAGTCGCTCGAGCGGGCCTTCGCCGGGAGCGAGTGGTCCATCGACGAGGATGCCACCCGCCGCGAGATTCGTCGGCGCGGCACCCTGGTGGCGCGCATCACCCCGGCGCCACGCCCCGGTTCCCCCCGGACCCTGACACTCGATGACCGCGAGGGCGGTTACCGTCTGACCATCACGCCGAGGGAGGCCGATATCCCGTGAGCCAGCCCGTTCCCTGCCATCTCTCCCGCCCCGGCGTGGTGTGCTCTCTCGGCGACGAGCTCGACGCCATCAGTGAGGCGCTCTTCACCGGTCAGCGTGGCCTCGAGGCGAGCGACCGCTATTCCCCCGGCATCCTGCAGACCCTGGGCAGCGTGCGCTCGCCGCTATCCGACGACAGCGACTGGCCCACGGCCCACCGCAGCCGCAACAATCGGCTGCTCGCCCGGGCCCTCGACGGGCTGGCGGCGCCGCTGTCGAGGCTGCTGGAGACCACGCCAGCCTCGCGCATCGGCGTGGTGATCGGCACCAGTACTTCCGGCATCGCCGAAACCGAGATCGCGCTCGCCACCGCCGGTCGCGAGGGGCCGCTGCCGGAGAGCTTCGACTACGCCCGCCAGGAGCTCGGCGCACCGGCGCGCTTCATCGCCGAGCGGCTGGGGATCACCGGGCCGTGCTACGCCCTCTCGACCGCCTGCAGCTCCAGCGCGCGGGCGCTGGCCAGCGCCCGTCGCCTGCTGAGAAGCGGCGAGTGCGATGCGGTGATCGCCGGCGGGGCGGACAGCCTCTGCAAGCTGACGGTCAATGGCTTCGCCAGTCTCGACGCGGTGTCGCCGATGCCCTGCCTGCCATTCTCGCGCAACCGCCAAGGGATCAACCTGGGCGAGGCTGCCGCATTGTTCGTTGTCACGCCGAAGACGGGCGGCATTCAGCTGGCCGGCATCGGCGAGAGCAGCGACGCCCACCACATCTCCGCCCCGCGTCCCGACGGCAGCGGCGCCCGGGAGGCGATGTATCAGGCATTGGCGATGGCCGGGCTGTCGCCGAAAGCGATCGACTATCTCAACCTTCACGGCACCGCGACGACGCTCAACGACGCCATGGAAGCCGCCGCGGTGCATTCGCTCTTCGCCACGCCGCCGCCGGCGAGTTCGACCAAAGCGCTCACCGGCCATACCCTGGGCGCCGCCGGCGCGCTGGAGGCCGCCTTCTGCTGGCTGGCGCTGGCACACGGCCGGCTGCCGCGGCACGTCTACGACGGCGACTACGACCCCGAGATTCCCGCGCTGCCGCTGGTGGACCATTCCCGCGCCGCTCGCCCGCTGCGCGCGACGCTGAGCAACAGCTTCGCCTTCGGCGGCAGCAACGCCAGCCTGCTGCTGACGCGAGACGACACCGATTCCGAGGCCTCATGAGCGAGACGCTGAACGCCCGACCCGAACTGCCCTGCCCCATCGCGCCACTGGTGCCCCACGCCCGCGGCATGTGCCTGCTGGACACGCTCCAGCAGATCGACGACGACGGCGCCGTCGCCGAGGTGACGCCAAGCGCGGACGATCTCTTCGCCGACGACGCCGGTATCCCGGCCTGGGTCGGGGTGGAGTGGATCGCCCAGACGCTCGCCGGCTGGGCGGGATATCGGGCACTGGCCAGCGGCGAGGCGCCGCAGCCGGGGCTGCTGCTCGGCTGCCGGCGCTATCGCAGCGAGTCGCCGGCGTTCGCCTTCGGGCGTCGCTTTCGGGTGTCGGTTCGGGTCGATTTCGTCGCCGACAACGGCGTTACCCAGATCGAGGGCGAGATCCTCGACGCCGAGAGCGGCGACACGCTCGCCGCGGGCACGCTGACGCTCTACCGATCGCCGCTTGCCGCCGCCACCGATGAGCCATCGCTTTTCCCCTCTTCCACCGGCGAGATCGTATGAGCCTCGACACAGCTTCCCCGGACACAGCTTCCCCGGACACCGCAAGCCAGGACGCCACCGACGACGCTTCGCCAGCGCGCAGCGTGCTGGTGACCGGCGCCAACCGCGGGCTCGGCGCGGCGATCGCCCGTCGGCTGGCGCGAGACGGCTTCGACATCGTGCTCCACTGCCGCCGCCCGGGGGCGGGGATCGAGGCGGTGAAGGCGGACGTCGAGGCCGAGGGCCGGCGGACGAGACTCCTGCATTTCGACGTTCGCGAGCGCGAGCGGGTGCGTGAGGTGCTGGAGGCGGACATCGCCGCCCACGGCTGCTACTACGGCGTGATCTGCAACGCCGGCGTCACCGCCGATGCGCCCTTTCCGGCACTCGACGGCGACGCCTGGGACCGCGTGCTGCGCACCAATCTGGACGGCTTCTACAACGTGCTGCAGCCGCTGACGATGCCGATGATCCAGCGACGACAGGGAGGCCGAATCGTCACATTGTCGTCGCTCTCGGGAATGATGGGCAACCGCGGCCAGGTCAACTACAGCGCCGCCAAGGCGGGCATCATCGGCGCGACCAAGGCGCTGGCGGTGGAGCTCGCCAAGCGGCGCATCACGGTCAACTGCGTCGCCCCCGGCTGGATCGACACCGACATGACCGAGACGCTCTCACGTGACGAGCTACGGCGAACGGTCCCCATGCAGCGCACGGGGCAGGCCGAGGAGATCGCGGGGACCGTGAGCTTTCTCTGCTCGGCGGACGCGGCCTATATCACCCGGCAGGTAATCGCGGTCAACGGCGGGATGTTCTAGCCCGCACGCCCGCAATCGCTGCCGCGAGACGAGAAGTGGCGGGGTCGGGGACTACACGGCGTTGAGCGTGGGATCGGCTCGTCGCCAGAGGCCGAGAGGGGCCGCCGGCTCAAGCATCGTCGCCGCACGCCGATAACAGACGCCATCGCGGTCTCTCTCGACAGGACAACCCCATGCATTCCGGTCTTTTCATCGTGGCGCTGATCGTCGCCCTGCTGGCACTGGCCGCCGGCGGCGTGATCGCAAGCGAACTCACCTGGCCGCTGGCACCGCAGGCGCTCGCGCCGCTGGGCATCTATCTGCTGGCGCTGACGCTCGCCGGCTGGCTCTGTGTCCAGCTGGTGCTGCTCACCCGCGGCCTTGCGCGCCAGCAGCGGGCCCTTGCCGAGAGCCAGCAGGCGGTGCGCGAACAGCTCGAGTCGGCAGAACTCGCCCAACTGGTGCAGCAGTTCATCAGCCACGCGGAGGGGCTGCTGGACAAGGAGAGCCTCGACCCCAACAAGCGCAGCGTGATGCGCTGTCTATCGGTGGATGCGCTACGCGGCAATGCCGGCCGTGGCGACGTGACCTACACCCGGCTGGCAAGGCTCTTCGAGTGGCTCGACGACGAAGCCGCGCGCCACGAACACCAGCCGCATCGTCAGCGGCTGATGACGCCGACCCTGATGCACTACGCGGAGATCGCCTGGCAGCTCTGCCGCGTCGGCGAATGCCAGCCCGAAAGCCTCGGCCAGTTCCTGCGCCACCGCCCCACCCCGCCGGCGCGGGACGACGAGCGCAGCGCCAGCGAGTGACGCGGCCGCTCGCCCGGCTCGAAGGCAGAACTCACACCGCGGCTTCGCGCAAAACTCGCCCGGCTTCAGCGCAGAATGAGCGTCGCCACCTGCGAATGGCGCAGCATCGTGGTGGTCGTGCTGCCGACCAGCAGCTGGCGAATGCGCGAGTGGCCGTAGGCGCCCATGATCATCAGATCGATCTCTTCCCGCGCGGCGTAGTCGCCGAGCACCTCGTCGACCTCTCCCGCCAGCACGTCACCCTCGGCCTCGATGCCGCCCTCGCGCAGGCGATTCAGCGCCCACTCGAGCTCGGCGCGCTGATCGTCGGTGCCGGCGCCGATCATCACCACGTGGCAGACCAGTCCATTGAGCAGCGGGCTCTCGGCGATCATCTCCACGCCGCGCCGCGTGGTACGGCTGCCGTCGAAGGCGAGCAGCAGCCGCGTCGGCGCGCGGAACTCGGTCGGCGTGACCAGAATCGGTGTGTGCAGCGTGCGCACCACCCGCTCCAGGTTGCTGCCGAGATGGGGCGAGGCGTCCCGCTGCGATTCGCCCTGCTTGCCGAGCACCACCAGCCGCGCCTGCGACTCCCGCTCGACCAGCGACTCGATCAGATCCCCGTGACGCAGCGCCGTCGCCACCGAGGTCGTGGTCACTGTCTGGGCCTCGCTCTTGGCCGCACTCAGCAGTTCGCGACCGTGCTGCTGGGCGAGCGTGGCGCGCTGCTCGTCGAGCTCGGTGAGCTGGGCGCGCAGGTTCTCCCGGCTGCCGAGACCGATCTGGCCGCTGGCATCGGTACTGTCGGCGTCCCGCGGCTTGCTCAGCACGTGCAGGAGCTCCAGCGGCGCCGCAAGCCGCGCCGCCGCCCAGCTCGCGGCGGCGCAGACGCCGCTGGCGTGGGTCGAGTCGTCGATGCAGGCGAGTACGTATCGTTCGCTCATGTGCTTTCCTCGAAAAGAGAGATCGTCGGCGCGCCGAGACGATAGCCAGGCGCGCCGATTGGGGTCCGGCTCGTCAGTGCCCCATCAGCTTCTCCACCGCGTCCGGCTTGTCGTGGACGGCGAAGCGGTCGACCAGCGTGGCGCTCGCCTGATTGAGCCCGATCACCTCGACCTCGGTGCCTTCGCGGCGATACTTCACCACCACGTTGTCCAGCGCCTCGACGCCGGTGATATCCCACAGATGCGCTCGGGAGAGATCGATGGTCACGCGCTCGACCGCCTCCTTGAAATCGAAGCTCGCGGTGAAGCGGGTCGAAGAGGCGAAGAACACCTGGCCGACGACTTCATACTCGCGGGTCCGACCGCTTTCGTCCATCCGGCTGCCGACATAGAGAATCTGCCCCACCTTGTTGGCAAAGAACAACGACGCCAGCAGCACGCCGACGAGAACGCCGATCGCCAGGTTGTGGGTAGCGACCACGGTGACCACCGTAGCCAGCATGACCACGTTGGTGGAGAGCGGATGACGCTTGAGATCCCGGATCGACTGCCAGCTGAAGGTGCCGATGGAGACCATGATCATCACCGCGACCAGCGCCGCCATAGGGATCTGCGAGACCCAGTCGCCGAGGAAGACCACCAGGATCAGCAGAAAGACGCCGGCCACCAGCGTCGAGAGCCGGTTACGGCCGCCGGATTTCACGTTGATCACGGACTGGCCGATCATCGCGCAGCCCGCCATGCCGCCGAGCGCCCCGGTGACGATATTGGCAAGGCCCTGGCCCTTGCACTCGCGGTTCTTGTCGCTCGGCGTGTCGGTGAGTTCGTCGACGATGGTCGCGGTCATCATCGACTCGAGCAGACCGACGACGGCGATGCCCAGCGAGTACGGCAGGATGATCCACAGCGTTTCCAGGTTCAGCGGTACGTCCGGCCACAGGAAGACCGGTAGCGCGTCGGGCAGCTCGCCCATGTCCCCCACGGAGCGGATGTCCATGCCGGTGATCATGTAGACGGCGGTCAGCACCACGATGCAGACCAGCGGCGACGGCAGCGTCTTACCGATCACCGGCAGATAGGGGAAGAGGTAGATGATGCCGAGGCCGGCCGCCGTCATGGCGTAGACGTGCCAGGTGACGTTGGTGAGCTCGGGCAGCTGCGCCATGAAGATCAGGATCGCCAGCGCATTGACGAAGCCGGTGACCACCGAGCGCGAGACGAAGCGCATCAGCGCCCCGAGCTTCAAATAGCCGAACACGATCTGAATGACGCCGGTGAGCAGCGTCGCGGCCAACAGATACTGCAGACCGTGATCGCGCACCAGGGTGACCATCAGCAGCGCCGTCGCCCCGGTTGCCGCCGAGATCATCCCCGGACGCCCGCCGGCGAAGGCGATCACCACCGCCATGGAGAACGACGCGTAGAGGCCGATCTTGGGATCGACGCCGGCGATGATCGAGAAGGCGATCGCCTCCGGGATCAGCGCCAGCGCCACCACGGCGCCCGCGAGCACGTCGCCGCGGACGTTGGAAAACCAGTGTCGTCTTATCGTTTCATACATGGAGTGTCCCCTTCTGGAGTGTTCCCTTGTGTCAGGCAGGTACCGCCTCGTTTCCCCAGGCCAACGCCACGGCGCACGGGCGACCGAATGACGATCGCTTCCCCGCGACAGCGGATGACGCCATCTTGAAAGCCGCGCGCCGACCGTCACGGATAGTGACGGACGTGCTGTACGACGAGATTCGAAACGAGTACCGAATTGAGCGAATACGAAAAGCATCGCCGACCGGGAGAACCGGGGCGATCGAGGGCACGGACGCATCGCGTCGTGCGGGGAAGGCTGCGCTAGGGCGGAGTCATGCGAACAGTCACGCTCGTGGCGGTTGATGGCATACCGGCGAATTCTCGGCGTTGCGCCGCGGCCCGAAGGCCCGGGATCGACGGCAGTGGTCGTTGCAAGCGGCGGAGTCTACCACCGACGCCATGTCGACCCAACCGTTCAGGGCAGGCGATCCTCGGGCGGTCGCAGCCAGCGATAGGGATAGCGCGCATCGTCCCCGGGGTAGCCGAATTCGAGAATACCCGCGCCGGAAGGGTCGAGAATCATACGTTCACCCCGGTGCCGGCTGGCCATCGGTAGCCACTGCTCGCCGTCCCGGCTCAGCAGCAGGTGGGCACCATCCCCCTTTCCGCTGTCGAGCAACATCACGTTCCGGCCACCCTCGAGATGCCCGAGTGGATCTCCGCCGGTCTCCAGCAGCGGCTCTCGCTTCTCGCCACGAAGGCGATAGAGCGTATAGCGCGTCGGCTCGCCGGATTCATGGAGTGCCAGCAGCGCGCCGTCCTTGCGCGTGAGCGTACCGGTGAAACGCCCTGCCTCTTCATTGGCTTCGAGGATACGCCCGCTGTCGGCGTCGAGCCGATAGTTCACCATCCCGCGGCCGTCGGTGCCGCGGTAGCTGGCGTACGCGTGAATCTCGTCCGCATCGTCGAGCGCCCAGTCGAATCGCGGGTCGCTCGGCAGCGCGACACCCAGGGTTGGGTCGTGAAGGAGCAGCGCCCGCGCGCTAGAGAGCGTCTTCCAATGGCGCCCGCCATCGCGAGAGGCGTAGAGCGTATCGCTGTCCGCCAGCCAGATGGCGTCGCCCGCAACATGCACGAATTCGGCCAGGGTATCCGCTTGCTCGAGGATGCGCTCGGCGGCGAGGCGCCAGTGCCCGCCGAGATCCTCGGAGACGAACAGGGTCTGATGCGGCGTTTCCGGCAGGCGGGCAAGGAGATAGCAGCGCATCTCACCGCAGCGCAGATCGAGAATCTCGCCCTGCAGCCTGGCGACCGTTTCCACCCGCTCGCCATCGCTACGCAGCAGATAATACAGCGAGGGCTCGCGATAGCGCGGGGCGGCGTCGCCACTCGTCGGCGGCGCCATCAGGCAGTTGAAGATCGGGCGCGCCGGCCCGGTTTCGATCTCCCGCGCTCCGCTCGCTGCCCCGGCCGCGCACGCCGAGCCACAGTCGCCTGCCGCTGCACACGCTTCCACCTCGGCATCGCGGCCGTGGGATTCGAGCACCAGCAGTGCTTCCTCCCCGGCCGCCGTCCCGGTCAACGAGCTCCACTCGATCGGCTCTCGCAGCGCATGGGCGAGCGTCTGATCCGCGTCTCGCTGCCAGCCGAACGCATACGCGGCCATGAAGTGCCAGACGAGGGTGAATAGACCGACGATCGCCAAAGTGACGAAGACCCAGGGGCGAATCCAGACGGGCAGCATGATCAGCGAAACTCATCGAGGTGAGTGGAGCGACCGTTGTGGATTCGCCAGCGATAGGCGATACCCAGCAGTCGCTCGAAGGGAAGATGAGAGCGCCGGCCGTAGTAGAACTTGTGGATGCGATCGACGATCAGCCCGACTCCACCCGCGATCAGCGTCGACATCACGACATTCACCCCCATGAACAGAGAGAGCGCTTCCCGCACGGCCCAGACGTCAGGCAATTTGCCCTGTGACCACCACTCTTCGAGGATGAAGATCGAGAAAGTGATCAGCATGAAGGCGAACAGGAATACCAAAAACGCCTGCGTGCCCCAGCGCCCCGCCCGTGTATAGGGCGCGCCTTGGGTATTGACTTGGGCGCGACCGTCTTCGGCGTCGAGAATGGCGTGAACTTCACCGTCACCCGCCAGCGTCAGCAGTGAGATCCGATCCCCCTCGCCGATGAACAGCGGTGCCCGGCGGTAGAAGACCGGATCGAGTACCTTGCCCACGTCGCCGTGGAAGCTGCGCAGCGTGAAGTCTCCGCCGCCACAGCGGAAATGATAGCGACGGTAGTCACGCCGATAGCGCCCGCTCCCCTCGGTTTCGATGACGAGGCGTACGTGCTCTGCCCGCCCCTGGACCAGCCCGATGCCGTGATGAGCGCCATCCTCGAGCGAAAGCGGCGTCGCCGGCAGCGGTGACGGCGAAAGCGATGATCGATGACGCGCATCCGTCCCGTCAGCCAGGTGACGCTGCAGCGCCCGCTCAGTCGGATGCCAGCGTATCGCGAGGCGGTAGAGCGACAGGCCCAGCACACCGACGGCGATGATTCCCAGCAGCGCCTGCAGCGTCATCCACCCGACACCGTCGCTGGGTAGCTGCGTCATCCACCAGGCCATCAGCGGCGCCGACAGCAGGCCGATCGGCAATAGCCAGGACCAGGACGACTCGGGGCGACAATGCAGGCCGCCATTCTCACGTGCGAGCCAGTGCAGCCAGCCACTGCCGTCACGCAGGCGCGACGCCCCGAGCACCAGGCGCTCCCCGGGGCGAGGGTCGTGGGCACCCTCTTCCAGCTCGGGAAACTGCTCGCGGTAGAAGAAGAAAACGCCACCGTCGGTGGAAAGCCGACAGAGCGTGCGGCCCTCGACCGGCGGATCGCACGTCAACCCGAGGCAGCGCACCTCGCCGCTGATGACGCGAGAGGACGCTGACGGAGAAGCGATCGATACCCGCCTATCGGTCATGGTCTGACTCCTTTTCCGGACCGATGACGCCCGAGTCGAAGCGCTGAGTGGCGAACGACGCCGTATCCACGCCGCGCGCCGCGAAGTACTTGGCGAGCGCCTGGGTCACGGCATCGAACTGCGCCTCGGTCATGCCGTGGTAGGCCGAGGCGGTGACGAAGAGATAGGGACTCGGCGTCATGGTCAGCCACTGCTCGGCCATCGCCAGGGAGAGCGTGGGCCGCGCCTGCAGGCTCTCCTCGATCCGCTCGGGCAGCGTCTCGATATCGCGGTAATTGACGCGCCAGCTTCGCGTCCGCATCGGTCGCGCCGAGGCCCCCGATTCGAGCGCATCGCTCGCTATGAGATAGAAATAGAGCGCGCCCTCCCCCTCGACGGACGCCTGCGAGACGCGCGTGCGAGGCGTACGCGCAAGAGCCTCACCGTATCGGAGAGCGACGCGGTAGCCCTCGGCCTCGCCACCGAGAAGGAAATCGGAAATTCGACCCGCGGCGCTCATCAGATCGAGCGCCGGCATGCCGATGCCCGAGTGCACGGTCACGTTGGGCAGGAGCACGGGCTGCACGGCCACCGGCGCCGGACGGCCCCAGAGAAATACCGGTCCTTTTGCCGCGATGGCTCGCGCCAGGCGATGCTTGCTGAGCTCGAAGGCCGCCGGCGCTTTCTCTTTCATACCGTCGAACGGACTGGGATTGACCACCGAGCGGATCTCCGAGCCGAAGAGGCGCACTATCACCAGCAAGGCCAAGAGGCCGAGGACGACATAGGAGAGGATCTTGCGTTGATGGGCCTTCTGCGCCGTGCTGCGCTGCACGGCAGCGCCGTTGGCGGCCCCGAGGCGAGTCGCCGCGTCGTCCGTCTGCGCGGACGACGACGCCCGTGCGTCGGATCGCGACCGATTCGCGCCGGCAGCCGTCGACGCCGATGATGACCGGCGCTCGCCGCTAGCACGGGTCTGAGTGTCGGTGTCGGTGCCAACGAGAGAAGGCGTCGTTTCTGCCGCTGACGCCGGGCTCGCGTCGAACAGGCGCTGCCGACCGAGAGGCGGCTCGCGCTGGACGAGCGCTGCCTGGCCGTTCGCGGCAAGAACCGCTGCATCCACGAAGCCGACATAATCGAGAATGTCTTCGGCGTAGTGGCGCCGATCCAGATGGTATCGCAGCTGCCGGCCATCGGTGAGTGTGAGCACCAGCGACGGCGCATTGTGCTCCCAGCGAAGCGGTGCGATATCCCGCGCCTTGCGATAGCCGGTGATCGCCTCGAAGGGAATACGCCCGTGCAGACGAGAGTGAAAGCCGTCGGCATCGACGGTGATGTGCTCCGCCAGGCCACGACCGCGGCGCGCCCGCTGCCAGAAGACGCCGACCGCCCCCAGCAGGACGACGGTCGCAACGATACCGCAACCCCACCACCCCTCCGCAGGCACGCGTCGATAGGTCACCGAAAGCGCGATATAGACAAGGCCCAGCCCGATGACGAACACGAGCAGCGCCAGGCCCCGTAGATCCGTTCTATCGAGATGGAATTCGAGCGGGTCCGAGACACTCAACGGCAGTGTTTCCCTCTGCTCTTGGCTGAAATAGACTCGCTTCGCGCCAGTCCCGCGGCGGCGGCCCGATAGATGCCGAACTCAACGTATATTCTGTTTGCACGATCGGGGACCGCTGCGGACCTTAACCAACAACGCCGAAAAGAGCCAACGCCACGTCATGTCAGGTGCGTCTTCTCCTTCTGCCTTCTCCACGCTTCCCGTCGTCTACCGGCTGGCCTTTCCCCTCGTCGTATCGATCGTCGCCTTGAACGTCATCGTCGCGGCACGGCTGCCGTCGGCGTCGCACGCAAGCGGCGTCGGCATCGGACTGGTGGCGCTGCTCGGTCTGTATGTCGCGGCGTGGTTTCTGTTCCGACGACGACCGATCCATGACGTCAGTGTCGCTGTTCGCACGCAGGTCCTGGCACTGGTGATCGTCACGATCGCCGTTGCGCTCGTCGTCTCGGTCATGAGCCACTGGGAAGGCTGGTCGCGGCAGTTAGACGAGTCCTTCGGCGGCAAGCGAGAGGTGCCGATTTCGACCGCCGCCGATCTCGATCGCTACCTTCCGACGTTTCACAACGAACTCGTCATCGACGGCCTCCCCGCCGACTGTGAGGCACTACCGCTCGACTACTGGGGGCCCAATGACATCAACGTCGGCTGGAACTGCAACATCGCGAGAGTCGGTCAGCCCAGCGCCCAGGCGACATCGACATTGAGCGAACGCCAGCTCGATGCCCTGCGCGTGCTGATCACGCATCTCGACGATGTCGCCGAGAAGGTCGATGACGACGAGGCCGTTCGGCTCTCGGTGGGCGGTGACCGCTACGGCCGTTTCGCCCGCCACGTCTGGCTCGACTACCGTATCGCGCCCCTGGAGACACTGCTGCCGGCGGTGGATGCGCTCTGCCCCGAGCCGGATCGGTGCATTACCCTGAAGACGCTGCTGCGGCCCCAGGATCTCGGCTGGCAGGAGAGCGTCGAGCGGGCCCGCGCCGGCGAGCCGCTACCCGACCATCTACTGCGAGACAGCCACCGTCGCACGCTGGAATCCGAGCTGGCGAACCTGATCGACTACGAGTTCGGCCGCGATCTGCGCCAGATGTGGCAAACGATTCGCCAGGCGCAGGGTGAGTCGACCTGGACGATTCGCGACATCGACGACGTGAGAATGGTGAGCTTCGAGGCAGGCGATCAGCGTCCGAGCGTCGACGTTCCCAACGACATAGCGCTGAACAACGTAGGCCCTTGGCGACGCCTGATGACCGATTTGACGCTGACCGACAGCGGGCACGTGACGAGCCGCGGCCAGTGGGTATCGACGGACACGACACAGCGCCCGGCAACCCTGCTGATCGATTCGGGATACTACTGGTCGCCGCCTTGGCTCACCCTAGCACCAGTCGCGGTAGGCCTCGCGCTGCTGATCCACTGGCTCGTTCAGATCATCATTGCCGTTCGTGCCTACCGCGCCTTCGCTAGACGGCCAACGAAGGCCTAGACGGCACTCTTGGACTCAGCGGCGAACCGATACGATGGGACGGATGACTCGGGCGAAAAGATCGTGCAGACGCGCCTTCTCCTCGGCGAGGTGTCGACGGTAGGCGCTCTGGATTCCCCGGTCACTATCGTTGAGCCCAGGGTCGACGACGGCCGTCGCGGAGACGCCATCTTTCCCTTCTGCGTAGCGGTGCCCCGAGGGGAACTCGAGCGTGGAGGCGATCGCCTGCACGTCGCCTATCGCCCCAGCGGAATCGATCAGCGTTCTGATGTTGAAGCCGACGACTTCACTGGCGCCGAGACGCATCACGATCGCAAGGTCAGGCCCGCGCTTCGGCGCGCGAGTCACGCCCCAGGAGAGCATCGCCGGCGTGGTCTCGAGGACAGGCGGGTAACTCCAGCGGGCGTACCAGGCGTCCCCCATCAGCTCTTTTCGGACGAAGCGATCGACCATCTGATCGCCCGGCAGGCCGAGCGTGTCCATGACGTCGTCGAAATAGTCCTGATAGCGCTCGAGCAGATGATCGCGCTGGGCGACGAGGTCGCCCTCGACGATACGCGGCGAATCGACCACCGACATCGCCGCCATCCATTCACCGCTGGCCGGTCGTAACAGACCGCTATCGCCGCTGGCGCTGTGCCGCTCTTCGCGAAGATCGAACTCGTCACGCTCGACGGCCGCCACCTCATCCATCATGGCGGCGTAATCGCCGCCATCGAGATACTCGTAGCCGTCGGGCAGCGCGAACGTCACGCCGTCCGCGAGGGTGATGTCGGCAGGACCGGCGATCCAGTTCGCCCTCTCCTGCAGCGTCTCGATGCGCTGCTGGCGATGGAACGCCTGCCAGTTGCGTGCCGCGGCATAGGGCAGATCGGCAGGTTCGAGCTCACCCGCCTCTATCGCCTCATCGATGCGGTGAACGGCCGGACCGTCGTAGGCCGCCATCATCGCCGACGCCAGATCGTTCTCGGCGTCACCGGTGGGCTCACGATCCAACGCCTCGATCGATTGGCGTAGCACGCGATCGCCATCGTCGGCTCGCGCGTCGAAGGGGACGACCACCGTCAGTGCCAGTAAGGATGCCAACAGCGAGCGGCGCACGAGACCGCGTGAACACGCGACGGTATTGCGGGAACGAGGGGAGAAAAACGCAGCATTCACGTGAGTCGAAAAGCCTCAGGAGCGGGGGGTTTCCAAAAACCGCTTCATCGCTTCGACGGTGGCGTCGCTGCAGTGGTGCTCGATGCCTTCGGAGTCGGCTTCGGCCACGTTGGGCGGCACCCCGAGGGCGAGCAGCGTGGAGAGCACGAGCTGATGGCGCGCTTCGACCTTGGCGGCCAGTTCGCGCCCCTGATCGGTGAGAAACACGCCGCGATAGGGGCGCGCTTCGGCAAGACCGTCGCGCTTCAAGCGCGTGATCACCTTGGAGACCGCCGCGGCGCTCACGCCGAAGCGTTCGGCGAGGTCACTCGCCCGGGCCTCACCGTGATCGCGATGCAGCTGCGCGATCTCTTCCACGTAGTCCTCGACCAGCTCCTGCTGGTGGTCGAGCCGCGTCCGTTCGAAGCGGGCGTAACGCGGGGGTGCTGTCATGGCGCTCTCGTCGACGACTGTCTCGGGGGAAATGAAGTGAGATACTGCGTCCCAGGCGGCAATGCGGATCGCGGCGGTGCCGTACGTTCAAGACAACGCGGTTTGCGACGCCGCCGGGGACACGCAGAGCCTACAGCAACTCGAAGGCCAACACATAACCATTCAGCAAGATGATGATGCCCGCGGCCACACAGCCGAGCGCCGTCACCCAGCGACGATTGACCAGATTGCCCATGAGCTGATGCTTCGCGGTGAACTGAATCAGCGGGATCAGGGCGAAGGGAATGCCGAAGCTAAGCACCACCTGGCTTGCGACCAGTACCTGCTGTTCGGGCAGGCCCAGCATGATCACCGCGATCGCCGGCGCCATGGTCAGCAGTCGTCGCAGCCAGATCGGAATGGTGAAGCCGACGAAGCCCTGCATCACCACCTGGCCGGCCAGGGTGCCGACGATCGACGACGACAGCCCCGCCAGCAACAGCGTGATGCCGAACAGCGTACTGGCGAGTCCACGATCCATCAGCGGCGCGAGAAGCCGATAGCTTTGCTCGATCGATGCCACGCCGGTGCGGCCGCTGTCGAAGAACACCGCGGCCGCCAGCGCCAGCATCGAGAGATTGATGATGCCGGCGATACCCATGCCGATGATCACGTCCCAGCGGTAGTAGCGCATCGCCCGCTTGCGCTCGGCATCGGTGCGGGTCGGGATGCGCCGCTGCGACAGCGACGAGTGCAGATAGATGACATGGGGCATCACCGTCGCCCCCAGGATGCCGGCGGCGAGAAAGACGGCGTAGCCGTCGGGGAACTGCGGCAGCAACAGCCCTTCGAGCGCCGGCGCGGCGTCGGGGCGACCCATCACGATCTGGGCAACGAAACCCGCCGCCACCGCCATCAGCATGCTGCCGATGATCACTTCCAGCAGCCGAAAGCCGTAGCGCTGCATCGCGAGCGCCGCGTAAGTGATCGCACCGGTGAGCAGCGCGCCTTCCAGCATCGTGAGTCCGAAGAGCAGATTGAACGCCAGCGCCGCCCCCAGGAATTCGGCCAGGTCGGTGGCGATCGCCACCAGCTCCGCCTGCACCCAGTAGAACCACACCACCGGGCGCGGATAGCGCTCGCGAATCATCTCCGCCAGATTGCGCCCGGTGGCGAGCCCCAGACGCACGGAGAGCGTCTGGATCAGCATCGCCATCAGGTTGGCCCAGAGCACGACCCACAGCAGCGTGTAGCCGTAGCGCGACCCGGCCTCGATGTTGGTGGCGAAGTTGCCGGGATCGATATACGCGACCGCGGCGATCATGGCCGGGCCGAAGAACGGTAGAAAGCGCGATACGAAGGAGCGACGACGTCCCGGGTACGTCCCCGCCCCCTCGTGAGCTGCAGAATCAACTAGCGTGTCGGACACCGGGACCTCTCCAGACGCGATACCGGGCCGGGACGAAGGCGCCGTGAACGATGACGCACCTCCCTCCCGGCCACCCAAATAAACCGAGGTTGATAAAATATACCTCAGTTACTTTAGGCGCAACGATGCCGCTGATCGCTTCTCTCAATCGGCCCGATCGGCCGATGTCGCGCGCCGCGGGTCAGCGCCACTGCAGCACCGGCCAGCCGCGGGCCTCGGCCGTCTCGCGCAGGCGCGCGTCGGGCTGCGTGGCGTGAGGGTGATCGACGAACTCGAGCAGCGGCAGGTCATTGAAGGAGTCGCTGTAACCCCAGGTCTCCCAGCCGTCGGCGAAACCGGTCTCGTGACTCGCGAGCCATTCGGCAAAGGCGTCGAGCTTGCCGCGCTGGTAGGTCTGGATGCCGGTGGGCTCCCCGGTGAAGCGCCCTGCCGAGTCGAACGCCGGCCGGGTGGCCAGCGCATCGTCCGCACCGACGAAGCGGGCGATCGGCTCGACCAGATGATACATCGACGCCGAGATCACAAGCGTCGCGTGGCCGTCGCGGGCGTGCTGGCGCAGTCGCTCGACGCCGGGCGCCATCAACCGCGGCGCCACCGCACTCGCGACGAAGGCGTCCACCTGCTCGCGCACCGCGTCGCGGTGGCGGCCGACGAGCGGTGCGAGCGAAAAGCGCAGGTGGTCGGTCATATCGAGGGTGCCGGCGTGATACTGACGGTCGTGGTCGCGCATGCGGGCGAGTAGCGCCTCGCCGTCGTCGACCCAGCCGCACGCGATCACCCATTCGAGCCAGAGGTGGGTGCAGTCGCCGTCGAGCAGGGTGTCGTCGAGATCGAAGATGGCGAGCGTTTGCGGCGTCCGGGACGCCGGAGAGGGTTGATCGTCGAGGGTCACGCAGAGCTCCGATGGGCGGCTGAAAACCCCGAGAATAGCGTGTCGGCGCGGCGAGGTCTGCGCCTCGCCGACCCTCCGTGTCCGGCGTCCGCTCAGTCCGGCGAGGTATCGCGACTCTCGGGCGCCGCTCCCGTGCCACCGCCGAAGCCGCGCATCGCCTTGAACGCTTCCATGATGTCCATGGGTAGCGGGAAGACGATGGTGGAGGCGTTCTTGTTGCTCATGTCGCTCATGGTCTGCAGGTAGCGAAGCTGCAGCGCCGCCGGATTCTGCGACATGATGTTGGCCGCCTCGACCAGCTTCTCCGCGGCCTGCTGTTCGCCCTGGGCATGGATCACCTTGGCGCGACGCTCGCGCTCGGCCTCCGCCTGCCGGGCGATGGCGCGGATCATGCTCTCGTCCAGATCGACGTGCTTGATCTCGACGTTGGCCACCTTGATACCCCACGCCTCGGTCTGGGCGTCGATGATCTCCTGGATATCGTCATTGAGCTTGTCACGCTCGGAGAGCATCTCGTCGAGATCGTGCTTGCCCAGTACCGAACGCAGCGTGGTCTGGGCGAGCTGACTGGTGGCGTTGACGAAGTTCTCGACCTGGATGATCGCCCGCTCCGGGTCGACGACGCGAAAGTAGAGCACCGCGTTGACCCGCACGGTGACGTTGTCCTGAGAGATCACGTCCTGCTCCGGCACGTCCATGGTGATCACGCGAAGATCGACCACCTCCATCTTCTGTACCACCGGAATCAGAAAGAACAGCCCGGGGCCCTTCACCCCCTGGAAACGACCGAGAAAGAACACCACGCCGCGGCGGTACTCCGGCAGGATCCGAACCGAGGCAAAAAGCAGCAGTACCAGCAGCACCACGGGGACGAGATAGGCGAACATGAGCGCTCCTCTTAGGGTTGTGCCTGCATATTGTGGGTATTTCTACGTATCCAATGGTCGGCCACGGTGTCGCTGAACGACTGCGCCGAGAGGCGATCCGACTCAGCGCTCCGGCGTGCCGGCCACCTCCGGCGGCGACACCGTCACCACCAGGCCGTCGAGGGCCACCACTTGCAGTACGTCGCCGCGGGCGACCGGCGTTTCGCTGCGCGCCTGCCAGCGCTCGCCGTGGAGCTGCACCTTGCCGCGGCCGCCGGCGAAATCCCCCAGCGCCACGGCCCGCGCCCCGATCATCTCCTCGCGGCCGGTCTGCGGCAGGCGCCGACGCATCTGATAGACGCGCAGCACGCCCCAGAGCAGAAACCCCGCCGCGATCGCCGCCGTGCCGCCGATCAACGGCCAGGCGAATGCGCTGTTGGCGCCGTCCATCAGCATCACCGAGCCGATCGAGAACGCCGCGATACCGCCCGCCCCCAGCGCGCCGAAGCTGGGAATGAACGCCTCGCCGACGATCATCGCAAGCCCCAGCAGGACGAGACCGAGACCGGCGAGATCGAGCGACAGCACCTGGAAGGCAAAGAGCCCCAGCACCAGACTGATGCCGCCCACCACGCCGGGCACCAGCGTGCCGGGGCTGGCGAGTTCGAACACCAGACCGTAGAAACCGAGCAGCAGCAGGCCGTAGGCGACGGTCGGGTTGGCGATCAGCGACAGCAGCGTCGTGCGCCAGCCCGGTGCCTCGCGGATCGGTTCGAGGTCCGTCGTCGCAAGCTCGCGCTCGCCGTCGGCAAGGGTCACCTCGCGGCCGTCGAGCTGGGCCAGCAGATCGTCGATATCGGTGGCGACCACGTCGATGACGCTGCGCGACAGCGCCTCCTCGGCGCTCAGGTTGGCCGCCTCGCGCACCGCCCGCTCGGCCCACTCCGCGTTGCGGCCGTTGCGCTCGGCGTAGCCGCGAATCATCGCCACCGCATCCTCGATGCGCTTGCGGCGCATGTCGTCGCTCTCGCCGCCCGCCGGGCGTTCGCCCTGCGTGTTCTCGTCGTCGCTACCGCCGCTGCCGCCGCCCTGCTCGCCCAGCACCACCGGCGTCGCCGAGCCCAGGTGCGTCCCCGGCGTCATCGCCGCCACGTGGCTTGCATAGAGCAGATAGGTACCGGCACTCGCCGCCCGCGCCCCGCTCGGGGTGACGTAGCTCACCACTGGCACCTCGGCGGCCAGAATCGTCTGCGCCAGACGTCTGAGAGATTCGACCTGACCGCCCGGGGTGTCGACTTCGATGATCACCAGCGCCGCCCCGCTCGCCTCGGCGTCGTGAATGCCGCGCTCGAGGTAGTCCCGCGTTGCCGGGTTGAGGCTGTCGTCGAGCGTGAGAATCGAGACTCTCTCGGCCGGGGACTGGCTCAGCCCCGCCAACGACCAGACGAGACCGAGCGCCAGCAGGCACACCCACGCGATGAGACGCCAGCGGCCTCGACGGCACTGACGATCCTGCAACGAGAAAGGCGGGAACGGAGTCATTGTTTGAGCGTAGTGCATGCAGCGCTCCCGTCGCCCCAGGACAACGACACGACGCCTCGAGTTAGACCAAAGTCGCAAGGGAAGCGACAAACGTCTTATAGACCAAAGTGCTAGCATCGATTCCCCCGCGAAACGCGGCGCTCCGCCTTTAGAGACGCATCGCCTCACCGCACGAAACGCCTCGCTTCGCGGCCCGGGCACCTTCGGCGTCGTCGGAGGGCGAGACCACAACAGTCGGGGAGTTTTGAGGATGTCGCTAGCCGCGATGGGATGGAAACACGGGGTAACGCTGCTGGCGGGGCCGGTTCTGTTTGCACTGATTCAGGTCGCGATGCCCGAGTCGCTGATCGACCCGGCGCCGCGCACGGTGCTCGCGCTGACCGCCTGGATGGCGGTGTGGTGGGTGACCGAGCCGGTGCCGATTCCGGTGACGGCATTCCTGCCGATGGTCCTGCTCCCGCTGACCGACGTCATGCCGCTCGACGAAGCCGCGGTGGGCTACGCCAACCCGGTCATCTACATGTACATGGGCGGTTTCATTCTGGCGATCGCCATCGAACGCTGGAACCTGCACCGTCGCATCGCGCTCTCCATCGTCAGTCGCATCGGCAACAGCCTTCGCAGCATCGTGCTCGGCGTGATGATCGCCTCGGGCTTCCTGTCGATGTGGATCTCCAACGCCGCCACCGCGCTGATGATGCTGCCGATCGCGGTGGCCCTGATCGCCGAACTCGACGAGCGCGATCAGTTCGACGCCGGCCAGCGCGACGGCTTCGCCCGCGTGCTGCTACTCACCGTTGCCTACTCCGCCTCCATCGGGGGGCTCGCGACCATCATCGGCTCGGTGCCCAACGGCATCGTGGTGGCGATGATCCCGCAGTTTTTCGATATCCAGATCAGCTTTCTGCAGTGGATGATCTTCGCCCTGCCGCTGTCGCTCGCCCTGCTGGTGGTGCTCTATGTCTACCTGACCCAGATCTACGCCAAGGTGCCCAACGAGCGTCTCGAGGTGAACTTCGTCGCCGAGGAACTCGCGGCGCTGGGGCCAATGAAGCCGGAGGAGAAGCGCGTACTGGTGATCTTCGGGCTCACCGCCGCCGCCTGGGCGCTGCGCGGCTGGCTGGCGCCGTTCTTCGATCTGCCGCTCAACGACACCATTATCGCGGTGGTCGCCGCGATCTCACTGTTCATCGTGCCGGCGAGTCGCGAGAAGCGCGCCCTGCTGGTGTGGGAAGACATGCGCGATCTGCCCTGGGGGCTGTTCATTCTCTGGGGCGGCGGCATGGCCCTGGCGGCAGCCTTCAGCGCGAGCGATCTCACCGGCTGGATCAGCCTGCAGCTCGAGGGTCTCGACGGTATCGGCTACTTCTGGCTTTTGCTGATCATGGTCGTGCTGATGCTCTTTCTCACCGAGATCATCTCCAATACCGCCACCGCGAACATGGCGCTGCCGATCACCGCGGGCCTTGCCGGCGCGATCACCACCGGCAACCCCCTGGGGCTGATGGTGGGCGTGGCGCTGGCGACCACCTGCGCCTTCATGCTGCCGATCTCCACGCCGCCCAACGCCGCGGTCTTCTCCAGCGGTCGCATCTCGATCCGCCAGATGGCACAGGCCGGCATCGCGATGAACGTGGTGAGCGCCATCGTCATCACCCTGTTCGTCTACTTCTTGATGCCGCTCTTCTTGCCGACGCCCTGAGTCTCGACAAGCCCGAGCCGGCCCGAACGCCCCCTCGGCGTTCGGGCCGGTGCGCATCGCACGCGATCGCCTGTACCCTGTCGCTCACGCTTCCCTTCGGTGCTGCTCGATGACGCTTTCGCACTCGCCCATGCTCGCTCGTGTCACTCGCCGCCCGTCGGCGGCATTCGCGGCGCGCTGATCGCCATGCGCCCCGACTATTCAGGCCCGCTGCCCGAACCCGTGGGCTTTCTGCTCGTGCCGCGGTTCTCGATGGTGGCGTTCTTCGCCGCCGTGGAGCCGCTGCGCATCGCCAACCGGCTCGCCGGCGAGACGCTCTACAGCTGGACGCTGATCGCCGTCGAGGGCGACTCGGTCACCGCCAGTAACGACATGACGCTGCTGGTCGATCATGATCTCGACTCGGCGCCGACGCTGCCGAGCGTGGCGGTCTGCGCGAGCTTCGAGACCGAACAGTGGATGTCGCGCCGGCTGCTGCAGTGGCTGACGCGCCGCGCCGGCGAGGGCTGTTTTCTCGGCGGAATCGATACCGGCCCGCTGCTGCTCGCCGAGGCCGGCCTGCTGGAAGGCCACCGGGTGACGCTGCACTGGGAGAGCCTGCCGGGGTTTCGCGAGCGCTTTCCCCACCTGGCAGCGGCGGAGTCGCTCTACGAGTTCGACGCGCGGCGCTTCACCTGCGCCGGCGGTGCCGCCGCGATGGAGATGACGCTCAATCTCATCGGCCAGCGCCACGGCGAAGCGCTGGCCAACGCCGTCGCCGAACAGCTGGTCCACGCCCGCCTGAGGCCCCGGCAGGAGTCGCAGCGACTCTCGCTGGTGACGCGGCTCGGCACCCACTGCCGCCCGCTGATCGATGCCGTCGCGCTGATGGAGCGCCACCTGGAAACGCCGCTTGCGCTCACCGAGCTGGCCGCCCGGGTTCGGCTCTCGCCGCGCCAGCTGCAGCGCCACTTCGTCACCGAGCTGGGCACGCGGGCGCGGGACTACTATCTCATCCTGCGTCTCGACCGCGCCCGCCACCTGCTCGAAGAGACCGACCGCGACATCTTGAGCGTCGGACTCGCCTGCGGCTTCCAGAGCGCCTCGAGTTTCTCCCGCGCCTACCGCCGCCATTTCGGTCACGCCCCGAGCGAGGCCCGCGGCAATAACCAGTAAACGGTCAATAAACGCGTAGCGACGGCCAACAAGATCAAGGATACGGCCAATAATCTCGGGTTCCGGCGGCGGCGATGGGCGAGCCTAGAGAGACCTTCATTCCCCCCGGAGCCCCGCATGCCCACCGACGCTGCCGCTCGACCCGAATCGATGCCGCTCCCCCCGACGCCCGACTACGACGCCTGGCCGGTCGACGTCGATATCGTCCGACTCGACGCCACCCCGTATCTTCTCCACGTCGTCTGGGCAGACGGGCGCGAGAGTCGCTACCACAGCGTCTGGCTGCGCGAGAACGCCACCGACGACAGCACCGTCAACCCGGCGACCCGCGAACGCATTCTCGATCTCTCCCGTCTCGGCGCCTGGCCCACGCTCGAGGCGGCGCGGCTCGAGGCGAACGGCGCGGTGACGCTGGATTTCGCCCCCGACGGCCGCCGGCTCGCCTTTCATCCCGGCTGGCTGCGCGCCCACGACTACAGCCACCTCGAAGCGCTGCCGGCGGTGCTGCCGCAGCGAGTTCACTGGCTCGGCAGCGAGCGCGACGCGCCGGCCACGCTCGATGCGACCGGCTGGATGGCGCAGGCGGATGATCCGCAGCGTGAAGACCCGCTGCTGACCCGGGCGCTCGAAGCGGTGCTCCGCGACGGTCTGGTGCGGCTGCGCAACCTGCCGGTGGAGCCGGGCAGTCTCGAGGCCATCGCCCGGCGCATCGGCCCGCCTCGCCCGACCAACTTCGGCCAGCTGTTCGACGTCCGCGCCAAGCCCGACCCGGACTCCAACGCCTACACCTCGATCGCCCTGCCGCCCCATGTCGATCTGCCCACGCGGGAGTACCAGCCCGGCGTGCAGATGCTGCACTGTCTGGAGAACGACACCGTCGGCGGCGAGGCGGTCATGATGGACGGCTTCGCGGTGGCCGAGGCGCTGCGCGCGCGCCATCCCGAGCACTTCGAAACGCTCACTCGGGTTCGCTGGTGCTACGCCAACACCGCTCGCACGAGTGATCACGTCTGGTTCGCCCCCATGATCGGCCTGGACGCCGACGGCGAACTCGACGAAGTGCGCATCGCCGACTTCCTGCGCGGCCCGCTGCAGGCGCCTTTCGACGACGTCGAGCCGGCCTACGCCGCCCTGATGGCACTGCAGCGGCTGCTCGCCGAGCCCGAGTTCGCGCTGCGCTTCGGCTATGTCCCGGGGGATCTGGTGATCTTCGACAACCGCCGGCTACTTCATGCCCGTGACGCCTTCGACGCCGGTACCGGCGGCAGCCGCTGGCTGCAGGGCTGCTATCTCGAACGCGACGAGCTGCGCTCGAGACTGCGCATGCTCGAGCGCGCCGAGCGGATGCAGCGTCTCGGCTGAGCCTGTAACCGCCATCGCCCGAATAGCGATCGGCCACGAAAAACCCCGCCTCTTGGCGGGGTTTTTCGTGGGCGCGGCGGCGACGCTCGGGCGGCGTCGTCCTTTCAAACCACATAGCCGTTCCAGACGATATAGCCGTTTCAGGCCATATAGCCGTTTCAGGCGCTATAGTCGCCGATCTTGCCGCCCCGGCCGACCAAGCGCGTGCGCACCATGTCGAGGCGTTCGACGAGTGTCGACTTCTGCTGCCAGGTCGCCGGCTCGATCTCGAAATCCTGTATCTCGTCGTCCATCTCGACGGTGAAGCGGTCGAAGTCCTCGCCCTTCTCTTCGTGGAACTTGCACACGTAGGGGTGAACCGCGCGGCGAATGATCTCTTTGGCCTGATCCTTGGTAAGCGTTTCCTGTTCTGCCATGAATCCTCCGAATCCGTTCTTTTGGGGAGCACGTGACCGGGCGTCGCATCGCGACGCCGTCACACATCGGTCACTGCTGAAGGTAGCTAGGGTGGTCGATTTGTAAAACCCGGCGGCAAGGTCGTCGACTCTTCAGACAGCGCCTATCCGCGACGAATACCGATACGTTGCCCTGCGGCGGACGGCCACTCACCCGTGGCCCGCGGCTGCTGCTCGATGGTGTTCGAGACCGCGGAGGGAAACGGCGCAGGTCGGCCGCTTTCGACGTCGATCCCCATCAACATCTGCTCGCTGGTGGCGAGCAGCTCGCCGTCGGCATTGCGCAGCGTGAAGAAGACATGGAGTCGCTTGCCGTCGACGTCGAGCAGCACGAACTCGACGCCTAGCCCCTCGCCGCGATGCGCCTGCTGGCGATAGCAGAGGTGGGTCTCCAGGGTGTAGAGGGTGTAGCCGTGGGCGGCGCGGCCGGCCTCGTCGAGACCGATCTGGTCCATCAGCGCCTCGACCGCCAGCGAGAAGACCCGGGCGTACTCGGCGTCGTTCATGTGGCCGTTGTAGTCGACCCAGGCATCCTTTACCCGGGTTTCGAACAGCCGGTCGGCCACGACCGCATCGTTGGACTGCGTCATCAGATTCGCCTCGTCGATCAAATACGGCCCTTCAGCCCTTCGGCTTCCGGCCAGTACTTCTGGGTGAGCTCCAGCAGCTCGGTGAGAAACGCATCGCGACGCGTCTCGAGTGCCGAGACGCTGCGCCCGGCGGCCTGGTGCTCGCAGCCGTCGGCGACCCTGTCGATCAGCTCGTCGGTGAGCTCGGGGGCTTCCAGCTTCGTCCACGGCAGCTTCAGCGCCGGGCCGAACTGATGGAGCATGTGGCGCATGCCGCCGTCGCCGCCGGCGAGATGAAAGGTGAGGAAGGTGCCCATCAACGACCAGCGCAGACCGCAGCCGTAGACCACGGCGGCGTCGATCTCTTCGGTCGTCGCGACGCCGTCGTTGACCAGATGCAGCGCCTCGCGCCAGAGCGCCTCCATCAGCCGGTCGGCGACGTGGCCCTCGATCTCGCGACGCACCACCAGCGGGCGCATGCCCAGTGCCGCGTACTGCGCCTTGGCCCGCTCGAGGATCACCGGCGGGGTCTGCTCGCCGCCCACCAGCTCCACCAGCGGCAGCAGATAGACCGGGTTGAAGGGATGCGCCACGATCACCCGCCCCGGCGCCCGCGTACAGGCCGACTGCAGGTCGCTCGGCTTGATGCCGGAGGTGGACGAGCCGATCACGACGTCGTCGGCGGCGAGCGCGTCGAGCTGGCTCAGCACGTCGTGCTTGAGCGCGAGCCGCTCCGGCACGTTCTCCTGGATCAGCTCGGCGCCGTCGATGGCCGCGGCAAGCGTCTCGGCGAAGGTGAGCGCGGAGGCGTCGGCGTCCTCGGCAAGGCCGAGCCGCTCGAGCGACGGCCAGGCGCGCTCGACGAAGGCGCGGGTCCGCGCCGGCGCGGCCGGATCCGGGTCGAAGGCGGTGACGTGGCAGCCCGCCGCCAAGGCGCGGGCGATCCAGCCGTTACCGATCACGCCGGTGCCGATGACGGCAACGCGGCGGGGAAGGGTCGATTCACTCATGAAGTCTCTCGAATTCGGATGCATCAGGGCGCCGCGGTGACAGTCGCGACGCCGTGGGAAAGGCGCGAACGCCGCCGCAGCGGCGTGAGAGGGAGAACGCTAGGACGGCCTCAGACCGTGCGAAGCCCCAGCGACTCACGGGTCTGGGCCGGCGTCTGCACCTTGCCGCCGAGGTTCTCGGCGATGGTGACGGCGCGCTCGACCAGTTGGGCGTTGCTGGCGAAGACCCCTTTGCTCAAGTAGAGGTTGTCCTCGAGGCCGACGCGCATGTGCCCGCCGAGCAGCGCGGCCTGCGCCGCCATCGGGAACTGCTGACGACCGATGCCGAAAGCGGACCAGATAGCGTTGGCGGGCAGCTTGTTGCGCATCGCCAGCAGCGTTTCGGTATCCGCCTCGGCGCCCCAGGGAATGCCCAGGCAGAGCTGGAACAGCGGGTCGCCGTCGATCAGCCCCTCGTCGACGAGCTGACGCGCGAACCAGACGTGGCCGAGATCGAAGCACTCGAGCTCCGGTTTGACCCCGGCCTGCTGGATCAGGCGGGCGTGCTCGCGCAGCCACTCGGCGCTGTTGAGGTAGACCATGTCGCCGAAGTTGAGGCTGCCGCAGTCCAGCGTGCAGAGCTCCGGCAGCAGCTCGCCCACCGGCGCGTGGCGCTCCGCCGGCGTCTGCAGGTCGGTGCCCTCGCGGCCGTGGATCGCACCGTCGCGGATCTCGGGGAAGAGATCGCCGCCGCCGCCGGCGGTGATGTTGATCACCGCATCGACGTCGGACTCGCGGATACGCTCGACCACTTCACGGAAATGCTCGCAGGAGTGGCTGACGCCGCCGGTTTCCGGGTCGCGTACGTGCAGGTGAACGATGCTGGCGCCGGCGCGCGCGGCGTCGAGGGCGCTCGCGGCGATCTGGCTCGGGGTGACCGGCAGATCCGGATGCTTGCCGGCGGTATCGCCGGCGCCGGTCACGGCGCAGGTGAGAATGACGTTGGAATTCATGGGGCTCTCCCGTCGGAGCGCACTTGGCGCTGAGCGAATCGGATGCCGCGCTGGCATCGAGATGGCGCTCATTGTGGGCATCCGACGGCCCTTCGATTTGACACCTGGCGACGCGCATTCGACACATTCCGACAGCGGTCGATGTCACGCGCCGACGCTCAGTCGAGACGCTGACCTCGCGCCGCCGTCATCCTGGGCGACTCGTCGAACCGGGTACGGTAGGCGCGAGAGAAATGCGCCGGCTGGCCGAACCCCGCCGCCAGCGCCGCCTGGGTAACGCTGATGCGGCTGTCGGCCAAGAGCTGGCGTGCCCGGTCGAGACGCAGCGAGAGATAGCGCGCCTTGACCGTCTCGCCGCGGTACTGACGAAACAGGCGGTTGAGCTGGCGCTGGGACTGCCCCACTCGGCGACAGATCTCGGGGATCGCCAGCGGCTGGGCGAGATTCGCCTCCATGACCGATTCCGCCCGGCGCACGCTGCGCGGCAGCGGCTCGGCATCGCTCACCGATAGGCTCGCGGGCGGGTCGGCTCGTCGCTGGTGGACCAGCTGACGGCTGACGGCGGCGGCGAGGCTGGCGCCGAACTCGCGCTCGATCAGCGCCATCATCAGATCGAGACTCGAGGCCCCGCCACCGCCGGTGAGCCGCTGACGATCGAAGCAGTACGCCGCTTCACTGAGGCTGAGCGTGGGGAACTCCTCGACGAAGGCGGCGTGGCTCTCCCAGTGCAGTGCGACCTCGACGCCCGCGAGCAGGCCCGCCCGGGCGAGGATGAACGCCCCGGTATCCAGCGCGCCGAGTAGCCCGCCGTGGGCGGCGACCTGGCGCAGCACCGCCCACTGCGCAGGGCGCACCGTCGCTTCGGCGTCGTAGGAGGCGACCACCAGCAGATTGTCGTAGACCCGCGCGGCGTCCAGCGACGCATCGACGTCCACCGTGACGCCGTTGCTCGCCGTCACCGCGCCGCCGTCGCTGGAGAAGAGTCGCCAGGCGAACAGCGACCGGCCGAAGCGGTTGGCGACCCGCAGCGGCTCCAGCAGCGAGTAGAGCGTGAGCATGGAGAACTTGGGCAGCAGCCACAGGTTGATGGTGACGTCCGCCTCTGCCGGGTCGAGTACCGGGGGCAGATCGGGTCGCGGATACAGCCATTCCGGTGTCGAGACGTTCACAGCCGCTCTCCTGTCGTTCGAAAACCACAAGGATATGGCCAGAAACATCAACTCTTCAACGGCAGGCGACTCTAGAGTGGAGTCTTCCCGGGCAGCCCCCGCCCGGCTGCGACGAGCCCACCGACCGCGGAGAGTGCCATGCCCCTGTTTGCCGAGATCGTCCCCGACACGGGCGCACGCGAGCTGCGCGTCGTCGACCGCGCTACCGAGCGACGCTTTCACGCGCTCTGGCTGCGCGAGCGCGCCCCGGACCCGCAGACGCTGGACCCGCGCACCGGCCAGCGACTGATCGAGGCCGCCGCCCTGCCGCTGGATCTCGCCATCGACTCGCTCGACTACGACACCACGCAGCTGCATGTCGGTTTCAGCGACGGCCACGTGACGAGCTATCCGGTCGCCGAGCTGCTGCCCGCCCCACGTGAGACGCGCACGCGCTGGGACGCCACGCTCGCCGAGATTCCCGAGACGACGTTCGACGAGGCCGTCGCCGACGATGCCGCGCTGCTGGCGATGCTCGAAGCGCTCGAGCGCTTCGGCGTGGTCAAGGTGCGCGGCGTGCCGCTCGAAGACGACGGCATGCTTCCCCTGGTGGCGCGTCTCGGCCCGCTTCGCCATACCAACTGGGGCGGGGTCGCCGACGTCAAATCGGTAGTGGACGCCTTCGACCTGACCATGACCCAGCGCGGGCTCGAACCCCACACCGACAATCCCTATCGCGATCCGATTCCCGGCTACATCTGGCTGCACTGTCTGAGCAACGCCGACAGCGGCGGCGACAGCACCCTCGCCGACGGCTTCCAGGCGGCAGCGCGGCTGCACGAGAGCGACCCGGACGCCTTCGACGTGCTGACGCAGACGCCGACCCGTTTCCGCTACGTCGACGATGACGCCCATCTGGAGAGCGAGGGGCCGCTGATCGAGCTCGACGCCCGTGGCGACATCTTCCGGGTGCGCTTCAGCAACCGCACCGAGCGCATTCCCGCTCTAGAGCCGGCGGTACTGGCGCGCTACTACGCCGCCCGCCAGCAGTTCTTCGCGCTGATCACCGCCCCGGAGATGACGCTGACGCCCAAGCTCGCCCCCGGCGAGATGCTGATCATGGATAACTACCGGCTGCTCCACGGCCGCACCGCCTTCACGCTGAGCGAGGGCGTGCGCCACCTGCGCCAGGGCTATGTCGACCGTGACACCACCGCCAGCCGGCGATTGACGCTCGCGCGCCAGCGCCGCCAACCCACCTTCGAGGAGCGTGCTTCATGAGTGCCGATTTCACCCGTTTCGACGAGGCCCAGGCCGACGACTGGCGCCGCATCGACGACCACTTTCGCGACTACCGCGAGGGCGTCGTTCCCCGCGTGCTGGTCCACCTCGAGCGGCTCAAGGGAGACACCCACGGCTATCCGGTCGACCGCTACACCCACTGCCTGCAGACTGCGACCCGGGCCGAGCGGGCCGGTGCCGACGAGGAGACCATCGTCTGTGCCCTGCTGCACGACATCGGCGACGATCTCGCCCCCGACAACCACGCCGAAATCGCCGCGGCGATCCTCGAACCCTTCGTCGACCCGCTCAACCTCTGGATGGTGCGCCACCACGAACTGTTCCAGGGCTATCACTACCGCCACTACTACGGCCTCGACCGCCACGCCCGCGACGCCTACCGCGACCACCCCGCCTATGCCCGCACCGTGCGTTTCTGCGACGAGTGGGACCAGACCTCCTTCGATCCCGCGTACGAACCCTACCCGCTCGAGCACTTCCGGCCCATGCTCGATCGCGTTCTCGGCCGCGCCCCCTTCGGCGGCATGCCGACGGTGTCGGCCGAGTGAGGCTTCAGCGTCTCGCAGGACGGACGAACCCGACCCGCGATCACCGCCCTTTTCGGTGCTCGCCAATGACAACTCATCAATCACAACTCACCAACGACAACTCATAAACTGGAGTGACCATGACGAAACGCCATTGCCTGCTCGCCGCTGCACTCATCCCGCTGCCGTTCTCCGCCCTCGCCGCCGACGAAGCGGAGAACGTCAACTTCGTGGTGCCGCCGTGGCCCGGCGTGACCGTCAAGACCGAGATCTTCGAGCAGCTGATCGAGCCGCTCGGCTACAGCGGCGACAATCAGGAAGTGAGCAGCACGGTCGGCTATCAGACGCTGATGTCCGGCGACAGCGACGTCTTTCTCGGCGGCTGGATGCCGGCGCAGCAGGAGAGCTACGACCGTGCCACGCAGAGCGGCCAGATCGAGGTGCTGGGCAGCAACATCACCGGCGCCCGCATGGGGTTCGCGGTGCCGGGCTACGTGTACGACGCCGGCGTCACCCACGCCGAGGATCTCGACGCCCACCGCGAGCGCTTCGACGGCCGCTTCTACTCCATCGAATCCGGCTCCACCGTCAGCGAGTTCATCCACGGCGCGGTGGACGATGACACCTACGGCCTGGGCGACTGGCAGGTGCTCGAGTCTTCGACCCCGGGCATGCTTTCCGAGGTCGACGCCGCCTTCAACGACCAGCGCTGGATCGTCTGGTACGGCTGGACGCCGCACTGGATGGCACCCGCCTACGACATGCACATCCTCGACGACCCGGAATCGGTCTACGGACCGGACAACGGCAAGAGCGATGTCCTGACCCTCGTCAACGCCGACTTCGCCGCCGCCAACCCCAACCTGCGCCAGCTGCTCGAGCAGTTCCGCCTGACCGCTGACGAGCAGAGCGAGTTCATCGACGGCTACAGCCGCCAGAACCGCAGCGCCGAAGCCGTCGCCCGCGAGTGGCTGCAGGCCCATCCGGATCGCATGGCGACGTTCCTCGACGGCATCACCACGCGCGACGGTAGCCAGGCGGCGCTGGGCGTGGTCGAGCGGCATCTCGACTGATGCGACCGTCGACCAGGAGCGGGCAATGACCGATACGGGCCCCGTGCAGGGCGTCTTCCTGAGCGCGACGTTCGATCTCGCCGCGGACTACGCCAGCGCGCTGGCCCGCGCCGGTGACGACGTTCGGGTGGCGCGGCCGGCGGCGATCACCGACCCCGAGGCCGTGCGCTTCGCCGTGTGCTGGGCGCCCGCCGCCGATGCCTTCGCGCGCTATCCCAATCTCGAGCTGGCGATCTCGCCCGGCGCCGGCGCGGATGCGCTGCTGGCCCATCCGGGGCTGCCCGCCCAGGTAGCGATCGCGCGCATTCGCGACCCTCATCAGGCGGATATGATGGCCGGTTTCGCGGTGCACGAGATCCTGCACCGCGAGCGCGACTTCGACACCCTGGCGCACCAGGCCGCCCGGGCTCAGTGGGCGCCGCTGGCGCTGCGGGCACCGCAGGACGTCAAGGTTGCCGTGCTCGGCGGCGGCACCATGGGGCGGGCGGTCGCGGCCGCCGCGCGCGCCCTCGGCTTCGGCGTCAGCGTCGCCTGTCGGCGCGAACCGACGTCGCCTCTGGACTCGGTCGAGTACTGCTGGGGCGACGACGCGATGCCACGTGCGGCGACGAACGCGCACTATCTCGTCAACGTGCTGCCGCTCACCGCCGAGACCGAGAACCGGCTCGACCGGGAGCTCTTCTCGCGGCTCGCGCCGGGGGCGTGGCTGGTGCAGATCGGTCGCGGCGAGCATCTGGTCGAGCGCGATCTGATCGCTGCGCTGGACAGCGGCCAGCTCGCCGGCGCCACGCTCGACGTCTTCCGGGAAGAGCCGCTGCCCGCCGCCCACCCCTTCTGGCAGGACGCCCGCCTGCGCCTCACCCCCCACGTGGCCAGCGAATCGCTGCCCGACACCGTCGCCGCCCAGGTCGTCGCCGCCGCACGCGCCCTGCGCGACGGCCAGCCGCCGCCGAACCGTATCGATCGCGACCGCGGCTACTGATCTCTCGTCGCGAATGACCGGTCAGCGCGAGCGATCGGTCAGCGCGACTCGCCGCGCTTCACCACCGTTCTTTTCTTACCGTCACGAGACGTCTCATGGATCACACCGTTTCTTCCCGCGAGCGCCAGACGCGCATCGAACTCGCCGCCTGCTACCGATTGGCCGCGCACTACCGCATGACCGACCTCATCTATACCCACATCACCGCCCGGGTGCCCGACGAAGCCGGGCACTTTCTGATCAACCCCTACGGCTGGCGCTGGGAGGAGATCACCGCGTCGTCGCTGGTCAAGATCGACGTCGACGGCAACAAGGTCGATGCCAGCCCCGAGCGGGTCAATCCCGCCGGATTCACCATCCATTCGGCGATCCATCGGGCGCGCCACGACGCGGCCTGGGTCATGCACACCCATACTCGCGCCGGGGTCGCGGTTTCCTGTCTCGAGGAGGGCTTGCTGCCGCTCAACCAGATCGCGCTGCAGTTCCACGGTCGCCTCGGCTATCACGACTACGAGGGCATCGCGCTCGATCTCGACGAGCGGGAGCGGCTGGTGGCCAGCCTCGGCGACAAGCCGGCACTGATCCTGCGCAACCACGGTCTGCTGACGACCGGCGCCAGCGCCGCCGAGATGTTCAACAACGCCTTCTATCTGGAGCGCGCCTGCGACATCCAGATCGCCGTTCAGTCCACCGGCCAGCCGCTGCGCGCGATACCGCCGGCGCTGGCCGAGGAGGTGCCGCGTCAATACGACCGGATGTCCCACGACGACGGCGATCTTCTCCTCGAATGGCAGGCCCACCTGCGCACGCTGGAGGCGATCGACCCCGGCTACCGCCTCTGAGGCGTCAGTCGCGGGCCCGGCGGCGGGCGGCATGGAGAGCCGCGGCGGCGGGCGGCATGGAGAGCCGCGGCGGCGGGCGGGCTGACAAGCCGCGGCGAAATCCGCACAATACCGGGCCTTCAGCCGCTCGATTGGTCAATCGCCAGGCAGCCGACACACGAGATTTTGCGCATGACTCAGCAGACACCGTACAAGGTCTACGTCGACGGGCAGGAAGGTACCACCGGCCTTCGTCTGTTCGACTATCTCAATCAGCGCGACGACATCGAGCTGCTGCGCATCGAGAGCGACAAGCGCCGCGATCCGGCCGAGCGCGCCCGGCTGCTCAACGCCGCCGACGTCGCCTTTCTCTGCCTGCCGGATGCCGCCTCCCGCGAAGCGGCGGCGATGGTCGACAACCCCGATACCTGCCTGATCGATGCGAGCACCGCGTTTCGCACCGACGACGCCTGGGTCTACGGGCTGCCGGAGCTCGCCCCCGGCCAGCGCGAGGCGATCCGCGCCAGCAAGCGCATCGCCAACGTCGGCTGTCACGCCAGTGCCTTCATTCTGCTGGTGCGCCCGCTGATCGACGCAGGCCTTCTCTCGCCGGATACCGCGCTCTCCGCCTTCTCGCTGACGGGCTACAGCGGCGGCGGCAAGAGCATGATCGCCGAGTACGAAGCCGATACCGACGGCCGGCTGACGGCCCCGCGCCCCTATGCCATGAGCCAGAGCCACAAGCACCTGCCGGAGATGCAGCGTCACACCGGGCTGGCCGCCCAGCCGGTGTTCTCGCCGATCGTCGGGCCCTACCTCAAGGGGCTGTCGGTGACGGTGCCGCTCGCCGTTAGCCAGCTCGAGGGCGGCGCCGACGCCGTGGCGCTGCTCGCCGCGTATCGCGCGCACTACGCCGACGAGCCGTTCGTCCGCGTGATGCCGTTCGCGGACGACACCCATCTCGACGCCGGTTTCTTCGATCCGCAGGCGTGCAACGAGACCAACCGGGTGGAGCTCTTCGTCTTCGGCAACGCCGAGCGGCTGACGCTGGTCTCGCGGCTGGACAATCTCGGCAAGGGCGCTGCCGGTGCCGCGGTGCAGAACATGAACGTCCATCTCGGGCTCGACGAGACCACCGGCCTGACCGCCTGAAAGCGAAAAGCCCAGACGATGGCGCCCGATATCGCCGGATAGCCGAGCAGGCTGGATAGCCGAGCAGGCTGGATGGACGAGCCCGGAAACGACGACGCCCCGCCCTGCGTGATCGCAGGCCGGGGCGTTCGGGTTCAGGCGCCTTGGTTCAGGCGCCTTGGTTCAGCGGCTTTGACTGAGGCGTTGCGGGTCAGCCGCCTCAGTTCAGCGCTTTTCGAGGTAGGCGTAGATCGCGGCGATGTCCTGCTCGGCGTAGCCGTCGTCGACGGCGTCGGCCCACAGGTTGCGAATCTGCGACAGCGACGGCAGCGGCGTGTTCTTGCCCGCCTCCAGTGCGAGCCCGGCATCCTTCAAGCCCCACTGCAGCGCCATCTGCGGATCGAAGTTTCGGCTTTCGATCGCATCCAGCTTGCCCTTCATGTACGGCACCGCCAGCGGGCCGCCCTCCAGCACCGACCACAGCGTCTCGGGATCGATACCCTGGGTATCCGCCAGCCGGGCGGTCTCGGCGATCCCCTGCATCATGGCGATGAGCCAGGCGTTGACCACCACCTTCATGCGCGCGCCCTGCCCGGCCTCGCCCAGCCAGTGGGTCTGCTGACCGAGAACGTCGAAGATCGCCTCGACGAAATCGCCGGCGCGCGCGCGATCGCCGCTCGCCAGTATCGTGACGCTGCCCTGCTGTGCCGGCGCCTTGGTGCCGGAAACCGGGGCGTCGATGAAGACGATGTCGGGCCTCGCTGCCGCGACGCCCTCGATCAGCCGCTCGGTCTCGACGACGCCGAGAGTGCCCATCTGAATCAGCGCCGCCTCGCTCTGCATCGCCCCCAGCGCGCCGTCGTGGCCCATCAGCACTTCGCGGGTCACGTCGAGATCCGGCAGCATGGTGATCACCGCCTGACAGCCGGCCACCGCCTCGGCGGGCGAGTTCGCCAGCCTTGCGCCCTTGTCGGCGAGGTCGTTGGCCTTGCCCGGCGAGCGGTTCCATACCGAGACCCGGTAGCCCGCGGCGACGAGATTGGCGGCGAAGGCGTGGCCCATCGCGCCGAGCCCCAGTACCGCGACACTGCCTTGTCGCTCTGACTGCCCTGCCTGTTCTCTCTGCTCTGCCTGCTCTCCCTGCGACATCGATCGGCTCCCTGATTGCCTGAGTGTCTGTGCGACTGAATGAACGACTAGCCCGCTAACTGTAGGCGATCGTCGTATTGTTCAAGGCCTCGGCGGTCACTCGCTTCAGCGCCAGAGTCGCAGCAGTTCCCCGCCCACGGGGTCGTCATCGGGCAGTGCCACCGCCGCCACCCGCGCTTTCGCTGCCGCCAGCGCCTGCACATCGCCCCGTTCGACCTCCCAGCGCTGCCCCGGTGGATAGGCGCCGACCATCGAGAAGCCGTCTTCGTCCTGCAGGCAGGCGTGGCCGACGCCCGCCGGCAGGATCAACACGTCACCGGCGTGAAGCTCGATCTCAGCGCCATGCGGGCCGCCGAGGCGCGCTCGAGCATGGCCGCGAAACACCCCGAGCGCCTCGTGGGCGGTGGAGTGAAAGTGATCGAAATCGAACAGGCCGTAGCGCCACTCGGGCCGCCAGCCGTGCCGCGTAAAGAGCGTCTCGAAGCGCTCGGCGAGCGCCGAGGCATCGAACGCCTCCGGCTCGAAGACCCGACGATAAATCACCGCCGGCAGCGGCGAATTGGGAAAGCCGCTGGCCGCATCGGCCTCGAAGGCGCGGGCCTGCGGTGTCGTGAGAGAAGGCGTGTCGTGAGTCATAAAGAGATCTCCTGAAAGCGCGATTGCGTGAATGGCCGAGCGGACGCGCGGACGAGCGGACGAGCGGTTGAGCGGACGCGCGGATGAGCGCCACGTACACGCGACATGGCCTTCGGACTTTCATCGAGACGATGGCCGTTCGTCCCGGGCTGAACGATAGTGTCCTCATGTTCGCGACAGTGCGTTTGCCGTTCTCGCGCGTCGCTACCCACCGTCTTCGACACGGAGTGTGACCCGATGCCCACGACCGTTGCCCTGATTGCCCCCGGCGCCATGGGTGCCGCCATCGCTCGCCGCCTGACCGACCACGGCGTCGAGGTCATGACGTCGCTGGCCGGCCGCAGCGAGGCGAGCGTCACCCGCGCCCGCGAGGCCGGCATGCGCGACGTCGATCTCGACACCCTGATGCGCGCCTCGCTGCTGCTGTCGGTAGTACCGCCGGCGGAGGCCGAGGCGCTGGCCGCCTCCCTCGCCCCGCACCTGGCGGCGGCGGAGGCACCGCCGGTCTACTGCGATCTCAACGCCGTCAGCACCGCCACGCTCTCGCGTCTCGAACGCGTGGTGCGCGATACCGGGGCCGAGTTCGTCGACGGTGGCATCATCGGCCCGCCGCCGTCCGCCGAGAAGACGCCGCGGATCTACGTCGCCGGTGAGCGTGCCGATCTCGTGACGGCGCTCAATGACGCCGGCCTCGACGTGCGCGCGCTTACCGGGGCGAGCGGCAGCGCCTCGGCGCTGAAGCTCTGTTTCGCCGGCATCAACAAGGGCATGACCGCCCTGACCACGATGATGCTCATCGCCGCGGCGCGACACGGTGCGGGAGCGGCGCTTCGCGACGAGCTCGCCGAGCGCCTGCCGGAGGTGATCACCCGAATCGACGACGGCATTCCCGACATGCTGCCGAAGGCGTGGCGCTGGCACCCGGAGATGCGCGAGATCGCCGATTTTCTCGACGATAGCGACCCGCTTGCCCACAACCCGGCGGGACGCAGCACCTTCGAAGGCTTCGCCACGCTCTACGAGCAGCTCGGCGACCCCGATAGCGGCGGCGAACTCGAGCGACTGCTCGACTCGCTCATGACGGCCACCGAGCCGCGTGATCGCTGAACGCACTTACATGCCGTGCTTGATGCCGCGATCGATCAGCACCCAGTTCGCCGGATAGGAGGTGACGAAGCCGACCAGCATGGCGATCTGCATCATGAACCAGAACGTGACGCTGAAGGCGTTCATCTCCGGCAGCCAGCGCTGCAGCGCGATCAGCATCCAGAGGTACATGCCGAGCTGAAAGGCGATCAGCGAGAGCGTATCGGCCTTGATCGCGTTCTTCAGCGCCTCGCCGCGACCGGCGTCGCTCATCGCCCGAATCGGCAGATACTGAAACAGCACGCCGAAGAGATAGGCGCAGACGAAGGCCAGCGCGAAGTGGCCGCAGACGCTCGAGCCGAGTAGCGCAAAGCCGGTGAGCGTGGCGAGGGGCGAGGCGACCACGTCGCCCAGCGTGCAGCCGCCGCCGCAGTGGGTCGCGGAAACGAAGACGCTCTGCCATTGGGGTTTGTCGCCGCCGTGATGATGATGGCTTTCGTGCCCGCCGTGCTGATGACCGCCGTGCGCATGCGATGCCTGCTGCGAGGCGAGCGGGGCGCGACCCATTCGGCGATAGGCGAACCAGCCGACGACCGGCATGTAGAGCCCGGTGATGGGCCAGGTCACGTTCATGACCTTCATGTGCTGTGGGCGTTTCGAGACATCGATGGCGATCCCGATCGCCGTGACGATCCCTGCCAGAAGGCAGAGCCAGGACCAGAAGGTCAGCATGCTCAGTCACTCCCTGTCGACCGATGAACGGGTTGAGGACCCCAAGGTATAGATTCCGTCATCGCGATCGGCAAGCCATGCCCCGCCCCAGGTTACTGGGCTCGCCCTCTCGTGACGCTCGCGTTTCGCCCGCGCCATAGGCGTCGATACGCAAGAGGCCGGCGATTGGCCGGCCCCTCGATCTCTCTCGACGCCTAGCGCGTCGCCACGGCCCCGGTCAGCGCTCGGTTTCGGGAAAGTCCGTCGCCTCGCCGACCGCGCGATACGCCCGCACCTCGGCCAGTCGCGCCTCGAGCCTGTCGGTTACCTGTTCCACGCCCCAGCCACCGAGCACCAGATGCCGCGGCGGCTCGGGGTTGGCGACCAGATCGATCATCGCCTGCGCCGCCCGTACCGGGTCGCCCGGCTGCTGGCCGCTGACCCGACTCGTACCGGTCATGCGCGCACCGACGGTTTCCTGGTAGTCCTCGAGGCGTGTCGCCGTCTGCTCGAGCGAACGCCCCGCCCAGTCGGTGCGAAACGGGCCGGGTTCGACGCAGGTGACCGCGATACCCAGCGGCTCGACCTCGGCCTTGAGCGAATCGGACCAGCCCTCCACCGCGTGCTTGGAGGCGGCGTAGTAGCCCGACCCCGGAAAGCCGACCAGCCCGGCGACCGAGCTGATGCTGATCACGTGCCCCTGGCGACGCTCGCGCATCCCCGGCAGCACCGCCCGCGTCATCGCGAAAAGGCCGAAGACGTTGGCCTCGAACTGGGCGCGAATGGCGGCGTCCTCGCCCTCCTCGCAGGAGGCCTGATAGCCGTAGCCCGCGTTGTTGACCAGCACGTCGATGCGTCCGAATTCCGCCTGCGCCGCTTCGACGGCCCGGGCGATCTGCGCGTCGTCGGTGACGTCCAGCGCCAGCGCCAGGCCGCGTCCCTCGCTGCCCTCGACGAGGTCGATGACGCTGTCGCGGTTGCGGGCCGTCACCACCGCTTTGCCGCCCTGCTCGAGCACGCGATGCGCGAGTTCGCGGCCGAAGCCGGTGGAGCAGCCCGTGATGAACCAGACGGGGTCTTGTGGCATAGCCATACTGTCTCTCCTCGAGTCATGAACCAAAGGCGCCGGCGCCGAGCGGCGCGTGATGCGTTTCGAGGCCGCGCGTCCAAGGCACGGTCACTTCGACGCCGTCGCTTACAACGCCGTCGATCACGACGCGGCGACTTCCAATCTAGCGACTTCCAGCGTAGCGACTTTCGAAATAGCCATTCCCAACGTGGCGACTTCCCAACATATTCGTTTCCAACATAGTCATTTCCAACATAGTCATTCCCAACCTAGCTCTACCCAACATAGCCACACTCGAACGTCTCGCGATCCGCTTCGGACTTTCCGACACGTCATCGACACGATCGTGCATCGGTATCCGGCCTGCCCGACGACACCCATAGCGCAATATTCTTCAATAACGTCGCCCGCCATCTCGCTAGGCTCCTCGTCTTCTTCTCGAGGAGCCTTCCGATGTCGCCGACTCTGCTCGTCTCCATGGCCGCTTTCGCCCTCGCCGCGTCGCTCTCCCCCGGCCCGGTCAATCTGGTCGCGCTGAGCGCCGGCATGCAACGCGGCTTTCGGCACAGTCTGCGCCACGTCACGGGGGCGACCTGCGGTTTCACGCTGCTGCTGATCTCGATCGGTGCCGTGTTGCAGCCGCTGCTCGCCTGGCCGGCGGTCATGACGACGATCCGCTGGCTGGGTATCGGCTTTCTGCTCTATCTCGCCTGGAGCATGGCGCTCGACGACGGATATCTGACATCGCGACCGCTCGCGGTCGCCACGTTTCGTCGCGGCGCGCTGATGCAGTGGCTCAATCCCAAGGCCTGGATGGCGAGCGCCGCTGGGATTGGCGCCTTCACCTCGGACGGTGCCGTTCCCGGCGTCGCGCTTTTCGCGCTGCTGTTCTTTCCCATCTGCTACGTGAGCCTTGCCGCCTGGGGTGCGCTGGGCGCCTGGCTGGGTCGGCGGCTGCCGGAACCGCGCAAGGTCCGCTGGGTCAATCGCTCGCTGGCCTTGATGCTCGCCGCGAGCGCGATGCGCCTCGCGGTCAACTAGCGCGGCGAAAACGGTTCGGCGTCGTCGCCGTGAACCGTTTGAAGATGCGCTGGAAATGCGCCTGATCGGCGAAGTGCCAGTCGTGGGCGACCTCGGCGATCGGCCGGCCGGCGCTCAGCGCCTCTCGCGCTCGGCGAATCCGACAGTCGAGCAGGAAGGCATGAGGGGTGATGCCGTACTCCCGTTTGAAGACCCGCACCAGATGGCTCGGCGTCATCGCCGAGCGCTCCGCGAGCCAGGCAAGCGTGAGCGGTTCGGCACAGCGCAGACGAATCAGTTCCGCCGTGCGTGCAAGCCGGGCGCCTTCCCGGTGGCACTGGTGCTGGCGGGTGCGCGAGTGGGCGAACAGCCCCCGGAAGAAATCCCGACAGACGAGCGTCTTCTCGGCCGCCGTGGCGTGGTCGTCGAGCAGCCGCTGACACAGCCGAATCAGCGCCGCGTAAAGCGTCACGTCTCGCGTCGCATGCAGTGCCAGCGGGCGAAACTCGCGCGCGCTGCCCGCCCCCTGCAGCGGCGAAAGCCACACCGGATCGACGTGGAGCATGTAATACGACCAGGGCGCGCCATCCGTCGGGTTGCAGGCGTGGATCTCCCGCGGGTTCATGATGACCACCGCGCCCCGGGTGACCGGCACCGCTTGCAGCGAGTCACCGGGCACCTGGTATTCGTAGAGACTCCGCCCACCGGTGACGGCACCGATGGAGAAGCTGTCATGGCTGTGCCGGGCGTAGCCGATGCCCTCCCCGGCCCGGCTCTCGCGCAGCTCCAGAAACGGCAGCGCATCGCGACGCCAGAAGCGCATCGCCCCGGACGGTGCCACACGTCGACTCACGCCGGCGGCACCTCGCCCTGCACGGCACGGCAGTGGCGCTGGACCGACTCCTCGATCACGCGGCCGGCGTCGAGCAGGATCTCCTGGCCCCAGAAGGCGGAGTAGGCGCTCTCGATCGCCAGCGGCGCGAGGCGCTCGCCGATGTGCGCGACCGTCGAGGCGGGCAGCGGGATGTTGTTGGGGTAGGACCACATGAACGACGCCATGCGATCCGGTGTCACCAACAGCGTGTCGCCGGTGAGTAGGGTCCTGCGCTCGGCCCAGTGGAGTACGCAGGCGCCGGGGAAGTGACCGTCCAGCCGGTGGAGGGTCAGCCCCGGCAGCGGTTTCAGCGTATCGCCCTCCCAGAACTGCAGGCGCCGATCGGGGATGGTTACCCAGTCGCGGTCGGCGGCGTGGACATGCACGGGACAGTCGAACGCCTCGCCCCAGGCGGCCATGGTCGAGAAGTAGTGCGGGTGCGAGATCGCGATGGCGTCGATGCCCCCGAGCCCCTGGATCAGTTCGAACGTCGCCTCGTCGAGCAGGCTGAGACAGTCCCACAGCAGATTGCCCGCCGGCGTGCGCAGCAGAAAGGCACGCTGCCCGATGGCGATCTTCGGGACGCTGGCCAGCGCCAGCAGCCCCGGCGCCATGTGGCGGAACGTGTTGGTGTGCGCCGCGGCGAGCTCGCTCGCGGTGGTCCAGCGCTGACCCTCGATGGGCACGTACTGGCGCTCGTCCTCGCAGATGCCGCAGTGCGCGGGCGGCTCGGCGCTTTCAGGATACTGCACGCCACAGGTGGCACAGATAAAGCCAGGATGCTGCATGTCGACCTCCTGTTGCAGAAACCTCGATGCCTCCAGTCGTCGAATGACCCTCGAAAGCCGCAGGCGCGGGTTTTGCCGATGTCGGCCCCTGACGGCTCATCTCAGCGCGTGAGCGTCAGCCAGCCCGAGAATACGATGACGACCATGCCCAGTATGGCCCAGACATCCGGCACTTCACCGAAAAACAGCCACCCCCAGCCCAGCGCGAAGACGAGATAGAGATAGTCCAGCGCGGCGACGAGGGATGACGGCGCGAGCTGATAGGCTTCGGCGACGGCGACGTTGACCACCAGCATCAGCGCCGCGTACAGCGCCATCAGAGAAAGCTCCGTCGCGTCGAGTCTTTGCCAGCCGCTCAGCAGAAAGTCGGCGCCGGTACGGGTCGGCTCGACCAGCACGACAGTCAGACTGCCCACGAGGCCGGCAAGCAGAAAGGCGACGTTGAGCCCCATCGCCAGGATCAATGGCGAGACATCCCGCAAGCGCCGTCGAGTCAGCACCATCGCCGCCGCGTAGCAGAGCGCCGCGGCGACCGGCAGCGCCATGATGACGTCGAAAGCGGCACTTCCCGGCCGTAATACCACCAGAATACCCACGAATCCCGCCATGAGCCCGACTACGCGTCGGGCATGAAGACGCTCGCCGAGACCCATCGCCAGTATCACGATGAACAGCGGCGTCGTGTAGATACCGGCGGCAGCGACGCCCAGCGTGATCCACGGCAATGCCGCGTAGAACGCGATCCACATCGTCAGCAGCAAAAGACTCCGCAGGCCAATCCAGCCAAGTGTCTGCGGGGCAGGACGATCAATACCCCGATGCCTCAACAAGGCCACCAGCGTGACGAGCGACAATACCGGCGCCAACGTCAGCAGCTGCCAGAGCGACAGCCCCTCGCTGAACGACTTGACCAGTGCATCCGCCAGTGCCTGCAGCGATACGGCGACGACGATCAGTAGCGCACCGCGGCGCGGGTTATCCTGCGAGGGGGAGAACATGGCCATCACGACACCTTGGCGAACGAAAGGTGTAGCCTGTTCTCCAGCGCGGCATTTCGAAAGCGATGTCGACGTCGCCATCCATGAGTCTGAGTCATGCATTCATCAAACCGCGCCCTTCCCCCGCTCGCCACGCTGCTACCGTTCGAATCCGCCGCCCGTTGGGAGAGTTTCACCCGGGCCGCACAAGAGCTGAACCTCACGCAAGCGGCCATCAGCCGCCAGGTTCGAGCGCTGGAGACCGATCTCGGCGTCGCCCTGTTCGAACGGCGCAATCGAGCCGTTCATCTCACGCCGGCGGGGCGCGAACTGGCCGACACCATCGCCAGTGGGCTGGGGAAGATCGCCGAGCACGCATGCGCTCTGCGCGGCAGCAACAATCCTCTGCGCGTCACGCTGTTCTGTCAGCTCTGCGAGGCGTTCTACTGGCTGATGCCACGCCTGGCGGACTTTCACCGTCGACACCCCGATATCGACCTCAAGCTGACCACGTCGACTCGCCCCCTCACCGAGCAGCACGAGCCGTTCGATGTCGCCCTGCAGACACAGGGACGCCCCTGTGGCAGTCACCGACTGGCGTTCACGGGCAGTGACAGCATCTTTCCGGTGTGCAGCCCGAACCATCCTGCCGCGAGCGCCACACCGATACCGCTCAAACGGCTCGTCGAGCACGATCTTCTCCACTACCGGCCGGCGTCGCCGGACTGGATCGAGTGGCCGCAGTGGCTGCAGGCCGTGGGCGCGCCCGACGTCGCTCCCCGGCTCGGCCGCCACTTCGATAGCTATCCCCTGCTCATCCAGGCAGCGGTAGCGGGTCACGGCATCGCCCTCGGCTGGCGACGGTCGACCGAGCGCCTCATCGCATCCGGCTCGCTGGTGCGTCCGGTGGCGGAGCGTCTCGATCAGCCCGAGGCCCTCGAGATCTATACCCCGCCGAATGCGTTCGATCGCTACGCCAGTCGCGCTCTGCTCGGCTGGCTTCGCGAGACGCTGGAGAGCGAATAGACGACCGGAATGCTAGCCGCCCTCGCCGTCAATATCGTGTGACGAGACGGCGCGCGACCGACATCGAGACGAGCGTCGCTCAAGCGCTGCGCAGACGGTTGCCGAGACAGAAACCCAGCAGGCCCAGCAGCGTGATACCGAGCGTGGTCTCGAGGGTTGCGGCCCACATCACCCAGCGCCGGTGAAGGTTGGCATCGAGCGAGGCGGTCATCGCCTGGGCGCTGAACAGCACGGCGTCGGTGAGCTTCAGCCAGGCCGGATCGGCAGCCTGGCCCGCCACGTCGGTGAGCGCGAACAGACCGGCGAAGGCGAGCATCACCGCGAGCGTGGTGAGAATCACCCGCATGGGGCTCTCCCCGAAGCCCGCGATCAGGCCCGCGCTCGTGCCGAGCAGCCAGCGCCAGCTCCCCAGCGCCAGCCCCGGTCGAGTCAGCGCGCTCTGATCGCGCTCGATGCGCCGGCGGCGCCACAGGTGATCCGGACGCACCGCGAGCGTCTCCAGACGGCGGGCGTGATAGTAGGCCCAGCCGGCGTCGCGGGTGCTGCCGTTGGACGCCCAGTGTGCCGAGAGCGCGCGATAGATGTCCGCGGCCTCGCGGTGGCGACGGGAGAGATGCAGCCGCGTACGCGTCGGGTCATCGCCCCGACCACGGGCGATCAGATCGGCGTGAAAGGCGGCGAAGTCGTCCTCACGCTCCTGCAGCAGCCCGCGCCGCTGCCCCTCTTCCACCGCGCTTCGCGGCAGTGCCACGCCGTCGAAGACCGCCAGATGCAGCGAGCAGGCGCTGATGTCGGATGACTCGAAGATGGTGTTGGCACCCAGGCGCGACCGGTAGAGATCGCAGCCGGTGAGCGACGCCCGCTTGAACGAGGTGCGCTCGAATTCGGTGTAGCGCAGATCGCAGTCGATCAGCCGCGCTTCCTGGAACTTCACGTCGCGCAGCGAGGCGTTGGTGAACGTGCAGCGTGTCAGCGTCGCGCCGCGAAAATCGAAGCGCTCGAGCCGGGTGGCGCTGTGGGCGTGGCCGAAATCGACGTCTTCGATCTCGACGCCGCGCAGATCGACCCAGCCGTCGGGCCGTGCGGCGATACGCTCGGCCACCTCGACGGCGCTCAGCGTCGTCATGGCACGTGCCCCTCGACAACCCGCGAGTTCGGTCCAGAGGGTCTGGCGTGCGTGTCGGGGAGAGCCCAGCGTTGAACGGCGCGAAGCGAAAGCGTCATGACGAAAGCGACCCCTGGAGGCAAAACGAAGCGGATCCGTAGTGTAAGCGATCGCGCTTCTGCGGTGTTCCGGCGCGGCGAAACCGATCGCGTTAGACTATGGCGGGGAGCGCGGCACCTTGGCGATCTCGAGACGATGCGCGTCGCCCGGTGGCCGGATTCGCCGACGATCGATCCTCCCCGGCCTGAACTGATCATCTCAAGGAACATTCATGAAAACGAAACTGGCGCTGAGCCTCGTTCTGCTGAGCGGTCTCTCCGTGACGAGCGCGCAAGCGAACGAATGCACAACTGATGCCCTCGTCCAAGCGACTCAACGCTTCCAGTCACAAATCGTCTCTTACGGCCAGGCGCACGAGAACGATTCCGATGCCGCCGAGCGCAAGATGATGCAGGCGATGTCCGAAGCCGGCGTCAATCGAACCTTCGAAGCGCATGCCGACGAACTCAAGGCGGTGACGTCCGATCCGGACGAAGAGCCGTCCCAGGCGCTCTGCGATGACATGTATGCGATGTTCGACAAGTTCGATGCGAAAGTCGACGCATTGGACTGACGGCAGTCGGCGATTCGAATGACGACGATGCCGGGGCTTGCGAGTCCCGGCATCGTCGCTAGTGGGCCATCGAATGTAGGGTAACCGCTGCCACATCGGTGCCTTGCGCCTCAAGGGACGCGCTCTAGCACCTCTCCAACCCGAAGTGACGGCGGGCGATGCGCGCCACGGCCGCAGGGTCGCCGTCGGCCACCGTGGCCAGCGGCGTCGGCAACTCGACCCCGGACGGGGCCTGCGTACCGCGGTCGAGCAGGATCGTCGGGATGCCGAGGGCATCGGCGCCGAGCACGTCGTCATACGGGTTGTCGCCGACGTAGATCACCTCCTCCGGCGTGCAGTCGAGGGCGTCGAGCGCGGCGCGAAAGAGCTTCGGATCCGGCTTGCAGGCGCGGACGTCGGAGCTGAAGCGCACGATCTCGAAGTCGTCCCAGATCCCCAGCATGCGAAGCTCCGCCTCGGTGTAGGCGCGCTGGGTATTGGAGGCGATCGCGAGGCGAAAATCCCCCTGACAGGCGTCGAGCATCGCTCGCGTGCCGGGCCAGAGCGCGATCTCGCGGGTAGTGATCTGACGATAGGTCAGCGCAAGCTCCGGCGTCAGTACCGCCCGCCGGGCAGCGGTCGCGTCCTGCTCGGCAAGCAGCGCGTCCCATACCGCGATGACGTCGACGTCCGGCGAATCGCCGCCAGCCTCAGCGAGCTGCACCTGCGTCAGCGCCGCGAAGCGTGCGGCGAGGTGCTCGGGCTCGAGGGCGACCCCTCGGTAGCGCAGCCAGTCGGCGAGAAAGACGAACGTCTCGTCGTCGACGTGGTCGCCGTCGAAGACGAAGAGCGTCTTGAAGACATCGAAGAGCAGCACGGGGCGGCGAGACTCGGGGGCGACCATGATCGGTTCCGGTGTGAATGAGCCCCCATTCTAGGGCGACGCCGGGCGACAATCCCAGCGCCGCCCGCCTGCGGTCAGACGCGAATGTCTTCCGGGCCGCGAATCTCCGCCTGGATGCGGGTGCCGGTATCGCGCTCCTCGTTGGAAAAACCGTCGAAGCGCGAGAGCTCGCCGAAGTCGAGCTGGGCGAGCTGTTCGATACGCGCCACGCTTTTCTGATAGGTCTTGTACTGGCCGAACAAAAAGCCCGGGCCGAGATCCTCGAGCTCATCGGCCTGCTCGATCATGTACGCCGTCGCCGAGGGGCGGCCGTCCTCCCCGGTGAAAGCGACCACCTTCCAGTACGCTTCGGGGATGCGAATGCCGCGATAGGTCCGGTCGGACTCGCGAAACACCGGCCCGGTGAAGATGCACAGGCGCTGGCGATCGGCGCGGGCGTGCTCGAGCAGATAGTCCTCCAGCCCCAGCCAGGTCTGCTGGTTGAACGCCGCCATCTGCGGGGCGCAGTTGGTAAAGTGGAAGGTATCGGCCTCGGCGCGCTCGGCGTCCTCGCCCCAGTTCGCCGAGGTACGCCGCACCAGATGGCCGCGATCCAGCGGATTGCGCGAGTAGACGTCCGGCCCCGCCTGCAGCGAGGCATCGAGCCTGGGGTCGAGCCGCCAGTTGTCGCTGCGCGGCACGCTGACCAGCGAGCGGCCGTCGAGGTTGAGCGCGGTGAAGATCGCCAGCCGCCGCGGGCGCGACATCACGATCGAGAAGTGGGTGTAGTCGAGACGGCCGTCGTCGCGACCGGGTATTGGGGTGACCTCATCGATGCGCTCGCCCACCGGGGTCGGCAGCGGCACGTCGAAGCCTTCGAGGAAGTCGGTGGCATAGCCTTCGCGGTCTGACAGAGAGCTTCCGCGATTGGCTAGAGAGCCTTCGCGGTCTGCTAGCGCGCCTTCGCGGCCGGCGAGAGCGCCGGCGCGCGCCGATAGCGTGGGATCTCGCGGCCCCGCCGCCGTCGGCCGCGGCGCGATCAGCGGGCGCATCTCTCTGAGCGTGGGGCGAACGGTGGTCTTCACGGACATGACACTCTCCCGGTCGGGTGGCTAGCAGAATGAGCGAATGGAAACGAAGACGCCGCCGTGAGGTCGACTCGACGGCGGCGCTCGACGGACTTCACTTCCAGAAGTTGCTCTTCACCAGGTCGACGACCTCGCTCATGCGGCCGTTGAGTACCGCCTTGCCGGAGTAGAGCGCGGTCGAGGTGACCTGGCCCGGCTCGACCTTCGGCGGCATGACCAGCTCCATGCGGTTGACCGTGACGTCGAGAATCCCCGGTCCCGGATGCGCCAGCCACTCGGCGATGGCGTGATCGAGCTCGTGCTTCTGCTCCACCTTGCGGCCCCATAGCCCCATCGCCTGGGCGAGCTTGCCGAAGTCGGGATTCTCGAGGTCGGTGTAGCTGTCGAGCAGGCCGTCGACCTTCTGCTCGATCTCGACGAAACCCAGCGAGCTATTGTTGAAGACCACGATCTTGAGCGGAATCTTCTCCTGCTTGAGGGTGAGCAGATCGCCCATCAGCATGGTCATGCCGCCGTCACCGCACATGGCGATCACCTGGCGCTGGGGGAAGGCCTTCTGGATGCCGATGCCCTGCGGATAGGCGTTGGCCATGGTGCCGTGAACCAGACTCGACAGCGTGCGGCGCTGGCCGTTGGTGCGGATGTGACGCAGCATCCAGACCATCGGGCTGCCGGCGTCGGCGGTGAAGATGGCGTCGTCGTGGGCCGCCGCGTTGAGCGCCAGCGTCAACTCCTGAGGATGGATCAGGTCGTCATCGTCGGACTGGTGGGCATCGTGCTCGAGTGCCTTGGCGTAGGTCTCGCGGCAGCTGTCGAGCCACTTGGTGTCCGTCTGCTCGTCGACGAGCTGGGCGAGCGCGGCGCAGGTGTCGCGCACGCTGCCAACGAGGCCGACGTCCACCGGATGACGTCGACCGATCTGGCCCGGGTCGATGTCGACCTGAATGATCGTCGCCTTTTCGGGGTAGAACTGGGTCCAGGCGAAGCTGCAGCCGAGCAGCAGCAGCGTGTCGCACTCGGCTACCGCGCGGTAGCCGCCGGCCAGGCCGAAGACGCCGGTCATGCCGACGTCGAAGGGGTTGTCCGGTTCAATGAAGTCCTTGGCGCGCGAGGTCCACGCCACCGGGGCGTTGAGCTTGGCGGCCAGCGCCAGCACCTCGCCGCGGGCGTGCTCGCAGCCGAAACCGGCGAAGATCGAGACCTTGCCACCGGCGTTGAGCGCCTTGATCGCCGGTACCAGCTCTTCGGCGTTGGGGCGAATCACCGGGTCGAAGCGGTGCGCCCGATAGGGCAGATCCTGGCTCGGCGTCTGGGTGAAGAGATCGCCGTGGACGATAAGCACCGCGACGCCGTTCTTGGCGATCGCTTCCTGCGCGGCGAGGGCCGCCATGCGCCGCGCCTGATCCGGATTGATGATCGACTCGCAGAAGACGCTGTACTGGGCGTAGATCGGCTTGGGGTCGACGTCCTGCGGGAAGCCGACGCCGGTGTCCGCGGTGCCTACCTGAGAGGCGATCAGCACCACCGGCGAGCCGTTGCGATGCGCCTCGAAGAGGCCGTTGACGAAGTGCAGCGTGCCCGGTCCGCAGGTGCCCGCACAGAGGGTGAGATTGCGGGTCATGTGCGCCTCGCCGCCGGCGGCGAAGCCGCCGACCTCTTCGTGGCGCACGTGAACCCAGTCGAGATCGCTGCGGCGAATGGCGTCGGTGAAGTGGTTGATGGTGTCGCCAACGACACCGTAGCAGCGCTTGGCGCCGGCCTGGGATAGCGTCTCGACGAGAATTTCGGCGACGTTCTGACTCATGCTGGCGACTCCTTTCGCGGTCTATGCAGACGGTCTATGCAACCGGTCCCTGCAAGCGACCCGGGTGAACCCCGCAAACGCGGGTGATGAACGAACAAACCCTCGCCACGCGATTCGCTCCGAGGGAGACGAATGCACGGCGAAGGCTTTCAGCGTAGTTCGCTCAGGGCGAAGCGTGGGCGTTTGCGCCGGCCGCGGCATCCAATCTAGCTCGGATGCCGCGACGACCGCACCGGCTAGGCCGACTGCGGCGCATCCGGATAGCGCGGCGGATGGGCGCGCATGTAGGCGTCGCAGGCGCGCAGCACGCGAACGTCGTCGTGCTTGCCGCCGGCGAGCTGAAAGCCGATGGGCAGCCCGGCGCGGGTGAAGCCGCAGGGCACCGAGGCCGCCGGCTGCTGGCTCAGGTTGAAGGGGTAGGAGAACGGCGCCCACTCCTCCCAGTCGCGCATGCCGCTATTCGGCGGGACTTCGTGGTTCACCGCGAACGGCGAGATCGGCACGCTCGGGGTCATCAGCAGGTGGTAGCGCTGATTGAAGCGCTCCAGCGACTGGGTGAACTCGGCCCGTTTGGCCAGCGCCTGGAAGAGATCCAGCGCGCTCCAGTCGCTGGCGTGCTCGGCGTTGGCGACCAGGCCCGGATCGAGCCGCTCGCGATCGGCCTCGCTGCACTGCGACCAGAAATCCCGCGAGGCGGTGAACCAGAGCTTCTGGAAGATGCCCAGCGGCGATTCGAACCCGGGATCGATCTCCTCGACTTCGGCCCCCAGCGCCTCGAGCCGGTTGGCGGCTTCGCGCACCGACGCGGCGATCTCTTCGTCCACCTCGGCGTAGCCCAGCGTCGGCGAGTAGGCGATGCGCAGCCCGCGCAGATCGCGGCCGAGATCCTCGCCCCAGTCTTCCGGCTGACCCCGCACCGCGTAGGGGTCGCGGTAGTCGTAGCGGCCGATGACGTTGAGCATGCGCGCCGCGTCGGTGACGCTGCGAGTGATCGGACCGAGATGCGACAGCGTCGCCTCGGTGGCCGGCGGCCACTGCGGCGTCCAGCCGTAGGTGGGCTTGAAGCCGAAGGTGCCGGTGAAGGCGGCGGGAATGCGAATGGAGCCGCCGGAGTCGCCGCCCTGGTGCAGCACCCCCATGTTGAGTGCCGCGGCCGCCGCCGCACCGCCGGAGGAGCCGCCCGGGGTCAGCTCGGTGTTCCACGGGTTACGCGTGGCACCGAAGACGCGATTGTCGGTGACCGCCTTCCAACCGAACTCCGGCGTATTGGTCTTGCCGAGAATCACCGCACCGGCCTCGCGCAGCATGCGCGCCGGCGGGCAGTCGTGCTCGCAGAGCGCCTTGGAGGTGGTCAGCGAACCGCCGCGGGCGGGCATGCCGGCAACCTCGGCGAGATCCTTCATCGAGATGGGAATGCCGTCGAGGGGGCTGAGCGGCGCGCCCTTCTTCCAGCGCTCGGTCGAGGCCTGCGCGGCCGCCTCGGCGCCCTCTTCATCGACGTAGACGTAGGCGTTGACCGCCTCATTGAAACGCGCGATGCGCGCAAGCGCCGCTCGAGTCGCCTCCAGCGGCGAGGCACTCTTGTTCCGGTATGCGTCTTCCAGCTGTACGGCATCGAATGTGCCGAGATCGGTATCGCTCAAGCGGCCTCCCGTGGCTATCGTCCTTGATTCGAGCATCCTTGGCCGCGAGCGGTACCGATCGCGGCGTAACGACGTGAAGGCTAGTCCCCTCTGACCGGACCGTGCAAAGTCGCAATGCGTTTCTGCATCGGTGGCTCGAGCCCGCAACGCGGGTTCAGAAGTCGTGACTGGTCTCGACCGAACTACCCGAGCCGCCCTTGAGGCGTTTGAGGTGAATACGGCGGATCAGACGGATGACCGGACGGATCAGCATCTCGACACTGCCGATCACGAACAGCCAAGTGCCGTAATAGACCAGCGGTTCGAAGAAGAACAGAACGCTGCCCACGACGAACCAGATACCGATGAGCACATCGTTGACGATGCTCAACGTCTCGTAGCGCTGGCGAATGATCAGTTCCTCGTCACCGAATTCGAGCGTCTTGCTGCGAGATTGGCGATCGCGGTTGGCGTCGTTCATGCGAAAGGTTCCCTGAAGGTGAATGACACGCGTCGACCGACCCTTGCCCTCCCGGGTGGTCGACATCGTCCCTAACCATAGCGGCTCGACCCCGCCTGTCGATGCGCCGACAAGGGGGCGTCGCGGGATTGCTGGGTGGGAAAACCGGCCCGAATCGCCAAGACGTATTACGCTGAGCGGGGATTGCTGGCGATGTCTCGCGACACCGTTTCACTCTTTCGTTCGAGAGGTAGGTCCATGGCAGAGAATACGAAGGACACGGCGAGGCCGGAAGACGGCGGCGCCAATCCGCAGGGCGACGCCCCCGCCGCGGAGAACACCACCATGTTCATCTTCGGCGCCAACGGCGATCTGGTGAAACGGCTATTGATCCCCTCGCTCTATCATCTCGATCGCGACGGCCTGCTCGACCCGGCCATGCGCATCGTGGGGATCGACCTTGCCGAGCAGGACGATACGAGCTTTCGTCGCCACTTCCGGGATTTTCTCGCCGACAAGGCGGCCAAGAGCCACACCGAAGGCCGCAAGAGCGATCTGCAGGACGAAGCCTGGGGCCAGTTCGAGCAGCGGCTTCACTATTTGCAGGGTGATTTCACCGACGACGCCGTCTACGCGAAGATCGGCGAGCAGATCGATACCGGCGAGACCGCCAGCGCCATCTTCTATTGCGCCACCGGTTCGCGCTTTTTCGGCGAGATCGCAACCCGGCTCGGCGAGGCCGGGCTGATGCGCGAAGGCAGCGAGCACTACCGTCGCCTGATCGTCGAGAAGCCCTTCGGTCACGACGCCGCGTCCGCCCGCGAGCTCAACGCCCAGCTCCTGGAGATGATGAAAGAGAGCCAGATCTATCGGATCGATCACTTTCTGGGCAAGGAGACGGTGCAGAACATTCTGGTGGCGCGATTCGCCAACGTGTTGTTCGAGCCGTTCTGGAACAACCACTACATCGACCACATTCAGATCACCGCCGCCGAGACCATCGGCGTGGAGAAACGCGCGGCGTTCTACGATAGCGCCGGCGCCACCCGGGACATGGTGCCCAACCATCTCTTCCAGCTACTGGCGATGGTGGCGATCGAACCGCCCGCCTACTTCGGTGCCGATGCCCTGCGTGGCGAAAAGTCCAAGGTGTTGAGCGCGATCCGCCCGTGGTCGGTGGAAGAGGCCGCCGCCAATTCCGCCCGCGGGCGCTATGCCGCCGGCGAAATCGACGGCGAAACGGTACCGGGCTACCTCGACGAAGAGGGCGTGGCCGCCGACAGCACTACCGAAACCTATGTCGCCATGAAGGTGATGGTCGACAACTGGCGCTGGATGGGCGTGCCCTTCTATCTGCGCACCGGCAAGCGCATGAGCGCCCGCGATACCGAGATCGCCATCTGCTTCAAGCAGGCGCCCTATGCCCAGTTCCGGGATACCGAGCTCGAGCGCACGGCGTCGAACTGGCTGATCATCCAGATCCAGCCCAACGAGGGCATGTGGTTCGACTTCCAGGCCAAGCGGCCGGGGCCGGAGCTGCACACCGATACCGTCAAGATGGGCTTCGGCTACAAGGACTTCTTCGACCTGCCGGCGGTGACCGGCTACGAGACACTGCTCTACGACTGCCTCACCGGCGATCAGATGCTGTTCCAGCGCGCCGATACCATCGAGAACGGCTGGCGCGCGGTAGAACCCTTCTTTCAGGCCTGGGCCCAGTCGCCGGCGGTGGAAGACTACGCCGCGGGCGAGGATGGCCCCGAGGGCGCGTTTACGCTGATCGAGCGGGACGGCCGCGAGTGGCATCAGGTGGGGCAGCCCACGGGGCCCGGCGTGGCGCCCGTGCCCGCCTCTCGTGACAGGGCGCCGACGTCCGGCTCTGGTGACAAATCGGGGCGCGACCCGCGTTGAGCCGTCGTTCGGCGGCTGCCGCACCCAGCGTCAGGCGAACCTGGCTTGCGGTCGCCGCCATGTTCGCCCTCAACGGCGGGCTATTCGGCACCTGGGCCTCGCGCATCCCGTCGGTCACCGCGCGCCACGATCTCGGCGGCGGCGAACTCGGCCTGCTGCTGTTGATGCTCGCCGTCGGGGCGATCGTCTCCTTCCCCCTGGCCGGGCGCGCCGCGGATCGCTTCGGCGCCGCCCGCGCCACCCTCGCCATCGGCGTGGGCTACGCCGTGGCGCTGCCGCTGATCGCGCTTTCGCCCAACGTCTGGCTGCTCGCGGTGGCACTGTGCCTGTTCGGTGCGGGCCACGGCGCGATGGATGTCACCATGAACAGCTGGGCCGGCGAGGCGGAGCGCTACATCCAGCGTCCGGTGATGTCGTCGTTCCACGCCATGTGGAGCCTGGGCGCCGGCGTCGGTGCGCTCGGTGGTTTCGCCGCGACCTCGCTGGAACAGGGGCTCGTCACACACTTCTTGGTCGTGGGCGCCACGCTGTGGGGCGCGGCGAGCTGGCTCGGCCATATCGGCTGGCGCTCGGAGACCCGCGATCGCACGCCTGGCGGCCGGCGCTTCCCGCTACCCCACGGGCCGCTTTTCTGGATCGGGCTGGTGGCAATGTGCTCGGCCCTGGGGGAAGGCGCCATCGCCGACTGGAGTGCGCTATTTCTGGTCAGCGTCACCCAGGCGAGCGAAGCCCAGGCGGCGCTCGGCTACGCCGTCTTTTCGGTGGCGATGGTGGCGATGCGGCTGGTCGGCGGGGTGGCGATCTCTCGGCTGGGCGCCGTACGCGTGGCCCGGCTGGCCGGTTGCCTGGCGTTCGCCGGCGTGCTGCTCGCGGTGCTGTCAGGACACTTCAGCGCCGCGCTCGCGGGGTTCGCGCTACTGGGACTCGGCTACGCCATGATCATGCCGCTGGCGTTCTCCCGCGCAGCCAACGACCCGGAGACGCCGCCGGGTGTCGCCATCGCGAGCGTCGCTACGCTTGGCTACGGCGGCATCCTGATCGGTCCGCCGCTGATCGGCTTCACCGCGCACTTCATTACCCTGCACTACGCCTTCGCGCTGCTCGGCGTGCTGGCGCTGGTGATCGTCGCCAAGGCGTCCGCGCTGGCGCCGCCGGGGTCAGCCGCCGGCGCTGACGAGCGGTCGCGACGCTAGCTTTACGGCCCCAGGGATCGATTCGAGAACCGGGCCGGCGCTACTCGGCCAGCTCATCTCGCCAGGCGTGAACCGGCGCGAAACCGACCAGACGGCGGGCTTTGTCGATGCTATAGAAGGTCTCGAATTCGCCCATCTCGCGCTTGAGCGGGACGCCCGCGTAGAAACGCTCGATCACCTCGGCACTGGTCAGATTCACGGATGGGTCGGCATTGGCCACGTTGAAGACCTCGTAACCCAGACCGTCCGTCTTCAGGCAGCAGTCGACCATCTGGCCCAGATCCCGGGCATCGATGTAGGCGAAGATGTTGCGACGGCGCAGGGCGGGGTCGTCCACGAACGCCGGAAACTTCTCGCGATACTCGTGCGGTTCGATCACGTTGTTGATGCGCAGGCCGTAGATGTCGATGCCCGAGCGCGCCTGAAAGGAGCGTGCGGTGACCTCGTTGACCACCTTGCTCATGGCGTAGCTGTCCTCGGGGACGGTGGGGTGCTCCTCGTCCACGGGCAGATAGTCCGGCTTTCTCTCGCCGTCGGCGAAGCAGATCCCGTAGGTGGTTTCGCTGGAGGCGAAGATCACCTTGGGAATACCCAGTTTGGTGGCGGCATCCAGCACGTTGTAGGTGCTCAGCGTGTTGATGCGATACGTCTCGTTGTCCGGCCGGTGCAGAATCGCCGGTATGGCCGCGAAGTGAACGATGGCGTCGTAGCGCGGCACGCCAGTGCCCGGCTCCAGCTCATCGTGACGAGCGTAGGCCTGACAGGCATTGAAGACCTGACCGGCGTCGGTCAGATCGATCGTCAACGACGCGATGCCGGGCGTGTCGGAGGGCGCCCAGTCCAGATTGGTGACCTGATGCCCCTGATCGCGAAGATAGGCGGTCGCATGGCGGCCGGCCTTGCCGCTACCGCCGGTAAATAGAATGCGCATGGGGTTCTCCGATGATTGGAACGGTCATGACACTCTAGCAACGGATGGGGCGGTCCGCCTGAGGGCGGATAAAGGCACCGCCCGGCCGATCTCGATCTACCTTGGCGACAATCGCCATCACTCTCAGCGCCTCGCCCGGGGGATCACGTCGTCAGCCGCGCCAGAGCAAAACCGGCGATGGCCGTGTCCTGCACGCCGGTGCCGGTGAGATCGCAGACGGTGATCTCGTTCGGCTCCCGACGTAGCGGCTGGCCGTCGGCGATCACGCGGCCGAGTTCGAGCACCGAGAACGGCGGCGCGTGCCCGGCGTAGGCCTTGAGTTCGCCGTTGTTCTCGCTCTGGGCGCGAGTGTCGGCGATGAAGTGATCCGCGCGCTCCATCACCGAGGTGTCGAGCTCGCGCTTCTCCGGGCTGTCCGAGCCCATGGCGGTGACGTGGGCACCCGTTGGCAGGTGCTCACCGGAGAGCAGGGGCTCCCGCGACGGCGTGGTGGTGACGACGATGTCGGCATTGGCGCAGGCGGCGCCGATCGTTTCGTGCACCTCCACCGTCACGCCGTGGCGCTCGCGCATCCGCGCAGCGTAGGCGCCGGCTTTCTCGGCATCGCGGGCCCAGACGTCGATATGCGCGATGTCGCGCACCAGCGTCAGCGCCGCGATCTGCAGCTCCGCCTGCACGCCGGCGCCGAGCACGGCGACGCGGCGACTCTCTTCCCGGGAGGCGTGCTTGGCAGCGATGGCCCCGGCGAGCGCGGTGCGCACGTCGGTCAGATAGCCCTCGTCGAAGAGCACCGCCTCGACCACGCCGGTCTTCGCCGAGAAGACGACCATCAAGCCGTTGAGACTCGGCAGGCCGAGCTTGGGGTTGTCGAAGAAGCCGGGGCTGACCTTGATCGCAAACGCCGCGTTGCCCTTGATATGCGCGGTCTTGACGTCGACCTCGCCGTTGGACTCCTCGATCGGCATGGAGAGAATCGGCGGCTGGACGACGTTGCCCTCGCCCAACGCGCGAAAGCCGCGCTCCACGACGTCCAGCGCCTCGCGGTCGAGGGTGACGACTCGCTGAATCTGCTCGCGATTGTAGAGTTGCATCCTCACTCCTGACTCATTGATGACAGTGACTCGACTTCATTTGGCGACGCTCGCCTCCCGAGGTACCGGCAACAGGTGGCCCCGGCAGCCGGCGTCGCGACTCTTGGCAGGTGCGGTTTCGAGGTAACGGTTTCATTCGCTACTTACCTGGCTACGTCAGGATTTCCATCCCGGCATAAGGGGTTTGCCGACAGGCTTGTAGCCTGCTGCGCAGATCCCCCGCATGAATCTCGAGCTTGTGGCCGTCGGGATCGAGAAAATAGAACGACGCCCCCTCGCTTCGGTTCTGGCGCCACTCCTCGACGCCGCAGGCCTTGAGATGAGCGACGGCCGGGGAAAAACCCGCCTGCGTAACCGTGAAGGCGTAGTGGGTGTACTCGGGATGCGGGGCGGTGTTCCGATGTTCGTCCCAGCTCAGACAAAGCCATAGATCGCGAAGCGATAAATAGGCGCCTGTGTCCCATCGAGCGTTCAGCGTGAGCCCCAGCGTGTTTCGGTAAAACTCGATGCTCCTGTCCAGTTGGGAGACAGCAAGCGTCAAGTGATTGAGACCTTCGAGCATACTCGGCTCCGTTAACTGACAGCGCTCTCTGCGTCATACAAGGGCCACGACGTCGTGAACGTCGGTGGTCGTGACCGTCATCTTCGACGGCGAGCTACGGATCATGGCAACGCCCTCTTCAGCGTTCGGGATAATCGACCAGCGTCCGCGCTCGCATCAGCGTACCGGCGTCGACACCGTTACCGGAGACGATCAGCGCGATCGTCTCGCCACGCACGTCGATGCCGTGCGCTTCCAGCGCGGCGAGGCCGACCACCGCTGCGCCTTCGACGAGCATCTTCTCGTGCTCGAAGAAATGCAGCATGGCGCGGGCGATGGCGGTTTCGGAGACGCGGTAGTGATCGTTCATCACCTCGCGTACCAGCGCGTAGGTGCAGCGGTTGTCGAGACCGATACCGCCACCGAGCGAGTCGGCAAGCGACGCTTCCTCCTCGACCTCGACCGGCCTGCCCGCCGCGAGGCTATCGATCATCGCCGCGCCCTTCTCCATGCTGACGCCGGTGACGTGCACCCCGGGATTGATGCCCTTGAGTGCCCGCCCGACGCCGCCGAGCAGGCCGCCACCGGAGAGCCCGATCAGCGTGCGGTCGAGCTTGGGCAGATCCTCCATCAGTTCCAGGCCGATGGTGCCCTGCCCGGCGGCGATCAGCGGATCGTCGAAGGGTTCGATCAGCGCCATGCCCGCCTCACTCACCAGTCGCCTCGCCTCGACGAAGGCGTCGTCCTGGGAGCGACCGATCACCCTCGCCTCGGCGCCGAGCGCCTCGATGGCGGCGACCTTGTTGGCCGGCACCAGCTCGGAGACGCAGATCACCGCTCGCGCGCCGAGGCGTTTTGCCGCCCACGCCACGGCACGGCCATGGTTACCGGTGGAGGCCGTGGTGACGCCGCGCTCGAGCTGCTCGGGCGAGAGCGAGGCGATCTTGTTGAGCGCGCCTCTAAGCTTGAACGCACCGCTCGGCTGCAGCGTCTCGAGCTTGAGATGGATGTCGGCGTCGAAGCGCGCCGACAGGCTCTGCGAGTGGATCAGCGGCGTGCGCGCCGCCTGACCCTGGATACGTGCACGGGCCAGATAGATATCGTGCAGGGTGACGGGGTCGGACATGTCGGCTCCCGAATCGAGACGGTAAAACGCCGGAATGGCAAAGCGGCAGGGGGTATCTCTTCACCCTGCCGCAGGCGCGTGTCGGTATCAATGCGCGTCGCGGGATTCCACCGCGGCACCCGGGCTCATGGCTTCAGGTCGGGCCCTGAGCGCATCTCTACAGATCAGCCCTTCAGATCGCCGCTGCGGGTCAACTCATCGGTCACCCGGTCGATGGCGCGTTTGGCGCGCCCGATCACCTCGTCCACTTCGTCGCGGTCGATCACCAGCGGCGGCGCGAAGCCGAGGATGTCGCCGTTGGGCATGGCGCGGGCGATCAAGTTCTCCTCCAGTGCCGCGGCAGCGACGCGGGGGCCGACCTTGAGCGCCGGGTCGAAGGGCGTGTAGGCGCCTTTCTGCGGGGCGAACTCCAGTGCCGCCATCAGCCCTTCGCCGCGGACGTCGCCCACCAGCGGATGCTCGCCGAAGGTCCGCTGCATGGCGGCGTTGAAGTAGGCGCCGGTCTCGGCGGCATTGCCCACCAGATTCTCGCGCTCGATGATGTCCAGGTTCGCCATCGCGGCGGCGGCGCCCAGCGGGTGGCCGGAGTAGGTCCAGCCGTGGCCGATGGGACCGAACTCGCCGGTGCCGTCCTCGAGCGCTTGCCACACCCGTTCGCCAACGATCACCCCGGAGAGCGGCTGATAGGCGCTGGTCAGCCCCTTGGCGATGGTCACCAGGTCCGGCTTGATGCCGTAGTGCTGAAAGCCGAAGTCGCTGCCCAGACGACCGAAGCCGCTGACGACTTCGTCGGCGATCAGCAGGATGTCGTAGCGCTCGAGCACCGTCTGGATCGCCTCCCAGTAACCTTCCGGGGGCGGAATGATGCCGCCGGTCCCCAGCACCGGTTCGCCGATGAAGGCGCCGACGGTCTCCGGCCCTTCGCGCTGGATCATCGCCTCGAGCTCGGCGGCGCAGTGGGCGGAGAATTCACGCTCGCTCATCTCGCCCCGCGGTCTCCTGTAATAGTAGGGCGCCTCGGTATGCAGCACGCCGTCGATGGGCAGATCGAAGTGCTGGTGGAAGGCGGGCAGCCCGGTGAGCGAGCCGGCGGCGATGCTGGAGCCGTGGTAGCCGCGATGGCGCGAGATGATCTTTTTCTTCTGCGGGCGGCCGGTGACGTTGTGGTAGTAGCGCACCAGCTTGATCTGCGTCTCGTTGGCATCGCTGCCGGAGAGCCCGTAGTAGACGCGGTTGAGACCGTTGCCAGCGAGCTTGGCGATGCGTTCGGAGAGGGCGATCAGCGGCTCGTTGGAGTGGCCGACATAGGTGTGGTAGTACGCCAGCTCCTTGGCCTGTGCGTAGATCGCATCGGCGATCTCGGTGCGCCCGTAGCCGATGTTGACGCAGTAGAGCCCGGCGAAGGCGTCGATCATCTCGCGGCCGTCTCGGTCGACGATGGAGATGCCTTTACCGCCGGTGATGATGCGTCCCGGCGCATCGCCCTGGGCGAAATCGCGCAGATGGGTGGAGGCGTGAAAGGTGTGGCGGCGACTGCTGTCGATCAGGTCGGCAGTGGAAACTCGTGTGTCAGACATGTTGCTACCTCAAGGATGACGCCGGCTTGATGCCGGTCGCCGAGCGGCGGTGTCGCCGCCCGGCCGATGAAAAAAGCGCCTTGGAAAGTGCACCGGGCGTGTCGCCTTGGCTCAGGAGGAACTGACGGAGGGCAGATTGCCCAGACAGTAGTACTTGGTGTCGAGATACTCCTCGAGCCCCTGCGCGCCGCCCTCGCGACCGAGTCCGGACTGTTTCACCCCGCCGAAGGGGATCGGTGCACCGGTCATCTTGACGCTGTTGACGCTGACCATGCCGTACTCGAGCCCGCGCATCAGTTTCCAGATGCGACGCACATCGGTGGTGTAGACGTAGGCGGCGAGGCCGTATTCGGTATCGTTGGCCAGCCGGAGTGCCTCTTCGTCGCTGTCGAAGACACCGATCCCCGCCACCGGCGAGAAGGCCTCCTCGCGGAAGACGCGCATCTCCGGGGTGATGTCGGCAAGCAGCGTGGGTACGAAGAAATTTTCCCCTGGTGCCCGCCGCTGGCTGCCGAGCTGGCGTGCGCCCTTGGCGACACCGTCCTCGACGATGGCGGCAGCGGCATCCACGGCGCGCTTGTGGATCAGCGGGCCGATGTCGCTGTTCTCCAGGCCGTTACCCACGCTGAGCGCATCCATGTGGGCAACGAAGCGTTCGACGAAGGCGTCATAGATGCCGCGCTGGACCAGGATGCGGTTGGCGGCGAGACAGTCCTGCCCGGCGGTCTGGAACTTCGCCGCCACGGCCTCCTTCGCCGCCGCGTCCGGGTCCATGTCGTCGCAGACGATGAAGGGCGCGTTGCCGCCGAGCTCCAGCGACATCCGCTTGACGTTGGACGAGCTCTGGCGCATCAGCAGCTTGCCGACCCGGGTCGAGCCGGTGAAGGAGATATTGCGCACCCGGTCGTCGCTGCAGAGCACCTCCGACACGGTCGCTGCATCGCCGGTGACGACGTTGAACACGCCGGCGGGGATACCGGCTCGCTCGGCGAGTTCCGCCAGCGCCAGCGCCGAATAGGGCGTCTCGTTGGCGGGCTTGACGATCACCGGACAGCCGGCGGCCAGCGCCGCCCCCGCCTTGCGGGTGATCATCGCCAGCGGGAAGTTCCACGGCGTGAACATCGCCGCCACGCCCACCGGTTCCTTGATCGTACCCAGCGCGGCATCGGGAATATGGCTGGGAATGGTCATGCCGTAGGCGCGCTTGCCCTCCTCGGCGAACCACTGGATGAAGCTGGCGCCGTAGTCGATCTCGCCGCGAGCGTCGTCGAGCGGTTTGCCCTGCTCACGGGTCATCAGATAGGCGAGATCCTCCTTGTGCTGATGCAGCAGGCGGTACCAGGCGTTGAGCTTTTCGGCCCGCTGGTTGACGTTGAGCGCGCGCCAGCCGGCGAAGGCGTGCTCGGCCGCGGTGACCGAGGCGGTGACCTGTTCGGCTTCGAGCAACGCGCAGTGACCCAGCGTCTCGCCGGTGGCGGGGTCGACGACGGCCTCTTCACGGCCCTGAGTGCCGTGGGTCCACTTGCCGTCGATGTAGGCGTACTGGCGGAATAGCCGCGGATCGTCGAGCTTCATGTCGTCTCCAGCGTCGCGACCGGCGAAAGCGCCGGTCGATACGAAAAGGGTCAAAGCGGGCATGACCCGCCGATGCCCCCAGCCTACGCCTGACGGCCTCGGCTGTTTTTTCGTCCTGCGCTGTCGGACTTGGGGTTTTTTTTGGAAAGCGGCCGCGCGACCTCCGGTTTTTTTGGCGTCGTCCCATCGACCCTGCCGGTGCCGGGCAATTTCGCGCCGGGGTATGGCAAGCTCGCGCCGGCGATGGCGAGTCGGCGCGTTCGTTTGACAGCTAACGAGATCCTGCCGAGATTGAAGGGAACCGGCGGCCGGCGACAGTACGGCCGCGACCCGTCGCCAATCGAGGAGATCACGATGCAGAAGCGCTCCCTGGGCCATCCCGACATTCAGACCGCACCGCTCATCTTCGGCGGTAACGTCTTCGGCTGGACGCTGGACGACAGGCAGTCGTTCGAGATGATCGACGCCTGGCTGGATGCCGGCTTCAACACCATCGATACCGCCGACGTCTACTCGCGCTGGGCCGACGGCAACGTCGGCGGCGAATCCGAAACGGTACTGGGCAAGTGGTTCAGGCAGAGCGGTCGCCGCGACGAGGTGATCCTGACCAGCAAGGTCGGCATGGAGATGGGCGACGGTAAGCAGGGACTGTCGAAGGCGTACATCCTGCAGGCGGTGGAGGATTCACTGAAGCGGCTGCAGACGGACTATCTCGACGTTTACTTCTCCCATCAGGACGACCCGGACACGCCGCTCGAGGAGACGCTGGAGGCGTACGAGCGGCTGATCGAGCAGGGCAAGGTGCGCACGATCGCCGCTTCCAACTACTCGGGGGATCGGCTCGCCGAGGCGCTCAAGGTCAGCCAAGAGAAGAACCTGCCGGCCTATCGCGCCCTGCAGCCGTTCTACAACCTCTACGACCGGGAAGCGTTCGAACGGGATCTGGCACCGGTCTGTCGCGACAACGAGCTGGCGGTGACGCCCTACTTCGCGCTCGCCAGCGGCTTTCTCACCGGCAAGTACCGCTCCCGCGAGGACGCGGCAGGCAAGGCCCGCGCCGGTTTCGTCGACAAGTACTTCGATGCGCGCGGAATGCGCATTCTCGAGGCGCTGGATCGCGTCGCCGAGCGCTACGCCGTCCAGCCCGCGTCGGTATCGCTGGCCTGGCTGATGAACCGACCGACGGTCACCGCGCCGATCGCCAGCGCCAGCAAACCGCACCATCTGGAAGCGCTGAAGGCCGCCTGCGAGCTCGCGCTCGACGACGAGGCAGTCCAGGCTTTGAACGAGGCGAGCCGACCGGACTGAGCGTCTTCCTCGCGATGTCGATGACCCGAACGCAACGACCCGGCCACATGGCCGGGTCGTTGTGGTCTTGCCCGCCACGCTTCCCTACTCGTCGAGCGCCAGCGCTGGCGGCCCCTCCCGCTTCACCGTCTTGGTGACGATATAGGTGAAGTAGCGCTCGATCCCCAGATCCGAGACCAGCCAGGCGTCGATGAGGCGCTGATAGGCGTCGATGCTGTCGGCGTCGATGCGCACGAGATAGTCCATGCCGCCGCCGATGGCATAGCACTCCGCCACGGCGTCGGTGTCGAGCGCCAGCCGTTCGAACCGAGCGAGACTCTCGGCGCTGTGCTGCTTGAGTTCGACCTGTACCCACACGGGCGTGCGCTTGACGATGGCGTCGGGGTTGAGCCGCGCGCTGTAGCCCTCGATCACCCCGGCCTTCTCGAGCCGCTTCACCCGCTCCCAGCAGGGGCTGACGGAAAGATTGATCGCCTCCGCCAGCCGCGACTTGGTGATCCGCCCGTCGCGACTCAGAATCTCAAGGATCTTGAGATCGTAGCGGTCGAGCTTCATTCGGCGCGTGGCAAGGTGGCCGCGTCCGTTTCGCCGCCCTGGCCCGAGGCGCGCGCCAGCGAGTCGACCACTTCGGCGATCACCGCGATGGTGTCGCCCATGCCGACTTTCGCCGGGAACCGCCGAGCGATCAGCACCCCGTCCCGCTCAACGCGATAGACGACCGGCTCGGCCCCGGTGCGGGTCATATCAAAGACCCGCGCGATGACGTCGCCGTGGGTGACCGTGTCGCCCAGCGCCACGGTCAATTCCAGCAGCCCGGCGTGCTCGCTCTGCACGTAGCAGCTCGCATCCGGCATATCGAGATAGGTCATCGCTTCGGCGGGCGCCGCCTCGTCGCTCTCGCTGGGCTTGCCGGCCAGCAGCCCGTAGTGGACGAGAAAACGGTGCACGCCGCGCTCGGTGACAGCCAGGCTCTGCGGCGTGGAGGTGCCGCCGCCGCCGAGTTCGGTGGTGACGAAGATCTTGCCCTGGGACTCGACGGCGGTGTCGTAGAGCCGGGTAGCGTCGAGCTCGAACATCATCATCGCGTAGGGCGCGCCGAAGGCGATGGCGCCGGCGAGGCTGGCGTCTTCCTGGGCCAGATCGTCGAGCCGGTGCGCGGCGGCGAACGGCACGATGTCCAGCGTGCGTCCGCCGGAGTGCAGATCCAGCGCCACGTCGCACATCGGCACCAGCACGCGGTTGAAGTAGTCGGCGATCTGACTGGTCACACCGCCGTTGGGGTCGCCGGGAAAGCTGCGGTTGAGATTGCCGCCGTCCAGCGGCGAGGTGCGCCTGCCCGCCTCCGCCGCCGGTACGTTCATCATCGGTACGATGATCACCCGACCACGCACGTCTTCCGCCTTCAGCGAGCTTGCGAGCTTCATCAGCGCCGTGATGCCCTCGTACTCGTCGCCGTGGTTGCCGCCGGTCAACAGCGCCGTCGGCCCCTCGCCATTGGCGACCACGGTGATGGGGATCATCACCGCGCCCCAGGCGGACTCGTCCACGGAAATGGGGAGTTTCAGAAAGCCGTGCTGGACGCCTTCGGCGTCGAAGTCGACGGTGGCGCTGATGGGGCTGGGGCGCGTGGACATGGTCACTCTCCTGAATTCGAACGGGCGGTCATCGGGCCGCCCGACCCGACGCGCAACATTGATGGTGTGTGGCGAAGCGCGATGCGATCTCACTTGTTGAGACGCGGTGCGATCTCACTTGTTGAGGCGCGATGCGATCTCACTTCACGAAGAGCTGGCGGGGAAACTCGCAGAGCGGTTCGGCGCCGTTTTCGGTGATTAGAATGCTCTCGGTGATTTCGAGACCCCAGTCGTCCATCCACATGCCGGGCATGAAGTGAAAGGTCATGCCGGGCTCGAGAATCGTCTCGTCGGAGGGACGCAGGCTCATGGTGCGCTCCCCCCAGTCCGGCGGATAGCTGATGCCGATGGGATAGCCGCAGCGGGCACCGCCGCGGTCGAAGCCGTACTTGTCCATCGCCGCGCCCAGCGCCAGCGCGATGTCGGCGCAGCGATTGCCGGGCTTGGCCACGGCGAGACCGTTCTCGATCCCCTCGAGCAAGGCCGATTCGCCGCGCAGGAACTCCTTCGGCGGCGTCCCCAGAAAGACCGTGCGCGACAGCGGCGCGTGGTAGCGCTTGTAGCAGCCGGCGATCTCGAAGAAGGTTCCCTCGCCCTTGCGAAACGGCGTGTCGTCCCAGGTCAGGTGCGGGGCAGCCGCGTCGCTGCCGGTGGGCAGCAGCGGTACGATGGCCGGATAGTCCCCGCCGTAGACGACGCCGTTCGGGTCGGTCCAGCCCTCGGTGCCCACGCGGTAGATCTCGGAGACCAGTTTGCTCTTGGCGAGCCCCGGCTCGATCATCTCGATGATGCGGGTGTGCATGCCTTCGACGATGCGCGCCGCGGTGCGCATGTAGGCGATCTCCTGCGGCGACTTGATCGCGCGGCACCAGTTGACCAGCGCCGTGGCGTCCTCGAGACGCGCATGCGGCAGCTCCTTGACCAGACTCACGTACGCCTTGGCCGAGAAGTAGTAGTTGTCCATCTCGAGCCCGACACTGCCGTTGTGCCAGCCGTACTCCGGCAGCACCGACTGCGCGAGATACTCCATCGGGTGCATCTCGGGATTCTGGACGTAGTAGTCCGGGTAGTAGCGCACGCGCTGCTCGTCCATCCAGCAGGTACGCCAGGCGCCGTTGGCATCCTGGCGGCGACCGTACCAGACGGGCTCCCCTTCGAGCCCCACCAGCACGCACTGATGAACGTAGAACGACCAGCCGTCGTAGCCGGTGAGCCAGGCCATGTTGGAAGGGTCGCTGACGATGAGGACGTCGAGCCCGCGGCTGGCCATCGACACGCGCACCTTGTGCAGGCGGCTGGCGTACTCTTCACGGGTAAAAGGCAGGGAAACCTGGAACATGAGGCGACTCGACTAACGAAACCGAATTGTAAGGATGCAGGCCGTCGAGGGGATCGAGCCGTGCCTGTCCTGCCACTTGCCGGCCGGGGCGTGAAATCGCCGCGGATGCGGGGCACCGCGGCGATTGTCGACCGTTGCATCGTCATCGATAGTAGCATCGCCGCGCGTGGCGCCGTCAAAAGCTTTATTGCCCCGGCGAGCCGCGTCGCAGGCGGGCCGCCAACGACGCGACGACGATCGCGACGCCGGGATCGGTTAGGCTGTTAGACGCCGTCGCGAGGCGCTCGCGACCCCTCTTCCATCGACGACGGAGCCGATATGCGCGTTCTGATCTATCACCGAGACGCCGACCAATGGCGCGACGTTCTGCGCTCGCGACTCCCCGAGGCCACCTTCGATATCGCGGGCGACAGCGGCAACCCGCCGGCCGACTTTCTGGTGGCGTGGAAACCGCCCGTCTCGCTGCTCGAGGAGCAGACGACGCTCAAGGGCATCGTCAACCTCGGCGCCGGCGTCGATGCGCTGCTCCAGAACCCCGCTCTGCCCCGCGATATTCCCATCGTCAAACTGCGCGATGCCGGCATGGGCGAGCTGATCGCGGACTACGTGCGCTACGGCGTCTTTCACTTCCAGCGCGACTTCGACCGCTACCGTCGTCAGCAGGCGAGCCACGAGTGGCGCGAGTTCGACGTCGTCGACAAGCGCGACTGGGGTATCGGCGTGCTGGGGCTCGGCGCCATCGGCAGCCACGTCGCCAAGGCGCTCACCGCGGACGGCTTTCCGGTCCACGGCTGGAGCCGCACGCCCAAGCGCATCGAGGGCATCACCTGCCATGACGGCGACGACGGGCTCGACGGCCTGCTCGGCCAGGTTCGAACGCTGGTCACCCTGCTGCCGGATACCCCGGCGACGCGGCAGATCGTCAACCGCGACACGCTGGCCAAACTTCCGCCCGGCGCCAGCCTGATCAACCCCGGGCGCGGCACGCTGATCGACGAGGCCGCGCTGCTCGAGGCGCTGGGCAAGGGAACGGAGGAAGGTCAACTTCGTGGTGCCCTGCTCGACGCATTTCCGGCGGAGCCGCTCGCCGCCGACAGCCCGCTCTGGTCGCACCCGCGCATCCTCGTCACCCCGCACATGGCCGGCCCGACACCGCTTGGCGCCGCGGCGGATCAGGTCGCCGATGCGTTGAACGCGATGTCGAAAGGCGAAGCGGTCGAGACCATCGATCCCGATGCCGGCTATTGAGGCGATGACCGGACGTCCTCAACCCTTTTTTTAGCGGCACTTGCCGTCACCAACAAAATCAATGAGTTATAAAAGCGACGAGAAAAAGGGTCAGCGGACCAAAACGCCGGCCTTTCCATCACCGATCAAAGACTTACACTCAGACAGGTCTAGTTCGCTGCCGCACAGGCAGCTCAGAAAGGCGGACTCGACGCGGCTGTCGAGGCTGGTGTGTTCGCTGCCGCACAGGCAGCTCAGAAATTCGCCAATTTCGCAGAAGGCGCCTGGTCTTCGTTCGCTGCCGCACAGGCAGCTCAGAAACATAGGACAAAGAGGCGTAGTGCTTGAGATGAGTTCGCTGCCGCACAGGCAGCTCAGAAAATTATCATCAATATTAACCTCAATTACATTATGTTCGCTGCCGCACAGGCAGCTCAGAAACTCTTGGCGCCAGTCGATCCATGCCTGAAACTGTTCGCTGCCGCACAGGCAGCTCAGAAATTAAAGCTGAAGAAGGGAGAAACAAGCACGGAGTTCGCTGCCGCACAGGCAGCTCAGAAAAATAGAGATGGCGGGCCGTGAGTCGTGGGGAGGTTCGCTGCCGCACAGGCAGCTCAGAAAGCATCGCTGGCGTTGCGGTAGGAACGCTCGAGGTTCGCTGCCGCACAGGCAGCTCAGAAAATCAAAGCATGTCCGCCGCGCCGGGCGCGGCAGTTCGCTGCCGCACAGGCAGCTCAGAAACTTAGGGGGCGGGCTCTATTCGCTACGCTCACGTTCGCTGCCGCACAGGCAGCTCAGAAATACAGGATGGGGTGACGCATGGGACTACTCCAGTTCGCTGCCGCACAGGCAGCTCAGAAACAATCGTATCAGACGTGTAATGCTGCTGACGCGTTCGCTGCCGCACAGGCAGCTCAGAAAATGTCAATGCAGCGTCAGGCGCACTGAATCCCGTTCGCTGCCGCACAGGCAGCTCAGAAACCAGTCGCAGCCGAACTCGGCCCGCCAGGCATGTTCGCTGCCGCACAGGCAGCTCAGAAATATCCAGACTCGTCCCAACATAGTTAGTGATAGTTCGCTGCCGCACAGGCAGCTCAGAAATGGAGGCAGCGATGCAGGTTCTCTTACCCGTTGTTCGCTGCCGCACAGGCAGCTCAGAAATACCACGATGCGTTCTACACGCAAACCGAGCAGTTCGCTGCCGCACAGGCAGCTCAGAAAACGAATGTGGCCGCGGTCGCTGGCGTCGCGTCTTTTCCGCTAGAATCCCGCCCGCTCACATCAAGGGATTCCAGAGATGAAAAGAAAAGAGAGGGGTGTCTCCACCCCTGCCCGCCTATTGCTGATACTGATTGGCGCAGTCATCGCGCTGCTCGGTCTGGGGCTCGCGGTCGGCGGGGGTATGCTGATCGGTCGTGGCGGTAGCTGGTACTACCTGCTCATGGGCCTGGCCCTGCTGGCCACCGGCGTGGAGATCGTCCGCGGTGGCGTCATGGCGCTGGCTATTTACCTGATCGCTTTCATCGCCACGGTCATCTGGGCGTTCTGGGAAGCCGGGCTCGATTTCTGGGCGCTTCACGCGCGCCTTTTTGCCTTCCTCTGCATTCTGTTCGTACTGCTGCTGCTTCAGCCGCTGCTGCTCAAGCGCGCGGGCTATCAGAGCCGCAAGGGGCTGAGCCTGGGGGCTGCGGGCGTTGCGCTACTCGCTATCGCCGGCATGACCTGGGGCATGTTCCAGCCGCACGGCATTCATAACGCGGTTGCCGATACCGGCAAGACGGCGGTCACCGACGCCACGCGCCAGCAGAACTGGGATCACTACGGCAGCGGCGGCGATCAGAATCGCTTCGCGGCCCTCGACCAGATCAACCGCGACAACGTCGACGAGTTGGAGGTCGCCTGGACCTTCCGCACCGGCGAGACGCCGATCAGCTCGGGCGGCAGCAGCCTGGAAGATCAGAACACGCCGCTGCAGGTGGGCAATTCCGTCTATCTTTGCACCGCGTCCAACACCGTCATCTCCGTCGATGCGACCAGCGGTGAAGAGCAGTGGCGGCACGAGTTCCCCACCGATACCAAGACGTGGGTGCGCTGCCGTGGCCTGGCCTATTTCGACGCCGACCAGCCGCTCACGCAGCCGCAGGCGCCGGATTCCACCCCGGTGACGCCGGTCGACACCTCGACCGACATGGCGTGTCCGCGACGCATCTTCATGAATACCATCGACGCCCAGCTGGTCGCCCTGAATACCGACACCGGCGAACTCTGCGCCGGCTTCGGCGACGAGGGCACCATCGATCTCAAGCAACATCTGGGTAACGCCGAATCGCCGCTGTATTCGATGACCTCAACGCCGCTGGTGGCCGGTACCACGGTCGTGGTGGGCGGCCGTGTCGCCGACAACGTCGCCCTCGACATGCCCGGCGGCGTGATGCGCGGCTTCGACGTGATGACCGGCGAGATGAAGTGGGCCTTCGATCCGGGCAACCCGGCGCAGCGCGAGGCGCCGAGCGGGGACGAGATCTATGCGCGCTCGACCCCCAACGTGTGGGCGCCGATGACCTTCGATGCCTGGTCGAACACGGTGTTCATGCCGGTCGGCAGCGCCGCGGTCGATCTATGGGGCGCGAAGCGCTCGCCCGAAGACGAGGAATACGGCGCCACCATGCTGGCGCTCGACGCGACCACGGGTGACGAAAAGTGGCGCTACCAGACCGTGCACCACGATCTGTGGGATTTCGACGTACCGATGCAGCCGACGCTGATCGACTTTCCCGAGGAAGACGGCAGCACGACGCCGGCACTGACCTTCGGCACCAAGGCCGGACAGATCTTCGTGCTCGACCGACTCACCGGCGAGCCGCTGACCGAGGTCGTCGAGAAGGACGTCAAGCCGGCCAGCATCCCCAACGAGAACTATGCGCTCAAGCAGCCGCTCTCCGTGGGCATGCCGCAGATCGGTGCGCAGACGCTGACCGAAGCCGACATGTGGGGCGCGACGCCCTTCGATCAACTGATGTGCCGCTACATCTTCAAGGGCTATCGCTACGAAGGGCTCTATACCGCGCCGGATACCGACTACTCGCTCTCTTTCCCCGGCTCGCTGGGCGGCATGAACTGGGGCGGCGTCTCTTTTGATCCCACCGCCGACACGCTGTATGTCAATGACATGCGCCTCGGCCTGTACGTCCACATGGAACCCCAGGACGAGGGCGCCGAGGCGTCGGACGGCGACGAGTCGGTGAACGCCGGCATGGGTGCGGTACCGCTCAAGGGCACGCCCTATTCGGTCATCAAGGATCGCTTCCTGTCGCCGCTGGGCATTCCCTGCCAGGAGCCGCCGTTCGGTTCGCTGACGTCGATCGACATGAAAACGCGCAGCGTGAACTGGGAAGTGCCGCTAGGCACGGTGCAGGACACCCAGCTGTTCGGCCAGAAGATGCACCTGCCGATCCCCATCGGCATGCCGACCATCGGTGGTTCGATGACCACGCAGGGTGGGCTGACCTTCTTCGCCGCGACGCAGGACTACTGGCTGCGCGCCTTCGACTCCGCCACGGGCGAGCAGCTCTGGAAAGCGCGTCTGCCCGTGGGCAGCCAGGGCACGCCGATCTCCTATGTCTCGCCGGAGACCGGCAAGCAGTACGTGATCATCTCGGCGGGCGGAGCGCGGCAGTCGCCGGATCGCGGCGACTACGTGGTCGCCTACGCGCTGCCGGATCAGGACTGACCGCGCCGTTCGAAGGGTAGCGACTCTCCAAGGGGCCTTCGGGCCCCTTTTTTCGTCTGGCCACCCCCACGCTGACAGGCCTGCGCTGCCGTCCGGACGACGCAAAAAGCGCGCGATCTCGGCCGCGGGCGCCGCAACACGTTCACTCACTCACCGGCAACGAGGTCGAGGCGAAAGGAACCCGGCGCTAGGCTGTGTGTTCCAACGCCCATTGCCAAGGAGTCTTCGATGAAACGAGCCTTTTCTCGCAGTGGTGCGGTCGCGCTGCTGCTGTTCGCCTGCTGCACGAGCGCGCTGGCGGCATCGGCCCCGCAACCTTTCACGGCGCACTATTCGCTGGACGTCGACGGCTGGCCGACCGTGGGGATCACCCACACGCTGTCGCACCAGGGCTCGGTCTGGCAGAGCGAGATGGAGGCGAGCATCAAGGTCGCCAGCGGCGAGGAGCGCAGCCGCTTCGCGGTCGAGAACGAGACGGTCGAGGCGCTCGACTACCGCAGCGGCTATTCGCTGCTGGGCATCGGCGGCGACTACCGGCTCGACGAAGACGATCTCGCCGAGCTGCCGGACCGTCAGACGGCGATCTTCATGCTCTCCCGGCAGGCGCCGACGGCACGCTGCGCCAACCCCCAGGTCTCGCCCTGCGAGCTGAAATATCAGGACCACAAGGGCCGCGAGAAGACGCTTCTCTACCGCGTCACCGACAAGGCGGAGGTCGGAACGCCCGCCGGCGATTTTACGGGAGTGACGGTGGACACCTGGGACCCGGAGAAGCGGGATCGCCATCTCTATCTCACCTTCCATCGCAAGATCCCGAGTCTGCTGCTGGGTAGCCGCTACGTACGTGACGGGGAACAGACCAGTCAGCTCACGCTGAACGAGGTCAGCCTGAGCGGCGAATGAGCGCCTGAACGACGATAGCGCGAATCTGGCCCCGCCGATGACCGGACGCTTCCCTCTTCCCCGGCGCATTCGAATCTTCTAAAGTCTTGATCTTCAACGGACGCCGCTTCACGCGGCGTCCGTTTTTTCGTCATGTGAACTGCCGAGGGAGGGCGTGATGCTGCTGGGGCTTTTGTGGATACTGCTGCCGCTGGTCGTGGGCTATCTGATTCCGCTACGCGACGAGCGCATCAAGCGCGGTATCGACAGCGGCGTCAACGCCTCGGTCTACGTCATTCTGTTCTTGATGGGACTCGGTCTCGGCGCCATGAACGACCTTCTCGGCCAGCTCTCGCGCATCGGCACCACGGCGCTGACGCTGTTTGCGATCATCTCGCCGCTCAACCTCGCCGTCCTTGCGTGGCTGGGCCGCTACCGGTTCGCGCGGGTCGAGCGTATCGAGGGGCACGACGCCCCGGCTGCCGGCGACAAGTGGCAGGCGATGAAGGGCTCGCTGCTGCTGGCCGGCGTGGTCCTACTCGGGGTACTGGTCGGCGCCGCCATCCAGCTCGCCGGCTGGCACCCGGCCGCCGCGGCGGAAACGCTGGCCACCTGGGCGCTCTACGTCCTGCTCGCGCTGATCGGCTGTCAACTGCGTAACTCGGGGCTCGGGCTGCGCCAGATCCTGCTCAACCGGCTGGGACTCGCCATCGCGGTTGGCGTCTTCGCAAGCTCGATGATCGCCGGACTGATCGCCGCGCCGCTGCTGTCGCTGCCTTGGAATCACGGCATGGCGATGGCCGCCGGCTTCGGCTGGTATTCGCTGTCGGGCATCCTGATCGGCGATCAGCTCGGGCCGGTGCTCGGCGGGGCGGCGTTCTTCAACGATCTGGCACGAGAGCTGGTGGCGTTTCTGCTGGTGCCGCTGTTCATTCGCCGTGCGGTGCCGCTCGCGGTGGGCTACAGCGGCGCGACGTCGATGGACTTCACCCTGCCGGTCATCCAGCAGTACGGCGGCATCAGTTGCGTGCCGGTCGCCATCGTCAGCGGTTTTCTGCTGTCGCTGCTCTCGCCGCCGCTGACGCTCTTTCTGCTCTCTTTCTAAGCGCGCCTCGCCGGGCGTTGTCGGCGCACTTCATTCGGCTTTGTCGGCGCACCTTGCTGCCACCGCTCGGCGGCGTCGCCCACCGCGCCGGGGCGACACCGGCCCCATTGGACCAAGGCCCAACGGCGGGGGTTACAACCTCCGTGATAGGCTCTCGCGTTACCGGTAACACTCGCTTTCGCGATCGCTTCGACATCGCAACGCGCCGGCCCAGGACCACAAGAACTTCACGGAGAGCCCATGCCGCGTCGCTCGTCGGGGCGAGTCACCCTGCAGGACATCGCCGACCGTGTCGGCGTCACCAAGATCACCGTGTCGCGGGCGCTGCGCGAACCGCAGCGGGTCTCGGCGCCGCTGCGGGCGCGGATCGAGTCAGCGGCCAAGGCGCTCGGCTACATCCCCAACCATATCGCCGGCGCGCTGGCGAGCGGTTGCAGCCATAGCGTGGCGCTGCTGATCCCCTCGCTCTCCAACGCGGTGTTCTCGGAGATCCAGCGCGGCATCGAGGAGGGTCTCGGCCCGGCGGGCTATCAGGTACTGATCGGACACACGGGGTATTCGTTTCTCGAGGAGGAGCGGCTGATCGATACCTATCTGCGCTTCGGCGTGGATGCGCTGATCCTGCCCGGCACCCGCCATACCGAGCACGCGCGGCATCTGCTCACCTGCGCCGACGTGCCGGTGGTGGAGACGCTGGAGCTCACTGATACGCCCATCGACATCAACGTCGGGCTGGACCAGACCGCCGCCGGCGCGGCGATGACGCGGGCCCTGATCGAACGCGGCCGGCAACGCATCGGCTTTCTGGCGGCGCGCATGGATCACCGCACCCAGCTGCGCATGGCGGGCTGGGAGTCGGCGCTACGCGAGGCGGGCCTGTCGACCGAGCACTGCCTGACCACATCGCACCCGTCGACCTATCGTCTCGGCGGCGAGATGCTGGCCTCAATGCTCGACCGCTGGCCGCCGCTCGACGGCATCTTCTGCAACAACGACGATCTCGCGGCGGGAGCGCTGTTCGAGTGTCAGCGCCGCCGGCTGGAAGTGCCACAGGCGCTGTCACTGGCGGGCTTCAATGGACTCGACATCGTCGAGGCGACGACCCCGATGCTGGCGACCGTGGTCACCCCGCGCCGACGGATCGGCGAGACGATCGCCGAGCGGCTGCTGGCCCGGCTGGGCGGGGCGCCGAAACGCCCGGCGAGCGAGGACATGGGCTTCGAGATCCGCACCAACGGCAGTCTCTAGGCCTTGCGTCTCCGACGCTCGTCGCAGGGAGCGCGCGACTAGACCTCGTCCTCGCCCAGACGCCGGTAGCGCGCTTCCAGCCCTTTCGCCGCCTGATCCACGACTTCATCGATGGTCCCGGCGATGTCCACCGTCACGGCCTCGTCGGATTTCGGCGCCTCCAAGGTGGCGAGCTGGCTGTCGAGCATCGCTTCGCCCTTAAAGAAGTGATCCTCGCGGGACTGGATACGCTGCAGCAGCAGCTCTCGGGTGCCTTCGAGAAAGACGAACGCCAGATGGTCGTCGCCCGTTCTCAAGGTGTCGCGATAGCGCCGCTTGAGCGAGGAACAGCCCACGACCAGCGTCTCGCCGTTGTCTCGGGCGTCGCCGATCAGCTCGCTCAGCCGCTGGAGCCAGCCGGCGCGGTCGTCGTCGTCGAGCGGTTCGCCGCGAGCCATCTTCTCGACGTTCGCTTTCGAATGGTAGTTATCGCCATCGATGAAGCGACCGTCGAGCTTCTCCGCCAGCTGTTTGCCGATCTCCGTCTTGCCACAGCTGGATACGCCCATGACGACGATGCGGTGTCCGTGTTGTGCTTTCATGCGCCTGACTCTTGCTGCGAGGGTCGGTGCCGGAATCCGGAGCGGATCGCGGCGATGCTCGAATGATGGATCATGCGTAACCGGCAACCCACGCCCTGTCTCTACGTCTTTAGGCGCATTGTTGTTCTAGTCTTGTTACCGGTAACATCCATTTTCGCCAACTCCACCGCGAAGCACAACGCCACCAAAGGCTAAGGGTCGCGCCGCGCGCCCGTGCCTCCAATCCAGGATCTTTCGCCGTCATGGAAAGCCTCATCGCTCCCTTCCAGGTCTTGCTGAGCGACCCGACCTATCGGCTGATCGCGGTCGCCGCGCTCAGTATCGTTCTGCTGCTGGTTCTCGTACTCGTTCTTCGCCTCCATGCCTTCGTGTCGCTACTCATCGTCAGCCTCATCGCCGGTCTCGCCGCCGGCATGGGCGTCGACGAGCTGCTGGACACGGTCGAGAAAGGCATGGGCGGTACGCTCGGCTTCGTCGCCACGGTGGTCGGTCTCGGCGCCATGTTCGGCAAGATGCTCGAGGTCTCCGGCGGGGTCGACCGTCTCGCCAATACGCTGCTCAAGCGCTTCGGCGAGGACCGCTCGCAGTGGGCGATGGGCCTGACCGGTTTTCTGGTCGCCATTCCGGTCTTCCTCGACGTCGCTTTCATCATCCTGGTGCCGCTGATCTACGCCCTGACGCGACGCACCGGTCGTTCGCTGCTCCACTACGGCATTCCGCTGCTGGCGGGTCTGGCGGTGACGCACTCGTTCATCCCGCCGACGCCGGGGCCGATCGCGGTGGCCGAGCTGGTGGGTGCGGATCTCGGCTACGTCATTCTCTTCGGGGCGATGGCGGGCCTGCCGGCGATGATCATCGCCGGGCCGCTGTTCGGCCGCTGGATCGGCAAGCACATCGATGCGCAGATTCCCGAGTACATGGAGCTGCCGGAGGAGTCCCGGAACCCCGAGAACCTGCCGAGTTTCACCATGATCGTCTCGATCACGCTGCTGCCGCTGGCGCTGATTGTGCTCAACACCGTCTCCGGTGTGGTGATGCCCGAGGGCAGCACGCTGACGTCGGTCCTCGGTTTCCTCGGCCACCCGTTCGTGGCGCTGATCCTCGCCACGGTGCTGGCATTCTACTGCCTGGGCATCCGTCGCGGCATGGCGAAAGAGAAAGTCATGGAAGTGGCGACCAAGGCGCTGGAGCCGGCGGGCATCATCATTCTGGTCACCGGTGCCGGCGGGGTGTTCAAGCAGGTACTGATCGACTCCGGTGTCGGCGAGGTGATGGGCAACCTGATGGCGGACAGCTCGCTGCCGCCGATCCTGCTGGCGTTCATCATCTCCACCGCCGTACGCGTGATTCAGGGCTCGGCCACGGTCGCCATGATCACCGCCGCCGGCCTGATGGCGCCGGTCATCTCGACCCTCAACCTCGAAGGCCCGGTACTCGGGCTCATCGTGATCTCCATCGCCTCCGGCGCCACGGTATTGAGCCACGTCAACGACTCCGGCTTCTGGCTGGTCAACCGCTACTTCGGTCTGACCGAAGCACAGACCCTGAAGAGCTGGACCGTGATGGAGACGATCATCGGTCTCGTCGGCCTCGCCATGGCGCTGCTGATCGGCCTGTTCGTCTGACCGCCGGAGACGCAGGGGGCGCCAGCGCCCCTTGACGCGAAAACGCCCGCTGCGNNCGCAGCGGGCGTTTTTCATGCCGGATTCGTTGGCGTGACGACTAGGTCGTCCCCAGCGCCTCGGCGATGGTCGCTTCGCGACGCCGGGCGAGCTCTTCCCCCAGCGCCGGACCGCGGAAACCCTCGTCGAGCAGCGACTTGGGCAGCACCTGGGCGGCAAGCCGCGAGGCGAGCGCGAGATCGTCGGCGAGCTTGCCGTCGTCGTGGGCGATCAGCGCGATCAGCGGCGCCAGCCGCTCGGGGCGACGCCAGGCGTCGATGGCGTCGAGCCAGGCCATGATGGCGCTCGCGTCGCGGGAGTCACCCAGTTCGAGCCGCAGCGTTCGCGAGTGGGCGGCGAGGCGCATGGCGTCGCGGTAGTCGTTGGGCACCTTCAGGCGGGCGTTGAGCGAGGCCTGGGCATCGGGCGCGAGATGTTCACCCAGCCGCGCCCAGCGCCAGAGCGCGACGGGACGGGGCTCGAGCACCTCGGCCATGCGCGCGCAGGCATCGGCGAGTTCGGCCGTGGCAAGCTCCGGCATCAGCACCGCCAGCGCACCGCAGTCGTCGAGCGTGGCGAAGTAGGCCGCGGGGTCGCCCTCGCCGAGGGCTTTCTCGGTCTCGACCCACACCCGTTCGGCAACCAGATGGGCGATTTCTCCCTTCGCCGAGAGCTCGCGCATGCGCTCGAAGGTGTCGGAGGCGATCTCGAAGCCCAGTCCGCGGTAGCGGGCGAGAAAGCGCGCCGCCCGCAGTACACGCAGTGGATCCTCGACGAAGGCGGGCGAGACGTGACGCAGCCGCCGCGCTTGTAGATCGTCGAGCCCGCCGTAAGGGTCGACGAGTTCGCCGTCGGCGGACTGGGCCATGGCGTTGAGGGTGAAATCGCGTCGCGCCAGATCCTGCTCGAGGGTGACCTCTGGGCTGGCGTAAATCTCGAAACCGGTGTAGCCGTGGCCCTGCTTGCGCTCGGTGCGCGCCAGCGCGTACTCCTCGTGAGTCTCGGGATGCAGAAAGACCGGAAAATCTCGCCCTACCGGTCGGAAACCCCGCTCGCGCATCGTCTCCGCCGTGGCGCCGACGACGACCCAGTCGCGATCGCCCACCGGCCAGCCGAGACGCGCGTCCCGCACCGCACCGCCGACCAGATAGACATCGAGTCCGTCGAGATGGGGATCGCTGCTCATGGCGTCACTGCGCCACGTGATCGGGATGACGATGGGACCAGTCGACGAAGCCGCCGTCGAGGCTGTAGACCGTCTTGAAGCCCTGCCCGGCCAGCCAGGTCGCGGCCTGCTGGCTCGAGTGACCGTGGTAGCAGACCACCACCAGCGGTTGGTCGGTGGGGGTCTGCTCGACGAGTTCGGCGACGCTCGAGTTGTCGAGATGCTGGCTACCGGGAATATGGCCCTGAGAGAAGCTGAGCGGATCGCGAATGTCGACCAGCGTCAGCGCGCGGCCGTCGCTCAGCCACTGCGACAGCGTCGTCGGGTCGAGATGTTCGAACGGCGTGGACATGAATGACGCTCCTCGGACGGCGGACGACCGCCTGTGGGTAAGTGAAACTCCGCGGCGAAGCGAACCGCCTGTGGATAGAACGGCTCGAGCCGAGACGCTACTCGGCCGTCGCTTGCGCCGGTTCGACGATACGCTCGCCGCTGTCCAGATCCAGCGCGGTGAGCGAACCGCCCCAGACACAGCCCGTATCCAGCGCGCGCGCCTCGATGCGCGCGCCGGGGGTGCGTCCTTCCAGCGCCGCCCAGTGGCCGAACAGCAGCGTCGCCGAATCGGCCCGCGGATAGGTGAACCAGGGCGCGAAGCCTTCGGGGGCGCTGTCGAGCCCCTCCTTGGCGTCGAAGTCGAGCGTGCCTTCGGCGTCGATGAAGCGCATCCGCGTGAAAACGTTGACGATGGCGCGGATGCGATCCTCGCCGGTCAACGTCTCTTCCCACAGCGCCGGCCGATTGCCGTACATCACGGCGAAGAAGTCATCGGCGTCGGGCCCTCCCAGCACCGCCTCGGCCTCGGCGGCGAGCTCGCTCGCTCGCGCGACCGACCACTGCGGCAGGATACCGGCGTGGGTCATCACCTGGCCCCGGTCGTCGTCGGCGACCAGCAGCGGCTGACGCCGCAGCCAGTCGAGCATCATGTCGCGATCCGGGGCGTCGAGAATCGCCGCCAGCGTATCCTTGCGCTTGAGCTTGCCGTGGCCGCGAGCGACCGCCAGCAGGTGCAGGTCGTGATTCCCCAGCACCACGCTCGCCGCACCGTCGAGTTCGACGCAGCGGCGCAGACACGCGAGCGACCCGGGGCCGCGATTGACCAGATCGCCGGCGAGCCAGAGCCGATCCCGGGAGGGTGAAAAGTCGAGCCGAGCCAGCAGGGCTTCGAACTCGGCGTGGCAGCCCTGCAGATCGCCTATCGCATACGTGGCCATGCCCTACCCCTGCCTGAAGATTGCGTGAAGCGCGTCCTGTCGACGCCAATGAAGACGCCACCCGACACCGACGGATGGCTCAGTGAACCTGATTGGGACCGGCCAGCCGGAACGGCGCGATGGCGACCTCGAAGGTCTCCTGGGTCGCCGGATCGATGCAAGTGTAGCTGCCCTGCATGACGCCGACCGGACACTCCAGCACTGCGCGGCTGGTGTAGCGAAAACTCTCCCCGGCGGCGATGACCGGCTGCTTGCCGACCACGCCATTGCCGCGCACTTCCTGCACCTTGCCGTGGCCCTGGGTGATCTTCCAGTAGCGCGACAGCAGCTGCAGGCTCTGTTCGGCGTCGTTGTGAACCGTCATGGTGTAGCTGAAGACGTAGCGGTTCTCCTGCGGCGAGGACTCGTCGTCGCGATATTCGGGCTCGACGGCGACGGTGATGGCCTGGGTGAGCTCGCTCATGGCGTCCCCCCGATGTGGTTGCTGATCGCGACCAGCTCGTCGACGCGCAGCGTCTGCGGGCGCCGGCCCGGGTCGATACCCAGTTCGGTGAGCGCCTCGGCACCGATCAAGCCCTTGAGATTGTTGCGCAGCGTCTTGCGCCGCTGGCCGAACGCCTCGCGCACCACGTCGGCGAAGCGCGACTCGTCGTGTGCCACGGCGGGAAGCTCGGCGTGGGGCATGAGCCGCACGATCGCCGAGTCCACCTTGGGCTGCGGCACGAACGACTCCGGCGGCACGACGAACAGCGACTCCACCTGACAGTAGTACTGCGTCATCACCGAGAGCCGCCCCCAGGCCGAGTCCCCGGGCGCGGCGGCGAGTCGGTCGACCACCTCCTTCTGCAGCATGAAGTGCATGTCTTCGATCGCGCCGCGAGCGGCGAGCAGATGGAAGATGATCGGCGTGGAGATGTTGTAGGGCAGATTGCCGACGACGCGCAGCTGTCGACCGTCCTCCTCTTTCAGCGCCTGAAAGTCGAACTTGAGGGCGTCCCCCTCGTGGATGACGAAGTCGGGATAATCGAAGAACTGAACGCGCAGCCCCGGAATCAGGTCGCGGTCGAGCTCGATCACCTCGAGCGCCCCCGCCGCCTCGATCAGTGGCGCGGTGAGCGCCCCTTGCCCCGGCCCGATCTCGACCAGGCGGTCATTCTTACGCGGGCCGATGGCGCGCACGATGCGCGAGATGACGCCGGTATCGCGAAGAAAGTTCTGACCGAAACGTTTACGGGCCCGGGGGAGCGGGGAGCGAGTAGTCATGAAACCTCGAATTCTGTCAGTGAGCGCGTCGCGTCATGTCGACGGCGACATCGAGCGCGACGCGCAGGCTGCCGGCATCGGCGCGACCGGTACCGGCGAGATCCAGTGCAGTACCGTGATCGACGGAAGTGCGCACGAGCCCCAGCCCGAGTGTGATGTTGGCGGCCTGTCCGAAGCCGGCGTACTTGAGCACCGGCAGCCCCTGGTCGTGATACATCGCGAGCACCGCATCGGCGGTGTCGAGATGACGCGGCGTGAAGAGCGTATCCGCCGGCAGCGGGCCGACGACGTCGAGACCGGCAGCGCGCAGTCGCGCAAGCGCCGGCTCGATCACCTCGACCTCCTCGCGGCCGAGATGGCCGTCTTCGCCGGCGTGCGGATTGAGTCCGCAAACGAGCAGTCGCGGCGAAGCGATGCCGAAACGCTCGCGAAGCTCGCGCGCCAGAATCGTCGTCACACGCAGGAGCGAATCGACCGTGATCGCCTCGGCGACGCGCGAAAGCGGCAGGTGCGTGGTCGCCAGCGCCACTCGCAGCGGGTGCCCGGTGCGTGCGGTGGCGAGCATCATCACCACCTCGTCGACACCGCAGGCATCACGCAGATATTCGGTATGCCCGGTGAACCCGGCAAATCCGCCGTCGATGATCGCGCCCTTGTGCAGCGGCGCCGTGACCATTGCGCTCGCTCGCTGCGAGCGGCACGCCTCGACCGCGAGATCGAGCGTGTCGAGCACGTAGCGGGCATTGGCCGGATCGAGCCGGCCAGGGCTGGCCGGACGCTTCAGCGCGACCGGCCACACCGGCAGGTGACCATCGCGCCGGGGCGGCAGCGGCTCGCCCGGGTCGACGGTTTCGATCTCGACCGGCCAGCCCAGCAAGGCGGCGCGCTCGGTGAGCATCGCCGGGTCGCCAATGGCGACGACGTCGGCCTCGAGCCCCTGCCAGTCCCGTGCAGCGGCGAGCGCCAGCTCCGGGCCGATGCCCGCGGGCTCACCGGTGGTGAGGGCGAGAACCGGACGCTGGGCGATCAATTGTCGTCGAGACGATTGTCGATGTAGGCGCTGGCGCGGATTTCCTGAATCCAGGCTTCGAGCTCGTCGTTGACCTTGCGCTGGAAGATCGCCTGGCTCGCCTGCTCGCGACTCACCTGGCCGCTGCCCTCACCGCGAGTCTCCAGCAGCTTGAGCAGGTGGAAACCGCTCGGACTGCGAATCGGCTCGCTGACCTCGCCGGCGTCGAGCTCGGGCAGCACGTCGCTGAAGATCGACGGAATCTGCGCCGCCGGACGCCAGCCCAGATCGCCGCCCTGCAGCGCCTGCGCGTCGTCGGATTCGGCCGCGGCGAGCTGCTGGAAGTCGGCGCCGTTCTGCAGCTGACGATAGACGTCCTGCGCTTCGGCTTGCGCCTGGCTCACCTGATCCGGCGTCGGCGACTGCGGCACGGCGATGAGAATCTGCGCCAGATGATAGGAGACGTTGCGGCTCTGCCCGGCCTGCTCGAGGAAGCGGTCGACTTCTCGGTCGGAGACGTTGACGCGGCTGGCGACCCGATTCTGCTGGACCTGGCGAATCACCAGCTCGCGGCGAATCTGCTCGCGCACCTGAGCCAGCGACTGTCCCTGCTGCTCGAGCGTATTGGCGAATTCGTCGAGGCTCATGCCGTTGTTCTCGGCGACACCGCGCAGCGTGGCATTGAGCTGGGTCTCGTCGATGGTGAGATTGGCATCTTCGGCCATCTGCAGTTCGATCTGCTCGACGATCAGCCGGTCGAGCACCTGGCGCTGCAGCGCCTGCGCCGGCGGCATCTGAATGTTGTTGCTCTGGAGCTGACCGCGGGCCTGATCGACCCGCGCCTCGAGCTGACTCTGCATGATGGCGTCGTCGTTGACGACGGCGACGATGCGGTCCAGCGGCACCGACTGGGCGACGGCAGCCAGCGGCGACAGCAACATGGCCAGCGTCAGGGGAATACTCGCGCGTAGACGCATGCCTACCTCTCCTGCTTGTTGAAGGGCGCGCCGGTATCGGCGCGCAGGATTCGAAACGATGGGTCGCGATACACCGCCCCGTTCACACGAGACGATTCGCGATGACGCGGGGTTGGCTCGAAATCAGAGACCACCCCCGCGACTCAGAATTCCGTCGGCCGATAGCCCGGTACCGCGGTCGCGAAGTAGCTGTCGGCATTCTGACCGACGCCACCCAGCCCTTTGAAGACGAAGCGCAGGAAAAGACCGCGATCGGAATAATCGTCCTCGATGTCGTTGGCGGTGTCGTTGTCGTCGACCCATTCACGCCATACCACCTGAACCGCGCTGCAGCAGCTGTTGAACTGGACCCCGGCGAGGGTTTCCAGGTCGCGGCTGTTGGTGTTGTCGTAGAGATAGCGCCCGATCAGATCCAGCGACGCGGTCGCCTTGTAGGCAAACGAGACGTCGTAGTCCTCGCGGTTGTAGTTCAACTGGTCCTCGTCGTCGCCGGAAGGATCGAAGCCCTCGAGCTGCCAGCGATAACCCAGGTTCAGCACGCTCCCGGCGGTACTCATGTACTGCACATAGGCGGACGCTTTCTCGGTCAGAGAGCGGTCGGGGTCGTAGAACCACTCGTAGCGCGAGCGCCAGTGATCGTTGATGCGCCAGTCGAGCTGAGTGATGACCGGCGAGCGGTCGCGGGTGGCGTTGTACCAGTCCTCGTAGTTGCTCTCCCGGTCCGGCAGCGTGTCGGGGTCGCCGTCCATATCGATGTTGCGATCGGAGAAGTAGGCGCTCTGCCCCACCGAGAGATTTAGTCGCTCCCGCCCCGAGGCATCTTCGAGAAAGCGCGTCGAGGCGCCGTAGGATAGCTTGTTGACGTCACCGACCCGGTCGCTACCGGTGAAGCGATACGGCGACCAGAGCTGATTCCAGGAGATCGCCCGCTCGTTGGTATCGAAGTCCGGAAACTCGCTCTGATCCCGCTCCGGCACGTAGGCGTAGTAGAGCCGGGGCTCGAGCGTCTGCCGCCAGGCGCTGTCGAACAGCTCGACGTCGCGCTCGAAGATCAGGCCGGAGTCCAGCGAGTAGACCGGCACGGTACGCGACAGGCTCTCGTCACGATCGGTATCGCGGTTCTCGTAGTCGAGCTCGTAGTTGGTCTGCCAGAGCTGATAGCGCGGCTCGAGGAAACCCCAGCTCGGCTGGGCGCGCCAGCCGACGGCCGGCGTCAGGTTGACACGCCCGCCGTTGGCCGCCTCGCGCAGCTTGATCCGGCCGCTGTCGCCGGCGGTCTCGTTTTCCCAGAAGCCGTCGCTGTCGACGCCGTGCAGGTCGCGCTCGAAGTAGGTCGCGTTGGAGTTCCACTCCTGATAGAAGCCGTTGTCCTGATCCCAGCGGGCGTCGGCGGTCAGGCTCGGCAGCTGGTAGTAGGGACGGTCGTCCTCGTCGAGGGGATAGTCGAGCTTCTGATAGCCCTGGGCGCGGGCATCGAGATTCCAGGTGGTACCGGCATAGGTCAGTCGCGCCAGGCGTTCGAGGTATTCGGTGTCCTGCTCGGCGAAATCGCGGCCGAAGTCGTCGAAGTAGCGGCCGTCGCTTGCGGCACCGTAGCGCAGGCCGTAGTCGAGACGATCGGTGAAGTACCCGTAATGGCGGTAGTCGACGTACCATCGATCCTCGCCCTCGAAGGCGTCGTCCGGATCGTTGGGATTGTCGCTATCGCTGCCGCGGTCGTTGGGCAGATAGGCCCCCTCGATCGAGCCTCGATCGCTGTCCGCGAGGTAGCGGAATTCGCCGCCGAGCAGAGTGCCGTGCTCGCTGAGGTAGCGCGGGGTCAGCGTGGCGTCGTAGTTGGGCGCGAGGTTGAGATAATAAGGCTGGCTGTAGTCGAAGCCGTCGCTGGAGATGCCGACGGCCGGCCAGAGAAAACCGCTCTGGCGACGGTCGTCGATCGGGAAGCGCACCCACGGCCAGTAGAAGACCGGCACTTCGCCCATCTCGAGCCGCGCATGGGTCGCGGTGCCGTAGCCCTGCTCGCGGTCGATGGTGACGTCGTTGCCGACCATTCGCCAGAGGCGACTGTTCGGTTCGCAGGTGGTAAAGCTCGCCTCGGACATGCGGTAGCGACCGTCGGCGAGGCGCTCCATCGACTGGGCGTCACCGCGCGCGCGCTGCTGATGAAGCACGTAGTGCGCGTCGTCGATTCGGGCCGCGTCGCTGTCGAGGGAAACCTGGGCATCGCCGCCGCGCACCAGCAGGCCGGGATAGCGAACCGTGATCGGGCCATCCGCGAAGGCCGTGTCGCGGGCGGCGTTCACCCGGACCTGCGGGGCTTCGAGCTGGCTGTCGCCGCGACGCAGCACCACCTCGCCGCCGAGAATCGTCTCGCCGTCATTGCCGTACTCCGCCGAGGAGGAGTCGGTCAGCACTTCCGCCGGTGACTGCCCCTGCGGGAGCTGGTAGCCCGGTTCGATGTAGCGCCCGGTGCAGAGCGCGCCAGCCGGCGCCTCGTCGCCCCAGGGCGACCAGTCGAGCTGATCCGCGGGAAGTTGTTCCGGGGGCGCCGCCTGAGCCGTCGTCGAGATCAGGCCAGTGAGGGCAGTCCAGACCAGTCGCTTGCCCATGTCCTCTGTGTCCTTGCCGAGTGGAATCGGTATTATACAGACCTCGCCGAGCGTTGCCGCGAGCCCCTGTGTTCTCGTCATCGCGTCTGCCGCGTCCGTCGCCGTCATGCGGGCGATCGGCCGTGCATGCTATCGCATCGCTGATGGAAAAGCCGCGTCTCGCGCGTGCATCTGTCAGGCCACGAATTTGCCGGCACGCGCGAGCGGGTTCAGCATGCGGGGCGAGCGTGGACCCGTCAACTCGATCGACGGCTCGTCGCGGCACTTTCGAAACGCTGTTCGTGACGCTCATCATCACTTCTTTATCGACTCCCACGGAGTTCTTCATGACGCTGCGCCTCGATGCCCTTCGCGACTGGATCGCGCAACGCCACGCGCTGCCCGCGGCTTCGCTCGACCTCGAGGTGGTCGCCGGCGATGCCAGCCTGCGCGGCTACTGCCGGGTCGGTCTGCCCGACAGCCGCACGCGGATCGTCATGGATGCACCGCCGGCCCTCGAGGACAGCCGCCCCTTCGTCGCCATCGGTCGCGAGTGGCGTGACGCCGGCCTGCCGGTGCCGACGATCCACGCCGCCGACCTCGAACGGGGGTTTCTCGAGCTCGACGATCTCGGCGACGACAGTCTGCACCATCACTTCACCGACGAGGCGAGCGCTCGCGCCAGCACCGAACGCGCCCTCGGCGTGCTCGATGCCATCCAGCATCGGGCGCCGGTGGCAACGCTTGCGCCCTACACGCCGGCGTTTCTCGACGAGGAGATGGAGCGCTTCCCCGACTGGGGACTCAGCCGCTGGCTGGAGATCGATACGCCGCCACTCTGGCCCGAGGTGAAAGCCCAGCTGCTCGAGCAGATCGCGACGCTGCCGACGGTGGCCGTGCACCGGGATTTCGACGCCATGAACCTGATGATCCATGAGGACACGCTCTGGATCATCGACTTCCAGGGCGCGCTCGCCGGCCCGCTGGGCTACGACCTGGTCTCGCTGCTGCGCGGTCGCTACCGCCACTGGCCGAAAGAAGACGTGGCGACGTGGATCGAGTCATTTCGCCAGCGCGTGGCGGCGACCGGCGATCTGCCCGCCCACCTCGACCGCGAGGCGTTTCGCACCGCCGTCGAGGCGATCGGGGTGCAGCGTCAGCTCAAGATTCTGGGTCAGTTCTGCCGGCTCCATCTTCGCGACGGCAAACCGCACTATCTCGACTGGCTGCCGCACTTCTTCGCCCAGCTCGACGACGGCCTCGCCGCACTGCCGGCACTTGCGCCCTTTCAGGCCTGGCTTCGCGATACCTATGCCCCCGCGATGCGGGCGCGACTCGCCCAGCATTGCGCGGATCAGCAGCACGCGGATCAGCATCATGCGACAACCGACGGGGACGAGGCATGAAAGCGATGATTCTCGCCGCCGGGCTCGGCACCCGCATGCGTCCGCTCACCGACCACTGCCCCAAACCGCTGCTGCCGGTGGCCGGCAAGCCGCTGATCGTCCACCACCTGGAGCGGCTCGCTGCGGCGGGCTTTACCGAGGTAGTGATCAACGCAAGCTACCGCGCCGAACAGCTCATCCAGGCGCTGGGCGACGGCAGCCGCTACGGCGTTGAGCTTGCCTTCAGCGTCGAGGCCGAACCGCTGGAGACCGCCGGCGGCCTGCGCCACGCCCTGGCCCTGCTCGGCGACGCGCCCTTTCTGCTGCTCAACGGCGACGTCTGGAGCGATTTCCCCCTCGAGGCACTGTCGCTGCAAGAGAGCGATCTGGCGAATCTCGTCATGGTCGACGCCACCGACTTCAACGACGGGGATTTCCATCTCGATGCCGCCGGCCGAGTCCACTCCGGGGGCGAGCCCAAATTCGTCTACGCCGGCGTCGGCGTCATCCACCCCGCCCTCGTTGCCTCGCTCGTCGACGGCGAGCCGGCGAAACTGGCACCGCTTCTGATCGAGGCGATGCGCGCCGGGCGGGTTGGCGGATGTCATCACCGCGGCGACTGGGTGGACGTGGGCACGCCGGCTCGGCTGGCCGAACTGGAGGCGCGGCTGGCGCAGGCGTGAGCCGCGTCGTCGATGTTATCCTCGCGCCATCGACACACCCGTTCATCAAGGAATCGCTCTCATGAAAGCCACAGTCAAATGGACCGACGGGCGTCAGTTCGTCACCGAATCCGGCAGCGGTCACAGCGTCGTGATCGACGGCAACCCCGAAAGCGGCGGTCGCAATACCGGCCCGCGGCCGATGGAGCTGATGCTCATGGGCCTGGGTGGCTGCACCTCCTACGACGTGATCCAGATCCTCGAAAAGGCCCGCGCCGACGTCACCGACTGCGTCGCGACGCTCGAGGCCGAGCGGGCGGATACCACGCCCGCAGTCTTCACCAAGATCCACGTTCACTTCGTGGTCACCGGTCGCGGACTGAAAGATGCCCAGGTAAAACGCGCCGTCGATCTTTCCGCCGAGAAGTACTGCAGCGCCTCGCTGATGCTCGCCCAGGGTGGCGTCGAGATCACCCACGACTACGAAGTCGTCGAAGCCTGAGCCGCAGTGACGGCCTGACACTCGAATACAAAAAACCGCGACGATGTCGCGGTTTTTTTCTGCCTTCCGGTAGCGCCCCGAAGCCAGCTCACTCTTCTTTTGGCTCGAAGGCCTTGGCGCTTGGCGCGAAGCGCGTAGCGCGTAGCTCAAACCCGGTAGACGCTCTTGGTCATCACCTTGGAGACCAGGCGCATGCCCCATTTCACCGGTAGCGGAAAGCGGCTGCCGCCGGACTCCATTGCCCAGCGCTCGTGCTGCGCTTCGTCGATACGCATCTGCTCGAGCACGGCACGGGAGCGCTTGTCATCGACGGGCAGTTTGCGCACGTGCGTCTCGAGGTGGCGGCCCACCTGCTCTTCGGTGGCAGCGACGAAGCCGAGACTCACCCGGTCGCCCACCGCCCCGGCGATGGCGCCGAGCCCGAACGAGGCGGCGTAGAACATCGGGTTGAGATAGCTCGTACGGCCGTCGAGATCCTGCAGACGCTGGTCGCACCACGCAAGGTGGTCGATCTCTTCCGCCGCGGCCGTCTCCATGCGCGCGCGCGTCTCGGCGAGCGTCGCGGTGAGCCCCTGGCCCTGATAGAGGGCCTGTGCGCACACCTCGCCGGTATGGTTGATGCGCATGAGACCGGCGACGTCGCGGCGCTGTTCCGCATCGAGCGGGCCTTCCGGATGGGCGTTGGCCGGTGAGGGCCGACTCGGCTGCGCGGCTCTGGGTGTCAGCGTGCGCAGCACGGTGTCGAACTGATGAATCAAGTTGTCGGTACGAGAGATTCGGCGCGTCATGCGGGCCTCCTTGCGCGTTGCACGCTCACCCGGCGGGCGAGTCGCGGTCGTTCGCTCTTCAGCCCGGCGGCCAGGTCAGGCGGCGTCCGCCGAGCAGGTGCATGTGGATATGATAGACGGACTGGCCGCCGTTCTCGTTGCAGTTCATCACCACGCGATAGCCGTCCTCGGCGAAGCCGAGCTGCTTGGCGAGCTTGGCCGCGGTGTACTGCAGCCGTCCGATCAATGCCAGATCCGTCTCTTCGATGTCGTTGAGGGTCGCGATCGGCTTCTTGGGGATGATCAGAATATGCGTCGGCGCCTGCGGATTGATGTCGTTGAACGCCAGCACCTCGTCGTCCTCGAAGACGATGTCGGCGGGTATCTCGCGAGCGATGATCTTGTCGAAAAGCGTCGGTTCCATGCGTCTCTCCTCGAATCGACGTCGGTTGTGTGGGGGTGGCAGCGCGTTCAGCGAAAGCGGCGCTGCGACAACAGCTGACGCACCTGCGGGGCGAGAATCAGATCCATCGCCAGCGACAGCCGTGCCCCCGGGACGACCAGGGTATTGGGCCGGCTCATGAAGGCATCATGGATCATCGTCACCAGGTAGGGGAAGTCGACCGCGCTCGGATCGCGAAAGCGGATCACCACGAAGGACTCGCCATCGTTGGGCACGTCCTGCAGCTCGAACGGGTTGGAGGTGTCGACGGTCGGCACCCGCTGGAAGTTGATATGGGTGCGCGAGAGCTGCGGCTGGATATAGCGCACGTAGTCCTGCATTCGGCCCAGGATGGTGTCGATCACCGCCTCCTGAGAGTAGCCGCGCAGCTTGGTGTCGCGGTCGATCTTCTGCAGCCACTCGAGATTGATGGTCGGCGCCACGCCGATGAGCATGTCGACGTGCCGGGCGATATCGTACTCGTGGGTCACCAGCCCGCCGTGCAGCCCCTCGTAGAGCATCAGGTCCGTGCCGCTGGGGATCGGCTGCCAGTCGGTAAAGGTACCCACCTGCCAGCCCGCCTCGATCATTCGCTTGTCTTCGGCGTGGATGTAGTGGCGATAGGTCCCCTTGCCGCTCTCGCCGTACTCCTGGAAGAGCCCGTCGAGACGCTCGATCAGGTTGGCGTCGACCGAGAAGTGCGAAAGCTCCGCCTTGCGCTCGGGCTCGACCTGCAGGATCTCGGCGAGCTCCGCCCGGGAGTAGCGGTGGAAGGCGTCGCCGTCGATGAAGGCAGCGTGGACGTCCTCGCGGGCGAACATGCGCTCGAAGGTGCGCTTGACCGTCGTGGTGCCGGCCCCGGAGGAGCCGGTGACGGCAATGATGGGAAACTCACGCGACATCGCAGACTCCGCGTCTCATGTCCGAGGGTTTCGACACCGCATCGGCGCTCGACGGCGCATGCCGTCTCGTGGCGTCGCTGTGGCGCTGTCGCAGAACCTGCATGACCCGATCCTTCTGGCGATCGCCCCGCGGGGCGTGACGTGTTCGACCTGTCTGTTTCTCCGACTTCGATCCGCCTCGGCTGGCCTCGATCCGGCTCGACCGAGCCTGGCGCCTCAGATCTCGCGTTCGCGATCGATCGCCCGATGCGCGATGTCGCGGCGATAGCCGGCCCCTTCCCAGCGCACGAACTCGAGACCGGCATAGGCCCGAGAGGCGGCGTCGGCGACGCTATCGCCGAGAGCGGTCACACATAGCACACGCCCGCCGCTGGTGACGACGCGACCATCGTCGTCGAGCGACGTACCGGCGTGAAAGACCTTGCAGCCCGTCTCCCCGGCGGCATCGAAACCGCCAATGACGTCGCCCTTGGGATAGCGGCCCGGATAGCCCTCGGCGGCGAGTACCACACCGACCGCTGCGCGCGAGTCCCACGTGCACTCGACCTCGTCGAGGCGGCCCTCGAGTGCGGCCTGACACAGAGTGACGAGATCGCTATCGAGGCGCATCAGGATCGGCTGGGTTTCGGGATCGCCGAAGCGGCAGTTGTACTCGATCACCTTGGGGGCGCCGTCCGGATCGATCATGAGGCCGGCGTAGAGAAAGCCGGTGTAGGGATGCCCCTCGGCGGCCATGCCTGCGACCGTCGGGCGGATCACCTCGTCCATGATGCGCTGATGGACGACCTCGGTGACCACGGGGGCCGGAGAGTAGGCGCCCATGCCCCCGGTATTGGGGCCGGTGTCGCCGTCGCCGGCACGCTTGTGGTCCTGACTGGTGGCGAGCGCGAGCACGTGCTCGCCGTCGACCATGACGATGAAGCTCGCCTCCTCGCCCTCGAGGAACTCCTCGATCACCACGCGGGCGCCGGCGTCACCGAAGGCGTTGTCCTCGAGCATGTCGCGGATCGCGGTTTCGGCCTCGGCGTCGGTCATGGCGACGACCACGCCCTTGCCCGCCGCGAGTCCATCGGCCTTGATCACGATGGGTGCCCCGCGCTCACGCAGATAGTCGAGCGCCGCGGGCACCTCGGCGAAGGTGCGATAGGCGGCGGTGGGAATCGCGTGACGATCGAGGAAATCCTTGGTGAACGCCTTGGAGCCTTCGAGCTGAGCAGCCGCCTGGGTCGGTCCGAAGATCGCGAGTCCAGCGTTGCCGAAGGCATCGACCACCCCGGCCACCAGCGGTGCCTCGGGCCCGACGATGGTGAGCTCAACGCTATTGTCCTTCGCGAAATCGACCAGTGCCGCGATGTCCATCGCATCGATGGCCACGTTGGTCAGCGCCGGTTCCACGGCCGTGCCGGCATTGCCCGGCGCCACGAACACCGTCTCGACCTGCGCCGACTGCGCGACCTTCCATGCCAGGGCGTGCTCGCGGCCGCCTCCCCCAATGATTAGAACCTTCATCGTTCGCCTTTATCGCGGTTTGCCCGAGTGGATCGCGCATTATGTCAGAAAGGATGCGAGGTCGCCCGAACGGCACCGGCCTCGCCGCGGCTGCACGCCATGTTACGAAGCCCGCGGATTGAGGCACAATGGCCCGCTCTCACAACGGCTTTTGGCCGCTCCTTCATCCGCTCACAGCGTGTCCCGCCATGAACCTCATTCTACTCTCGCCCACGGACTGGACGGACGCCGAACACGCGACGGTGCGGGATTCGCGCCGCCTGCGCCATCTCTTGGAGGTGCACAAGGCGACCCCGGGCGACCGACTCACCGTGGGCGTGCTCGACGGGCGTATCGGTCACGGCGAGCTGCTGTCGCTGGATGCCGATGCCGCGCGCTTTCGCGTCACCCTGGAGCGCGAGCCGCCGGCGCCGCTGCCGGTGCATCTGCTGCTGGCGCTGCCACGCCCGCGGATGCTCGCCCGTACGCTGGAACACACCGCCGCACTCGGCGTGAAACGGCTGACGCTCCTGCACACCCGACGGGTCGAGAAGAGCTACTGGCAGTCGCCGGAACTCAACCCCGAGAAAATCCATCAGCACCTGATGCTCGGACTCGAGCAGGCCCGCGACACCCGCCTGCCGACGGTGACGCTGGAACCGCGCTTCAAACCCTTCGTCGAGGACCGGCTCCCGGCGCTCACGGCCGGTCGTCGCGCACTGATCGCCCATCCCGGCATGGCATCGGCCTGCCCCCGCGGCATCACCGATGACACCCTGCTGGCGATCGGCCCTGAGGGCGGGTTCGTCGACTACGAGGTCGAACGCCTCGTCGACGCCGGCTTCGAGGGCATTCACCTCGGCGAACGCATCCTGCGCGTGGAGACGGCGGTCACCGCCCTGCTCTCGCGGCTGTTCTGAGTCGTCAGCGCGACGGTCTCGCCCCGCTCCCCGCCACCGCTGTCGTCAGGCACGCTCGGCTTTTTTCACGCGGCCCACCCTGCGCGGTCGCGCCGTGACGGCATGCTGCGGGGAGCGTCTGCTCACCCGGTCAAGTGATTGATCTTTGGCGCTTACCTTTGAGCCGATGTCGCCGCCCCCGCGTGGGTGCGGCGAATGCCGTCGGCTCCCGCTCCCGTCGATATCGGCCGCGACCACGGGGTTTGTGGTTCGAGAACAGTGGCGCACGGGCTTAACTTGAATTAAATTTGTTACTTTAAGTAAATTTAGAGCACCGCTGTTAACCCAGACACAACAGAACCGTCCAAGGAATGGCATCGGTTCTCTTGTCCCAACCGGTTTGAGTCAAAAAAGGATTTTCCATGTTCCAGAATGTCAGGCGTCAGTCCCGCCAGGCGTCGCTCGTCGATGCACTCCAACGCACCTCGCTCGTCGTGGAATTCGACGCCGAGCTGCGCGTGATCGACGCCAATGCGGCCTTCCTGGCACTCGTGGGATACGAGCGCGACACGTTGATCGGTACCCCGCACCAGCAGCTCTGCGCCGAGGCGACCGGCGATAGCGACGACGATCGCGACCTCGAGGCGCGTCTTTTCCGCGGCGAATCCGCCAGCGGCTGTTTCCCGCGCCTCACGCGCTCAGGAGAAACGGTCTGGCTGCAGGCGAGCTACAGCCCGATCGAGAATCGACGCGGCGAGGTCGTTCGCGTGGTTCAGATCGCTTTCGATGTCACCCAGCGCGTGTCACGGGCGATGACCGACCAGGGGCGGATGCTCGCTCTCGACCGCTCCATGGCGAGTATCGAATTCGATCTCGACGGCATCATCACGGATGCCAACGACAACTTCTTGAAGGTGACGGGCTACACGCGTGACCAGCTGGTCGGCAATCATCACAACCGGCTCTGCACCGCGAGCTATGCCAAGAGCGACGAGTACCGGCGCTTCTGGCACCGGCTGAACCAGGGCGAGTTCTTTTCGGGGCAGTTCGAGCGCGTTCGCGCCGACGGCCACACGCTCTGGCTCGAGGCGACCTACAACCCCATCCGTGACGCTCGCGGGCGCGTGCAGCGGGTGGTGAAATTCGCCTCCGACATCACCGAGCGAGTGCTGCGACACCAGGCCGAATCGCAACGGGCCGCCATGGCTTACGACATCTCGGCCGAGACGCAGTCGATCTCCGCGCGCGGCAGCGACCTGCTCGACCGGGCGACGGCAGAGATCCACCGCATGGCGGAGGCGATCCACTCGACCTCGGCCCGGGTCGCCAAGCTCCAGGCGCAGTCGAAAGAGATCGACACGCACCTGGCAGCGATCCGGCGCGTCGCCGAGCAGACCAATCTGCTCGCACTCAACGCGGCGATCGAGGCCGCGCGTGCCGGCGAGCATGGCCGCGGTTTCGGGGTGGTATCGCATGAGGTGCGCCAGCTCGCCGAGCGTGCCGCCCGCACCACGCACGATATCGACGCCGTGATCGGCGAGTTCCAGACGCTGACCGAACAGGCAAGCGCCGACATGAGCGGCTGTCTGGCGAGCGTCGAACAGGGCGTTTCGCTGATCGACGACACCGGTGAGATCATTCGTCAGGTACGCGGGCACGCCAACGACGTGGTTTCCGCCGTCGGCGCTCTCACCTCGACCCTGGAGCCGCCCGCGGCGGAGCGCCAATCCGGGGGCGTCGCGGCGTAGCGCTTCGTCTCTCGACCCCGTCACCCCTCGGCGCCGGCATTCCTCGGCCGCGTCGGCTCTCAGCCGCGTCGGCTCTCAGCCGCGTCGCCGGTTCCCGGTCGGCTCTTGGGCGTGCCAGGTATCGCCCCGGGAATGAAGCGCCACGCCCAGAAAGCGCCGGGCGGCCAAGCCGAGGTTGTCGCGCTGCTGCCGGCGCGTCGGGTCCTCGACGTCTGCCGGCCAGACGAGGGTCGGCAGCGGCCCGACGTCTGACGCCATGCGCTTGAGCCAGCGGTACGCGGCGGTCGCGTCGTCGGGCATCGTCTCGATCAGCAGCAGGGCATGGCTCGGTAGGAGGTCGAGCGCATCGTCGAGTCGGACGGGGCGCCAATCCCCGCCGAGCCGCGCCAAGGCATGCGTGAGCGTTGCGGCATCGGGGTCGCCGAGAATCAGCAGCGGCCGGGCGTCGCGCTGCTGCCCATCGTCACGCTGACGCTGCCGCTGCCAGGCACGCAGGCCGGCGGCCTGATCGCTCACGGCGTCGCGGTGCGCGCGCGGCGCAGGGTATCGAGGGCGCTCAGCGCATCCATCAACGCTTCCAGCAGTGCCTTCGGTTTACGCCCACAGCGGCGCTGGGCGATATCGCCAAGGCGCGCCCGTACGTCCATCGCCCAGCCCGCCTCTTCCTGCGCCAGACGCAGGGCGAGCGACGCCAGCGCCGCGGCGAGCTGCCAGCGGTGCGCGCGGTCGGCGAGTTCGGGGCGGCGCTCGGCGAGGAGCCGATCGGCCTGGGCGGTGAGCGTGGGCAGCGTCTCGAGGGTCAGCGAGGCCGTCAGGCGCGATGCCATGTCCAGTCCGGTACGGGCACTGGCGAGCCAGTAGCGCATACCGAGCGGGCGACCTTCGTCGACATCGAACCAGGCCCCCTGCCAGGCGACGACCGCCAGCCCGCCGCTGTCACCGCGGCGCAGGGGTAGCGAGGTCTCCAGCCGGGTCAGCGTGAGGCTCGCGGGACGACCGCGATGACGAATGCCAATCGGGGGCTGCGTCTCGCCGAGCGCCAGGGCCTCGGCGAGGGTCAGCGACTCGCCGGCGTGCTGAATTCGGCGCCCCTTGCCCACCGCGGCGAGCCATCCCGTTCGGGCGACGTCGAGGCGTGCGAGCTGCTCGATCGATGGCAGCGCGGCCAGCAGATGACACTCGACGTCGAGCGAAGCGGCCCAGTCGAAGCGCGCGTCATCCCCGGCAGGGAGCGTGTGCCGTGGCCAGACCCGCGGCTGCGGCAGCACGCTCTCGTCCAGCCCGACCACAGGCATCGCCTGACCGCTGCCGCGAACGGCACTCGACTTGGGCCACCAGAGCGCCGATACCGACGCCGTCTCCGGTTCGCCACGGGCCGCCCGCATGCGGGCGTCGAAGCTTTCGTCGTCGCCCTGGGTGGCCGCTTCGCCGCTCTCGTCCGCCCACGCGCGTCGTAACCACGTCACGCCATCGAGTTCGGCGTCGAGCGTGGCAAAGGTCGTCTCGAGTGCGCGTCCCTGGCGCAGCACGCCGTGGGAGAGCGCCTGCTGGCGCGCCTGTGCCGGAGGCGGCACCGGGGTATCGGTGGAGAACGGCGAGGCCAGATCCTGCCCCAGCGTTTCGGCGAGCAGCGTGTCGAGCGCGACCGGCTCCAGGTCTTCGGGAACGCGCTGACCGCGGGAGAGATAGCAGAGCTTGAGACCGTGACGCATCAATACATCCAGCGCCGGCCCCAGCCGAGTGGCCTCGTCGAGTTTGGTCAGGATGCAGCCCCAGAGCGGCTCCCCGGCTTCCTTCGAGGCGCGCTGCCACGCCTCGACCACCTGTTCCAGCGTGTCGCCGTGGCGTGCCGCATCGAGCACCAGCACGCGGCGCACGCTGACGGGGGTGTCGCCGAGCCGCGCCACCTCCCCCATCAGCCGCTGGTCGCGCTGACTCATGCCGACGGTGTCGATCACCATCATGCGCTTGCCACCGCTGCGTCCCATCAATCCGCGGCGCGGCTGGGCGAGGCGTGTCAGCAGCCCGCCGAGATCGCCCTGCTCGTCGAGGGCATGCACTTCCGCGCCGAGCAGCCGCGCGTAGATACGAAGCTGCTCGGCGGCACCGATTCGGTAGCTGTCGGTGGTGACGAGCGCGACGTCCTTGGGCCCGTGCTGCATCACGTAGCGCGAGGCGAGCTTGGCGGTGGTGGTGGTCTTGCCGGCCCCGGTGGGGCCCACCAGGGCGAAGACCCCGCCTTCGTCGAAGAGCCCACGCTCCTCGTCGAGCACGTCGAGTCGCGCGGCCAGCTGCCGGACGAGCCACGCCTCACGGATCGACTCGCCGCCCTCGCCGGCCTCCATGAGCTCGTCGGGGATCGTTTCGAGGAGGGTATCGCTGAGCGTGGCGCTGAACCCGGCCTGGCGCAGGCGCCGGTGCATGGCGGCGCGAATCTCGCCGCGGGCATCGGAGGCGGGCGTCGCGCCAGAGATCGAGGTCTGCAACAGCGCGCGCATCTCGCCGAGCAGCCGCTCGTTGTAGGCCTCCCACGCCGCCGGTGTCTGTTCGGCCTCACTCGTCGGCGACGCCTCGAGCGCCTGCTCGTGGGCCTGCTCCGACATGGCGACGATTTCGACACCGTCGTCGACGACCCGGTTGGAGAGAATGAGCACGTCCTCGCCGAGCGCCAGGCGAACCTGGCGCATCGTTTCGCGGGTGTTGGCTCCGATGAACCGCTGCACGCCCATGTCTCGCCTCGGTGTTGTCGATCACTGAAAGCGGGAAGTGTGCCACAGACATGGGCCTCGCGAACCGACGAAAAGACGCCGAATCACGCGTCAATCGGCGTTGAAGCCGATCGCGGACGCGCCGTCAGCCGCCGGTGAGACGCTGGATCAGGCGCTGCGTGGGGTAGCCGTCGGGGGTCGTGCCGATGCTGCGCTGATAGGCACGAAGCCCCTTGCGGGTATTGGGTCCGACCAGCCCATCAGGCGTGCCGACATCGAAGCCGTTGGCGTTCAGCGCGCTCTGCAACCGACGGATCTGACTGCGCGACAGCGCCGGCTCGCTACGCGGCCAGTCGGCCTGGATGCCGCCGCGACCCGCGATACGGTCGGAGAGCTTGGCGACCGCCAGGGCGTAGCTGGTCGAGGCGTTGTAGCGCAGAATCGCCCGAAAGTTGGGACCGACCAGGAAGGCGGGCCCCTGAGCGCCGGCGGGCGCGATCACCGAGGCTTCGGCGAAATCCGGCAGCGCTGCGCCGGCAACCGCGGCGACGCCCTGCGCTATCCACTCCTGACTGGAGTGGCGCGTATCGAGTTCGGTCTGGGCGTAATCGAAGTTCTCGGGTAGCCGCACCTCCGCCCCCCACGGCTGGCCCGTTCGCCAACCGGCTCGGGCGAGATAGTTCGCGGTCGACGCCATCACATCGGGGATGCTGCCCCAGATGTCCCGGCGGCCGTCGCCATCCTCATCGACGGCGTAGGCGAGAAAGCTCGAGGGGATGAACTGCGTATGCCCCATGGCCCCGGCCCAGGAGCCGCGCATGCGATCGCGGTCGATGTCGCCGTTCTGGAGAATCTCGAGTGCCGCCATCAGCTCGTCGCGAGCGAAGGACTGGCGCCGACCGTCGAAGCCGAGCGTGGAGAGCGCATCGATCGTCTCGAAGTCGCCGAAATTGCTGCCGTAGTTACTCTCGATCCCCCAGATCGCCACGATTACCTCCGCCGGCACGCCGTACTCGCGCTCGACGGCGGACGCCGTGTCGCGATGGGCGGCGAGCCGCTCGCGGCCGTTGCTGATCCGCGAGTCGGAGACCGCCGTGTCCAGATAGCTCCAGATCTGACGGGAGAACTCCGGCTGCGAACGGTCGTACTCGAGGATCTTCGGCTGGAAACTCGCCTGGCCGAAGGCAGCCTCGAGCGTCGCCCGGTCGATCCCCTCCGCCGCCGCGTGCCGGCGAAACGATGCCACCCAGGCGTCGAATTCAGCACTATCGCGGCTCGTTGAGGCATCGATACCGTTCGACGACGCCTGCGCGCTCGGCTCATTCGACGCTCCTGAATTCGGCGGGTTCGACGATCCCGAATTCGACTCATTCGACGGTGCCGGACTCGGCTGGCTCGACGATCCCGGATTCGGCTGATCCGCGGCGCCGGTCTCGCCCGCACTGGCCGTTGCGGCCCCGTTCGCGCTCGGCGCCTGGGTATCGGCAACGCTCTGACACCCCATCAGCGACAGCGACAGACAGAGCGATAGCGCGGCGGCACGCCGACGTGAGGGCGGCCCCGGCCGGTCGGCGGATGCTGAGACGACGTGGCGGTAGGAGAAAGAGGAACGAGTCACGAGGCACATCCTTAAATACGAGAGATCCTGGGGCTCGCCACCGGACGACATCGACGAGCGACAGCGAACGGGCCCGGCGGCGACCGAAATCGCAGTGTAGTCGATTCCGGTGGCCCCGAGCCGGCTCAGTAGCGGTCGAACCAGGAGCCGGTGACGCTTGCGGATGGTGCCACCGGCTCGGTGATGTCATCGCCTGGCGCTTCGTAGCGCGGGGGGCGGGGCGGGCTCTCGAATGCGGCCTCCATTCCGCGATAGCGGCGCTCGCCCCGGCCGGTGGGATCGATCAGGGCCGGTGCGCCGAGCCGCTCGTGGCGTCCCGACTCACGCTGCCAGCGCAGGTACTCCTGCCACAGCAGCTCATGGCGTAGCCAGCGCCAGGGCTTTGACTGCCCCGCCGCGCCGTTCGACTGGCAGAGCGCGTAGAGCTGGCGAGCGGAGACGCTGCCGATCGCGAGCGCCAGCTGCAGTTCGCCGACGTGGGCCAGGGTCAGCGTGATGTCGCCGCGGGCGAGCTGATTCAACAGCCGCTGTACGCCGTCTTCGCCGTCGCGAAGTGTCGCGGGGCTGAACGCTGACAGAATCGGCAGCGACAGGCTCTCCATCGATGGCAACCCCCTCGGTCCGTTCTCCGGCCAAGGCGGCAGCGTGATCGGCAGGGCGACCGTGATCGGCGCCAGCGGATCCAGCGCACTCAGCCTTTCGAGAAACGCCGGAAAGCTGGGCGTCACGGCCCCCGCCGGTATCGGGGGGAGTGCAAACAGCGGGGTCTCCGGTAGCCGCTCGACGCGATCGCCACCGATGGCGGCGGCGACTCGGGCCAGACTCTCCTGCTCGTTGCCCCCTTCGAGATCGTGCACGCACAGACACTCGGCGCCCAGCCGGTGCATCAGCGGCGGCAGCAGTCGTTCGGGTTCGCCGACGCAGACGAGCAGATCGCTGCCGCGGGTCAGCAGGTTGCCGCGCAGCGCCATCAGGCTCTCCCACAGCAGTGCCCACTGGGCCGGCGCCAAGCGACGGGCGGGGTCGTCCATCCAGCTCGGTTCGAGTACGTAGACGCAGAGCTGCGACTCGGCGCGCGCTCGTCCGGCGAAGAGGTCGTTGTCGATCAGACGTAGATCGCGCCTGAGCCATATCACGTCACACCGTACTGTCATCGACGTCCTCTCTGATCACTTTCGACACCGCTGTCGACGCCAAGCGGATTTTTCCGTCGTCTCGCCCATGCGTGCCTTCGGGAGTCCTCGCGACACACAGTGTACGAAAGCCGTTGAATGATGCGACACCCGGTCGCACCGCGCGCGTCACGATGGGCGTCGCCCTCGGCAATCGCCCAGCACCGTGCCCGCCCATCTATGGCTAGGGGCATATCACCGTGATAGAGTCAGATCAACGCAACCGCTCGACGACTGTAAATATCCAATACTTTCAACAATTTCACGGTTGAAAACAATCCTACGACAATACCGTGTCGAGCGATTTGAAGGGAGGAGAGACACCATGCCGGGCCCCCCGCCTAGCCAGCGCCTGCTGACAAGCGCGACCTGTCGTATCGGTGCCCAGACTCTGTCACCGAACGCCGCCACGACGATGTCGATCGACGGTCGAATCCCTGCGTGGATGCTAGCGCCGCGCGCCGTCCGCTATCCCTTCCTCACCGATCCACCTCAGCGCCTCTGATCTCAGGGTAGCCAGTCGACTCGCGACCCCGCGCGCGACCGCCTCATGACGACCGCCCCCACTCTCGAGTGGACGAAGATCAACTGGCCGAGCCTGCACACACGCCCTCGACGAGCCCATTCACCGAGCTGGCGTCATCGACATCGCTACACTGAATCGGACGACCGTCGAGACCCGTTCTCGTACTCGCCCTGTCGATGCCCACGTGCGCTGTCTCGATGACGATGTGGGCTCGCTTCTCGGCCAACGACTAGAGCAATACATTCATGGCACTGCCGCTGATCGTTCTACTGCCCCTGCTGGGCAGTCTCGTCTCCCTGATGGGCAACAACCGGCAACGCAACGTTCTGACCGTGATGACGGCGATACTGCCGGCCATCGCGCTGGCCATCGTGCTGGTTCACGTGCCCGACGTGCTGGCGGGTAACGTACCGCGCTTCGCGATTCCCTGGGTGCCCCAGCTGGGACTGGACTTCGCGCTGCGACTCGATGGTCTGTCGCTGCTGTTTCTGCTGCTGATACTCGGCATCGGCCTGCTGATCGTTCTCTACGCTCGCTACTATCTGTCCCCCGAGGACAGCATGCCGCGATTCTACAGCTACATGATGCTCTTCATGACGTCCATGATCGGCATCGTGATGGCGGACAACCTGCTGCTGCTGTGGGTCTTCTGGGAGCTGACCAGCCTGTCGTCGTTTCTGCTGATCGGCTACTGGTACCACCAGAGCGAAGCCCGACGCGGCGCGCGCATGGCGTTGACGGTCACCGGCATGGGCGGCCTTGCGCTGCTCGCCGGGTTCCTGTTGATCGGCCATATCGTGGGGACGTTCGATCTCCAGACGGTGCTCGACAGTCGCGAGCTGATCCTGGCCGATCCGCGCTATCTGCCGGCGCTGCTGCTGGTGCTGCTGGGCGCTTTCACCAAGTCGGCCCAGTTCCCATTCCACTTCTGGCTGCCACATGCAATGGCCGCCCCGACCCCGGTCTCGGCGTTTCTCCATTCGGCGACCATGGTCAAGGCCGGCGTGTTTCTGCTGGCGCGGATGCATCCGGCGCTCGCGGGCTCTCAGCTGTGGCTCTACATCGTCACGCTGACCGGGCTTGTGACGATGATCTACGCCGCCTACTTCGCGCTGCTGAAGTACGACCTCAAGGGCGTGCTGGCGTTCTCGACGGTGAGCCATCTCGGCCTGATCACGATGCTCTTCGGGCTGGACAGCAAGCTTGCGGTCGTCGCCGGTCTCTTTCACATCATCAATCACGCCACCTTCAAGGCGGCGCTGTTCATGTCGGCGGGCATCATCGACCACGAGAGCGGGACTCGCGACATTCGCAAGCTCAGCGGATTGCGCCACTACATGCCGGTGACCGCGGTTCTTGCGCTGCTGGCGGCGGCGTCGATGGCGGGCGTACCGCTGCTCAACGGTTTCCTCTCCAAGGAGATGATGCTCACCGAAACGCTCGGCACGGGTATCCTCGGCGGGCTGGCGTGGCTGATTCCGGTACTCGCGACGATCGGCAGCCTGCTCTCCGTGGCCTACTCGCTGCGCTACGTGCGCAACGTCTTCTTCGGCCCGAAAGCGGAAGACCTGCCGCAGACGCCGCACGAGGCGCCGTTCTTCATGCGCCTGCCGATGATGGTGCTGGTCGCCCTGTGCATCGTGATCGGCCTGCTGCCGGCGCTGAGCGTTACCGGACTCCTGGAGGCGGCGGCGCAAGCCACGCTGCTGTCCCCCCGGCCCGAGCTGCATCTGGCGATCTGGCACGGCTTCAATCTGCCGCTGCTGATGAGCGCCGTGGCGCTCGCCGGCGGCGCGGGGCTCTACTGCGTGCGGCGTAAGCTCTTCAGCTTTCATCGCCAGTTCCCCCAGCGCAACGCGCTGATGAACTTCGAGTTCAACGTTCGTCGCGTCCAGACATGGACCCAGACGATGATCGATCGCCTGGAGAACGGCTCGCTGCAGCGCTACATGCTGTGGCTGATCGTCGCCGTGCTGTTCTTGACCGGAAGCGGCCTGCTCGACCTGACCCAGCTGACGGGCCCGACGCCCAACCAGCCCCTCGACGGCCTGCTGATCGTCGGCGGTGTGATCACCATTCTCGCCGGGGTCGGCACGGCGGTGATGCACCGCCGTCGCCTAGTTTCGCTGATCATGCTGTCGGTCGTCGGACTGATGGTGTCGCTCGCCTTTGCCCGCTTCTCGGCCCCGGACCTGGCGCTGACACAGCTGGCGGTCGAGGTGGTGACGGTCATTCTGCTGATGCTGGCGCTGTTCTTCTTGCCGCAGCGCACGCCCAAGGAGTCCAGCGGCGGGCGGATCATCCGCGACGTGCTGCTGGCCGCCGGCTTCGGTGGCGTCGTGACCAGCCTCAACTACGCGCTGCTGACCCGCCCTCTCGACACCATTTCGGGTTTCTTCCTCGACAACAGCGTCAGCGGGGGCGGCGGTCACAACGTGGTCAACGTCATCCTGGTCGACTTCCGCGGCTTCGATACGCTCGGCGAGATCACGGTGCTGTGCATCGCGGCAATCGGCATCTACAAGCTGCTCAATCGGCTGCGACTGTTCATGCCGTCGAGCGACAGCGAGGGCCGCCCCTGGTCGAAGGACCTGCACCCGATGCTGCTGGGCACCGTCTCGCAGTCGTTGCTGCCGCTGGCACTGCTGGTGTCGGTGTTCATCTTCCTGCGTGGACACAATGAGCCCGGTGGCGGCTTCATCGCCGGGCTGGTCACCGCCGTGGCGCTGATCCTGCTCTACATCGCCCGCGGCGTCGATTGGGCCCAGGAGCGACTCTCCTTTCACTACCAGCCCATCGCGGTATCGGGCGTGACGATCGCGGCATTCACGGGACTCGGTAGCTGGGTCTTCGGTCACAACTTCCTGACGTCGGCCTTCGGTCACTTCACGATTCCGTACATCGGGGAGATCGAGCTGGCAACGGCCATGTTCTTCGATCTGGGTGTCTATCTCACCGTCGTCGGGGCGACGCTGATGATCCTCGCCAACCTGGGCAAGCTGACCACACCGCACCGGCCCAGCAAAGAGAACAGCAAGGAGACCCTCTGATGGAAGCGCTCTTTTCCACCGTCACCGGCTTTCTCGCCGCCAGCGGTCTCTATCTCGCCCTACGGGGACGCACGTTTCCCGTGGTCGTCGGACTCACGCTACTGTCCTATGCGGTGAATCTGTTCCTGTTCTCGACGGGGGGTCTGACGACCGACGGCGCTGCGGTGATCAGCGATGATGCGGCGCGTTATGCCGACCCGCTCCCCCAGGCGCTGGTACTGACCGCCATCGTCATCGGCTTCGCCATGACCGCGTTCTCGGTCATCCTGGCGATGCGCGTGCGCGGCGATCTGGGCAGCGACCAGGTCAACGACCAGCGTGAAGAGTCCAAGGAGGAGAAATCATGATGCAGCACCTGCTCGTTCTACCGGTGCTGCTGCCGCTACTCAGCGGGCTGTTGATGCTGGTCAAGCGCGACGCCACGCGCCTGCCCCGACGCGGCATCGCACTCGTCTCCACGGCGCTGCTGGTGGTGGTGACCGTCATCATGGTGCTCGAAAGCCGCAGCGGTGAGATCAGCTATTACGCCCTGGGCGACTGGCAGCCGCCGTTCGGTATCATTCTGGTGCTCGACCGGCTTTCCGCCCTGATGGTCTGTCTCACCAGCATCCTGGCGCTCGGCAGCGTCGCCTATGCCTGCGCCGGCGACGATCGCAAGGGCAGCAACTTCCACGGCCTCTTCCAGCTGCAGCTCATGGGGATCAACGGCGCCTTCCTGACGGGCGATCTGTTCAACCTGTTCGTCTTCTTCGAGGTGCTGCTGATCGCCTCCTACTCGCTGCTCATGCACGGCGGCGGCAAGGATCGAACCCAAGCGGGCTTTCACTACGTGGCGCTCAATCTCGCCGGCTCGGCGATGTTCCTGATCGCGCTCGGCGTGCTCTACGGCACGCTGGGCACGCTCAACATGGCGGACATGGCGCAGCGGGTCGCCATGCTCGACGTGGATCGGCTGGGGCTGGTCGAAGCCGGCGCGTTTCTGCTGCTGGTGGTGTTCGGGCTCAAGGCCGCGATCCTGCCCCTCTACTTCTGGCTGCCGCGGGCGTATGCCAGCGCTCCGGCCCCGGTGGCGGCGCTGTTTGCGATCATGACCAAGGTGGGTATCTACGCCATCCTGCGCGTCTACACGCTGATCTTCGGCGAAAGTGCGGGGGAGCTTGCGAATTTCGTGCAGCCGTGGCTGTGGTGGTTTGCCCTGGCGACGCTGGCGCTCGGCGGCGTGGGCGTGCTGTCGGCGCGGGATCTGCGCACGCAGGTCGCCTATCTGATCATCATTTCGGTGGGCACGCTCCTGGTCGGCGTGAGCATGAACCGGGAGGCGCCCATCGCCGCCCTGCTCTATTACATGATCCACACGACGCTGGTGAGCGGTGGGCTGTTTCTGCTGGCCGATGCCATCAGCGAGCAGCGCGGCAAGGCGGGGGCGCGCATCGTGCCCGGGCGCGGCGTCACCCAGCCCAGCCTGCTGGGGTTCTTCTACTTTCTCGGCGCCGTGACGGTCATCGGCCTGCCGCCGCTTTCCGGTGCGATCGGTAAAGCGCTGCTACTCGACTCGGCACAGCCCGGCGAGCAGATGTGGCTGTGGCCGTTGCTGCTGCTGTCGAGCCTTGCCGGTATCGTTGCCATGGGCCGCAGCGGATCGACCATCTTCTGGAAGGCCAAGCCCGGCGACAGCGACGGCCCGCGTCTGCAGCCGGCAATGCTCGCCGGTCTGATCCTGCTGCTGGGGGCGTCACCGGTTTTGTCGCTGCTAGCCGGCCCCATCACTGAGTTTACCGACGCCAGCGCGACACAGCTGCTCGATCCCGGTCAGTACGCGCAGTCGATTCTGTTGCAGAACGCTACTGGAGATGGCTCATGATTCCTCCGACTCGCGGTCTACCCATGCCGGTCCTCTCGCTGCTGCTGCTCGTCGTCTGGCTGCTGTTGCAGCACAGCCTGGCCTTGGGACAGTGGCTACTCGGTGGCGTGCTGGCGATCGCCATCCCGCTGGTCTGTCAGCCGTTCTGGGAACGCCAGCAAAGGGCCAGGCGGCCGTTCAAGCTTCTGCGCTACGTGCTGCGGGTCCTCGTCGACATCGTCGTTGCCAACCTCGAAGTCTCCAAACTGATACTCGATCCGAGAGGCAAGCTGCGGCCGGCGCTGGTCGAATATCCGCTGACGCTCAAACAGAACTTCCCGATCACGATTCTCGCCAGCACGATCACGTTGACGCCGGGCACCGTGTCGGCGCACCTGCGACTCGACGGTCGTACGCTCCTGATTCACGCCCTCGACGTGGCGGACATCGATGCCTTGATCGACGAGATTCACCAGCGCTACGAACGCCCTCTGATGGAGATCTTCGAGCCATGATCGATACCGCACTCTGGATCTCGCTGGCGCTGTTTTCCGCTGCCATCTCGCTCAACTTCTATCGCGCCGTGATCGGCCCCAGCCTACCGGACCGCATCCTGGCGGTGGATACGATGTACATGAACTCCATCGCCCTGATCGTGATCTTCGGTATCTGGGTCAACGGCAAGAACTACTTCGAGGCCGCGCTGCTGATCGCCATGCTGGGCTTCATCAGCACCATCGCCATCTGCAAGTACCTGCTGCGCGGCGACATCATCGAATAGACGACGCGCGACGACGCGCAAGGAAGACACGATGCTCAACAGCATTCTCGAAGGCGTGATCGCCTTCATGCTCATCGCCGGTGGCGCCTTCGCCTTCATCGGCTCGCTGGGATTGACGCACCTCAAGGATTTCTACATGCGTCTGCACGGGCCGTCGAAGACGACGACGCTCGGCGTCGGCTGCACGCTGGTCGGCTCGTCGCTCTATTTCAGCCTGAACGACGGGCCGATCGTCCAGGAACTGTTGATCACGATATTCGTGTTCATCACGGCGCCGGTGTCGGCGCACATGCTGGCCAAGAGCGCCCTGCACCACAAGTTGAAGCCGGACCCGCGCACCCGCGGCAACCCGGTCGAACTCGAGAGCGAAAAGCCCAAGCACTCGGTCGAAGAGGCGCCTCAGGGCAAGTCACCGCTGCCCTGAGGAAGCCGTCGATTTCGCCGGCGGCGTGCTTACCAGCCGGCGGTGTTCTCCTCGACCAGCCGGCGCAGCAGGTAGATGTGCTCCGGACGGTCGTTGAGCGCGGGAATGTAGCGGTAGCGGCCGCCACCGGCCTCCTGGAAGTACTCGCGGTTCTCGGCGTCGATCTCCTCCAGCGTCTCCAGGCAGTCGGCGGCGAAGGCGGGGCTGATGACGTCGACGCACTCGACCTTGTCTGCGCCCCACGCCTTGAGCGTCTCGTCGGTATAGGGTTTGAGCCACTCCTCGCGACCGAAGCGTGACTGATAGCTCTGGAACCAGGCGCCCTCCTCCAGCTCGAGCGCCTTGGCGAGAAGATCACTGGTTCGCCGGCAGTGGCTCGCGTAGGGGTCGCCGTTATCGACGTAGCGCTTTGGAATGCCGTGGTAGGACATCAGCAGGCGGCCGCGGTCGCCGTGCGTCTCCCAGTGCTCGCGTACGCTGGCTGCCAACGCTTCGATGTAGTCCGGATGGTCGTGGTATTCGTTGACGAAGCGCATCTCCGGCAGGTGCGGACAGGGCGCGAGCGCCTTGGCCAGCCGCTGGAAGACGGCGCCGGTCGTGGTACGGGAAAACTGCGGATAGAGCGGGAGCACCAGAATGCGCTCGACGCCGGCATCGCGCAGTTTCAGCCCCGCCTCTTCCATGCTCGGCTTGCCGTAGGTCATCGCCAGCTCCACCGGTATCGCCTCGCCGGTAGTGGCCTCGAGGTCGGCGGCGAGCGCGCGCTGCTGGCGTCGACCGATCGCCAGCAGCGGCGAGCCCTCCTCCTGCCACACCGAGGCGTAGGCCTTGGCGACCTTCGGCGGGCGAATCCGCAGAATCACACCGTGCAGCACCGGCCACCAGATCCAGCGGGGGGCATCGATCACCCGGGGGTCGCCGAGAAATTCGGCCAGATAGCGCCGCACCGCTTTCGGCGTGGGCGCCTCCGGCGTTCCCAGATTGACCAGTAGCACTCCGAACCGCGCCGCCATATCACCACTCCTGTCGAACTCGTTGTCGCCGCAAGTTTACCACTCCCGGCTTGCGCAAAACCCATCGTCTTATACGATCAAACGTATCTGTATAAGTCATGGTCAAGTCTATGTCGCGCCCTCTGATTCTGATTCTCGGTGACCAGCTCACCGACTCTCTCGATGTCCTGACCCAGGCGCCGGACGATGCCGTCGTCGCGCTTTGCGAGGTCAAGACCGAGGGGGATTACGTCCCTCACCATCCGCAGAAGATCGCGCTGATATTGTCGGCGATGCGCCACTTCGCCGACACCCTCCGCGACAAAGGGTATCGGGTCCACTACAGCCGTCTCGACGATGACGACAATCGTCAGGATCTGATCGACGAGGCGGAGCGTCTCGCCGACGCCTACGAATGCGACGAGATTCGCGTCACCCACCCCGGAGAGTGGCGACTGCTGGAGCGAATACAGAGTCGCGGAACCCGCTGGCGGCTGTACGAGGATACGCGCTTTTACTGCACGCTGAGCGACTTCGGCGAGTGGCTGGAAGGCCGCCGGCGCTTTCGCATGGAGGATTTCTACCGCCAGATGCGAAAGCGAACCGGCCTGCTGATGCGCGACGGCGAGCCCGCAGGCGGACAGTGGAACTTCGACAAGGAGAATCGTGCCCCGGTCAGTGGCGATCTCGACTTTCCCGCCTCGCCGCAGCATCGCATGGACGACACCACGCGCGAGGTCGAAGCGCTGGTCTCGGAGCACTTCGGCCACCACTTCGGCACCCTCGAAGGCTTCAACTGGGCGGTCACCCGGCGTCAGGCGCTCGCCGATCTACGCCACTTCATCGATCACGCGCTGGCCCACTTCGGCACCTATCAGGACGCCATCAGCGACGACGACCCTCTGCTGTTCCATTCGCGGCTTTCGGCCTCGATGAATCTCGGCCTGCTCGGTGCCCGCGAGGTGTGCGAGGCGGTGGAAAAAGCCTGGCAGGACGGCAAGGCGCCGATCAACGCCGCCGAGGGTTTCATCCGTCAGATCCTCGGCTGGCGAGAGTACGTGCGCGGCATCTACTGGCAGCGGATGCCGGATTACAAGCGTGAGAATCGACTCGACGCCCGCCGCGGCCTGCCGGATTTCTACTGGAACGCCGACACCGAGCTTCGCTGCCTGCGTCGAGCGCTGGAGATGACCCGCGACAATGCCTATGCCCATCACATTCAGCGACTGATGGTCACCGGCAACTTCGCCCTGCTCTGCGGCGTGGCCCCGGCGGCGCTCTGCGACTGGTATCTGGCGGTCTATGCCGACGCCTACGAGTGGGTGGAGCTGCCCAACACTCTCGGCATGACGCTCTACGCCGACGGCGGTTACCTCGGTTCCAAACCCTACTGCGCCTCAGGCAAGTACATCGACCGAATGTCGGATCATTGCCGCGAGTGCCGCTACGACGTCAAGCAGGTGACCGGCGACAACGCCTGCCCGTTCAACAGCCTCTACTGGCACTTTCTGGAGACGCACCGCAAGCGCCTGGAGAACAATCAGCGCATGCGACTGATCTACGGCAGCTGGGATCGCATGGCCGACGACCGCCGCGAGGCGATCATTGCCAAGGCCGATGCCTTTCTCGAAACGATCACGTTCGAAGCCCCCTACGGCAAGGGCGATCATGCCAGCGGCTACCAGAATTGATGGCGCAACGATGCGGCGACGAGGAAGCAGGAGAGGCAACCGAGAGACACAAGAACCGACTCGGTCGGCGGGCGGGCTCGATTATCGGGCAAGTCTCGTGGCGACTTGCCGGTAGTGAGGCGCTAGGCGTGGCGGGAAGGGTTGGAGTGCGGTAGGCGTGGAGAGGGGCGAAGTCAGAATACCAGCGACAGTCGGGATGCCTGCGGGTCGCAGTAGTGCGCATCGAAGCCGACGGGATCGTCGTTGGCGACCTGGTGAACCAGATAGGCCTGGCGAATGTCGGCGCGCTTGAGTTCGCCGTAGACATCGTCGAGGGCGCGAAACATCATCGGCTTGCCGCGCCGCGTCAGTACTTGAGTCGCGCCGCCGGCGGGTTCCAGCATCACCTGGTAGTAACGGCTGCCCGCGTGGGCGACGATGCGGATGTCGTAATCGTGATGCGTTCGGGTGAAATTTTCGAGTGCTTCGATATCCATGGTCTCTCCGCCAAAATAAGTCGAGTCGGCGGCGGCACCAGCGTTTCGGTGCCGCACGCTGCCTGAACGCTCAGGCATTCCCACCATTAACGCGTAACTATGTTAAAGCCGCGTTGCATTGGTCGTTGCAGGTCGATGAAGCCGTACTCCTCGGTCCCGGTTCGGCAGCCCCGCCGACGTCTAACTCGAGGACTTGCCCGGGGACTTGAGCGTGACCACGATGCGACCGTTGCCGGCCCGCTTGGCCGGCGTCTTGAAGCGGCTCCATAGGTCACCGAAGCTATACGTTGCGGCATCCGGCGGCACGCGAAGCGCGATGATAGACAGCCGGGTATGAGGAAAGAACCGCCACTGATCGAATCGATCCTTGGCATGAAAACCGCCCGCGGCTCGCTCCAACGACGGCAGTAGCGAGCTGCCGTCACGAGCGAAGTGGCGCTGGATCGCCTCCAGCCGGGTGTGGAGCCGGCCGTCGTCGTCGAGCAGCAGGACGAAGTCGTCGCCGCCGAGATGCCCCAGGAAGTCGTCGCGGCCGGTCGCCTCGCCCAATACCCGGGCCAGAATCAGGATCATCTGGTCGCCCAGCGCGCAGCCGAAGCGATCGTTGAACGGCTTGAAATGATCGAGATCCAGATAGCAGGCAACGAAGGTGCTCCCGCGTTGCTGGTAGCGCTCGAGCGCGGCACGGATGGGCCGATTGCCGGGAAGCTGCGTCAGCGGATTGGCCTGTCTAGCGATCTGGACCTGCTGCTCAGTCACCAGCTGGAGCAGGTTGATGACATGGCCGACCCCGCGATAGCGCCCGCCGTCGGTGATGATGAAGTCCTCATCGCGCGTGACATCGGCGCGGCCGGTCACCTTGCGCGAGACCCGCTCCAGCGGCTCGCTTGCCTCGACGCAGAGCGCCTGCGTCTGCATGACCTGCGACAGCTGACGTCGCCCGTGAAGATCGAAACCGAAGCGTTTGCCGAGCAGCGTCATCAGCTGCTGGCGCCCGAGCAGCCCCACCGGTCGGTCAGCCTCGTCGACGACTGCCAGCGCGTTGGCCTCGGGCATGCGGGTAAAACGTTCGGCGGCGCTGGCGACGCTCATCTCGTGCGTCAGCGCCGGCAGTGCCACGCAGAGTCGCCCGATCTCCGTGCCGGCGGCGTGGAGCCGGCGAGTTTGGCCCAGCGCAGCGAGTGCGGCTATCAGGTCATCGCGACCCACCTGCGGCTGCGGTTCGGGATGCGCGAAGAGCCAGCCCTGACAGTAGTCGGCGCCGAGTTCCAACAGCGCATCCAGTTCGGCCTCACGCTCCACCCCTTCGGCAATCACCCGTCCATCCAGGCTGTGGGCGATGTCGATGATCGAGCGTACGAAGCGGCGCTTGACGTGGTCACCATCGATGCCGCTGACGAAGTGACGATCCAGCTTGACGTAGCTCGGCGTGAGCTCCGACCAGAGCCGCAGCCCCGCATAACCGTCGCCGAGGTCATCCAGCGCGAAGTTGAGCCCCAGCGTCTGGCACTCCACGACCGCTTCGACGATGCGCTGCGAATCGATGCCTGGCGACTGTTCGGTGATCTCGATCACCACCTGCGATGGCGCGAGGCCGACCTGCGACAACAGCGCTACGACGGTCGCGCCGAACGTTGCCGCGTCGATCAGGACTTCTGGAGAGACGTTGAGAAACAGAAGCTCGCCGAGCCCGGTCTCGGCCCAGCGCTCGATGGCGCTGGCGAGACAGGCATACTCGAGAGCGATGAGCCGGCCATGCCGACCCGCCGATTGAAACAGTGCCAGCGGGCTCTCCAGCAACGACCCTTCGGGCCCGCGGGAGAGTGCCTCGTAGGCGAGAATTCGTCCCGTCGGCACGGAGACGATCGGTTGAAAATGCGTGCGAAGACGGCGCCGTTCGACGATGTCGGTCAGGGTCTCTTCTTCGCGGGAGGTGACAGTGAACGGAGTCATACCGACCATTGAGTGCCACGAAGATGACGCCAAGATGAAAATGTGTCGAAATGTTTCCTATCGCTCACCGAAAAATACGAACCGGTGAACCAATGGCGCATTTGACCCGCTAACGCAGAGACAGAGGGCCGTGCAGAGACAGAGGGCCGTTGCTGTTAGCGGAGGTCAGATCGCCACGACGCTCGCCCGTCGTCGAACTACTGATAGTCCGACGGGTCGATCGCCTTGCCCAGCGAGTTGCGGTCGATCCAGCGTCCTGCCTTGGTCTCCTTGTAGCGGAACACGACGCGATCCCCCACCGCGACCGGCAGTTCCGAATCCTCGGTCTGGTAGCTGTAGAGCTCGCCGTCGACAGTGATCCAGTGTCGGTAGAGATCCGGCATCCCCAGCCACTCCTTGAACGGCCCTTCCCGTTCCAGCTTCTCCAGTTGACCGCGAACTTCGATCTTGGGCGTACGCTGACGCCGTCCGCGCTGAAAACCGCCTGCCATGTCTGACTCCTCGATAATCGATGAACGCCGCCCGTCGCTGGCGGCGATACGCTGGTGACGACGAACGCACGAGGCGCTCAGCGTCGATGAAAGCCGCTAGGGCATCACTCGTAGTGCTGGCCGTAGCTGTCCGGCGCCAGGTCTTCGAAGCGGGTGTACTTGCCGATGAACGCCATGTGCACCGTCCCGATGGGGCCGTTACGCTGCTTGCCGATGATCAGCTCCGCGAGGCCCTTGTTGTCCGGGTTGTCGGTATTGTAGACCTCGTCACGGTAGACGAAGGCGATGACGTCGGCGTCCTGCTCGATGGCCCCGGATTCACGCAGATCCGACATCACTGGACGCTTGTTGGGTCGCTGCTCGAGCGAGCGGTTGAGCTGCGACAGCGACACCACCGGGCAGCTGAACTCCTTCGCCACGCCCTTGAGCGAGCGTGATATCTCGGAGATCTCGGCGGTGCGGTTCTCGGACAGACCGGGCACCTGCATCAGCTGCAGATAGTCGATCATCACCAGGCCGACGTTGCCGTGTTCGCGGGCGATACGTCGCACGCGGGAGCGCAGCTCGTTGGGCGAAAGCGCCGGCGTGTCGTCGATGAAGAGCTGACGATCCTTGAGCAGATTGACCGCCGAGGTCAGCCGCGGCCAATCCTCGTCCTCGAGCTGACCGGTCCGTACCCGGGTCTGATCGATCCGTCCCAGCGACGAGAGCATACGCAGCATCAGCGATTCCGCGGGCATCTCCATCGAGAAGACCACGACCGGCTTGTCGGAGGAGACGACGGCGTGCTCGACCAGGTTCATCGCAAACGTGGTCTTACCCATCGACGGGCGCCCGGCGATGATCACCAGATCCGACGGCTGCAGACCCGAGGTCATCTCGTCGAGATCGCGAAAGCCGGTGGAGATACCGGTCATTTCGCCTTTCATGTTGAACAGCTCGTCGATGCGATCGACCGCTTTGGTCAATAGCTGGCTCATGCCCTGCGGGCCGCCGAACTTGGGCCGCGACTCGCTGATCTGAAAGACCAGACGCTCGGCCTCGTTGATCAGCTCGTCCGCCGCCCGACCTTCCGGCGAATAGGCGCTGTCGGCGATCTGACGCGACGCCTGGATGAGCTTGCGCAGCATCGCCCGCTCACGAACGATATCGGCGTAGGCGCGGATGTTACCGGCCGACGGCGTGTTGCGAGCAAGTTCCGCCAGATAGGCGAGACCGCCGACGCTCTCCAGCTGATCGCGGCGCTCGAGCGACTCCGACAGCGTCACCACGTCCAGCGGCTGGGTCGCCTCGGCGAGCTCCGCCATGGCGTTGAACGTCAGGCGATGTTCGTGTCGGTAGAAGTCGTCGGCGACGAGACGCTCGGAGACGGTGTCCCAGCTCGAATTGTCGAGCATCAGCCCGCCGAGCACCGACTGCTCCGCCTCGAGCGAGTGCGGCGGCATCTTGATCTGACTGGTTTCGAGATCGCTATCGACGCGTTCATTCATGCTGGCTCTTACCCTTCGGCGGCACCGACCACACGTCCGGCGCTGCGCTCATGTTAATCGATGGCCGACGAGGTGCTTTCCGTTCACATGAAAGCAACCGCTCTATGGGGGCTCACGTCGTCGGGGTCGTCCAAAAGGCTCTATGAAAACGGAAAACCTTCAATAACGGAAAACCCACGACGACGGAAAATCCACGAAAAAAGGCACGCGGGATAACCCGCGTGCCTTTGCTCGGCATTCGCCCGACGGGACGATTACTCGGCGACCACGACCACGCGAACGCTCGAGGAGACTTCGGCATGCAGCTGCATCGCGATGTCATACTCGCCGGTCTGGCGAATCGGGCCTTCCGGCATGCGAACTTCGCTCTTGGAAACGTCGATACCGGCCTGCGCCATGGCTTCGGCGAGATCGCGCGGGCCGATGGAGCCGAACAGCTTGCCTTCGTCACCGGCCTTGGCCACCAGCGAAAGCTCGATTTCCGCGAGTTGCGCGGCACGTTCTTCGGCCTGGGCCTTGCGATCGGCAGACTGCGCTTCGAGCTCAGCACGCTGCGCTTCGAACGCTTCGACGTTGTCTTTGGTGGCGGGCACGGCGAGGCCGTACGGCACCAGGTAGTTACGGCCGTAGCCGGGTTTGACGGTGACCTTGTCACCCAGATCGCCCAGCTTGCCGATGTTATCGAGCAGAATGACTTCCATTCTCTTGAACCTCTCGTCAGTCACTGCGGGTCAGGCGGCCGCGAAAATCCGCGAAGGTATCCACCAATGCCAACAGCAGTACAATCAGAATCGTGGGCCAGGTAGTCAGCAGCAACACGTAGAAGCCGACCAGCCACAACCCGCTCATTCCCTTCAAACCGATAAAACCGTGGACCAGCGCCACACCGGCAATCAAAAGCGGCACCCACGCCAGTAGAGCCGCTGCCGGAAGCGTTAGCAGTACGCCTGCGGCGAGCAACCCGACCAGCAGTAGCAGCTGCTTGCGCGAGAGCTTCAGCGCATGAAACTCCTGACGAAAGCCGCCGGGGTTATAGAGCCCGGCCTGCCAGGAGCGCGCCAGCGCCGTGCAGGCGATTGCCGCAACCAGTACCACCAGCCCGGTGACACCGCCGATGACCACTTCAGCCAGCAGCTGGGTATCGACGCCCTGCGCCGACAGCTGATTCAGCATGCCCGCGACATCGGTGCTGCTGCGCCGGAGCTCCGCCAGTAGCGGTCCGGCGCCGCCGGCGGGCATGAATACCCCCAGCTGAACCAGCACCATGCTGGCGACAGTGGCCACGATCAGCGTTTCGCTCCAACTCATTCGCGACCGCAGCACCGTCGCCATCAGCGTCACCAGCAGCACGCTCGCCAGCGGTACGGCATCGCCCTGCGTCCACCACCAGCCGGCAGGTATCGCCGAAGCAATCAGTACCGGGGCGGCGGTGGTGAAGCCGCGTCTCAATGTAACGAGGCCGGCGACGGCGGCGCTGAACCAGAAGAGCCAAGGCACCAGTGCGGTCAGTGCGGCCGCCCCGATCGCCTGTGGCGTGCCGCGCATGATCCAACGGGCCAGTGCCAGCATGACGCCCTCGGTTTCGGTGTTACTGGTGGCTGTCGGAGTACGGCAGCAGCGCCAGGTAGCGCGCCCGCTTGATCGCGGTGGACAGCTGACGCTGGTAGCGCGCCTGAGTCCCGGTGATACGGCTGGGTACGATCTTGCCGGTTTCGGTGACGTAGGCTTTCAGCGTATCGATGTCTTTGTAGTCGATGTACTTCACGCCTTCGGCGGTGAAGCGACAGAACTTACGACGACGGAAAAAACGTGCCATGCGAGTCTCTCCTAAAGCGGTGTGGATCAGTTGGCTTCGGTAGCGGCTTCGGAGCGTTCGGAACGCTCACGATCACCACGCTCGGACGGCTTGTCGTCACGCTCGGAGGGCTTGTCGTCACGACGACGGCTCTTTTCCTCGGCCGGCTTCATCATCGGCGAGGCTTCGGTGACAGCCTCTTTGTTGCGCACGATCATGCTGCGGATGATGGCGTCGTTGAAACGGAAAATGTTCTCGATCTCGTCGAGAGTCTCGCCGCTGCACTCGATGTTCATCAGCACGTAGTGTGCCTTGTGGATCTTGTTGATCGGGTAGGCCAGATGACGGCGGCCCCAATCTTCGAGACGATGCACGGTGCCGCCGTTCTCGGTCACGAGGCTGGTGTAGCGCTCGACCATGGCGGGAACCTGCTCGCTCTGGTCCGGATGGACCATAAACACGATTTCGTAGTGACGCATGTTAGCTCCTTGCGGTTTGGCAGCTTCCGCGTGGCGTCGATAGCACGAGGCCTCGGGAAGCAAGGAGTCGATATCGGGCTGCACCGGTCTCGGCGCATCGACGGTCCGTCGGACCCGAATAGTCGAACTTGGGGGCGCTTGCGTCTCGGCTTCGGGCGCTGGGCCACCGGCGCGAGATTGCAAAAACGCGACTCCGCGAGCAGAGCCTGCCCGCAGAACCGCGTAATTGTAGAGATGAGAGGCGCTAGAAGCAACTAGAGTGGCGCAGCGAGGCCCCGCTGGCGCAGCGCCTCGAACAGGCAGACGCCCGTCGCCACCGAGACGTTGAGACTGGTGACGTGGCCCTGCATCGGCAGTTTGATCAGCGTGTCGCAGGCTTCTCGCGTCAGCCGCCGCAGCCCCTTGCCCTCGGCCCCCATGACCAGCGCGCAGGGTGCCGTGAGATCGGCATCGAAGAGCAGACCTTCGGCCTCGCCGGCGGTGCCGATGAGCCAGACGCCCTGCGCCTTGAGCTTCTCCATGCAGCGGGCCAGGTTGGTGACCTGGAATACCGGTACGCTTTCGGCGGCGCCGCAAGCGACCTTGCGCACCGTCGCATTGAGCGGCGCGGACTTGTCCTTGGGCACGATGACCCCGCGGACACCGGCGGCATCGGCGCTTCGTAGGCAGGCGCCGAGGTTGTGCGGATCGGTAACGCCATCGAGGATCAGCAACAGCGGCGGCGCCTCTCCCAGCCAGCGTTCGAGTCGCCACCAGAGCGTGGTTTCACTTTCCGCGACCAGCGGATCACAGAAGCCGATCACGCCCTGGTGGGCGGCATTGCCGGAAAGCGCGTCGAGCGTTTCGCGAGCGACGCGCTCGACCCGACATCCCGCGGTCTGCGCCTGCTCGAGCAGCGTGGCGAGACGCCGCTCGGCATCGCCCTGCTGGACCCAGAGCCGTCTCGGAGGCTGGCCGCGTTCGAGCAACGCCTGCACGGCGTGAACGCCGTAGATCGCTTCCAGGCCGTCCGGCGCGGAGACCGCCGATGCGCTGCGGGCGGCCGCGCGCGGTTTGGCCGCTCGTTCGCGCCCCGGTTGACCCGATCGGTCGCGAGCCGGCCGACCTGCACCCTCTCGTGGTGGCTTCTTCGCCATTAACGCTTGCCTCGGCGCTGCCGCGGCCCGCGGGAGCGCCGCTGTGAGCGGCCGCCTTCCTTGCCTTCGCCACCCTCTTTGCTCTCACCGCTGTCCTGGCCATCTCGGCCGCCAGCGTGGGACTGATCGGTCTCGATCGCCGTGCCACCGTCGCCTTGGCCGGTCTTTGCACTCGCCTGCGGCGTCGACGGCTCGCCCGTATCGGACGCAGTCGTATTGGACTCGCCCGTATTGGACTCGCTGTCACCGGCCGAACCGCCGCCGCTGCGCTCACGCTTGCCTGCGCGCTGCTTGCGCTTGCGCGGGTTGCCCCCGCCGGAGGTGTCGCCACCGCTTTCGGGCTTTCGGCTCTTGGGCGGCTTGCGGTGACGCGGCGCGGTGTCAGCAAGGTCGAAATCGATCTTGCGATCGTCGAGGTCGACTCGCGCCACCCGCACGGTCACACCGTCACCGAGGCGGTAAGCGACCCCGCTGCGCTCGCCCTTGAGCCGGTGCTTCTCCGCTTCGTAGTGATAGTAGTCGGAAGGCAGCGAGGTCACGTGGACCAGCCCCTCGACGTAGACATCGTCGAGGCGCACGAAGATGCCGAACTGCGTGACCGAGGCGATCGTGCCTTCGAAGACCTCTCCGACGTGATCGGAGAGGAACTCGCACTTGAGCCAATCCGTGACATCGCGAGTGGCGTCGTCGGCGCGACGCTCGGTCATCGAACAGTGCTCGCCGAGCTCGAGCATCTGCTCGAAGGTGTAGGGACACCAGGTCGCCGGCTTCTCCACCGGCGCGCCCTCGGCACGCTGCACCGTCTGCGTCTGGCGCGGTCCGCGAATCACCGAGCGGATCGCCCGGTGAACCAGCAGGTCCGGATAGCGGCGAATCGGCGAAGTGAAGTGTGCGTAGGCCTGATAGGCGAGACCGAAGTGCCCATCGTTCTGCGGCGAATAGACCGCCTGGCTCATCGAGCGCAGCATCACCGTCTGGATGATGTCGGCGTCGGGGCGATCCTTGATCACCTCGCGCAGCGCCTGGTAGTCCTTCGGCGTTGGCTCGTCGCCACCACCGAGAGTCAGCCCCAGCTCGGCCAGGAACAGGCGCAGATTCTCGAGGCGCTCCGCCGCCGGCGGCTGGTGAACGCGATAGAGCGCCGGCAGGTCGTGCTTGTCGAGGAAGCGCGCGGTGGCGACGTTCGCCGCCAGCATGCACTCCTCGATCAGCTTGTGGGCATCGTTGCGGGTACGTGGCACGATCTTCTCGATCTTGCGCGCGTCGTTGAAGACGATCTGTGTCTCGGTGGTCTCGAAATCGATCGCCCCGCGCACGGTGCGCGCCTGGCGCAACACGCCGTAGAGTTCGTGCAGATTCTCGAGCGAGGGCACCAGCTTTCGATAGCGCTCGCGCAGTGCCTGACCCGCTTCGCTGTCGCCATCCTGCAGGATGGTGCCGACGTCTTCGTAGGTCAGGCGGGCGTGAGACTGCATCACCGCCTCGTAGAACTTGTAGCGGCTGATCGCCCCGCTCTGGGAGATATTCATCTCGCAGACCAGCGTCAGGCGGTCGACATGGGGATTGAGCGAGCAGAGCCCGTTGGAGAGCAGCTCGGGCAGCATCGGCACGACCTGGCCGGGGAAGTAGACCGAATTGCCGCGCACGTAGGCTTCGGCGTCGAGAGGGCTGGCGCCGCGCACGTAGTGAGAGACGTCGGCGATGGCGACCACGAGCTTCCAGCTGCCGGACTTGGTCTTCCAGGCGCAGACGGCGTCGTCGAAGTCCTTGGCGTCCGCCCCATCGATGGTGACCAGCGGCATGTCGCGTAAATCGATTCGTGCCTTCTTGTCCTCTTCCAGCACCTCGGCCGAAATACCGGCGGTCTGCTGCTCCACCTCCGGCGGGAACTCTGCCGGGATGTCGTGGGTGCGGATGGCGATATCGATCTCGAGGCCCGGGTCCATGCGCTCGCCGAGCACTTCGACCACCTCACCGACCGGTTGCTTGCGCGTCTCCGGCTGCTGGGTGATGTTCACCGAGACGATCTGACCGTCCTTCGCGCCCTGGCTGGCGCTATGCGGGATGATCACTTCCTGGCTGATGCGCGAGTTCTCGGGGATCAGCACCGCGAACTCGGGACTGTTCTGGCGAAAGACGCCGACCAGCGTCTGGGTATTGCGCGCCAGCACCTCGGCGATGGTCCCCTCCGACCGTCCCCGACGGTCGCGACCGCTGACGCGGGCGAGCACCAGGTCGCCGTCGAAGACGCGGCGCATCTGGCGCGGGGGTAGCACCAGATCCGGCTTTACGCCGTCGTGGCGGATCAGAAAGCCCATGCCGTCGCGGTGTCCCTGCACGCGCCCCTTGATCAGGTCGAGCTTGTCGATCAACGCATAGGCGCCCTTGCGATCGCGCAGGATCTGTCCGTCACGCTCCATCGCTGCCAGTCGTCGGCGCACCGCCTCCAGCTGGTTGTCGTCCTCGAGCCCCAGCATCGCACTCATGTTCTCGTGCGTGATCGGCTTACCGTAGGCCTCCAGACGGGCGAGAAGATATTCACGGCTGGGGACGGGGTTGTCGTACTTGTCCGCTTCGCGTGCGGCGTGCGGATCGTCGTTCAATGTCCACTGAGTCATGCAGCCATCGTCCTTGCGTTGAGACAGGCAGACTTGGCACCGCGCGTCTGCTGAACAAATGGGAAGCCGTGCGCCCGCGGGGCGGGATCGGCGGTAGAGAAGCGCGCGCGGTGGGAGGCAGGGCCGCCCATGGCGGTCGCCGAGGAAGGCGAAAAGTCCCGGCGCACGGCGAAACTGCGGCCTGCGAGAGCGTTATCGAGGAATCTTGGACGGTTTTCGGCACCGTCCTGGCGGGCTGGCGCGTTGTCGAATCGAGGCGCGCCGCCGTTACATCGTTGTCGTGTCATGTGCGGAGTATAGCCGCCACGCCTTCCCGACCCAACCGTGGGCGTCA
>NZ_PZJV01000002.1 GCF_003206155.1 Salinicola halophilus | reverse complement strand
TTTTAAGGATCCTGGTGAAGATGTCAACGTCTTTCTTGTCGAATCTTGCCGGAGCGACTGAAGCAATAAACCCGAATGCGTCAGTGCCGATCCCTGTGAAGCTGGCGAGCATTTTGCGCTTCTCACCGCCAAACGTCAACCGATTTCTTCAATCTAATCAACCGCTTGGCTTACTTCACGCCAACCCCGAAAACCTGTCTCGGCGTCAGCGGATGCGTACTTTACGCTCCTACTCCCTATCTGACAACCCCTTAAATCAAAAAAACGTCGATCCTTCTCGCTCTATTCGGACCCATGGGCCGTGCGGCCCGCCATGGGCTTACTGAGTTACCCAGAGGTCCATGAAATCCGATACCGGCATCGCTTCGAGTGCCGCGCGATCTTCACAGAGCGAGAAGATATGGCGGCAGCGACCGGCCGGGAAGCGCGTCGCCAAGTTGTGACGAAACTTCTCTTTGAGCAACGGTATCCCCTCTTCCCGGCGACGCCGATGCCCGATGGGGTACTCCACCTCTACACGGTCCGTCTGAGTACCGTCTCGGAAGAAGATCTGAATGGCATTGGCGATTGAGCGCTTGTCCGCTTCCAGGTAATCCCGGGTATAGCGAGGCTCCTCGACTACTTCCATCTTGGTTCGGAGTGCATCGATGATCGGGTGCGCCTCATGAAAGGCGTCTTCGTAGTGCTCGGCCGTCAGTTTCCCGAACGCCAGCGGCACTGCAATCATGTATTGAAGGCAGTGATCCCGATCCGCCGGATTGGTGAGTTCACCTTGCTTGGAGATGATGCGAATTGCCGATTCGTGCGTGGTCACTTCAATCCGCTCGATCTCATCGAGGCGGTTCTTGACCTCAGGATAAAGCGTCACGGCGGCTTCGGCGGCAGTCTGCGCATGAAATTCGGCGGGGAAGCTGATCTTGAATAGCACGTTCTCCATGACGTGAGTGCCATAGGAGCGCGGTAGCCGAAAACGACGCTCTTCCGGGGGCTTGATCCGTTGATCTCGATTCGTCTTGCTGAACGAGACGTCGTAGAACCCCCACTGCGAGGCCGTGAGCGCGCTCGGCACGCCCATTTCTCCGCGCATCGCCATGTCGGCCAAGCGCACCGCACGTGACGAGGCATCCCCCGCGGCCCAGCTCTTGCGCGAGCCGGCATTTGGCGCATGCCGGTAGGTTCGCAGACTTTGACCATCGACAAAGGCATGCGACAGCGCGGACAGCACCTGCTCGCGGTCGGCGCCCATGAGCTTGGCGACCACGGCGGTCGACGCCACCTTGACCAGGAGGACGTGATCCAGCCCGACTCGGTTGAACGAGTTCTCCAGTGCCAGGACCCCCTGAATTTCGTGCGCCATCACCATCGCTTCGAGCACGTCCCGCATCGTCAGCAGCACCTGTCCCCGAGAAAGACGCCGCCGGGAACGATGATCGGCGACCGCGAGGATGCCGCCGAGGTTGTCCGACGGATGCCCCCACTCCGCCGCCAGCCAGGTGTCGTTGTAATCCAGCCAACGAACGATACAGCCGATATCCCAGGCTGCCTTGACGGGGTCGAGCGTAAGCCCGGTCCCCGGCACCCGAGCGCCGTTGGGCACCACGGTACCCTCGACGAGCGGTCCGAGCAGCTTGGTGCACTCCGGAAAGCGTAAGGCCAATAGCCCGCAGCCCAGCGTGTCCATCAAGCAGTGCCTGGCAGTCTCCAGTGCCTCTTCGCTGTCTATCCGATACTCCAGCACGTAATCGGCGATCGCCTGGAGTTCGGGGTCGTAGTCGGGGCGATGATTGAGATCGACATTGGCACTCATGGCACGTCCTTGGCAGTGATGAGTTGAGATAGCGGGCGTTCGGTGAAGCGTCGTTCTGCCGACGGCCACTCAGCGCCGTTCGAGAGGGACCCAGTCACGGTGCTCGGGTCCGACGTAATCGGCGCTCGGTCGGATGATGCGGTTATTGGCTCGCTGCTCGAAGACGTGTGCGCACCACCCCGTCAGGCGCGAGCAGACGAAAATCGGCGTGAAGAGCTTGGTCGGAATGCCCATGAAGTGATAGGCACCGGCGTGATAGAAATCGGCGTTGGGGAACAGCCCTTTCTCGCGACGCATGACTTCGTCGACGCGCCGGGACACGGCGAAGAGATGACGGTCGCCGACGTCCTGCGACAAGGTTTCCGCCCAGCGCTGAATGATCGCGCTGCGCGGATCGGACTCGCGATAGATGGCGTGTCCGAACCCCATGACCTTCTCTTTGCGCTCGAGCATCGCGAGTAGCTGGCGCTCCGCTTCGTCAGGGGTCGACCAGCGACTGATCATCTCCATCGCCGCTTCGTTGGCACCGCCGTGCAGTGGTCCGCGCAGCGAGCCGATCGCGCCGGTCACGCAGCTGTGCAGGTCGGAGAGCGTCGAGGCACACACTCGGGCGGTGAACGTCGAGGCGTTGAACTCGTGTTCCGCATACAGGATCAGCGAGACGTTCATGACATTGGCATGCAGCTCGGACGCCGGCTTGCCGTGCAGTAAATGGAGAAAGTGCCCACCGACCGATCGATCATCCGTCTGCGTCTCGATTCGCTCGCCGAAATGGGAGTAGCGGTACCAGTAGTTGAGGATCGACGGCATCACCGCCAGCAGTCTGTCGGCATGGCGCTGCTGCTCTTCCTGGCGCTGCTCGGTCTCGAGCGTACCCAGCATCGCCGTCCCGGTTCGCAACACGTCCATCGGATGCGCATCACTCGGTATTCGCTCCAGCACCTTCTTCAAGGCATCCGGCAGTTCACGCAGACCGATCAGCTGCGACACGTAGGCATCCAGCGTTTGACGATCGGGAAGTTCGCCGCGCAGCAGTAGATAGGCGACCTCCTCGAAGCGCGCCTCGTCCGCCAGGGTCTGAATGTCGTAGCCGCGATAGGTTAGACCCGAGCCACTCTTGCCAACGGTACACAGCGCGGTCGAACCGGCGCTCTGGCCACGCAGCCCCGTACTCTTCGGGATATCGGTCATGAAGCCTCCTGTCTGTGAGTGCCATCGACGACGAAAGCCGAGTGCATCGAGCGATCCGGGGAACGCGCACTCCCTTCACCCGCGGCGACGCGAACTCATGTCTTGTCCGCGGCAAAAAGCGCGTCGAGCTTGCGCTCGTAGTCGTGGTAGCCGAGAAACGCGTAAAGCTCGTCGCGAGTCTGCATCGTCTCCACCACGTCGCGCTGGTGTCCTTTGGTCTGAATGTCGCGATAGACGTTGAGCGCCGCCGCATTCATCGCGCGAAAGGCCGACAGCGGATAGAGCACCATTCGGCAACCGACTGCCGCAAGCTCTGCCTGGGTGAACAGCGGCGTCGCCCCGTACTCGGTGATGTTGGCGAGAATCGGCGCATCGATGCCTTCGCAGAAGGCTCGATAGTCGTCGAGCGTGTGCACCGCCTCGGCAAAGACGGCATCGGCGCCCGCCTCGATACAGGCATTCGCCCGCGCCACGGCCGCATCGAGCCCCTCTTTTTGAAACGCGTCGGTACGCGCGATTAGAAAGAAGTCTTCGTCGTGCCGTGCATCGACCGCCGCCTTGATGCGATCGACCATCTCCGCCTGCGACACGATTGCCTTGTTGGGCCGATGCCCGCAGCGCTTCTGCGCCACCTGGTCTTCCAGATGAACCGCCGCCACGCCGGCCCGCTCCATCTCTTGGATGGTGCGCGCGATATTGAGCGCCCCGCCCCACCCGGTATCGATGTCGACCAGCAGCGGCACCGAAGAGGCCCCGGTAATACGTCGAGCGTCTTCGACCACATCGTTGAGCGTGGTCAAGCCGAGGTCGGGCAGGCCGAAAGAGGCATTGGCGACGCCACCGCCGGAAAGATAGATCGCCCGGTGGCCGACCTGCTCGGCCATCAACGCCGTATAGGCATTGATGGTGCCGACGATGGGCAGCGGCTGGCACGCCTCGAGGGCAGCGCGAAAACGCGCGCCGGGGGTCGTCGAAATCATTGGGGACTCCTCGAATCTCGATCGTTGATCTCGCCGGACTCACCCGAAACCGGCGCTCTTGCGTCAGCCGTCGGCGCTGCGTCCTGCACACCAGGCAGCTCGCCGTCGAGTGCCAACGCATAGCTCGCGGCCACGTTCTCCCGGGAGGCGCTGACGTGCCGACGCATGAGCAGCTCCGCGAGCTCCGCATCACCGGCCTCGATGGCATCCACGATGCGATGGTGTTCGACGAATGCGCGATGAGGACGGGCGCCGCTGGCGCTGAATTGCGTGCGATAGAGGCGCACCAGGTAATAGAGGTCGTCGCACAGGATCGTCATGAGCATCCGGTTATGGCTGCCCTGCACGATGCGGTAGTGGAAATCGAGATCGCCCTCTCGCTGATAATAGGCTTCGCCGCTGTCGAGATCGTTCTGCCGCTCGTGAACCGCCAGGACCTCGCGCAGTCCGGCGATCTCTTCGACGGTCATGGCACTCGCTGCCAGGCGTGCCGCCATGCTCTCGAGCGCCTCGCGAACGTCGAAGAGTTCGAGCAGTTCATCCATCGACAGTTTTACGACCCGCGCGCCGACATGCGGCACCCGCTCGATCAGTCGATACGTTTCGAGACGGCGCATGGCTTCCCGCAACGGGCCGCGGGAGATGCCGTAGCGCGTCGAGAGTTCGGGCTCGGTGATCCGCGTCCCCGGCGGCAGCTCCCCGCGCACGATGGCGCGCTGCAGCTGATGGAAAACGCGCTCGGCGAGCGTCCTCACTGCCGGCAAATCGGTATCGTTGTCTAGAGGTGTCACGGCAGGATCGATCATAGATTGTTAACAATAGTAGGCATGTCACCATACTAAGGGTGTTTGACGGCGTACGCCAAGCGCGACGAACGCTGACCGATCCAACTTTGGTCGACGCGCTGAAAATCGATGACCAACCGGCATCTCATTGATTGTCGACAATAAAAGCGGCATCGCCCGTTCTTCCGCGATGGCACAACGTGCATCTTCCCGCGTTCACGCCTCGATGTCGGGTCGACAGTCGGGGACAATGGCTGTTGCTGATTTTTGCGACGAGAACGAGTGACATGGCCGACTCCCAACCCTGCCTGGACGTGGTGACGATCCCCTACTTTCCGGACCCCGCTCACTACTTCTCGGCACTGCGTCAACGACCGGGCGCCATTCTGCTCGATAGCGGCCGGCCGCGGGCGCCGGGGGGGCGCTTCGACATTCTCTCGAGCGACCCGATCTCCACATTGACCCGATTCGACAACACCCTGCACTGCGCGCCGGCCCAGTCGGAGCTGCCGGATTGCCCCTTTGCGGCACAGCGCCAGCTGCTGGCGCGCGCGATCGCTGAAGACCTGCCGCGACTCGACAGCGCCCTCGCCGAGCGCTATCGGGAACTGCCCTTTCTCGGCGGCCTGCTGGGCCAGTGGAGTTACACCCTGTCGCAAAGCCATCGCCGCGGCGAATCGGAGCCGCGGCCCGGCCCGGCACTCCCCTCGCTTCGTGTCGGCGTCTACGACTGGGCACTCATCCAGGATCACGACGCCGAATGCAGCTACCTCATCGCGAGCGCCGAGCGACGTATCAACGTGCTCTCCTGGCTCGACTCCCCCACCCCGACCGAGCGGGAAAACGCGTTTTCTCTCACCTCACCGTTTACCCCCGACATGGATCGCGAGGCTTATGGCGCGAAATTTCAGCGCGTGCAGGCCTACATCCACGCCGGCGACTGCTATCAGATCAATCTCTCCCAGCGCTTCACGGCTGGCTACCGGGGCGATCTGTGGCAAGCGTACCGACGACTCAGGGAAGCGACGCCAACCCCCTACGCCGGCTACTTCGCCGATGAAACGGGTGCCATCCTCTCTCTTTCTCCGGAGCGTTTCGTACGCGTTGCCGACGGTCGGGTGGAGACGCGGCCCATCAAGGGAACCCGGCCACGCGGCAAGACGACGACTGAGGACGATCGGCTTGCCGACGAGCTGCTCACGAGCCTCAAGGATCGGGCCGAGAACGTGATGATCGTCGACCTGCTGCGTAACGACCTCGGCCGCGTCTGCCGACCGGGGAGCGTCGCGGTACCCGCACTCTGCGGCCTGGAGAGCTACGCCAACGTGCATCACCTCGTCAGCGTGGTCCATGGCACGCTAGAGGCGGGAGTGGATGCACTCGATCTGCTCGCGGCAGCGTTTCCCGGCGGCTCCATTACCGGTGCCCCCAAACGCCGCGCCATGCAGATCATCGACGAGCTCGAGCCCAGTCAACGCAGCGTCTACTGCGGCAGTCTCGGCTACGTCGATCGTCGCGGGCACATGGACACGTCGATCGCCATCCGTACCGTCGTCGCGGAGGCCGACTCGCTGCACGTCTGGGGCGGCGGCGGACTGGTCGCCGACTCCCAGGAGCAGGCGGAGTACGATGAGACCTTGGCGAAAATAGCGCGGCTGATGGGCGCTCTCGATCCCAGCTGATGGCAAAGTGGCATGACAGGATCGATAACGATAAGTATGCATTATCGGAATCGTTAGACCGTTCAGCTATATAACTTTCTAACCAAACGGTATTGGCCGGCGAGAAAGCAGGATTGCTAGAGTTCGCTCATTCGCCTCGCGACCCACCTGGGATCGAAGGCTGTCTACCGTTCGGAGAGACTCATGACGCTCGATATCGATTCGCTCAACCGCGACATCGGCAACGATCCACTGGCACTGACCGAGTTCGCCTTGGGTCTGGATCGCAAAGCGATCTGCACGACCAACTTTCGCCCCTTCGAAGCTGTCATCCTGCACCTGGTCACGCGCGTACGTCCGGATATTTCGGTCGTCTGGATGGACAGCGGCTACAACACGCCGGCGACCTATCGTTTCGCCGATGAATTGCACAAGCGTCTCGACCTGAATCTCACGATCTATCATCCGGTACGCTCCCGTGCTCACCGCGAGGCCGTCGAAGGTGCCACACCGACCATCGACGATCCGCGGCATGCGGCTTTTACCGAAGAGGTGAAGCTCGAGCCGTTCCGGCGCGCACTCGCCGAGCAGAACCCCGGGGTCTGGTTCACCGCCCTGCGTGCGGAGGACACGGCAGAGCGCGCGCGCATGCAGCCGCTGGGCCTCAACGCCGACGGCCTGCTCAAGGTGGCGCCGGTCCTGCACTGGAGCGCCAAACAGATGTATCAGTACCTACAGACGCACGATCTGCCCAACAACTTCGACTACTTCGATCCCACCAAGGTGGAAGAGAAGCGCGAATGCGGCCTGCATCTGCAGCACTGAACCTCTCACGCATCACCCAGAACGCCCCGTGCCGTCTCTCGACGTCACGGGGCGTTGTCGTTGTCAGGGACGGCGAACGGTCGTCGCTTAAAGGACCGGCAGCTCGACGTCCTTGAAAAGATCCGCCTCGTGGCGCGGCCCGGCTGCCAGCGCCGCTTCGACGGTATCGCGGTCGAGATGCCCGGCCAGACGCCGAACGAAGTCGAACATGTAGGTGCGCATGAAGGTGCCGCGACGAATGCCGATCTTGGTCGTGGAACTGGCAAACAGATGTGATGCATCGATCGCCACCAGGTCGCTATCGGCCACCGGATCGATCGCCATGTGCGCGACGATGCCGATTCCCAGACCCAGCCGGACATACGTCTTGATCACATCGGAATCCGCCGCGGTCAGCACGACGTTGGGTGTCAGCTCTCGGGATTTGAAAGCGTCGTCGAGCTGCGAGCGCCCGGTGAAACCGAAGACGTAAGTGACCAGCGGGTGCTCCGCCACGCGCTCCAGCGTGAGCTCGCCCGTGGCCAGCGGATGCCCCTTGGGCACCAGCACGCAACGGTTCCAGCGGTAGCAGGGTAACAGCACGAGATCGTTGAAGAGCTCGAGAGATTCGGTGCAGATCGCGAAGTCCGCCGTGCCTTCACTGACCATCTGCGCGATCTGCTTCGGCGTGCCCTGCTGCATGTGCAGCGCCACGTCAGGATATTTCTGGCGAAACTCGCCGATCACGCCGGGCAGTACGTAGCGGGCCTGGGTATGCGTCGTCGCGATGGCCAGGCTGCCACGACGCTCGTCGCTGTGCTCCTGCGCCACGTGCTTGATGTCATCCACCGTGCGTAGCACTTTTCCCGCCAGTTCGACGATCGCCTCGCCTGCCGGCGTGACTCGCGTGAGGTGCTTGCCGCTGCGCGCGAATATCTCGACGCCCAGCTCGTCCTCGAGCAGTCGTATCTGCTTGGAGATACCCGGCTGTGAGGTGAAAAGACTCTGCGCGGTTGCCGAGACATTGAGTTGATGACGAGTGACTTCCCACACGTAGCGCAGCTGTTGCAGCTTCATTGACACCCCCTGACCGCGACCCATGAAATGGGTATAAAGAATCAATTTGCCATTACTTTACGCAATAAGCCGAGCCTCGGGAAGCCGCGCGATCGTCTACATGAGGAATTAGAATCGTGTCTTTAATAACCGGGCGCTATCGTTACGATTGTTTCCTCGGTTTGCTACTGCCGTTGGCAAGGGCTAACATCGCCGCATAGGCTCACAGAGCGCAACGTATCAAGGAGTCAATTTCATGTCTCACAATGTCGATGTCACCAACGCCAATTTCGAGCAGGAAGTGCTCAAGTCCGACAAGCCGGTTCTGCTCAAGTTCTGGGCCCCCTGGTGCGGTCCGTGCAAGATGATGGCACCGGTGGTCGACGAAGTGGCAAGCGAGAAAGGCGATGATATCAAGGTCGTCAGCGTCAACGTCGACGATGCCCCCGAGATCGCCTCCGAGCACGGCGTGCGGGGTGTTCCCACCGTCATGCTGTTCAAGTCCGGCGCGAAAGTCGCCTCGCTGGTGGGCGCCCAGTCCAAATCCCAGCTGACCCAGTTCATCGAACAAAACGGCTGATCTTCACTTTCGCCTAGCCACAAAAAAGCCGTGCCCAGTGCACGGCTTTTTCGTGAAGAGAATCCGTCATCATCGACGGCGTCCCACGTCTCATTATCGATACCGAGACGCCGGTTTCAATCCAGTTCCTCTTCGAGCTCATCGAGCGCCTCACGCGCCCGGCGCTGTCGCATACGACGCCGCTCGGAAGGCCCCAGCATCTTGGCAATCCAGCGCGTCTCGGGGTGACTGTCGAGTGCGATCTTCAAGGTCATGGTCAAGGGTACTGACAGCAGCATTCCCACCGGACCGAGCATCCACCCCCATACCACCAGCGATAGAAACGCGACCAGCGTCGACAGGCCCATCGCCTTGCCCATGATTCGCGGTTCGACCAGGTTCCCCAGTACGAAATTGATCGCTAGATAGCAGCCGGCAAGACTCAATGCCTGCACCATGCCGCCGTCCGGCATCGCAAGCGTCAGCAGCACGGGCGGAATCGCGGCGAGAAACGAACCGATGTTGGGTATGTAGTTCATGATAAAGGCGAGTGCGCCCCACATGAGCGCAAACTCCACCCCGACCAGCCAGGCCGACAGCGTCACGAGCACTCCGGTAATCAGGCTGATTACCGTTTTTACCGCCATGTAGCGCTTGAGGTTGTAGCTGAACTCGGTGAAACGCTCGAGACTCGGGCCGGGGTTGCTGAGCGCCCTTGCCACCTTCTGGCGAAAATCGAGCGTCTCGAACAGCATGAAATTGACCAGCAGCAGAATCACCAGGCTCTGCGACAGCACCACGCCAAGTCCGCTGATGAACGTCGCCGCCCAGCCCGGCTCGTCCGACGAGCCATCCATCATGTCGGAGAGCTCCTGTGGCGAGACGGAAAGTCCCTGATTGGCGAACCACTGAAGCAGCGACAGGTAATGTCCTTCCAGCTGCCGCTGCATCTCCGGCCAGTTCTCCATGAACATGGCGAAGCTGTTGCCCAGGAGTGTGCCGAACAGTGCCAACAAACTGCCTAGAACCAGCAGTGTGATGAGAACCGCTGCGTAAGAGTTCATTCCCCGGCGATAGAGCCAGTGCACCGGGGATGCGCAGATCACCGCCACGAATACCGACAGCAGCAACGGAATGATGATGCCTTCGGCGGCACGAATGCCTGCGATGATGACCGTCAGCGATGCCAACGTCAGCATCAGGTTGAACGGAACGTTACGAAAAGCGTTTTCCTGCCCGGGGGCCATGAGATCGTCCATCCTTGTGACGCGTCATCGAGCGGCCGACTTTAACACGATCCTCTGTCGGCGACGTCGAATCACACGGGCATGCCCCCATCGTCGTCAGCGCGACTGCAAGGCGTCGTGAACGTCGACGCCTACTGGCCGATCCTGCAGAGCGCGGGTCGGACAGTTCCGCACGCGGCCTGCAAGCGACGGTGGTCGGTTGGCAGGCTTATCGGTCAGCCGTAGCGCCCGGTGATGTAGTCCTCCGTGCGAGGCTCTTTGGGCTGCGTAAAGATCTTGGTGGTGTTGTCACACTCGATCAGGCTTCCCAGATACATGAAGGCCGTGATATCCGAAATTCGCGCGGCCTGCTGCATGTTGTGGGTCACGATCACGATGGTGTAGTTCTTCTTCAACTCATTGATCAGATCCTCGATGTAGCCCGTCGAGATCGGATCGAGCGCCGAGGTCGGCTCGTCGAGCAGAATCACTTCCGGCTTCACCGCGATCGTACGCGCGATGCACAAGCGCTGCTGCTGACCGCCAGAAAGCGCCTGACCGCTGTGCTTGAGCTTGTCCTTGACCTCTTCCCACAGCGCAGCCTGGCGTAGCGCCCACTCGACCCGCTCCTCGAGCTCGCGGGACGAGAGCTTCTCGTAGAGTCGAATGCCGAATGCCACGTTGTCGAAGACCGTCATCGGAAACGGCGTCGGCTTCTGGAAGACCATGCCCACCCGCGAGCGCAGCAGGTTGAGATCGACCTTGGCATCGTAGATATCCCGCTGGTCGAGCAGAATCTTGCCCCGCGTGCTGATGCCTTCGTAGAGATCGTGGATGCGGTTGAAACAGCGAATCAGTGTCGACTTGCCACAGCCGGACGGCCCGATGAAGGCCGTGACCTGATGCTCCGGTATCTCCATCGAGATATCGTTCAGCGCCTGGAACTTGCCGTAGTTGAGACTTAGGTTTTCGACCTTGAGCTTGGTCGCGGCGGTTTCCGAAGCGGCCGAGGTCGACGGCGCGGCCTGCTCGGTTTTGAGTTTGAGATCGGCGTTCATGGCGGCCTCGTAACGAAAGATCAGGAGCGCTGGCGCGAGAAATAGCGCGCCGCGATATTGAGAATCAGGATAGCGGCGGTGAGGATCAGCGCCCCGGCCCAGGCCAGCGATACGAGATCGGGGATGAACGAATTGATCGTCATGTTCTGATAGATCGTCATCGGCAGGTTTGCCATCTCGTTGTTGAGCTGAAAGAAATTCCACTGGTTGGAGTTCAGTGACGTGAACAGCAGCGGCGCCGTCTCACCGCTGATGCGGGCGAACCCCAGCAGAATCCCGGTCATGATACCCGCCCTCGCTCCGCTGTAGCAGACGCGCACGATGATCCACCAGCGGTGGGCGCCCAGCGCCGCCGCGGCTTCCCGTAGCGAGTTGGGGATCAGCTGCATCATGTCTTCGGTGGAGCGGATGACCACCGGGACGATGATGACCGTCAGCGACAGCACTCCGGCCCACGCCGAGAAGTTACCCATGGGCACCACGACCACGGCATAGATGAACAGACCGACGATGATCGATGGCGCCGAAAGGAGGACGTCGTTGATGAAACGGATGACCTTCGCCATCTTGCGCTTGCCACCGTACTCGGCAAGCCAGGTTCCGGCGGCAACGCCGACGATCGTCCCGATCACCGTGGCGACGCAGGTCATCACCAGAGTGCCCCAGATCGCGTTGCCGAGGCCGCCCCCGGTCATGCGGGTCCGCTCGGTGAAGATCGACAGCGAGATGGAGCCCACGCCTTTACTCACCAGCGTGAACAGAATGGCGAAAAGAAACAGAAAGCCGATACCGGTCGCCACGAGACAGGCCGCCATGACCAGCTGATTGAGCCGTTTACGCCGGCGGTAGAGCGAGGTCGTTGTGGTATTCATCCTGGGCGCTCCCAATCAGGCGTGACGGCCGGTGCTGTTGCGCAGCAGATAGCGCGCGAACGCCAGCACGGCGAAGGTGATCAGAAACAGAATCAGGCCCAGCGCCAGCAGCGCCGAGCGCTGAGTGCCGTCCGACTCCGAGAACTGGTTGGCGATCAGTGCCGCGATCGACGTGCCCTGCCCGGTCAGCGTCGGGTTCAGGAACAGGTTGTTGCCGATGACGAAGGTGACCGCCATCGTCTCGCCGAGCGCGCGGCCGAGGCCCAGCACGACGCCACCCACCAGGCCGCCCTTGACCGACGGCAGAATCACCTGCCTCGCCACTTCCCAAGTCGTGCAGCCGAGTCCGTAGGCGGATTCGCGCATGACCGATGGCACGGTATTGATGACGTCGCGACTGACTGCCGTGATGAAGGGGATGATCATCACCGCGAGAATGATGCCGGCGGTCGCAAGACCCGTGCCGGCGGGGAAGACATCGGGGAACCAGGTTCGCAGCAGCGGCGCGAGCACTTCCATGCCCCACATGCCGTAAATGATCGACGGAATACCGGCCAGCAGCTCGATGAGCGTACTCAAGGGCTGACGCAGAAATCCGGGGCATCGCTCGGTCAGAAAGATGGCGATGCCGAAAGAGATAGGCACGGCGATGACGATCGCGATGATCGACGTCAGAAGCGTGCCGTAGATTGCCGGTAACGCGCCGAACACCTCGACGTTGGCGGCCCAGCGATTTTCGGTGAAGAAGTCCACGCCATAGCGCTGCAGCGCCGGCCAGCTCGATACGATCAGCGATGCGATGATCGCGCCGAGCAGTAGCAGTACGGCAAAAGCGAAGCCGAAGAGTACTCGCTCGAACCCAACATCGATTTGCGCCTTGCGGCGCAGGCGCTTTTGCATCGCCTCGCTGAGATGCCCCAGTCCACTGCCCTTTTCAGCCGTGTTGGTGGTGGCCATGGTGTTTCCTCGTGGGCTTGCGACACGGCCGCCATGGCGGCGGCACTTGATACGACACCGCGGCGGAAGTGGTCGCCCACTCGCCGCCGCGGCCTTGCTTCGGGGTATTACTGCTGCCAGACGGCGTCGCCGTTCGAGCCCTGGATTTCGCTCCAGCTCTCGCGGACCATGTCGGCGACGTTGTCCGGCATCGGCACGTAGTCGAGCGACTGCGCCATCTCGTTGCCGTTGGCGTACGCCCAGTCGAAGAACTCGAGCGCCCGACGAGACGCTTCTGCATCCTGGGCTTCTTTGTGCATCAGGATGAAAGAGGCGCCGGTGATCGGCCAGCTATCCGCACCCGGCTGATCGGTCAGCACCAGGTACATGCCCGGCGCGTCGTCCCACTCGGCGTTGGATGCCGCCGCCATGAAGGACTCCATGCTCGGCTCGACGACGTTGCCGTCGCTGTTCTCCAGATGGATCAGGCTCAGTTCGTTCTGCGCCGCGTAGGCGTACTCGACGTAGCCGATAGCGCCGTTGGTGCTGCCGATCTGGCTGGCGACACCCGCGTTCGCCTTGGCGCCCACACCTGCCGGCCAGGCAACGGATTTGCCCTCACCCACGGTATCGGCGAAATCCTGGCTCACTTTGGAGAGATAGTTGGTGAACAGGAAGTTGGTACCCGACCCCTCGGCGCGGTAGACCGGCGTGATCCGCGCATCCGGCAGCTCGACGTCCGGATTCAGTTCGGCGATTGCCTCGTCGTTCCAGTTGCTGATGTTGCCAAGGTAGATATCGGCCAGCGTCTCACCGTCGAGGTTCAGCGACTCACCGTCGAAGCCATCGATGTGGAACGCCGCCACGACGCCGCCCATCACCATCGGCCACTGCATCAGGCCGTTTTCGTCGAGCTCTTCTTTGGTCATCGGCGCGTCGCTGGCACCGAAGGTGACGGTCTTGGCCGTGATCTGCTGGATACCGCCGCCAGAGCCGATGGCCTGATAGTTGAGGCCGGTACCGGTTTCGTCCTGATAGGCGTCGGCCCACTGGGAGTAGACCGGATAGGGGAAGGTCGCACCGGCACCGGTGATGGTGTCCTGAGCTTGCGCGCCGACAGCGACGACGAGCGAGCCGGAAATGAGCGTTGCGAGAACCTGCTTGAGCATAGAGTTACCTGCGTTCGTCGAGTATTGAGTAGCGGTGACTGCTTACTGACACAGAGGTAACTTACAACTGTAATATGACGCTTTCGTGACACCAACGGTCAATCGAGAAGACAAAGCGCCGAGCGGCTTTCGCACCGGCGCTTGGGCAACACCTGCCTCGCCCGTCAGCCATACCGCCCGGTGATGTAATCCTCCGCCTTGGTCGTCGCTGGCGTCTCGAAGAGAGTTGCAGTGTCGTTGTATTCGATGATCTCCCCCAGATGAAAAAAGGCCGTATAGTCCGCGACGCGGGCGGCCTGCTGCATGTTGTGAGTGACAACGACGATGGTGAAGTCCTTGCGCAACCGAACCATCAAGTCCTCGATGATCGCCGTCGAGATCGGGTCGAGGGCGGATGTCGGCTCGTCCATCAGAATGACGTCGGGGCGAAGCGCGATGGCCCGCGCAATGCAGAGCCGCTGTTGCTGACCGCCGGAAAGCGAGGTTCCGGGTTGATCCAGCTTGTCCTTGACCTCATCCCAGAGACCCGCATCGCGAAGCGCCTGTTCGACCAGCTCCTCCTGATCGCGACGGCTACTGACGATGTCGTGCATGCGCGGCGCGTAGGCGACGTTCTCGAAGATCGTCTTGGGAAACGGGTTGGGATTCTGGAACACCATCCCCACGCGGCGGCGTAGCGCCACCACATCCATTTCTCTGGCGTTGACGTTTCGCCCATCCATCTCGATACGACCCTCGATCCGCGCGCTGGGAATCAGATCGTTCATTCGGTTGAGGCAGCGCAAGAAGGTCGACTTGCCGCAGCCCGACGGCCCGATCAGGGCGGTTACCGTGTTCGAATAGATCTCGATATCGAGCGATTTCAGCGCCTGGTAGTCGCCGTACCAGAGATCCAGGTCGGTGACGGTCATGCTCAGTCGTTCGTGGTCGACTTCGTTATTGAACGACACCGGCTTGCCGCCGGACTGACCCTGCCGCTCGGGCCGACCGCCGGCGCTTTGCGGCTCGCTTGCGCCATGATCGACCGCCGGCTGGACTTCGCCGTTCGCCGGGCGCGACTCGCGGCTTCTCGAGCGCTGCTCTGTCTGGCCGTCGGCGGCGGCTGTATCCCGAGCAGCTGAATCCGGATGCGTCATACTTACCTCCCCATGAATTGACAGTGACGCTGATGCACTACCAGCGGCGCTCGAAACGGTTACGCATCAGTACGGCAATAGCGTTGAGCAGAATCAGTATCGTCAGCAGCACCAGAATGCCACCCGCCGTTTTCTCCTGGAATGCCTGGTCGGGCAGGCTCGCCCAGGTGTAAATCTGCGCTGGCAGCACGGTCGCCGAGTTGAGCAGCGAGAAATCGGCGTTGGGAATGAAGGCGATCATGCCCACCAGAATCAGAGGCGCCGTCTCCCCGATCGCCTGCGCCATACCGATGATCGAACCGGTCAGGATGCCCGGGAGGGATACCGGCAGCACATGGTCGCTGACCACCTGCCATCGAGTGCAGCCCACGCCGAAAGCGGCATGACGGATGCCGTCGGGGACCGAGCGTAGCGACGCCCGGGTCGAGATGATGATCAGCGGCAGCGTCATCAGCGCAATGGTCAACCCGCCGACCAGTGGCGAGGAGCGAGGCACGCCGAAGAAGCCGATGAATATCGCCAGGCCGAGAAGACCGAATAGAATCGACGGAACGGCGGCGAGGTTGTTGATATTGACCTCGATCATGCGCGTGAAGCGGTTGTCCGGCGCGAACTCCTCCAAGTATATCGCCGTCATGACACCGATCGGCAGGCTGATCGCCATGGTCACGGCGATGGTCAGCAGCGTTCCCAACGCCGCGGCGCCGATACCCGCCATTGCAGGACTGCGCGAGCCGCCGCCGGTGAAGAAGGTCTTGTTGAATCTCAGCTCCGCCTGGCCCTGCTCTACCAGTCGGTCGACGACCTGCTGCTCCTGCGAAGAGAGCCTGCCACGACCTTTCAAGTACTGGTCGACATCCGAGCTGGCCGGCACCCATTCGTCGCGCACGGTACCGGTCAATTCGGGATCCTGCTCGAACTTGCCAGGGAAGCTCCAGAAAAACCCTTGAGTGACCAGCTGCCGGTAATCCTCATCGATCGCGTTCAGCGGCATGGTGCGGGTCTCTTCGGTGTAGGTCACCTCGAGCTGTATCTGACCCTGCAGGAACGCCGACCAGCCACGCTGCACCATATCGCCCAGGAAAACCGCCAAGAACAACCCCGAGAGAATCAGAGCCGACATGGAGATCAGCTTGAGGCGCCGCGTCTTGCCGTGGCGCTTGCGCAGCTGCTTTGTAATCTCATCGAAGGAATCCGCCATTCCTCTACCCTCATCAGTGTTAGAGCGCGCTCAGGCTATATTTACGGCGAAAGTGACCGATCATCAGTACCGACACCAGGTTGAGAAGCAGGGTCACTGCGAAAAGCACCAGGCCGAGCGCAAACGCCGACAGCGTTTGCGCGCTGCCGAAGGAGATGTCGCCGGTCAGCGAAGAGACGATGCTGACGGTGACCGTCGTCATGTTTTCAAGCGGGTTGCCGGTGAGATTGGGACTCATCCCCGCCGCCATGACCACGATCATGGTCTCCCCCAGCGCGCGAGAAACGCCCAGCAGCGACGCCGATATGATCCCCGGCGCGGCCGTCGGTAGCACGACGTTGCGGATCATCTCACCCTTGGTCACGCCTAGCGCCAGCGCTCCCTGGCGCAGGGAGTCGGGCACCGAGTTGATCACGTCGTCCGACAGCGAGGAGATGAACGGAATGATCATGATGCCCATGACCAGTCCGGGCGAGAGCGCGTTGGTGTAGGAGGCTTCGAGCCCGAACAGTCCGGCCATATCGACGACGAGCGGAGAAACGGTGATCGCGGCGAAAAAGCCGTACACCACGGTGGGGATACCCGCCAGGATCTCCAGCATCGGCTTGGCCAGCCTGCGGACCCGCGACGGCGCGAATTCCACCATATAGACAGCCGCACCCAACCCGACGGGGATGGCGACCAGCATGGCGATCAGGGCGATCATGAACGTGCCGGCGAAGAGCGGCAGCGACCCGAACTCCGCTCGGCTCGAGGCCGAGGAGGAACGCCCCGCCGCCTCGAGAAAGCTGGCGCCGGGATTCCATCGGGTACCGGTGATGAAATCCCAAAAACTGTACATGTTGAAAAAGCGAATCGCTTCGCTGACTACGGAGACGACGATACCCAGCGTGGTGAGAACCGAGATCAGCGCAGCCCCCGCCAGCGCGAAACGAATCACCCACTCGATGGCGTTGCGCGCGTGGAAATCGGGGTTCACGTAACGCAGGCCGTAACCCATGCCGAGCAGTGCCACGGCCAGACCCACGAAATAGAGCGAATAGAGCGGCACCGGTGAACCGACGATCACCAGCACGAACCAGCAAAGGGAAATGACGGCAATGGCGGCGCCGACACTGGCCAGACTCATGAACCAGCCGTACTGACTGGGCTGGGAACGCATGGTCTTGCCCTCGGCACGGACACCCACTGCACGCTGGCGACCCGTGAAGAAAGCGGCGACGCCCAGCCCGACCATCAACACGATGAAAGCGGGAAACAGGTAGTCAGACATGGTGTTTCTCGGATGGTTGTGAACACAGAAAGGAGGCCGCAAGAGCGGCCTCCCAAAGCACCTCGAAAGAGGTCTGGCTCAACCTTCCTGAAGGTCCGACATCTCGATCGGCGTGAAGCTCGTGACCTGCTCGCGCTCGCTCTCACGCATGTCGTCGGGCAGTGCGATCAGACCGATGTTGCTGAGGTAGCCACCCGGACCGATCATCTGCTCGCTCATGAACAGATCGACGTAGGGATCGAGGGAGTCGACGCTGTCACGATGGGCATTCTTGACGTAGAAGAACAGCGAGCGAGAGACCGGGTAGTCGCCGGAGCTGATGGCGTCCGGCGTCGGCTCTTCGCCTTCGATGGTCGCGGCGGTCAGCATGTCCGGGTTCTCCTCGAGGAAGGAGTAGCCGAAGATGCCGAAGGCTGCCGTATTCTCCTGCAGACGCTGCACGATCAGGTTGTCGTTTTCACCGGCATCGATGTAGGCGCCGTCGGAGCGGATGTCGCTGTAGCTACCGTCGTAGGCATCCATCTCTTCGGAAGCCGCTTCCATCACCAGCTCGGCGAAGGCGTCGCGGGTACCGGAAGTGGTCGGCGGGCCGTAGACTTCGATCTTGCGATCCGGCAGCGACTCGTCGATGTCGCTCCAGTTCTGGTAGGGGTTGTCGACCAGCTCACCGTCCTGCGGCACCTGGGCTGCCAGCGCGAGGAACAGCTGCTCACGGTTCAGGTTGAGCGATTCGTTGCCGCCGCTCTCGGCGAAAACGATGCCGTCGTAGCCGATGGTCGCCTCGGTGATCTCCTCGACCCCGTTGGACTGGCACCGCTCGAACTCCTCGGCCTTCATGCGACGCGAAGCATTGGTGATGCTGGGCGTCTCGGCGCCGACACCTTCGCAGAAAAGCTTGATACCACCGCCGGAGCCGGTCGACTCGAGTACCGGCGTCGGGTGCTGGGTCGTCGCCCCGAACTGCTCGACGACATAGGTTGCAAACGGATAGACCGTGCTAGAGCCAACGATACGCATTTGCTGCTGCTGAGCCTGCGCCTGAGCCACCGATGCGCCCAGAATGCCAACGACTGCCGCGGTCTTCATGATCCGATTCATACGTCCCCCTTCGCGCTTGCTTACGAGTGTTGTCTATCGCTCGACACACTTTGCACGGGGAAGATGACTGAATTGCTACAGACAACGCTTTCGTCGTTACCGTATCGGTAGACCGTTTCGCGGTGGCGCCCGCGATCGACGGATCGATCCAACCTGCGTTGACTCACCGGGCCGCTCGCTGCTGGGCGCTCACTCGCTCGCGAGTATCGCCCGTTTCATCGCTCGCCCGGACAGCACGCGCACTGCCAGATTACCCAGCAGCGTCGCGGCGAGCATGACCAGAACCGTCGGCCAAGCGCTCGCCAGCTCGAAAGCGCCGACCAAAACGCCCGCTATCGCCCCGCAGGTGAACTGCAGACAGCCCTGCAGCGCGGTCGCCGTCGCGCTCATTCGTGGGAAATGATCGAGCATCGAAGACATGGCGTTGGGGCTGATCAGTCCCTGCATGCCGACGAACACCACCATCATCGGCGCTACGGTGTAAATGGTGTCGAGCCCTGTTGCCACCAGCGCGACGAGCAACAGCCCCGCCGTGAGCTGAACACCCAGCCCCAGCAGCAGATTCTGCTGAGGCGTTCGCGTTCTCAGCAGACGAATGTTGAGCCGGCTCGATGACGCCATGATCAGAATATTGGCGCCGAAGACGAACGGATAGAGCGCCGAGGAGAGACCGTAGTGCTCCATGTAGAGGTACGGCGAGCCGGTAATGAACGCGAACATGCCGGCAAACGACATCGAGACGGCACCGATGTACCCCATCGCTTCGCGATGCCTGAGCACGCTTGCGTAGTTGCGGAGTATCTGCCGCGTCGACGGCGCCTCGGGATCGCGGCCGTGGGTTTCAGGTAGATAGCGTCCGAGTAGCGCAATCACGAACACGGCATAGAGCGCGAGAAACAAAAAGATCAGCCGCCAGCCCGCAAGATGCAGCAGCGCGCTTCCCAGCGCCGGCGCCACCAGGGGCGCCATCATCAGGATCATCACCATGGTGGACATGACGCTGGCCGCCTCGCGGCCGCTGAACCGATCACGCACGATAGCCGCCGAGTTCACCACGCAGGCCCCGCCGCCCAGCGCCTGAATGAAACGCCAGCTCCACAGCGAGGCGAGCGAGCCGACCTGGGTCAGCGCCAGGCTCGCGATGAGAAAGACGACCAGCCCGGTCATCAGCACCGGCTTGCGCCCCAGGCGATCGGAAAGCGGGCCGCATACCAGCTGCCCGAACGCGAATCCGAGCAGAAAAATGCTCAGCGAGAGTTCGGTATGGTGCACGCTTGCCTGGATGGACGTCGCCAGCGCAGGGATGGCCGGCAGGTAGGCGTCGATGGCCAGCGGTGCGAGCGCCGTGTTGACGGCGACGAGCAATGCCAGGCGCCGTGCGGTCAGAGAAGCCACACATCCTCCTTAGGATGAAATCGAAAAAAACGGAAAACGCAGAGCGGATCGTCATCAAGATAGACAACGATCGTTAGAGACAGGCGACGACCACCGGAAAGTCGATCGAAGACGCCGATTCATGCGGCAAGGGACGACAGGACCATGAAGCGGCGCGAGTCAGTGGGAAGGCGGGTCCGTCGGCTGGGACTCGAGCAACTCGACCAGCGGCTGGAATTCGTGACGGTTGTGATCGCTCATGCGCATCAGAATCCGATGCGCCTCGAGGATTCGCTGCTGAATCCCGGACTCGTCCGTCTCGACGTGGGGCAGCTCCGAGAGGGCTTCGGGTTCGGTCAGCGGTGCCTCGACCAGGGTGAAGTACCGCCCGAAACCCATGACGTCGAGCATGTGTCGAACGTCAGGATGCTCGGCGACGATCGTCGGTGGCTGCTCCAGACGCCCCTGCACGGCGAGCGCGACTTTGGCGAGAAAACCCAGCGCCGTGGAGTCGACGTTGGTCGCCTCGCGTAGATCGACCATGACGGCACGCAGCCCCGGTAGCTCGGCCAGGCGCAGCGCCTGGGCATCGAGCGTTGCACAGAGCGTGAGACGAACGTCGCCGCACAGCTTGAGTACGAACACCCCCGAGTCGAAAGCCGCCTTGATGCGCCCTTCAACCACGATCGAAACCGCTCAAAGTCATCATGCTGAGATCGTCCGGCAGTTGATCACCCAGCGCAAGCCCGTCTTTCAGCTCGTCGACGCGGGTGCAACGTGATACGCGATGCTCGAGTTCCCTGAGACGCGCGTCCAGTGAAGTCGACGGCAGACACTCCAGTACGCCGTCAGAACAGAGCCAGAGCCGGAAACGCTCCGGTAGCGCGCAGCCGAAGATGGGGTATTCGACATCCGGAAACAACCCCACCGGAGGCCCCTTGCCACCGAGGTAGACCGTCTCGGTGTCACTTTGAAGCAGCGGCATGGGCAGCTGAGCGCCGAGCGAATAATGCAGAAACCGCTGCTCGTGGTCCACCACGCCTGCAAAGACGGTGGCGTGCTTGCCGATGCCGGTTGCGATCAACTCGCGATTGAGCTCTCCCAGCCAGCGCGACGGAAAGGCTTCCGGTAGTAGCGTCTGCCACTGCGATAGCCATCGACTGCAAAGATAGCGAAGCAGTACCGTCACGAATGCCGATGACGCGCCGTGGCCGGCGACGTCCGCGAAGTAGAAAAACGAATAGCGCGAATCGCAGCGCTGGAAGTCCAGGAAGTCGCCCGAGAGATAGAGCGACGGCGCCAGCCAGTAATCGCAGCGTACGCCGTGATGCTCCACCCCCTGGCGAGGCAGCAGCTTGCGCTGCACGTGGCCACCGGCACGCTGGTCGTCACGCAGGATTTCCAGATGGTGCTCCAAGCGCGCGTTGAGCGCCTGAAGCTCCGCCCGGCTCTGCTCGTGCGCTTTGGCCAGCCGGTCGAGGTCGAGCGCCCGTCGTATCAATCGACGCAGGATGTCCGCGTGCTTGAGCGGCTCGACCAGATAGTCGAGGAGGCCGGCGTCCATCGCCTTGCGAAGATCGTCGTGGCGAAGACTTTCGCTGACGACGATCGTGGGCGCTCCGGCCGTCAGCATCGCCCACCCCTCGTGCGTCACCGCACGGACGTGGGCGACGACCAGATCGCAATCCGGCGCCAGTGCCGCGAGCGACTCACCCACACGTACGCTCACGTCGAGACGCGCGATTTCACCGACGAGCGCCTCGCGCTCGCTACCCGCCAGATCGATCACACCGATCACGGGCGCTTCCGGCAGGGTATCGGGCACGAGGCTACTCGGCGAAATCGTCTTCGCTGTACTCGAAGTCATCGTTGGCGAACGGGTCCTCGCCCACTTCGCCATTGGTGACTTCGAACTGCCGGCGCTGGAGATAGGCGTCGCGAATGAAGCTGTAGCGATCGCCCTGAATCAGGTTCTCTTGGTCGAGCAAGTCGGCGCGAAGATCCACGAAACGCAGGAAGGTGAGCCCGAAGCGCCAAGCATCGTCCTCGACGTAGGTCACCGGGTAAGTGTACGCATCCACTGGCAGGCCGCTGGCATCACGCACCGTGCTCGGGCCGAGGATCGGGAGTACGAGATAGGGCCCGGAATCGATGCCCCAGACCCCCAGCGTCTGACCGAAGTCCTCGTGGTTCTCCTCCAGCCCCATGCGCGAAGCGGGATCGAGCAGTCCGGCGACCCCCAGCGTCGAGTTGATGAGGAAACGGCCCGACGAGACGCCGGCGTTGGCCCACTCCCACTGCAGGACACTGTTGAACGCGGTGCGGATCTCGCCCAGGTTCGAGAAGAAATTGCCCACGCCATCCTGAACCGGCTCGGGCGTGACGGCGTCATACCCCTGCGCCACCGGCTTCAGGGCATAGCGATCGAGCGTGTCGTTGAACTGATAGACACCCCGGTTGAACCCTTCCCACGGGTCCTGCGGGTTGGCGTCCTGCCCCGTCGAGGCGCAGCCGCTCAGCGCTGCCGCGACGCAGGCGCCGCCCAGCCAATGGATCGATTTCATTAACACGCATTCCCTTTACGCAGAATCACACTGCCCGCACTGTAGCCCGCGCCGAACGAACACACCACCCCGATATCGCCTTCGGCGAGATCGTGCCGGTGGAGGTGAAGCGCAATGATCGAGCCCGCCGAGCTGGTATTGGCGAAGCGGTCGAGGATCACCGGCGCCTCCTCTTGCGAAGGCTCTCGGCCGAGTACGCGTTTGGCGATGAGATCGTTCATGTGTCGATTGGCCTGATGCAGCCAAAGCCGAGTGACCGACTCGCCGGTCAACGACTGGCTCTCCAGATGATCGAGGATCAGCTCGGCGACCATCGGACAGACCTCCTTGAATACTTTACGCCCTTCCTGCACGAAGAGCTTGTCGACGGCTCCCGGGTCAGTATCCGCCAGGCGATCGAGAAAACCGAAATTGTTGCGGATCGCGTTCGAGAACCGCGTCGTCAGTCGCGCCCCCAACACCGTGAAGTGTTCACGCTCCCGCGCCAGATGATCGGCCTCGAGCACCACCGCCGTGCAGGCATCACCGAAGATGAAGTGGCTGTCACGATCGCGGAAGTTGAGGTGCGCCGAGCAGATCTCGGGACTGACCACCAGCACGCGCTCCAGGCTGCCGGCGCGGATGGCGTTGGTCGCCATGTCGATGGCGAAGGTGGCGCTGGAGCAGGCAACGTTCATGTCGAAGGCGTAACCGCCTGCCCCGAGCAGCGCCTGCAGCTCTACCGCCACGGCGGGATAGGGCCGCTGCAGGTTCGAACACGCCACGATGATCAGATCGATACCGCTTGCCTCGATGCCCGCCGCCGTCAGCGCCTCTTCGGCCGCCGCCTGCCCCATCTCGGCCTGGATCGAGGGCGCGTCGTTATCGCGCTCGGCGAGATAGGGCCGCATGCGCTCGGGGTCGAGAATACCCGCCGCATTCATCACGTAGCGACTCTCGATGCCGGAAGCCTTGACGATGAACGCCTCACTCGAGTGCGCCAGCGCCTCGCGCTCGCCGGCCTCTATGGCCTCGGTATGCCGCGCATTCTCGGCGTCGACCCAAGTATTGAAACTCGCGACCAGCGCCGCGTTGTCGATGGCGTCCGGCGGCGTGTAGAGACCGGTGCCGGTGATGACGGCCTGCGTCATGAACAACTCCTTGAAGCGGCCACCGCCGCCCTTACGTTCTTTACGAACCGCGAATCCGGGCGGATGCGCGATGAATCCCGAGCCACTCGCTCAAACCTTCTGCCCCGTGATCTCCAGCCAGCGTTTGGCGAGGCGCTTCTCCGACACCGTTTCCAGCGTGCCGAGCTGCTGGGCGAACAGCGATACGCGCCACTCCTGCAGCCACCAGCCGAACTCGATCAGCGCCCGCTCCGGAATGCCATCGCGCTCCGTCGCCTGTCGCCGCGCATCGAGCCTCGCCTCCCACGCCTGGACCTGCTGCATCGCGAGCTGATCACGACGCAGCTCCCGTGGTGCTTTCTCGAGGCGAATCTCGGCGGCCTGCATGTAGCGTGGATACTGCGCGAGCCATTCGCCCGCCTCGCGCACGAAACCGGGATGGACCAGTCGCTGCATCTGCGCCTTGAGATCGCCGTAGGTCAGCGCCAGCGCAAAGCCGACGTTGCCCTTCAACGCCTTGGTGACAGCGAGATGACCTTCCAGTGCCGGTTTCAGCGTCTCCAGCAGCGTCTCGGCGTAAGGCACCAGATCCCCGCGCCATGCCGACACGCGCGCCTCGAACGCCTCGCGTGAGCGCGGCATCGGATCGGCGGCAACGGTCTGCGCGAGACAGGTATCGATGACGTCGCGGGCAAGCTGATCCCGCGACCCCACCTTGGCGAACAGCAGCGTGCATGCCTTGAGCTGCGGCAGCTCTCGCTCGATGGTCGTCACCACGGTGGCCAGACGCCGTCGCGCCAGTCGCACGAGGCCGTCGCGATGCGCCATCGCGGCACGCTCGGCGTGATCGAACCAGGCCACGCGCAGATCGTCGTCGTCGAACACCAGCGCCGGGAAGACCTCGACCTGAATGCCCGCCTGCGTGGTCGTGCTGGAATCGGGCAGCGCCGTCTCCGGCAGATCGTCGAGCGTCTGGGCACTCGTCGTCTGCTCCTCGGCCATGGCGCGAGCGCCGGCGGCCGCGGCGTCGACGAAGCGCTCCCGCAGCGCATCGAGATCGCGCCCCTCGCCAAGGCGCTTGCCCTCGTGATCGACGACGCGCAGGTTCATGTGCAGATGCGGTTCCAGCTGCTCGAGGCGCCAGTCGGTCGCCTCGAGTCGAATGCCGGTCTTGCGCCGGAGAAACTCGCCCAGCGCCTCTTCGACCGAGCGCTCGTCCGGCGTCAGTGTCGCCAGCGCCGCATCCACCCAGTCGGGAATCGGCACCACCTGGCGGCGGACCTGTTTGGGCAGCGCCTTGAGCAGCGCGATGCATTTTTCTCTGAGCAGGCCCGGCACCAGCCAGGAGAGTCGCCCCGGCGAGAGCTGTGCGAGCATGACCGCCGGCACCGTCAGCGTCACGCCGTCGTCGCTCGCCCCCGGCGCGAAGTGGTAGCTCAGCGGATAGCGCACGCCGTTGAAGACGAGTTCGTCCGGATACTGCTCGACACTCACGTCGTCCGCCTGACGCGCCATCAGCGTCTCGCGGTCGAGCTTGAGCCGATTCGGTTCCTCGAGCTCGATCTGGTGGCGCCACCTCTCGAAGCTCTTGCCACCAGTGATCTCCGCCGGCAGTCGCTCGTCGTAGAAGGCGAAGAGTGTGTCGTCGTCGACCAGGATGTCGCGCTTGCGTGCCCGATCCTCAAGATCTTCGACCGACGCCAGCATCGCCTGATTGTGAGTGAAGAAGTCGGCCTTCGTCTGATAGTCGCCCTCGACCAGCGCCCGACGAATGAAGAGCTCCCGGGACTCGATCGGCGCGACCTTCGAATAGTCCACCCGACGGCCGGTGACGATCGGCAGCCCGAACAGCGTCACCTGCTCGAGCGCGACCACCTGCGCCCGCTTGCGCTCCCAGTGCGGGTCGCTGTAGCTCTTCTTGATCAGATGCTCGGCCTGCGGCTCGATCCACTCGGGCTTGATGCGAGCGCAGTCGCGACCGTACAGGCGGCTGGTCTCGACCAGCTCGCCGGCCATTACCCACTTCGGCGGCTTCTTCGAGAGCCCCGATGACGGGTGAATCAGAAAGCGCCGATTGCGTGCGCCGAGAAACTCGCGGCTCTCCGGCTGCAGCTGCCCGAGGTTGGAAAGCAGCCCGGAAAGCAGCGCCTGATGCAGACGCTCGGCGTCCACCCGAGGCTGGCTCTCCTCGTCCTCGGGGGCGCGCATGGCGCTGGTGAACTCGAGCTGCATCTCCTGACACAGCTTGCGTAGCTGGCGGTAGGTGTCGTGCCATTCGCGCAGCCGCAGGTAATTCAGATAGCGATCGCGGCACCAGCGTCTGAGCTGGCTGCTCGAGTGGGCCTCGCGGGCGTTTTCGAATCCCTGCCAGAGGTTGAGCCAGGCGACGAAGTCGGAGTTGGGGTCGTCCCACTCGCGATGCTTCTGATCGGCGGCCTGGCGCTTCTCCGCCGGGCGCTCCCGCGGGTCCTGGATCGACAGCGCGCTGACCACGATCAGCGCTTCGCGCACGCAGCCGAACTGCTCGCCGGCCAGTACCATGCGGGCGAGCCTCGGGTCGATCGGCAGCCGTGCCAGACGACGCCCCGTCTCGCTGATGTGCTCACCGGCGTCCACGGCACCGAGTTCGAACAGCAGCCGGTAGCCGTCCTTCACGAAGCGGGGGTCCGGCGCATCGACGAAGGGAAAGTCGAGCACGTCGCCGAGCTTGAGCGAGAGCATCGAGAGAATGACCGAAGCCAGATTGGTTCGCTGAATCTCGGGTTCAGTGAATTCGGGACGCGAGAGAAAATCGTCCTCGCTGTAGAGGCGAATGCAGAGTCCTTCGGCGACACGTCCGCAGCGCCCCTTGCGCTGCTCGGCACTCGCCTGGCTCACCGGTTCGATCGGCAGCCGCTGAACCTTGGCGCGAAAGCTGTAGCGGCTCATGCGCACCAGCCCCGGGTCGATCACGTAGCGAATGCCCGGCACCGTCAGCGAGGTCTCGGCGACGTTGGTCGACAGCACGATCCGCCGGCCAGCGTGGGACTGGAACACCCGGTTCTGCTCGGCGTTGGAGAGCCGCGCATAGAGCGGCAGGATTTCGGTACTCTTGAGATCGGCCCGGCGCAGTATGTCCGCGGTTTCGCGAATCTCCCGCTCGCCGGGCAGGAACACCAGAATGTCGCGGGGGCCACTGTACCAGCGGTTCTCGCGCTCGATCTGCTCGATCTCCTCCACCGCCGCGACGATGCCTTCCTGCAGCGAGAGATCTTCCTCCTCGCGAGATTCGCGCACCAAGGGCCGGTAGCGCACTTCTACTGGATAGGCACGGCCGGAGACCTCGACCACCGGTGCCGGCCGACGCTCGCCATCCTTCTCGATGGCGAAGTGTTGGGAGAAGCGCTCTACATCGATGGTCGCCGAAGTGATGATGACCTTGAGATCGGGGCGGCGTGACGTCAGCCGTTTGAGATAGCCGAGGAGAAAGTCGATGTTGAGACTGCGCTCGTGGGCCTCGTCGATGATGATCGCCTCGTAGCGCATGAGGTCCGGGTCGTGCTGGGTTTCCGCCAGCAGGATGCCGTCGGTCATCAGTTTGACCAGCGTGTTATCGCCTGTCTGGTCGGTGAAGCGAACCTGATAGCCGACCTGCTCGCCGAGATTCACCTCGAGTTCCTCGGCCACCCGCGCCGCCACCGAGCGTGCCGCCAGCCGACGCGGCTGGGTATGACCGATCATGCCACGCCGGCCCAACCCCAGCTCAAGGCAGAGCTTGGGCAGCTGGGTCGTCTTCCCGGAGCCCGTCTCCCCGGCCACGACCACGACCTGATGCTCACCGAGCGCTTCGAGCAGCGTCTCGCGCTTGGCCGCGACGGGTAGCGATTCGGGGTAGTTGAGCGTCAGCGGCTGCTGGGCACGGCGCTCTACCGTCTGGCGCGACGCACTCAGACGCTTGCCGATCTCCGCCAGCGAGCGGTCGATCGGCTTGCCCTCTTTCGCCCGCCGCGCGAGTCGCGACAGGCGACGACGCTGCTCGGCGGCGTCGCGAAGAAGACACGTCTCGAGCTGTCGCTCGAGATCGTTCAAGGCTTTCAGAGACTGGGCTTGCTGAGAAGCGTGGGAGGCAGTAGCGCTCAAAAGTCCCTCGGCGTCGGCGGGTAAGTCGGCTAGGCCGCTGCCGTGATGGCAACGAACCCACCATTGTAGCCGTCAGCCGCGTTCAACTCACGTTCGTCGACGTCGCGTCGGTGGCGGGTCTTTGATCCCGTAGCTCCCGGCGTAGCACCTTGCCCACGTTGCTCTTGGGCAATTCGTCACGCAGTTCGACGAACTTCGGCACCTTGTAGCCCGTCAACTCCTGCTTGCACCACTGGCGCAGCGCCTGAGGATCGAGCCCCTCGTTGCGCGGTACCACGAAAAGCTTGATCGCCTCGCCGGCGTCCTCGTCGGGCACGCCGACGGCCGCCGCCTCGAGTACGTCAGGGTGCCCCGCCACGACCTCTTCGATCTCGTTGGGATAGACGTTGAACCCCGAGACCAGAATCATGTCCTTCTTGCGATCGACGATCTTGACGTAGCCGTCGGGTTCGATCCGGGCCATGTCACCGGTGCGCAACCAACCGTCGGCGTCGAGCATGGCCGCGGTGTCCGCCGGACGCTGCCAGTAGCCCTTCATCACCTGCGGCCCGCGTATGCAGAGTTCGCCGCTGTCGCCGGCCGCCACCGACACGCCGGCATCGTCCACCACGCGAATCTCGGTGCCCGCCACTGGGCGACCGATGGTGCCGATTCGAGGCGCCGCTGGCGGATTCACCAGGGCGATCGGCGATGTCTCCGTGAGCCCATAGCCTTCGACGATGCCGCAGCCGGTGGTCTCCTGCCAGCGCTTGGCCGCAGTCGGCGTCAGCGCCATGCCGCCGGAGATGGTCAGCTTGAGCCCGGAGAAGTCCAGCGCCTTGAAGTCGTCCCGCTGACACAGCGCGTTGAACAGCGTGTTGAGGCCGACGAAGACCGAAAACGGCGTGCGTGAGAGCGTCTTGACGAAATCCGCGATATCCCGCGGGTTGGGTATCAGCACGTTGTGCTGGCCGGTGGTCATGGCGAACAGACAGTTCACCGTGAAGGTATAGATGTGATAGCACGGCAGCGGCGCGATGATCGTTTCCGTCCCCTCGCGCAACGTCTTCCCGAGCAGCTGCTGGGTCTGGAGCATGTTGGCGATCAGGTTACGGTGCGTGAGCATCGCACCCTTGGCCACACCCGTGGTCCCCCCGGTGTACTGCAGCGCCGCCACGTCGTCGCCACGTCCGGCGGCGACATTGACACGCTTGCCGGCGCCCCTTGCCAGTGCCTGGCGCAGCGGCGTGGCCTGGGGAAGCGAATAGGCGGGCACGAGCTTCTTGACCCGGCGCACCACGGTGTTGATCAGCGTACGCTTGGGCCAAGGATGCAGATCGCCCATGTCGGTGACGTAGACGTGGCGAATGTCGGTCTGGTCGAGCACCTTTTCCAGCTTGTGCGCCATGTTGGCCAGCACCACGACGGCAGTGACGCCGGCGTCCTTGAACTGGTGGCGCATTTCGCGCTCGGTGTAGAGCGGGTTGGTATTGACGATGACCAGACCCGCACGCAGCGCGCCGAACACCGCTACCGGAAACTGCAGCACGTTGGGCAGCTGAATGGCGATCCGGTCGCCGGGTTGGAGGTCGGTTTCGTGCTGAATCCAGGCGGCGAAACGATCGGCGAGGCGATCGACATCCCGATAGCGAAGGGTGTGCCCAAGGCAGCTGAAGGCCGGCTTGTCGGCGAAACGTCGGCAGGCGTCGGCGATGATATCGTCGATCGATTCGAAGGCGTCGAGCCCCGTCAGCGCCGGCCCCGACTCGATGCCGTCAGCGCGTCGCACGTCCTGCTCGGCGCCACCCATAGGGTCTGTCTTCTTTCCCGCCTCGCTGAATCGCTGCCCCATGGGATCTCCTGGATTCGATGAAATTCAGTCCGTTATAACAGGATCATGGCGCCCCAGCGCTGCCACCAAGGTTGTAGATGCGTGTTGCCTCATCCACTTCACTCGACCTGCGAACCCTCTCCGAGCGACGGCTCCGCCCGGCGTACTCGCCGGCGGCGACGCTTGGCCGCGGCGCTCGCACGCCACAGCAGTACCAGCAGCAGGACGAGCGCGATCACAAGCCAGGTAACGGGTCGCTGCGCGTAAGGAATGACGTAGTCGTCGACATAGGGCTTGGCCAGCGCCCACCCCTGCCTGGCCCGAACCTTGGCGTACTCGAGCATCTGCGCCGGGGTCATGCCGTCGCTGAAATCGAACACCACCCCCTCCTTTGCCCTCTGCGTGTCGTCTTCGACGCGGGCATCGCTCTGCACACCGCGAGCGGCATCGGCGCCGCTAAGACCGACCGCCGCATCGGGATTAAGACGCACAACCGGCAGCTCGAAGCGCAGCTGACGGCCCTCGAGCCGAGCCTCGGCGGTGATCGTGACCGGCAGCGACGCACTCGGGTCGGTTTCGGGCACCGCGATGGTCCACTCGCGCTCACCGGACTGGCGCACGTCGAGCGTCTGACCGGTGAGTACCGCGCTCAGCTCGGTGTTGCGGGTATCGAGATCGGGATGATTGGCACGAACCACGATGCGTCGGCCGTCATCGCTGAGGTGCGCCTCGAGCGCCGCAACGACGTTGACCGCCTGCACCCGCTCACGCGTGAGCCGCTCGCTCTCGGCGATCACGGCCAGCCGCGCATTGCCGAGCGCCTCGATGCCGGTGAGTTCACCTTGAAAGCGACCCGGCGCGCGCGTCGATGAGGCGTCAGGCGAATCCGATGCCGGCGCCAGCGTGACCTGCGATAGCACGTTACCGTCGAGATCGCGTAGCTCGGCGCGTACGCGAAGGCCCGGCGGTAGTGCCTCGCCGTGCAGCGCTTCGCCCTCCTCCTCCAGCCAGACCGTGAGCGGTGTCGCGAGATTCTGATAGAGAGTCGCGGGCAGATCGTTGCTGCGCAGCGCGATGCCGGCCTGGATGCCGATCCGACTGTCTTCGCCGATCTCGCCGTCGACGCGCCATTCGCCGGCGGCGGGCTCGGGGACACGAATCAGGTCATAGCGATCGTTGCTCAACCACTCGACCTGACCCGGGTGGCTCTCGCGGGAGTAGCGCTCGCCGTTCGGGCCGATCAGCACCGGCGGCGCCTGCTCGGGCGCGTGGAACAGCAGCGCATTGAACTGATCGATGTCGTCGTCGATGGCGAAGCGCTGATCCGCGTCGAGGGGAACGCGATCGCCGGGCAGTATTCGGTCGAGCACGTCGAGAAAGGCCCGCAGCAGTGCTTCGGGCGTTCGCGCCACCGCTGCCAGCCCGTCGGTCCGCTGCGCCGTCTGTTCGAGCAGGGCGCGGTCGACGTTGTCGGAGAGGCCAATGGTATGCACCACGATACCGTCACGCGCGAGCCGCGGAGCGAGCTCCTGGAGGATTCGCTGCCGCGAGGCGGTGTCCTGGCGCGTCTTGTCGCTGCCGGTCGCCGGCAGGTCGACCATGCCGTCGGTCAGCAGAATGAGATGCCGGTTACGCTCGATCGCCGCGCGACTCGAAGAGGCGACATCCCCGTCGGCGACACGTCGCAGCGCCCGCTCGATATCGGTGAACTGTTGATAGTCGGTGAGCTGCGGGGCGAGTCGATTGGCGAGTTCGCGCCAGCTGGCGTCGACCGCCCCGGTGCGAAGCGGGTTGTCGACGGTCGTGCCGAAGGTCCAGACGGAACTGGTGGCACTCGACGGCAGCAGCGCGGCGGCGAAACCCAGCGCATTGGCACGCAGGTTCTGCGGGTCGTTCTGTTTCATGCTGCCGGAGACGTCCACCACCATGCGGACGTCCGGCGCGTACGGCGTCATTGCCGAGTCCGCTCGCTGCCCCATGGCCACGCCACTAATCGTCGCGCTCACCATGGCCAGCAGTGCCAGCACTCCCCAAAACTTCAGCGCGCGCATACGTTCGCCATCTCCCGCTCGTCGTTGCCACTGTTCAGCCGCTGCTCACGCCCCGCCGTGCCGATCCGATCGTGCCGGCGCGGGATCGCCCTCGATGCCGCTCGTCGTCAACCGACCGTGGGCTCGCGACGCCCACCCGCACGACGGTGAGTCTGGGTTCGTCGCGACGCAGCGCCATCCTGCGCCCCGCGTGCCGATGCCCGTTTGTCACCGCTCCGGCCACCGGACTCGTCGTCATCGCCCCGGCGACGCAGCTGACGCCAGGCGAGCAGTCCCAGACCGGCCCCCACGGCCGCCCCGAGCAGCAGCAGGGGCAGCGCCCCCGCGACCTGTCCGCCGTCGTGCTGAAGGACACCTATCGCGAGTACCACGATCGCCGGCGCCAGCCCGGAGTAGGTCTGATCCGGCTCGAGCAGCGGCAGCGTAAAGGGCGCCACCATCCACAGGCATCCCGCGACGAGACCGAGGAGCATCAGCCGCGGTAGCGGTGGCAGCGCGCGAATGCCTAGATAACCCGTGACCAGAACGATCAATGACAGGCCAGCATAGGTCAGCCAGAGCTGGGGAAGGGAATCGGAAAACAGCATGACGATGACTCTCGAATCGGACGATTTTCGACATGGTACACTCCACGTTCGTAAAGCACAGCCGCCGGACGGTGCGCCATGCGCGGGCTCGACGCCGCGACACGGGGCGCTACCCGAGTCGCGCCCGGCGCCGTCGCGCAGGGCTGACCGTCGCGATATGCCGGTCGTTTCCACGGCGCGGTAGACGACGCGCTTTCGAACATCGCACGCTTTGGACACCACGCTCGACTCTGGATACGACGTTTCTCATGTCTCGCACCTCCTCGTCTTCCGACGCCGCTGACAACGCCAGCGAAGGTCTCCCCGTCGTGCGCTTTCGCCGCCACGACGATCCGGACTGGCACTGGCTGGAATCCCGCGACGACCCGCAGGTCAGAGCCTTTCTCGAGGCCGCCAACGGCGAGAGCGATCGCTTCTTCTCGCCGCTGCTCGCCCTCGAGGAGTCGCTCTACCAAGGCCATCTGGCGCGACGCGAGCTTGCCGTCGTCGGCCTGCCCGTGGCGCTCAAGCACTATCGCTACTGGAGCGAAACCGAAAGCGACGCCGACTATCCGCTGTGGTGGCGCCAGGCGCTCACGCCCGGTGCCGAGCCGGAACTGCTGCTCGATCTGGAGGCGCGCGCGAACGCCCACGACTTTCTCGAGCTCGGCGACATGGCGATCTCGCCCGACGAAGCGTGGCTCGCCTGGACCGAGGACGTCAGCGGCAACGAGTTCTTCGACCTCTACCTGAAACGCCTGCCGGACGGCGAGCCGAAGCGGCTGCGCCGCCGCCTGGGGCCGGAGCTTCTGTGGGCCGAAGACAACCGCACCCTGTTGTTCACGCGCTACGACGCGACGCAGCGCCCGTCGACGATCTGGCGGCTGAGCCCGGACGACGATCGCTGCGAGAAGATCTTCGAGGAGAGTGACGTCGAGTTCTGGGTCAGCTTCGACAAGACCCGCTCGAAAGCGTGGATCGTGCTGGAGACGGCCTCCAAGGAGACGTCGGAGTGCTATCTGCTGCCGGCGGATCGACCGGAGACGAAGCCGAGATGCGTTCGCGCCCGCGAGAACGGCGTCGAGTATGCGCTCGATCATCGCGGCGACACCTTCTACGTACTGCATAACCGCGACGGTGCGCACTTTCGCCTGGATACCGCCCCGGTTGCCGACCCGGGGCAGTGGTCAGCGTTCGTGGCGCATCGCGAGAACGTGACGCTCGAAGGCGTCGATGCCTTCAGCTGGGGGCTGGTGCTCACCGAACGCGACCACTTAGAAGCCCAGGTCCATCTGCGGGCGATCGAACTGTCGGCGACGCCGGACGCCGAGGTCGATACCGCCGCGTCCGGGAATCAGGAGCCGGGCCTGCCGGGCTATCGACTGCCCCTGCCCGAAGCGCCGTGCAGTCTGGAACTCGGCGACACGCCGAACTTCGACGAACGCCGACTGCACCTGCGCGAGGAGTCGTTCACCCTGCCTGTCCGCTGGATGGAGCACGATCTCGACACCGGCAAGCAGCGCCTGCTCAAGGAGCAGCCGCTCCACGGCGACCTCACCCCGGCGGATTTGGTCTGCCGGCGGCTCTGGGCCACCGGCCACGACGGCGAGCGCATTCCCGTTTCCGTGGTCGCCCGCGCCGATCTTCTCGGCAGCGCCCCGATGCCGACGCTGCTCTACGGCTACGGCGCCTATGGCGAGGTGCTCGAGCCGTGGTTTTCCGTGGCACGGCTGGAGCTGCTGGCGCGTGGTATCGCGTTCGCCGTGGCCCACGTGCGTGGCGGCGGCGATCGCGGCGAACCCTGGTATCTCGCCGGCAAGCTCGAGCACAAGGCGAACAGCTTTCGCGACTTTCTCGCCGCTCGCCATGCGCTGGTCGACGAGGGGCTGACCGATCCCGAACGAGTCGCCGCCTATGGCGCCAGCGCCGGCGGCCTGCTGGTGGGGGCGAGTCTCAACCTCGAGCCGGAGGCGTTCTGCGCCGCGGTGCTCGACGTCCCCTTCGTCGATGTACTGCGGACCATGGAGAATCCGGACCTGCCGCTCACCACCGCCGAGTACACCGAGTGGGGCAACCCGATCGACCCGGCCGTACGCGGCCGGATTCGCGACTACTCGCCGCTGGACAACCTCACCGTACAGCCCTATCCCAGCGTGCTGCTGCAGGGAAGCTGGCACGACTCGCGCGTGCCCTACTGGGAACCGGCGAAGCTCTACGCGCGGCTGACCGAGCTCGCCAGCGCCCGCGGCCCGGTGCTTCTGCGCACCGATATGGCGGCAGGACATGGCGGCGCTTCCGGGCGATTCAAGGCGTGGCGAGACAACGCACGCCAGGATGCGTTCATCCTATGGGCGCTGGGCGTCGAGGGGGCGTCAGACGAGTCAGGTGTCGGATGACGCCCCGGTCAGAGAGTGACGATCGGGGCGGATGGAGAGGCAGGCTTGCTGCCAGTGCGGGTCGTAGGCGGCGCTGGCGCTGATGGGCGTCGTGCCTCGCATACACGCTGCCGGGCTCGCCCGGCTAGCGATCGTCGAGAGGAATGATGTCGATGATGTGCGACTCCCAGTCCGCCTCGTCGACGTCGGTCTCGCTCACCGCGAAATGGCGTACGCTCATGCCGCGCTCGTGCATTCGCACCGCATCGCCTCGCCGAAGCGGATGCCAGCTCGCAAGCTTGCGCCCCTCCGAAAGGCGGCGATAGGCGCAGCTGTGCGGCAGCCAGCGGAAACTCTCCAGGTTGTGCAGCCCGAGCTGAGTACACTCCGGCACCTTGGCGAAGCGATTGGCGTAGTCGCTGCAGCGGCACGTATCGGTATCCAGCAGGCGGCAGGCGACGTTGAGCGTCGCCACGTCACCGCTGTCGGGATCTTCCATCTTGACCAGACAGCATTTGCCACAGCCGTCGCAGAGTGCTTCCCACTCCGGCTGAGTCAGCTCCTCGAGAGCGAAGCGCTCCCAGAATCGCTCACGCATGACGGACATCTTCCTCGGCGGCAAGAAGGTGAGAGGACATTCGATCAGGCATCATCACGCGGTGTGAAAAGATCCAGTAGATACGGTTCCTTGGCCGGCGGCATCTGCAGATAGAAGCCCTGCCGGCGGATCGACTCGATCACCTTGGCGACGTCCACCCGCGCCAGCGGCCGCTCGGCTCTGAGCAGTAGCGTCATGACCGGCTGAGGCCTGCCGAAGCGCTCGCGTAACGCCTCCGGCACCGGCTCCATGCCCCGCGTCTTGTCGAGATAGAGATACATCTCGTCGACGCGCGAGCTCTTCATCACTTCGCAGATCAAATGCGGTGTCGCGCTCATGCGTCGGCCTCCACTTCCGCCAGCGCCGCGCGCCAGCGCTCGGCGAGACGCATCCCTCGCCAGCCGCCGGGTAGCGGCAGCGCCTCGCCGGTGAGATGAGCGCTGGTGAGCGCTTCCATCTCCGCGCGATTGGCCAAGCGCTCCGGTGCCAGGCCGAGCGACTGCGCCTCGTCGTTGACCACCTGCTTGAGCGCTTTCATGCGTCGCTTGAACGCTGGCGTCGTCGGTACCGGTACCGCGGGCGGCAGTTCGCTCTCGTCGCACTGATGGGCAGCCTTGACCCGCTCGAGCAAAACATCGCCCTCGCGCTTCACCAGCGATGGCGTCATCCCTTCCACCTCGGCGAGCTCGTAACGATTCTTGGGCATCGCCTCGGCCACGGCGAAAAGCACGCCGTCCTTGGCGAGCCAGCCCCGCGGCGTGTCGCGCCGACGCACCTCGCGCTCGCGCCAGGCAGCGAGCCGGCGATACGCCTCGATCTGCCGCGGGGAGAGCCGCCAGAGCTGACGGTGGCGCAGGTACCAGCGCTCGGGCACTGCCGCCTCGCGCGCACCGCTGATGGTGGCGCACTCCTCGGCGAGCCAGTCCAGCCGATCGAGTTCGGCCAGCGACTCGCGCTGCTGATTCCAGATCGCGCGCAGAAAGACCACGTCCAGCGCCGCGTAGTCGAGCTGTGCACCCGACAGCGGACGATCCAGCCAGTTGGAGCGGGTCTCTTCCTTGGGGATATCGACACCACAGCGCGCCTGCACCAGGCGACGATAGCCGATGGCCGTATCGGTCCCGAGCAGCGATTCGGCGATCTGGGTATCCACCATCGGCGAAAGTTCGACGCCGGACCACAGGGTGAGCACCTCGAGGTCTTCGCTGCAGGCGTGGATCAGCTTGAGCGGACCGCTGGAGAGCAGCCGGCGCATGCCGTCATCGGCCTCGACCGCTTGCGGATCGACGAGATAGACGGTCTCCCCTGCGGTGAGCTGAATCAGTGCCGGCACCGGGTAGAAACTGGTCTCGCGGAAGAATTCGGTATCCACTGCGACGATATCGGCATCCACGAGCGCGGCGGCCGCCGCGGCCAGCGTCTCGGCATCATCGACCCACTGAAGGGCGTAATCGACTGTCATTCGGTTCCTGGGCCAACGGGGTTGGCAATGGCGGAAAGGGATTCGGCGCCAAAGTGGCGTCACTCACGGACGAAGGGCTGGCGCCCCTGAAACGCGCGGGTCAGCGTGCCGCCATCGACGTACTCGAGCTCGCCGCCCATCGGCACGCCATAGGCCAGGCGCGAGACATTGGCGTTACGATCGGCGAGATGTTCGGCGATGTAGTGCGCCGTCGCCTCCCCTTCGACCGTGGGGTTGGTCGCGAGAATGACCTCCGTCACCGGTTCGTCGGCCAGCCGCGTCTCGAGCTGATCGAGCCCGATGTCGTCGGGGCCGATGCCGTCGAGCGGCGAGAGGTGGCCATGGAGCACGAAGTAGAGCCCGCGAAAGCCACCGGCCTGTTCGATCGCCAGCATGTCCGCGGGCGACTCGACGATGCACAGCGAGCCCGCGTCGCGACGCGCGTCCCGACAGACGCCGCACACCGTTTCTTCGGTCAGGGTGCGGCAGCGCTCGCAGTAGCCGACCTGCTCGATGGCAGTGACCAGCGTCTCGGCCAGCCGTCGACCGCCGTTGCGATCGCGCTCCAGCAGATGCAGCGCCATACGCTGTGCGGTCTTGGGCCCGACGCCCGGAAGGACGCGCAGCGTCTCGAGAAGCTGGTCGACGAGCGGGGAAAAACTCATCAGAACGGCATCTTCATGCCCGGCGGCAGGTTCATGCCGGAGGACGCCTCTTCCATGCGCGACTTCGACTGCGCCTCGATCTTGCGCGAGGCGTCGTTGACCGCCGCGGCCAGCAGATCCTCGAGCAGCTCCTTGTCTTCCTGCATTACGGAAGGATCGATGTCGACACGGGTCAGGTCGTGACGGCCGTTCATGGTCACCTTGATCATGCCGGCACCGGCTTCGCCGTCCACTTCCATCTCGGCGATCTCTTCTTGAACCTTCTGCATCTTCTCCTGCATTTCCTGAGCCTGCTTCATCAGGTTGCCCATGCCACCTTTGAACATTGCGATCTCCTCGAATCGGTACGGATGAGGGCGACGCCATCGCGCCGCCGAAATAGAGCATCAAAAACCAGCGTGAACGAGCGTCGAAAGCCGGCGTGGTAGTGCATCAAAAGCCTGTGGAATCGATCAGCCGGCGCGGTCCGTGCGGCTGTCGTTGGCGCTGACGCTCTCCTCCAGCAGCCGGGCACCGAAGCGCGCCTCCAGCTCCTGTACATGAGGGTCGTCGCGCAGCGCTTCAACGGCTCGCGCGTGGCGCTCTCTCGCCCGACGCTCGCGCTGAAGTCTGGCCGTCTCCCGAGTGCCGTCCAGCGGCGTGACGTCGATCTGCAGATCGCGGGGATAGCCGAGCGTCGCCACCGCCTGCTTGATACGCGCTTCGTGCGTCTCCGAGAGCATCGCCGACTGGCCCGGGTCGAGCATCAGCCGGAGCGTTCGACCGTCGTCTTCGGCGACCACACAGTTGGCCGCGAGATTACGCGTCAGACCGCCGATCTCGAGCGTATCGAACTGAGCGAGCCAGACCTCGTGAGTCAGTCGCGCATCGACGCCGACGGACGCTGACGGCGCTCGCGTCTCGGCCGTGCCTGCAGGCGTATCGCGCGGCGCGTCGACATCCTGGCCATCACCGCCGCCGGGGGGCTCATCGAGGCTCCCGCCTTCCCAGGCAAAGGCATCGCCTGCGGCCGCGCCGGTGTCACTGGCGGCCTGGGCCGACCAGGATTCGAATGCCGCGGCGGCTTCCAGGCTGGCGCTGTCGTCGTCGCTCTCGTCGCCGCCGGCATCACGATTTTCGCTCTCGTCACTGACGGCTTCACCGACGTGGCCGTCGTGGGCGGCATCCGCGCCGGCTTCGATAGCGGAATCGAAGGTCTCGGCGGGGGCGACTGCCGAGACCTCATCGGCTGCTCCCCCAGCCGAGCTCGATGACGCCGGGTCACGGGCTGCGGCAGCTGGCGCGGCGCCCGCGGTATCGTCGAGCGTCTCGCGCGGTACGGTGGCAGGACCGGCAGCGGGCGATGTCGGCTGACCGGACGCGGACGATTCGGCATCGACCTGCCAGGGCGGCGCGTCGTCGGGAGAGTGACCGCCGTCGACCGTGGCCGCCGGCGAATCGGGCCTGGGCGTACTGTTCGACGGCGACGTACCGCTCGATGGCGACGTACTATTTGACTGCGACGTTGAGGGAGCGCTGGTCGGCTCGAGCGTAGCCTCGGGGTCGGGTTCCGGCACCGCCTCCGGGGTCGCCCAGGGCGGCGCCTCATCCGCCGTCTCGCTCTGGGTGCCGACGCCTGCGGCCACCGGCGCCGGGCTTTCGACCTCGGCGGCGGCCGATGCAGAAGGCGTGGCAGTCGGCTCGGCCCGGTCGGACCGGCCGCGAAGCGGCAGCTCGGTCTGCGGCGGTGTGGGCACACCCTGCGGGCGGAACGCGAGCATTCGCAGCAGCGACATCTCGAGCGCGGTGCGCGTATCCGGCGCGCTATCCATATCCGCCCGGCCCTGCAGCGCGATCTGATAGTACAGCTGGACGTCTTCGGCGGTGAATCGCCCGGCGAGCGCCAGAAGCTGGTCGCGATCGCCGTGGCCGTTGTCGAGCGCCCCCGGCACCATCTGCGCGATCGCGAGACGGTGCATGAGCCCGGCGATCTCATCCAGAATGCCGGCGAAGTCCGGCCCCTGCTCGGCCAGTGATGCCACCTCGGCGAGCAGCCGTTCGGCGTCGACCTCGGCCAGCGCCTCGGCCAGCGCGATGAGATGGGCGTGATCCAGCGTACCCAGCATCGCGGCGACGTCCTCGCGCCGGATCTCCCCCTGCCCGAAGGCGATCGCCTGGTCGGTCAGGCTCATCGCATCGCGCATCGAGCCGTCTGCCGCCTTGCCCAGCAGCCAAAGCGCCTGGGGATCGAAGGCGACCTGCTCGGCCTCGAGAACCCGCGTCAGATGCTCGACCACCCGCTCCGGCGCCATGTTCTTGAGCGTGAACTGCAGACAGCGCGACAGCACCGTGACCGGCAGCTTCTGCGGGTCGGTGGTCGCGAGCAGGAATTTGACGTGGGGCGGCGGCTCCTCGAGCGTCTTCAACAAGGCGTTGAAACTGTGGGTCGAGAGCATGTGCACCTCATCGATGAGGTACACCTTGTAGCGCCCCTGGGTCGGCGCGTACTGCACATTGTCGAGCAGCTCTCGCGTGTCTTCGACCTTGGTGCGCGAGGCGGCATCCACTTCGATCAGATCGACGAAGCGGCCATTGTCGATGTCCACGCAGGTCTGGCAGGTGCCGCAGGGGCGCGAGGTAACGCCCTGCTCGCAGTTGAGGCATTTGGAGAGAATGCGCGCCAGGGTCGTCTTGCCCACCCCGCGAGTGCCGGTAAAGAGGTAGGCATGATGGAGCCGCTCCTGATCGAGCGCGTTAACCAGCGCCCGGCTGACATGCTCCTGGCCGACCAGTTCATGGAAGGTGCGTGGTCGCCATTTGCGGGCCAGAACCTGATAACTCATGCGCTTGGGCGCTCCTCGCGTGGGGACTCGCGGCTTGGCGTACGATAACGCTCGCCGGGGAACTGGCGTCTGGGGCCAACCGCCGGGTGAGACGTCGATGAAGAAGGCGCCATTCTAGCAGGCTCGTCGATCGAGTGACGAGACGGCGTCGGGGCGTGACGCTCGCAACCGCAGAAGAGATATTCGCCAGCGTCGTGATCGTCGACGCGACACCACCACTATCGGCGAAGGTTTACGTCATTGGCGAAGATCCACGTCGAAGGTGCGCCGTTCACGGACGAGAATTCGCCACGAACGAGCGTGTCGGGACCGAGGGCGATCCGGCAAAAACATGAGGGGGCGAACGATCAGGCGGGTACAAATGGAGGCGGCCCCGACCAGCCACATCCCGGCACACGCGTCCACCACTACCGTTGCTCCCTTCCGGGCCTGGCGGGGTTTGCGGTCTAGCGTTGCGGGAGGACCGGTAAGGGCCACCATAGTACGCGATGCCGATGACATCACCGTTGCGGCAAAACCAGTGTCATCAACACCTTGCCGAACGAGGCGCGCACTATATCAGCGCGATCGGCGCGGGGCAATAGCGAGACACGACACGGTTCGAGGACGGGAACCTCGACGGACGCCAAGGCACGCTTGGCGCTGCCAGGTCGCTCGCACCACGACTCGCCCGCAGGCGACGAAAAAGCCCCATCGCGAGATGGGGCTTCAGGGCGGCTCACACGCCGGCGCGTTAGAACGGGTTGGCGCAACGCCGAGATCAGTCCTCCGTTTTCGCCTTCGCCGCCTGCATGCGGCGACGCAGTATCGGCCCGACGATGACCGGTAGCAGCAGGCCGATGATCGCCACCAGCCACAGACCGATGGAGAGACCGCTGCCCCACAGGATCGACCAGTCGCCGTCGGAGATCTGCATGGCGTGACGCAGATTCTTCTCCATCTCCGGGCCGAGCAGCAGACCGAGGATGACCGGCACCAGCGGGATCTCCAGCTTGCGCAAAATGTAGCCGCCCACGCCGAAGGCGATCATGAAGTAGAGATCGAAGGTCGAGTGGCTGATCGAGTAGATCCCCACGAACGCCACCATGGTGACGATCGGCAGCAGATACATCGGCGGCACCGACAGGATCTTCACGAACACGCCGACCAGCGGGATGTTCAACAGCAGCAGCATGAAGTTACCCACCAGCAGTGCGGCGATCACACCCCAGACCAGATCCGCGTTCTGGGTGAACATCAGCGGTCCCGGCGTGATGTTGAGCGACACCAGCATGGCCAGCAGCACCGCCGTGGTTCCGCTACCCGGCACGCCGAGGGTCAGCATGGGCACCAGTGCCCCGCTGGAGGCGCCGTTGTTACCCGCTTCGGGGGCTGCCACGCCGCGCGGGTCCCCTTCGCCGAAGTAACCCTTCTTGCCGACGATCTTCTTCTCAAGCGTATAGGTGATGAAGCTACCCAGCGACGCCCCGGCCCCCGGCAGCACGCCCGCGATGAAGCCGAGTACACCGCTTCGCAGCGTGGTGGGAAAGATCGAGCCGATCTCGCGCCAGTTGAGCTTGAGCGGATTGACCTTGATCATCTCGCGCCCGGGGCCCGCTTTCTCTTCGATGAAGAACAGCAGCTCGGAGATCGCGAACAGACCCACGATGGCGATGATGAAATCCACCCCTTCGTAGAGCTCCAGCACGTTGAAGGTGTAGCGCTGGGTGCCGGTAGAGAGATCGATCCCCACGGTGGCGATGATCAACCCGATCGCGGCGGCCATCAGCGTCTTCATCGGGTTCTTGCCGGTGATGCCGCCGAGCGTGGCAAAAGCCAGCACGAACAGTGCGAAGTACTCCGCCGGCCCGAAAGTGAGCGCGAAGCGTGCCAGAATCGGTGCCAGCAGGATCAGCCCGATCGTAGCGATCAGACTGCCCATGAACGAGGCGATCGCCGAGATCGCCAGCGCCTCGGCCGCCTTGCCCTTGCGCGCCATCGGATAGCCGTCGAGGCAGGTCATCATCGCCGGCTCGTCGCCCGGAATGTTGAGCAGAATCGACGAAATACGCCCGCCGTACATGGCGCCGGCGTAGACCGCCGTGAGCATGATCAGCGCGGTCTCCGGCGGCAGCCCCAGCGTGAAGGCGAGCGGTATCAGGATCGCCACGCCGTTGGCGGGACCGAGCCCGGGTAGCGCGCCGATCAGCGTACCGATGAAGCAGCCGATCAGCGCGAACATCAGATTCTCGGGCTGAAGCGCGACGCCGAAGCCGAGCGAGAGATAGTGCAGCGTTTCCATCAGCTCATCTCCAGCGGGCCGAGCGGCAGCGGCAGCTCGAGTCCATAGGTGAACAGAACGTAGACCACCACTCCGCTGATCAAGCCGGTGAGATAGCTACGCAGCGGCTTCGCGCCCATGCGCCAGCAGAGCGTACCCACGGCGAACGTCGTTGCGAGAATGAAGCCGATCGGTTCGAGCAGCAGCGCGTAGACGATCAGCGTGGCGACAGCGATGCCCAGTTCCAGGAAGGTTCGTGACACCGGCCACGGATTGTCGGCATCGGGCTTGACGATCATGTAGAGGCTGCAGATCGCCAGGATCACGGCGAGCAGCTTGGGGAACGTCTCCGGCCCCACGGCTTCCGTTCCCCCGAAGGGGACCGGAAACTGGGTGGCGCCGTAATAGTACGCGACGGCGACCACCAGCATGACCAGGCCAAAGACGCGGTCGTTTAACTTGCTCATTGAATCAGCCCGATTTCCTGGGAGAGCGACTGGATGTCACTGATCTGCTGCTTGACGAAGGATTCGAACTCTTCGGATCCCGGATGGAACGGCATCAGGCCGTTGTTCTGCATGACCTGCTTCCACTCGTCGCTGGCGTAGAGCTCGTCGACGGCATCGACCCAGTACTGCCGGGCCTCGTCGTCGATGTCCGCCGGCACGTAGAAGCCGCGCCAGTTCGGGCCGACCGCGTCGATTCCCTGTTCCTTGGCGGTAGGGATTTCGGAGAGATCGCCCGGCAGACGCTCGTCGGAGAGCACCGCCAGCACGCGCAAGTCACCGGACTTCAGAAAGCCCTGGGTTTCGGTCACGTCCCCCGTGAACGCATCGACGTGCCCCCCGATGACCTGGGTCATCGCTTCGCCCCCGTTGTTATAGGAGAGATAAGGAATGCGGGGCAGATTCTCGATGCCGGCCGCCTTGGCGGCGATCAGCACTTTGAGATGGTCCCAGCCGCCGTTGGCGCTACCGCCGGCGAACTTCACCGCCCGCGGGTCTTCCTTCATGGCATCCATCAGTTCGGTGAGGTTCTGATAGGGCGAGTCGTCGGACACGGCGATGACGCCGTAGTCCGCACCCACCGCACCGATCCAGTTGACCATGTCGGCGTTCATGCCCGGGAACTGGTTCTGTGCCAGGCGCGTGGTCGTCGCGGTCGACGCCGCCACCAGCAGCTGGTCGTCACCCTTACGCTTGCTCACGGTATGCGCAAAAGCCACGCCGCCGCCGGCGCCGGCCATGTTGATGGTCTGCACGCTCGCCGGTACCAGATCGAGCGTTTCGAGCACGTTGCCGACGCTGCGGCAGGTGAAGTCCCAGCCGCCGCCCGGGTCCGACGGCGCGATGCACTCGACCTTACCCTTCGGCTCGAACGCCAGAACGCTGGTGGCGGTCAGCGCGACAGCGGCCGTCGCGATCCACCGGATGGATTTGGCTGTAAACATGATCGTCTCCTCGCCGGTGCGCGGCGTTGTTGTTGACGTCGATACCCGCTCGCGCCGGCATCGCCTGACAACCTTACAGTTTTGTAAGGTAGAACTTTGTTTCCCTGTGCGGAAACTAGGGTCATGCCGAGACTCGGTCAACGGACATCACGCAAATATCGACTAAAGTTCAACGCGCTTTTCCCCACGTCGTTTACAATCCTGCCACCGCCCAGCGTCCGGCCCGTCGGCGGCCTGAAGACCCTCGCAAACCGCCGCGCCCGGACGCCGAATTCGTTGACTGGAGCCTGCCGATGTCAGTGACACTGCTACTGGTCGAGGACGACCCGCTGCTGGCCGACACGCTCGCCGAGGCGCTGACGACGCCTGCTCAGCACGTCACCCGGCTCGAGGACGGGGCGGCCGCCGTCGAGCGGCTGTGTGCCGATCACGGTTTCGATCTCGTCCTGCTCGATCTCAATCTTCCGACCCGCAGCGGCCTCGAGGTACTGGCAGCACTCCGCCGCCACGACCGGACGACGCCGGTACTGATCCTCACCGCCCGCGGCGCGATCGAGGATCGGGTCGCGGGGCTCGATCTCGGCGCCGACGACTATCTTGCCAAGCCCTTCGCGCTGGACGAACTCGAAGCGCGGGTGCGCGCCCTGCTGCGCCGCCGCGAAGTGGGTGAGGAGACCGTGCTGGCGCTGGGGTCGCTCCGGCTCGACCGCAAGCGGCAGCGGTTCCAGCTCGCCGATGCGCCGCTCGCCCTGCCGCCCCGAGAGCACCGCCTACTGGCCTGCCTGCTTCGGCATGCGGGCGAACCGGTAGAGAAGACACGACTGCTCGAGCAGGCCTTCGCCGACGAGGTCGTCGGCGACAACGCCCTCGAGGTCTACGTGCACCGTCTACGCCGCCGGCTCGCCGACAGCGATGTCGGCCTGCGAACCGTGCGCGGCCTCGGGTACGTACTGGAGCTTTCGTGAGTCTCGCCTGGCCGATCCGGCTGTCGCATCTGAGCCTCTACCGCCGGCTGACCGTCTGGCTGCTGCTGCCACTGGCGCTACTGGTCGCCATCATGCTGATCGACGCCCGGATCGGCGCGCGCGACGCCGCCGATCGCGCCTTCGACCGGCTGCTCGACGCCGCTTCGCTCGCCATTGCCGAACAGGTGCGATGGCAGCAGAACGGGCTCTGGCTGGATCTGCCCGCCTCGGCACTGGAGATGCTCGCCACCGACGCCGAGGAGCGCGTCTTCTATGCGCTCTACGACGCCGAGGGCCACTACGTCACCGGCAACCGACCGCTGCCTGCGCTCCCCCCCGCGGCCGACGGCGCCCGCATGCGCTACGCGGACAGGGAGAGCGACGCCATGCCGCTGCGTCTCGGCGTGCGGCGGGCGCGGCTCGCGGGCTGGGACCGCAGTGACCGCTTCGAAGTGCGCGTCGCGCAGACCCCGGAGGGACGGGAGGCGCTGGCGGCTCAGCTCTTCCGCGCCAGCCTGCTCAATGTGCTGGTCATCGCGGCGCTGGCGCTGATCGGGGTCATGCTGGCGGCGCGCTTTGCACTCGAGCCGCTGACGCAGCTACGCCGAGCGATTCGCGAACGCGACCCTCGCACGCTCGCACCGCTGACGCTCACGCTGCCTCGCGAGCTCGTCGAGCTTCGTGAAGCGCTGAACGAACTGCTGGCGCGCATGCGGCGGGTGAAAGCGAACCAGGAGCGCTTCATCGGCGACGCCTCTCACCAGCTTCGCACGCCCCTGGCCGGCCTCTCAGCCCGGGCGGAGCTGGCGCTGCGCCAGTCCGACCCCGAACGGTGGCGAGAGGCCCTGGTCACCATGAACGATACCGCCAGCCGCGCTTCCCGGCTCGCGGGCCAGCTACTCTCGCTGACCCGACTCAACGATCCCGAGGCCGCGCTGGAGCGCGAGCGCGTCGACCTGGTCGCGATCGCCCGCGCCTGCGTGCGCGACACCTTTTCGCGCCTGCACCGGGGCGGCGTCGATCTCGGCATCGAGGCACCAGACCAGGAAGTCGTTATCTCGGCGACCGCCTGGCAGCTCGAGGAGGCGCTCGCCAACCTGGTCGACAACGCCGCGTCGTACGGCGCAACGCAAGTGACCCTGCGCGTCGAGACGACCCCGGCTCGCCTGATCGTCGAAGACGACGGCCCCGGCATTCCCGAATCGGAACGGCTGCTGGCGCTACGCCCCTTTCACCGCGGGCAGGAGACGGGCAGCGGTACCGGGCTCGGGCTGGCCATCGTCGACAGCATCAGTCGAGCCCACGGTGCGCGCTTGACGCTTCATGCCACCTGTCCCAATCGAAGGGAGCGCCCCGGCCTATGCGTCGTTCTCGCCTTTGCCGACGATTGAGACGTCGGCCACTGTCATCTTACGGAGCACGGTCAACGTATCGGCCGCGCCTCTGGCGACACGCCGGACTCCTGGCCGCGTCGCTGCTCTGGCTGGGTACCGCCCGGGCCGAAACCCTGCGCCTGGAGAGCGCCGTCGCCGATGCTCGGCCGCTGGTGATCTACGGCGTGCTGGATCTGCCTCAGATGCACCCCCTGCTGGTGGATTTTCACCGCCGTAATCCGGACATCGATATCGTCTACCGCAACCTGCAGACCATCGACCTCCACGCTCGCGTACTACAGCAGCGAGCCGTCCCCCAGGCCGACGTGCTGATGTCGCCGGCGATGCCGTGGCAGTTCCAGCTCGCCAACGCCGGCCTCTCGACGCCGCTGGAGACGACCTCGGCCAACGCGTGGCCGACGTGGGCGCGCTGGCGTCAGGAGCTCTTCGGCGTGACCTTCGAACCCATCGTGATGGTCTATCGCCGCGATCTCGCTGCGCGGATGGCGCCACCGCGAAGCCATGTCGAGCTGCTTCAGCGTCTGCAAGCGGCCCCCGACCAGCTTCGCGGTCGCGTGGTGACCTACGATCCACGACTCAGCGGAGCCGGCTACACCTACGCGATCGAGGACGCCCGCATCTCGGCACGCTACTGGGATCTCGTTCAGGCACTCGGGCGCAGCGAGGCCGCACTCGAGGCGACCACCTCCGCCATGCTCGAGGGGCTGAGCGAGGGACGGTACTGGATCGGCTACAACCTGATCGGTTCCTACGCCCAGACTTACGTAGCGAATCACCCGGAGCTCGAGATGGTGGTGCCGCAAGACTACGCCCTGGCGCTACAGCGACTGGTGATGATGTTGCGTGACGCACCGCATCCGGATACTGCAGAGCGTTTCGTCGACTACCTGCTCGGCGAGCCCGCCCAGCGGCTGCTGGCGACGCAGACCTCGCTGGGGGCGGTCCATCCCGGCGTCACCGGCACGGGGACCGCGAGCGCCCTGCGCGATGCCGTGGGCGAGGCGATTCGGCCGGTCCGCATCGGCCCGGGGCTGCTGGCGACGCTGGATACACTCAAGCGTCAGGCGCTGCTGGCGCAGTGGCAGCAAGCGTTCGAGGGTCGCGCCGGTGGATCGCGCCTCTCGCCGGACACGGCCTCGAACGCCGGCCCGGCGAACAACCTGCCCGCCCTCGAACCCGCTTCGATCGAAAGCCCTTTGATCGCAAGCCCTTCGATCGAGAGCCTTCCGCGCGAAGGCCACCCCAGTGAAGGCCCACTTTCGTTATTCGACCCGACTCAGGAGCCCGCTTCCCCGTGAAACGCCTCGATCAACTGGTGACCGCTCACGTGCGCTCCCGTACGCGGGCCCAGCGTCTGATTCGCGACGGCTTCGTGAGCCTGCGCACCCATGAAGACGACGCCTGGCGCGTAGCCACCAAACCGGGGGAGAAACTGCCGGAGAGTATCGAACTCTCGATCGCCGAGGCGCCGGAAGAGCGCTACGTCTCTCGCGCCGGACTCAAGCTCGAGGCGCTACTCAACGCCACTCGGCGACGCCTCGACGGGCTCATCGTGCTGGATATCGGCCAGTCCACCGGCGGTTTCACCGACTGTGCGCTGCGCTGGGGCGCCGATCGCGTGATCGGTATCGAGGTGGGGCACGGCCAGTTGGACACCACGCTTCGCGACGATCCACGGGTGCACTGCCTAGAGGGCACCAATGCCCGTAATCTGCCGCTCACACGGATTGCCGAACTGACACCGAAGGGCGTCGATGCGGTGGTGATGGATGTCTCGTTCATCTCCCAGACGCTGATCCTGCCGGCCATCGGTGAGCTACTCGGGAGCGGCGGCGAGCTGTTTTCGCTGGTGAAGCCGCAGTTCGAGGTCGGCCCGGGACGAGTGGACGATCGCGGCATCGTTCGCGACGCCGCACTCTATACCCAGGTACGCCAGACGCTCGAGAGCGCCTGCGAATCCCTCGGGCTCGCGATCGATGACTGGCGCGAGAGTCCGATTCAGGGCGGCGACGGCAATCGCGAGTTTTTGCTGCACGCCGTCAAGCGCTGAAAACTTCTCCGCCCCGATGGACCCACCATTCGGCGAAATCTCCCCATAAAAAAACCCACCGGGAGCGGTGGGTCATTGGCACCGGCCGGTGCCTGGATTCGGTCGATCGATTGCGGATCAGTGATCTTCGCCGCGCCCGGTCTTGTGCTGGAGCTCGTCGATCTGCTGCGAGGCCTGGGCCTTGGTGAGGTTCTCGTCGAACGCCACGCCCGCCTCTTCGCAGAGTGTCTTGAGGTAGGAGTGCTGCGCGCCGGTCATGCTCTGCTCACCGGTGACCCACTCCTGCGGATCTTTCTCGACGTTGCTGGGCTGCTGATCGTCAGCCGACTGCTGATCGTCAATCGGCTGCTGATCGTCAACCGGCTGCTGGGCGTTATCGTCTCTGCTGTCGCTCATGTCATCTCCTTGGATCATCGCGCGGGGCGGCTAAGGGGTACCTCGCCGACAGGCACTGTATGAAAATATAGTGCCGATTCCGGAAAACGCCATGCTCGTTGGCATCATCCAGCCAGACGATTCGAGCGGGACGATACGGCCTCGTTCGACCGAGGGTGGGTCGCCGCTTCAGCGCCCCCCGTCTCCACCGCCATCGCCTTCGCCGCCCGTCGGGGCATCCAGGTTGCCGTCGTCGCCACTGCGCGCGGTTCTCGGCCCCGGTGAGCGCGACGGCGGGTTATCGGTCGCCCCCAGCTCTCGGCCGCCGGTCTGACGCTGCACCCAGGCCGACTGCCCTTCATCGTTGTGCAGCCAGACATCCATCTGGTTGAACGCCACGCGAATCCCGTGCTCCTTGAAGAGCTGATCCAGTCGGCGGTTGATCTCGTCACTGGCGTAGAGCCGATCGAGCAGATCGTTGACGAAGATGCGCAGTTCGAAGTTGAACGCCGTCGGCCCGTAGCTGATACAGAACACCTGCGGTTCGGGGTCGCGCAGCACCCGGCGGTTGTCGTCGGCGACCTGACGCAACAGCCGATGGACCTCGTCGAGATTCGAACCGTGAGCGACACCGTAGGTGAGCACCACCCGGGTGACGTTGTCCGAGAGCGACCAGTTGATGAGCTGGTCGGTAACGAACGTCTTGTTGGGGATGATGATCTCCTTGCGATCGAAGTCCGTCACGGTGGTCGCGCGGATACGAATCCGGCTCACCGAGCCGTGGAGCTGGCCGAGCGTGATGGTGTCGCCGATTCGCATGGGTCGCTCGAACAGTATGATCAGACCCGAGATGAAGTTGGCGAATATCTCCTGGAGGCCAAAGCCCAGTCCGACACCGAGCGCGGCGACGAGCCACTGCAGCTTGTCCCAGGAGACGCCGAGCGTCCCCAGTGATGCCACCACCCCGGTACCGACGATGGTGTAGGAGAGCAGCGAGGAGATGGCATAGGCGCTGCCCTGCTTGAGCGACAGCCGCGACAGCACCATCACCTCGAGCAGCCCGGGCAGATTGCGCGCCATCATCATCGTCAGCGCCACCGTGATCATTGCTACCAGCACGTCGGCAACGGTGACCGGGTCCAGCGTCAGCGCCTCACCCTGACCGTGATGGATGTGCCAGACGGTGACACCGTCGAGATAGGTAAAGACCTCGAGCAAATCCGACCAGATCAAATAGAAAACGACCGTGAAGGCAATGAACAAGATCAGCTTGGAGAGTCGCAGCGACTGCTGGTTGATCTGCTCCATGTCCAGCGGCGGCTCCTCGATCACCTCGAGGCCGCCCTCGGCGCCCTCCTGGATCTGCGCCCGACGCCGCGCAACGGCCCGACGATAGGCGAGCCGCCGCTGGGCGACGGCCAGACCGCGCACCACCGTCGCCTCGACGAGAATCCATAGCCCGAAGACATAGACCGAGGTGACGAAACGCCCGATCAGCTTGAGCGTCGCGTACTCGTAGCCGAGCGCGACGAGCCCGGCGAGAATCAGCGGCACCAGCGCCAGGCCCAGCCCCAGCAGCAGGCGAAAGAGCTTCAACCCGAAATACGGCACGTGGGCGAGGATCAGCCTGACCAGAACCCAGCTCATCGACAGCAGGCCGCACAGCAGGACCAGCAGCGACAGCGGTCGGCTGGAGAGTTCCGCCTGACTGCCCGGCGAAGTCCCACTGACCAGAATGATCGGAATCAGGGTCATCCCGAGCCAGAAGAGCAGCCGTCGCAGCTGCCCAACATAGCCGCTCGACCAGTGAAAATGGCGCGTGGCGACACCGTCGGACACCAGCAGTCGTCGTGCCCAGCCGAGCACGCCCCAGGCGAGCGCGAGCTGCAGTATCGCCCCGCCGAGCCGCATGGCGAAGGCATCGCTGCCGAAGCGCAGCAGCCCGCCCAGCGCCGCCAGCAGCAGCGGACCGTGCGCCGCCAGCAGCAAGTTGAGGAGAATCGCACGCGGCGTGTGCATCTGCGTGTCGCGCTTGAGCCGCCCGATCTGCTCGTGGAGCGTGAGCAGGCGCGCCTTGATGCGTCGACGCAGAAGCAGTAGCACCGCCGCCAGCAGTACCAGCGGGGTCACCGCCAGCGCGCGCAGGCCCGGCAGTTCCCACAGGCTCGCGACGGCGCCCTGCCACTCGCCCTGGCTCACCTGAAGCGCGAGATTGCCCGGCACGTCGCGCCACCAGCCGAGCGTCAGCGGCCGCCCGCTGGCGACCCAGAAGAGCTGCTCTTCGATCGCTGCCCGCAGGGTGCCGGTGATGTCGGCGAGCTGCTCCTGATTGAGCTGGAGATCGATCGCCACCGTCAGCAGGTTGCCGTACTCGCGATCGAGCTGCTCGAGAATGTCGCCTCTCGCTCGAAACAGCTCGGTGAGGGCGCGCTCCATCGACGGTGTCACGTCGATGTCGGCCTCCTCGAGGCTCTTCTCGGCGAGTACCTGCGGCTCACGCAGGGATTCGCGCTGCTCCACGAGATCGAACTGACTCAGACGGGTCTCGGCGATCTCCTCCTGGAGCCCGCCGAGCGTCTCGATCTGCGGCAGCGCCCGTCGCTGTTCGTTGAGAATGCGTGACAGCAGGGGGCTGCCGCGCACGGCATCGATCTGCTGACTCAGCGTGCGTTTCACTTGGCGCACGCGATCCAGACGCGAGCGCGCATTGATCGCTTCGCGAATCAGCGCATTGGTGCGATCGGTCACTGACAGCAGCCGCTCGCTGAGTTCGCGGTTGGTACGCTGAATGTCGCTCAGCACCGGGTGGTTGGCGATCGCCTCGGCGTCCTCCGCACTGACGTCGGCCACCGCCTGCTCGGACTGTCTTCGCCGGGCGCGGTCGAGTGCAGCCTGAAGCGCTTCCAGGCGCGCCTGTTCGAGCGTGACACGCCGCTCGAGCAGATCGCGCCTTGCTGCATCGAGCTCGCGCATCTGGGTATTGTTGCCAAGCTCGCGCCGGTGATACTCGGCCTGGAGCTCGGCCAGCGCCAGCGCCAGCCGATAGCGGGCCTGCTCGGGCTCGAAGGCGCCGGTTTCCTCGTCGTCGCTGGGTGTCTGCAGCTCGGAACGCGCCGCTTCTGCCTGATTCATGGCTTGCGCCATCTGCGCCTGAGCGCGCTCGGGCAGCGTTTCGGCACTGATCAACCGGGCCTTGACCGACGCCAGCTGGTTCTGCAGGGACTCGAGCCGATCGAGGGCCTCGCGAGTGCGGTTACCCAGCGTCTCCGCGGACAGCTCGTCGAGCGCATCGGCGGTCGGCGCCGAGCTGTCGTCGAGCTCGGCGAGCTGGCGCTTCAAATCGCGCACCTGTTCGGGTGCCTGTCGCGCGTTCTTCTCCAGCGTCTCCAACTCATCGCGCGCCGCCTCGAGCTGATCGAGCGTCTCGAGGGCGGCGTCGACCGCCCGCTTGTCGGCCTGCTGCGGCTCGCTGGGTGACTCGATATCGGCGAGTCGACTCTGTTCGCTCTCGAGAGCCTGCCGCGACGGCAGCTCGCTCGGAGACTGGGCGTACGCCCCCACGCATGCAAAGAGTATGCACAATGCCGCCAGAGCGAACGTGATACGCTTCGCCGTCAGCCACTGGCTCCGGCTTCGCCTGGTCCGGCTCCGGCAAGACTCGGTACGCGGGCATGCGCGAGACCTAATGGCACTCATCCCCGCGGGTCTCGCTACCCAATGATCCGCCATGTCGACTCCCTCGCCGTTGAATACGTCGTTGCCGGCTGCCATCGGCACCGCGTTCTGGTGGCGGAGTGTAGCGCCGGGATCGCGAGATGCCGAGACGTATCGGCAGCCATCCTCGCGGTCTCGAGGATCGACTTGCGCACGGGCGCGTATCCGCACATGCGGTATGCGTGTCTGTCCCTGCCTCGAGAGTTGCTTTCGCCCGTCGACGTGTTAGAAATCGTGATCGAACCCGGCTTTACCGGTCGCCTCGTCGTCAGCGCGCGTCGAGCCGGCGACCGAAGACACCACTACTCGATGATCAGATAGGATCGCCCATGACCCCCCGTCGTTCTCTGCAAGTTCCCGGCATCGTTCTTCTCGGGGTGCTCATGGCGCCGACGGCCGACGCCCAGACATCGACCCCGCCGAGCGCCGATCCGGTCGAGCAGGCCAACGAGCAGGCCGAGAACCGGCGCACGCTCGAGGCGGAGACGGCGGAAAACCCGCTGGCGATCACGGCCTATCGGCGCAACTACCTCATGCCGTGGACCTACAACACCAATCCGGACTACTCCGATTTCGAGGAAATATCGTCGGACGGCGACGTCGACAAAACGGAGATGAAGTTTCAGCTGAGTTTCAAGGTCAAGCTGCTCGACGACATCTTCGAGGACAACGGCGATCTTTTCTTCGCCTATACCCAGCGCAGCTGGTGGCAAGCCTACAACTCCGCGGCCTCGTCGCCGTTTCGCGAAACCAACTACGAGCCCGAAGGGTTTCTCAGCTTCGATAACAGCACCACGCTCTTCGGCTGGACCAACACGATCAACCGTGTCGGGTTCGCGCATCAATCCAACGGTCGCTCCGATCCTTTATCGCGAAGCTGGAACCGGCTCTACGCGGAATCCATCTTCCAGCGTGGCGAGTGGGCCGTGAGCGTGATGCCGCACTGGCGCATCCCCGAAAACGACGAGGACGACGACAACCCGGACCTGGAAAATTACATCGGCTACGGCGACGTGACCGTGGTGCGGGCGCTCGGCGAACACGAGGTATCAGTGATGATGCGAGGCAACCCGGGCAAGGGCCGCTACGGCAGCCAGATCGATTACTCCTTTCCACTGTTCGGCAAGGTACGCGGTTATGTACAGTACTACCGCGGCTACGGCGAAAGCCTGATCGACTACAATAACGACGTTCAGCGTGTCGGCGTGGGCTTCAGTATCAACACCTTTCTGGCCGGTATCCCCGGGACGCGTTGATGCACTCTCACCGCCTGACTATGCTGAAACGCGCTAGCGACGAACCGCATTCGTGCCGAACCCAATTTCGTGCCGAACCCAATAAAGTGCCACCATGCCAATCGGCATCACGCCCATTGGTATCAAGCCAATCGACTGTCAGAGGACGACAACCATGACCATGCAACCCGTCGGCGATAACACTTCCGAATACGGCCAGAGTGGCGAGCGCGAGCGCGAAGCCTCCACCGCGCAGCTGAAGGAAGATCTGCGCAATCTCTCTCACACGGTGGAAGAGCTGATTCATGCCACTGCCGACGATTCCCGCGGCAATATCACCGAACTTCGCGACCGTGCCCAGCAGCGCCTCCAGGACACGCGTGCGCGTCTCGAAGCGCGTGGCGAGGCGATCTACTCGGGCGCTCGTGACCAGATGGACGCTACCGATCGCTACGTGCACGACAACCCGTGGACCAGCATCGGCATCGGTGCTGCGGCTGGCGTGGTTCTGGGACTGCTGCTGGGGCGTAGCTGATGGCAGGGCCGGCGGAGAGCGTCGTTGCCGCCGCCCGGCGGCTAATCTCCAACCTGATCGCGACCGGCGAGACGCGCCTGCGTCTCGCCGTCGTCGAGTGGGAAGCCGAACGCGACCGCATGTTGACCATGCTGCTACTCGCCGGTGCCGGTCTCATCATGCTCTCGTTCGCCGTCGGGATGCTGATCCTTCTGATCGTCGTGATGTACTGGGAGGACAATCGGCTGCTCGCGATCGCGATCTGCTCCGCCATCCTCTTTGTGATCTCGGCCGGGTTCATCATTTCGGCCAAGCGAGTCGCCAAACGGCGCAAGCTCATGGCTGCGACGCTGAACAATCTGGATCGCGACCGCCAGGCACTGGAGCCATCGCATGACTGACCGCACTCGCGAGCAGCAGATCGAGGCGCTGGAGCAGCAGATCCTTCAGGATCGGTTGGAGATGACCGCCGCCATGCGCGACTGGCGCGACGCTACCGCGCCGATCGACCGCGGCTGGGAAAAGATGATGCAGCTCAAGGTGCCGCTGATGGCGGCGGGCAGCCTCTTCGCCATGCGTACGGCACGAAAGCCGCGGGCAACCGGCCGGATACTTCGTCGAGCGCTGACCGGTTTTCTCATGTACAACCGTGGCAAGGCGCTTTACAAGGCCAGCCGCGGGCGCGGCCACTAGTCGACACTCGGTCGACCCCTGTGAAGATCAGGGCGACGCTCGCGTCGCCCTGCGTAGCAGACTCATCAGTCTAGCTTCGGCCTATCGTCGCGTAACGGTCTTGCGAAATCGCCCTACACACGATTCGAATCCCGTCAGCGGTATGTCCTGGGGCGCCTTCATGGCGCCCCTGTCATGTCGATGTGTCCAGAACTATACCGCCTGCCCACAGGCGACGCCGGACGCCCACGCCCACTGAAAGTTGAAGCCGCCCAACTGGCCGGTGACATCCAGCACCTCGCCGATGAAATAGAGCTGCGGTAGATCGCGCACGGCAAATGTCTTCGACGAAACGGCTCCGGTCTCGATGCCACCCAGCGTTACCTCGGCGGTGCGCCAGCCCTCGGTTCCCGCCGGTTTGAACTGCCACTGCTCGAGACCGGTAGCGAGCGCTTCGATCTCGCGGTTGGAGAGTGTCGCCAACGCCCGATCGTCCCACTCTAGCCAGCGCATCAGCGCTTGCACGAGTCGCTTCGGCAGCGTGTCGTTCAACCATCCGGAGAGCATTCGACGAGGCGCGTTCTGGCGCTGATCCGCCAGATTCGCCGCCACGTCGATGTCGGGAAACCAATCGACCTGAACGGGCGCGCCCGGCATCCAGTGGCTCGACGCCTGCAGCATTCCCGGTCCGGAGAGGCCACGATGCGTGAAGAGCAGCGGCTCGCGGTAGTGGCCATCGCCGCAACGGATCGCCACGTCGCTCGACAGACCGGCGAGCGCGCCCAGCTCGGCTTTCCACTGTGAGGTCACGGTGAACGGCACCAGTGCCGCCTGGGTCGACGTCACCGCCAAGCCGAAACGGCGAGCGAGCTCGTAGCCGAACCCCGTCGCCCCGAGCGTCGGGATGGAAAGTCCGCCGGTGGCGACCACCACCGCACCCGCCTCGATGCGCTCGCTCCCCGCCACTAGACGCATGCCTTCGCCATGCCGCTCGACCTCGTCCACCGCTGTCGAGAGCGTCACCTCGACGCCGGCCCACTCGCATTCGGTGAGCAGCATCGCGACGATCTCCTTGGCCGACTCGGCGCAGAAGAGCTGCCCCGGCGCCTTTTCCACGTAGTCGATACCGTGGCGCTCGACGAGCTCGACGAAATCCTGCGGGGTATAACGCTTCAGCGCCGAAATGGCGAAATGCGGATTGCGCGAGAAGAAATGCTTGGGTGCCGTGGCAAGGTTGGTGAAGTTACAGCGCCCGCCACCGGACATCAGAATCTTCTTGCCTGCCTTGTTGGCATGGTCGATGACCCGCACTCGCCGGCCGCGATAGCCGGCGGTCAGCGCGCACATCAGGCCGGCCGCGCCAGCGCCGATCACCACGACGTCGTAGGTTTTCATACATCGCCTCGACGGGTCGCGCTCAGCCCGCGGCCAGGGACCGACGGTTGGCGCCGCTGGAAGATCGTCATGGTCAGCCATCGCGTTACGTTGCCTTCGAAGCCGCGGATGATAACAAAATCGATCATGCTACGATCGATGCACCGCCACGGGCATCGCGCTGACCCCAACGGCATCCGGGGGTATCGGCTGCGCGCAGACGAGGTAGGGTCTTAACAAGCCACATTCATCGGTCGTTCACACTCGACCCGATAGCGTACGACACAGATTGCCGCCGCCTACTCGACGGATGCTCATGATAAAGACAACAAACCTTATGACTTCGCTTTTGCCGCCCTTCTTCGCCCGCTCCTACACGGGAACCCGCCGGCTGCCGGCTTGGGCCACCCGGCTCGTGACCGCGACATCCACCGTGGCCACGGCACTCATCGTGACCGTGACATTCAGCGTGACCGGTATCGGTGCAGCCAGAGCCGAGGCGGCACCCACTGCCGTGATGACGGCCACCGTACAGACCCAGACCTGGCGCGAGTCGCTGGAAGCACTGGGCACGCTTCGCGCCGACGAGAGCGTCACGCTCTCGGCGACGGTGACAGGACGCGTGGAAGCACTCAATTTCGACGACGGTGAAAGCGTCGATGCCGGCCAGTGGCTGGTGCAGCTCGAAGACGACCAGGCACGAGCCTCGCTGCGAGCCGCCGAGGCGCTCCGTGAGCAGCGTCAAAACGCCGTGAATCGCGCTCAGCAGCTCCAGGACCGGAACCTCGGTGTCCGGGCGACGCTCGAGGACAGCACGGCACTGGTGGGCCAGAGCGAGGCCGAGATCGACGAGATCAGCGCGCGGATCGACGACCATCGCATCCGTGCGCCCTTCGCCGGTACCGTTGGGCTACGCGAGCTGAGCCAAGGGGCGCTCGTGACGCCGGGCACCGAACTCGTCACTCTCGACAAGCTCGATGTGATGAAGCTCGATTTCACCGTGCCGGCCACGCTGCTCTCGGCGATCCGCCCCGGGCTCGCCCTCGATGCCACCACGCCGAGCTATCCCGGCCGGATCTTCGAGGCCGACGTGGCGACGATCGGCACGCGCATCGATGCCGTTTCGCGAAGCTTGACCGTGCGTGCTCGCCTGGACAACGCCGAGAGGCTGCTGCGACCGGGCATGCTGATGATCGTCACGCTCAGCCAGCCGCCCCGACAGGTTCTGAGCGTGCCCGAAGGCGCCCTGGTCCCGGATGGCGAGCGTCAGACCGTTTGGCTGCTGGACGCACAGGATCCGCCGCGCGTCTCGCGCCGGGAGATCACGATCGGTGAGCGCCGTGACGGCAAGGTCGAAGTCCTCGAGGGGCTCGCCGAAGGCGACCGCATCGTCACTCACGGCACACTCAAAGTGCGCGCCGACGATGCGGTCGAGTCGATCGCCGAGAACGTCGCCGAAAGCGATATGCAGGGTGTACTGGAGCGTCAGCGACGGGCCAGCGCCTCGGAAACCGATAACTGATGCGCCTTTCCGATCTTTCGATTCGTCGGCCTGTCCTCGCCACCGTCGGTTCGCTGCTGCTGGTCGCCTTCGGTCTGCTAGCGCTGGAGCGTCTTCCGCTACAGGAATATCCGGCGATCGACCCGCCCGTCGTGAGTATCGAGACGCGCTATCCCGGCGGCTCGGCAAGCGTGGTCGAAACCCAGATCACCCAGCTGCTCGAAGACCGTATCGCGGGTATCGAAGGCATCGTTTCGATCGAATCGCAAAGCGCGGACGGCGAGTCGGAAATCGATATCGAGTTTTCGCTGGATCGCGACATCGACGGTGCCGCCAACGACATTCGCGATCGAATCTCGGCGGTGGCGGACAACCTCCCCGATCAGGCGGAATCTCCCGAGATCGAGAAGAGCGACAGCAGCGACGACGTGATCATCTGGCTGTCGCTCTCCGGCGAGGGATACACCATCCCCGAGCTGACCGACTACGCCAACCGCTACCTGGTCGATCGTTTCTCGACGCAGGACGGCGTCGCCCGGGTGCGCCTGAGCGGCGGCAAGGAGTATGCGATGCGAGTCTGGCTCGATCGTAACGCCCTCGCCTCTCGACAACTGACGGTGGATGACGTCGCCGACGCCCTGCGGGCGGAGAACGTCGAGCTGCCCGCGGGCTTTCTGGAATCCCGGGACCGGCAGTTCACCCTGCGTATCCCGCGGAACTTCGTCAGCGCCGAGGATTTTCGCGACCTCGCCGTCGCGCGGGCGAGCGATGGCTATCTGGTGCGGCTGTCGGACGTGGCACGAGTGGAAGTGGGCTCCGTCGAGGAGCGGTCGATCTATCGCGGCAATACCGTCCCCATGGTCGGTCTGGGAATGATCAAGCAGTCGACGGCGAGCGTGCTCGAGGTCGCCGAGGGCGCCAAGGCGGAAATGGCGCGGCTGCAGGAGAGCTTGCCCGAAGGCATGTCGCTGTCGCTCAACTTCGACTCCTCGATCTTCGTTTCGGGAGCGCTCAAGGAAGTGGTCATCACACTGTTCATCGCCATGGCACTGGTCGTGGTGGTGATCTTCGCTTTTCTGGGCAATCTGCGGACCACGCTAGTGCCCGCGATCACCGTGCCCATCTCGCTGATCGGGACCTTCGTCTTCCTGGGGGCCTTCGGTTTCACTCTCAATCTGCTGACGCTGTTGGCGCTGGTACTGGCGATCGGGCTGGTGGTCGACGACGCGATCGTGGTCATCGAGAACGTCCACCGACGCATGGTGGTTCACGGCGAGTCCCCGCTGGTGGCGGCCTTTCGCGGCACCCGCCAGATCGGCTTTGCGGTGATTGCGACCACGCTGGTACTGGTCGCGGTCTTCGTACCGCTCAGCCTGCTCGAGGGAGATATCGGGCGCCTCTTTTCCGAGTTCGCGCTGACGCTGGCGGCTGCGGTGCTGATCTCGTGCCTGGTGGCGCTGTCGCTGGCGCCGATGCTCTGTTCGAAGCTGCTGCATCCGGGGCTTCACGACAATCGAATCAGCCGCGTCGTTCATGCAGTGCTCGACCGCGTCCAGACCGCCTACCGTCGCGCGCTTCGAGTCACGCTCGGGCGACGCTGGACGGTGATCGCCACGTTCTCGCTGCTGCTGGTGGGTACCGGCTGGCTGTTCCAGCAGCTGCCGAGCGAATACACGCCGCGCGAGGATCGCGGCAGCTTCTTCGTTCTCATCGAAGGGCCGCCGGGCGCGACGTTTCGCTACATGCAGGACTATTTCGACGAAATCGAAGCCCGTCTGATGACGCTGGTAGAGCGCGGAGACATCCATCAGCTGTCGATGCGTGGCCCCCGAGGCTTCGGCAGCCTGGAGAACTTCAACGACGGCCTGGCGATCGTCTCGCTCAACGACTGGGGCGAACGGCGCTCGGCGTGGGCGATCATGAGTGACGTCCGTCAGCAGCTCGGCGATCTGCCGGGGGTGACCGCCACACCGGTCATGCGACAGGGTTTCGGCGGTCGGGTCGAAAAGCCGGTCCAGTTCGTCCTCGGCGGCGGCACTTACGAGGCGCTCGCCGAATGGCGTGACCGCATGCTCGAGCGTCTGCGCGCCGAGGGCGGCCACGGCATGGAGGCGATCGACAGCGACTACCAGGAAACGCAGCCGCAGTTTCGTATCGATATCGATTACGACCGGGCGGCGTCGCTGGGCGTCACGGTCTCGACCATCGGTAGCACGCTCGAAACCCTGTTCGGGGGACGCAACGTGACCACCTACGTCGACGATGGTGAGGAGTACGACGTCATTCTCGAGGGCGAGCGCGATCGGCAGCGCGACCCCGGCGTGCTCGACAACGTCCAGGTGCGCGCCTCGACCGGGGACACGCTGATCCCGCTGGCGAGTCTCGTCGAGGTCTCGTCGTTCGCCGGTGCCAGCGAGCTCAACCGTTTCAATCGGATGCGCGCGATCACCCTGGAGGCCAACCTGGTGGAGGGGACCACACTGGGCGAGGCTCTCGATGCGCTTCGCGCCATCGCCGCCGAGGAGCTTCCCGCCGAAGCCGTCATCGACTACAAGGGGCCGTCCCGGGACTTTCAGCAGGCCAATGGCGCCACGACCTTCCTGCTCGTGATCGGCATACTGGTCGTCTTTCTCGTACTGGCAGCCCAGTTCGAGAGTTTCATCCACCCGCTGATCATCATGCTCACCGTACCCATGGCGATCGGCGGCGCACTGCTAGGCCTCTGGGCCAGCGGACAGTCGCTCAACATCTATAGCCAGGTCGGGTTGGTGATGCTGGTGGGGCTGGCCGCCAAGAACGGGATTCTCATCGTCGAGTTCGCCAACCAGCTCCGCGACGAGGGCCATCCCTTCGAGACCGCCCTGATCGACGCCTCGGTCACGCGACTGAGGCCGATCCTGATGACGACCATTACCACCATGGCAGGCGCCGTACCGTTACTGCTGGCTTTCGGGCCGGGAGCGGAATCGCGCGTCGTCATCGGTACCGTGATCTTCTGTGGGGTCGCGGTCGCCACGCTGCTGACGCTCTTCATCGTGCCCATCGCCTACGCGCTACTGGCACGCCATAGTGGCTCCCCGGGCCGCGTGAGTCGGCGACTCGATGCAGAACTCGCCGTCGAAACCAGCGACGGCAGTCGACAGTGACGAGAGAAGAATGGCGGCGTACCGAGCAAAGCTGTCTACACTGTTAACGATCTTTCAACGCTATCGAGGGACATGACGTGAGCCTTTTCCATCGTGACGACAAAGAATCCCAGGTTCAACGCGGCGATGACGACATGGCGATCGCGGCAGACGTCGGTAGTCGTTTGAGTGAAGAGCCAAGCATCGGCGAGCCGTTGCATGCTGGTGGCGATTTTGCGACCGAGCCCCTCGAAGAGAGTATCGACGAGCCGCCTCGATACGCGTCTGCCTACCTCGGCGATCACGACGGTTGGGCAGAACGTTCGCGACGACGCATCAACGCACAGGTCGCGGACACGTGCGAAAGCTGCGATGCTTTCGTACAGGCCAAGCCCTGGCAGAGCGTGGGCATCGCCGCCTTTGCCGGTGCTTTCATCGCACTGCTCATTCGCAAGCGTTGAGTTGCGCCTATATCACCGATTCAAGAATCCACCCATCGATTAAGGATGATCCATGAGCCGTCAATACCGTGAAGATGCACGCTACTATTACGAAGACGCCAAGCGCCGCGGTCGCAAGGGCGTCAGTCAGGCCCGCCATCGCGCCGACGATATCGGGCACGACCTCGTCGAGCACGCCGAAGACGCCTGGCGTGAAACCGACAACTATGTCCATCGCAATGCCTGGAGCAGCATGGGTGTCGCCGCCCTCGCTGGCTTCGCGATCGGCTTTCTCGTCGGCCATCGTTGAGACGCGATAGCGCCTCGCTACTGCCGAATGCAAACGGCCCCGCTCAATAGCGGGGCCGTTTGCGTCATGACTCGTCGTTTCCGCAACGACGAAAAAGAAGCCGCTTGTCGACGGCTATCCCACCCCTCAAATCGTCGACGCTCGTTGCCGGGTCAGCAGGGCCTCACGAAGCTTGCGGCCGTCATTCACGGAAAGGCTGTCGGGATAGAGCCAACGGATTCTGCCATCGAGATCCAGGCTGGAAAGCCAGGGGCCGAGCCTTTGCGACTCGCAGCGAATTTCGTGCCATTCCCGTTCGTTCGAGCTGCACTCCCAAATGGCGCGACTCTCTTCCCACCGACAGCGTAGCCAGAACCGTCGCGGCGTGCGACGCCAGGCGCTGACGATATAACCCGTCCCGAGAAAGAGCCAGACGACCGCTAGCAGAAGCGACGAGAAAAACGCGGCGTAGAGGGCAACGCCCACAAGTGATAGCCCTTGCGCCACCAGCGCCGCGCTAGAGCGTTTGATGGCGACGGCGATCGATGGCTTCGGCATGTTCGACGATCATCTTGACGATGCGGCGCAGGTCTGCGTCTTCCGGCCATTCGCGGCGCATCAGCCAGACGAATAGATCCTGGTCTTCGGCTGCAATGAGCTCGCGGTAGCGGACCTGGTCCTCGGGGGAGAGCGAGTCGTAGCGATCCTCGAGAAAGGGAACGAGCAGCAGATCGAGCTCCCACATACCGCGACGAGAATGCCAGTAAAGGCGCTTTCGCACTGTGTCTTCGTTATCGGCCACGGTCTCTCCTGGGTACTGAAACGGTGACCCATTGTAGACCAACGCCAGACGTCTCCACTATTCGTCTCGCAAAAGACCGACACCCCTGACGCCACAGTGATCCGCGATGCGATCGACGGCGCTCGTGAGGGTACCCAGCGGCATTGCCTGACGACGCCCCCCACTCCCCGCCTTCGTATACCGAGTGCTCGCACGCCGCCGCCAGGCGGTAGCAAGGGTCATGAGATCCGCACTCCACCTTGCAAACCTTCCTGACTCGCCAATTTCCACGTTGTCTATTCTTCGCTAGTCGAGTTTTCGGACAGCGCCTAGTGCGTTGTTTTCGCAAAACTTGCGAAGTATGCTGAATCGACAACAATAGAAGTCGGCGTTGCTACTACGCCCTTAACCGCCGGGCCGATGCCCACGGAGAGTGTCGATGACCAAATCGGAATTGATCGAGCAGATTGCCACCCGTCGCCCCGAGCTCTCGGCGAAAGATGTCGAGTCCGCGGTTCGCGTCATTCTCGACGACATTACCAGCGCTCTTGCCGATGGTGGCCGGGTCGAGATTCGCGGCTTTGGCAGCTTCTCGCTGCATTTTCGCGAGCCTCGCACGGGCCGCAACCCGAAGACCGGCGACCCGGTCGACCTCACGGGAAAGTACGTTCCTCATTTCAAACCGGGCAAGGAACTGCGCGAACAGGTCAATGCCAGCCGTGCGCTAGGCTATTGATCACTCAGTCACCGGGCTCTCGCCAGCCCATCGCCGGTCGACGGGTTCACTGACCCCGCCGTCGGGCTCTTTATCAGGAACCGCTATGCGCTGGCTAAAAGGCGTCATCTTCGCTGTCGTTCTCATCGTCGTGCTGCTGCTCGGCATCCTCTTTGCCGTCAATAACCAGCAACCCATGCCGCTGGACCTGATCTGGGTCGAACTGCCGCCAGCCTCGCTGTCTCTCTGGCTACTGGTGGCGCTTGCCTGTGGCGTGATTCTGGGCATGGTCGCGATGACCGGCATGTATCTTCGCCTGCGGACGCTGCTGACCCGGGCACAGCGTCACAATCAGCAACAGCGCAAGGAACTCGATCGTCTCCGGACGCAGGAGTTCAAGGAAAGCACCTGATATGAGCGACGCTCTGCTACTGGCCATGCTGGTGGCAGCCATCGCCATTGGCTGGTGGTTGGGTCGTCGGGAGAGCGGTCGCCATCCCCGGCCGCTGCAACGCCGGCAGTCCTCCCTCCCCCGCGACTACTTCGTGGGACTCAATTATCTGCTCAATGAACAGCCCGATCGCGCGATCGAGACCTTCACGCAGGCACTGGAGGTCAATAGCGACACGATCGAGACGCACATTGCCTTGGGCAATCTCTACCGGTCCCGTGGGGAGGCGGACCGCGCCGTACGCATTCATCAGAATCTGCTCGCGCGCCCCACACTAACCGCCGTGCAGAGCGGCCAGGTCCAGCTCGAGCTTTCTCGCGATTTTCTCAATCTCGGCCTGCTCGACCGTGCCGAACGCCTGTTACTGATGCTGCAGAAGGCCAACGTCGACGATGAGCAGAAGGTGGCTGCCAAGCGCCTGCTGGTGGACCTTTTCCAGCAGGAGAAAGAGTGGGAGCAAGCGCTCGACATCGCCCAGTCCCTGATCCGGTCCGATGCCGACATTCAGCGCTCCGCCGCTCACTGGCAGTGCGAGCTGGCGCTCGAACACCGTCGCGCGGCCAGCCCCTCGCTAGCGCGTAAGGCCCTTCGGCAGGCACTGGCCATCGACGATCGCTGTGTTCGGGCCAACTGGATACTCGGCCAGATCGAATGGGACATCGGCCACTATCGCAATGCGATCCGCTACTGGCAGCGCATTCTCGATCAGGACGCGGGGTTTGCGCCTCTCGTCCTCGCGCCTCTACGAGACGCCTATCGACTACTCGACGATGACGCCGGCTGGTGGCGATTCCTGGAAGCGCAGCTACAGCACGACCCGCAGACCACCGTCGTGATCATGGCCGCGGATGCGCTCAGACAGCGCCAGGGTACCGAAATGGCATGCGCCTTCGTCAGCGAGCAGTTGCGTGGCCAACCGAGTCTGCGCGGCGTCGATTTCCTGATGGATCTCTATCTCGAGGACAGTGATCCCGGGGAGAGGGACCGACTGGAGCTGCTCAAGCAGCACACGCACCAGCTGCTGGGCGCACGCCCCCGATATCGCTGCCAGCGCTGCGGCTTCGGCGCCGAGCAGCTGCACTGGCAGTGTCCTCGCTGTCACAGCTGGGGAACGAGCAAACCCGTCACAGGGCTCGAGGGCGAATGAGCCTCAGATGATCGACCGCTCGATGGCCGTCAAAGCTTCCATCGGCATCGCCGCCTGCGTGACGGCACGCCCCACGACCAGATGCGTACTCCCGGCCGCCAGTGCTGCCTCCGGCGTCATGATACGGCGCTGATCGCCGACTTCACCGTCGGCCGGTCGGATACCGGGGGTGACCTTCAGGAACCCGTCGCCGCAGCGATCACGCAGTCGCGCGCTCTCTTGCGCCGAGCAGACCACGCCGTGCATTCCGCTTTGTTGGGCCAGCATCGCCAGGCGCTCCACCTGCGCCGCCGCGCTCCCCTCCACACCGATTTCGTCGAGCTCTTCGTCCGACAGGCTCGTCAGCACGGTGACCGCGATCAAATGCGTTCGATACCGCGCTTCCGACATTCGTTTCGCGCAGGCTTCCATCATTCGGCGGCCGCCACCAGCGTGCACGTTGGTCATCCAGACGCCGCGGTCGGCAGCGGCTTCTACCGCCCCGGCCGCCGTATTGGGGATGTCGTGGAACTTGAGGTCGAGAAAGACCTCGAACCCGCGGTCGTGCAGCGCATCGATGGCCGCCGGGCCCACCCTAGTAAAAAGCTCTTTGCCCACTTTCACTCGACAGCGGCGCGGGTCGAGCGCGTCCGCCATCGTGAGTGCCGATGGCAGGTCGGCGTAATCGAGCGCGATGATCAAAGGAGTCGAGATGGCGGGCATGAAGCTCTCCTGCAGACGAATTCGCGAGCGAGTATACCCAATCCATAGCGGGGTCGGGGGCGATGGACAATTCGAAGTGATTGCCGCTCAAGTCGGGCGAATACGTGTCGATAGGGCTTATGGGGGCACTGCCCCGCGCCATACTATTTCCATTGACGGACTCGAAGGAGAAGGTAATGAGAAAGATGCTAAGCGCCGCCCTTTTCGCCCTGGCTCTGAGCTTCAGCGCCGGTGCACTTGCCCAGGAAGCCGTGAACATCAACCAGGCTTCCGCTGAAACGCTCGCCACGCTCCCAGGCATCGGTGACGTCAAGGCGCAGGCGATCGTCGACGACCGTGAAGCCAATGGTGATTTTGGCAGCCTCGACGACCTCACTCGTGTCAGCGGCATCGGTCAGAAGACCGTCGACAACCTCGGCGACGACGCCACGCTTTGACTCCTACCTGATCTACCCCGCTCTTCGCGCGGCCCTTGAAGGCCGCGCGACTTGTATTCCTGGTGATCGTCTCCATTTCTTGGGTCAGGCAGACCCAATCAGGGAGACGTCATGCCCCTTCTTCTCTTGCTGGTGCTTCTGACCATCGCAGACTTCGCGGTGCTGTTCACGCTCGGCGCCGAACTCGGCCTGCTGGTCACACTGCTATGGATCGTCGTAAGCGCCGCCTTCGGCATTCACCTGATTCGCCGAGAGAGCGTGCTGACCTTCCAGCGCGCTCGTGAACGTTTCTCGCGCGGCGAGCTTCCCTCCGATGAACTACTTCATGGCGCGGGCTTCCTGCTCGCTGGCGCCTTGTTCATCGCCCCTGGCTTTCTCTCCGACCTGTTCGGCCTGCTGTGCTTGCTGCCCGGTAGCGGCCGACTGTTGCGTCGCTGGTCGAACAAGGCGCCGCGCTCGGCGTGGCCCAATGATCCCAGGGTCGATACGGACACCGCGTGGTCGCGAGCCGACGATGAGCGACGAACGCCCGGCGAGCGGGCGCGTGCAGCGGATAAACCGCTGGAGGGCGAATACGTCGAGAAGCCGAGCAACGATCCGACGCGACATTAAGTTCTGGCATCTCACGACAAGCGACCGATTTCGCGAATTTTTTTCCGCGTCGACCTTGAAAGCGTATTGGCAGACCCCATCAAGGCAGCAGCGATAGCTTTAGGCCATCAGGCCCATTAACCGGAAGGCTTGAGCCTTCTTCCCCTCGAGCATCGCTCTTGTGGGAACGTGCATTTGCAACATGCAACCATTAGGAGAACGTGAGCAATGAATATCCGTCCCTTGCACGATCGCGTCATCGTACGCCGCAAAGAAGAAGAGCAAAAAACGGCCGGCGGCATCGTGCTTCCGGGCAGCGCCCAGGAAAAGCCGACGCGCGGTGAAATTCTCGCGGTAGGCAATGGCCGTATTCTCGATAGCGGTGAAGTCCGCTCGCTCGACGTCAAAGTCGGCGACACGGTCATCTTCAAGGAAGGCTTCGGCGTCGAGAAGCAGAAAATCGATGGCGAAGAAGTTCTGATCATGAGCGAAGGCGACATCCTGGCCGTCGTTGAAAGCTGAGACAGCGTCTCGCATTCGACGGTTCGTCACCATTTCACGTTTCAGAGTAGGAATACCGAACAATGGCAGCTAAACAAGTCAAGTTCTCCAGCGATGCACGTACCCGTATGGCCAAGGGTGTCGACACCCTCGCCAACGCCGTCAAAGCCACGCTGGGTCCGAAAGGCCGCAACGTCGTTCTGGAAAAATCCTTCGGCGCCCCGACCGTCACCAAAGACGGCGTCTCGGTAGCCAAGGAAATCGAACTGAAAGACAAGTTCGAAAACATGGGCGCCCAGATGGTCAAGGAAGTCGCTTCCAAGACGTCTGACGTCGCCGGTGACGGCACCACCACGGCGACCGTGCTGGCACAGTCCATCGTCAATGAAGGCCTCAAAGGCGTCATTGCGGGCATGAACCCGATGGATCTCAAGCGCGGCATTGACAAAGCCGTCGCCGCCGCCGTCAAAGAGATCGAGTCGCTCTCCGTGCCGTGCACCGACTCCAACGCTATCGCGCAAGTCGGCACGATCTCTGCCAACGGCGATACCAACATCGGCCGCATCATCGCCGATGCCATGGAGAAGGTCGGTAAAGAAGGCGTCATTACCGTCGATGAAGGCCGTGGCTTCGAAGACGAGCTGGAAGTCGTCGAAGGCATGCAGTTCGATCGCGGCTACCTCTCGCCGTACTTCGTCACCAACCAGGAAACCATGGCGGTCGAACTCGAAGACCCCTACATCCTGCTGGTCGACAAGAAGATCTCCAATATCCGCGAACTGCTGCCGACGCTGGAAGCCGTGGCGAAGGCCGGTAAGCCGCTGATACTGATCGCTGAAGACATCGAGGGCGAAGCACTGGCGACACTGGTCGTCAACAACATGCGCGGCATCGTCAAAGTGGCGGCTGCCAAGGCGCCCGGCTTCGGCGATCGTCGTAAGGCCATGCTGCAGGACATCGCGATCCTCACGGGCGGCACCGTGATTTCCGAAGAAGTCGGCCTGGATCTCGAGCAGGTCACGCTCGACCATCTCGGTACCGCCAAGCGCGTGACCATGTCCAAAGAGAACACCACCATCATCGATGGTGCTGGTCAGGACGCCGATATCGAAGCACGCGTCAGCCAGATCCGTGCACAGATCGAAGAGACCTCTTCGGACTACGACCGTGAGAAGCTTCAGGAGCGTGTCGCCAAGCTGGCCGGCGGCGTTGCCGTCATCCGCGTCGGCGCCGCAACCGAAGTCGAGATGAAAGAGAAGAAGGCTCGCGTCGAAGACGCGCTGCACTCGACTCGTGCGGCCGTTGAAGAAGGCGTCGTGCCTGGCGGCGGTACCGCACTGGTGCGCATCCTGACCAGGATCAAGGGCCTGACCGGCGACAACGAAGACCAGACGCACGGCATCGCCATCGCGGTTCGTGCCATGGAATCGCCGCTTCGCCAGATCGTCACCAACGCCGGCCAGGAGGCTTCCGTCATCCTGAACCGCGTCAAGGACGGCGAAGGCAACTTCGGCTACAACGCGCAAACCGGCGAGTTCGGCGACATGTTCGAAATGGGCGTGCTCGACCCGGCCAAGGTGACGCGTTCGGCGCTGCAGTCTGCAGGCTCGGTCGCTGGCCTGATGATCACCACCGAGTGCATGATCGCCGACGATCCGGAAGAGGCGTCCGCTGGCGGCGGCGCTCCGGACATGGGCGGCATGGGTGGAATGGGCGGCATGATGTAAGACGCCCCGCTGCCTGATTGATTCAGGCAGCATGATATTCCGGTATCATGCAAAGCCCCGCCAGATGGCGGGGCTTTTTTATGTCCATCGCCTTCGTTCTCTTCACCCTCGGAGCCTTCAGCGCATGCTCGATCGCATTCGCATCGTTCTCGTCCAGACCTTTCATCCCGGCAACATTGGCGCCAGCGCCCGCGCCATGAAAACCATGGGCCTCAGCGATCTGGTACTCGTCAATCCACGCCAATTCCCCGACGAAGAGGCATCTAGGCTAGCTGCCGGTGCAAGCGATATCGTCGATGGCTGTCGCGTGGTCGACTCGCTGCCCGACGCCGTTGGCGACTGCGTTCAGGTGGTAGGGGCCAGCGCCCGGCTACGCAGTCTGCCACTGCCCTGTTACGACGGCCCCGATCTCATGATGGAAGACGCCGCCAAGCGGCTGGAGGAAGGCCGTATTGCCATCGTCTTCGGGCGGGAGCGCTTTGGGCTGACCAACGAGGAAATTGGTCACTGCACGCATCAGCTGACGATTCCCGCCAATCCGGACTACGGCATTCTGAATCTGTCTCAGGCAGTGCAGATCGTCGCCTACGAAGCGTTTCGACTCGCGAATCGCGACAGTGACACCCCGCGCGGCCCGGTCGCTGGTGGCCCCTACCCCACGGTAGAACAGCTGGAGCACTTTCACGCGCATCTGCATCGGGCACTGAGCGCGGCAGGCTTTCTCAATCAGCCGCACGCCAGGACCGAAGCCCACCTGCGAGCGCTATTCGCCCGTGCCGAGCCCAGCCGCAAGGAGATCTCCATTCTTCGCGGCGTGCTCGCCGCTCTCGAAGCCTCGGGTAATAACGACTGATCCGCATACGTTGGTGGCATGCCAGCCGCGTTCAGGGCAGTGCCGCCGCCCCTTTGGCGAGCCACTTTGACAACGTCAGTCGCTGAATAGAGAATGGGAATCGATCTCATCAATATCGGTGCCGACCATGACCGCCGAACGCGCTCAGCTTCACTACACCTGCGTTTTTCTCCAAGTCTCCTTTCAGGCAGTCAAGAAATCGCTACCGGAAGGCGATGCTAAGAATGCCACGCCCTGCTGGCTGGACGCCGAGATGTTGAAGATGCTTCTGCGCGAACTCAAACATAGCCGGGAAGCCGCGGCGCCTTTTCCCGACGTACGTACTGCACTCGACCGGGCGACCTATCACTGTGGCCTACTCATGGCGCAGTGCCCCGGCGCCCTGGACCAGGCTCTTTGCCGCCACCATCTGGATGCCATCATTGCGCCGCTGCATCAGAGCGTGAGCTGGCTTTGCGGTAACGATGCGCAGATCCACTCGACACCGCGTCGCCGGCTGCGCGATTGGCTTCGCCACTGAACCCACCGCAAGCTGCCTTGGCAGTGCCATTGTCTGTGGCGGCGCCTCGATAGACTGCTCGTCAATAACGTGTGCCAACCAACCGCCCCATTTGCGCGCAGCAAGCTTGAGCGGTGACGGTACGTATCGTCCATGACTTCGCTGTCCGAGATTTGGAGGCTGGCTGGACGATGAGCGATACAACCGACAGACATAAAAAAACAGCGCCCGAAGGCGCTGTTTTTGGTAGCCGATCAGATCTCGAATCGCGAGATCAGTCCTGGCTCATCTGCTGCTTGATCAGATCACCGATGGTGGTCGGACCGTTGACGTCGTCTTCCTGCTGATCGCGAAGCTTCGTCATGTTGCGGCGCGTATCGACCTGATCCTTCGCTTTGATGGACAGGTTAATGACGCGACTCTTGCGGTCGACGTTGATGATCTTCGCTTCGACGTTGTCGCCTTCGTTCAGCACGTTGCGCGCATCTTCCACGCGGTCGGCGCTGATTTCCGAAGCCTTCAGCACGGCAACGACATCGGTCGCCAGCTCGACGTGAGCTTCCTTGGCATCGACTTCGACGATGCGGCCAGTGACGACGGCACCCTTGTCGTTGACGGCCAGGAACTCGGAGACCGGATCGGACTCGAGCTGCTTGATGCCCAGCGAGATGCGCTCACGCTCCGGATCGATCGAGAGAATGACGGCTTCCGCTTCGTCACCCTTCTTGAACTGACGAACCGCTTCTTCGCCCGCTTCGCTCCAGGAGATATCGGAAAGGTGCACCAGACCGTCGATGCCGCCTTCTAGCCCGATGAAGATACCGAAGTCGGTGATCGACTTGATGGTACCCGCAACGCGGTCGCCCTTGTTGTAACGGCCGCTGAAGTCTTCCCACGGGTTGGTGGTGCACTGCTTGATACCCAGGGAGATACGACGACGCTCTTCGTCGATATCCAGCACCATGACTTCGACGTCATCACCGACCTGAACGACCTTGGACGGATGGATGTTCTTGTTGGTCCAATCCATTTCGGAGACATGGACCAGACCTTCGACACCCTCTTCCAGCTCGGCGAAGCAGCCGTAGTCGGTCAGGTTGGTCACCGTGGCGTTGACCTTGGTGCCTTCCGGATAGCGGTTGACGATGTTGACCCAGGGATCTTCGCCCAGCTGCTTGAGGCCCAGCGAAACGCGGTTGCGCTCACGGTCGAACTTCAGCACCTTGACGTTGATCTCGTCGCCAACGGCCACGATTTCGCTCGGATGCTTGATGCGCTTCCAAGCCATGTCGGTGATGTGCAGCAGGCCGTCGACGCCACCGAGGTCGACGAAGGCGCCGTAGTCGGTGAGGTTCTTGACGATACCGTTGATCTGCTGGCCTTCCTGAAGCGTGGCGAGCAGCGCTTCACGCTCGGCGCTGTTCTCGGCTTCGAGAACGGCACGACGGGAAACGACGACGTTGTTGCGCTTCGGATCGAGCTTGATGACCTTGAAGTCCAGCTCTTTGTGCTCGAGGTGCGCGGTATCGCGAACCGGACGCACGTCGACCAGCGAACCCGGCAGGAACGCACGGATGGAGGAGACGTCGACGGTGAAGCCGCCCTTGACCTTGCCGTTGATCACGCCCTTGACGATCTCGTCCTTCTCGAAAGCCGCTTCCAGCTCTTTCCACGCTTCGGCGCGCTTGGCCTTCTCGCGGGACAGGCGGGTTTCACCGAAACCGTCTTCGACGGCTTCCAGCGCGACCTTGACTTCGTCACCGACCGCAATGGTCATCTCACCGTTGTCGTCGCGGAACTGCGCGACGGGGATCTGACCTTCGGACTTCAGACCGGCGTTGACGGTGATCCAGTCACCTTCGATGTCGACCACGGTTGCCATGACGATGGCACCGGGCTCCATGTTGATGTCCTGGAGAGATTGTTCAAACAGTTCAGCAAAGCTTTCGCTCATGTGATTCCTACGTAATCAACGTTGATGACGGTCAAGACCGCCTTCCTCCGTACCACCAGCGAGCACGGGCCTTATCGACATATCCCTGGGGACGTTGGCGCTGGTTGGACATACCGCGACTTGGCATGCGTGGTCGCGGCACATCTTGACATCTTGCCAGGGGCCCCGGAACGGAAGTGTGTCATTGGCTATCGCCATACGCCGCCGACCTCAGGTCAGCTGGCGCTCGACGATCAGCGTTTCGATACGCTTCACGACTTCCGGTATATCCAGCTGCGTGGTGTCGAGCTCGACGGCATCGATTGCCGGCATGAGCGGCGCCACCTCTCGCTGCATATCACGCGCATCGCGCGCTTGGATTTCTTCCAAAAGGGTCGAAAGTCTAGCATCCTCCCCTGCCTCGCGCAATTGGCGGTGACGCCGCTTGGCACGCTCCTCGGCCGAGGCGGTGAGGTAGATCTTGAGCGGCGCGTCGGGAAAGACCACCGTCCCCATGTCGCGCCCATCGGCGACCAGCCCGGGGCGCTTGCGAAAGTCCCGCTGACGCTGGAGCAGCGCTTCGCGAACCACCGGGAGGGCCGCGACCCGCGATGCCGCGCCCCCGACCTCTTCCCGACGAATCTCGCGGGTGACGTCGTCACCCTCGAGCATGATGCTCGCCCGGCCGTCCTCGACGGCGAAGACCACGTCGAGATCGCGGGCCTGCTCGGCCAGGCCGGCAGGGTCGTCGGTGGCAACGCCTTTGCGCAGCGCGGCGAGCGCCGTCAGCCGATAGAGCGCGCCGGAGTCCAGCAGATGCCAGCCGAAACGCTCGGCGATCATGCGGCTAATCGTGCCCTTGCCGGCACCGCCGGGGCCGTCGATGGTCACGATCGGCGTCGAGTCGCTCATGCCGTCACCTCCTCGAGCTGCAGCCCCACCCGGTTCGCCAGCGTGACGAAACCGGGAAACGAGGTCGCGACGTTGGCGCAGTCATCGATCAGGATGGGGGAACTTGCCCGCAACGCGGCCACGGTGAATGCCATGGCGATGCGGTGGTCGCCGAGGCTATCGACGTGACCGCCGGCGTAGTTGGCGTTCTCGCCGCCCTTGCCGACGATATCGATGCCGTCCTCGAAAACCGTTGCCTCCACGCCGAGCACGGCGAGGCCGTCGGCCATCGCCTGGATGCGATCCGACTCTTTCACGCGAAGCTCCTCGGCGCCGCGTAGACGGGTCGTGCCCTCGGCGTTGGCCGCGGCGACGAACAGCGCCGGGAACTCGTCGATCGCCAGCGGCACCTGATCGACCGGAATATCGATGCCCTGCAGCGGTGCGTAGCGAATGTAGAGGTCGGCGACCGGCTCGCCGCCGACTTCCCGCGGGTTTTCCAACCGCAGGTCCGCGCCCATCAACTTGAGGATATTGATCACCCCGACGCGCGTGGGATTGACACCGACGTGCTCCAGCACGAGATCCGAGCCCGGCGTGATCGCCGCGGCGACGAGAAAGAAAGTGGCCGAGGAGATGTCCGACGGCACGTCGATCGGCGCGCTGGTCAGCGACCCGCCGCCCTCGAGACGCGCAACGTCACCCTCTCGGGTCACCGCATAGCCAAAGCCATTGAGCATGCGCTCGGTATGGTCACGCGTCGGGGCGGGCTCGCGAACACGAGTCTCGCCAGCGGCGTAGAGCCCCGCCAGCAGCAGACACGACTTGACCTGCGCGCTCGCCATCGGCATATCGTAATCGATGCCCTTGAGCGGCTGGCTACCATGGATCTTGAGCGGCGGACGTCCTCCCTCGGCGGTGTCGATCGTCGCACCCATCAGCCGCAGCGGGTCAGCCACACGTGCCATGGGTCGCTTGGTCAGCGACGCGTCTCCGGTGAGTTCGCTATCGAACGCCTGTCCGGCGAGCAGCCCCGCGAAGAGGCGCATCGCGGTACCGGAGTTGCCCACGTAGATCGGCCCGGCGGGCTTTTCGAGCCCGTGAAGGCCCACGCCATGGATGGTGACGCGCCCCTGATGCGGCCCTTCGATCGCCACCCCCATATCGCGAAATGCCTGCAGCGTGGCCAGACTGTCCTCGCCTTCGAGAAAGCCCTCGACCTCGGTCACGCCATTGGCGAGGGCGCCCAGCATGATCGAACGGTGGGAGATGGACTTGTCGCCGGGCACGCGAATTCGCCCCGAGACCGCCACACCGGGCGCTGCCCGGTACTGAACCTGTCGTGCTTCCATGGTCTGATAACTCGTCTGATTCAACAGCGTTTCGAAATAGTGCCGCGCATGGCTGGCGCGATCGAAGGTGCCCAGCATGGCATCGCTATCACCCTGCTCGACCGCCGTCCGCAGGCGCTTGAGCCCCGCTTCGAAGTCGTCGAGCGCACCCAGTACCGCATCACGGTTGGCGGTGAAGATATCTCGCCACATCACCGGATCGCTGCCGGCGATCCGCGTGAAATCACGAAAGCCGCCTGCCGCGTAGCGAAAGATCTCGAGACGGGCATCCTGGCGTGCCAGCGTATCCACCAGCGAGAACGCCAGCAGATGGGGCAGATGGCTGGTGCGCGCCAGCACCTGATCGTGCTCCGCCATCGACATCTCGAGGACCTGTGCGCCGCAGCGCTGCCAGAGCGCGCGCACGGCGAAGACCGCTTCCGGGTCGGTCGCCGGTGTCGGCGTCAGGATCACCTTGTGCTGACGATAGAGCACCGGGTTGGCGGCAGCGACACCGCTCTTTTCCGAGCCGGCGATCGGATGACCCAGCACGAAACGCGGCGGGAAGCCGCCCATCGCCTGCACGACGGCGTCGTGTACCGCCCGTTTGGTGCTGCCGACATCGGTGACGATGCGCTCGCCCAACAGCGGCGCCAATTCCCGCAGTACCGAGGCCATGGCCAGCACCGGCACGGCCAGACAGACGATGTCGCTTCTCGCGACGAGCGGTGCCAGCTGAGCGCCGCCGCCGTCGATGACCTGCATCGCCAGCCCGGTCTCGATCTCGTCGGGGTTGCGGTCGAAAGCCAGAATCTCGCCGCCGAAGCCGTTGGCCTTGAGCGCCGCGGCGAGAGAGCCACCGATCATGCCCAGGCCAACGATCAACAGCGTCGGCTCGGTCTCCGACTCACGCATCCTGAGCGTCTCACGAGGGGATTCGCCCCGCATCCTAGAGAACACCGATCGGATAGGAGCCCAGGATCTTCATGTTCGAGGCGTGCCCGCGCACCTCTTCGAGGACCTCGAGCACGCCGGCATCGTCGACATGCCCCTTGAAGTCGATGAAGAAGACGTAGTTCCAGGCGCCGTGGCGCGAGGGGCGGGTCTCCAGGCGGGTCAGATCGATGCGATGGCGATGGAACGGCTCGAGCAGGTCGTGGAGCACGCCGGGCTGGTTGCGCATGTCGACCACGATCGACGTCTTGTCGGTCCCGGAGGGCGGCACCGACTCGTTACCGATGATCAGAAAGCGCGTGGAGTTGTCCGGGCTGTCCTCGATCTTCTCGGCGACGTGATCGAGCTCGTAGAGCTGGGCGGCCATGTCGCCGGCGATCGCCGCGCTGTGCCACTCGCTCTTGACCAGTCGCGCCGCCTCCGCGTTGGAGGAGACCGCCACTCGCTCGGCGTGCGGGTAGTGCGCATCGAGCCACTTGCGACACTGGGCAAAGGACTGCGGGTGCGAGTAGATGCGCGAGATCTTGTCCCGGCGGGTGATGCTCGAGATCAGCAGGTGATGATGAATTCGCAGCACCACCTCGCCGCTGATATGCAGGCCCGAGTCCATGAAGGAGTCGAGCGTATGGTTGACCACCCCTTCGGTGGAGTTCTCCACCGGCACCACGCCGTAGTTGACTGCACCGGCCTCGACCTCGCGAAACACCTCGTCGATCGCCGCCATCGGCAGGCTGATGGCGCTATGCCCAAAGTGCTTGAGTGCCGCCTGCTGAGTGAACGTTCCTTCCGGCCCGAGATAGGCGACCTTGATCGGTTTCTCCAGTGCCAGGCAGGCGGACATGATCTCGCGAAACAGCCGCGCCATCTCTTCAGCATGCAGCGGTCCCGGGTTGTTCTCCATCACGCGGCGCAGCACCTGCGCTTCGCGCTCCGGTCGATAGAAGACCGCATCAGGGTCGTCCGTCGTCTTGACGTGAGCGACCCTGGCGGCGCACTCGGCGCGCTCGCTGATCAAGCGCAGCAGCTCGGCGTCGAGCGTATCGATGCGCTGGCGCAGTGCCGAGAGGTCCTGCGGTTCGGAGTGTTCGCTCATGAACGTGTCCTGACTGGCTCCCGTAGTGAAACCGCCCGCTCTAACCGCGGCGGCGCTCGAAATCCTGCATGAAGGTGGTCAGTGCTGCCACGTCCGCCTCGGTGACGGCGTTGTAGAGGCTCGCACGCATGCCGCCCACGCTGCGGTGCCCCTTGAGATTGAGCAGTCCTTCGGCCTCCGCTTCTTCCAGGAAGCGGCCATTGAGCGAATCGTCCGCCAGCGTGAACGGGACGTTCATCAGCGAACGGCTGGCCGGCGCGATCGGATTGGCGTAGAACTCGCTGGCATCGATGGCGTCATAGAGCGCCTGGCTCTTGCGTCGGTTGATCGCCTCCATCGCGTGCAGCCCGCCGATGTCGTCTTTCAGCCACTCGAAGACCAGCCCGGCCAGATACCAGGCGTAGGTAGGCGGCGTGTTGATCATCGAGTCGTTGTCGGCGTAGACCTTCCAGCCGAGCAGCGACGGCGTCCGTGCGACGGCGCGGTCGAGCAGATCTTCGCGCACGATCACCACCGTGATGCCGGCAGGACCGATATTCTTCTGCGCGCCGGCGTAAATGACGCCGTACTGGCTGACGTCCAGCGGGGTGGAGAGAATCGACGACGACATGTCGCAGACCAGCGGCAACCCGGCCGAATCGACCTCGGGGACATAGTCGAAGGCGAGGCCTCCGATGGTCTCGTTGTGACAGTAATGCAGATAGGCGGCGTCGGACGACAGCGCGATCTCGTCGGCCCGCGGCACCCGAGCATAACCCGACGCCTTCGTCGAGGCGGCGACGTGCCCCGCCCCCAGATGATCGGCCTCCTTGATCGCCTTGGTCGACCAGATGCCGGTATCCAGATAGTTCGGCGTACCCCCGCCGCCCAGCAGGTTGAGCGGTACGCAGGCGAACTGCATCGTCGCCCCGCCCTGCATGAACAGCACGCGGTAGTTGTCGGGAATCGCGAGCAGCTCGCGGAAGTCGCGCTCGGCCTTGGCGGCAATCGCCTCGAAGGTCGGGCTGCGATGACTCATCTCCATGACCGACAGGCCCTGGCCGCGGTAGTCGAGCATCTCTTCGCGAGCGCGTTCCAGTACCGCCGAGGGCATCGCAGCCGGGCCGGCGCAGAAGTTGTGCAGACGTGTCATTGTCGAAGTTCCTAAAGCCACACCAAGTCGGCGCCGAGCGACCGGCGCCGACGCTCTTCAGTCGTCGCTGTCGCGCGGGGTGTCGTCACCGCTGGCCGGTGCCGCATCGTCGGCCTCGTCGGCGGCTTCCGAGTCCACTGGGGTCTCTGCCGCCGCCTCGCCGTCGATCGCCTCACCTTCGACCGCCTCGTCTTCCAGCACCGGCACCTCCTGCGGCTCGTCGACGCGCACCGTCTTGACCAGGCACTCGCCTTCGCTGGTCCGAATCAGCGTGACGCCCTGGGTGTTACGCGCGCTGATCGAGACTTCGGAGACGCGCGTTCTCACCAGTGTCCCGCGATCGGTGATCAGCATCATCTCGTCGCTGGAGCGGACCTGCATCGCGGCGACCAGGGCGCCGTTACGCTCGGTGGTCTGCATCGCTATGACGCCCTGGCCGCCTCGGCCGCGAATCGGGAATTCTTCGAGCCGGGTACGCTTGCCGTAACCGTTCTCGGAGCCGGTAAGGATATAGATCTGCTCGTCGCTGCCGCTCTCTGCGCTGGCCTCGTCGGCTTCGACTTCGGCATCGGCGTCGACGTCGATGGTCTGACTCTGCGGAATGATCAGGCTAATCACCTCGGCACCGTCGGCCAGGCGCATGCCGCGAACGCCGCGAGCGGTGCGGCCCATCGCCCGCACGTTGCCCTCTTCGAAGCGGATCGCCTTACCGTTGGAGGAGAGCAGCATGACGTGGTCGGAACCGGACGTGATCGCCGCGCCCACCAGTCGGTCGCCCTCGTCGAGATCTAGCGCGATCAGACCGACGCTACGCGGCCGCGAGAACTGATCCAGCGAGGTGCGCTTGACGGTGCCGTGCGCGGTCGCGAAGAAGATGTAGCTATCGGGGTTGTAGTCGCGCACCGGCAGAATGGCGTTGATCGCCTCGCCCTCGTCCAGCGGCAGCAGATTGACCAGCGGTTTGCCGCGGGAGCCGCGGCTGGCGTTGGGCATCTCGTAGGTCTTCAACCAGTAGACCTTGCCGCGGTTGGAGAACAGCAGCATGGTGTCGTGGGTCGAGGCGACGATCAGATGCTCGATCACGTCCTCGTCCTTCATGCTGGTCGCCGACTTGCCGCGACCACCGCGTTTCTGCGCCTGATAGTCGGTGATCGGCTGCGTCTTGGCGTAGCCGCCGCGAGAGAGCGTGACCACCATGTCCTCTTCGGCGATCAGGTCTTCCATGCGCAGATCGAGACGGCTGGTATGGATCTCGGTGCGGCGCGCGTTGCCGTACTGCTCGCGAATCGACTCCAGCTCTTCGCGGATCACCTCGAGCAGGCGATCGGGCGAGGCCAGAATGTGATTCAACTCGGCGATGCGCTTGAGAATGCCCAGGTACTCGTCGAGCAGCTTCTCGGTCTCGAGGCCAGTGAGGCGATGCAGACGCAGCTCGAGGATCGCCTGGGCCTGCGCCGGCGAGAGTCGGTAGAGACTGCGATCGTCGGAGAGGCCGAAACCCTCCTCGAGATCCTCGGGCTTGCAGGACGTCGCGCCGGCGCGATCGAGCATGCCCGTGACCTGCCCTGGCTGCCATTCGCGGTCGAGCAGCTTCTCTTTCGCCTCTGCCGCATTCGGCGAGGCCTTGATCAGCTCGATCACCTCGTCGATGTTGGAGATGGCGACCGTCAAGCCTTCGAGAATGTGACCGCGTTCGCGTGCCTTCTTGAGCTCGAACAGCGTGCGCCGGGTCACCACCTCGCGGCGGTGGCGAATGAACGCCTCCAGCAGCTGCTTCAAGTTGAGCGTCTTCGGCTGGCCGTCGTCGAGAGCCACCATGTTGATGCCGAAAACGGTCTCGAGCTGGGTATGGGCGAACAGGTTGTTCACCACCACGTCGCCGGATTCGCCGCGCTTGACCTCGATCACCACGCGCAGCCCTTCCTTGTCGGACTCGTCGCGAAGCTCGGCGATGCCTTCGATGCGTTTCTCTTTGACCAGCTCGGCGATCTTCTCGATCAGCCGCGCCTTGTTCACCTGATAGGGAAGCTCGGTGACGACGATATGATCGCGCCCGCTCTTCTTGTCGAACTCCACCGTGTGCTTGGCGCGCACGTAGATGCGGCCCCGCCCGGTGCGGTACGCCTCGACGATACCGGCGCGACCGTTGATGATGCCGGAAGTCGGGAAATCGGGACCTGGGATGTACTCCATCAGGTCATCGATCGTGAGGGTGTAATCGTTGATCAGCGCCAGGCAGCCGTCGATCACCTCGACCATGTTGTGCGGCGGAATGTTGGTCGCCATGCCGACGGCGATACCCGAGGCGCCGTTGATCAGCAGGTTCGGTACTTTCGTCGGCAGCACTTCCGGAATGCGTTCGGTACCGTCGTAGTTGTCGACCCAGTCGACCGTGTCTTTCTCGAGATCGGCGAGCAGCTCGTGGGAGAGCCGCGCCATGCGCACTTCGGTATAACGCATCGCCGCGGCGTTATCGCCGTCGATGGAACCGAAGTTGCCCTGACCGTCGACGAGCACGTGACGCATCGAGAACTCTTGCGCCATGCGCACGATGGTGTCGTAGACCGCGCTATCGCCGTGAGGGTGATACTTACCGATCACGTCGCCGACCACACGCGCCGACTTCTTGTAGGGTTTGTTCCAGTCATTGTTGAGCTCGTGCATCGCGTAGAGCACGCGACGATGCACCGGCTTCAGACCATCGCGGACGTCCGGCAGCGCACGTCCGATGATGACGCTCATCGCATAGTCCAGATAGGACTGCTTGAGCTCATCCTCGATGTTGACCGGCAAAATTTCTCTGGCGATATCACCCATGGGTCGTCAAATCCTTTGCGCCACTGCCGCGAACGAGGTCCGTCCGCGGCAGCGTTAATGAAGCCCCGACAAGGCAACTGAACGAGTCAGCCGTACAATCCCGGGATCATACCATTTCAGGGGCTTCAAAGGCAGGCATGTACCCGTGTACGCCCGCTTTTCTCCCTCCGCGTCAGTGAGGCTCCCGCGTCGAATCCAGTGCCGTCACCAGTGGCGCCAGACGCTCGCGCCACTCGCCGTCGAGCGCGATCACCTCGTGGCTGCGCTGGTCCAGCAGCACGAAAGTGAGCGAGGCCGTCACCACCGCCTCACCGCTGTCGCGATGCACGATCTCGTGGCCCACGGTCCCGCTGCGCCCGCCAAGGCGTGAGAGACAGGTCCGAACCTCGAGATCGTCGTGCATTACCGCCGCCCGGCGATAGTCGATGTTGAGATTGACCGCCACCAGCGCGACCCCGGCGGCCAACGACTTGGCGAATTCCGGATGCGCGTCGACGAAAGCCCAGCGCCCCTCCTCCAGGAACTCGAGATAGCGGGCGTGATTGACATGGCCGTAGCCATCCAGATGAAAGCCGCGCACGCGAACGTGCGTCACGGTGATGCGTGAATCCATGGGTCTCTCCTCGATCGTTGGCGTGGCTGCTCGCGCAAAGCTCGTGGCTCGTGGCTAAAAAACATACGCTCGTTTGAAACGCACCGCCAAACGACGATGGTCTGCCTCGGTGGCAAGCCCGGGGTCGTTTCGCCATAATGTGCCCCCTTTCAAACGGAACGGGCGCATGTGGTTCAAGCATTGTCATCTGTATCGCTGCCATGATCTGGAGGTCCTCTCACTCGAGGATCTGGAAGAGGCACTGGCAGCATCGGCGTTTCGCCCCGTCTCGGATCGCGAGGCACGTCGCGTCGGCTGGACCGCGCCGGCCGGTCGTGCCAGCGAGCAGCGCGTACACGAAATCCAAGGTCACCGGCTGATGGCGATGCTCCGTCAGGAGCGTCTGCTGCCGGCCGCGGTGGTCAACGAAGAGGTCAACGAGCGCCGCGAGGCTCGCGAGCAGGCCGAGGGGCAGCCGCTGTCGCGCCGCGAACGTCAGCTGCTCAAGGAGCAGGTGATGGAAGAGCTGCTGCCGCAGGCCTTCACGCGGACGCAGCGGGTCGAGCTGTGGTGGGATACTCAGCGACGCCTGATCGGCATCAACGCGGCCAGTCGCAAGCGCGCCGAAGAGGTGCTCGACCTGCTGCGCCAGACCCTCGGGTCACTGAAAGTGACGCCGCTGGCGACCAAGACGCCGCCGGCTCGCGGGATGACGCAGTGGCTGAGCGACGCCGGCAGTCGCCCGGAGAGTCTCGTGCTGGGCGATCAGGTCGAACTGCGCGCCGCCGAGGACGACGGCGTACTGCGGGCTCGCCAGGTCGATCTGGACAGCGAGGAGATCCAGTCGCTGCTGGAAAACGGCCGACAGGCGAGCCAGCTGAGCCTGGGTAGCGAGGGCGTGCTGCGTACAGTGCTGCACGACGATCTGGCGCTCAAGTCGCTGGCATTCGACGACGCCGTGCTCGACGAAGCGAGCCAGAGCGAGGATGGCGACGACCCTGCCGTGCGCCTGGAAACCGACTTCGCGCTGATGTCGCAGGCGCTTTCGACCTTCATCGAACAACTGATCGACTGGCTCGGCGGCGAAGCCGACCCGTCGACGCCGAGCCCATGATGCCAAACGACGGCTCCAACAGCGCCGAAGCCGCAATCGATCTCGATCGTTTCGCCGACATTCGTCCCTATCACGACGACGAAGTCGCCGACGTGCTCGCGCACCTGGCCCACGACAGCGAACTGCTCGACGCCATCACCCGCTATCGCCTGCCAAGGCTTGCGAAGGTGGCGCCGCCGCTGGCGCGCGCCATTGCCAGTTTCCGGCTGCAGCGCGAGATGCGCGGCGTCAGCACGATTCGCGAATTCCAGCAGCGCATCGCTCACTACATGGCGCACATGATCAGTCGCACCACGCGCGGCTTCAGCGTCGAAGGGCTCGACAAGCTCTCCCCGGACGAGGCGTACCTGTTCATCGGCAATCACCGGGACATCGCCCTCGACCCCGCCTTCGTCAACTACGCCCTATACGACGGTGGCCACGACACCGTGCGCATTGCCATCGGCGACAATCTGCTGCAGAAGCCCTTCGTCACCGACCTGATGCGGCTCAACAAGAGCTTCATCGTGCCGCGTTCGGCGAAGGGCAAGCGCGCGATGCTGGCCGCCTATCAGTCGCTCTCCGGCTACATTCGCCACTCGATCACCGACGACAACCACTCCGTATGGCTCGCCCAGCGTGAGGGGCGCGCCAAGGACGGTATCGACTGCACCGACACCGCCATCGTCAAGATGCTCTGCATGGCACGCCGGGCCGAGGAGAAGGACGCCGCGGTCGGCAACGCGATTCGCGAGCTCAAGATCGTGCCCGTCTCGATCAGCTACGAGTTCGACCCCTGCGACATCAACAAGGCCCGCGAGCTCGAGGCCAAGCACTCTTCCGGGCACTACGACAAGGTGGAGTTCGAGGACATTCGCTCCATCGTGACCGGCATTACCGGTGACAAGGGGCGGGTCAAACTGGTCTTCGGCGAGCCGCTGTCGGCGGACTTCGACACGCCCGATGCCGTGGCCGAAGAGATCGACCGCCAGGTCCTCGAGCACTATCCGCTCTTTCCCAGTCATCAGCTGGCGCTCGCCGAGACCGGCCTGGCGCCGGATCTGGTGGATCTCTCGACAGTCACGCCGGAAGATCGCGAACGCTTTCGCGCCCGCCTCGCCTCGGTGCCGCCGGCCCTGCGCCCCTGGTGGCTGCGACAGTACGCCAACCCGATCCTCAATCGGGCGGGGCGCATCGCGCTCGACGACGCCTGACCTCACCCCTGTCACCGACACGTCGCGCACCCCCTTCAGCAACGCGATGCCCTGAGAACGACGCCACCGCCTTTAGGTGGCGTCGTCGTTTCCGCGGGCACCTTCCCCGCCGCCGGGAGCGCTGCCGGTGTCACCTCTGTGTAACTGTCGGTGAACATTCGCCCTGGCGCCGTTGCCGTCGATTTCTTAAAATGAGATTAAGTTTAGCGATCTAATTAGTTTCAATCTCATTATGTCATCCTCATCGCCTTCCTCCGCCGACGCCCCTCTCGTCGCCGGCAACGCCACGACCGACGCGAATGCCGAGCAGTGCGCAGCGTCCCAGCCGTTCATCGAGCAAGAGCCGTTCGACCAGAGCGCCCCAGTCGCAGACCGGTCTTCTACGTCCCACTGCGGCGACGCGCCCGCTTCGGACGACACGAGCGAGGGCGCCGCTCGAACGCTGCAGCGTGGCAAGGGGCTGCTCAAGGCCGACGTCGTTCTGACGTGTCACGACGGCCAGCCCGTCATCCGCAAGGACTATACCCGCTACGCCGATAGCTGGCTGGCGCTCCCGGCGCGCCTGCTGGTGCGCCGCGAACGTCGCCTGCTCGAACGCCTCCACGACTGGCCGCACGCGCCCCGCGTGGTGGCCCAGCTCGGCAAGCTCTCACTGCTGATCGAGTACGTTCCCGGCGAGCTGCTGAGCGAAGTCGATCCCGGCACCCCGGCCTCCTTCGTTCAGCTGATGACGGCGCTCACCTCGCTGCATCGCGCCTCCGTGGTTCACAACGACGTGCGCGGTTCCAACGTGATCCTGAGCCGCGGGCGGGTCGTGCTGATCGATTTCGCCTCCGCCCTCTATCTCCCCGGCGGGCGGGCGTTGCGCTTTCTGCTCAAACCGCTACGACGCAGCGACCTGGCGAGCGGCCTCAAACTCAAGGCGCGACTCTCCGGCGAGCCACTGACTGCCGAAGAGAACGCCCTGCGCCAGAAACCGCGCTGGCAGCGAGCGATCCAACGGGGCTGGAAGCAGCAGTGGCTGCCGCGGTTGAAGCGCCGCTTCGGCGAGCGTCGAACGACTATGGCGGGCGATGACGCCGCCGACTGAAGCGACCACCCGGCGCGGCAGGAAAGAGAGTGTGGGAAGCGGCTTCGAACCGGCTACTTGCGCCAGAAAAACGGCATCAACAGCACCAGCACGGTGAGAATCTCCAGACGCCCCATCAGCATGCCGAGGCAGAGGATCCACTTCGCCGCATCCGGCAAGGGCGCGAAATTGCCTGCCGGCCCGATGGTGTCGCCGAGACCCGGGCCGACGTTGGCCAGCGCCGTGGCCGCCCCGGTCACCGCCGTGACCATGTCGAGCCCCAGCGCCGAGAGCGCCAGCGCGAAGACGGCGAAGGTGAGAAAGAAGAAGAACGAGAAGGCGATGACCGCGCGCACCACTTCGTCGCTGAGCGGCCGGCCGTTGTAGCGCTGGGCGAACACGCCGCTGGGATGCACCAGGTAGCGCAGCTGATTGAGCAGCGTCAGCCCGCCCACCTGGAAACGAAAGATCTTCATGCCGCCGCTGGTCGAGCCCGAGCAGCCGCCGACGAAGGTGATGAAGAAGAACGTCGTCACTGCCAGCGGCCCCCACAGACTGTAATCGGCGCTGGCGTAGCCCGTCGTCGATACCACCGAAATCACGTTGAAGGTGACGGCCGTCAACGCCGCGAACGGCGCTTCGTCGAAGGCCGCAACGCGATAGAGCGTAAGCGCGGCGACCACCACCGCCAGCAGCGTCACCAGACCGCGTACCTGCTGATCGCGCCACAGCGCACCGTGGCTGTCGCGGATCAAGCGAATGTAGAGCACGAACGGCAGCGCCCCGGCCAGCATGAACAGCGACCCCAGCCAGAGAATCAGCGGGCGGTCCTGATAGATGCCGAAAGAGGCGTCGTAGTTGGCGAAACCGCCGGTGGAGACCGAGCTCATGGCGTGCACCACGGCATCCAGCGTCTCCATCCCCGCCAGGCGATAGCTGAGAATCGCCGCCAGCGTGAAGACCAGATAGATTAGACCGGAAGCCTTGGCGATGCCCCCGGCCCGCGGCAGCACCTTGTCCGACCAGTCGGAGGATTCGGTCTGGAACAGCCGCATGCCGCCGACCTTCAGAAACGGCAGGATCGCGATCGCCATGACGATGATGCCGATGCCGCCCATCCACTGCATCAGCCCGCGCCAGAGCTTGAGACCGTCCGACAGGTTCTCGATCCCGCTCAGAATGGTCGAGCCGGTGGTGGTGATCGCCGAGACGGACTCGAACACCGCGTTGGTAAAGGAGAGCTGCGGCGCCCCCAGCACCAGCGGCAGGCTGGCAAAGGCGCTGATCGCCACCCAGCTCGAGGTGGTGAGAATGAACATGTGGCGCGTCTTCAGCTCCACCGGCGTGCGCCAGGTCCACGCCAGCAGCACGACCACCGTGGCCACGATCACGCCGATCGACTTCAGAAACGCCCACAGATCCGGGTCGTTCTCGAGTCCCAGCAGCACGATCGGCGGCAGCATGAACGCCGCCAGCACCGCCAGCAGCAGCGCCAGCACTTTGAAAATCGGTTTGGCGTCTTGCACGGGGACTCCTTCGTCCGCATCAGGCCTTGAACGACTGGCGATCATAGGCGAAAGCCGGTCGGCGCGACAGCCGAGTACGCCGGCTCGCACCGCGCCGACGGCCTTCGCCGCCCTGGTCGCCGTAGTTGCAACAGACGCCATAGATGCCATAGCCGCCTGTGCTATCGTGGCGCCATCCACGCGCTCGCCGCCGCCCATCGCTCGACCTCAGCGCCGCGGTGGCGCGCCGAGACGAATCGATCGAACGACAGAACCCGCAAGGAGAGACCCATGAGCTCGGCATCGGAAATGCAGAAGGTCCGCGTCATTCACGAGCTGCGCGCCTTCATCAAGAAACTGCTGCAGGACCCGGCCATTCTCGAAAGCTCGCTGGCCATCGCCAAGCGGCACTCCGACGGCGGCCGCGACGCACAGGCGTGGGCGCAGATCGCCAACGAGATCTCGGACACCACCAGTATTCATATCCCCGAGGATCCGGCGGAACACTCCGAGGCGGACAAGCTGTTTCTGGAGGTGCTGCGGGAAGTCGTGGGAGAGGAGAAAGGGCTTTATTGAAGGGGGAAGCTGTAAGCCGGAAGTTTCAAGAAGTAAGAAAAGCAGAAAGGCCGGCGAGTGCCGGCCTAGCACTTAAACGCAATTACGTGTCGTCACCCCCGTCTGCGTCGCAATTGGAGACGTATTGCTCAGGAACAGTAGTGGTACAGCTCCAGCCCCACTCATCAGCGGTCTCTTGATAAGTATAGGTAACTTGATTCTCTCCCTCGCCTGTTAGCGCAGGACTAGCCTCTGTGCCATCGGTACCGAACTGATATGTAAGAGTTGCGCTTACATCTTGCCCAGTTCCATTTATAACGTCATCGCCATCTGCGCCGGTTATCGACCCATATTGGCCCTGGCGATTGATTCCTAAGGTTTGTACCGTTGCATTTGTAGCACCTTGGTCTACTCGCTCCTGTACAGCAACACGTGCCCCACCCAGCATCGTGTGAGCTTCGGAGAACTGCGACCTTGCTACGTAGTTCTGATACTGCGGAATCGCGATGGCCGCGAGGATGCCAATAATCGCAACGACGATCATGAGTTCGATCAGGGTAAAACCGCCCTGCCGGTGTGCCTGCTGACCTTTGTTCTGCTGCATCGAAGTTCCCTTCCCCTGCCGTGCCGAATCGATGGTTGAAGACGCCGAGCACGACACCCGTCGCGCGGCGTGGGCGTGTGGCCGCGTCGTATCGCGTCCGCATGGCGCCGGCGCGCCCGGACACGATACCGACTGACTACGTCACGTTACGCAAACTCACACATCGATCCCTATCGGCAGTCGTCAAGTAAACTTAAAGAAATCGATAAGAGCGCCGATAGCGTGGGGCATTATCGCCGGTTTCCCGCGCCCACGCGTACCGGCTCTCGATTCAAAGAGGCGTCGTTATGCCGGAAACCGTGCCCCAGCGGGCGCAGAGCCATCTCGCCCAGCGCTTCGTCGAACAGGGGCTGATCAGCGCCGCGGCGCTGGAGACGGCGAGCCGTGCGGCGAGCGAGGCTCAGCAGACGCTGCTCGAGTATCTGGTGCGCAACGGCCAGGTCGATCCTCGCGCCGCGGGAGAGCTGGCCGCCCGTGAATACGGCCTGCCGTTTCTCGATCTCACCCACGTCGACTGGGATCAGCTGCCCATCGTCGAGCCGATCGCCGACAAGGTCGTGCGGCGCTTCCAGGTACTGCCGCTCGCCCGCGACGATCGCCGGCTGACGGTGGCGATCGCCTTTCCGGCCACGCTCGCCAGGCTCGACGAGCTGCAGTTCACCACCGGGCTTGCCATCGAGGGCGTGCTGGTGCCGTTCGATCAGCTGGAGCGGGCGCTGGCCAAGCGCTACCGCAGTCAGGAGACCTCCGGCATGCTGGAGGCGCTGGATCAGGCCAGCGAGTCGCTCACCCTCGACAGCAGCGAGCTCGATCTCGAGAACGAGGCCAAGGCGTTCGACGGCGGCGAGGACGACGAACCGATCGTGCGCTTCGTCAACAAGATCCTGCGCGATGCCATCAATCGCGGCGCCTCCGACGTTCACTTCGAGCCTTACGAGGCGAGCTATCGGGTGCGCTTTCGGATCGACGGCATGCTGCTCGAGATCGCGCGCCCGCCGCTCACCCTACGTACGCGCCTGGCCGCCCGTTTGAAGGTCATGGCACGCCTCGACATCTCCGAGCGCCGGCTACCCCAGGACGGGGCGATGAAGATTCGCCTCGACGCCACGCGCGCCATCGACTTTCGCGTCAACACGCTGCCCACCGTCTTCGGCGAGAAGATCGTGCTGCGTCTGCTGGACGCCCAGACGGCGAGCTGGGGAATCGACGCGCTGGGCTTCGCGCCGCACCAGCGAGCGCTCTTCGAAGCGGCGCTCGCCGAGCCGCAGGGAATGATTCTGGTCACCGGGCCCACCGGCAGCGGCAAGACGGTGACGCTCTATACCGGCATCAACCGGCTCAATACCGAAGAGCGCAACATCTCCACGGCGGAGGACCCGGTCGAACTCAAGGTGCCGGGGGTCAACCAACTCAACGTGCAGCCGCGTATCGGGCTCGATTTCGCCAGCGCCCTGCGCGCCTTTCTGCGCCAGGACCCCGACGTGGTGATGGTCGGGGAGATCCGCGATCTGGAAACCGCCGAGATTGCGGTGAAAGCGGCGCAGACCGGCCACCTGGTGCTCTCGACGCTGCACACCAACTCCGCCGCCGAAACGCTGACGCGCCTGCGCAACATGGGGGTGGCGAGTTTCAACATCGCAAGCTCGGTGTCGTTGATCATCGCCCAGCGGCTGGCGCGCAAGCTCTGCCCGCGCTGCAAGACACCCGCCGAGCTCCCCGACGAGGTGCTCCGCGCCGAAGGGATCGAATCCGAGCGTCTGGCCAGCGCCACGCTCTATCGCGCCGTGGGCTGCGATCACTGCACGCTGGGCTACAAGGGTCGCATCGGCATCTACGAAGTGGTGCCGGTGAGCGAGACGATGAGCCAGATGATCATGAATGACAGCCACGCTCTCGATCTCGCTCGACTGGCGCGTCGCGAGGGTTATCCGGGGCTTCGCCAGAGCGGCCTGGCAAAAGTGCTCGAGGGCGTCACCAGCCTCGAAGAGATCAATCGGGTGACCACGGACTGACGAAGAGGTGGCCCCAGCCGGGCGGCCTGCCGCTCGCACCGTCGTCACCGATACCGATACCCGCTCAGGAGCCATCGATGGCCAACTCATTCAAACCGCCCAAGCGTCTGGTGCTCCACCGCTGGCAGTGGCGCGGCAAGAACCTGCGCGGCGAAACGATCGACGGCGAGCTCATCGCCAGTGAGATCGATGAGGTGCGCCGCGAGCTCGCGCGCCAGAAAGTGATCGTCAAACGCATCACGCGCAAGACGAGCTTTTTCGGTCTGGGCCGTATCAAGTCCCGCGATATCACGCTCTTCTCGCGCCAGCTGGCAACGATGATTCGCGCCGGCGTGCCGCTGTTGCAGGGCTGCAAGGTGGTGGCGGAGACGCTCAAGAACCCGGCGATGCGCAATCTGGTCGAGACGCTGGCCAACGACGTCAGCGCAGGGTCGAGTCTGTCCGAGGCCCTGGCCAAGCATCCCGCCCGCTTCGACCGCATGTTCGTCAACATGGTCGCCGCCGGCGAGCAGGCCGGTGCGCTGGATCAGATGCTCGAACGCGTCGCCAACTACCGCGAGAAGATCGAAACCCTCAAGGGCCGCGTCAAGAAAGCGCTCTACTACCCCATCGCGGTGATCGGCGTCGGGCTCGGCGTCACCGCGCTGCTGCTGATCAAGGTCGTACCGCAGTTCGAAAGCCTGTTCGCCGGCTTCGGGGCGGAACTGCCGATGTTCACGCGCTTGACCATCCACCTCTCCGAACTCGCCCAGGCGCACTGGTGGCAGGCGATTCTCGGCGGCATCGCGGTGTTCTTCGGGCTGCGCCAACTGATGAAACGCTCGCCGCGCTTCGCCTATCGACTGCACCAGCTGGTGCTCAAGCTGCCCGTACTCGGCAATATCGTCGACAAGAGCTCGATCGCGCGCTTTTCCCGCACGCTGGCGACCACCTTCAATGCCGGCATTCCGCTGGTCGAGGCGCTGGGAACCGCCGCCGGCGCCACCGGCAACCAGGTCCATCAGCGCGCCATCGACAGTATTCGCGAGGACGTGGGCAGCGGTCAGCAGCTCAATTTCGCCATGCGTCGGACCCGCGTCTTCCCGGTCATGGCCGTGCAGATGGTCAGTATCGGCGAGGAGTCCGGCGAGCTCGATGCCATGCTCGACAAGGTGGCGGACTTCTACGAAGAGGAGGTCGACAATCAGGTCGATGCCCTCACGTCGCTGCTCGAGCCACTGATCATCGTCGTGCTCGGCGTTCTGGTGGGCGGCCTGGTGGCCTCGATGTATCTGCCGATCTTCCAGATGGGTTCAGCCATCTAGGCGCCAGCCAACGAGAATTCGCGTTCGCCAAGTCGAACGCAACGCCTCAAAGCCCGGGTCCGAATGCGTTACCCTACGCGCTCGTTTTTCCCTTCCCGCTCGACCGGAGTCTCTCTTGCTGGAACCATCCCCTCTACTGCTCTGGCCGTTCGTCTTCCTGCTCGGGGCGGTCCTCGGCAGCTTTCTCAACGTGGTGATCGTGCGCCTGCCGGTGATGCTGATGCGCCGCTGGCGCGCCGAGGCGCAGATGGCGCTGTCGCTGGAGACGGACGTCGAGTCGCCCTACAACCTGGCGACGCCGCGTTCGCACTGCCCGAGCTGCGGCAACTTCATCGCCTGGCACGATAACCTGCCGCTGATCGGCTGGCTCAAGCGCCGCGGGCGCTGCGCGAGCTGCCACACACCGATCAGCGTCCAGTATCCTCTGGTCGAGCTGCTCGGCGGCCTGGTGGCGGTCAGCCTGGTCGCCGTACACGGTCTGGCGTGGCCGACGCTGTGGCTATTGGGAGCCTGCCTGACGCTGCTGGCGCTGGCCGTGATCGACTGGCGTACCCAGCTGCTGCCGGATGCGCTGACGCTGCCGCTACTCTGGGCCGGACTACTCTATCAGCTACTGCTGAACCCGCTGATGCTGACGAGTGGCGTCCTCGGGGCGGTGGCGGGCTACTTGAGCCTCTGGAGCGTTTACTGGTCGTTCAAACTGACCACGGGCAAGGAGGGAATGGGCTACGGTGACTTCAAGCTGATGGCCGCACTCGGCGCCTGGCTGGGCTGGCAGAGCCTGCCGCTGCTGCTGCTGCTCTCTGCCGGACTCGGCGCCCTCGTGGGTATCGCGCTGATCGCCGCTCGTCGACATCAGAGAGACCAGCCGCTGCCGTTCGGCCCCTTCATCGCGCTGGCGGGCTGGGTGGTTCTGCTACTCGGCGAGCCGCTGATCGGCGCCTACCAGGCGCTGCTGCTGGGCGTTTGAGATCGGTTGAGGAGAGATCCATGACGATGGCGAAAGCGGCCGAAGCGACAGATGCAACCCCGATGACGCCGCCCGAGCCGGGGCCGATCATCGGCGTGACCGGCGGTATCGGTTCGGGCAAGAGCGCCGTGGCGCGCACCTTCGGCGAGCTGGGCATCGGCTGGGTCGACGCCGACGATGTCGCCCGCCAAGTGGTGCGGCCGGGCGAGCCTGCGCTGGCAGCGATCGTCTCCCGCTACGGTCGCGGCATCCTGCTCGACGACGACACGCTCGACCGCCGCGCCCTTCGACAGCGCATTTTCGACGACCCGGCCGAACGCGCGTGGCTCGAGGGGGAGACCCACCCACGCATCCGCCAGCGGCTCCGGGAACACCTCGCCCGGCTGCGGCGGGAAGGTCCCTACTGCCTGCTGGTATCGCCGCTGCTGCTGGAGTCCGGCCAACGCGAGATGATCGATCGCCTGCTGGTCGTGGACGTGCCCACCGACATGCAAATCGAGCGTACGCTGGCGCGCGACGGCGTGGAACGACGGCAGGTCGAAGCGATCATCGCCGCCCAGGCGCCCCGAGACGAGCGACTTGCAGCGGCGGATGACGTCATCGACAATAGCGCCCCGCTCGCCCAGCTGCGCGAGGCGGTCGTCGCGCTCGATGCGCGCTATCGCCAGCTGCATCGACAGCCAACGCCAACCTCGACTTCCAAGGGTGCCTCATGACTTCCGGCCAAGACTCTCGCGACGCCTCCGGCAAGCGCCCGCTCACCGTGCCCTGCCCGCAGTGCCGGACCGCCGTCGAGTGGACACCCGACAACGCCTACCGCCCTTTCTGCTCCAAGCGCTGCAAGCTGCTCGATCTCGGCGCCTGGGCGGATGGCTCGCACCGCATTGCCGGCGAGCCGCACATGGACGAGACCCAGCTCGACGAGCTGATCGACAAGCTCGAACGCGGCGAGTGATCTGCCTGACCCGCCGACATTCGCCAGACTTTCTCTAGCAGTCAATGACAGACGCCGCTCTAAAGGAGCGGCGTCTGTCGTTTCGGCTCGTGGCTCGTGGCTCGTGGCTCGTGGCTCGTGGCTCGTGGCTCAGCGATCGTCGCGCCAGAAATCGCGAATCGAAGCAATCCCCTGGGCGCCCACCGCTCGCGCTTGATCGGCGTGGTGACGGGTCATACCGCCAAGAGCGAACACCGGCATCGCCGCCGTTTCGGTCATCTGCTGGAAGTCGTGCCAGCCAAGCGTCACCGCATCCGGATGCGACGGCGTCGGCGCCAGCGGCGAGAGGGTGACGAAGTCGCAGTCGACCTCCGCGGCCTGGGCGAGCTGAGCGTCGTTGTGGGTCGAGGCGGACAGCCACTTGTGATTGGCGATCGGCCGGCGCGAAAGCGACATCAGTCGTTCGCTGGTCAGATGGATACCGTCGGCGTCGATCCGCTCGAGCCACTCGGGGTCGGCGTTGAGCAGCAGCCTGGCCGAGTAGCGCCGACAGAGCGCCAGGGTCTTCTGGGCGCGCGCCTGGTAGGCGTCATCGTCCAGCGACTTGGCGCGCAGCTGCACCAGCTTGATGTGATCTTCCTTGAGTGCGCGCTCCAGGCGCTGGAGGAAAACCTCATCGTCCGACGTCTCGGCGGTGACCAGGTACTCCTGCGGCAGCGCCACGGCGCGCAGAATCGGTAGATTGGCGGCCGGAAAGGCGTAGTTCGGCAGATCGTCGACGTCGACCCAGCGCACCGGCTGGTTTTCGCGACCGTAAGGCTCGCCTTCGTACTCGCGCACCTGCCAGACATCGAGCAGGATGTGCTTGTCGGGATATTCGTGATGTACCCGGATCAGCGGCTGGGCGCGCTGGATCTGGACGCCGAGCTCTTCCCCGAGCTCGCGCTTGAGCGCTTCGAAGCCGGTTTCGTAGGGGGCGAGCTTGCCACCGGGGAACTCCCACAGACCGCCCTGGTCGGCAGTGGCCGGACGGCGGGCGATCAGCACGCGGCCGTCGTCGCGAATGATGGCCGCAGCCGCTACATGGACCCGTCTCTTGATCATCTTGCTAAATCTCGCACCTTGAGGCTCGCTTGGTGGGTGATGCTCGTCGTCGATCGACTAAGGGCGCGGTCGAGTAATCGCGCCGTCAGCTGCGGTAGTCCGCATTGATCGAGACATAGTCGTGGGACAGATCCGATGTCCAGACCGTGGCGACGGCGTCGCCCCGGCCGAGCTGAATGCGGATGGCGATCTCTTCCTGTGCCATCACGCGGCTGCCGGCCTCTTCCGTGTAGCTGTCGGCGCGGCCGCCGTTTTCGACCAGACGCACGTCGCCGAGATCGATGCCGATGCGCTCGACATCGAGAGATTCGACCGGTGCTCGGCCGACGGCGGCGAGAATGCGCCCCCAGTTGGCATCGCTCGCGTAGAGCGCCGTTTTCACCAGCGGCGAGTGCGCAACGGTAAACGCCACCGCCCGCGCTTCCTCGACGCTCGTCGCCTGTTCGACATCGATGGTGACGAACTTGGTCGCTCCCTCGGCGTCGCGAATGATCGCTTGGGCGAGATCCGTCAACAGCGCCGTCAGCGCGGCGCGAAAGCGCTGCTCGTCTTCGGCGGTCTCGACCGACGGGCCGCGGCCCGTGGCGATCACTGTACAGGCGTCGTTGGTGGAGGTATCGGAATCCACCGTGATGGCGTTGAAGGAGACCTTCACCGCCTCCTGCAGCCAACCGGTGAGCGCACTGGCATCGATCGCGGCATCGCAGGCGACGAAGCCGAGCATCGTCGCCATATTGGGACAGATCATGCCCGAACCCTTGCTGATGCCGTTGAGCGTGACCGTGCCACCGCTCAACTCGACCTGGCGCGTCGCCCCTTTGCTGCGGGTATCGGTGGTCAGAATGCCTTCGGCGGCGGCGGCCCACTGATCTTCGCCGAGCGCGGCGAGGGCCGACTCGAGACCGGCGGCGATTCGCTCCACCGGTAACGTCTCGCCAATGACGCCGGTCGAGAACGGCAGTACCGCCTGGGGGGCGACGCCGGTCAGCTCGGCGAGCGCGGCACAGCAGCGCTCGGCGTCCTGCAGGCCTTGCGCGCCCGTACCGGCGTTGGCATTGCCGGTATTGATCAGCAGATAGCGCGTCGACGTCGCGGCCAGATGCGCCTTGGCCAGGTGCACGGGCGCCGCGCAGAAGGCGTTACGCGTGAACGTCGCCGCGACGCTTGCGGATGTCGGGATCTCGATCACCACGAGATCCCGCCGCCCCGGTTTCTTGATACCGGCGGCGGTGGTACCGAGGCGCACGCCCTCGATCGGCGGCATGGTGGGAAACGTCCCTTCGCCTACTGCCATTGTTCGACTCCTCGAGGACCGCGATCAGCTCAGCTTGCCGTGGCACTGTTTGAATTTCTTGCCCGACCCGCACGGGCAGAGATCGTTGCGCCCGACCTTGGGCGACTCGCGACGCACCGGCTGTGCACTCTCGTCTTCGTCGGAGGCTTCACTGGCGGTCTCGCTGGCCTGAGCGGTCTGCTCCGCCGCGGCGATCGCGTCTTCGTGGACCGGCTGACTGGCAGCCTTTTCTCGTTCGAGCGTTTCACGACGCTGACGTTCGAGATCCTCGACCTCCTCCTGGCGGCGAACCTGGACGTGGCTCAGCACTCGCGTCACATCGTGCTTGATGTTGTAGAGCAGCGACTGGAACAGCTCGAACGCTTCGCGCTTGTACTCCTGCTTGGGATTCTTCTGGGCGTAGCCGCGCAGGTGAATACCGCGGCGCAGATGATCCATCGACTGTAGATGCTCTTTCCAGCGCGTATCGAGCACCTGGAGCATCACCTGCTTCTCGAAGCGGCGCATCATCTGCGGACCGATCGCCTCCACCTTGGCGGTATAGAGGCCGCGATGCTGATCCTGCAGGCGCTGGCGCAGGGTCTCTTCGTTGAAGCTCTTGTCCTCTTCGGCCCACTGCACCAGCGGCAGATCGAGGTTGAACTCCTGCTTGAGCTGGTCCTGCAGGCCGGGAAGATCCCACTGCTCGGGCAGGCTTTGCGGCGGCACGTAGTCGGTCAGCGTCTGCTCGAGGACCTCGTCGCGGATCTCCAGGACATTGTCGGAGATCTCGTCGGCGGAGAGGATCTCGTCGCGCTGGTCGTAGATGACGCGGCGCTGATCGTTGGCCACGTCGTCGTATTCGAGCAGCTGCTTACGGATATCGAAGTTGCGCCCCTCGACTTTCTTCTGCGCTCGCTCGACGGCGTTGGACACCATCTTGTGCTCGATCGCCTCGCCGCGCTCGAGCCCCAGCGCGCCCATGAGCCGCTGGACGCGGTCCGAGCCGAACAGGCGCATCAGGTTGTCTTCGAGCGAGAGGAAGAAGCGTGTCGACCCCGGGTCCCCCTGGCGACCGGCGCGGCCCCGCAGCTGGTTGTCGATACGCCGCGATTCGTGGCGCTCCGAGCCGACCACGTGCAGACCGCCGGCGGCGAGCACCACGTCATGACGTTCCTGCCATGCGGCCTTGATCTCAGCGATCTGCGCATCGGTGGGGTCGTCGAGCTTGGCGACATCGCTCTCCCAGCTACCGCCGAGCATGATGTCGGTACCGCGGCCGGCCATGTTGGTGGCGATGGTGATCGCCCCGGGGCGACCCGCCTGGGCGATGATCTCGGCCTCGCTCTGGTGCTGCTTGGCGTTGAGCACGCTGTGCTGGATGCCCTGCTCGCGCATCAGTTTGGCGAGGTATTCCGACGTCTCGATCGAGGCGGTACCCACAAGCACGGGGCGGCCGGCGTCGCGTTGCGTCTTGACGTCCTCGATAATCGCCTCGAATTTCTCCTCGGCGCTCAGATAGACGAGATCGTTGAGATCCTGACGCGCGAGCGGCCGGTTGGTGGGAATCACCAGGACGTCGAGACCGTAGATATGGTTGAACTCGAACGCTTCCGTATCGGCGGTACCGGTCATGCCGGAAAGCTTGTCGTAAAGCCGGAAGTAGTTCTGGAAGGTGGTCGACGCCAGCGTCTGGCTCTCGCGCTGGATCGGCACGCCCTCTTTCGCCTCGACGGCCTGGTGCAGCCCTTCCGACCAGCGTCGACCCGCCATGGTGCGGCCGGTGTGCTCATCGACGATCACCACGTTGCCGTCGGAGACGATGTAGTCCACGTCGCGGTGATAGAGGCTACGCGCGCGCAGCGCAGAGTGGATGTGCTGCAGCAGTCCCAGATTCTGAACCGCGTAGAGCGAGTCGTCCTGTTTCAGCAGGTCGGCGTCGCGCAGCAGCTCCTCGAGCCTCTGGTGTCCCTCTTCGGTCAGCTCGACCTGCTTTTGCTTCTCGTCGACGATGTAGTCACCGCTCGCGGGGTCTTCTTCGTCGGTGCACTGCACGAGCTGTTTCGAGAGTGTCTGCATCGTGCGATAGAGCTCGACGTTCTCCTCGACCGGACCGGAGATGATCAAGGGTGTCCGCGCTTCGTCGATCAGGATGGAGTCGACCTCATCGATGATGGCGAAGAACAGCGGGCGCTGAACCTTGTCCTGCAGCGAGAACGCCATGTTGTCACGCAGGTAGTCGAAGCCGTACTCGTTGTTGGTACCGTAGGTGATGTCGCAGGCGTAGGCCTTGCGCTTCTCTTCCGTCGGCTGACCGGAGGCGATGACGCCAACGCTCAGGCCCAGAAATTCGTAGAGCGGCCGCATCCAGTTGGCGTCACGGCTGGCGAGATAGTCATTGACCGTCACCACGTGCACGCCTTTGGCGAGCAGCGCGTTGAAGTAGACCGCCAGTGTGCCGACCAGCGTCTTGCCCTCGCCGGTCTTCATCTCGGCGATGCGCCCTTCGTGGAGCGCCATGCCGCCGATGAGCTGCACGTCAAAGTGGCGCATGCCAAGGACGCGCTTACTCGCTTCGCGAACGACGGCGAACGCTTCGGGGAGCAGCGCGTCGTGCTTCTCGCCCTTCTCGAGACGCTCTCGAAATTCCGTGGTCTTCGCTGCGAGCGCGGTATCGCTCAGTTCGGCGATCGCGGTCTCGAAGGCGTTGACCGATGCGATCTGCTTGTGCATGCGTTTGACGTCGCGGTCGTTCTTGGATCCGACCAGTTTGCGTACCAGTACGTTGAACATTGTTTCTTCCTGCGCGATTTCGATATGCGTCACCGTCGTGAGCGCCAGTTAAAGCCACGAGAATCAGGCAGGCACTGGTGGCCCCCGACGTAGAAATGCCAGCAGGGCGAGGGTCGGCACGCTAAGAGGTGCAGTGTAGAGGCTCGCGGTCGATGCCGGACGGCGCGGCTGAGGCCATGGATGCGCTGCGGGCTTTCGCAATACGCGCCGGGATTCGGCGCGAATGGCCTCCGGCGCCATGAGGTAGATCTGCGTCAGGCGCTCGGCGAAGCGCAGTGCATCCGCCTGCGACAGGCTCGCGGGCAGGAGACAGCCCACCAGGACACTGGCCAGCCACCAATGAGCTCGCTGCCGGGGGCGCCATATCTTGGCGCCAAAACCGGTCTGCGATCGGGCCGATGTCATACTGTCGACGAACCCCGCGTCGTGATAGGTTGAGTGGGTCTTTCCCCACTGCGTGCAAGCCGATGAGTATAAAGGCTAAGCGTTTTCGCGCCCAGCCCGTTTCCCGCCTCCTGGGTCAGCCCGGCGAACTGGGTGACGTCATGCGCATGGCGACCCTGATCGATCGCGCCCAGTCCCATCTGCGCCAGCATCTCCCCGCCGACGTCGCCGAGCATGTCCACGTCGGGGGCTATCGTGATGGCGTACTCACGTTGATTACCGATCGTGCTGCCTGGTTGACCTGGCTTCGATACGAACAGCCGCGCCTGCTGAAGCTACTGCATCAGCTGCCGGGATTCGAAGCGGTGATGAAATTCTCTCTCAAGGTACGTCCCGTGCGCCCTATCAAGGCGATACCGAGGCAGACACGTCGGATGACTCCGGCCGGCGCCGATGCGCTGACGCATTGCGCCGAGGGTCTCGAGGATTCTCCCCTCAAACAGGCCCTCTCCCGACTGGCCTCGCACGCCACCGACCCCGAAGAGCATTAGCGACACGGCGGCAAGAGCGCCTGCCGACACCGTGCAAAACTCACGCCTCAACGTAAAACGCCGACCCAGCTAGGGTCGGCGTCATCGACTGCGACTTGGCTAAGCGCAATCAGGCCATCGCAGGCGCCGCGTATGAGATCGGCGCAGCCTGTGTCGTCTCTTCGAACGTCACGATCTCGTACGCCTCGGGATGCGCCAGCAGCTCGCGGCAGAGCTGGTTGTTCAAACCATGCCCTGATTTATAGCCTTGGAACTCGCCAATCAAGCTATAGCCGAGCTGATAAAGATCCCCGATAGCGTCGAGCATTTTGTGCTTGACGAACTCGTCTTCGTAGCGCAATCCATCCTGGTTCATGATGCGGTAGTCATCGACCACGATGGCATTGTCGAGACTGCCGCCAAGGGCCAGGTTCTGAGAGCGAAGAAACTCGAGATCCCGCATGAAGCCGAAGGTCCGGGCGCGAGAGACCTCCTTGACGAAGGAGGTCGTGGAGAAATCCACGGTTGCCGTCTGCTTCTGCTGTTCGAAGACAGGATGATCGAAATCGATCGCGAAGCTGACCTTGAAACCATCGTGCGGCAAAAAAGTGGCCTGCTTGCCGTTGTCGCTAACGGTGATCTTCTGCTTGATACGGATGAACTGCTTGGGAGCTGACTGCTCGGCAATACCCGCGGACTGGATCAGAAAGACGAACGGGCCGGCACTGCCGTCCATGATCGGCACTTCCGGTGCGCTCAGTTCGACGTAGGCATTATCGATTCCCAACCCTGCGAATGCCGACATCAGATGCTCGACGGTCGCGACTTTGACACCGCCTTCGGATAGCGCGGTGCACAGGTTGGTATCGGTCACGCGCTCGGCGTGAGCGGGGATGTGAACGACCGGATCCAGATCGGTGCGCACGAAAACGATGCCCGTATTGGGCGCTGCCGGACGCAGCGTCAGATACACTTTTTCCCCGGAGTGGAGACCAACGCCCGTGGCGCGGATCGTGTTCTGCAACGTTCGTTGTTTGATCATGAGCATCGACCTGGCAGTCAAATGGTTTGGAAACGGTGTTCACTATAACATCGAACACCTGTTTCAACAAACTGTTCGACGTGACAGAGTGATGTTACCCCTGTGACAAATCGTTATTAATCTGCTTGGCGGCGCAGAAACGCGGGAATGTCGAGGTAATCGTCCATATCGGCATTCTTGCGCTTTTCGGCCTGCGGCTTCTTGGCCGACTCCTGCTGTTCGGCACGCGCGGCCTGCTGACGCATCACGGCCGGCTGCTGCAGCTTGCGGTAGTCGGTCGGCTCCGGGCGTGACGCGGCGGTTTCCCGCGGGATCGCCTTTTCCTTTTGCGCGTCCAGGCCGGCGGCAACGACGGTCACACGCAGCTCGTCGGACATTTCCATGTCGATGGAGGTGCCCACCACGATGGTTGCATCCTGCGAGGCGAACTCTTGAACCGTCGCACCCACATCGTTGAACTCACCGATGGAGAGGTCCGGGCCGGCGGTGATGTTGACGAGGATACCGCGCGCGCCGTGCAGATCGATGTCCTCGAGCAGCGGGCTGCGAATCGCCTTCTCCGCGGCTTCACGAGCACGATTCTCGCCGGTGGCCGAACCCGTCCCCATCATTGCCATGCCCATCTCGGACATCACCGTACGCACGTCGGCAAAGTCGACGTTGATGATACCGGGGCTAGTGATGAGTTCTGCGATCCCCTGGACCGCACCCAGCAGCACGTCGTTGGCGGCGCTGAAAGCGGTGAGCAGGCTGGCATTCTTGCCGAGCACCGACAGCAGCTTCTCATTGGGAATCGTGATCAGCGAGTCGACATACTCCGAAAGCGCCTTCATGCCCTCTTCCGCCGCACGCATCCGCTTGGGACCTTCGAACGGGAACGGGCGCGTCACCACGGCGACGGTCAGGATACCGAGCTCTTTGGCGACCTGTGCAACGACTGGCGCACCGCCAGTGCCCGTGCCACCGCCCATGCCGGCGGTGATGAATACCATGTCGGCACCGTGGAGCATCTCCGCGATACGCTCGCGATCCTCCATCGCCGCCTGACGGCCGACTTCGGGGTTGGCGCCGGCTCCCAGGCCTTTGGTGATCTCACCGCCAAGCTGGAGAACGGTTTTCGCCGCCACGCGCTTGAGCGCCTGAGCATCGGTGTTGGCGCAGATGAACTCGACGCCCTCGATGTTACTCTCGACCATGTGATTGACGGCATTGCCGCCACCACCGCCGACACCGATGACTTTGATGACTGCACTACTAGAAGGTGCGTTATCTACTAGTTCGAACATTGCCCCGTCTCCAAGACCGCTTGGCGGCCTGTCAGAAATTTCCTTTAAACCAGCCTTTGATTCGCTCTAACGTCGGAACCTCATCCTTGGTTCCGCGCCGGGGAAGATGCTCTTCCCGCTGAGGCTGGGCTGATACTGCGCGAGAGTGCTTGGCGTCTTGCATGCCGTAGAGTAACAAACCTACGCCAGTCGAATAAATTGGGTTGCGTACCACGTCCGCCAGGCCCTTGACGTTGTAGGGGCAGGCAATGCGCACCGGCATGTGGAATATCTCCTCGGCCAGTTCCACCACCCCTTCCATACGCGAGGTTCCTCCGGTAAGGACGATACCGGCTGCGATCAAATCCTCGTAGCCGCTACGCCGCAACTCTTCTCGAACCAGCGTGAAGAGCTCTTCGTAGCGAGGCTCGACCACTTCGGCCAGCGCCTGTCGCGAGAGATCGCGAGCGGGTCGCTCGCCGACGCTCGGCACCTTGATCATCTCGTCGCTGCTGGCAAGCTGGGTCAGCGCACAGGCGTACTTGACCTTGATGTCCTCGGCGTACTGTGTCGGCGTCCGCAGCGCCATGGCGATGTCATTGGTGACCTGATCACCCGCGATCGGAATGACTGCCGTGTGCCGGATAGCGCCTTCGGTGAACACCGCGATATCCGTGGTACCGCCACCGATATCCACCATGCAGACGCCGAGCTCACGCTCGTCTTCGGTCAGCACGGCATGGCTCGAGGCGAGCTGCTCGAGAATGATGTCGTCGACCTCGAGCCCGCAGCGGCGGACGCACTTCTCGATGTTCTGGACCGCGTTGAGCGCCGCCGTCACCAGATGCACCCGCGCCTCGAGTCTCACGCCGGACATGCCGAGCGGCTCTCGAATGCCTTCTTGGGTGTCGATGGCGAACTCCTGGGGAATCACGTGCAGAACACGTTGCCCCTCGGAGATGGCGCGCGCCCGCGCGGAGTCGATGACACGCTCGATATCGGTCTTCGCGACTTCCCGCTCCTTGATCGCCACCACGCCGTCGGAGTTCATCGAACTGATGTGACTACCGGCAATGCCGACGTAGACCGAGTGAATATCGCAGCCGGCCATCAGCTCGGCTTCTTCCACCGCGCGTTGAATCGACTGCACGGTCGACTCGATGTTGATGACCACACCCTTTTTCATCCCGCGGGAGGGGTGAGAGCCAATCCCGGCGATTTCGAGACCACCATCGTCGGTGGGTTGCCCCACGATGGCGACCACCTTGGATGTTCCGATATCCAGCCCGACCACCATGTTGGAAGCGTTGGATTGTCCTGCCATAGGTCGGGATCGCTCCTCAAACTCTACCGATAAATCCGATAAAAATGGGTCAATAAAAAATCGCGCTTATTATAAGAACAAGACGACCTTTCCCACCAGCCCGTGCTGGGAATAGGGGCTACGTTAAGCCCTTTTTCAGTAAAAGTGAAATGCATAAAGCGTGAACCGAATTCTGCAATGGATGTGTTGCCGAACGGCTACGCAAAAAAGACCCGTATGCGACTCGAGAGTGCGTCCCGCTTGCACCTCGCCTGTAGGAAGACCGATGCCGCTGACCCCGTCCGCCATGCTAACGGTGGCGCCGTTCGCGGTTCAGGGATCGACACTCACTGTTGCGAGTTCAGCTGATCCTCGGTCAACGTTTCACCGTGCCAGGCGACAGCGACGCCGTTGGGATAGCGCAAATCGATGTAGCGCATTTGCGACGCCTGCTCACCGAGCTGACGCTTCCAGGCGGCGATGAATCGCGCCAGACGCGCATCGAGATCGTTACGCCCCAGAATCACCCAGGCACCGTCATCGACCTGAAACCGCCAGGCACCGCGCGGCTCCAATCGCAGCTGGGTGATCTCCAGACCGAGATCCGACAGCGTCCGACGCAGCGAATCGTAGTAGGAAAGCACTTCCCGACCGCTATCACGCGGCCCCCCCAGATCGGGCAGACGCTGCCCGAACTCGGTGATCGGCCCCGGCCGGAATGGCTGCCCCCGGCTGTTGAGCAGCGCATCGTCGTTCCAGCGCGCCACCGGATCCTGTTCGAAGAGGTCGAATCGAAGCGCGTTGGGCCACTCCCGAGACACCTTGACCTCGCGCAGCCATTCGATATCCCGCGCTTGCTCACGCAGCGTGGCCAGATCCAGCGACAGCCAAGTCCGCCCTCGCACCAACGGCGCCAACTGCTGTTGCAGGTAGCTCGCCGTCACATGGTCGAGATCGCCGCTGATGGAGACGCGAGCGATGGGTCGGTCCAGCCAGAGCCAGAGCGCCTTGCCGCCGGCACCCAGCAGCACAACGATCAGCAGAACGCCCATTAGCGTCGCGCGTGCGCCGGCGTTCATGACGCCATCCTCTGATGCGGCTCGCTCGAAACGATCAAAGCTCGACCTCGTCCAGGCGTAGCTGGCTCGCCGCCAGTCGCTGCGCGATGCCGCCGACATCCCCTGCGCCCTGGGTAATCAGGATGTCGCCTGGGCGCAACACGCGCGCCAGCAGATCGGGCAGCGCCCCTTTCTCTTCGACGAATAGGGGATCGACCTGCCCCCGTTGTCGGATCGACCCGGCGAGCGTCTTGCCCTCCGCGCCCACGATGGGTGCCTCGCCAGCGCCGTAGACGTCGAGCAGCAGCAGCGTGTCCACGCCAGAAAGTACGCGCACGAAATCCTCGTAGAGATCCCGCGTACGCGTATAGCGATGCGGCTGATAGACCATCACCAGTCGCCGTGCCGGCCAGCCGCCGCGGATGGCACGGATGACCATCTCGACTTCGCGGGGATGATGGCCGTAGTCGTCGACCAGCATCACCTCCCCGCCTTCGGGCAGCGCATAGTTGCCGTGAACCTGGAAACGACGACCAACCCCACCGAAACTCGCAAGCCCCTTGATCACATCGGCGTCGCTCACGCCCGCGTCGGTCGCCACGGCGATCGCCGCAAGTGCGTTGAGCGCGTTGTGCTCGCCCGGCATGGCAAGTTCGATCGACAGCGGCGCCCGACCGTCAGGGCGCTCAGCGGTGAACCGGATCACCCCCGCCTGCTGGGTGAAATCGCAGACGCGATAGTCCGCATCCTCGCTGAAGCCATAGGTAACGAAGTGCCGCTGGACCCTCGGCAACAGCTCGCGCACGTTATCGTCGTCGAGACAGAGCACCGCACGACCATAGAACGGCAAGTTGTGAAGAAACTCGACGAAGGTCGTTTTCAGGCGGGTGAAATCGCCGTCGTAGGTCGCCATGTGGTCAGCATCGATGTTGGTCACGATCGATGTCATGGGCTGGAGATGCAGAAAGGAAGCGTCGGATTCATCGGCCTCGGCGACGAGATAGTCGCCCTCACCCAGCCGCGCGTTGGTCCCGGCGCTGGTCAGCTTGCCGCCGATGACGAAAGTCGGGTCGAGCCCGGCTTCGGCCAGCAGCGTCGAGAGCAGACTGGTCGTCGTCGTCTTGCCGTGGGTTCCCGCCACCGCGATGCCGTGACGAAAGCGCATCAGCTCGGCGAGCATCTCCGCCCGACGCACCACCGGCACCCGATGCGTACGTGCCCACTGGATTTCCGGGTTGGTGGTATCGACCGCCGTCGAGACCACCACGACGTCGGCGCCGGCCGCGTTGACCTCGGCATGCCCGATGGCCACACGAATGCCGCAGTCGCGAAGATGGTGCGTCACCGCCGACTCCCGAAGATCGCTGCCGCTGACGGTGTAGCCCTCGTTGGCGAGCACCTCGGCGATGCCGCACATGCCGACGCCCCCGATCCCCACGAAATGAATACCGCGGATGCGTCGCATGCCCAGGTGCGATCGCGCCGGGCGGGATTGAATGCTATCGCTCAAAGCCGATCTCCATGCAGCCCTCGACCATCCGATCGACGGCATCGAGGTGTGCGACTCGACGTGAGGCCAGCGCCATGCGGGCGAGCACCTCGGGATCGAGTAGCGCCTCGAGCGCCGCCGTCAGCCGTTCGACGCCGAGCGCCTCTTGTTGAATCAATTCCGCGCCGCCCGCCTCGACGAGATAGCGCGCGTTGTGCGTCTGGTGATCATCCACTGCGTGCGGAAACGGCACCAGCAGTGAGGGTTTGGCCGCCGCCGCGAGCTCCGCGATGGTCAGGGCGCCGGCGCGACAGACGATCAGATCCGCCCAGGCGTAAGCCGCTGCCATGTCATCGATGAAATCACTCACCTCGGCCTCCACCCCCGCGTCGCGATATCGCGCGTCGGTGGCCGACTCCTTGTCGCGTCCAGCCTGGTGACGCACCTCGGGCCGCGCCGTCTCGTCGAGCGCTGCCAGTGCCGGTGGCAGCTTGTCGTTGAGTGCCTGAGCACCGAGCGAGCCACCGAGCACGAGCAGGCGCAGCCGCCGCCCGTGCATCGCTTCGACCGTTCGTGGCTGCTTGCCGAGATCGATGATCTCCTGGCGCACCGGATTGCCCACCACGACCGCTCGCTTGCCGGAGAACGCCTCCGGAAACGCCGCGTAGACGCGAGTTGCCAGATGCGAGAGGGTACGATTGGTCAGCCCGGCCACGGCGTTCTGCTCGTGAACGACCAGCGGCCGGCCGTCGAGCCTCGCCGCCAGCCCGCCCGGGCCACTGGCGAAGCCCCCCAGCCCGACCACGAGCTGCGGATCGAAACGCCGGATGATGCCCCGCGCTTGCCATACCGCCCGGCTCAGCCGCCAGGGAATCGAGAGCCAGCCGGCGAGACCGTTGCCGCGTAGCCCCGCGACATCGATTCGATTGAGCGCGATACCCGCCGCCGGCACCAGCCGGTTTTCGATGCCGCGGGGGCTGCCCAGCCACTCCACCTCGATGCCGCGGGCGACGAGCGCGCGTGCCAGCGACAGTGCCGGCACCACGTGTCCACCGGTGCCCCCGGCCATGATCAAAACGCGGCGCAGCGCACTCATGGCGTATCCTCCTCGGTAGGCTTCGGCGCCTGGGCGGCGGGAGCCGGTCGCCGACGACGGACCTCCGCATCGGCACGAAACAGCATCGCCACCATGACGCCGCTGACGATGAGACTCGAGCCGCCGTAGCTGAGCAGCGGCAACGTCAGCCCTTTCGTCGGCAGCATGCCCGAGCTTACAGAAATATTGATGAAGGCCTGCGCCCCGATGACCAGCGCAATGCCGTAACAGAGGTAGGCCGCGAAAGGCAGGCCGGCCAGCTCCGCCTTGCGACCGATGCGGAACGCACGAAATACCAGCAGCGCGAAGAGCAGGATCACGCCGACGGCCCCCAGAAGCCCCAGCTCCTCTGCCAGCACCGCGAACACGAAGTCGGTATGCGCTTCCGGCAGATAAAAGAGCTTCTGTACGCTGTTCCCCAGCCCCAGCCCCGTCCAGTGTCCGCGACCGAAGGCGATGAGCGCCTGCGTCAGCTGATAGCCGGTGTTGTACTGATCCGCCCAGGGGTTGGCAAAGCTGGTGATCCGCTGCAGGCGGTACGGCTCGGCCACCGCGAGCATCACGGCACCGCTGCCCACGACGGCCATGATCAGCAGAAACCGCCACAGCGGCGCACCGGCGAGCAGGAGCATACCCATCACGCAGCCCGTGAGCACCACCACTGCGCCGTAGTCGGGTTCGAGAATCAGCAGAAAGCCCACGAGCGCCATCACCGCGAGCGGCCGCAGAAACGCCCCCCACGTGCGACGAACTTCCGGCAGGAAACGCTCCAGGTAGCCCGCGATGTAAACGATCATGCAGAGCTTGGCGACCTCGGAGGCCTGAACGTTGATCAGCCCCAGCGGAATCCAGCGACGACTGCCGTTGATCTCACGCCCCACGAAAAGCACCGCGAGCAGCAGCAGCAGGCCGACGATCAGTAGCGCCGGCCCCTTGTCCCGCCACCACTCGAGCGGAAAACGCACCGCCACCAGACCGACGGCCATCGCGCCCAGCACGAAGATGCCGTGACGCATGCTGAAATACCACGGGTTACCGGTCAGGCTGGTGGCGATTTCGGACGAGGCGGACGTCACCATGACCCAGCCGATCAGCATCAGCGACAGAGCGGACAGCAGCAGCCAGCCGTCGAACGCCTGGCCTCGCGTCGTGAAGCGGGCCTCCAGCCCTTTCAGGCTCTCCACGTTCTTCAGCATTCGACCTCCTCACCGCGTGCGAGAACGCCACGAAACGCCTCACCTCGCGCCATGTAGTTGGGGAACTGATCGAGACTCGCGCAGGCCGGTGACAGCAGCACGCAGTCGCCCGGCTCGGCGATGGCGGCGGCACGGCGCATCGCCTCCGCAAGCGTTGTCGTTCGGCGCGTCGTCACTCGTGCCTGCAGCGCCGTCTGCAGTCGCTCGGCGTCCTCGCCGAAGAGAATCGCCTCCCTGGCGTAGCGGCCCAGCGGCTCCGCCAGCGGCGTGAAATCCGCACCCTTGCCGACGCCGCCGCCGAGCCAGATCAATCTGCCGACAAGTGACCCTCCGAGCCCCTCGATGGCGGCGAGCGTGGCGCCGACGTTGGTCCCCTTGGAGTCGTTGATCCAGCGCACCCCGTTGCGCTCGACCACCAGCTCGCCCCGATGCGGCAGACCTTGGAAGCGCGAGAGGACGCGGCGCATCGCCGACCAGGGCACGCCGAAGGTGTCGGCGATCGCCGCTGCCGCCAGCGCATTGGCGAAATGATGACGACCGATCAGCGCCAGTTCGCTCACCGGCATCAGATGCGCCTCGCCGCGGGCAAGCCAGGCCGGCGCCTCGGGGGTCGCCGAGACGACGCCCCACTGGCCGGCGGCCGGCGGCTCGGCAGTGAAGGTGACGACGTCCGGCAGGTGCCGCTCCGGGCGGGTCGCCGCATCCTCGGCGTTGACCACCGCATGACGCGCGCCGTCGAAAATACGCGCCTTGGCCGCACGATAACCTTCCAGGTCGCCATGGCGATCCAGATGATCCGGCGAGAGGTTGAGAAACGCCGCGCAGTAGGCGCCCAGACGCCGCGTGGTCTCGAGTTGAAAACTGGAGAGTTCGAGCACGAAACACTCGGCATTGGAATGGTCGATCAGCAGATCGAGTGCGGCATCGCCCAGGTTGCCGCCCACCGCCGCGTGAATCCCGGCCTCGGCGAGCATCTCGCCGACCAGCGTGGTGACGGTGGACTTGGCATTGGAGCCGGTGATCGCGATGATTGGCACCCGGCACTCGCGCACGAACAGTTCGATCTCGCCGACGATCCGCGAGCGGACCCCATCGAGACCGGCGCGGGCGATATCGATGCCGGGGCTGACGACGATCTCGTCGAAGGCGTCGAAATCGAGCGCGTCGAGGTGACCCAGTTGCAGATCGACCTCGGGGTGGGCGGCGCGAATGGCCTCGAGCCCCGGCGGCGCTTCGCGGGTATCCGCCAGCGCGAACGACGCCCCTTTTGCCTGCAGGAAACGGGCAATGGCCCGACCCGACACGCCGAGACCGACGACCAGCCGATGGCGTGGTTCCGCTGACGACTCGGGATCGGCCTCGCTGAGGGGGCTTTCGCGTCGATCGCTCATGGCATCAGCGCAGTTTCAGCGTCGCCAGTCCCAGGAGGACCAGCATCACGGTGACGATCCAGAAACGCACGATGACGCGCGGCTCGGGCCACCCCTTGAGCTCGAAGTGGTGGTGCAGCGGTGCCATGCGGAAGATACGCCGCCCGGTGAGCTTGTAGGAGCCCACCTGCAGGATGACCGAGACGGTCTCCATCACGAACACGCCACCCATGATGAACAGCACGATCTCCTGGCGCACGATCACCGCGACCACGCCCAGCGCCGCCCCCAGTGCCAGTGCCCCCACGTCACCCATGAAGACCTGAGCGGGGTAGGTGTTGAACCACAGAAAGCCGAGTCCGGCACCGGCAATGGTGCCGCAGAAGACCGCGAGCTCCCCGGCCCCCGGCACTTCGGGGATGTGCAGATAGTTGGCGAATACCGCGTTGCCGCTGGCGTAGGCGAACACCGCCAGTCCCATCGAGACCAGCACCGTCGGCATGATCGCCAGTCCGTCCAGGCCGTCGGTCAGGTTGACCGCGTTGGAGCTGCCGACGATCACCAGATAGCTCAGCAGGATGTAGAAGACGCCCAGCGGCATCACCACGTCCTTGAACAGCGGCACGATCAAGCTGGTCTCTACCGGGCTCGCGGCCGTGAGATAGAGGACCGTGGAGACCCCGAGGCCGATCACCGACTGCCAGAAGTACTTCCAGCGCGCCGGCAGCCCGCGGGGGTTCTTCTCCACCACCTTGCGGAAATCGTCGACCCAGCCGATCGCACCGAAACCGAGCGTCACCACCAGCACCAGCCACACGTAGTGATTGGTCAGGTCGCCCCAGAGCAGCGTGCTCACGGCGATCGAGATCAGGATCAGCGCCCCGCCCATGGTCGGTGTTCCCGCCTTGGAGAGATGCGACTGCGGACCGTCGTCGCGCACCGCCTGCCCGATCTGGCGTTCGACCAGACGCTTGATCATCTGCGGTCCCATCCAGAGGCTCAGGAACAGCGCGGTGAGCGTCCCCAGAATGATGCGCAGCGTGAGATACCCGAAAACGTTGAAAGCGCTTTGGACATGGGTCAGCAGTTCAGCCAGAAAAAGCAGCATGAGTCAGATTCACCTTGAAGCGTCGATGCGCAGCGCGGTAACGAGTCGTTCCATGCCCGCGCTGCGCGACCCCTTGACCAGCACGCTGGCACGCGGGGGAAGCCTGTCGTGGGCGAAGCCGGAGAGCGCCGCCCAGTCGTCGAAATGGTGACCCTCGTCGCCGAAGGCCGCGGCAGCGGCGCGCGCGGCGTCGCCGTAAGTCCCTAGAACGTCGATACCCAGCTCGCGCGCCAGACGACCGATCTCGTGATGATAGCGCTCGCTCGCCTCGCCGAGCTCCCCCATGGCACCGAGAAAACACCAGCGCGGCGCCGGCAGGGTCGCCAGTGTTTCGAGAGCGACGCGCATCGCTCCGGGGTTGGCGTTGTAGCTGTCGTCGATGAGACGGCTCTCGCGAATGCCCTCGATCACCTGCATGCGCCCGGGCATCGCCGCGGTCGCCTCGAGGCCGGCGGCGATCTCCGTGGCCGAAAGCCCCGCTGCATGACACGCCCCCGCCGCCGCCAGGGCGTTGCGCACGTTGTGCCGCCCCAAGAGCCCGAGCGACACCCGCCTCGGCGCCTCGCCCGTGATCGAAAGCGTGAAAGCATAGCGCCCGGCAGCGTCACAGACTAGATCGTGAGCGGCCACGCTCGCCTCGGCCTCGATGGCGAAGTCGACCACGCGCGCGCGGCCGGCAAGCGAGCGCCACAGAGGGAAGAACGGCTGCTGGCGGTCGAGCACCGCCGCCCCGGTCTCGCGTAGCCCGGCGAGGATTTCGCCCTTGGCCTGCGCGATCTGCCCGGTGCCGCCGAATTCACCGACGTGCGCATCCGTCACGTTGGTGATGACGGCGATCGCCGGCCGGGCAAGCGCCGTGGTCCAGGCGATCTCGCCGAGGTGATTGGCGCCGAGCTCGACCACCGCATATCGGTGCGCCGGCTCGAGGCGTAGCAGCGTCAGTGGCGCACCGATGTCGTTGTTGAGATTGCCGTGGGTCGCGAGCGTTGGCGCCCGGCGCGAGACGATCGCCGCCGTCAGCTCCTTGACCGTGGTCTTGCCGCTGTTGCCGGTGACCGCGATCAGCTCGCCCTCCCACGCGAGACGATGCGAGTGAGCGAGCTGGCCCAGCGCCAGACGCGTATCGGGCACCACGATCTGTGGCAGCGGGTCGTCGATGGGCCGCGAGACGATGGCCCCGGCCGCCCCGCTCGCCCGCGCCTGGGCGAGAAACGCGTGGGCATCGAAGCGCTCGCCGACCAGTGCCACCAGCAGATCCCCCGGCAGGAGCTTGCGCGTATCGGTGACGACATCACCTACCGGCGAATCCTCTCCCGACAGCCGGACCCCGAGGCGCAGCGCCACATCGCTCAGCCGCTCGCTCATGCCGTCGCCCCGCGGTGGGCGAGTGCCGCCGCGGCCACCTCGAGGTCGCTGAACGGCTGTCGCACGCCGGCGATCTCCTGATAGTCCTCATGGCCCTTGCCGGCGATCAGGACGATGTCGTCGTCGTTCGCCTCGGTGATCACGCGCTCGATGGCGTCGCGACGCCCGTCGATCGACCACGCTGTGGCCGGCGCCGTGAGTCCGGCCGCGACCGCGTCGCGAATGGCCTCGGCAGACTCGGTGCGCGGATTGTCGTCGGTGATGACCACGCGATCGGCATGGCGCTCGACCGCTTGCGCCATCGGCGCGCGCTTGCCGGGATCGCGATCCCCGCCGCAGCCGAACACGCACCACAGAGCGCTTCCTTCCCTCCCGGGCAGGTGCTCGCGCAGCGCGGCAAGCGCGTTGTCCAGCGCAGCGGGGGTGTGGGCGTAGTCGACGATCACCGCCGGCCCGCTCCTCTCATCGGTGGCCGGCACGCGCTGCATGCGACCGGGGACCGGGGTGAGCGCCGCCGCTGCCGGCCAGATCGACTCGAGCGAATGGCCGAGCCCGTAGAGCGTGGTCATCGCCAGCAGCGCATTGTCGAGGTTGAACCGCCCCATCAGCGGCAGTTCGAGCACGTGTTCGTCTTCCGGCGAGGCGATGACGGCGCGCAGGCCGGTCGGCAGTGCCTCGCAGCCGGCCACACGCAGCGTGGTCGCCTCCTGGCTGCCCGTGGCGAGTACGCGCACGCCCTCGGGCAGACCCGCGAGCATCAGTCGGGCGAGCGGATCGTCACCGTTGACGACGGCGAGGCGCACTCCATCGCGTTTGAAAAGCTTCGCCTTGGCCGCCGCGTACGCTGCCATGCTGGCGTGGTAGTCGAGATGATCGCGACTCAGGTTGGTGAAGACCGCCGTATCGATCGGCGTATCCCCGAGCCGATCCTGTGCCAGTGCGTGGGAAGAGACCTCCATTGCCACCGTCTCTACCCCCTCGGCGGCCATCTCTCCCAGCATCTGCTGGAGCGCGAGCGGGCCGGGCGTGGTCTGCAGCGCCGGACGGAGCGCCCCGGGACGACCGTAGCCGAGCGTACCCACGACGCCAGCCGGCTGGCCGAGGCCCTCGAGCAGCGCGGCGATATAGTGCGTCACCGAACTCTTGCCGTTGGTCCCGGTCACGCCGATGAGGCGAAGTGTCTCGGGCACGGCGAACAGTACGCGCCCCAGGGCCGCCAGGCGCTCGGTGATGCCCTCGAGCGCGATCACGCGATCGTCGCTTTCCCAGCGAGGGTCCAGCGCCGCCCCTTCCGCGAGCACGAGTGCGGCGCCCGAGGCGAGCGCGCTGTCGATGTATTCGCGCCCCTCTGCCGCGACGCCGGGCGTGGCGATGAATAGCGTTGGCATCGCCGAGGGCGTCTCATCGGCCACGTCGCGGCTGTCCTGGGTCAGTCGCAGCGTGTCGTGCTCCGCGACCCCGTGCGCGAGGCGCGCGGCCGCCTCGGGGTACGCCAGAGCCTCGAGCGCCGCGACGAGTCGTGTCGTCTTGATTTTCATGGCGCCGTCTCCTCTTCGGGTTGATCCGGCGGCACGTCGAGCAGACGCAGCGCGCTGCCGACGACGCGGCTGAACACCGGGGCCGCGACCAGGCCGCCGTAGTAATCGCCCTTCTTGGGGTTGTCGATCATCACGACCGTGACGATGCGGGGATTCGTCGCCGGCGCGATGCCGGCGAAGAGCCCGCGATATTCGGTCTCCTGATAGCCCTGGCTGGTCACCTTGCGCACCGTGCCGGTCTTACCCGCGATCTGATAGCCCGGCACCATCGCCAGATGTCCACCGGCATTGGGCCGCACGATCTTCTCGAGCATATCGAGCAGTTGATGGGCCACCGTTGGCGACATCACCGGATCGCTCTCGGGTTCGCCACTGAGCTTGAGCAACGAGGGGTGCAGGCGATTGCCGTCGTTGGCGATCGCGGTATAGGCGCTCGCCAGCTGCATCGGCGTCACCGCGACGCCGTAGCCGTAGGCCATCGCCGCCTGCGAGCTGCGAGCGAGGTTGTTCGGTGCCGGTAGACTGCCGCTGTTCTCGCCAGGGAATCCGGTGCCCGGCGTCTGCCCCAGACCGAGCGCCCGATAGCGGTTCCAGATGGTGTCCTTGTCGAGCTCGAGCGCGATGTGCGCCATGCCGATGTTGGACGAGTGCAGCAGGATGCCGGCCGGGTCGAGCTTGCCGTAGTTGCGAAAGTCCTTGATCGTGAAGCCGTCGACGACCATCCACCCCGGACTGGTGTTGATGATCGATTCGGGCGTGAACTGCTCGCTGGCGAGCGCCGCGGACATCGCCAGCGGTTTCATGACCGACCCCGGCTCGATCGCGTCAGTGATCGCCTGGTTGCGCAGACCGCGGACATCGACGTCGGATCGGTTGTTGGGGTTGTAGGACGGCAGGTTGGCCATCGCCAGCACCTCGCCGGTGTGTGCGTCGAGCATCACCAGCGAGCCGCCGTCGGCGTCGTTCTTGCGGATGCCGGCGGCGAGTTCGCGATAGGCCATGTACTGCAGGCGCAAGTCGATGGAGAGCGAAAGATCGCCGCCGGGCTTGGCATCCTCGATCAGATGCAGATCCCGTACCAGGCGCCCCTTGCGATCCTTGAGCACGCGGCGCTTGCCGGGCTGACCGGTGAGATAGCGGTTGTAGGCGAGCTCCAGCCCCTCCTGGCCCTGATCGTCGACGTTCGTCACCCCGACGAGCTGAGCGGCGACTTCACCGGCCGGGTAGTAGCGCTTGTATTCGTCCCGGGCGTAGACGCCGCTCATCTGCAGGTCGAGCACGGGTTCGGCCTGTGCCGGCGTGAGCTGCCGACGCAGATACATGAACTCGTGGTTGGCATAGCGCTCGATCCGATCCTGAAGCTGCTGCGGATCGACCTTGAGCGCGCGGGCGAGCACCGCCTGCTGGATGGGGTCCTGCGTCAGCTCCTGAGGATTGGCCCAGAGCGTCACGACCGGCGTCGAGATCGCCAGCGGATCGCCGTTGCGGTCGCTGATCATGCCGCGGTGGGCCCCGATGGACTCCACGCGCAGCGTACGCGCGTCACCCTGATTCTGAAGAAAGCTGCGGTCGATCACCTGCAGGTAGACCACGCGCCCGATCAGCGCCGAGAGCGCGATCAGGATGACGAAGAGCATGAACCAGTAGCGTCCGGGGCGAAGCGGAGCATCCGGCGCCCGCCGCTTCGACGACGCCGAGGGACGCGAGGCATTCATGGATGGATCACCTTGACTTCATCGACGCCCGGCACCCGCATTTCCAGACGCTCGGTGGAGAGCGATTCGATTCGCGCCGGCGAGGACCAGGTACTCTCCTCGAGCAGCAGGCGTCCCCACTCGGTCTGAAGGGCATCGCGCTGATTCTCGAGTTTCTGAAGGCGCGCGTACTGGACGCGTGTGAGATGAGAGGTGCTGATGATGGCCAGCGCGCTCGCCAGAATGGCGGCGACGAGCAGCGTCAGGATCAGTGACCGCACGCTGACCCGGCGCGCGAAGGGCCAATCGCCCAGCCTCGAGGGCGTGCGTCTTCCTTGAGCGGCCATGGAGCTCCTCACGCCAGCTTTTCGGCGATACGCATTACCGCACTGCGCGCACGGGGATTGATTTCGACTTCGTGCTCGTCCGGCCGAAGCGCCTTGCCCACCGGCTTGAGCCGCTTGTTGAGCTGATCCTCGCGTATCGGCATACCGCGAGGCAAGTGAGTGTCACCGCGGGACTGATCCCGAATGAAACGCTTCACTAGCCGGTCTTCGAGTGAATGAAAGCTGATCACCACCAGTCGTCCGCCCGGCGCCAGCGCGTTCAGGGCGGCATCCAGCGCCCGCTCGAGCTGGCCCAGCTCGTCGTTGAGGTGAATACGGATCGCCTGGAACACCCGTGTTGCCGGGTGCTTGTGCTTCTCCCACGCCGGATGCGCGGCCTTGACGATCTCGGCGAGCTGGTGGGTGCGCTCGATCGGCGCCTCCTGGCGGGCCGAGACGAGCGCTCGGGCGATACGTTTGGCGAACCGCTCCTCACCGTAAGTCTTGAAGACCCTCGCCATTTCGTCGGCGCCGGTGCGCGCGAGCCACTGCGCCGCCCCGATACCGGACTCGGGATCCATGCGCATGTCGAGCGGGCCGTCACGCAGAAAGCTGAAACCGCGCTCGGGATCGTCGAGCTGCGGCGAGGAGACCCCCACGTCCAGCAGCACGCCGTCGAGTCGACCGAGCAGGCCGGTTTCCTCGGCATGACGATCGAGCTCGGCGAAGACGCCGCGACGCAGACTCAGGCGAGCGTCATCGATATCGCCGCCGGCGGCGAGAGCTGCGGGGTCGCGATCGAGTGCCAGCAGACGTCCGTCGGCATCGAGGCGTTCGAGAATCGCGCGCGTATGCCCTCCGCGCCCGAAGGTACCGTCGAGATACCGCCCGGACGGATCGCGGACCAGCGCATCCACGGCGCCGTCGAGCAGGACACTGGTGTGGCGAAAATCGCGGGGAGAGGCCGCACCGTCGTCGGCGAGGGATGAAGCGTTGTCACGGTGCAGCATGGAGGTCTCGGTCGCGTTGGCGATAGAACAGGAGGGAGCCGGCCGATAAGCCGGGTTCTGTCGAGGACAGTCATTCATCTAGGGGTCGCGTCGCCACGACCCTCGAGCAACCTACCCGGATCCAGCGCGGGCCGCGCCTAAGGATCCCTATTTGGTCTTGCTCCAGGTGGGGTTTACCGTGCCACGCACTGTTACCAGGCGCGCGGTGCGCTCTTACCGCACCCTTTCACCCTTACCGGCAGCGAATCGCTGCTTAGGCGGTCTACTCTCTGCTGCACTAGCCGTCGGCTTGCGCCGCCCAGGCGTTACCTGGCACCTCGCCCTATGGAGCCCGGACTTTCCTCCCCCGGATCAACCGGCGGCGACTGTCTGGCCGACTCCCAAGCGCGCAAGAGTACCAGCCCCCCGCCCCCCTCTCAAGGCCGCAGTGACGCGGCATCGAGCCGTGGCGTGCGTCGCCGGACACCGACACTCGAACAGCCACTAACCTCACCCCTCGCCCGGTGCATCCTTGAGCGTCAGCGCCAGCTGATACCACTGCTTGCGCCGGCCGCCCAGCAGTCGCGTGGCCACCCCGGCCGCACTCTTCACGCCGACGCCCTCCGCCAGGAGCGCCTGCAGCAGCGCTTCGCCTTCGGCGTCGTCGACGGCGGTATCGGCGGCGGGCGCGCCGGCGAGCATCACCACGAACTCCCCGCGCGCCTGATCGCTGTCCTCGGCGATGGTCTCGAGCAGCGACGCGGCGCTGCCGTCGAGCAGCGTCTCGAACGTCTTGGTGAGCTCGCGGGCAAGCACCACGCGCCGCTCGCCGAGGGTGGTGGCGACATCCTCGAGGAGATCGCGAATCCGGTGCGGCGACTCATAGAACACGCGCGTCTCCTCGCGGCTCGCACCCGCTTCCAGCTGGCGCCGGCGCGCTGCGGACTTCGCCGGCAAGAATCCTTCGAAGGTGAAGCGGTCGGTAGGCAGACCGGCCACGCTCAGCGCGGCGACCAGCGCACAGGGGCCGGGGATCGGCACCACACGGCAGCCTGCCCGGCGCAGCTCGCGCACCAGCACGAAGCCGGGGTCGGAGATCAGTGGCGTACCGGCATCGCTGACCAGTGCCAGACTCTCCCCGGCGAGCAACCGCGCGCGAAGCTGATCCACTCGCCCCGCCTCGTTGTGCTCGTGCAGCGAGAGCAGCGGTCGCTCGACCCCCAGGTGCTTCAGCAGCCGCTGGGTATGCCGGGTATCTTCGGCGGCGATCGCGTCCACCTCGGCGAGGGTTCGCGCTGCGCGTGCGCTCATGTCCTCGAGATTCCCAATCGGCGTGGCGACCACGTACAATACGCCTTCTTTTCTCTCGCTCATTCGATACCATCCGGGTTGATAGGCGATAACTGGGTCGCGAGCGCCCGTGCGCCGGGCGTCATGGCGACTCACTCGACGTCACGCTTCGAGCGTCGACGCCACAGGGACACGGGTTCGAGCCGCCTTCACGCCGGCTCGACGGCAGCGATCGCGACGTCGCGTTGCGAAAGGCGCGCCTCGTACAGGTAAAGGGACAGACACTATGGGTTATTCGCTGCGGCGATTTCTTCTGCCATTGATGGCGACGCTGGCGCTGGCCGGCTGTGCGGGGCAAAGCATGATGCCGGGCAGCAGTGGCCCGGATGCGCAGACACTGCTCGAGCAGGCGAACCAGCAGAGCGGCGGGGAGGCGGCCTCGACCCGGCTCGAAGCGGCCGACATCCTAGCACGCCAAGGCGATTCGGCGCAGGCACTGGCCATCGCCAGCCAGATCGATCCGCAGTCGCTCGCCCCCGCCGAGCGGGTACGCTGGGCCATGGTGCTGTCGGACGCGGGCCTTGCCGAGAAAGACGGCTGGAATACCGTCCGCGCCACCGACATCCTGGATAGCGGCATCGAGATTGCCGACCGCGATGCGCAGACCCTGCGCTATCGCCGCGGCATCGCTCTCAACCTGATCAACGAGCCCGAGGCCTCCGCGGAGCTGCTGATCCAACTGCAGCGCAATGACGCCCCCTATGAGCTGACCGACGATATCTGGGCACCGCTGTCTCAGCTCAGCCCTACCGCTCTCGACACCCTGGCCGCGTCCGGCAGCGACCCCCTCACCCAGGGCTGGGTCGAACTGGCCCGACTCTACCGCGCCAGCGGCGGCGATGTCGGCAGCCTGTTCGATCGGCTGGGCCAATGGAGCAGCCGCTATCCTGACCACCCTGCCAATCGCCGCCTGCCGAAGGATCTCAACGCGCTTCGCCAGCTGGAAGGCCAGGAAGTGGAGCGCGTTACCGTGCTGCTGCCGGAGAGCGGACCGCTTGCCAATATCGCCTCGGCCATTCGCCAGGGTATCGAGGCTCGCGCCAGTGACGCTCGCACCCAGGGCGAGAGCGTCCCGGCCCTGACTTTCGTCGACTCGAGCCAGCAGAACATCGATGCGCTCTACGCACAGGCGACCATGAACGGGGCACAGGCAGTGCTCGGCCCCCTCGACAAGGACACCGTCAGTGAGCTGGAGACACGCGACAGCGTGCCGCTCCCGACGCTGGCGCTCAACTATGGCGAGCACCCGCGCAATCAGGCAAGCGATCTGTTCCAGTACGGCCTTTCCGCCGAAGATGAGGCGCGTCAGGTCGCTCAGCGCGCCTATCAGGACGGACGACGTCGCGCCGGCGTGATGGTGCCGAGCAACGAGTGGGGCTCGCGGATTCTCGCGGCGTTTCGACAGCGCTGGGAGAACGAAGGCGGCCAGATCGCCTCGGTCGTGAGCTATGACCCCTCCGGCTCCGTTGCCAGCGCGGTGCGCAACCTTCTCGACGGCAAGCGCACCGACATGGACATGCTCTTCTTGCTAGCACTGCCGAGCTATGCCCGCCAGATACCACCGACGCTCGACTTCTATTACGCCAGCACGCTGCCGATCTATGCGACGTCGCACCTCTACGAGGGCTCGCCACAGCCCCGCGCCGATCACGACCTCGACGACGTTCAGTTCGTGGATGTCCCCTGGATGATTCCGGATGCCGCCGTCGGCGGAACCGATGCCCTGCCCTTCGTATCGACCTATCGCCGCCTGTCGAGCGACGGCGATCCCGGCCTGCTCAAGCTCAATGCCATGGGCGTCGACGCGTTCGAGCTGGCGCGGCGCCTGCCGGTCTTCCGCGCCCTGCCCAACACTCAGCTGTTCGGCGCGACGGGCAACCTGGAAGCGCAGGACGATGGTCGGATCCGACGGACGCTACCCTGGGCGGTATTCCAATCCGGGGCGCCTCAGCCGCTGCTGACAGCCCCCAACCCGGCGCTGACGCCCGGCCCGGTTCTCGATACCGGAAACCGAGGTGGCGGCGATGGCGAACAGCCCAGTGGCGCCGTGCCACCCTCCGGACAGCCGCTCAACGGCCTCGACGACGAGAGTTTCAACGGCGATGCCTCGCTCTGATCCCCGCTTTCGCGGCGAACAGGTCGAGCAGCAAGTGGCGCACTGGCTCACCGAGCGCGGCCTGACGCTCGTTGCCAGCAACCAGCATGCCAAGGGCGGCGAAATCGACCTGATCCTGTGGCACGGCCAGACCCTGGTCTTCGTCGAGGTACGCCATCGTCGCGACACCCGCTACGGCCATCCGCTGGAGACCGTCACACCCGCCAAGCAGCGCCGCATCGTCAAGGCGGCGCGTTTTTATCTTCAGACGCAGCGGCTATCATGCCCGTGCCGCTTCGATGTCGTCGGCGTGACGGGCCAGGCGCCCGCGCTGGAATTCGAATGGATTCAGGCCGCCTTCGACGCATATTGATCGCCCAATAGGCTTCTCATGGATTTTCAATCGCGCATTCTCGATCACTTCAACGCCAGCATCGATACCAAGACTTACGCCAGCGAAGTTCTTCCCCCCTTCATCGAAGTCGCCAGCCAGATGATGGTTCAGTGCCTGGTCAGCGAAGGTAAGATTCTGGCCTGCGGCAACGGCGGCAGCGCCGGTGATAGCCAGCACTTCTCGTCCGAGCTGCTCAACCGGTTCGAGCGCGAACGCCCGAGCCTGCCGGCGCTGGCGCTGACCACGGACACCTCGACGCTAACGTCCATCGCCAATGACTACAGCTACAACGATGTCTTCTCCAAGCAGATTCGCGCCCTCGGCCAGCCGGGCGACGTACTCCTGGCGATATCGACGAGCGGCAATTCGGCCAATATCGTCCAGGCGATCCAGGCCGCCCACGACCGCGAGATGAGCATCGTCGCCCTGACCGGTCGCGATGGCGGCGACATGGCGTCGCTGCTGGGTCAAGAAGACTGCGAGATTCGAATTCCCGCGACCTCGACGGCGCGCATTCAGGAAGTACACCTCTTGGTCATTCACTGTTTGTGTGATCTGATCGACGAACAGCTTTTTGGCAGCAACGAGTAAGCCTCATGAAAAAGACCCTGATCGTCTCCTCCTGCCTCGTCGCCCTGCTCTCTCTCGGCGGTTGCGCCAGCGAAGGACCGAAGGAGAACTACAACGAGCGCACGCCGGGCGCCGAAGTCGAAGACAGCACCATTCAGAGCAAGATCTTCGATAGCCTCGAGGCAACCGACGCGCGCTTCGGCGACACTCACGTCAACGTCGACAGCTACAACAGCAACGTCCTGCTCACGGGCCAAGTGCCCAGCGACGAGCTCAAGCAGAAGGCCGGGGAGATTGCGCGCAACGTTCGCAGCGTGCGCCAGATTCACAACGAACTGATGGTTTCCGCCAACACGCCGATCAGTCAGCGCATGAACGACACCTGGATCACGGGACGCATCAAGGCCAATCTCGTTGCCAACGATCAGGTCGACGCCAATCTCATTCGTGTGATCACGGAAAATGGCACCGTCTATCTCATGGGCATGGTGTCTCAGGCACAGGCCAGCGAAGTCGTGGCTGCCGCCTCCGGAGTCGGTGGAGTCCAGCGCATCGTCAAGGTCTTCGAATACCTCGACTGAGCCAGACGCCCCCAGACGGACACAAAAAAACCACCGCCGGGTCACCGGGGTGGTTTTTTTGTCGTCGTGACATCGAGTCCGGCCGCGTAAGGGACCTATCCGACTCGCGTTCTCGAGCGCTTACTTGACGATACGCAGCGAGGGTTTGCCTCGATCCGGCTTGCCGTCAGTATCATCACTGTCGGCGTCCGGCTTGTCGTCTGCAGGCGCGTCACTGCGTCGTTCGATGCTCTCGAGTGTCGGCCGCTCCTGCCCTTCCTCTTCGAGCTCCGCATCCGCTTCACTCGCGTGGTCAGGCATGACGGGCTCCTGCCCGAACACCATGCCGACACCGTTTTCGCGGGCGTAGATCGCAATCAGCGCATCCGTCGGTACGATCACTTGCATCGGTTGACCGCTGAAGCGGGCGCCGAACGTCACGGCCGCATTGTCGATCGACAGATCCCGAACCGCAGCAGGCGCAACGTTAAGCACGATCTGCCCGTTCTGGACGAACTGCTGAGGTACGCGCACGCCTGGCTTGCCGGCATCGACGACGATGTAGGGTGTCTGGTCATTGTCGAGCAACCATTCGTACAGGGCTCGGGCCAGGTAGGGACGGCTCGTCAGCATGGGATCTCCTTTCGAGCGGCTAGCGAAGAATGCCGATCAGCTACGCATCTCACGTTCGGACTCGGACAGTGCCACCTTGAAGGTGTCACGCGCGAAGACGCGCTCCATGTAGTCCATCAGCGGCTTGACCTGCTTCTCGGGCAGTTCGACGCCGAGCGCCGGCAGGCGCCAGAGAATCGGGGCGATACAGCAGTCCACGAGCGTGAATTCATCGCTCATGAAATAGGGCATGTCTTCGAAAATCGGGGAAATACCGGTCAGGCTCTCGCGCAGTTCCTTGCGCGCCTTCTCGGACTCTTTCTTGGGACCGCGCTGAATCTGCTCGACCAGCGGACACCATTCGCGCTCGATGCGATGCATCCAGAGACGGCTCTGGGCGCGAGCGACCGGGTAGACAGGCAGCAGCGGCGGATGCGGGAAACGTTCGTCCAGATACTCCATCATGACCTTGGACTCGTAGAGCACCAGATCGCGATCGAGCAGTGTCGGTACGCTGTTGTACGGATTCAGGTCGGCCAGCTCAGCATTGTGCTCTTCCGCCGAGACATCGAGGATATCGACGGCCACGCCCTTCTCGGCCAGCACGATTCTCACGCGGTGACTGAAATGGTCATCGCTGCCGGAATAGAAGGTCATCGACGATCGCTTGGCCACTACACCCATGAAACTTTCCTCGCATTAATTGAGCTGCGCATGATAACACGACACGCTGTTGGCCACGGCGAGCGACCGGGAAGCGGACGCACAGGGCCTGACGTCAAACGACAAAACGCCCGGCTGTAACAGCCGGGCGTCGAGCGCGAAGAGCGATTCCGAAGAATCAGCGCTTGGAGAACTGCGGACGACGACGCGCCTTGCGAAGACCGACCTTCTTACGCTCGACTTCGCGAGCGTCACGCGTCACGTAGCCAGCGGCGCGAAGCGGCTTGCGAAGCTCTTCGTTGTACTCCATCAGGGCACGCGTAATGCCGTGACGAATGGCGCCCGCTTGCGCGGAACCGCCGCCACCCTTGACGGTGATGAAGGCGTCGAACTGGCCGGTCGTTTCGGTCAGCTCGAGCGGCTGGCGAACAACCATCTGCGCGGTGACACGGCCGAAGAAATCGCCGAGTTCACGATCGTTGACGGTGATCTTGCCGGTGCCCGGCTTGAGGAACACGCGAGCGGTGGAGGTCTTGCGACGTCCGGTGCCGTAATACTGTTGTGCCATGGTGGTCTACCCTCAGATGTTCAGTTCTTGCGGCTGCTGCGCGGCGTGGGGATGTTCGGTACCGGCGTACACCTTGAGCTTGGCGTACATGGCACGACCCAGCGGCCCTTTGGGCAGCATGCCCTTGACGGCGGATTCGATGACGCGCTCGGGGGCGTGATCGATCAGCTTCTCGAACGACATGGAGCGCAGGCCACCCGGATAACCGGTATGACGATAGTAGTTCTTGGCTTGCGCCTTGTTGCCGGTCACTTTCACCTTCTCGGCGTTGACCACGACGATGTAATCGCCGGTGTCGACGTGCGGGGTGTATTCCGGCTTGTGCTTGCCACGCAGGCGGCGAGCGATTTCCGTCGACAGACGACCGAGCGTCTTGCCCGCTGCATCGACGACATACCAGTCGCGCTGCACGGTCTGCGGCTTGGCACTAAACGTCTTCATGAGTGTTTCACCAGATAAGCGTGTTTGGGCTGAGGCGCACCTCTAGCCATCCCTATTTTTCTTGGGTTACCCGAAGGCGATCGCTTCAACTCGAGAAGAGACCGCGAGCCTCGGCGCAACGGCTCGAGACCCTCTTCGCCGTAGGCCTGAGCCCAGGGGCAACGTAACGAAGAGCGCGCATTGTACACGAGCGCTGATTGCCAATAAAGAGATTCGTCGCCCGCCGTCCAAGTGATGCGCGCCCTTCGACAGCCGGCTCGCCGTCAGGGTTTGTGCGTCAGTGCCAGATAGTCTCGAGACTGCATTTCCTGCAAGCGCGACAGCGTGCGCTCGAACTCGAAACCAAGATTACCGCCGGCGTAGAGCGATTCGACGTCGGTCTCAGCGGAGAGCAGCAGCTTCACGGCGCGGTCGTAGAACTCATCGACCATGCTGATGAAGCGCCGCGCCTGATCGTCGCTGGCCGCGCCCATCTTCGGAACGTTGGACACCAGCACGGTGTGAAACTCCCGCGAAAGCTCGATGTAGTCATTCTGACTGCGCGGGCCGTCGCAGAGCACCTTGAAATCGAACCATGCGACACCTTCGTGCTGACGTCGCGCGGTGAGCGTTCGATGATTGATCGTCAACGTGACGTCACTCTCGCCTTCCTGACCGGCCACCGAGCGAAAGCTCTTCGCCAGCTGCGACTCGGCCTGTTCGTCCAGCGGCGAGTGAAAGATCTCTACCTGCTCGAGCGCGCGCAGCCGGTAGTCGACCCCCGAATCGACGTTGACCACCTCGCAGTGGCGCTTGAGGAGATCGATCGCCGGCAAGAACCGCGCTCGCTGCAGGCCGTCCTTGTAGAGATCGTCCGGCACGATGTTGGAGGTGGCGACCAGCACCACCCCCTGGGCGAACAGGGCCTCCATCAGGTTGCCAAGGATCATCGCGTCGGTGATGTCCTTGACGTAGAACTCATCGAAGCAGATGACACGCGCCTCGCTGGCGAACTCCGCGGCGATCTGCGTCAACGGATTCTTCTCGCCCTTGTGGGCCTCGAGCTCTCGATGAACGCGCTGCATGAAGCGGTTGAAGTGCGTGCGCATCTTGCGCTCGAACGGCAGCGACTCGAAGAACACATCGACCAGATAAGTCTTGCCCCTCCCTACCCCGCCCCAGAAGTAGAGCCCGGTGATAGCGGGCACGGCCGGCGGCGCATCGTCACTCTTGCCGCTCTTGCCACGCTTGCCGAACAGTCCCGCCACCTTGGTCAGGGCCGACTCTCCGCCCGCACCGCCGACGGAGGGCTTCGGTGCCGGCGTACTGACGAGATCGTCGAAGAGCCGCTGAAGATGCTGAACCGCGTTTTCCTGAGCGGCATCGCGACTGAATCCTTCGCGCTCTAGGTCAGCCTGATAGCGCGCCATGGGCGTCGGGGAGCGAGAGTGAGACGTCGCGGAACTCGAAGGACTCATATCAGGGCCGTGCCTCGGATCGGAAAGTGGAGTGCGAAATGAAAACGTGGAGCGAAATTATAGCGCCCGTCGGCGGGCTTAACAGTGCCGCCTCGGCGTGGGATAGTCGCACCGATTGCGCCATCGCCGCGAAACCGCCCTGCCGGCGGCACGGGGTCGCGTTTTGAAGCACCGGGGTCGCCTCGAGGTTTGACCCGATCAGCGACCGAGTCGATATACTACGCGGTACCCATCACGCGAACGGCCGTGCCAACGCGGCAATGAGGAGCGCACTGTGAACGAAAGCAACATCGACTGGATTCTGGCGATCGCCTGTTTCTTGGCGGGCATCGGCATCGGCGCCCTCTGTTATCACCTGCTCAACGCCAATGTCGCTCGCAACCAGAAGGTACGCCAGCGTCTGGCGCAGACCGAGCTCGAACTCAATCAGGTCAAGGACGCGCTCAACGACCATTTCTCCAAAGTCGCTGACCTTGCCGGTAGCATTCAGCGTCAGAGCCAGGAGCTCGAGCACCATCTCGCCCATGGCGCCGACAAGCTGGTCGACGACCTCAAGCTCAAGCGCCGCCTGCATGGCGGCGAAACGGAGGACGAAGAGGTCGATGCCCCGCAGGTTCCGCGCGACTATGCCGACGGCGCCAAAGGAACGCTCTCGGAAGATTTCGGCGTGCGCCGACGCAACGAGGAATCCGAGACCGCCTCCCCGCCGCGCTACTGATCGACCAACACCTCGGCCGGGCGCGACCCGGCCCGAGCCGATGCTCGACGCCTGCACTCCCCGCGTCAGCGGTCACTAAGGGCCGGCTTGAATGCCGCATTCTCGCTCCCCCCTCGCTCAACCCGCTTGCTTCCCGCCCGGCATTCACGTCGCGTCCGCATGAAAGACCCTAGAGCCGAAACGTGCCGCGGTCACGCCGGGTTGTCGATATCCACGAACCGATGCTCCGCGTCGAAACGGGTGGCGAGCCACTCGCCGAGTTCGCGGACCCCATCGCGCTCGGTGGCATGATGCCCCGCGGCCACGTAGGTTATCCCCATCTCCCGCGCCATGTGTGTAGTGCGTTCGGATATCTCACCCGAGATGAACGCCTGCGCCCCCGCCTCGGCCGCCGCCGGCAGCATGTCCTGCGCCCCCCCGGTACACCAGGCGATGCGCTCTATCTCTCCCTCGTGACCCGTTACCACGGTGGGGCTACGACCCAGGGCCGATTCGACACGCGCCCCGAGTGACTCAGTGGTCAGCGACGTCTCGGGCCGACCGAACCACAGCAGACCCTTGCCGAGCTCGTCATCCAGACAACGCTCGACCTCGAGCCCCAGGCGGCGTCCCAAACAGGCGTTGTTGCCCAGTGAGACATGGGCATCCAAGGGCAGATGATAGGCGAACAGGTTGATCCCGTTTTTGAGTAGCGTGGCAAAGCGCCGCTGCTTCATGCCAGTGACCGCGACGGGTTCGTTCTTCCAGAAGTAGCCGTGATGAACCAGTACGGCGTCCGCCTGCCAGGCGACCGCCTCGTCGAGCAGTGCCTGACAGGCCGTCACGCCGCTGAGCACTCGACTGACCGTCTCGCTGCCTTCGATCTGCAGACCGTTGACGGTGTAGTCCTTGAACGTCGATGCCTTCAATTCGGCATCCATCGCCTGGTTCAGCGCATCTCGGGAAATCATGGCGGCTCCAGCGTCGAATGAGGATGAGTGCTAGACTCTTGCGTTTCGCTTGGCGGCAGCGATCATCGCGAAGCGCCCGTTTCGCGGTTTCGCCGTCGGCACGATCGTGTAACGAATGACCGTCGCGCAGCGAATCGCTGGCGATATTGTGTCAGCGCCGCCACGTAGCGGAAACCATCATTCTCGTACCAGCCGTCGAACGATAAGAACGGATTGGCTCACCCGGCCACACCGTCATTCAAGGATCCGCGCATGCGCCGCCATTTTCTGGCCTATTTCTGGCCCGCGCTCTGCGGCATCGGCTTTGCCGTGGCGCTGCTCTACGCCTTCCCGAGCCTGCTCGGTCACACTGCCGGGCCCCCCATCGATGCCCCCCAGCTGATCGAAGCCCCCGCTCTCGATCGGCGCCAGGGGCCGGTGAGCTACTCTCAGGCGGTCAATTATGCCGCGCCGGCGGTGGTGAACGTCTACTCCTCGCGGGAGGTCGACGTCAATCAGCATCCTCTGATGTCGGACCCTTTCTTTCGCCAGTTCTACGGTCGCGACATGCCTCAGCGCCAGCGCATGCTGTCGAGCCTGAGTTCCGGCGTCATCGTCAGCGAGAGCGGCTATATCCTGACCAACAACCACGTCGTCAACGACGCCGACCAGATTCAGATCGCCCTGCGCGACGGCCGCGAAGCGATCGCCCAGGTCATCGGCACCGACCCCGACAGCGATCTCGCCGTGCTCAAGATCACCCTCGACGATCTCCCCGTTATCAAATTGAGTGACTCGGAAAACGTCGCCATCGGCGATGTGACGCTCGCGATCGGCAACCCGTTCGGCGTCGGACAGACGGTGACCATGGGCATCATCAGCGCCACCGGACGTGATCATCTCGGCCTGAACGCCTACGAAGATTTCATACAGACCGACGCCGCGATCAACCCGGGCAACTCGGGCGGTGCGCTGGTCGACGCTAACGGTGCCCTGATCGGCATCAACACGGCGATATTTTCCCGCTCCGGTGGCTCTCAGGGCATCGGCTTCGCCATTCCGGCCAACGTGGCCCGCGACATCCTGGCGGACATCGTGACGCACGGTCGGGTGATTCGCGGCTGGCTGGGTGTCGACGCTCAGCAGATGACACCGGACCTCGCCACCTCGTTCGGCCTGAAGACGTTGAGCGGAGTGATCATCGCCAACGTGATCGACGACGGGCCGGGAGACGAGGCGGGCCTCCAACCGGGGGACATTCTGATTTCGATCGATGGCGCCCCCATTCGTGATCCGCGCGATACCATGGTCGATATCGCCGAGATCGCCCCCGGCACGCGGCTGCCCGTCACGCTGATTCGCGGCGGGCAGCAACGGGAAGTCATGGTGACGGTGGGCGAGCGCCCCGAACCGGGCGATGCCGAAGAGGCCGACGGCACCCCCGCCCCGGAGACGGAAGAGAACGACAAGGGGGAGGTCACGCCACCGGCGGCCCCAGAAGGCGCCCCACGCGGCCCCGACAATGAAAACGCCGACGAGCCGGCAATGCCAGAAAGCAACGCCAGCTCGGAAGCGGCGGCGTGGCCGCCCTCTTCGATGATCCCCGCGCTTCAATCACCTGACAGCGAGCTATCGCTGTAGCGAGCCCGGAGCGTCGCGCGTCACGAACATCACGATCGAAGCGGTTCGGGCGCGGCGCCCGGTGATAGCTGGGCCACAATCCAGGTAGGCCGGTCGAACAGGATCGACCGCCCGATGACGGCCGACCGCGTTGGGTCGATCAGCGTTTGAAACGACTCTCGGCCGAGCGGGCATGAGCGGTGAGCGACTCGCCGCGGGCGAGCACGGAAGCCGTGCGCCCCAGGCGGTCGGCGCCTTCCGGCGAGCACTGGATCAGCGAGGACCGCTTCTGGAAGTCGTAGACGCCCAGCGGCGAGGAGAAACGGGCGGTGCCGGAGGTGGGCAGAACGTGGTTCGGCCCGGCGCAGTAATCCCCCAGCGCCTCTGCCGTATAGCGACCCATGAAGATCGCGCCGGCGTGGCGCACGCGTTCAGCCATTGCCTGCGGTGCCTCGACGGAGAGTTCGAGATGCTCGGGGGCGACGCGATCGACGATGGCGATGGCCTCCTCCTCACTCTGACAGCGAATCAGCGCCCCGCGGCGCGAGAGCGATTCGCGAATGATCGCTTCGCGCTCCATCGTCGGCAGCAGGCGTTCGATGGCGGCCTCCACGGCGTCGAGATGTGCCGCGTCCCAACCGATCAGCATCGCCTGGGCATCCTCGTCGTGCTCGGCCTGAGAGAAGAGATCCATCGCCAGCCACTCGGGATCGGTGACGCCGTCGGAGACGATCAGAATCTCGGAAGGTCCGGCGATCATGTCGATCCCCACCTGACCGAACACCGCGCGCTTGGCGGTCGCCACGTAGATATTGCCCGGCCCGACGATCTTGTCGACCCGCGGCACGCTCTCGGTGCCGTAGGCGAGCGCCGCGACCGCTTGGGCACCGCCCACCGTGAAGACCCGCTCGACACCGGCGAGGTGCGCCGCCCCCAGCACCAGATCGTTGAGCACGCCGTCCGGCGTAGGCACGACCATCACGATCTCGCTCACGCCGGCGACCGCTGCGGGAATGGCGTTCATCAGCACCGAGGAGGGATAGGCCGCCTTGCCGCCCGGCACATAGATGCCGACGCGGTCGATCGGCGTCACCTTCTGACCCAGCAGCGTGCCGTCCGCCTCCTCGTACTGCCACGAACTCGGCTTCTGATGCTCGTGGTAACGGCGAATTCTCTCGGCGGCATGCTCGAGCGCTTCGCGCTGCGTCTCCGGTAGCGCGGCGAAGGCCCGCGCGAGGCGCTCACGGGGGAGCGTGAGTGCCGCGACGTCCGCCACGTTCAGACGATCGAAACGATTGGTGTACTCGATCAGCGCGGCATCCCCCCGGGCGCGAATGCCGGCGATGATCTCATCGACCCGGGAACCGATCTCGTGGTCGGAAACGCCCTCCCAGGCCAGTAGCGCCTCGAGGCGCGAGTCGAAGTCGGCATCCTGAGTGGACAGGCGAGCGAGGGGGCGCGATGGACTCATGACATTCTCTCAAAGGCGACGGCGCAGGCTTGCGCCACGGGACGGTATCGAAAAGACGCTACTGGCTACTGACTGACTGGGGGCGAGCGCCCCGCCGCCGGGCGATTCATTCGGCAGCGGTGAGCGACTGGCGTCAAACGTTCTGCTCGCGCGCGGTGACCGCCGTGCGCAGACGCTCGATGAGCGGCTTGAGTTCGGCGTGCTTCATCGTCATCGACGCCTTGTTGACCACCAGCCGCGTACTGATGTTCTCGATCAGCTCGCGCGGCTCCATGCCGTTGGCGCGCAGCGTATTGCCGGTGTCGACGATGTCGACGATCTCGTCGGCCAGGTTCATCAGCGGCGCGAGTTCCATGGCGCCGTAGAGCTTGATCACCTCGGCCTGGATACCCAGCTCGGCATAATAACGTCGGGCGACGTTGACGAACTTGGTCGCCACCCGCCGCCGGGCACGCGCCGGCGAGGCGCCCACGATCCCCGCGGTCATCAGTCGGCAGCGCGAGATACCCAGATCCAGCGGCTCGTAGAGCCCGTCGGCGCCGTGCTCGAGCAGGACGTCCTTGCCGGCGATGCCCAGATCCGCGGCGCCGAGCTGGACGTAGGTCGGCACGTCGACGGCGCGAATCACCACCAGCTTGACGTGCTCGAGGTTGGTGTCGAACAGCAGCTTGCGGCTCTTGCCGAAGTCATCGGCGGGCACGATGCCGGCGTCCGCCAGCAGCGGGAGCGTCTCCTCGAGAATTCTTCCCTTGGAGAGCGCGACTATCAGTTGATCGCTCATGTCATCCATCTACGGTCGTTCGGTTCGATCCCCGCGGTGACGCCCAGGGCGCCGCCGCGCGATTCGCTAGCCCGGTACGCGGCGGATCTTCGCACCCAGCAGCTGCAGTTTCTCTTCGATGCACTCGTAGCCGCGGTCGATATGGTAGATGCGATCCACCAGGGTCTCGCCACCGGCGACCATTGCCGCCACTACCAGGCTCGCCGAGGCGCGCAGATCGGTCGCCATGACCGGCGCCCCGGAGAGGCGGTCGACGCCGGTGACCACGGCGGTATTGCCCTCGAGAGCGATCTGCGCCCCCATGCGGTTGAGTTCCTGCACGTGCATGAAACGATTCTCGAAGATCGTTTCCACCACCGTTCCCGTCCCCTCGGCGACCGCATTGAGCGCCACGAACTGCGCCTGCATGTCGGTGGGAAAAGCAGGATACGGCGCCGTGCGAACGTTGACGGCCTTGGGACGGCGGCCCTGCATGTCGAGTTCGATCCAGCCCTCGCCGGCCGTGACGGTCGCCCCGGCCTCTTCGAGCTTGCTGATCACCGCCTCCATGATGTCCGCGCGGGCGTTGCGGACACGCACCCGCCCGCCGGTCGCCGCCCCGGCCACCAGAAAGGTGCCGGTCTCGATACGGTCGGGCATCACGTCGTAGTGGCAGCCGTGAAGACGCTCGACGCCCTCGATGGTGATGGTGTCGGTGCCGTGACCGCGGATGTTCGCCCCCATGGCGATCAGACACTCGGCCAAATCGACGACTTCCGGCTCGCGGGCGGCATTCTCGAGCACCGTCGTCCCCTCCGCGAGGGTCGCCGCCATCAGCAGGTTCTCCGTGCCGGTCACCGTCACCGTATCGAAGAAGATGGTCGCACCCTTGAGGCGGCCATCGACGCGCGCGCGGATGTAGCCGCTCTCGACGCGGATCTCCGCCCCCATCGCCTCGAGCCCGCGAATGTGCAGATCCACCGGTCGCGAGCCGATGGCGCAACCGCCGGGCAGCGAGACGTCGGCCGTCCCGAAGTGCGCCAGTAAGGGGCCGAGCACGAGGATGGAGGCGCGCATCTTCTTGACCAGCTCATAGGGCGCGTGACAGTCGCGGACCTGCGAGCCATCGATCTGAATGCTCATCTTCTCGCCCATGACGGGCTCGATGCCCATACGACCGAGGAGCTCGAGCGTCGTGGTGATGTCTTGCAGGTGCGGCAGATTGCCGATGGTGACCGGCTCGTCGGCGAGCAGCGTCGCGGTCAGAATGGGTAGCGCCGAATTCTTGGCGCCGCTGGCCCAGACTTCACCGTTCAGCGGGCCGTTACCGGTAATGATCAACTTGTCCATGAAGGTTCGCTATGCACTCGAACGAGAAGCGACCCCGTGGGGCCGCGAGGCGACGATCAGAGGCCGGTGTTGTCCGGGGCGCTCTGCCACTGGGCCGGCGTGAAAGTCTTGATGGTGACGGCGTGTAGCGCCCCCGAAGCGATCTCGTCGGAGAGCGCGCCGTAGATCAGCTGCTGGCTCTTGACCTTGCTCATGCCGTCGAACACCTCGCCCACGGCGGTCACCTGGAAGTTGCAGCCCTCGCCCTGGATATGAAATTCGCAGCCGTCGATTCGCTCCTCGAGGCGGCTTTTGACGTCGCTGGGTTGCATGGCAACACTCTCCCTGATGGCGGCTGGTTCAAATACGATCGGAAAGCGCCACATGGTAGCGGAAAGCGGCCCGGGTTGGCGACGCCGTGCCATGCAAAAACGTGACAGCCAGGGTGACGTCGAGCGGCGACAGGCCACAGGACTCGTTACACCGAGCGCCCGCACGATCTCCAGGGGTGCCTGCGGGGCCCCGGTGCGACTTGCAAGCCCATAACGACAACGCGGCGACCGATCGAGATCGGCCGCCGCGTCGAAACGGGCCAAGGTGAACCGGCGCGCTCAGGCGCAGGTCGTCTCACGAGCCGGCATCAGCGCCGAGAGCTCGGTAATGTCCATCAGTCGCTGCAGCGGCTGCGAGAGCGAGACGCGCTCGAGACGCAGCGAGTGATGCTGTACGCCCCTCACCCATACCAGCAGCACGCTCAACACGGCGCTGCTCGCCACTTCGACGCCGGTGAGATCGAACGAGACTTCGGTCTCGGCCGCCTGATCGGCGAGCCACTGGCGGCCCGCTTCGGCCAGCGGCCCGGCACTATCGAAATCGGCTTCGCCCCGAATGGTGAGGACGCATTCGTCGACGACGTCGAGCGTTGCATCCTCGCGTTCGAGAAGCCGACTCAAGAGTCGCCGCCCTGCTCGAGCTCCTCGGTGCCGACTTCCGGTGCCCAACCGTTGATGACCGCGTCGATGTCACGGTTGTTGTCGCGCATTGCCTGGTCGAACTGGTTGCGGAAGGTCAGCCCCAGATTGATCCCGTTGACGATCACGTTGATGACCTTCCACTCGCCATTGCTCTCACGCATCGTGAAACTGACCGGGTAGGTCTGGCCGCTGGTGGAGACCACGTCCATGCCCACCGACTCCTGATCCTCGTAGCGCCCGGCGTCGTCGTTCGCTTTGACGTTCAGCGTCTCATAGTCGAACGTCACCAGACCCTTGGCATAGGTATCGATCAGCGTCTTGCGAAAGACGTTGACGAAGCGCGAACGCTGCTCCGGCGTCGCCGCGCTGAAGTAACGCCCCATCACACTGGCACCGATGTAGCGAAAATCGGCGACGTCTTCCATGTTGCTGTCGACGAGCGAGGCGAGTTCGCCTTCATGACTGGCGTAGTAGTCCTTCTTGCCGTCGATTTCGTTCATCAGCGAATCGACGCTCTGACGCACGACCGCTTCTGCCGAACGCTCCTGGGCCTGCACGGTACCGGCAAAGAGCGCCAGCAGGGTCGAGAAGAGTACGGCTGCGACGGCAAAACCGCCGCGGTTTGAGGCAAATGACGTTTTCATGATCGACTCCTTGTCCTATCAATTGGCCATGTTGGATACGAACTGCTGGATCAACTCCTCCAGCACCAGCGCCTGCTGGGTATCGCGTATGACGTCTCCATCGTGAAGCGTATCCGGCGCGCCGCCGACTGTCAGGCCGATGTACTGCTCGCCCAGCAGCCCCGACGTCAATATCGCCGCGGTCGTGTCTTCGGAGAGTTTGCCGTCGTACTCCGAATCGAGCTCCATGATCACCTTGGCATCGAACCATTTCGGATCGAGCTCGATATCGGTGACCTTGCCGACGCGCACGCCGGCCATGGTGACCTTGGCATTGGGCCGCAGGCCGCCGATGTTGGAGAAGTTCGCGTTCAGCGTGAACGTATCGTTGGGCACGCCTACCCCGAGGCCGCTGACGCGCAGCCCCAGAAATACCAGCCCCAGAATCCCCGCCAGCATGAAGATGCCGACTCCCAGCTCGAGTAAGCTATTGCGCTTCATCCCAAATCTCCAAACATCAAGGCGGTAAGTACGAAATCGAGTCCCAGCACCGCCAGCGAGGCGTACACGACCGTGCGGGTGGTCGCGCGTGAAATGCCTTCGGAGGTCGGAATCAGGTCGTAGCCTTGGAACACTGCGATCCAGGTCACGACCAGACCGAACACCAGGCTCTTGACCATGCCGTTGAGCACGTCACCGACGAAGCTCACGCTGTCCTGCATGTTGCTCCAGAAGGAGCCGTCGTAGACGCCCAGCCACTTCACGCCGACCAGATAGCCGCCCCAGATACCCACCACGCCGAAGATGACGGTGAGAATCGGCAGCGATACGAAGCCGGCCCAGAGTCTTGGGGCCACGATACGCCGCAGCGGATCGACACCGATCATCTCCATGCTGGTGAGCTGCTCGGTCGCCTTCATCAGACCGATCTCGGCGGTGAGTGCCGAGCCCGCTCGTCCGGCGAACAGCAGTGCTGCCACGACCGGCGCGAGTTCACGCACCAGCGACAGCGCCACCATCTGTCCGAGCGCTTCATCGGCGCCGAAACCGACCAGAATCGTGAAGCCCTGCAGCGCCAGCACCATGCCGATGAAAAGCCCCGAGACCAGCACGATGGCAACCGACATCACCCCGACGAAGTGCATCTGCCGAAGCCAGAGATGAAGACCTTCCCGAGAGGGAAGGCAGATGATGGACTGAACGAGAAAGAGCCCGGCACGCCCGACTGCTGCGAGCATCTCCAGCGTGCCCCGGCCGAGCAAAGCGATACGATCGATCATGAAAACTGCCCCGCCGGTGCCAGGATATCGTCGTAGAAATCGGGCGCCGGATAGTGAAACGGTACCGGCCCGTCCGGCTCACCGTGCACGAACTGACGCACGTGCGCGTCGTCGTTCACGTCCAGCGTGCTGGGTGTGCCGTGGGACATCACCTGACCGTCGGCGATGATGTAGACATAGTCGGCGATGGAGAGCGCCTCCTTGATGTCGTGAGAGACCATGATCGCGGTCAGCCCCAGCGCCTGATTGACCTTCTTGATCAGCTGGACCAGCACGCCCATCGAAATCGGGTCCTGCCCCACGAAGGGCTCGTCGTAGAGCACCAGGTCCGGATCGAGAGCGACGGCGCGCGCCAACGCCACCCGTCTCGCCATGCCGCCGGAGAGCTCGGAGGGCATCAGGTGGCGCGCGCCGCGAAGCCCCACAGCCTGCAGCTTCATCAGCACGATGTCGCGGATCATGGCATTGGGCAGCTCGGTATGAATTCGCAGCGGAAAGGCCACGTTCTCGAAGACATCGAGATCGGAAAACAGCGCCCCGCTCTGAAACAGCATGCCCATGCGCCGGCGCAGCTTGAACAGCGAGCGTCGAGACAGCTTGTGAACGTCCTGACCGTCGATGAGCACCTGCCCTCGGTCCGGCGTCAGCTGGCCGCCAATGAGTTTGAGCAGCGTCGTCTTGCCGGTACCGCTCGGGCCCATGATGGCCGTGATTTTACCGAGAGGAATCTGAAGGTCGACGCCGCGAAAGATCTGAGTCTTGCCGCGCCTGAAGTGCAGATCCTTGACCTCGATCATGATCGGGTCATTCATGCATCATCCACCGTTGGGGAGCTGGAATATTATCGAACATTGTATCTTAACCTGAGCGAAGGCGCCCAGTCGCTGATCGATACGCCATCGGATCGTCGATGCGAGGCGCACCGCCAGAACGTCGGCGTCCGGTGCCGGTCCACCGGCGTCACTCGGCTCTAGCGCATCGAGCACCGAACCGACGCCACGACCACGTAGACGGAATACCGCAACGTAGTCGGCAAACACCCGCGCGTCGAACCGCCTCAACGTCCGGCATCCGTGACTCGCGCGCCAGTCGTTCCATCAGAGGCGGCGCGAACGCGTGCCGCATCCGCGCTGACGACCGAACACCCGGCGTCGTCGGGGGACGAATCCCGCTGCGATCGTAGGTATACTCCCTCGCCACACTCTCGACTCAGACTGATCTCGTCAGGCTTCGGCGCCTATCCGGCCGACGAGATTGCGGGCTACCGATGACACACTCCCAATTCGACTTTCGCGCCAGCGCCCGCCATACGCTGACGCTCGAGCAGCAGGCGATCGGCGAACTCGTCGATAAGCTCGACGCCGCTTTCGATCGCGCCTGCGAGACATTGATGGCCTGCCGTGGCCGGCTCATCGTCACCGGCATGGGCAAATCCGGGCACATTGCCCGCAAGATGGCGGCCACCTTCGCCAGCACCGGGTCGCCGGCGTTCTACGTACATCCCGGCGAAGCGAGCCACGGCGATCTCGGCATGATCACCGGTGACGACGTGGTCGTCGCCCTCTCCAATTCCGGGGAGACCCAGGAGATCACCGGGCTGCTGCCGTTGTTCAAGCGCCTGGGAACGCCGTTGGTGAGCCTCACGGGTCGCGCGCGTTCGACGCTCGCCCGCTACAGCGACGTGCACATCGACGTCGGCGTCTCCCGCGAGGCGTGCCCCCACGACCTCGCCCCCACGTCGTCGACCACCGCTGCGCTCGCCATGGGCGACGCCCTGGCACTGGCGCTACTCGAGGCACGCGGCTTCAGCGCCGAGGATTTCGCGCTCTCTCATCCCGGCGGCACGCTGGGCAAACGACTGCTGCTCCGAGTCCGCGATCTGATGCACAGCGACGCTCGCCTGCCGAGCGTTCCCGCCGGCAGTCCGCTGCGAGAGGCGCTACTGGAAATGACCCACAAGGGAATGGGCTTTACCTGCGTGGTGGATGAACACGGTCGCCTCGCCGGTGTCTACACCGACGGCGACCTGCGCCGCACGCTGGACCAGCGCGGCGACTTCGCAACGCTTCGCGTCGACGACGTCATGACCCGCGGCGGCAAGACCGCCGCTCCCGACATGCTTGCCGCCGAGGCGGTGCGTATCATGGAAGACAACCGTATCACCGCACTCGCCGTAGTGGAGAACGGCTTCCCCGTCGGCGCCCTGCACATGCACGACCTGTTGCGAAGCGGCGTCATTTGATCGGCCCGACCTGCGAGGAGACTGCGTGAAACAGACCGCGAGATGGCAATCGCCGTGGGGCCGTCGACTCGGCCTCGTCGCGATCCTGCTGCTGCTCGGTGGCGGCCTGGCCTGGCTGGACCAGCGCGGCGAGCAACAGGACGAGCCGGTACCCGGCAACGAAGCGGGCGAGCCTGACTACTACCTGGAGGACGCGAGCCTGACGCGATTCGATGCCGATGGCCGCCCCTATCAGCGGCTCGAGACACCGCGCATGGTGCACACACCTGCCGACGACGTCATTCGCGCCGAGACACCCCACGGCTATCTCATCGACAGCGACGAGCGTCAGTGGCAGATCACCAGCGAAAGCGCCCGGCTGCTACGCGGCGGCGAAGCGCTCACCCTCGAGGGCGATGCACGCCTCGTGCAGCCCGATCAGGCCTGGCAACTCGCCACCCAGACGCTGCACTACGACAATCAGGATGCCCACGCCTGGAGTGACACGCCGTCGGTCTTGAGCCAGCATGATCAGCGCATGAGCGGCGAACGCTTCGATGCCTGGATCGATGACAACCGCATGCGCCTGACGAACGACGTCAAAGGCTACCTGCCCCAGCAACCTGAGGATCAATGATCATGAGGCGAGAACTCGGCCCCCTGCTGATGCTGACGGCGCTATGCCTGCCCGTCACCCCGGCCTTCGCCCTCGACGGCGATGCCAGTGCCCCTATCGAGATCGCCGCCGACCAGCTGGAGATCGACGACCGCGAGGGCACCGCGGTCTACTCCGGCACCGTCGACATGCAGCAGGGCAGCATGAAACTCAACGCCGCCCAGGTCGATATCCGGCGCGGCGACAACGGTCAGGTGAGCCTGGTGACCGCCAGAGGCGGTGGCGGTCGGGCCTATCTCGCCCAGACCCCCGCGCCGGACGAGGCGCAGGTCGAGGGCTGGGGCAACACCGTCATCTACCATGCCGCCGAGCGACGCGTGGAGCTGGTCGGCAACGCCGAGCTGCACCAGGGCGGTGACACGTTCGACGGCGCCTACGTCGAGTACTATCTCGACTCGCGCCGCGTGAGCGCTCGCTCGAGCCGTAGCGGCGAAGGCGAGAGCGATGGTCGCGTGCGCATGACACTCACCCCGCGGCAGTCTCAGCCGTAGCGCCGCCGGCGTGAACCGAGGTTAAGGATCGATGAAAACGTTAACGGCCGCCAACCTGGCCAAGAGCTACAAGGGACGCCGCGTCGTCCACGATTTCAGCCTGACCCTGCGCCAGGGAAGCATCGTCGGCCTGCTCGGCCCCAACGGCGCCGGCAAGACGACGTCGTTCTACATGATCGTTGGCCTGGTCAAGGCCGACGCCGGCAGCGTCCACATCGATGAGCGCGACCTGAGCCGCGCGCCGATGCACGACCGCGCCCGGGCCGGCATCGGCTATCTCCCCCAGGAGGCCTCGATCTTTCGCAAGCTCAGTGTCGCCGACAACATCATGGCGATTCTGGAGACGCGCAAGGACCTCGATCGCGCCGGCCGCCGCCAACGCCTCGAGGAACTCCTCGGTGACTTCCACATCGAGCACATCCGGGACAATCTCGGCATGTCGCTCTCCGGCGGCGAACGCCGACGCGTCGAGATCGCACGCGCCTTGGCCACCGAACCGGCGTTCATCCTGCTCGACGAACCGTTCGCCGGCGTCGACCCCATCTCGGTCGGCGACATCAAGAGCATCATTCGCCAGCTTCGCGACCGCGAGATCGGCGTTCTCATCACCGACCACAACGTTCGCGAGACGCTCGACATCTGCGACAACGCCTATATCGTCGGCGACGGGCAGATCATTGCGGAGGGGCGCCCGGAGGCGATTCTCGACAACCAGCGCGTTCGAGAGGTCTATCTGGGGCACGAGTTCCGCCTTTGACGCCGAGGGTCGTGCTCTTCCCCTCGCCCCTACCAGGTAGCCAACCGCCCCTTCTGCCGGCGGCGCCCGCCTTCGCCGCCGGCGCGGCGAACAACCTCGCCCCAACACCCCCCTTGGCGGGCGCCGACACTATTGCGAGAAACGATGACCGAACCGCTGGCATGCTTGTTGCATGTCAATCGTTGAAAGTCGCGAGGTTCGGCATTACGGTAGTGGCTGACTGTTGCGACCGACGACGTTAGCGCCATGTCCATGAAAGCCTCACTGCAACTCAAGGTCGGCACGCAGCTGACGATGACGCCGCAGCTACAGCAGGCGATACAGCTGCTGCAGCTCTCCACGCTCGATCTTCGCCAGGAGATTCAGCAGGCGCTCGAGAGTAACCCCCTGCTCGAGCTCGAAGAGGAGTACGGCGAACAGCTCCTCGACGAGCCCGCCGAAGACGACTGGGCGAGCGACATCCCGGCAGAGCTCAGCGTCGACAGCGACTGGGGCGACACCTATCAGGATTTTGCCGCCAGCGAATCGATGGGCGAAGCGCCCGATCTCGATCGCAATGCAGCCGTCGTCGGCCTCGGCGAGCATCTGCTGTGGCAGCTAGCGATGGGCGACTTCGACCCGCGCGACGCGGCGTTGGCGACCTATCTGATCGACGCCATCGGCAGCGACGGCTACCTCGGCGACTCGCTCGAGGCGCTGGCGGCGGGATTGCAAGACGCGATTCAACCGGTGTCGACGGCGGAGCTCGAGCGCATCCTGTCGCGAATCCAGCGTTTCGATCCGATCGGCGTGGGCGCGCGAGACCTGCGTGAGTGCCTGCTGCTGCAGCTCGATGTACTCGACGCCGACACCCCGCTGCTGGTTCAGGCCAAGCGTCTGGTCCGGCAATTTCTCGAGGCGCTGGCCGCCGACGACCGACGCCTGCTCAAGCGTCGCCTGCGGCTCGACGACGACGAACTCGATGCGGTCATCGCGCTGATCCGAACCCTGGACCCTCGCCCGGGGCAGCGTTTCGCGAGCACGGGGAACAGCTACGTCATTCCGGACCTCATCGCCCGCGTAACGCCCGAGGGCTGGCGCATCGAGCTCAACGCCGACGCCCTGCCGCGCCTGCGCATTCAGCCGGACTATGCCGCCCTGATTCGACGGGCGGACAAAAGCGATGACAACGTCTTTCTACGCCAGCATCTGCAGGAAGCGCGCTGGCTGATGAAGAGTCTCTCGAGTCGCAACGACACCCTGCTACGGGTCGGTCGCGAGATCATGGAACGCCAGGTCGCGTTTCTCGAACGCGGTGAAGAGGCGATGAAACCGTTGATCCTCGCCGACATCGCCGAGCGCGTCGAACTCCATGAATCGACGATTTCGCGGGTGACGACCCAGAAGTTCATTCATACCCCGCGCGGGGTGTTCGAGCTCAAGTACTTTTTCTCCAGCCAGGTGGGCGGTCAAAGCGGCGACGCCGACAGCGTCTCGAGCACCGCGATTCGGGCGCGGCTGAAAAAGCTGATCGGCGAGGAGCCGGCGCGCAAACCTCTCTCCGACAGCAAGCTGGTGGCGCTGCTCGCCGAAGCGGACATCAACGTGGCCCGGCGCACCGTGGCGAAGTATCGCGAGGCGATGGGCATCCCCTCCTCCAGCGAGCGCAAACGGCTCTCCTGAGGACGAATCCGTGAACGAGCGCGGTCGCGAGAACGATGGCGTCGATGAAACCTCGCCCATGCCTTTGCACCAGTGGGAAAAGGGTTACAATCAGAAGGGCCAACTGCCGCAACAGGAGCGTGCCATGCAAGTGAACGTTACCGGCCATCACGTCGAGCTGACCGATGCACTCAGAGACTACGTCGGCGAAAAGCTCGAGCGTCTCGAACGTCACTACGACAACATCACCAACGTCCAGGTCACGCTCAGCGTCGAGAAAGAGCGACAGCAAGCGGCCTGCACCCTGCACGCGGCAGGCAAGGATCTACACGCCGACGCCAGTGACGTCGACATGTACGCCGCCATCGATGCGCTGGCCGACAAGCTCGACCGTCAACTCGTCAAACACAAAGAGAAGGCACAAGCCCGCGCCCAAGGCGCTGGCGCCCGCTGACGCCTGATGATCACACTGGAAACGATCCTGCCCCCCGAACGGACGCTGTTCGACGTGACGGGGGGTAGCAAGAAAAGGGTGCTGGAGTTCTTCAGCACCTTCATCGCACAGAACACGCCGAGTCTCGATAGCCAGGAAGTCTTCAGCCGCCTCATCGGTCGCGAGCGACTGGGCAGCACGGGTATCGGCAACGGTGTCGCCATTCCCCACGCACGCAGCCCGCACTGCAAGTCACCGGTGGCAGGGTTCATGCGGCTGGAGGATGCGATCGATTTCGACGCCATCGACGGCGAGGCGGTCGATCTGATCTTCGTGCTGCTGGTACCCGAAGAGGCCGATGACGCCCATCTGTCGCTGCTCGCCGAGGTCGCCGGCATCATGAGTCAAACGAGCGTACGTCAGGCGCTGCGTCAGGCCGACTCACAGCGTGCGCTCTACCAGGCACTGGTCGAGGCCATACGCCATCACCGAGACGTCGAAGACGGATAGCCATGCAACTCGTCATCATCAGCGGTCGCTCGGGCTCGGGTAAATCCATCGCGCTCCAGGCGCTGGAGGATCTGGGCTACTACGCCATCGATAACCTTCCGGCCAATCTGCTGGCACCGCTGATCGACGAGCTGCGTACCGCGCCGCCAACGCGGTCCAGCGTTGCGGTCAGCATCGATGCGCGAAACCTGCCCGAATCGCTGGAACGCTTTCCCATGCTGCTGGATGCCGTTCGCCAGCGGGGCATCGACTCTCAGGTCGTCTATCTGACGGCCGACGCCAAGGTACTGCTCGAGCGCTATTCGGCGACCCGTCGTCGTCATCCGCTGACGCGGGGCAACGACATGACGCTCGCCGAAGCCATCGACAGCGAGCAGGAGTATCTCGCCCCCATCCGACGCGTCGCCGATCTGGTCATCGATACTCAGGGGCTCTCGGTTCACGATCTGCGCGGACGCATCTCGGAACAGGTGGCCAAACACGCCGGTGGCCGGCTGACGCTGACCTTCGAATCCTTCGGGTTCAAACGTGGCGTGCCGCTCGATGCCGACATGGTCTTCGACGTGCGCTGCCTACCCAATCCCTTCTGGGACCCGAACCTGCGTAGCTACGACGGCCGCGACGTTCAGATCGTCGAATTTCTCGAGAGCTACCCGGACGTTCATGCCATGGCCGAGGACATCCACGCCTGGCTGACACGCTGGCTACCGGCCTACCTCGCCAGCCATCGCAGCTATCTCACCATCGCCGTCGGCTGCACCGGGGGACACCACCGCTCGGTCTATCTCATCGAACGTCTGGCGCGCCACTTCGAGCATCAGGGCGTGGATATCCGTCTGCGTCACCGCGAGCTCGGCATCCACACCGCGCTCGACCGACCCGCCCGCCTCGAGCAGCCCGCTGCCACCCGGACGCGCGATGCCGACGCGTGAACTGCGGCTCACCAACCGCCGCGGCTTGCACGCCCGGGCCGCGACCAAGCTCGTGCAGTGCTGCCAGCCGTTCGATGCGCGCGTCGCCGTGCACCATGGCGAGCGAGCCGCCGATGCCGCCAACATCATGTCGCTGTTGATGCTCGCCGCCCCCTGCGGTACCCCCTTGACGATCGTCACCGAAGGCCGCGACGAAGAGGACGCCATGCTGGCGATCCAGGCCCTCTTCGACGCCCGATTCTTCGAAGACGAATAGATCGATCCCGGGTTTTTGAACACTGTTTTTGATCCTCGTCATTTCCCTCGACGATGGTAGAATGCAGGCCCCGCCAGCCGTTCAAGGATGACGTCAGGATGAGCCGCAACCCGCAGAAGCTGAAGCCACGGCTGGCCAAGCTCAACGAAGCCCTGGAGAGCGGAGCGCTCGACCAGGCCCGACGCATGCTCAATCGCGGCCTCGCACCGGTCGACGTCGCCCACCTGCTCGAATCCTCTCCGCCCAAGGAACGCGAGATCCTGTGGGGCCTGCTCGCCCCCGAGCTGCACGGCGACGTGCTGCAGTACCTCAACGACGACGTCCAGGTCGAGTTCCTCAACCGGATGGATGCCGAGCAGTTGCTCACCGCCACCGAAGGCCTCGATGTCGACGACCTCGCCGACCTGCTTCAGCAGCTGCCCAACACCGTCATCCAGGAAGTCCTGCAGTCGATGGAGGCGCAGGAGCGCCATCGGGTCGAAGAGGTGCTCTCCTATCCCGAAGACACCGCCGGTGGCCTCATGAATCCGGATGCGGTGACGATTCGCCCGGACATCACCCTCGACGTCGTGATGCGCTATCTGCGTCGTCACGAGCGCCTGCCGGATGCCACCGATACCCTACTGGTAGTGACCCGTCGGGATGAACTGATCGGCATGCTCTCGCTCAACCGGCTGCTGGTGTCGGATCTCTCGATGCTGGTACGCGAGGTGATGGAGACCGACTTCCATGCGATTCAGGCCACCGCTTCCGACAGTGACGTGGCAACGCTCTTCCAGAAGCACGACCTTATCTCGGCCCCGGTGGTCGGCATGGATGGCAAGCTGCTGGGTCGCATCACCATCGACGACGTGGTCGACGTCATCCGCGAGGACGCCGAGCACCAGGTGATGAGCATGGCCGGCCTCGACGAGGACGAGGACACCTTCGCCCCGGCGCTACGCACCAGTCGACGCCGTGCGGTCTGGCTCGGCATCAACCTGATCGCCGCGACCATCGTGTCGATCGCGATCGGCTTTTTCGAGGATACGATTCAGCAGATCGCCGCACTCGCGGTGCTCATGCCGATCGTCTCCAGCATGGGGGGAATTGCCGGCTCGCAGACGCTGACGGTACTCATCCGCGGCATCGCGCTCGGCCATGTCTCCGGCGCCAACGTGCGCTGGCTACTGGGCAGAGAACTGCTCGTCGGCCTGACCAACGGCATGATCTGGGCGGTGGTCGTGGGCGCAATGTCGGTCTTTCGTTTCGACGACATCCGCCTCGGCCAGGTGATCGCCATGGCGATGGTGATCAATCTTACGGTCGCCACACTCGCCGGCACCCTGATCCCGGTGCTGCTCAAACGACTCAAGATCGACCCGGCACTTTCCGGTGGGGTACTGCTGACGACGATTACCGACGTGGTCGGCTTCGTTGCCTTCCTCGGCCTTGCCACGGCCATCTATCTGTAGCCTTCGGTCGACGCTCACGGAGACATCCATGAACTTTCACACCCGCAAATGGATCAAGCCCGAGGATCTCAACCCCAACGGGTCGCTGTTCGGCGGGAGTCTACTGCGCTGGATCGACGAAGAGGCGGCGATCTACGCCATCATTCAGCTCGGCAACGCCCGCGTGGTGACCAAGTACATCTCGGAGATCAACTTCGTCTCCAGCGCCGTTCAGGGCGATATCATCGAGCTTGGCATCACCGCCACGCACTTCGGCACTACCTCGATTTCGCTGGAGTGCCAGGTACGCAACAAGATCACCCGCAAGAGCATTCTCACCATCGACCGGATGGTCTTCGTGAATCTCGGTGACGACGGCGAACCGGCGCCCCACGGCAAGACCGAAATCACCTACGCCAAGGAACGGCTGGAGAGCTGAAGCCGTAAGTCGAGAGTCGAGAACTGGAAAGCCGAGAGCCGCGAAATCAGTTCAAGGCATGCCGCAAAGACGAACGCCAGCGATACAAGATCGCTGGCGTTTTTCGTCGTGCGGAGTCGTCGTCGACCGCGCTTGGATGCCGACGCAATCGTCGCTTTCGGCTCGAAGACTACTGACCGGCAATGGTCATGGAGTCGATCAGCCAGCTGCCGGTATGGGTACTGCTGCGCCGGTCGATGTCGTCACCCACGCCCACCAGCCCCGAAAATATCGTTTCGAGATTGCCGGCAACCGTGAACTCCTCGATCGGATGCGAGAGCTTGCCGTTCTCGACCCAGAAACCCGCCGCGCCACGGGAGTAGTCACCCGTTACCGGGTTGAGACCCTGCCCCATCATTTCGGTCACCAGCACGCCGGTGCCCATCTGACGCAGGAGTTCGTCGATCGGCGTGGCCGGGGCCTGTACCCGCACGTTACGCGCCCCGCCGGCATTACCGGTAGTCGTCATGCCGAGTCGTCGCGCGCTATAGGCGGAAAGCATGTAGCTGGCGAGCCGCCCCTGGTCGATGAATACGTTGTCTCGCGTGGCGACGCCATCGCCGTCGAAGGCGGAGCTGGCGAGGCCACCCGGCTCTCGAGGCCGCTCGCCGAGAGAGAACCACTCGGGGAAGAGCGTATCGCCCAGCCGATCGCAGAGAAACGACGATTCGCGATACAGCGCCCCGCCGCTGATGCTCGAGAGCAGATTGCCCACCAGCGAGCGCGCCATTTCCGGTGAGAACAGCACGGGGAAGCGCCCGGTCCTGGGACACTCGCCGCCCAGGCGCTTCAAGGTCCGCTCGGCGGCTCGGCGACCCACCGTCTCCGGGCTCTCCAGCGAATCGGCGCGCCGCCCGGTCGTGTAGTCATGGTCGCGCTGCATGCGATCGCCGCTGCCGGCGATCAGCAGACACGACAGCGAGTGGCGCGTACCGCGCTTGCTGCCGAGAAAACCGTGGCTGTTGGCGTAGACGGTCACGATCTCCGACGAGGAGAGATTGGCGCCCTCGCTGTTGGTGATCCCCTCGCATTCGCGCCCCGCCGCTTCACAGCGAAGTGCCAGCTCGACCGCCTCGTCGGTGGAAAGCGCCCACGGGTGATGAAGGTCGAGGTCCGGCAGCGCCGTCGCCATCTCGCTCGCGTCCGCCAACCCGGCGGCGGCATCCTCGCCGGTATAGCGCGCGATGGAGACCGCTTTCTCCACCGCGGCGCGAATCGACGCGTCGCTCTCGTCGGAGGTGGAAGCGCTGCCCTTGCGCTTGCCGACGTAGACCGTCACCCCGATTCCCTGATCGCGGGAGAGTTCGATCGACTCGGTCTCGCCGAGGCGAACGCCGATCCCAATCCCCTGATCCACGCTGGCGCCGACCTCACAGGCGTCCGCTCCCAGGCGCTTGGCCAGATCCAGCGCCGCCGTTGCCCGCTCTTCCAGGCGCGACTGCTGCTCCACGGCATCGAAGGTTTGACTCATCAAGGACTCCCAGAAAGATCCGATGACACCGCGAGACGCGCATGAACGCCACCGAAGGTGGGTCGCGTTGCGCAGGCTGATATACTCCCGGCCTCACTCGCGGTGAATGGTAAAGAGATGAATTTCGAAGACGACGATGCGCCCCTCAGCAAGACCCAGCGCAAGCATGAAATGCAGGAGCTCCAGGCGCTGGGCGAGCGGATCATCGCGCTCGATCCGGGCATTCGCGCCCGCCTGCCGCTATCGGACGAGATGATCGCCGCGGTCGAGGAGACCTCGCGCATCCGCTCCCACGAGGGCCGCCGCCGCCATATGCAGTACGTCGGCAAAGTGATGCGCAAGGAGGATCGCGCAGCGATTCGCGCCGCCTTCGACGCAATGGACCAGGAACAGAACCAGCGCAACGCCGCCTTCCACCGCCTCGAGAAGACCCGCGACGCGCTGATCGACGACGATGCGGCGCTCGAACCGTTCATCGAAGCCCACCCCGACGTCGATCGCCAGACGCTGCGCCAGCTGATCCGTAACGCACGCAGCGAGCGCCAACGTGGCAAGCCTCCCGCCAGCGCGCGCAAGCTGTTCCAACTGATTCGCGACACCAAGGGTCTCTAAGCGAGCCGCACCGCGCTTTCGCATCGGCGCGGCCGCTCGACGAACGAGACGGTCGCAGAAGGGACGATCTCAAGACGCCGTGCCGCCGACCGTGATCTCGTCGAGTTTCAGGGTCGGCTGGCCCACGCCCACCGGCACGCCCTGCCCCTCCTTGCCGCAGATACCGATGCCGGTATCCAGCGCCATGTCGTTGCCGACCATCGAGACGCGCGACATCGCCTCCGGGCCGTTGCCGATCAGCGTCGCGCCCTTCACCGGCGCGGTGATCCTGCCATCCTCGATCAGATACGCCTCGGACGCCGAGAACACGAACTTGCCGGAAGTGATGTCGACCTGGCCGCCGCCGAAGCTGACCGCGTAGATGCCGCGCTTGACGCTCGCGATGATCTCGCCGGGATCGTCGTTACCCGCCAGCATGCAGGTGTTGGTCATCCGCGGCATGGTGACGTGGGCGTAGGATTCGCGACGGGCGTTGCCGGTCGGGCGCATGCCCATCAGCCGCGCGTTGAGCTTGTCCTGCATGTACCCGGTGAGGATGCCGTCCTCGATCAGCGGTGTGCACTGACCCGGCGTGCCCTCGTCATCGACGCTGAGCGAGCCGCGGCAGTCCGCGAGCGTGGCGTCGTCGACCACGGTCACGCCGCGCGACGCGACCTGCTCGCCGAGACGGCCGGCGAAGGAGGAACTCCCCTTGCGGTTGAAATCCCCCTCGAGACCGTGACCCACCGCCTCATGCAACAGAATGCCGGGCCAGCCGTTGCCCAGCACGATCGGCATCTGCCCCGCCGGCGCATCGACCGCTTTCAGGTTCACCAGCGCCTGACGCACGGCGTCGCGGGCGTAGCACTCGGCCACGCCCTCGTCGCGCAGTCGGCTCATGGCATAGCGACCGCCACCCCCGGCACTACCGCGTTCGCGCTTGCCGTCCCGGGCGACGATTACGCTGACGTTGAGCCGTACCAGCGGCCGGATGTCGGTGGCGAGCGTCCCGTCGCTGGCGCAGACCAGCACCACCTCGTGCACGCCGGTCAGTGATGCGCTCACCTGGACCACCGCGGGGTCGGCGGCGCGCGCGACGCGATCCGCCTGCTTGAGCATGGCGATCTTCTCCTCGGCAGAGAGCCCGCTCAGCGGATCGACGCCTGCGTAGCGTGGCGTTGCGCTCACCGCCTGGATCTTCGCCGGCTGATGGCGCTCGCCGCTGCGGGCGATGGCACAGGCCGTACGCCCGGTTTCGACCAGCGCGTCGGCGTCGATCTGATTGGAGTAGGCGAAGCCGGTCTTCTCGCCGGAGAGCGAGCGTACGCCGACGCCGCCGTCGATGCTGTAGCTGGCATCCTTGACCTCGCCATCCTCGAGCACCCACATCTCGTGCCAGGTGCGCTGGAAAAAGAGGTCGGCATAGTCGATGCCCGCCCCCATGGCGTGACCGAGGCCCGCCTCGAGCGAGGCCGTGTCCAGCCCGCCCGGCGCCAGCAGCTGGGCCGACGCCTGTTCGAAGGAGTTGCTCTGCACGACTGTCATTGCGCACTTTCCCGATGGTTGAGGAGGTTTCGAGCGTCGCGTGCGCCGGCTTGACGATGCCGACTCACTCCGCGCTCTCCAGTTGGATGTCGGGGTCGGAGAGCGGGCCCTCGACGCGATAATAGATCTGTGTCGCGCTGTCGACCCACTGGCCGAACAGCTGATGAAAGAGAAACAGCCCCGCCCCGACCTGGGGCGCGCCGGCCAGTACTGCGACCAGCGGCAGGTTTTGACTGACGGGCACGGTGATACCCAAGCGCTGGTCGATACGCTGACGGTTGAGATCGACACTCCCGGCCAGCGTGAAACGCGTCGAGGCCCCGTCGATGACCAGGGGCCCCTGGGTCTCGAGCACGCCGTTGTACAGCGTAGCGCTGCCGTGGAGGCGATTGAAAGCCGTCCCGCCGTCGGTGACATCGGAAAAATCGAGCTGCAGCCGGCGCAGAATGTTGTCGAGGTTGAATAGCCCCACCAGCTTGGCCGACGACGAGTGGAGCTGGCGCAGCCGCCCTTCGTCGAGATCGACCTGGGCGCGACCGCTCGCGCGAGGCAGCGCGAACTGCCACGGCGCACCGGGCCACGAGAGCTGCGCGCTCGCCTGCGCACGCTCGCTGGCAATCGGTACCGGCGCACCCAGGGCGCGGAACGCGGTGGCCACATCGCCGCCGCTGGCGTCGAGGTCGGCCCGGGTCAGACTCGCCTCCCCGGCTCCCTCCCAGGTCAGCGCCCCGCTGGCGGCAATCTCTCCGAGCTGCAGACTCAGGGGCGCGAGCCGCAGCCGATCGCCCGTCACCCGCCACTGCGCGTCCAGCGGACCGAAACGCTGGCCCTGACGCAGGAACTCGTCGATGCGCACGTGGCCGGCGGGCACCTGGTCGAGGGCCGCCGGCATGGCGGCCGGCGCCGGCGCGATCGCGATGCGATCCAGCAGGGTCGCGCCTATCGCTTCGCCCTCCCCATCACCATCGTCGGCATCCGGCATCAGGGCATCGAGATTGAGGCGCGCCAGATCGACATCGACGGGGACCGCGGCACTCGGCTGCCAGTTCGCGCTTCCCGAGACGATGCCGCCGTCGAGGGAGAGCTGCCAGCCATCGCCGAGCGGTGAAGCATCAGCCTGCAGCCCGCCTAGGCAACGCCCTTCCACCAGCACGCAGGGCGTGGCGAGCGCCACTCTTTTCAGACCGCCGCCGTCATTGACCGGTTTGGGCTCGGCCGTCTCGAGGTCTTCGTCGATCGATGTCGGTACACCGTCTTCGCTGGGCGCCGCATCCGCCGCCCCCAGTTCGGTCAGTGCCTGAGCCCAGCGCTGGGTATCCAACCGGTTGGGTCGCCACAGCACGTACCAGCCGGGCCCACTGGGCCAGGCCGCGGTCTCGCCGGGCCACCCCTCGAGCCAGACCTGCCCCTGAACCTGCTCGCCGAGCGTGCGCCAGCGCGCCAGTCCCGCTTCCCCTAGCGTCACTCGACCGGTACCCGCGGCGATGTCCGCATCGACGGCGAGCGGTTCGGGATGCGCCGCGCCCTTGCCGAACGGCGGCGGTAGCGCAATGGTGAGTCCCTCGAGATCGCTCCGCAGACTGAAGCTCGCGTTGTTGTCGTCGTCGAACGCGATCTGCGCCGTGTACGGAAAGGTTCCCTCCAGCAGCCCACCCACGCTCGAAAGCCCCGCCCAGTCGAGCAGGCCAGCGCCACGGGCGCGCCCATCGAGGGAGATACCCGCCGGGCCGGCGGCGCCGCCGATATTGAAATCGGCCAGCAGCGGACCTTCGAACGCGCGTGCCCCGAGCTTGCCGTCGATGAAGTCTTCCCCCCCGCGTCGCCGATAGCGCAGCGCCCCATCGATAGCCCCGAGCGTCAGCGACAGTTCGGGGAACGTCAGGCTATCGACGTCGAGGTCGCCATCGATCTCGACCCGCATGTCCGTCTCGGGATCGCTCTGCTCGTCCATCGGCAGACTCAGATGCAGCCTGGCGTCGATATCACCCTCGCTCTGCCAGAGACCGAAGGTCTCGTCGGCGCCCTCGATCGGCGCATTGCCGAGAAAATCCAGAAGACCGCCGCTGCTGCCGCGAATGTCGCCGTCGACGACGAGATTCTGATCCTCCAGCGTCACCGTGGCGTTCCGTGTCGTCAGACCGTGGCTGATGGCGTGCGTGACGTGGCCCTGGACGTTCATGTCGTGCATTTCGAGATGGCCGTAGACCCGCTCGAGCGCCGGCCACTCGGGGTCGTACTGCAGCCGGCCGTCGGCGATATCCAGCGACAGCGCCAGGCTGTCGTCGGGATTGACGAACATTCGGCCGTCCGGCGCCTCCTGCTCGGAGAGCGTCAGCGAGAGCCGGAGTGCACCGCGCTCGACGATGCCCCCGATGTCGCCGCCGAACCATTCACGCAGGTCGGGATCGTCGATGACACGCGTCGGTAGCCAGGAGAGCACGCGAGAGTTGCGGGCGTCGGCGCCGCCGAAGTCGAGCTCGAGCAGCAGATGACCGGGCTTGGCCTCGTCTTCGTAGGTAGTGAGACCGAAGCGACCCGTCGCGCTCGCCCCGCGCCATCCGGCTTCGAGCCGCTCACCGCTGAGCACCGCGCCGTCGTCGGTGATCGCCCAATCGATGACGCCGCTGGCCGCGGTGAGATCGAGCGGCTCGGCGTAGACGGTGGGGATCGCGAAGTGCGCGTCGTCGCCGGCGGCAAAGGTGACGCTGCCGCTGCGTCCGCGAACGGTAGCCCAGGCGTCTACCGGCCCGCCGCCGGGAATGTCGTCCCAGGGCGAGACCGACACGCCTTCGAGTGCGCTCTGCGCGTACCACTCGCCATCGCTGCGACCGACCTCGAGGCTATCGACGTGGCCGGTCGGCGCAAGCCCCACCAGCGTCTCGGCGAGATCGCGCGATAGCGGCAGCAGTGCCAGATAGGCGGTGATGCCGTCGAGCTCGAAGGGCGAGGTTCGCAGCCACCATCCGTCCCGCGTCGATTGCGCCTGCCAGTCCGCCGGCCATTCGACCGGAGGCAGACCGGGGCTAGAGAGCCCCAGATCCTCGATCCGAGCCTGCCAGCGGCCATCGGCATCGCGATCCAGTCGGGTATCGACAGACAGATCGCTGAGCTTTCGCGAGACCTCACGCTGTCGATCGATGAGCGTGATCTGCGGCACGTCCAGTGAGCCCTGCGCCCGCTGCACGCCGCCGTTCGCCCAGACGCCGGCGATTTCGGCGTCTCCCTGAAGCTCGGCCACGCCGGTCGGGTAGACCGAGGTGAACGTCGAGAGCGCCGATGAGAGAGAACCGAACGCTATCGACGTGACGAAGCGTGCGCGGGGCTCGGCAGACTGCGTATCCTCGACGGCGAGTCCGAGGCGCCCCGCGCCACCTTCGAGCACGGCTTCGAGCGATGCCCGCCCCGCCTCGCTCGCCAACTGCAGGTGATCGAGACGCACGCGGGCGGTGTTCTCGGCGCCGTGGAGCACGAGCGTGGCGCCCTCGATCTGGGCGTGCTGATGCGCCATGCGGCGCAGCCACTCATCCCACGTCGTCGCTTCGCTCTCGCTCTGGGTGTCGTCCCCCCCGAACCAGCCGGCGCCGGCACCGTCGGGCCAGCCCCAGCCGCCGTTCGCGCTGGGGTAAAGGTGGAGCGTGAGATTTCGCAGCGTGGCCTGGGCCAGCACTGGAAAGCGCTGGCGCCAGCTCTCGCCGGTATCGAGTCGCGCGTCCAGCTGCGCGACCTGGAGCAGCGGCTGCCCGCCCCGGCTGGAGAGGGCGAGATCGTCGATACCGATGGCAGGGTCGAGGCGGTGAAGATCGAGCGACAGGCCCCCGAGCTCGCCTTTCGCGTGGAGTGACTCGGCCAGTTGCGACACCGCCCACGGCGCGAGACGGTCGCTCTGCCAGGCGATGACACGCCAGGCGGTCGTCACGCAGGCGATGACGACCAGCAGGACCGCAAGCGGCGTCAGAATCCAGCGAAAAAGCGGGCGCGAACGACTCATCGCGTTACATCAACACGATGTCGTACTGTTCCTGCGAGTAGTGCGCCTCGACCTGAAACCGGATCGTCTTGCCGATGAAGGACTCGAGATCGGCCACCGCCGCGGACTCCTCGTCGAGCAGCCGGTCGACGACCGACTGCGACGCCAGCACCATGTAGGTTTCGGGTGAGTAGGCCCGCTCCTCGCGCAGGATCTCGCGGAATATCTCGTAGCAGACGGTCTCGGGCGTGCGCATGGCGCCGCGGCCGTGGCAGGTCGGACACGGCTCGCAGAGCGTCTGTTCCAGGCTCTCGCGGGTGCGCTTGCGAGTGAGCTGGACCAGGCCGAGCTCGGTCACGCCGGTGAGCTTGTTCTTGGCGTGATCGCGCTCCAGCGCCTTCTCGAGCACGCGCAGCACCTGGCGCTGATGCTCGAGCTCTTCCATGTCGATGAAATCGATGATGATGATGCCGCCGAGATTGCGCAGCCTGAGCTGGCGCGCGATCGCCGTGGCGGCCTCGAGGTTGGTCTTGAAGATCGTCTCTTCGAGATTGCGATGACCGACGTAGCCGCCGGTATTGACGTCGATGGTGGTCATCGCTTCGGTCTGGTCGATCACCAGATAACCGCCGGACTTGAGCTGCACCTTGCGGCTGAGCGCCTTCTGCAGTTCGTCCTCGACGCTGTAGAGATCGAAGATCGGTCGCTCGCCGGGGTAGTACTCGATGCACGACTCGAGCGTCGGCATGAACTCGCGGGCGAACTCCTTGAGCCGAAAGTAGTTCTCGCGCGAGTCGATGCGCACCTTCTCGATCTGGTCGCGCATCACGTCGCGCAGCGTGCGGATGAACAGCGGCAGGTCGTCGTAGATCGGGCTCGGCGCGGCGGCGGTGAGCTTCTGCTCGGCGATCTTCTGCCAAAGCCGCTGCAGGAAGACCATGTCGGCGAAGAGTTCGTCGCGCCCCACCCCTTCGGCAGCGGTACGCACGATGAACCCGCCCTGATTGTCGTCACCGATCTCGGTTTGGCCAGTTTCGACCAGCGCTCTGAGCCGCTCGCGCTCGCCGTCGTCCTCGATACGCTGGGAAACGCCGACATGCGGCGAGTCCGGCATGTAGACCAGATACCGCGACGGAATCGACAGATGCGTGGTGAGCCGGGCGCCCTTGGAACCGATCGGGTCCTTGGTCACCTGCACCACCAGCGACTGGCCGGCGTGCAGCAGATGACCGATGGAGGCAGCGTCACTGGGATGCGCGTCGGGGGCGATCACTTCGTTGACGTGAATGAAGGCGGCACGCTCGAGACCGATATCGATGAACGCGGCCTGCATGCCGGGCAGGACGCGGGCGACCTTGCCCTTGTAGATGTTGCCCACGATGCCGCGGCGCCGGCTGCGCTCGATGAACGCTTCCTGAAGCACGCCGTTCTCGACGACGGCGACACGCGTCTCCATCGGCGTCAGATTGATCAGTACCTCACCGCTCATGCGGACATCCTTATCGCGGGTAACTGGACGCGAGTGACCAGGCGCAGGTGACTGGGCGCGAGTGACTGGGTAGCGGCGGACGGCGCGCGGCGCCGTCGCGAGGTTATGGTACAGCCCTGTGCGGGTTCGATGGTACAGCCCTGCGCGGGTTTGATGGTACAGCCCTGCGCGGGTTTGTGGTACGACCGCGCTTGCGGGCAAGCCACCTAGCGCCGACGAGCCTTCGTGCGATCCCCATGGCGCGCGTCACGACCAGAGTGGGACGCCCTGGGCGCTCAGAAGTTCGGCGGTCTCGTGAAGCGGCAGGCCGACCACCGCCGAGTAGCTCCCTTCCAGACGCTCGACGAAGATCGCCGCGCGGCCCTGGATGGCGTAGCCGCCCGCCTTGTCGATCGGCTCCCCCGTCGCCCAGTAGGCCGCCATCTCGACCTCGGCGATCTCGCGCAGGTGCACCGTGGTCGCGACACGGCATTCGGTCAGCCCGCGCGGGCCGATGACCGCCACCGCGCTGAGCACCCGGTGGGCACGCCCCGATAGCGCCTCGAGCATTCGGCGCGCGTCCGCGGCATCCGTCGGCTTGCCGAACACCGCGTCGTCGCAGACCACGATCGTATCCGCGCCGAGGGTCGCGAGACCGTCGGCGCGATGACCGGCTTTCGCTTTCTCGCGGGCGAGTCGCGAGACGAAGAGAGGCGCCGACTCGCCGTCATCGCGAGACTCGTCGATGTCGGCGGGGGCGATCTCGACGCTGAGTCCGATCGACGCCAGCAGCTCACGCCGGCGAGGCGACGCGGAAGCTAGACGAAGCGCAGCGGGCGTGGAGGACGACATGAGAAACCTCTAATTGAGGGGTATCGGACGCTAACCGATACCCAGCCGGCGGCGCACCACCTGCATCATCGTGAAGAGCCACGGCCACAGGGCCGCCCCGATCAGCGCGGGGATCAGAAATTCGAGACTCACCGAGACCGGTCCGAAGATGGTGCGCAGCCACTGCTCCAGCAGCTGGGCGATACCCAGCAGCACGAAGACCAGCACCGCCTGCTGCCAGATCGAATAGACCCGAAAGCGCTGATAGAGCAGCAGAAAGAGATAGGCGAGCAGCGAGAGCGTCAGCGCGTTCTGACCCAACGGCGCGCCCTCGATGAGATCCAGCGCCAGCCCCAGCACGAAGCCGTGAATCACGCCGACCCGCTGCGGTGTGGCCACGCACCAGTAGGCCAGCAGGATCCCCAGCCAGTCAGGGCGCCACACCAGCCAGGCGTCCGGCAGCGGCATCACCTGAAGACACAGCGCCAGCAGCAGCGTGAACCAGACAAACAGATAGCCGAAGAGGGTCATGGCGACTCTCCCACGTCCTGGATCTTGAGTGCGGCCGTCAGCCCGGCCTCGCTGATGCGTCCGACGTCCGGGTTGGCCGGGTCGCCGGGCCAGACCACGCGCCGCGCCATCTGCTCGGCGCCGTCCAGGCCATCGGTACTCGGCGGGTCCGGCGGAAACAGCAGCAGGAAGTAGCGCGAGCGCTCCGGCTGGGCGATCGGCTCGGCGGTGACCTCCATGAAGGCCTGGCTCGATTCTCTCTGGACGTCACTGATACGCGCGACCGGATAGCCCCGCGGAAAGCGCCCGCCGAGCCCCGAAGTCACCAGCAGGTCACCTTCGCGGATATCCGCGGTCGCCGGCACGCTGGGAACGTCGAGGATATCCAGCTGCCCGGTACCCTGGGCGATGAAGCGCAGCCCGTTGCGGTTGATCTCCACCGGCACGGCGTGATTGGCATCGGCCACCATCAACACCCGGCTGGTATAGGCGGAGACCGACACGACCTGGCCGATCAACCCCGAGGCATCCATCACTGGCTGGCCGATATAGGCGCCGTCGCGACGACCTCGGTTGATCACGATCTGCTGAGTGAACGGATCGGAGTCCAGCGACAGGAGTTCTGCCGTGATGTAAGGGACATCATCGGGGTTGGGCGCATTGAGCAGTTCGCGAAGATGCACGTTCTCCGCGGTCAGGCTGGCCATGCGCTGTACCCGGTTGGAGAGCGTCAGGAGCTGTTCTCGCAGGCGCTGGTTCTCGTCGATCAGGCTCTGCTGATCGGAGATGGCCATCGCGCCCCAGCGCATGCCTTCACTGGGCAGACTGACCAGCCACTGGATGGGGGCAACGACCGAGGTCAAGTGCGAGCGTGCCGTTTCCACCGCGCTGAAGCGGTGTTCGGCGAACATCAGCCCGAACGCGAGTACCGCACACAGAAGCATGCGGTACGTCGGCACCGGGCCGTAGGAAAACAGCGGTTTGATAGGCCTCACCCCCGCCTACCGGCGACCGCCGCTGCCGAGTGGCGACGGCGGCGCGGATGGCCTCAATCGCTGGAGAGCAGTTCGAAGGTATGCTGGTCGATCATTTCCAGCGCCTTGCCACCGCCGCGCGCCACACAGGTCAGCGGATCTTCCGCGATGATGACCGGAAGCCCGGTTTCCTCGGCGATGAGCTTGTCGATGTCGCGCAGCATCGCCCCGCCACCGGTAAGCACCAGGCCACGCTCGGCGATATCGGAGGCGAGCTCCGGGGGTGACTGCTCGAGCGCGCTTTTCACCGCGGCCACGATCGCCGCCAGCGGCTCCTGCAGCGCATCGAGGATCTCGTGAGAGTTGAGCGTAAAGCTGCGCGGGATGCCCTCGGCCAGGTTACGACCGCGGACGTCGATTTCCCGCAGCTCGCCGCCGGGGTAGGCACAGCCGATCTCTTCCTTGATTCGCTCGGCCGTGGCCTCGCCGATCAGGCTGCCATAGTGGCGGCGCACGTAGGAGGTGATCGCCTCGTCGAAGCGGTCGCCGCCAATGCGGACGGACTCGGAGTAGACGACACCGTTGAGCGAGATGATCGCGATCTCGGTGGTGCCGCCACCGATGTCGACCACCATCGAACCCTGGGCCTCTTCCACCGGCAGTCCGGCACCGATCGCAGCCGCCATCGGCTCTTCGATCAGATAGACGTCACGGGCACCCGCCCCTTCGGCGGACTCCTTGATCGCGCGGCGCTCGACCTGCGTCGACATGCAGGGAACGCAGACCAGGACCCGCGGGCTCGGCGTGAGGAAGGTGCTCTGATGCACCTTGCGGATGAAGTGCTGGAGCATCTGCTCGGTAACGGTGAAATCGGCGATCACGCCATCCTTCATGGGACGGATGGCGGTAATGTTACCGGGCGTGCGCCCGAGCATCCGCTTGGCATCCAGACCCACGGCGGCAACGCTACGCATGTTGCCGGATTGGCGGATGGCCACAACGGAGGGTTCGTCCAGGACGATACCCCGGCCGCGGACGTAAATCAGCGTGTTGGCGGTTCCCAGATCGATCGACAGATCGCTCGAGAACAGCCCCCGTAAACGTTTAAACATGGAAACTTTTACCTAGTCCAGACCGGAACCCTGTGCGGAGGCAAACGGTATCACCGCGGGGGGTAACCAGCAAGCGCGCGCCTGCCAGCGGCGGCGAGATTATGGTAGTCTTGCCCCCATTTTCCGAGGTCCCGGATCGACGTTTCATTGCACTTGAGCATGAACGTTTCGATCGCTTTTTTGACGCGCTTTTCGAATGAGGAACTGCCGATGGCAATCGAACACGCAGACGTTCTGCGAGCAGCCCATCTCGCCCGTCTCGGTTTGAAGGACGATGCCGAAGCCCACGGCTACGTGGATGATCTCACACACATTCTGGAGATGGTCGACCGACTCCAGGCAGTGGATACCGAGGGCGTGGCCCCGCTTTCGCACCCGCTGGACGCCACCCAGCGCCTGCGCCCGGACGAAGTGACCGAATCCAACCAGCGCGAGACGTTCCAGGCCTGCGCCCCGGCGACCACCGAAGGGCTCTACCTGGTGCCTCGCGTCGTCGAGTGAGACTTGCATTGAAATGACGCGCGTCGTTGCGCGACGGCCCGGACCGCGCGCATCGATGACTTTGTTTTTTCGGAACCGCGATGAAGACCCGCTCGCGGCCGGGACCATCCAATAGGGAACTTCGACTCCATGCACCACAAGACGCTCACGGAGCTCGCCCAGGGGCTCAAGGCCGGCGACTTTTCCAGCCGAGAGCTGACGACCCATCTGTTCGAGCGCATCGAGCGCTTCGACGGCGACATCAATAGCTTCATCACCGTCACGCGCGACCAGGCGCTGACGGCGGCCGACGCCGCCGACGCCGCTCGCGCCAAGGGCGACAGCCGCCCGCTGGCCGGTCTGCCGCTGGCGATCAAGGACATCTTCTGCACCCAGGGCGTTCGCACCAGCTGCGGCTCGAAGATGCTCGACAACTTCGAGGCCCCCTATAACGCCACCGTGGTCGAGAAGCTCGAAGCCGCCGGCATGATCAGCCTTGGCAAGACCAACATGGACGAGTTCGCCATGGGCTCGTCGAACGAGACGAGCTACTACGGCGCGGTGAAGAACCCGTGGGATCGCAGTGCCATCCCCGGTGGCTCCTCCGGCGGTAGCGCTGCGGCCGTCGCCGCCGGGCTGGCCCCGGCCGCCATGGGCACCGACACCGGCGGCTCGATTCGTCAGCCGGCAGCTTTCTGCGGCATCACCGGTCTCAAGCCGACCTACGGCCGCGTCTCCCGCTACGGCATGATCGCCTTCGCCTCCAGTCTCGATCAGGGCGGCCCGATGGCGCGCAGCGCGGAAGACTGCGCTCATCTGCTCGGCGCCATGGCAGGGCACGATCTGCGCGACTCCACCAGCGTCTCCCGCGTGGTGCCGGACTACGTCGCCGAACTCGATACGCCGCTGGCCGGGCTCAAGATCGGTTTGCCCAAGGAGTACTTCGGTGACGGTCTCGACAGCGACGTCGAGAGCGCGATTCAGGAAGCGATTCGCGTCTACGAGTCCCTCGGCGCGACGGTGTGCGAGGTCAGCCTGCCGCACACGCATCTGGCCGTGCCGGCCTACTACGTCATCGCCCCGGCAGAGGCGTCGTCCAACCTCTCGCGCTATGATGGCGTGCGTTTCGGCCACCGCTGCGACAACCCCGCCGATCTCGAGGATCTCTACAAGCGCACCCGCGCCGAAGGCTTCGGCGACGAGGTCAAGCGCCGCATCCTGATCGGCACGCACACCCTGTCGGAAGGTTTCTTCGACGCCTACTACCGCAAGGCGCAGCAGGTCCGCCGCCTGATCCGCCAGGACTTCCTCGACGCCTTCGACCAGGTCGACGTGCTGATGGGCCCCGCCGCGCCGACGCCCGCCTTCGACCTCGGCGCCAAGAAAGACCCGGTGTCGATGTACCTGCAGGACATCTACACCATCGCCGTCAACCTGGCCGGCATTCCGGGAATCAGCGTGCCCGCCGGCTTCGCCGGCAAGCGCCCGGTAGGGTTGCAGATTCTCGGCAAGCACTTCGCCGAGGGGCAGCTGCTCAACGTGGCGCATCAGTTCCAGCAGGCGACGGACTGGCACCGCCGCCACCCGGCCGATCAGGAGACAACCTAATGCAGTGGGAAACCGTCATCGGGCTGGAAGTCCACGTTCAGCTCGCGACCCAGTCGAAAATCTTTTCCGGGGCCTCCACCGCGTTCGGCGCCGAGCCCAACACCCAGGCCTGCGCCGTCGATCTGGGACTGCCGGGCGTGCTGCCGGTGCTCAACGAGGGCGCGGTCGCCATGGCGGTGCAGTTCGGCCTCGCCATCGACGCCGAAATCCCCGAGACCTCGCTGTTCGAGCGCAAGAACTACTTCTACCCGGACCTGCCCAAGGGCTATCAGACCAGCCAGATGGCCCAGCCCATCATCGGCAAGGGTGAGGTGGAGCTGGTACTCGACGAGACCGAGCGCAAGACCGTGCGCATTCATCACGCGCACCTGGAAGAGGACGCCGGCAAGTCGCTGCACGAAGACTTTCACGGCATGAGCGGGATCGATCTCAACCGCGCCGGTACCCCGCTTTTGGAGATCGTCTCCGAGCCCGACATGCGCTCGGCCAGGGAAGCGGTCGCCTACATCCGCGCGATCCACGCCATCGTCACCTATCTGGGGATCTCCGACGGCAACATGGCCGAGGGTTCGATGCGCTGCGACGTCAACGTCTCCGTGCGGCCCAAGGGGCAGGAAGCCTTCGGCACCCGTGCCGAGATCAAGAACGTCAACTCGTTCCGCTTCGTCGAACGGGCGATCGAGTTCGAGGTCGAGCGCCAGATCGAGCTGATCGAGGACGGCGGCAAGGTGGTGCAGGAGACGCGCCTCTACGACCCGGATCTCGACGAGACCCGCAGCATGCGCACCAAGGAAGAAGCCAACGACTACCGTTACTTCCCCTGCCCCGACCTGCTGCCGATCATGCTGGATTCCGCGTACATCGAGCACCAGCGCACCACCCTGCCGGAGCTGCCCACCGAGAAGCGCAATCGCTTCGAGAGCGATCTCGGCCTCTCCGCCTACGATGCCGGCGTGCTCTCCGCGACGCGCCCGACGGCGGAGTACTTCGAGGCCGTTCTCGCCGTGTGCGGCGATGCCAAGCAGGCCGCCAACTGGGTCCAGGGCGAACTCTCCGCGCATCTCAACCGCGAAAACATCGACATCAAGAACAGCCCGGTCACCCCGGAGCAGCTCGGTGGGCTGATCAGCCGTGTGCTCGATGACACCATCAACGGGAAGGCCGCCAAACAGGTCTTTGCCGCCCTGTGGAACAACGACGGTCAGAGCGCCGACGAGATCATCGACGCCCAGGGGCTCAAGCAGGTCACCGATACCGGCGCCATCGAAGCGATGATCGACCAGGTCATTGCCGACAACCCGGTCCAGGTAGCCCAGTACCGCGAAGCGGACGAAGCCAAGCGCGGCAAGATGATCGGCTTCTTCGTCGGTCAGGTGATGAAAGCCTCTCGCGGCACCGCCAACCCGCAGCAGGTCAACGGCGTGCTCAAGCAGAAGCTGGACGAGGCGTAAGCCCACCGCACGCTCGCCCGAGACGTTAGCAACGCTCGCCCTGCGACACCTCGCGTGTCGCGGGGCGTTTTCGTTGGGTGATACCCCGATGCCGGACGCTGGCAGGCTTCTCGCCTCGCTCGACATGGCCCGCCACCGCCCCTACCACCAAGGTCGCATTCAGCAAAACCGAAGGCCCCCACCGCGAAAGCCGAATGGCCGCCACGACGCCTTTCGAGGATGCTGACGGCATTGGACATCCTCGAGGGCAAGCCGCATGTCGCAGGAACCGTTGGACCGCTGGATCGGCAACCAGGAGCGCTGTTCGGATGCGCTCGATCCGGCGCTCGCCGCGCGGGTCGCGGCGACGCTCGGGCACGACTGCCCGGCGCCGGGTCAGGCGCTGCCGCCACTCTGGCACTGGGCGTTCTTCCAGAACCCGGTTACCGCCGACGGCCTGGGCGCGGACGGCCACGCGGCGCGGGGCGGCTTTCTGCCGCCGGCGGACGATCGCAATCGCATGTGGGCGGGGGGGCGCGTCGAATTCCTGGCCCCGTTGCGGGTGGGCATCGCGGCCGAACGCGAATCGACCGTCACCGACATTCAGGAGAAGCAGGGCCGCACCGGTGCCCTGCTGTTCGTGACGGTTCGGCACGACTACCGCCAAGGCGACGACATCGCCATCCGCGAAACGCAGGAGATCGTCTACCGCCAGCCCGCCCCGCCGAAGCGTGAACTCGACGAGCCGATGCCGGACGCGGAATGGTCGCGCACCGTTACCCCGACGCCGACGCTGCTCTTTCGCTACTCGGCGGTGACCTTCAACGGCCACCGCATCCACTACGACTGGCCCTACGCCACCGAGACGGAGGGCTACGCCGATCTGGTCGTCCACGGCCCGCTCATCGCCACGCTGCAGCTCGACACCTTCTGCGCCGCCCACCCCGAGGCTCGCGTCACCGAGTTCACCTATCGCGGCCTACGCCCGCTGACCGCCGAGCGCACCTTCCAGACCACCGGTCGGCTCGTCTCACCGGGTCGCGCCGAACTCACCGCCGGCAACGAGTTCGGGCCGGCGCACCGCGCCAGCGTCAGTTTCGACATCGATCACGGAGATCCAACCCCATGAGCGTCGCCCCACTGGATCAAGAGTCTCTGGACGCCATCCGTGACGGCGTTCGCAGCGTCTGCCAGAACTACAGCGCCGAGTACTGGCGCGGTATCGACGAGCAGCAGGGCTTTCCCGACGCCTTCGTTACCGAGCTGACCGAGGCCGGCTGGCTGGCGGCGATGATTCCCGAAGCGTTCGGCGGCTCGGGGCTGGGCCTTGCCGAGGCCTCGGTGATCCTCGAGGAGGTCAATCGCTGCGGCGGCAACGCCGGCTTCGTGCACGGCCAGATGTACAACATGGCCACCCTGCTCAAGCACGGCAGCGAAACGCAGAAGGCGGAGATACTGCCCCGACTCGCCAGCGGCGAGCTTCGCCTGCAGTCGATGGCAGTGACCGAGCCCACCGCCGGCACCGATACCACCCAGATCAAGACCACCGCGATCAAGCGCGGCGACAAGTACGTGATCAACGGCCAGAAGGTCTGGATCTCCCGGGTGCAGCACTCGGATCTGATGATTCTTCTGGCGCGCACCACGCCACTGGCCGAGGTCGCCCGCAAGTCCGAGGGGATGTCGATCTTCCTGGTCGATCTGCACCAGGCGATCGACAACGGCATGAGCGTGCAGCCGATCTCCAACATGGTCGGCCACGAAACCAACGAGCTCTTCTTCGACGAGCTCGAACTCCCCGAAGAGAGCCTGATCGGCGAGGAGGGCAAGGGGTTTCGCTACATTCTCGACGGGCTCAACGCCGAGCGTACGCTGATCGCCGCCGAGTGCATCGGCGACGGCCGCTGGTTCATCGACAAGGCGCGCCACTACGCCGGCGAGCGCGTGGTCTTCGGCCGGCCCATCGGGCAGAACCAGGGCGTGCAGTTCCCCATCGCCGAGGCGCACATCGAGGTGGAAGCCGCCGATCTGATGCGCTGGCAGGCGTGCCAGGCGTTCGATGCGGGCCAGCCCGCCGGCGCCAGCGCCAACATGGCGAAGTATCTGGCGGCGAAGGCCTCTTGGGAGGCCGCCAACGTCTGCCTGCAGACTCACGGCGGCTTCGGCTTCGCCACCGAGTACGACGTCGAGCGCAAGTTCCGCGAGACGCGGCTCTATCAGGTCGCCCCGATCTCCACCAACCTGATTCTCTCCTACGTGGCCGAGCATCTGCTCGATCTGCCGCGTTCGTTCTGATCGATCAACCGTGACCGGAGCCGAGATGCCTGCCATCGACTACACCCATCGTCTCGCCGAGTTCCTGGCGTCGCTACGCTTCGAGCAGCTTCCTTCGGATGGGGTCGCGCGCTGCCAGGCACTCTATCTCGACTGGCTGGGCTCGGCGCTGGCAGGCAAAGGCCACGCGCCGATACCGCTGTTCGAGGACTACAGCCGGCTGATGGGGCCGAGCGATGGCCCCAGCCAGCAGCTCACCGATCGCCGCATGACCTCGCCGCCGTTCGCGGCGATGGTCAACGCCGCGGCCTCCCACGTGGTCGAACAGGACGATCTCCACAACGCCTCGGTGCTGCAACCCGGCACGGTGGTCTTTCCGGCGGCACTGGCGACGGCGCAGGCGCTCGGCGCGAGCGGCGCCGACTTCATCACCGCCGCGGTGGCGGGCTACGAGGCCGGGATTCGCGTCGGCGAATTCCTCGGCCGCTCGCACTATCGCCTCTTCCACACCACCGGCACCGCCGGGACGATCGCCGCCGCCGTCGCGACCGGCAAGCTGTTGAAGCTCGATACCGACGGCTTCGTCAACCTGCTGGGTAGCGCCGGCACCCAGGCAGCAGGGCTGTGGGAGTTCCTGCGCGACGCCGCCGATTCCAAACAATTGCACACCGCCAAGGCGGCCGCCGACGGCGTGCTCGCGGCCTATCTCACCCGGGCCGGACTCACCGGAGCGCGCCATCTGCTCGAAGGGCCGCAGGGGCTGGGCGCCGGCATGTCTCGCGATGCCGACCCCGAGCGGCTGATCGCCGGGCTCGGCAGCCGCTGGGCGCTGACCGAGACCTCGTTCAAGTTCCACGCCTCGTGCCGGCATACGCACCCGGCGGCGGATGCGCTGCAGACGCTGATGGCCCGCGAATCGCTTCGCCATGACGACATCCACGCGCTCACCGCCCACGTGCATCAGGCGGCGATCGACGTGCTGGGACCGGTGACGGTCCCTCGCACGATCCATCAGGCGAAGTTCTCGATGGGCACGGTACTCGGACTGATCGCGGTATATGGGGAGGCGAGTCTCGAGCGGTTTCGCGACTCGGCCCTGCAGGACCCGCGGGTGGCGGCATTTCGCGAGCGCGTCTCGATGACCCTCGACGACGAGATCGACGCGGCCTATCCCCGCCGCTGGCTGGGTCGGGTCGAGGTGACCACCCGCGACGGGCGCACGTTGAGCGCGGCCATCGACGAGCCCAAGGGCGACCCCGGCAATACGCTGGAACGCGACGAACTCGAGGCGAAGTTTCGTCGCCTGCTCGCCTTTTCCGGCGCTGCCGATGCCGACGAGGCCACGCGACTGATCGCTCACGCCTGGGCGCTCGCCGGGCTCGAGCGATTCGAGACGCTGCTTTAACGATTCGGCTTGCAACGCTTCGGCGTTACCCCATCTTCCGGCGGCGTCGCTCAGCTTGAGGGCGTAACGCCGCCGGCTTCGACAGGAGTCTTCATGACCGGCCAAGCCCCCCGCCCGCTCGACGGCATCACCGTGGTCAGCCTCGAGCACGCCATCGCGGCGCCCTTCTGCACCCGCCAGCTCGCCGATCAGGGCGCGCGAGTGATCAAGATCGAACGTCCCGGCGTCGGCGATTTCGCTCGCGGCTACGACGAGCGGGTCAACGGCCTCGCCTCGCATTTCGTCTGGACCAACCGGTCGAAGGAGAGTCTGACGCTGGATCTCAAGCATGCCGATGCTCGCCCCGTGCTCGACACCCTGCTCGGCGAGGCCGACGTGCTGGTGCAGAACCTCGCCCCCGGCGCGGCGGCGCGCATGGGGCTCGACTTCGACAGCCTGCATGCGCGCTACCCCAGGCTGATCGTCTGCGATATCTCCGGCTACGGCGAAGGCGGCCCGTATGCGACCAAGAAAGCCTACGACCTGCTGATCCAGAGCGAGGCGGGCTTTCTCTCGGTGACCGGCGGCCCGGAACCGGAAGCGATGGCCAAGGCCGGCTGCTCGGTGGCGGACATCGCCGCGGGCATGTACGCCTACTCCAACATTCTCTCAGCGCTGCTGCTGCGCGGACGCACCGGTGAAGGTTCCGGTATCGACGTCTCGATGCTGGAAAGTCTCGTCGAGTGGATGGGCTATCCGATGTACTACGCCTTCGACGGCGCCCCGCCACCGCCCCGCGCCGGCGCCTCGCACTCGACCATCTATCCCTACGGCCCCTTCGCCACCGGCGATGGCGGCACCGTCATGCTGGGTCTGCAGAACGAGCGGGAGTGGGCGCTCTTCTGCGAGGGGGTGCTCGAGATGCCGCGGCTCGCCACCGACGACCGCTTCGACGCCAACTTCAAGCGCTCGGCCAACCGCGACGCGCTGCGGGAAATCATCCTCGGTGTCTTCGGCGAGCTCACCGCCGACGGCGTCATTGCCAGGCTCGATGCCGCCCAGATCGCCAATGCCCACGTCAACGACATGACCGGCGTCTGGCATCATGCGCAGCTCGCCGCTCGCGACGGCTGGCGCGAGGTCGACACCCCTAGCGGGCGCGTGCCGGCGCTGGTGCCGCCGGGCCGCAGCAGCGCCTACGCCCCGCGCATGGATGCCGTGCCCGCCCTCGGCGAGCACAGCGAGGCGATCCTCGAGGCGCTGGGCTATGACGCCGCCACCGTGGCACACCTGCGCGAAAACGGTACGATCTGACGCGGCGGGTCGGTCCGCCACTGTCGTCGAATGGAGAACGCCTCATGCTCAACGCCCAGCCCCCGATCTGTCGCTCGGCGCTATTCGTGCCCGCCAACCGGGCCGAGCGCATCCCCAAAGCGTTCGCCGCCGGCGCCGACCGGGTCATCGTCGACCTGGAGGACGCCGTCGCCCCCGAAGCGAAGGACGCCGCCCGCGAGGCCCTCGGCGAACGGCTCGATGCCGGCGAATTCGACGGTATCTGGCTGCGTGTCAACGCGCCGGACAGCCTCGCGTTCGAGACCGATCTGGCGTTCTGCCGCACACACCCGGGGCTTGCCGGCATCGTCGTACCCAAGGCCGAGACCGAGGCGTCGCTCGAACGGCTCGCGGCCTTCGGCCTGCCGCTGCTGCCGCTGATCGAGAGCGCCGCGGGGCTAGCCGCGCTGGCGGGCCTGAGCCGGGTCGCGGGCGTCGAGCGACTGAGCTTCGGGGCGCTGGATCTGAGCCTGGATCTCGGCAGCGAGCCCGGTAGTGAGGGTGGCGAGTGGCTGCTGGACCAGGCCCGCTATCAGCTCGTGCTGCACTCGCGCCTGGCCGGGCTCGCCCCGCCGCTGGAGACCGTACTGCCGGATTTCCGCGATCTGGCGCGAGTCGAGCGCGTCGCCCGCCGCGCCGTCGAGATGGGTTACGCCGGTATGCTCTGTATCCATCCGCATCAGGTCGACGCCGTGCATCGCGGTCTCACCCCGAGCGAGGCCCAGCGCGACTGGGCGAAACGCGTACTCGACGCCGCCGAGCGAAGCGCGGATGCCGCTCAGGTGGATGGACAAATGATCGATGCACCGGTGATCGAGCGAGCCCGGCGGCTGATCGCGCGTGCCGGCGCCGCGTAACGTGGCGATAGCCATTCGTCCCGGGAGGTCGTGACGCAAGAAGTCACGGTGCCGCCATAAAAATCGCATTCCTCCGATAATCCGGCTGCGTAAATCGGTTGAGATCGCGAGCGCGAAATCGCGGTAATTTTCGAGATTAGTCACAGAAATTTCCGCGACGATCATCCCGAACAATATCGTCCAGAAACACGAACATCGACGCCGACGCCGCTCGATGCCGGTTTCCGTCAGACGCCTTGCGTGCCGCACCTTCGAGCGAAAGTCGCCCTGCTTCGGTGCGGCGGCGGGCGCCCTCTTTTTGTAACTAAAAAAACCGCATTTACCCCGTAAAACCGGGCAAACCGCCACTAAGGTTGAATGGTCGTTACAAAACGCCTCCGCCCATACTCCGCGAGTCGAAGCCGCTCATGCCGGCGGCTTTTTCCGCTTAATGAACAATAAAACGGAGCGTGCCCCATGCCATTTCTCACTCGTCATTTCCTGCTCGGCACCGCCGGATGCGTCGCCCTCGTCGCGAGTATCGGCGCCCACGCGCAGGACCCCATCGTGATCAAGTTCTCCCACGTCGTGGCCGAGAACACCCCCAAGGGTCAGGGTGCCCAACTCTTTGCCGAGGAGGTGGAAGAGCGACTCGGCGATCGCGTCCGCGTCGAGGTCTATCCCAACTCGTCGCTCTACGGTGACGGCAAGGAGATGGAAGCACTGCTGCTCGGCGACGTTCAGATGCTGGCGCCTTCGCTTGCCAAGTTCGAGCAGTACAGCCCGAGCATCCAGCTCTACGATCTTCCCTTTCTGTTCGACGACATCGAGGCGGTCGATCGCTTCCAGCAGGGAGAGGCCGGCCAGGGTCTGCTCGACTCCATGCAGGAACGCAACATCCAGGGGCTCGCCTACTGGCACAACGGCATGAAGCAGCTCTCCGCCAACAAGGCGCTGCACGAACCCCGCGATGCCCGTGGTCTGAAGTTTCGCGTCCAGGCTTCCGACGTGCTCGACGAACAGTTCAAGGAGCTACGAGCGGTGCCGCGCAAGATGAGCTTCGGCGAGGTCTACCAGGCGCTGCAGACCGGCGTGGTCAACGGTCAGGAGAACACCTGGTCCAACATCTACAGCCAGAAGATGCACGAGGTGCAGCCCTACATCACCGAATCCAACCACGGGATCATCGACTACATGGTGATCACCAACGCCGATTTCTGGAACGGTCTACCGGACGACCTGCGCAGCGAACTCGACGCGATCCTGGTCGATGTCACGCAGCAGGTGAACCAGCAGGCCTTCGATCTCAACCAGCAGGCCAAGCAGGCGATCGTCGACGCCGGAACCAGCGAGATCATCCAGCTCTCGCCGGAGGAGCGCGAAGAGTGGCGCGAAGCGATGCGCCCGGTGTGGGAGAACTTCGAAGACGAGATCGGCGCTGATCTGATCGATGCCGCCGAAAACGCCAACACCTCCTCGACCCCTCAGTAACGAGCCGGCCATGTCACGTTTCCTGCGTGCCTGGGCGCATCTGGAGGAGGGCCTGGTGGCCTTCCTCCTCGCCCTCATGACTCTGGTGACCTTCTCCTATGTGATGGTCAACAACCTCTATACCGTCTTCTACGATGCCGCCGACGCGCTCCCCTTCGCAGAGACGCCACTCCTGGCGATCGGCGACTTCATCATCGACCTCGCCCAGCGGATGACCTGGAGCGTGGCCTTGACCAAGGCGTGCTTCGCCTGGCTGATCTTTCTGGGTATCGCCTACATCGTGCGAATCGGGGCCAATATCGGCGTCGACCTGCTGATTCGGCTGCTGCCGGTCACGCTCAGACGCGGGGTCGGCATCGTGACGTGTCTGATCTGCATCGCCTATACGGCGCTTTTCATGGTCGCCAGCGCCACCTGGGTGCAGGCGCTGATGCGCGCCGGTATCGGGGCCGAGGATCTCGACCGCTACGGGGTGCTGCAGTGGCACATCACCGTCGTGGTGCCGGTCGGTTTCCTGCTGGTATTGGTTCGGCTGATCGAGGTGCTGATCCGCATGCTGCGCGGCAAGCAGATCACCATGGAGCTCACCAACGAATCGACCGAGGCACTCAAACTCCAGGACGAGGCGAGCCTCGAAGGGAAATCGTCATGACCATCGCCTTTCTCTTCATCGTGCTGTTCGGTCTGCTCTTTCTCAACGTGCCGATCGCCTTCTCGCTTGGCATCGCAAGCTCGCTGACGATTCTGCTGTTCAGCCAGGACTCGCTGAGCTCGCTGGCCATCAAGCTGTTCGAGACCTCGGAGCACTACACGCTGCTGGCGATCCCGTTTTTCATTCTGGCCGGCGCCTTCATGACCAGCGGCGGCGTGGCGCGACGGCTGATCAACTTCGCCAACGCCTGCGTCGGCCATATCCGTGGTGGCCTGGCGATCGCCTCGGTGCTCGCCTGCGTGATGTTCGCGGCACTCTCCGGCTCATCGCCGGCGACGGTGGCTGCGGTCGGGTCGGTGGTGATCGCGGGCATGGCACGCTCGGGCTACTCCAAGGATTTCGGCACCGGCATCGTGTGTAACGCGGGGACGCTGGGCATCCTGATTCCGCCGTCGATCGTGATGGTGGTCTACGCCACGGTCACCGAAAGCTCGGTAGGCAAGATCTTCGTCGCCGGGGTCGTGCCCGGCCTGCTGCTGGGTCTGATACTGATGGTGGCGATCTACATCGTCGCTCGGGTGAAGAACATGCCGGCGCTGCCGAAGCCGTCGGTGACGGAATTTCTCGCCACGGCGCGCAAGGCGAGCTGGGGGCTCTTGACCATCGTCATCGTGCTCGGCGGTATCTACGGCGGGTTCTTCACGCCCACCGAGGCCGCCGCCGTGGCGGCGGTCTACGCCGGGTTCGTCGCGCTGTTCGTCTATCGCGACATCACCTTCAAGCAGTGTCCGGGCGTGCTGCTGGATGCGGCCAAGCTCTCGGTGGTGCTGATGTTCATCATCGCCAACGCCATGCTGTTCGCCCATGTGCTGACCACCGAGCAGATCCCCCAGACGATCACGGCCTGGGTGGTCGATCAGGGCTTCTCGCCGATCACCTTCCTGCTGGTGGTGAACGTCGTCCTGCTGGTGGCGGGCGCCTTCATGGAGCCCTCGGCGATCATCCTGATCCTGGCGCCGATACTCTTCCCGGTGGCCATGGAGCTCGGGATCGATCCGGTTCACTTCGGCATCATCATGGTGGTCAACATGGAGATCGGCTTGGTGACCCCGCCCGTCGGCCTGAATCTGTTCGTCGCCTCTGCGGTCACCGGCATGCCGCTGACGCGCACGATTCGTGCCGCGACCCCGTGGCTGTTCTTGCTGCTCGGCTTTTTGCTGATGGTCACCTATATTCCCTTCCTGTCGCTGGGGCTGCCGAACTGGCTGGGAATGCCGTAGCGCCAGGATCACCCACGCGACAAACGACGAAGGCGCCAACTGGCGCCTTCATCGCATTCGCGTTCCCGGGGTCTCCTCGCTTACGCCCTTACTTACGCCCTTACTTCAGCCACCAGGAGAGCACGAGCAGCGCCAGCAGTACGGTCGCGATCGCCTGCCAGACGTTGGCCGGTTCGCGCCACGGCGGCCGGCCGCTCTCGACCTCGCTCTTGGGCGTCGGGCGCAGGTGATAGGCGAACTCCGAGATGCGCCGAAAGCGCAGCGCGCGCAGCGGGTCCAGCGAGCGCCGCAGGGCGTCGTCGAGATCCTCGCTGATCGCCGGATTGCTCAAGCGCGCCCGGCGGTAGGTCATGCGCTCGAGATCGGTGTGGCTGCGCAGATGGTTGGGCAGCATGGTGTAGGGCAGGTGGCCGGTGAGCATCCAGTAGACGGTCGAGGCAAGCGCATATTGATCGCTGCGGCGGCCGACGTCGGTATCGAGCGCGTACTCCGGCGCGCTGTGCTCGTTGAGCCCCACCTGCCGCGCCAGCTCTTTCGCCTCGCTCTGGCCGTCGCTCTCGCGCTTGTGGCAGGCCCCGAAGTCGATCAGCTGCAGATTGCCGTGACGGTCGATCAGGATGTTGTCGGGGTGAATGATCTGGTGCAGCACGTCGTGGCGGTGCAGCGCCTGGACCGCCTTGACCAGCTGGCGCGCGAGCTCGAGGCGCTGCTTGAGACTCGCCTGCGGATGCCGGCCGAGCCATTCGGTGAGTGTCTCGCCCTCGACGTACTCCATCAGGTAGTAGAGATGCCGTCGGGGACGGGCGGATTCGACCACGCTGACTACGAAGGGCGAGTGAATTCGCTCGACGACCCACTGCTGAAGCGCGAAGTGTTCGAGATAGACGTTGCGCGGCGAGAGCTCCGGACTGGGCGCCTTCATCACCATGTCGCCGCTGCGCCGGGCGTCGCGAACACGATAGATTCTCGCCCGGGGCGTGCGCGAGAGCACCTCGATCACGTCGAGCCCGTCGATTCGTTCGCCGGCTTCGAGCTCCGGCGGCACCGGCAGATGATGAAAGCGTCGCGGCGGATGATCGGACTCGATCTCGGGCAGGCGGTCGACACGCACCAGCTGGAAGCAGAACTGGTTGGCGTTGTAGCCGCGCTCGCTGGCACGCTGATTGGCCGCCTCCGCGAGCCGCTCGCAGGCGGCGTCGAGATCGCTGACGTCGGCGCGGATGAGCTGCACGTACTCCGAGGGTACGAGCGTGCCGCGAACCGCCTGGGTCATGAACAGGAACAGATCGCCCTGCTTGAGCGGGAAGGTGGAGTAGTCGATGTCGACATGGCCATCCATCCCCAGCGCCCGGGAGGGATAGCGGTAGCCGCCGAGGTCGGTGACGTGATCCCGCGTCAGCTGCTCGAATTCCGCGCCACGAATCCGGAACACCAGCGTGTCGCCCATGTGAAACAGATGCGCCTGATGCTGATGGAAGATCATCGCCGACAGCGAGCAGATGTAGCTCCCGCCCTCGATATAGCCGCTCTGGCTGTGGGACCAGCTGTTGAGCGCCCGCAGCACCCGCGTTGCCGAGGTCTTGATATCCCAGTGCTCGGGCGTCGAATAGTAGTCGGCGAGAAAGCCGCGAACGCTGAGATCCCCCGCCTGCTTGGCGATCGAATTGCGCCAGGTCGAGTCGCTGATCAACGCGCACCCGCCCTTCGACAGCATCGGCTCTTCCGGCGGGATCTGGACCGACATCGAGCTGCGGTGACGATGCAGATCCGGCGCCACGAACGCCTGCCCATAGGTCAGCGACAACGAGCTCTTCGACAACGTCCCTCTCCCCGATCGTGGTAGTAGCGGTCTCGACGAACCGTCGCCGCCAGGCTCACCGATCCGACTCTGCGCCGCGGTTGCGGCCCGGGTTGGTAATCGGTCTAGCCTGTTCGTATAATCCGGGGGATTTTCGCCCGCTGGTGTCAAACCTGCAAACCAAGGACTCAACGATGAGTTTCGACAAGATCCCCGCCGGAAAGGACCTCCCCAACGACGTGTACGTGGCGATCGAGATCCCCGCGAACCACGCGCCGATCAAGTACGAGATCGACAAGGACATGGACGCCCTGGTGGTCGACCGCTTCATGGCAACGCCGATGTTCTACCCGGCGAACTATGGCTACATCCCCAACACCCTGGCCGACGATGGCGACCCGCTCGACGCGCTGGTGGTCACGCCGTATCCGGTTCAGCCCGGCAGCGTGATCCGCTCGCGCCCGGTCGGCATCCTCAACATGTCGGACGAAGCGGGCGAGGACGCCAAGCTGATCTGCGTACCGCACGAAAAGCTCACCGCCCTCTACGACGACGTGCGCGAAGTGACCGACCTGCCCGAACTGCTGCGCCAGCAGATCGCGCACTTCTTCGAGAACTACAAGGATCTCGAGAAAGGCAAGTGGGTCAAGATCGACTCTTGGGACGGCGCCGATGCCGCCCGCAAGGCGATCGAGAAGTCCGTTACCGCCTACGAAAACGAGTGACGATCGAGCGTCGCCTGTCGGGGCGCTAGCCGCACCGCCTTGTGATGCAACGAAAGACGCCGCCCCGGCTTACCCGGGGCGGCGTCTTGTCGTTTGGCGATGCGCCACACGATGCGTGCATCGCGCCGGGCCAGCGCCCGACGCATGATTTCACAGCTCGCGACGAATCTCCGCGACCAGCTGAGACGCGCGAGCGCTGTAGTTCGCCATCATCAGCGAGTGGTTGGCGAAGAAGCCAAAGCCCGAACCGTTGAGAATGACTGGGCTCCAGACCCGCGCCTGCGACGCGTCGAGCTCGGCGATCAGCTGTTCGAAGCGGCCGTCGACGCCAGCCTCTTCGATGGCGTCGGCGCAGTCGATTCTCGCGGCCTGCATCAGCTGCAGCAGCGCCCAGTTGGTACCGCGCGACTCGAAGAAGACGTTGTCGATGCGAAACCACGGCGTGCTCTCGCCGCTGTGGTCGTCGTTCTGATTGCCTGCCGCGCCGCCGACGTTGGCGCTCAGCGCCTGGGTCTGCGCATCGAGACGCTGCTGAACCGTTTCCAGCCAGTCGGCGAGATCACTCGTTTCCAGTGCCGTCGGCGCCTGGGGCCCGGTATCGTTCTGCTGACCGTTCTGAGCCGGCGAGTCGTTCTCACCTTGCGCAGCGTCGTCGCCCGACGGCTGATCGTCACCGGACGGCTGACCGTCACCCGACGGCTGATCGTTACCGGAAGGCTGATCGTCACCGGACGGCTGATCGTCGCTGGCCGGCTGGCTTGCGGCAGCGGGTTGATTCGGCGCGCCTGAGCCGGCGGCGTTCTCCAGCATGTGGAAGGCTTCGCCCAGGTTGTTGCGGGCGGCGTGCAAGAAGCGCTCCGACTTCGGCCAGCGCCAGCTGTCGAGATCGTTGGAAAGTGCGTCATCGGCATCACCCAGCGGCGCGTCGGCGACTGCCAGGGTGCCATCGAGTGCGGCGACTGCGTCCTGTACCTGACGCGTCACGCCTTTTTCCCAGCTCGGCATGTTGTCGAGCCAGAGCCCCGGCGGCATCACGTCGTTACGCAGATAGCCGCCGGGTTTGCGAATCAGCGTATCGAGCATGACCAGGTTGGTCGCCAGCAGCGCCTCGCCCGGCTGACCCGACGTCGGCGCCTGCGGCCCGTCGGCCTGTACCGCCTGCGGGAATCCGCGCTGTCGCTCCACCGCCTGAAGCGGGTCGACGGGCGACGGTGTCCGACTCCACCAGATACCCAGCACGATGCAGATCACGAGATAGGCCACCACGATGGCCACCAGCGGCTTCCATATCCAGCCGTACTGTGGCGTTTCGAGAACCTCGGTGCGGGAGAGCGTCGCCTTCTTGCGAAACAGGGCCATGGACAGTCCTTGTCGGTTGGAGATGGAAAGGTCAGCGGGACGTGGGAGCGGGGCGCGATCGCCGAGTCGGTACGGCTCGAGCCGCATGATCGCTATCCTATCACGCTCCCCGCGTCTCGCAGCCCGCCTTTGGTGGCGGGGGATCGATGGCGCCCCGGCGGTGTCACAGGGTGGCGTACGACGCGACAGCGTCGGGTAGAATGGCGCTCGATAGTGCAGGATGCGCAGGCAGCGTAACGGTATCGAGCGCTTTCAGCGTGGCGCTGCCGACACCGCAGTGCCAACGTGTGGTGCGGTCTCACGGCTCGATCACGCACCGATTTCGTGGGGCGGCCAATCATCCGCTGCGTCGGTTTTTCGAATCATTGGGGTTTCTTCACGGATGTCGCGTCTTCTCGCCCTGCTCATCACCGTCTCGCTCTGTCTGGTGACGCCTGCCTCCGCGCAGATGCTCGATTCACAGTCGTCCGACGATACCGCCACGCAGCCCCGCGGCAGCGCCGATTTCCTCCCCGTCGATCGGGCATTTCAGGCCTATGCCTGGCGCCAGGACGGGCGGCTCTATGTCGGCCTTCGCAGCCGGCCCGGCTACTATCTCTACCGGCATCGCCTCGATGTCGTCGTCGACGAGCCGGCATCGCTCGGCGCGCTGGACCTACCGCCGGGCACGTTCAAGCGCGACCCCTATCTCGGCGACGTTCACGTCTTTCACGACGATGTCGTGATCAGCGCGCCTCTCTCTATCGATGCCGGTCCTTCCACCGATGCCGGTCCTTCCATCGATGCAGCGGCATCCGGCAACGCCGCGAACGACGAGGGCGTCACTATCACGCTCGCCTTCCAGGGCTGTGCCGAAGCCGGACTCTGCTACCCCCCGGAGCGCTGGCAGCTGACGGCGCGACCGGGCGCGGCCCCGGCCGCGTTCACCGATGCCAGCAGCCAGGCGCAATCCTCGCCGCTGCTATCCCAGGCAGAGACATCCGGCGGCGTGACGACCGCAACGCCCCAGGCCGACCCGATCGCCGGCTCGAGCGTCGCCAACGATCCCTTCGGTGGCGGTCGCGACGCTAGCTTAGGCGCCAGCTCTTCAAGCGGTTTCGGCGACGTCTCGACGGCGTCGCGGCCGGCCGACGGCGCGGCAAAAACCAATGCCCGCGCCCTCACGACGGCATCGACGCCGAGCGCCGCACCCCCTGAATTTGCCGCCAGCAACCTGCGCTTCGAGTCACTGCTGGACGATGGCATCGGCCTCGCCACCCTGGGGATTTTCTTCCTCGCCGGGCTGGGGCTGACGCTCACGCCCTGCGTATTGCCGATGATGCCGATTCTGGCCTCGATCATCGTCGGCCAGAACGCGGGGCGCCGCCGGGCCCTCGGCCTTTCACTGAGCTACGTAGCGGGCATGGCGGTCACCTTCACGGCACTCGGCACGCTGATGGGCGTCTTCGGGGCTTCGCTCAATCTCCAGGCGCGGCTGCAGTCGCCATGGGTCCTGCTGCCGCTGGCACTGCTGTTCACGCTGTTCGCCGTTGCCATGTTCGGCGCCTTCGACCTGCGCCTGCCTCGAGCGCTGAGCCAGCGAGCCGACGCCTGGCAGGACCGGTTGAAGCGTAGCGGACCTCTCGGTCTCGCGGTCACCGGCGCGCTCTCGGTGCTCGTCGTATCGCCGTGCATCTCCGCGCCGCTCGCCGGCGCACTGGTGTTCATCTCCACCACCGGCGACACCCTCGGCGGTGCGCTGGCGCTGTTGGCGCTGGCACTCGGCATGGGGCTGCCGCTAGTCCTGGTGGGTGGCTTCGGAGCCCGCTGGCTGCCACGCGCCGGCGCCTGGATGAATGGCGTCAAGACACTTTTCGGCGTCGCGCTGCTGGCGGTGGCGATCTGGCTGCTGGCTCGTTTGCTGTCCGATCCCTTGACGCTGGTACTGTGGGGCACGCTCTCACTCGGTATCGCCATGGCGCTCGGCGCACTCGATACACGTACGCCTGACGGCTGGCCGCGGGTGCGTCAGGCGCTGGGCTGGCTCGCACTCGCCTGGGGCGTGGCGCTGGTCTGGGGCGGCGCCCAGGGCAATCACGACCCGCTACGCCCGCTCGCGGGAGCCGAGACGCCGACAAGCACGCCCTCGTCACGTCTGGACTTCGAGACCGTCACCACCCCGGCCCAGCTCGACGCCGCCCTGCAGGCGGCATACGATGCGGGCCGCCCGGTCATGGTCGACGTCAGCGCGGACTGGTGCATCTCGTGTCAGGTCATGGAGCATCGCGTCTTTCCCGCTCCATCGGTTGCCGGGCGGCTCGCGGACTTCGTGCTGATCCGCGCCGACGTGACCGCCAACAGCGATGCCAGCCGGGCGCTGCTCTCCCGCTACGATCTCTTCGGCCCGCCGGGCCTGCTGTTCTTCGTCGAAGGTCGCGAACGCCGCGGGGCGCGCATTCAGGGAGAGATCGGCGCGACCGCCCTCGCCGAGCATCTCACCGCGGTGGTGGATGCCGGCTAGCTCGCAAGCCATGGCGTCGCTCGACGGGTCACGAATGCGAGAAACGAGGCGTACATCCTCGAACGGTCGTCAAAAATCGTTTACGAACGTCGTTCGAGACGGGAGGTGGACACTCTCATGATTTTTCGGCAAACTTTCATCGCATCGAAAACGGCGCTCTGGTGGCGCCATTTTGCAGCAAAGTGATCCCATCTCGACATTCCGACGATGGGTTAACAGCTCAGGACAGTCATGGCGAGACTACTGGTTCTCAACGGTCCCAACCTCAACCTGCTCGGCACGCGCGAGCCCGAGGTCTACGGCACCACCACACTCGACGACATCCACGCCTCGCTGACGCGACGCGCCGGGGATGCCGGGCACGAGCTCCAGTGGCTGCAGTCCAACGCCGAACACGAACTGGTCGAGCGAGTCCACCGCGCACGCCTCGAGGGCGTCGACTTCATCCTGCTCAACCCGGCCGCGTTCACGCACACGAGCGTCTCGCTTCGCGATGCGCTCACCGGTGTCGCCATCCCCTTCATCGAGCTGCATCTTTCCAACGTGCATGCCCGCGAGCCGTTTCGACAGCACTCTTACTTTACCGACGTCGCCCGTGGCGTCATTGCCGGCTTCGGTGCCGAGAGCTATACCCTCGCCCTCGATGCCGCCATCGCCGAGCTGAACCGGCGCTAGTCCGCCATCGGTCCCGGGCGTTCGCACTGTCTCGAAGCCGCTTCACACGCCATTCAACCGCGAGAGATCGTCATGGATATACGCAAGGTCAAGAAACTCATCGAACTGCTCGAAGAGTCGAACATCAGCGAAATCGAGATTCAGGAAGGTGAAGAGTCCGTTCGCATCAGCCGCCATCCGGCAGGATTCGGCGCCGCGCAGCAGCCGATGATGATGCCCCAGTCCATGCCGCAGGGCGCTCCCAATTACGCCGCACCGCAGCAGACGCAGGCACCCGACCCCGCCGAGCCGGCACCGGTTCAGCCGGCCGGTCACGCGGTGACCTCGCCGATGGTCGGCACTTTCTATCGCTCGCCGGCGCCGGGCGCCAAGGCGTTCGTCGAGGTCGGCCAGAGCGTCAAGAAAGGCGACACCGTCTGCATCGTCGAGGCGATGAAGATGATGAACCAGATCGAGGCCGACAAAGACGGCGTCATCGAGGCGATCCTGGTCGAGGATGGCGAGCCGGTCGAGTTCGACCAGCCGATGATCATCATCAACTGAGACCACACAGGCACACCATCATGTTGGACAAGGTACTCATCGCCAATCGTGGCGAGATCGCCCTTCGCGTCCTGCGCGCCTGCAAGGAGCTCGGGATCAAGACGGTGGCGGTCCACTCCAAGGCGGATCGCGAGCTGATGCACGTGCGTCTCGCCGACGAGGCCGTCTGCATCGGACCGGCCTCCTCCGCTCAGTCCTATCTCAACATCCCGGCACTGATCAGCGCCGCCGAAGTGACGGACTCCAGCGCCATCCATCCCGGCTACGGCTTTCTCTCCGAGAACGCCAATTTCGCCGAGCAGGTCGAGCGCTCCGGCTTCGTCTTCGTCGGCCCGCGCGCCGAGACCATCCGCCTCATGGGCGACAAGGTCAGCGCGATCAACGCGATGAAGGAAGCCGGTGTCCCCACGGTGCCAGGCTCCGACGGGCCGCTGCCGGATGACGACGCCGAGATTCGTCGCATCGCCGCTCGTATCGGCTATCCGGTGATCATCAAGGCAGCTGCCGGCGGCGGCGGTCGTGGCATGCGCGTGGTGCGCAACGACGACGAAGTTGCCAAGGCCGCCAGCATCACTCGCTCGGAGGCCGCCTCGGCTTTCGGCGATGGCACGGTCTACATGGAGAAGTTCCTGGAGAATCCGCGTCACGTGGAAGTCCAGGTGCTCGCCGACGGTCAGGGCAATGCGGTGCACCTGTACGACCGCGACTGCTCGCTGCAGCGCCGTCACCAGAAGGTCCTCGAAGAGGCGCCGGCACCGCAGCTCGACCCCGAAGCGCGCGCCCAGGTGCTCAAGGCGTGCACCGACGCCTGTATCGAGATCAACTACCGTGGCGCCGGCACGTTCGAGTTCCTCTACGAGAACGGCGAGTTCTTCTTCATCGAGATGAACACCCGCGTTCAGGTCGAGCACCCGGTCACCGAAATGGTCACCGGCGTCGACATCGTCAAGGAACAGCTGCGAATCGCCTCCGGCCAGCCGCTGTCGATCAAGCAGGAGGACGTTCACCTCAATGGCCACGCCTTCGAGTGCCGGATCAACGCCGAGGATTCGCGGACATTCATGCCCTCCCCGGGCAAGATCGATCTCTACCACCCGCCGGGCGGCCTGGGGGTGCGCATGGACTCGCACATCTACACCGGCTACAGCGTGCCGCCGCACTACGACTCGCTGATCGGCAAGCTGATCACCTGGGGCGCGGATCGCGAGATTGCACTGGTGCGCATGCGCAACGCGCTCGACGAGCTGCTGGTCGAGGGGATCAAGACCAACACCGACCTGCAGAAGGATCTGGTTCGCGACCGCGCGTTCCAGAAAGGTGGGGTCAATATCCACTACCTCGAGAAGAAGCTCGGCATCAGCTGACCGCCGAGCGACCCACACGGGGCGAACCCTCCAGGAGGCGTTCGCCCCGTTTTCGTTGGGGCGGCGCCGACCGAACCGCCCGCGCGTTTCCTCACCGGCGACTCGCCGGGTCCGACCGAGGCGCGTTTTTTTCATCGACTAGCGGAGAATCGCCATGGCGTGGCTACAACTCAAGGCTCATATCGCGCCGGAACAGGCCGAGCGACTCGAGGAGCTGCTGCTCGCGGAGGGTGCCAGCGCCATCACGCTGATGGACGCTCACGACGACCCTGTGTTCGAACCGGACCGAGGCAGCACGCCGCTGTGGCGCGAAACCGTTCTCACCGGGCTGTATGACGACCTGAGCGCGGTCGAAGCGATGATCGAGCGGGTCCAGCGCGCCTGGGCGGCAGAACTGCCCGAAGAGCCGGCGCCGACGATCGAATACGAGCTGCTCGCCGACCGGGACTGGGAGCGCGAGTGGATGGATGGCTTCGAGCCGCTGCGCATGGGCGAGCGGCTCTGGATCGTGCCGAGCTGGCACGCCGCCCCCGAGCCCGACGCGGTCAACCTGGTGCTCGACCCGGGGCTCGCCTTCGGCACCGGCACGCACCCGACGACGGCGCTCTGCCTCAACTGGCTCGACGCCCAGGCGCTCGAACAGACTCAGGTACTCGATTACGGCTGCGGCTCGGGCATTCTCGCCATCGCCGCACTCAAGCTCGGTGCCGACACCGCCGTCGGCGTGGACATCGACCCGCAGGCGCTGCAGGCCAGCCGCGACAACGCCGAGCGTAACGCCCTCGACGAGACGCGCCTGATTCTCGACTATCCCGAACGCTTGGGTCAGGGCGAGTACGCCGTCGTCGTCGCCAACATTCTCGCCGGTCCGCTGATCGAGCTTGCGGCACAGATTGCCGGGCGAGTCGCCCCGGGCGGTCAACTGGCGCTCTCCGGAATTCTCGAGGCGCAGGCCGAGTCCGTGCTCGACGCCTACCGCGATCAGGGTCTGATCATGGACGAGCCCCGCGAGAAAGAGGGCTGGATGCTGCTGACCGGACGGCGTCCGGCATAGGCGCTGGCACTGCCGCACGCGCTGGCGACCAAGGTCGCGTGCGGCGAAACATCGCTTCAACTCGGCCGGAGCCCCCGGTATCATGGCTTCCCCGTTTTGCCCGAGCCCCTTTGACGATGCGTGATCCCGTGTCATCGCATAGCGATACGCCATTGCCCCGAATTGGCCGTCACACGCTGCCCAACCGCGTGATCCTGGCGCCGATGGCGGGCGTGACCGACCGCCCTTTCCGCCAGCTCTGTCGCGAACTGGGCGCGGGACTGGTGGTGTCGGAGATGGTCGCATCGGATAGCCGGCTCTGGAACACGCGCAAGTCTCGCCTGCGCCGCATCCACCGTGGCGAACCGGGGCCGAGATCGGTGCAGATCGCCGGCGGCGATGCCCGAATGCTCGCCGAGGCGGCGCGACTCAATGTCGATGCCGGCGCCGAAATCATCGATATCAACATGGGCTGCCCCGCCAAGAAGGTCTGCAACAAAGCGGCGGGCTCGGCGCTGATGCGCGATGAGACGCTGGTCGCCGAGATCCTCGAGGCGGTGGTGGCCGCCGTCGACGTACCGGTCACGCTGAAGATTCGCACCGGCTGGTGCAGCGATAGCCGCAATGCACTGCGTATCGCACGCATGGCGGAACAGGCCGGTATCGCGGCGCTGGCCGTGCACGGGCGCACCCGAGAGCAGCGCTACACCGGGCAGGCCGAGTACGACACCATCGCCACGATCAAGCAGCAGGTGTCGATGCCGGTGTTCGCCAACGGCGACATCGACTCACCGGCCCGAGCCTCGGCCGTTCTCGCCTACACCGGCGCGGATGCCGTGATGATCGGCCGCGGCGCCCAGGGCAATCCCTGGCTCTTTCGCGAGATCGATCACTTTCTGCGTACCGGATGCGACATCGCCCGGCCGACGGCCGACGAGGTTGAGCGCACGATGTGCCGCCATCTCGAGGCGCTCCACGAGCACTACGGCGACTACCTGGGCGTACGCGTCGCGCGCAAGCACATCGGCTGGTATCTCGGTGCGAACGAGGCCTCGCGCGCGTATCGTGCCCGCTTCAACCGGCTCGAGGACACTCGCGCGCAATTCGATTTTCTCCACGAACTCTTTCGCGGCGGCCTCGCCTCGATCGGTAACGGAACTCACGCAGCATGAACAGCCGGCAGCCCCTCGCCCTCGGCGACACCTCGCCCGCCGAAGGGCAATCGCTTCAGATCTCTCCGACTGCCCCTCAGGGCACGCTGCGCGAATGCGTCGAGCACGTCATGGAGCGCTACTTCGCGCATCTCGAGGGCGAATCCGTCACGCATCTCTACCCGATGGTTCTGGCGGAGGTGGAAGCCCCGCTGCTCGAGGTGGTGATGCGCCACGTCGAAGGTAACCAGACCCGTGCCGCGGAGCTGCTGGGCCTCAACCGGGGCACCCTGCGCAAGAAGCTCAAGCAGTACGATCTGATCTAGCACGACCCGATTTTGCACGGCGCCCTCGCGACCGGCGCCGATCTGCCGACGGCCCTGCCGGACGCGCCGGGCAGGATCGAGCGGCCCGCCAGCGCCCGCGGCGCGAGACCGTTGGCATCGACGGCTTTTCGGCTCAACGACAGTCCGGTTTAACGACCGCTCGGATCAACGACCGTTCGGTCTAACGACAGTTCGATTCATCGACAAGAGTGTCCTGGCATGTCCCAATCCGCTGCATCCTCCGCCCCCCGCCCCGTACGCCGCGCGCTGCTCAGCGTCTCCGACAAGTCCGGCGTAGTCGACTTCGCACGGGAACTCGCTTCGCGCGGCGTCGAGCTTCTCTCCACCGGCGGTACCTATCGCCTGCTGCAGGAGAATGGCATCGCGGTAACCGAGGTGTCTGCGCATACCGGTTTTCCCGAGATCATGGACGGGCGGGTGAAGACGCTGCATCCGAAGATTCACGGCGGCATTCTCGGCCGACGCGGTGAGGACGACGCGGTGATGGCCGAGCACGACATCGCGCCGATCGACATGGTAGTGGTCAATCTCTACCCCTTCGAGCAGACCGTCGCGAACCCAGACTGCACGCTCGAGGACGCGATCGAGAACATCGACATCGGCGGACCGACGATGGTGCGCTCCTGCGCCAAGAACCATGCCTACACCACCATCGTCGTGTCGGCCGATGACTACTCGCGAGTGCTCAAGGACATGGCGAGCCACGACGGCGCGGTGAGCCAGACGACGCGTTTCGACCTGGCCATCAAGGCGTTCGAACATACGACGGCCTATGACGCCGCCATCGCCAACTACTTCGGCCAGCGCGTCGGCGACGGTGAGCCGAACTTCCCGCGTACTCTGTCGATGCAGTTCACCAAGAAACAGGGGATGCGTTACGGCGAGAACCCGCATCAGAAAGCCGCGTTCTACGTCGAACCGAATCACACCGAGGCGAGTGTCTCCAGTGCCAGGCAGCTTCAGGGCAAGGCACTGTCGTACAACAACGTCGCCGACACCGACGCCGCGCTGGAGTGCGTCAAATCCTTCTCCAAGCCGGCCTGCGTCATCGTCAAACACGCCAACCCCTGTGGCGTAGCGGTCGTGCCCGACAGCGAGGGCGGCATCCGCCGCGCCTACGATCTGGCTTTCGCCACCGACAGCGAGTCGGCGTTCGGCGGCATCATTGCCTTCAACCGTGAGCTCGACGGCGACACCGCGCAGGCGATCGTCTCGCGTCAGTTCGTCGAAGTGATCATCGCGCCCAGCATCTCGCAGGCGGCCCGCGACGCCGTTGCCAGCAAGACCAACGTGCGCCTGCTCGCCTGCGGCGAACTGCCCACGCAGACCGGCGAAGGCTGGGACTACAAGCGCGTCAACGGCGGGCTGCTGGTTCAGAGCCGTGACACCGGCATGATCGATGCGGAGGATTTGAAGGTGGTCACTCAGCGCTCACCCACCGAGAGCGAACTCAACGACCTGGTCTTCGCCTGGAAAGTGGCGAAGTTCGTCAAGTCCAACGCCATCGTCTACGCCAGCGGGCGTCAGACCGTCGGGGTCGGCGCGGGCCAGATGAGCCGGATCAATTCCTCGCGGATCGCGGGCATCAAGGCCGAGCAGGCAGGCCTGGAAGTCGCAGGCTCGGTCATGGCATCCGATGCCTTCTTCCCCTTCCGCGACGGCCTCGACAACGCCGCTGCCGCCGGTATCACCGCCGTCATCCAGCCGGGCGGCTCGATGCGCGACGAAGAGGTGATCGCCGCCGCCAACGAGGCCGGCATCGCCATGGTGTTCACCGGCATGCGCCATTTCCGGCACTAAGTCGCGAGCCGCAAGCCGGCCGCGAGTCTCACTTCAAAGAAAACCGCCAGCGACATTCGTCGCTGGCGGTTTTGTTTACCCGGCGCAGGGGGCTTTTACTGCCCCCGAATTCGGCCCGGCCTCGGCTACCCGCGGCCGGACGCAGTGCAAAAAACCCTCAGCCTTCGCTGGCACCCAGATCGATGCAGAGGTACTTGATCTCGAGGTACTCGTCGAGACCGTACTTCGACCCTTCGCGACCGAGACCGGAGGCCTTGACGCCGCCGAACGGCGCGCTGGCATTGGAGATCAGGCCGGTATTGATGCCCACCATGCCGTACTCCAGCGCCTCGGCGACGCGCCAGACGCGGCCCATGTCTCGGGCGTAGAAGTAGGAGGCCAGGCCGAACTGGGTGTCGTTGGCCATGCGCACGCCCTCCTCTTCGGTCTCGAATGCGAAGACGGCCGCCAGCGGCCCGAAGGTCTCTTCGGTCGCGACCTTCATCTCCGGGGTGGCGTGACTCACCAGCGTCGGCGAGAAGAAGCGCCCACCGAGCGAATGCTCGTGACCGCCCAGCAGCAGCTCCGCCCCTTTGTCGGTGGCGTCCTTGATGTGATCGCTCACCTTGGTTACCGCATCTTCGTCGATCAGTGGGCCGATATTGACGCCATCCTCGAAGCCGTCGCCCACCTTGAGTTCGCTATTCATGGCGGCCGCCAGCTTCTCGCTGAAAGCGTTGATCACGCTCGACTGGACCAGGAAGCGGTTGGTGCAGACACAGGTCTGGCCGGCATTGCGGAACTTGGAGGCGATGGCACCGTCGACGGCCGCGTCCAGATCGGCGTCTTCGAAGACCAGGAACGGGGCATTACCGCCGAGCTCCAGCGACACCTTCTGGATGTGCTGAGCGGCATTCGCCATCAGCTTGCTGCCGACCTCGGTGGAACCGGTGAAGGTCACCTTGCGCACGATCGGCGACTCGGTCATCGCGTTGGCGATATCGCTCGCCTTGCCCGGCACGACGTTGAAGACCCCGCGCGGTACGCCGGCCTTCTCGGCCAGGGCCGCAAGCGCAGTGGCGGAAAACGGTGTCTGGCTCGCCGGCTTGACGACGATGGTGCAGCCCGCCGCCAGCGCGGCCGCCGCTTTGCGGGTAATCATCGACGCGGGGAAGTTCCACGGTGTGATCGCCCCGACCACCCCCACCGGCTGCTTGGTGACGACGATGCGCTGATTGTCGCTGGCCGCGGGGATGGTATCGCCGTAGATTCGCCGCGCTTCTTCGGCAAACCAGCGCATGAAGCTTGCGGCATAGACGATCTCGCCGGCGGCTTCCTTGACCGGCTTACCTTGCTCGGCGGTCATGATGGCGGCCAGCTCGTCCTTGTGCTCGAGCATCAGCTCGTACCACTTCATCAGGATGTCGGCCCGCTCCTGGGCGGTATGCTTGCGCCAACCGGGCAGGGCCGCCTCGGCCGCATCGATGGCGCGCTCGGTTTCGGCGCGGCCGAGCTTGGGCATGCGACCGAGAATCTCCCCGGTCGAGGGGTTGTCGACGTCGATCTGTTCGCCGCTGTCCGCAGCGACCCAGTTACCGTCGATATAGGCGTAGGGTCGAAAAAGCGCGCTCTCGTTGACGGGCTGCATGATTCACTCCTTCCTTAGATATCCAGGCCGACCTGGCACGGAGCCAGCCGACCGAAGCGCTAACGTCCTGCCCTGGCGAGCCGGTAGCGACCCCCTTGCGGCGAGGCCACTCGAAGGATCGGCCTCGGCAGGCAAGGTGCGGACGGCGAATTCCCCCACAGGATGGCGCGTTCGCGAAAGCGACGCCAGTGGTGAAGACAGTGGCGTCTGACACCGCGGCAGGGATGGCGACAGCGGAGAGATTGGATGACGCAAGAACGCCGAGGCGTCAGGGCCACTGCGACCAGAGCGTGACACCGACCGCGATGACGATGGCCACGGCCGACAAGGCCTGCCCCCGTAACCGTTCCGGCGCCCGATGTACCTGACGCAGGGCGACCCATGCCAGTATCAGCGCAACGATCTCGACCACCGGTGCGTAGCGTCCGGCGCTGAAACCGACCACGGCGATCACGAAGGCCGCCAGCGCCCAGTGGGAGAGCTTTTTGCCACGTGCCCGACCGGCGGCATCCCGGGTCGTCGTCGCGCGCTGCTGGGCCTGGGGCCGGTCGAAGACCTGCACGGCGCGCCCCTCACGCACGTCGAAGCGCACGGCAGTGCCGACCCGTGGCAGGCCGCGACCGCGCCACTGCGAAAAATCGAACGCGTAGCGTGTCCCGTCGCCGGCGACCACTTCTCCGGTCTGAGTCTCGTCGTCGAAGGCGTCGAGTCGACCATCCATCACGGCACCTCACTCATGGCTGTAAGACAGGCTCGCGGCGATCACGCTCAGCGATTGTTGACCAGCATCAGAAACTCCTGACGCGTCGTCTGGTTCTTGCGGAAGCTGCCGAGCATGACCGATGTCTTCATGCTCGAATTCTGCTTCTCGACCCCGCGCATCATCATGCACATGTGCTGCGCCTCGACGATGACACCGACGCCGCGCGCACCGGTCACCTGCATGACGGCCTCGGCGATCTCACGGGTGAGATTCTCCTGGATCTGCAGGCGACGGGCGTACATGTCGACGATGCGCGCGAATTTGGAGAGCCCGAGCACCTTGCCCTGAGGCAGATAGGCGATATGGCACTTGCCGATGAACGGCAGCACGTGGTGTTCGCACATCGAGTACATCTCGACGTCCTTGACGACCACCATCTCGTCGGTATCGGAGGCGAACACGGCGCCGTTGACCAGTGCCTCCAGCGACTGCCCGTAGCCCTGGGTCAGGAACTGCATCGCCTTGGCGGCCCGTTCGGGGGTATTGCGCAGGCCTTCGCGATCGGGGTCTTCTCCCAGCTTCTCGAGAATCCCGCGGTAGTGGCCTGCCAGTTGATCGGTCATGTCGCTGCCCTGTCGAATCGCTGCCGAGGCTGGCGCCAGACGTTGCCGGCATCCAGCCGATCTAGAATGGCGGGGATTCTAGCGAAACTCGCGCCCAGTCACTATCGATTCGCGACCGCACGTCCCCGGGTTCTGTTTCCATTGCGCCGTTCCAACGTCAGACGAGCCAGCGCGAGTCGTCCAGTGCGAAGCGCTGCTGCTCCAGCGTTCGAATGTGCTGGTCCCAGTAGGCGGACTCCGCCACGTACGGAAAAGCGCGCGGAAATGCCGGATCGTCCCAGCGCGCGGTCAGCCAGGCAGTATGACGAATCAGGCGCAGGGTACGCAGGGTCTCGATCCACTCGAGCTCGCGACGATCGAACTCGATCGACTCCTCGTAGCCTTCGATCACCTCCGATAGCTGCATCTGCCACTCTTCCGGCGTCTGTGCCGTCAGTAGCATCCAGAGATCCTGGATGGCCGGCGCCATGGCGCAGTCATCGAAGTCGACCAGGGCGAAGCGGTCGTCGCGCCCCAGCATGTTGCCCAGATGGCAGTCGCCGTGCACGCGCTGTAGCGCGCTCGCCGGCCAGGCACGGGCCTGCATGAGCGGCGCCAGCGCATCGAGCGTGCGCTCGTAGGCCTGGCGTTGGCGAGCGTCGAGCCAGCGGGCACCGACCACGCGCTCGCGGCTCTCCTCGACCATCGAGGGAATGTCGAAGACCGGACGCTGATCGAAGGCGCGGGACCGCGCGACGGCGTGAATGCGACCGATAAGAGCGCCGAGGGCGAACAGATGCTCGGGGTTGTCGAGTTCCGGCGCCTGCCCCGAGACGTGCGCGAACAGCGAAAAGCGAAAACCGTCGACTTCATGCAGCGTTCGACCATTGGCATCGGCCCAGACGCTACCCGCTGAGACGTCGGCCTCGGCAAGCTCGGCAAGAAAGGCGTGCTCCTCGAGGATCTGCGCATCGCTCCAGCGGCCCGGACGATAGAACTTGGCCACCCAGCGCCGCCGATCGTCGTCGGTCACCGAATAGACGCGATTCTCGTAGCTATTGAGGGCGAACGGCTCCCCCGGCAGCCACAGCCCCAGCGACTCGATGGACTCCACGACCCGCTGTGGCGTCAGCGTCTCGAAAGGATGCGGGGTGTTGGCGATCATCTGAACCTCGGGCTGACGCGATCGGGATGGGCGACCGATGCTATCAGATCCGTCCGGACGGCGTGCGCGCGCACGCCAGCGCGACGACTCGCTCGGCGCCCGCTGCGTGACACGCCTGGGCCAGCGAATCGAGCGTCGCGCCAGTGGTCATGACATCATCGAGCACGATGACCACGGGCGGTAGACGCTCCTGCACAAGAAATGCCCCGCCGACGTTGCGCCGGCGCGCCCGCCGATCGAGACCGCGCTGTGTCGGCGTCTCGCGCTGACGGGTCGCGGAATGTACCGGTAACGCCAGCCGTTCACTCAGCCGTCGGGCGAGCCAGGCGACATGATCGAATCCGCGCTCTCGAGTTCGCTCCCGCTGACCCGGCACACCCACGATGGCCGGACGCGGCGCACTGACCGCGCCTGCCTGCCGCCACGTTTCGCTCAGCGGCGACATTTCGCCACGACAGGCCGTCGCCAGCAGGCTCATCAGCACTTCGCCGGCGCGAGGGTCAGCCGAAAACTTGAACCGATGTACGAGAGATGTCAGATGCGATTCGTAGCGTAGGGGAACGAACGCCGTATCGAACGCCGGCAAGCGCTTGAGACAGCGCCCGCACTCGACGGCGTTGACCGGCGAGCCTGGGAGCGGCTCGGCACAGCGTCGGCAAGCTCGAGAGTTCCAGGGGAGCTCTCGATAACACGCCGTGCACCAAGCTTCACCGCCGCGAACCGGCGTCAGACAGAATGCGCAGTAGCCCGGCAGCGCTCGACGCAGCCCGTCGCCGAGACGCAGGCTCAGCCACCGCGCCCTTCTCCAGATACGTGCGCCAATGAGATCCATTCCGCGCCCCTGAACCGGTCACCTCCTCGAATACGACTCGCTCGACATCGCGTCGTAAACGGCCATTCGCCACCTCTACTGAAGATCGGCAAGGTCGGCTCGCACTTGAGCGACGCCGTCAGGTAACGCCATGACCGCAGCCAGCGCCGCACACTGGCGTTTAAACGCCAGCTCGCACCGCCAGACGGCTTCGGGTAAGCGTTCCACGGTGGAGACGAACGTACGTCTGCCCATGAGGACATCAACGGTATGACGAGTGCACTGAGGTGAGAGAGACGAACTGACAAGCAGAGATAGATTCGATGCAAGACGAGCGGTCGAGGATCGAACTTCGGGGATGGATATTTAAAACGGGGGGGAGGCTTCTTGGTGCGGATGGGGAGACTCGAACTCCCACGCCTATCGGCACTAGAACCTAAATCTAGCGTGTCTACCAATTCCACCACATCCGCGGGTGAAGCGCGCGCTCATTCTACGTAGCCGCGGTGGGAAGTCAATCGTATAGACGCCGTCGACGAACGCCATCGGCGCTAGTGTCAGAAGAATGCGTAGCGACAGCACAGCGAAAAGAGGGGCCGGCAGACGAACCCTCAAGAGCGCTGTATCCCTGCTGTGACATCACGGCATCCGGCCATGCTTCCCTGTGAATCCGGCGTCATCCGTGTGGCCGGTCGCTCCCTGCGACATTCCCTATTACGTGGCTGCTTCCTGCAGCTTCCTTCCCTGATCGACGCTTCCTGCGTGCTCTCGAGTCATTGCATCCCGCGACTCTTTTCCTTGCTTACTGCGCCGCTTCCAGCGACCCACCCGCCTACCGGCGGTCATCCTTGAGCGTGCCATCCTGGCAACGCCTGCACACAGTGAACCTTTTCGGCATGAGACGAATTGATCCACGTGAACTAATGGCTCGATATTTGTATCTTTGCGTAACAGTAAAATACCCATGGCGTGGCCGAAGTCGGATAGGCGTTGCAACGCTTCGGCATCTGAGGCGCCAGATCGCAAAAGCCAGACATAAAAAAAGGCGCCGAGGAGGCGCCCCTTTTTCGAACCAGTCTGGCTCTTTCGAACCAATCCGACTTAGGCTTTACTGGCTTTCGATAGCATCGCCAGCCGCGTCGCTTTGACCATCTGCGTTGAGATCGTCGAGCGCTTCGCTGTCGTCGATGTTCGTCTTCTCATCAGTGTCGGACTCGACGGCTTCGAGCGATTCTTCCTCTGCATCGCTCCGACCGGCGTCTTCACCCATGTTGCCCGGGTCGGAAGCGTCGCTCTGGTTGGTAACGCCGGAACCGCCTTCCATCGCTTCAGTGTTGGAATCCAGAGAGTCGTTCATCGCGTCGCTGTGACCGGCGCTCTCATTCATGTTGCCAGCGCCGTCGCTGGACTGCGTGCCAGCCGTGTCCTGCGCCTGGGCGATGCCTGCGCCGCCCATCAGCAGCATGAAGGTCGTGGCGGTAACGGCTGCAATACCCTTTTTCATAGCAAGTTCCTTTTGTATCTGATGTAAGGGACACCGCTTTCAGCGCGGCATCTTTCAAGCTAGACCATCTTGGCGATTACAGAAACTTTCGCCTAGTCACCCTCTGATATCGGGTGGCGAGATCGAGAACTCAACCCCAATAATCGATGAAGCGGAAAAGAAAAAGGCGGGCCATCGTAATGGCCCGCCTCTAGAGAGCCGCTAGCGCCCGGACATCCCGTCCTGTTCCGAGTCATCCTGACCCTCTTGGCGTGCGGCGCTGTATATCGAAACCCTTATCTCGCCTTCCTGGCGGTGTCGGGTTCGGTAACCATCCTTGATTACTTGTTCGACTCGCTTGAATCCTTTGCTTCATCCATGAAGCCAGCAAGTCAGCTTACATCGATAAAACTATACAAACCTTGTCAGTCGGTCAAGCCAAAAATCAGTTCTGCCTCGATCTATCGGCTTGCTATGAGACTTTGGTCTAAGTATTTCGATAGCGAGGCGACGGGGGGCCGCCAGCTCGCTCGAACAGCCACGCCGTCCTGCGACTCGGAGCGCATCTGCCCTCTCGCTTCGCGATCATTCGTAGTGCTCCGCTCCTCTCAATGCTCCCGAGTCAGAGACTCTTCCTTGGCCTCTACCGCTAACCAGCACTGGCGCGTCCGTTGGTCACGTCCCTGCGGTGGCCCCCATGAGTGCAGCGGCACAGATCTTATATCAATACAGTACATGCGACAAAACTCTGTATAGCCATGGGCCGCTGCCGGATCCCAAAGGCCGGCATTCGGGCTGCCACCGTTTCACGTGCCTGGATGAAGGACTAGCCTCTAGCGACCGATGCACACGTTCACTCACGGCAACCCAAACTAAAAAGCATATAAATTTTTCCTTTTATTACTTAATAGTTTTTGCGCTATCCTTTCCCCGTTTTGCGCAGTGCATGATACGCGCCACCGTTTCCGCCTACAGGAGATTCGCCATGATCAAGCTGTTCACGACCGTACCGCGTCCGGCCTCTCTGGCTATTGTTGCCACGGCTCTGGGGCTGACGGCACTGACGGCACTGACGGCCCCGGCGGCCAGCGCCGATACGCTCAAGGTCGGCATGTCCGGCGGCTACTATCCTTTCACCTACGTCGAGCAGGACGAGCTGAAAGGCTTCGAAGTCGATCTGATGAACGCGATCGGCGACATCACCGGCGACGATGTGTCGTTCATCACGGCAAGCTTCTCGGGCTTGGCGGGTATGCTCGACTCCAGGCGCATCGACACCATTGCCAACCAGATCACCATCACGCCCGAGCGGGAAGAGAAGTACGTTTTCAGCGAGCCCTACGTCTATGACGGCGCGCAGGTGGTCACCCGCGAAGGTAACGATGCGATCAATGGTGTCGAAGACCTCAAGGGCAAGACCGTCGCGGTGAACCTCGGTTCCAACTACGAGCAGCTGCTCGAGGAACTGCCGTATGCCGACGAAATCAACATCAAGACCTACGAATCGAATGTCGAGCAGGACGTGGCGCTCGGCCGCGCGGATGCCTTCGTCATGGATCGGGTCAGCGCCTCGCAGGTGATCAAGGACAAGCCGCTACCGCTTCAGCTCGCGGGCCAACCCTTCTCGCAGATCGAGAACGCCTATCCGTTCCGCGATGACGAGGCCGGCCGTGCGCTGCGTGATCGCGTCAACGACGCCCTCGACACGCTGCGTGATAGCGGCAAGCTCGCCGAAATCTCCGAAAAATGGTTTGGCAGCGACATCACGCAACGCTGAGCCCTCTCGCGCCCAAGCCCATGACGTCGATACGTCATGGGCTTTATCGTCGATGACCGCCGTTATCTTCACCGCGCTTCTGCCCTGAGACGAGATGGCACTCGCTATGCACTCACTCGATTTCGATTACATGCTGAGCCTGATACCGGTGCTTCTCGGCTATCTTCCGCTGACGCTCGAGATGGCCGCCGCCAGCATGGTCTGTGCCTTGGTGCTCGCGTGTCTGCTGGCCGTCATACGCGTCACACGCGTCCCGGGGCTCAACGGGCTGGCGCTGCTGTTCATTTCGTTTTTCCGCGGCACGCCGCTGCTGGTACAGCTATTCCTCTTCTACTATGGCTTGCCGCAAGTCCTGACGTTTCTGGTATCGATCAACGGCGTGACTGCCGCCATTCTCGGTCTCACGCTACATTTTTCCGCTTACATGGCCGAGTCGATCAGAGCGGCGATCGTGGGTATCGACCGCAGCCAGATCGAAGCCGCCCAGTCGATCGGCATGACGCAGGCCCAGTTGATGCGGCGTATCGTGCTGCCCCAGGCGACTCGGGTGGCAACGCCGACGCTAATGAATTACTTCATCGACATGATCAAGTCCACGTCGCTGGCCTTCACGCTCGGCGTCACCGAGCTGATGGGGGCGACACAGAAAGAAGCGGCAGGAAGCTTTCTCTATTTCGAGGCGTTCCTGGTCGTCGCGGTGATCTACTGGATCGTGGTGGAGGGGCTTTCATGGATTCAGAAATGGCTCGAAAAACGACTCAACCGGGCGTATCAGCGATGATCGACATTCGAGGGCTGCGCAAGCGCTTCGGCGAGCACACCGTCTTCGACGATATCGATCTGACGCTCGAGCGTGGCGAAATCATCGTCGTGGTCGGTCCCTCCGGGACCGGCAAGTCGACGCTGCTGCGCTGCATCAATTTCCTGGAGCAGCCCGACGCGGGGCAGATACGCATCAGCGATCTTTCCCTCGACGCGACCCACGCCACGCGCGAGCAGATTCTCGCGCTGCGTCGGCGCACGGCCTTCGTCTTCCAGAACTACGCGCTGTTCGCCAACAAGACGGCGCTCGAGAACATTGCCGAGGGCATGATCGTCGTCGACGGCCAACCCAAGGCCAAGGCGCATGCTCGCGCCCGCGAGATACTCGAGCGTATCGGCCTGGCGGACAAGGCCGGTGCCTACCCCGCCGCGCTCTCCGGTGGACAGCAGCAGCGTATCGGCATCGGACGGGCGATGGCAGCCAATGCCGACGTCATTCTCTTCGACGAGCCCACCTCCTCGCTGGACCCGCAGTGGGTCGAAGAGGTGCTCGGTCTGATGAAGCAGCTCGCCGCCGAAAACCAGACCATGATCGTCGTCACCCACGAGATGCAGTTCGCCCGCGACGTCGCCGATCGCGTGATCTACATGGATGGCGGCACGATCGTCGAACAGGGCCCGCCGAGCGAGCTATTCACGCACCCGCAGGACGAGCGTACTCGGCGATTCCTGAGCAAAGTGCTGGCCGCGAACGCGATATAAGCCGCGCGCTCTTCGAGCCACCCTTCACACCCTGCTGACCCTGCCCCGCCGGCCGGACGTCGCCCGGGCGTCCGCTCACCCCAACGAGCGTCCGGGCGCACTGATCGCGAAAAAGCGCTCGACGACATCGTCTCGCACCGGTGATGTCATGAGCGAAATGCCAACGAATAGCGGCAGATTCACCATTAGCCCCCAGAAGCCGGCATGCACGCCCATCGGGTTGGGCCAGATCAGCGTCAAGGCAAGCGTGACGCAGAAACCGCTCAGAATGCCGACGAGCACCCCGGGGGTCGAGGCTCGGGTCCAGAGAAACATGCCGATGAAGGCCGGCAGCACTTGCGTCGCAAAACCGAGTCCCACCAGCAGAATCATCACCAGATTGCTCGGCTCGGCGATCGCCACGGGGGCGACGATCAGCGCCATGATCGGCACCAGGAGTCTCCGCGCCAACCTTCCTGTCGTTGCATCGCTCAATCTGAACAGCGGCTGCGCCACGTCACGGGCATAGGCCATGGCGATGGAGTGGAGAAATGGCTCGCAGGAGGACATCGCCGCGGCCAGCGTGCCGGCTCCCAGAAGCCCTACCAGCCAGCTCGGCATGTGCTCGAGCGCATACGTGAGCGCCACGGTATCGGCGCGCGAAAGCGCCGGGAGCGCCAGAATGCCGATAAATCCCACCACCACCATCGGCAGCACCACGATGTAGTAGGTCGGCAACCAGGTCGCGCTGCGTCGAATCGTCGACGCCGAGCGGGCGCTCATCCACTGACTCCACACCGGCGGCATGAAGGAGAACATCGAGACGATGATCGACGTCGTCCAGAACGCGAACCCGATGTCGCCGCCCGCACCGGGGAGGGTGAGAAATTCGGGGCGCTCGCTCGCCAGCCGCTCGAAGACGCCCGCAAAGCCGATCTCGCCGGTCGCCTCGTGGGTCGCCCAGAGACCCACGGCCCAGGCCACGCCCAGCATCAATATGCCTTGAAAGGCATTGGTGAGACCGATGGCGCGTTGACCGCTGATGTAGAGATAGATCGCGATCGCGCCGAGCACCACGATCACCCCGACCCACACCGGGATCTCGCCGCCGCTCATCACCGACAGGATGTAGGCGGATCCAATGGTCTGCAGCACGGCGTAAGCCAGCGAGCCGATCGACATGACCAGTGCCGCGAGCCCCCCGAGCAGCGGACTCTGGTAGCGATCCGCGATGGCCGCGCCCTGGGTCACGTGACCGAACCGCTGCCCGAAGGCCCACACCTTCGGGCCGCAGTACCAGGCGACCAGCGCCAGATAGGAGAGGTAGATCACCACGTAGAAGACGGCCACTCCCTTGGAGTACGCCCATCCCGGCGCCCCCATGAAGGTGTAGGCGCTGATGCTGCCGGCGGCGATGAGCAGATAGAGCGTGACCGGCCCCATGCTGCGTCCCGCGACCCCCCACTCTTCGAGGCTGTCCATGACGCGCCCACGCCGAGCGTTGATACCGATGATCAACGCCACCACGATGTAGCCCATCGTGATGGCCAGCGGAATCCAGCTAGACATCGCTATCGCTCCTGCGCAACAGACGGTTGGCGATCAGCATCGTCAGCCAGCAGCCCGTCACGATGGCATAGGTCAGCACCGCGAGCGGCGGCAGCCCGAACCAGAGTTCGGCGCGGTTGAACGCCGCGACGACCGGCCAGATCCCGGCGCTGATGAGCAGCGCGAACGCCAGCGCCAGGCACCAGCCGCGGCGCGATCGAGGGTGTACGACAAAGTGTTTCATTGGAGAGTCCAGAAGACGGTGAATGCCATCGCGCCTGTCGCGCCGCGCTAGGATAGCGCAACACGGATCGCGACCCGACCGGCGCCGGACCGGTCGACAACGGAGCCTCGATCCGTGCAGGCTCGATCGCGCGTCTTCCACTACGCTTGCACCACGAGTCTCGCGCCACGCGCCCAAGCGTATCCGGCGCACGATATTTTCTCCGACAAGAAGGACAAACATGTCATCCCATTCCAACTCGCTTCGCGACTGGCTGAGCCACACCGCCTCGGCGGGCTACGTTGCCAAGGGCGTCATCTATTTAGCCATCGGCTGGCTGGCACTGCTGACGACCATCGGCCTAGGGGGGAGCGAGAGTGGCACCAGCGACGTCATACAGAGGATCGCTACCTGGCCCTTCGGCACCGTCCTGCTCGTCCTGATGGGCATCGGTCTCGTCGCCTACGTCCTGTGGCGGCTGGCCCAGGCCTTCTTCGATACCGAAGACAAAGGCGATGACATGAAAGGTCTGGTCGCTCGTGCCGGTTTCGCTATCAGCGGTCTCATCTACACCGGTCTGGCCTGGAAGTGCACGACCCTGGTATTCAACTCGTTTTCCAGCTCACAAGGCAGCAGTAACAGTGAGCGCACGCAGACGCTGCTCGGCATTCCCGGCGGGCGCTGGTTGCTGGCGGCGCTGGGTATCGTCTTCATCGCCGTGGGCTGCCATCAGCTCTACCGCGCCTGGACGCGCGCCTACCGCAAGAACTGGCATCTAGACAAGCGCCCTAATCCGCCACTGCCGCTGCTCGAGGGCATCGCGCGGCTCGGACTGGCCGCTCGCGGCGGCACCTTCGTCATCATCGGCGTGCTCATCGGCATCGCTGCTTGGCAGCTCTCGCCGAGCAAAGTCGAGGGGTTGGGCGGCGTGCTCGACATGCTCGCCAAACAGCCCTTCGGTGACTGGATTCTCGGTATCGTTTCCGTCGGCCTGATCGCTTACGGCGGCTACTGCTTCATCAACGCCGGCTATCGCCGCGTCGGTAATTTGAACTAACACCCGCCCGAGCAGACAAGAGGCAGCGAATGCGGCCTCATCCCCCAACGGCGGGCGCCTCGTCGATGCGTCTGCCGCGCTCCCCCTCTTTCGACTGTGATCCGAGATCGCGCATCGCGCGGCGGCCTAGAACGCCTCGATCTCGAACGCCATCAGCCCTTCCGCGCCAGCATCGAGCCTGCGCTCGAGCGATTCGCTGCGTGGCAGCTGACGCTCGAAGAAGTACCGCGCGACGACGAGCTTGTTTCGATAGAACCGTTCACCAGCGGCGCCTTCGTCGGCGAGACCGTTGGCGGCGACTCGGGCGGCCCGCGACCAGAGCCAGGCGTAGACGGTAAGCCCGAGCAGTTCGAGATAGTCATAGGCGGCGCTACCGAGCGCGTCGTGGTCATCGCCGGCCCGCGCAAGCAGAGCCGCGGTGACCCGCTCGAGCCGTTCGAGTTCATCGGCGACCGCCTCAGCGTAGGTGCCACACTCACCGGACTGAAGATCGCCACGAATTCGCGTCACGAGCTGTTCGACGTAGGCGCCGCGATTGCGTGCCAGCTTTCTTCCCACCAAGTCCATCGCCTGAATGCCGTTGGTGCCCTCGTAGATCATGGCGATGCGCGCATCGCGCACGAACTGCTCGGCCCCCCACTCCGCGCAGTAGCCGTTGCCACCGTAGAGCTGCTGCGCGACGACCGTGGCATCGAACCCCCGGTCGCTGATGAACGCCTTGGCGACCGGCGTCAGCAGCGCGACGATCGCTTCGGCGTCGCTGCGAGCCGTCACGTCGGTGTGATAGCGCGCCCGGTCCAGCTCGCGACCGACGAAGCCGGCGAACAGTCGAGCGCCTTCGTTCCAGGCGCGAACCTCGAGCGCCATGCGACGCACGTCGGGATGGACCAGAATCGGATCCGCCGGTCGCTCGGGATAGGCCGCACCGCCGGGCGCCCGACTCTGCAGACGCTCGCGGGCGAAGGCGATGGCGTTCTGGTAGGCGATCTCGCCGAGCCCCAGCCCCTGCACCCCGATGGACAGGCGCTCGTAGTTCATCATTGTGAACATCGTCGCCAGCCCCTGATGCGGCTCGCCGATCAGCGTCCCCTTCGCGCCCTCGAAGTGCATGACGCAGGTCGCACTGCCCTTGATGCCCATCTTGTGTTCGAGCCCGCCGCAGACGACGCCGTTGGACGCGCCCAGCGAGCCGTCCGCATTCACTTGTCGCTTGGGCACCAGAAACAGCGAGATGCCGCGCGAGCCTTCGGGCGCATCGGGCAGCTTGGCGAGCACCAGATGCGCAATGTTTTCGGTCAGGTCGTGATCGCCACCGGTGATCCAGATCTTGCTGCCGGTGATGGCGTAGCCACCCTCGCCATCGGGCTCGGCGCGCGTACGGATGAGGCCGAGATCCGTACCGCAGTGCGGCTCGGTCAGGCACATGGTGCCCAGCCAGTCACCCGCATACAGGCGCGGCAGATAGCGTGCCTTGGTCTCATCGTCGGCGTACTGCTCGAGCAGCAGCGCCGCGCCGTTGTTGAGCGTCAGATAGAGCGCGAAGCTCGTATTGGCGGCGTAGAGCATTTCATCGAAAGCGAGCGTCAGGAGCTTGGGCATCCCCTGCCCCCCGTAAGCCGGATTGCCGGCGAGGCCGCACCACCCGCCATCGGCGAACGTCCGGAACGCCTCCTTGAATCCCGCCGGCGTCGAGACGTGGCCGTCGACGAGCCGGCACCCCTCGGCGTCGCCGGTGGCGTTCAGCGCCAGCAGCTCGGCCTCGACGATTCGCGCGCCTTCCTCCAATACGGCTTCGGCCAGTGCGGCATCGACCTCGGCGGGGAGCGCGAGAGACTGCCACTCGGCCTCGGCACCCAGTACCGAATCGCGGACGAAGCGCAAATCCACGAGCGGAGAACGATAAACGGCCATAGCGCCTCCCGGGCGTAATCAAACGATCGTTTCAATATACGACGTTCGCGCTATGACGTTGACCCGGACCTTGGTCGCAGCCGCTTTCGCACCACCGAGTGCCGTGTAAAACGTCAGCTATCTACCCGTTCACGGCCGCGCCGGTTGGAAGCGACTGAAAGATTCAGGATAATCACAAAACTTGCGTGTTCCAGACGATCCGCCAGACTATCAAGCGGATTCCTGGCGAAGCGGAGCTCGCAAGCCGGGCGCAAGGGAACGTCATTACGTGCACGAGCGCGGTTTTCATCGCGTACATTCAAACAATGGAGACGGCTAGTGGCTCAAGACGACACTAATAATCAGCCGGACGCGCCGCAGGAAGGCGTACCGGCCCCCGAGGGTGCTTCCAACCTCATCGATACCGATTACGTAATCGGTCAAGACAATATTCAGACCAATAAATTCGGCTTCGATGTCGACCTGCACGGCAAGGTCTTTTCGATCTCGTCGCTGCTCGTTCTGTTCTTCGTCATCATCACGCTGGCGCTGCCGGAACAGATGGCTCCGATCTTCAACGGCGCCAAGGGCTTTCTCACCGCCAACCTGAGCTGGCTGTTTCTGCTCGCGGCGAACATTTTCGTCATCCTGGCCATCGGCCTCATCTTTACCCCGCTGGGTAAGGTGCGACTGGGGGGCGCCGACGCCAAACCGGATTTCGGCTACGCCGGCTGGTTCGCGATGCTCTTCGCCGCGGGTATGGGCATCGGCCTGATGTTCTACGGCGTCTCCGAGCCGATCACGCACTTCGGCACGTCGATGTCGGCGGATTCCTGGGCACCGCTAGGCGGCGCAGAGGGCAATGCTGCGGCGTCTCAGTCGCTGGCCATGGCCTCCACGATCTTCCACTGGGGTCTGCACCCCTGGGGTATCTACGCGGTCGTCGCACTGTCGCTGGCCCTTTTCTCGTTCAACAAGGGTCTGCCGCTGACCATGCGGTCGATCTTCTACCCGATCCTGGGTGAACGTATCTGGGGCTGGCCGGGCCACGTCATCGACATCCTCGCGGTCTTCGCGACGCTGTTCGGACTGGCGACCTCACTGGGCCTCGGTGCTTCTCAGGCGGCTGCGGGTCTGAACTACCTGTTCGACGTTCCCAATACCAACGTGACCATGGTGCTACTGATCATCGGTATCACGCTGGTGGCGCTGCTGTCGGTGATGCTCGGCGTCGACAAGGGCGTGCAGCGGCTGTCGCAGCTCAACATGGGGCTGGCCTTCCTGCTGCTGCTCTTCGTGATCATCGTCGGACCGACGCTGCTGATCCTTACCGGTTTCGTCGAGAACATGCTCTCCTACCTGAAGAATCTGCCGGCACTGGCCAACCCGTTCGGACGCGACGACACCGACTTCGTCCATGGCTGGACCGCCTTCTACTGGGCGTGGTGGATCTCCTGGTCGCCGTTCGTCGGCATGTTCATCGCGCGGGTCAGCCGCGGGCGTACCGTGCGCGAGTTCCTGATCGCGGTACTCATCGTCCCCACCGTCGTCTCGGTGATCTGGATGACCGCCTTCGGTGACACGGCGATCAACCAGATCGTCAACCAAGGGTTCGAGGGCGTTCAGAACGCCGATCTGGAGCTGCAGCTCTTCACCATGCTGGGTCAGCTCCCGCTGTCGGCGATCACGTCGTTCATCGGCATCATCCTGGTGATGGTGTTCTTCATCACCTCGTCGGACTCCGGCTCGCTGGTCATCGACGCCATCACCGCCGGCGGCAAGGTCGACTCGCCGAAACCGCAGCGCGTGTTCTGGGCACTGATCGAGGGCGCCATCGCCATCGCTCTGCTGCTCGGCGGCGGCCTGACGGCACTGCAGGCGGCGGTCATCACTACCGGCCTGCCGTTCACCGTGGTGCTGCTGGCGGCGTGCTACGCCATCGTCCAAGGCCTGCGTACGGAGCCGAGGGCGAAGTAACATCGATCGGGGTCTTTATCTCGAAGCAGAACGCGACGAGCGGCCAATTGGCCGCTCGTCGTCGTTTGGGCAAGAGAAATGTCGGCCGCTGCGACGCCGCTAGCGCCAGAGGTCGCCGACCGGCGTTTCCAGCGTATGGTGATGCAGAATCTGTGCCTGCAGCAGCTCGGCAGTGGCGAGGGCATCCACCTGGGCGTGGTGGCCGGTATACGGCGGGAGGTTGTAGCGCTGGCGGCTTTCATTGAGCCGAATCGACGCCATCGGTCGGCCGGCCCAGCGACGCAGTCGCGCCCACCAGGACTGGCGGTGGATGCGCGCCTCGATCGACATCGTGTCGATCATCGGGAAAAGCAGATGCTCGCCCAGACGTTCGCGCACCGCCGCGTCCAGAAAAGTGCGCTCGATCTGACGATAGTGCGCGACCACCAGACAGCCCTGCATGCGTTCCAGCAACTCATCGAGAATCTTGGAGAGATCGGGCGCGTCTTCCACCTCCGAGTGGGTGATGTGGTGAAACGCCACCGACTCGTCGCTCAGCGGTCGGCGCGGCGACAGCACCCAATATCGTCCCGCCGCCGGACGGATCCGTTCCAGCGTGAACGGCACCAGCCCGACGCTGACGATGTCATGACGACTGCCGTCCAGGCCGGTCGTCTCGAAATCCATCGCCAGCAGCGGCGCTTCCCCGATCGGCATCTGCGGATCGAGCGTACCGGCTGCATAGAACCGAGCGAGACGCGGGTCCCTGGCGTGTTCGGCCCGGGACGCCATGTAATCCGGCCAGTCCGGTGTCGATGCCTTTTTCGACCCCAAGCCGAACATCAGCGGTTGCCTCGCGGGGAACTCTTGCTCTGCGCGCCTTCCTGTCTCGACGGCATGATGTAGCGGAACGAGAGAAATTTCTGCGCGTTGCTGATCGCCTCGAAGGCGTCCTTGAGATTGTGTCGCTCGCGGCTGTCGATCTGCTCCGGGTCGACGCTGTTGTTGGGTTCCTCCCCCTGTTCGATCGACGCCGCCTGATAGCGCATTCTGACCATCGACATGAACTCGAAGGCGTAGCGCAGCCGGTCCGTCACCCCTTCGGCCAGCAGCTTGGTCTTGTCGATATCGTCGAGTCGGGCAAAGCTGTTCTGGGCGTTCGAGCCGCAGGCCAGCGCGTGCACACGCACGAGATCGGTGAGCGGGGCCGTGCCCCGGCGCTTCAGGTTGATCGACTTGCGGTGCTCGCCGTCCTGCTCCATCACGAACTGACGGAAGAAGCCGAGCGGCGGCGTGCGGTTCTTGGCGTTGCGCGCCAGCGCCGCCAGGAACACCGGCCGATTGGGCGCGAGCTCTGCGATCAGGTCCTGCAGCGCCTCGACCATCGGTGCCTCGCCGTGTACCGCGGCCAGATCGAAGAAAATGGAGCTATGCAGCAGTCGCTCGCCGTTGGGCTCGTCCATCCATTCGGTGAAGTACTGCTTCCAGACCGTCAGCGGCTGACGCCAGCGAGGGTTGATCGCCATCACGTCGCCCTTGCAGTAGGGGTAGCCGCAGGCGTCGAGCCCGTCGCAGACGAACTTGGCCAGCGCCTCGAAGTACTCGCCATGCGCCTCAGGGTCGTAGCTGTCGTGGAGTACCAGCGCGTTGTCCTGATCGGCCGTGATGGTCGGCTCCTCCCGCGCCATCGAGCCGAGCACCATGAAGCAGTACGGCACTGGCGGCGCCCCCAGCTCGGCTTCCGCCAGTTCCAGCAGACGCTGGATGAACGCCCGCCCGATCGTCGCCAGCGCCCGCGAGATCATCTCCGAATTGGCGCCGTCGGCGACCATGCGCACGAACCCGGTGCGTACCTCGTCGGCGAGTCGCGCCAGCTGTGTCGGCGTGTTCTGAACGAAGATGTTGTTGACCAGGAACAGGCTGCTGTGGGTCTCATGGCGCACGATGTCGGAGAGGTGCAGGATCCCCATCGGCTGGCGACGGTGCAGCACGGGCAGGTGGTGCACCTGGTTACGCAGCATGCTGAGCATCGCCTCGTAGACGGACTCGTCCGACTGCGTGACGATCACCTTGGGCGACATCACCTCCCCCACCGTCGTCTGGGGCGACTTGCCTTCGGCGAGCACGCGGGTACAGAAATCACGGTCGGTGAGAATGCCGTTGAGCTGCCAGTAGCGCCCGTCGCGACCGGTAAAGGTGTAGGCGGACTGGGTGTCGGTGATGTCGATGACCAGCACGCAGGTCGCATTGGCCTCGCTCATCTGGCGCGCCGCGTCCTGTAGCGTGGTCGACGTCTCCACCATCAGCGGCGCCTTGGTGATCAGCTTGCGCACTCGGGTGGTCATCAGCCCGCTGTCGTCGCGCTGCTGCTCCACGGTGACCTTGAGTCGCTGTCCGCCGGTCTCGACGAACTCGGAGAAGTCATCGTCCTCTTCGCAGATCGCCTCGAAGGTCTCGCCGGGAATGAAGTAGATCAGCGTGTCCTCGATCGCGCTGACCGGGTAGCGCACCTTGCGATTGCTGCGCAGCAGATCCGAGTAGCCGAAGATGTCGCCTTCGCTGAGGCGGTTGAAGAGCCGGCCGCTGCGCTGGTACATCTCCACTGCCCCGCTTCGCACGTACCACAGCGCTTCGATCGGCTGATCTCGGCTCAGTAGCTCGCTGCCGGCCTGGAAATAGCGGATCTCCACTTCGCTGGCGATACGGTCGAGATGTTCGTCCGCCAGACTGTCGAACGGCGCGAACTGCGCCATGTGACTGCGGATGTCGAGCTGTTCGATGTTCAATGCGCACTCCCTACGCAAGGCAATGGTCGGTCACGGCGAGTGACGCCGCGACCGCAGATTTCTGCCGACGGCGCGTCTCGAACGGCGCTTCCGTCGGTTGGCGTCGCCCCACCGACGAAACCCGGAACGACACCGCCCGCCGGCGTTAGCGGGACGTCTCCAGCGCGGCGGCAAGCGTGCTCAGGCGGTCGCGAACCACCTCGAAAATCCCCTGAGTGGAGACGTCCGTCATACCGCCGACGTGCGGCGTGGCGATGACATTTTCGTAGAATAGCGGATCGTTGGGGTCCGGCGGCTCCTGCCAGAAGACATCGAGCCCGGCGCCGGCGAGACGCCCGCTGCGCAGCGCGGCGAGTAGCCCCTCGCGCTCGATCAGCCCGCCCCGCCCCAGGTTGATCACGAATGCGCCGTCACGACACTGCGCCAGCGCATCGGCGTCGATCAGATGATGCGTCTGCGGCGTGTCGGGCAGCGTCAGCACCACGAAATCGCTGCGCGCGAGCAGCGTCGGCAGTTCGTCGAGGGTGCCCAGCCAGGCGAGACCGTGGCGCTCGGCGAACTCTGGCTCCGCGCTGCGCTTGATTCCCATGAGGGTCATGTCGAAGGCGCGTAGGCGCCGGGCGAGCGCCTGGCCCAATCCGCCGAGACCGACGATGCCGACGGTACGACCCTTGAGCCCCATGCCCATGGGGGCACCGAGCTGACCGGCGGCGAGCGCCTCGCGCATGCGGGATGCCTGCCTGGCGAGGCCCAGCATCATCCAGATACCCAGCTCTGCCACCGAATCGGCGTTGCCGGAGATATCGGTGGGCACGTTGGCGACGTCTATCCCCTTCGTCTCGGCGCAGGCGCGATCCACCCCCTCGAGGCCCGCGCCGATCTGCTGGATCAGCGCGAGGCGATCGGCGGTCTCGAGCAGCCGTGCATCGATTGGCGTCATGGTGGGTATCAGCGCATCGAAGCCGGCCAGCGACGTCAGCGCGTAGCCGCCGGAGGCGACGAATTCGACCTGCGGCAGCGCCACGCGAAATTTCTCGAGGATGCCGCCCCAGGCGTCCTCCTCGGCGGCAAAAAGCACTCGCACGTCGCTCTCTCCTCGTTCTACCCGCGGTGGCTCGTCATTCCCGACGCGGTTCGTCGTTTCCAGACCGGTTCGTCGTTTCCGAAGCGGATCGTCTTTCCTGACGGTGGACAGTCTCACAGGTTGCCCGGCCGGGCTTGGACGACGCCATGATCGCCGGACGATGATCCGATCAGGGGAGAAACGGTAAACGAGGCGCTCCCCGTCGTCGAGACGCCGGCAGAGAGAAGCCGGAAAAGACGAATGTCAGAGTCGTGATCGATGCCGTGGGTGACGTCAGGCGCTTTCGACGCGGAAGAGCGGGGTCGGATGCTTGCCTTCGAGCCAGCCGAGGCTCGCGCTGTCGGCGGGAACGAACCAGCCGAGCCGGTCGGCCAGGCCGACCACGCTGCCCACGACGATCAGCGTGGGCGGCTGCGGCGCTCGGCCGTCGAGGCTCGCCGGCAGCGTCTCGAGGGTACCCACATGGACGCGCTGATTGGCCGTGGTGCCCTGCTCGATCAGCGCCATGGGCGTCGACGACTCGAGGCCGTGGGCGATCAGCCGCTCGCGGAGGGTGTCGAGCGCGCCGAGCCCCATATAGAAGACCAGCGTCTGTCCGGCGGCGGCGAGCGAGGCCCAGTCGAGATCGCAGCTGCCGTTCTGGAGATGACCGGTCACGAAGCGCACCGACTGGGCGTGATCGCGATGCGTCAACGGGATGCCGGCATAGGCGGCACAGCCGGAGGCGGCAGTGATGCCGGGCACCACTTCGAAGTCGATGCCCGCCTCGGCCAGCGTCTCGAGCTCCTCGCCGCCCCGACCGAAAATGAACGGATCGCCGCCCTTGAGGCGGACCACGTCGTGCCCGGCTTTTGCCCACGCCACCAGCGCCTGATTGATCCCGTCCTGCGGCACGCTGTGCTGCGAGCGCGCCTTGCCGACGTAGAAACGGGGTGCGTCGGGGTTGGCGAGCGCCAGTATCTCCGGGCTGACGAGGCGATCGTGGACGACGATGCTCGCCCGCTGGAGATGCCTGAGCGCCTTCAGCGTGAGCAGCTCCGGATCGCCCGGGCCGGCCCCCACCAGCGCCACCCGCCCCCGACGCCAGCGCGTCGCGGCGGCATCATCCGCCGTGGCGGCGGTCGAGGCATCGACCCGTGGCGGCAGGCGCACGCTGCAGAGCGAAGGGCAGCCCGGCGCGAATACGGCAACGCCCGCGACTCGGGCGCGGCGCGCGATGTCGACATCGCGTGCATCGTCCCCCGTCGCCACCAGCCAAAGCTGACCCGGCGCCGGCGCCGGCTCGTCGACCTCGATCGCCCAGCGCTGCGTCTGACACAGCGCCTCGAGCGCGGGCATCACCTGGGTGGCATGAAGCGAGAGAGACACATCGAGCCCGACGAACTGCCGCGCGAGCGTGAGCGCCTCGCCGCCACCGCCGAAGAGGTGGAGCGAGAGCGCCCTCGGATCGTATTGAAGCGTCAGCGTCTGCGTCACGGTGGCCCTGGTCCTCTGGAGAGCGAGACAGCATCGCTCGCTGGGAGCGTTGCCGCATTAGAACGAAATTCGCAAAACACCGAGTTTCGTTATTCCAAATTGTAAGGATCCACGGACGGCCCACGAAGGAACGCTTTTTTGTAGCGTTATAACCAAACCCCGCGCCGGGCCAGGACCACCATTCGCCTCACTCAGCGTTGAGGCGCTCGACGCCGCCCAGATATGACTTGAGCGCCGCCGGCACGTCGATGCTGCCGTCCGCGTTCTGGTAGTTCTCCATCACCGCCAGCAGGCAGCGTCCCACCGCCAGGCCGGAACCGTTCAGCGTATGCAACAGCTGCGGCTTCTTTTGTGCCGGGCTGCGGAATCGCGCCTGCATCCGCCGCGCCTGGAAATCCTCGCAATTGGAGACCGACGAGATCTCGCGATAGGTCTGCTGGCTCGGCAGCCACACCTCGAGGTCATAGGTCTTGGTCGCGCCAAAGCCCATGTCCCCGGCGCAGAGCGTCACCACGCGATACGGCAGTTCCAGCGCCTGCAGGATCGCCTCGGCGTGACCGCGCATCTCCTCCAGCGCTTCGTAGCTCGTCTGCGGATCGACGGCCTGGACCATCTCGACCTTGTCGAACTGGTGCTGACGGATCATGCCGCGAGTATCGCGGCCGTAGGCGCCGGCTTCGCTGCGAAAGCACGGCGTGTGGGCGGTCAGCTTGAGCGGCAGCCCGGCGTGTTCGAGAATCTCGTCGCGCACGAAGTTGGTCAGCGGCACTTCGGCGGTGGGAATCAGGTAATAGCCGTCTTCCTCGCCGAGACGAAAGAGATCCTCCCCGAACTTGGGCAGCTGGCCGGTACCGGTCAGCGATTCGGCGTTGACCATATAGGGCACGTAGCACTCTTCGTAGCCGTGCTCGAGGGTCTGCTTGTCGAGCATGAACTGCGCCAGCGCTCGGTGCAGACGGGCGATCGGCCCGCGCATGACAGCGAAGCGCGAGCCGGTGAGCTTGGTCGCGAGCTCGAAATCGAGATAGCCGAAGCGGGCACCGAGGTCGACGTGGTCGCGCACCTCGAAATCGAAATCCCGCGGGGCGCCCCAGCGGTGCAACTCGACGTTGTCGCTCTCCTCTGCGCCCTCGGGCACGCTCTCGTGCGGCAGGTTGGGCAGCCCCTCGACCAGCGCGTCCCATTCCTGCTGAACCGTAGCGAGTGCCTGCTTGGCCTGATCGAGCTCGTCGCCGAGCTTGCCGACCTCGGCGCGCAGCGGCTCGATGTCTTCGCCCGCGGCCTTGGCCTGACCGATCGCCTTGGAGCGCACGTTACGCTCGTTCTGCAGCTGTTCGGTGCGCGTCTGCAACTCACGCCGGCGGGACTCGAGGGACTCGAGCTGCGCGACGTCGAGGGTAAAGCCTCGCAGGGCCAGGCGTTGGGCGACGAACAGGGGATCGCTTCGCAGCAGCTTGGGATCGAGCATGATGAATTCCGTAGGTTGAAGACAGTTGCGGTGGTGACGACACAGCCGTTGATCGAGGCACGACGCGCGATCGCGGCGCCAATACGCCCCGCGAGAAGGCCACATTGTAGGGAAATCGCCGCGCCCGCACCACGCCGGTGCCTGCCCTCGCCGCGCTCGCCGCGTTACACTGTGACGACCTCCGAGAGCCTCCTCCGTGCCGACATAGCCAAGGCGGGTGGCGTCTCTCCCCTTACCCGAACCGAACGGCCATCCGGCGCCATCGTGAGCCGCGTGGCCCCCGATGGCCCAATGACACCGATGATCGCACGCCTCGACCCGGCCAGCGCCGCGTTCTCCCTCGCCGAGCGCTACCGCCGTTTTCTCGCCGACCTGAAAGCCGAGGGCTTTGCCGGCGAGATCGCGCCCGACGCGGCCAATCGCACCGTACTCGCCACCGACAACTCCATCTATCAGCGCCTGCCGCAGGCGGTGCTCTACCCGCGGGACAGCACCGATCTCGAGCGCATCGGCCGCGTCATGGGGCGCGAGGAGTACCGGGAGATCGCGCTTGCGCCTCGCGGTGGCGGCACGGGGACCAACGGCCAGTCGCTCACCGATGGCGTCATGGTGGATGTCTCCCGCCACATGAACCGCATCCTCGAGATCGACGTCGAGCGCCGCCGCGTAAGGGTGCAGGCGGGCGTGGTGAAGGATCAGCTCAACGCCGCGCTCAGGCCCCACGGGCTCTTCTTCGCCCCGGAGCTTTCGACCTCCAACCGCGCCACCATCGGCGGCATGATCGCTACCGACGCCAGCGGCCAGGGCAGCTGCGTCTATGGCAAGACGCGTGATCACGTTCTCGAACTCGACGTGATCCTGCATGGCGGCGAGCGCTTCGTCAGCCAGCCCGTGGAGACCGCCGAGCTCGACGCGCTCTGCGCCCGCGAGGATGGCGTCGGCACCGTCTACCGCACCGCGCGGGACATCACCGATACCCAGCGCGAGCGCATCAAGGCGGTCTTTCCGCCACTCAATCGCTGCCTCACCGGCTACGATCTGGCGCACCTGGAGACCGACGACGGCCGTTTCGACCTCAACAGCGTGCTCTGCGGCTCGGAGGGTTCGCTGGGTTTCATCGGTGAGGCGACGCTCAACGTGCTGCCGCTTCCCCAGCACTCGACGCTGGTGAACGTGCGCTACGCCGGCTTCATGGACGCCCTGCGCGACGCCAAGGCGCTGATGGGCGTCTCTTCCCCCGATCAGCCGCAGGCGCTCCGCCCCACCTCCATCGAAACCGTCGATGACAGCGTGCTGACACTGGCGATGGATGACTTCGTCTGGGAGAGCGTCGCCGAGTACTTCCCGAGCGACCCCGCGGCGGAAAGCGCGATCGGCGGCATCAATCTGGTCGAATTCAACGATGACGACCCCGAGCATCTGGCCGAGCGGGTCGCCGCCTTCGTCGCGCATCTGGAAACGGATGCGAGCGTCGAGCGGCTGGGGCACACCCTCGCCGAGGGGCGCGGCGCTATCGGTCGGGTCTACGCGATGCGAAAGCGTGCCGTGGGGCTGCTCGGCAACGTCCAGGGCGAAAAGCGCCCGATCCCGTTCGTCGAGGATACTGCCGTCCCGCCGGAACACCTTGCCGAGTACATCGCCGAATTCCGTGCCCTGCTCGACAGCCACGGTCTGAGCTACGGCATGTTCGGTCACGTCGACGCCGGCGTGCTCCACGTCCGCCCGGCGATCGACATGAAAGACCCCGCGCAGGCGGCACTGATTCGCCCCCTCTCCGACGCGGTGGCCGCCCTCACTCAGCGCTACGGCGGCCTGCTCTGGGGCGAGCACGGCAAGGGCGTGCGCTCGGCCTACTCGCCGCGCTTCTTCGGTGAACTCTACCCGGCGCTGCAGCGTTTGAAGGCGGCGTTCGATCCCTATAACCAGTTCAACCCGGGCAAGATCGCCACGCCGCTATTTATCCGGCCCGAACACGCCGGCCAATCGAGCCCCGCGCCTTCCATCCGGCCCGAACACGCCGGCCAACCGAACCCGACGTCGTCCACCCGGCCCGAACACGCCGGCAGCTCGGAAGGCGCTCCCGACTCGACACCGGCCTCGGCATCGGGCAGCGCCGGTATCGTCGACGGCCACGACCCCGACCTGCTGGCGGTGGACGGCGTGCCGACCCGAGGCGAAAGCGATCGCACCATCGACGTGCGCGTGTGGGAGGAGAACGCCAGCGCGGTCTACTGCAACGGCAACGGCGCCTGCTACAACTACGATCCGGCGGACGCGATGTGTCCCTCGTGGAAAGCGACGCGGGAGCGCGTTCACTCGCCCAAGGGTCGCGCCAGCCTGATGCGCGAGTGGCTGCGCCTGCAGGGCGACGCGGGCGTGGACGTGCTCGAAGTCTCCCGCTCGGCGCGACGCCGCGGCACGCTCGCCTGGCTGCGGGATCAGCCGGCCAAGTGGCAGCGCACGCTGGCCCGCCGGCGAGGCGAGACGGATTTCTCTCACGAGGTGTACGACGCCATGGCCGGGTGCCTGGCGTGCAAATCCTGCGCCGGGCAGTGTCCCGTCAAGGTCGACGTGCCCGACTTCCGAGCACGCTTTCTGGAGAGCTATCATACCCGCTACGCGCGCGCCCCCCGGGACTACCTGATCGGCTCGCTGGAGTTCGTTGCCCCCCACCTGCGCCCGCTGGCGCCGCTCTACAATGCGCTGCTCGGCACCCAACCGGTCGAGCGCTTTCTGGCCAGGCGCGTCGGTCTCGTCGATAGCCCGCGCTTGTCCCGGGCCAATCTCGACAAGGTGCTCCGCGCCCGAGGCGTGCCCGAAGCGACGCCGCTGACCCTCGGTGCGCTCAGCGAATCGCAGAAGCGCCGTAGCGTCGTGCTGGTGCAGGATGCGTTCACCACCCACTTCGAGGCCAACCTGGTCGCAGACGTCGTCGAGCTGCTGAACCGGCTCGACCTGCGCGTGTTCGTCATGCCCTTCTCGCCCAATGGCAAGCCGCTGCAGGTGCAGGGGTTTCTGGGCCGCTTCGCCCGGACCGCCGAGCGACAGGCAAAACGACTCAAGGCGCTCGAGCGTTTCGGCGTGCCGCTGGTGGGGATCGACCCGGCAATGACGCTCACCTACCGCCAGGAGTACGTGAAGACACTGGGCCCCGACGCGGTGCCACCGGTCTCGCTGCTGCAGGAGTGGCTGCTCGGGCTCGGCTCGGGCGTCCTGCCCGCCGACTGGTCGAGCGCGGCCGCAAAAGCGTTCGACCCCGGCTATCGGCTGCTCTCCCACTGCACCGAGAAGACCAACGCGCCAGGCAGCGCCAAGGCCTGGCAGCAGCTCTTCGCGCACTTCGACCTGTCGCTCGAGCTGATGGATACCGGCTGCTGCGGCATGTCCGGCACCTACGGCCACGAGACGCGCAACCGCGAGACATCGGAGGCGATCTACGATCTCTCCTGGCGCGAGCCGGTCGAGGCGGAGGGGGCCGACGGGCGGCTGCTCGCGACGGGTTACTCGTGCCGCAGTCAGGTCAAGCGGCTCTCGGAACGCACGCTTGCCCACCCGCTGCAGGCACTGCTGCGCGCGGTCAAGATCGCCAGCGCGACGCCGATGGGGTGATCACACTGCCCGCTCGGGGCGTTAGACCAAAGTCTCGCGCGAAGGGGTGATAGCCCATCGTCGAAACGCGAACAGATGCGCATTGCATCCCGGTAATCCCCCCGCTAGGCTGCGCGCTTTCTGCCCCGCCCGCCCGGAGACGACGGACATGGAAAACGCTGCCCTTGCCCTCACCGGCATTGGCCTGTTGGCACTCGCGTGCCAGTGGCTTGCCTGGCAACTGCGGCTACCGCCGATTCTGCCGCTGCTCATCGCGGGGATCGCCGTCGGGCCGATCACCGGCATTCTCGAACCCGATGCGCTGCTCGGCGATCTCCTGTTCCCGCTCATCTCGCTGGCGGTGGCGGTGATCCTGTTCGAGGGCAGTCTCACGCTCAACTTCCGCGAGCTGCGCGGGCATGGCCGCACGGTGAGCCGGCTGGTCACCTGGGGGGCGCTGATCACTGCGCTGATCGGCATCGCCGCCGCGCACTGGGTGCTGGGGCTGTCGGTCGAGATGGCGAGCGTGCTCGGCGCGCTACTGGTGGTCACCGGACCGACGGTGGTGCTGCCGTTGCTGCAGACACTGCGCGCCCGCCAGCACGTCAGCCAAATTCTGCGCTGGGAAGGCATCCTGATCGACCCGATCGGTGCGATCGGCGCGGTTCTCGTCTACGAATTCGTCGCCCTTGGCCTCTCCAACGGGGCGGCGACCCACACCCTGATCAGCTTCGCGCAGACGGCAGTGATCGGCTTCGGCCTGGGCACGGCGGGCGGCTATCTCTGGGGCAGCGTGCTGCGTCACCACTGGTTGCCGCAGCGGCTGCACAGCTTCGGCACGCTGATGATCATGCTGACGCTGTTCACGCTTTCCAACATGCTGTTCCACGAGTCGGGGCTGCTGACCGTCACCGTCATGGGCGTCTGGATGGCCAACATGCGTGGCGTACCCACGCAGCCGATTCTCGAGTTCAAGGAGACGCTGTCGATCCTGCTGATCTCGGGGCTGTTCATCCTGCTCGCCGCCAGGCTGAGTCTCGAACAGCTCGGCCTGCTGACCTGGGAGGCCTGGGCGTTCCTGGCGATTCTGGTGTGGGTCGCCCGTCCGCTGACGGTCTGGCTGTGTACGCTCGGCACCTCGCTCAACTGGCGCGAGAAGGCGCTACTGGCGTGGCTTTCGCCCCGCGGCATCGTCGCCGCGGCGGTGGCCTCGCTCTTCGCGATTCGCCTCGAGGAACTCGACGTGCCCGGCGCCGAACTGCTGGTGCCGGTGACCTTTCTGGTAATCATCAGCACCGTGGTGGTCCAGAGCCTGCTCTCGGGGCCGCTGGCGCGACTGCTCAAGGTGCAGGAGCCGACGCCCACGGGCTTTCTGATCGTGGGCGCCAATCCGGTGGCGCGAGCTTTCGGCAACGTGCTTCAGGATGCGGGGTTCGCGGTTCGTCTGTGCGATCACAACTGGGATGCCGTACAGGAAGCGCGCATGGCGAACCTCCCGACCTACTATGGCAACCCGCTCTCCGAGCACGCCGCGTCGCATCTCGAACTCACCGGCCTGGGCCATCTGCTGCCGCTGTCGCCCTATCGCGAACTCAACAATCTGGCAGCGCTACACTTCGAGCACGTGCTCGGCCACGGCAAAGTGTTCCGCTTGGCCGTGGAGTCGAGTCGCAGCGCCAAGCGGCACCATCAGCAGGCATTGGCTCATCTACCGCTGTTGTTCGACGGCAACACCACCTTCACCCGGCTGTCGAGCCTCGTCGGCCAGGGGGCGGTGCTGCGTCAGGCGAAGATCAGCGAAAGCTTCGACATCGACGCCTATCGGCGTATTCACAAGGACCGACTGCTGACGCTGTTCACGCTCTCCACGAGCGGACGCATTCGGACCGCCACCGCCGAGCGTCCGCTCACTCCCAAGGCCGGGGATACGCTCATCAGCCTGATCTTCCCCGATTCGCCAGAGTTCTAGACCCGCCCCCTACACCAGCGCCCTACACCAGCGCCCTACACCAGCGCTCTGAGCGTCACTCGCCGGCACCGCTCGGCCGATGACGGCCCCAAACGACGACACCGCCCCGTGGGGCGGTGTCGTCGTGGCGAGCGAGCGGGCCGAATCAGAAGAACAGTCGCCGCAGAGCGGTGCCGGCTTCCGCCTCGCGCATGAAAGCCTCGCCCACCAGGAACGCATCGACGTCGTGCTCGCGCATGCGATCGACGTCGTCACGGGTGTTGATGCCGGACTCGGTGACGACGGTAACGCCGGCGGGAACGCGCTTCAGAAGCTCGAAAGTGGTGTCGAGTGTGGTTTCGAAGGTGCGCAGATCGCGGTTGTTGATGCCCACCAGCGCCAAGTCGAGCTGGAGCGCCCGCTCGAGTTCGAAGACGTCGTGAACTTCGACCAGTACGTCCATGCCGAGTGCGGTGGCCTGCTGGTGGAGTGCCTTGAGCCGGTCATCGTCGAGGGCGGCGACGATCAGCAGGATGCAGTCCGCGCCGATGCCCCGCGCTTCGGACACTTGGTAGCTATCGATGATGAAGTCCTTGCGGATCACCGGCAGCTCGCAGGCCTCGCGGACGGCGATGAGGTAATCCTCGTGCCCCTGGAAAAAGTCGGCATCGGTGAGTACGGAGAGACAGCTCGCGCCGGCAGCGGCGTACTCGCGTGCGATCTCGGCGGGCGCGAAATGCTCGCGAATGACGCCACGCGACGGTGAGGCTTTCTTGATCTCTGCGATGACCGCCGGGTCACCGGCCTCGATGCAGCGATCCAGTGCGCTGACGAAGCCTCGCGGCGCGCTCTGCCGCGCGGCGATGTCGAGCCAGGCCTGTTCGCTTCGCAGCGCTTGGCGCTCGTTGATCTCTTCACGCTTGCGCGCCAGGATTTTTGCCAGAATGGTCGGCAGTCCGGTCTCGGTGGCAGTCATTTCCCTTCCTGTTGTCGTTGTTGGCTCGTCGTCACCGTCGCGCCTGTCAGCGTGAAAGTGCTCGGCGATCCCTCAATTCGCGAAGACGCGCGTGAAGTCCGCCAGCTCCTTGAGCTTTTCCAGCGGAAGCTTGGAGGCCTGGGCGTCCTGGGCCATCACCACGCCCTCTTCGAGCGTATCGGAGACGCCCGAGGCGTAGAGCGCGGCGCCGGCGTTGAGCGCGACGATGTCTGCCGCCGGCCCTTGGCCCACCAGCGCCTCCTTGACCAGCTTGAGGCTGTCCTCGGCGGTCACGACCTTCAGCGGCGCCAGTGACTGCCGCTCGATACCCAGCGATTCCGGCGTGATGGTGTACTCATGGATCTCGCCGTCGCGAAGCTCCGCGACGCGGGTGGGTGCTGCCAGCGAAATCTCGTCGAGACCGTCCTCGGCGTGTACCACCAGCACATGGCGGCTGCCGAGCTTTCGCAGCGATTCGGCGACCAGCGGCACCAGGTGCGGTGAATAGACACCGAGCAGCTGATTCGGCGCCCCGGCGGGGTTGGTCAGCGGCCCGAGGATGTTGAAGATGGTACGCACGCCCATCTCTCGCCGAGCGCCGATGGCGTAGCGCATGGCCTGGTGGTGGCGCGGCGCGAACATGAAACCGACGCCGACCTGCTCGATACAGCGAGCGATCGCCTCGCCGTCGAGATCGAGATAGATGCCGGCGACATCGAACAGATCCGCGCTGCCGGACGATGAGGAAACCCCGCGGTTGCCGTGCTTGGCGACGTGACCGCCGGCCGCGGCGACGACGAAGCTCGATGCCGTGGAAACATTGAACAGGTTGGCGCCGTCGCCGCCGGTGCCGACGATGTCCACGACGTTGTCGCAGTCGATGCTCACCGGCTGCATCAGCTCGCGCATCACCTTGGCGGCAGCGGTAATCTCCTCGGCAGTCTCGCCCTTCATGGCGAGGCCGATGAGAAACCCGGCGATCTGAGCGTCGGTGGCGTCACCGGTCATGATCGTCTGCATGACGGCGTGAGTGGTCTCGAAGCTCAGGTCTTGGTGGCGCGTCAGGGCGCCGATGGCGTCTCGCATCTGCATCTCGTTGTCCATCGTGGGCTCAGGCGCCCCGCTTGAGGAAGTTGGCCAGCAGCTCGTGCCCCTGCCGGGAAAGAATCGACTCGGGATGGAACTGAACGCCTTCGATGTCGAGGGTTCGGTGACGCAGTCCCATGATCAGCCCGGGGGTCACGTCGTCGTCGCCGACGCGGGCGGTGATCTCGAGGCAGGACGGCAGGGTTGCCTCCTCGACCACCAGTGAGTGATAGCGCGTGACGTCGAGCGGATTCTCGAGCCCGGCGAAGACGCCCTCGCCGTTGTGACGAATCAGAGATGTCTTGCCGTGCATCACCTGGGGCGCCCGGATGACGTCTCCGCCGTAGACCTGGCCGATCGCCTGATGGCCCAGACAGACGCCGAGAATCGGCAGTTTGCCGGCGAAATGGCGGATCGCCGCCATGGAGATGCCGGCTTCGTTTGGCGTGCAGGGCCCCGGGGAGATCACGACATGGCTAGGCTCGAGGCGTTCGAGCGCCTCGACGTCGCATTCGTCGTTGCGAACGGTGACGACTTCCGCCCCGAGCTCGCCAAGATACTGGACGATGTTGTAGGTGAAGCTGTCGTAGTTGTCGATCATGAGGACAGGCATTGCCGCAAACTCCCGATGGTTAATGATTCGCCAGGATCGAAGGGACATGATCACCCATTGGTGTCTTGCCATTCGATCGATGTACCTGCCGGCCTCACGAAGCGATCTCTAGAACGAAAAAATGCCGCCCCGTGGGGCGGCATCTCTTACAGACGTCGGCGTGCCGCCCTTGAATCAAAGGCGCCACCACCACTGAGCTCGTCTGACGGTCGTATTCATCATGCGGCAAGTCTGCGTTTGGCGACTCAGCGTGTCAAGCGAGCCATCGTTGGCGCCGACCGAGGACTACACGAGGGACGAGATTTGGCTTTTTGGGCGCTTACGTCTGACACTGAACGTCGGTGACATGCCGAGCGTCCTCCGCCCGGCGCGATCGATCGTGATACGCCTCGACATTCGATCGCCCTGCTAGGCCCTTGCGCTACCCCTCCATCGTTTAGAACGAGAATCCCATGACGCGCTTTCAAGCCCGACCCTTGAGCCCCGCGAACGCCACAGAGACATCCGAGTGGATCGTGATCGATACCTCTCCCGGCGATCGGGACGACGGCTCACCGGCCATCATCAGTCATCATCATGGACAGGAAAGAGCCCAGAAAGAGGCCGATACCCTCAACCGCCGGCGCAGCTAACGGTAGATCAAGGAAACCGAGACAGCCTGCGGGCGATCTGGTCCTGGGTCGGAGGCCGTTTCGTGCAGGGATTCAACGGGGAGTTGTACACTCATCGATCAGTTGTACAACTTCGGTCTCGTATGTCAGGATGCGGTACGAGCCGTAACGGAGCGACGGCCGCTAGCCTCAAGGAATGAGGAAGCACGATAAGGCACAGGACGTGCCAGCCAGTTCGATTCAACCGTAGGTTCTTCGGTACTCGCGATTCCTTTCATCGACCTTACCGGTCGTCATCATTAGCCAAGGAAGGCGTAACATGAAACATGAAATGACCTGCCCCCGCTGCGGCAATCTCGAAGCCATTTCTCAGGACGAGTGCAACGACTGGGACGAGATCAATTGCGCCGAGTGCGGCGAATTCATCACGACCTGTGACCTTCAGCTGTCACTGGCATCGCGCCATTATCAGATGCACACCCTCAGCCGCTCGCTCGATTTGCTCATCGCAATGTCCAATGATGAGATCGTCGCTGGGAGTAACCAACAGCGTTTCGAGGTGGCCGCTTGATACCGGTCAAACTCGACTCCCCTTGTCGCATCTGCGGTAGCGACCGGTTCGTCGTTCCCAAGACTGGCGCGGCTTCGACCCGCATCGTTTGTGCTAACTGTACCGCCTATCAGTGTCGTACTCAGGACATCGATCACGTCATCGTCAAGCTGAGTTCGAGTCAGCAGCAAGCCGTGACCGTTGCCTGACTCAGTCCTCGATAGGCGCATCCCCTCTAGGTTTTCCGTTCGACTCTTGCTCCGCCGCATCGTTTGATGCGGCTTTTTACGGCGTGGCGTCGGCGATAACGACCGAGTCGGTCGCGTAGAGGAGGCAGGGTATGACGATATGCCCGCCTCGAAGTGACGCGAGTGCTATAGCGAGACGATGACCGGCCGGCCTGAACCCAAATAAACGACACAAAAAAGCCGTTCCCACCTTGCGGTAGCGAACGGCTTTTTCGTCGTATCTTGGTGGAGCCTAGCGGGATCGAACCGCTGACCTCAACACTGCCAGTGTTGCGCTCTCCCAGCTGAGCTAAGGCCCCACGTCGTCGCTGTATCAGCGAGCGGGGCGTACTATACGAACCACGGCTTCAAACGTCAACCCGAAAATTCTGCGGTCGATTCTTAACCGCCAGGCCATCCCATGGGATGCTCGTTATCGGCATTCACGGCCGCCATTTAGGCAGCCACGAGCGCAGTATCCGCTAAAAAAACCGCCTTCGATAACAATAACCGGACTTACCGGCGAGCCGTTCGAGAAAGCGCGACCAAGCGACTCAGTGGGTATCGAATGAGAGGTAATCACGGCGATATCGTGCCAAACTCGGTTTCGTTAAAAAACACATTACGTACAAAAGATATAGATCTTTTAAACGTTCGGAACGGATTTAAGCGTCGTATCGGGTGCAATCCCGGCGCTCATGAGAAAGTGCAGGAGCCTTCTTGATTAACGTAGTCGTCGCCGATGATCACCATCTCGTTCGTGCCAGCATCGCCCGAGTGCTCTCCAGTGAAGCCGATATGGAAGTTCTGGCCGAGGCAGATAGTGGCGAGAGTGCGCTGAGCGCCTGTCGCCATCACTCGCCCGACGTGGTGTTGATGGATATCCGTATGCCGGGCATCGGCGGCCTGGAGGCCATTCTGAAGCTGCTCAAGGCGCAGCCGGAGATTCGTATCGTCGTGCTGACCGGGCAGATCGAAGAGCGAACGACTCAGCGCCTCCTCGACGCGGGCGTCGCCGGCTTCATCAGTAAGGGCACGGAGCTCGACCAGATGATCGGCGCCGTACGCCGCGTCTACCTGGGTGAGCGTTTCATCAGCCCGGACATCGCCCAGCGCGTGGTACTCGCGCGAAGCGAGGGCGTGCGCAACCCTTTCGATCAGCTCTCCCACCGAGAACTCCAGATTGCGATGATGATCATCCACTGCAACAAGGTCAGTCGAATCTCGGAGCAGCTTTGCCTGAGCCCCAAGACGGTCAACACCTATCGCTACCGAATCTTCGATAAACTCCAGGTGCAGTCCGATGTCGAACTGACCCACCTTGGCCTCAAGCACGGCCTCCTCGAAGGATTCGGCCATCCCGAGTAAGAAGATACGCACTGACTGGCGAGGCAGAGAGCCCTGTCGGTTCCGGCACGTTTCCGACGATATCATCGCTACACGACCCCATTGAATGACGATGTCGCTTGGCTGCCATGACGCGAAGGGAACGACGGCAAGGCGCGCGCCACTGATGACGTCATCGCCCTGCGGCTCGCTCCGTATCGACCGCAGCGAAGTGGCCTTCGTCGCCCCGCCGTTTTTCCGGCGTATCGGCAGGATTTTGATATACTTACCGCCATGAGCGACACCCCGATTGATACCCCCGCGTCCTTCGACGCCAAGCATTTTCTCAAGACCGTCTCCGAGTCGCCCGGCGTTTACCGCATGCTCGACGAGCACGCCAACGTGCTGTACGTGGGTAAGGCGAAACGGCTCAAGGCGAGACTCGCCAGCTATTTTCGCGGCGCGCTGAATACCAAGACGCAGGCACTCGTCTCTCGAATCCAAGACATTCAGGTGACGATCACTCGCACGGAAACCGAAGCGCTGCTGCTCGAGCAGACGCTGATCAAGGATATTCGTCCGCCCTACAACATTCTGCTGCGCGACGATAAGTCCTATCCGTACGTCTTCGTCTCCGACCGCCACTCCTACCCGGCGCTGGAGTTCAAACGCGTGCGTCAAAAGCGTCGCGACGGACGCTATCTCGGGCCTTATCCGAGCTCGACGGCGGTGCGCGAGAGCCTCTCGCTGATGCAGAAGATCTTCCGGATTCGCAACTGTGAGGACAGCGTCTTCGCGCATCGTCATCGCCCCTGCCTGCAGTATCAGATCAAGCGCTGCAGCGCCCCTTGCGTGGACTACATCAGCAAAGAGGATTATCAGCGCGACATCGAGCACGCCATGATGTGCCTCGAGGGACGCAACGAGCAGGTGACCGAACAGCTGACCCAGGCGATGGAGCGGGCGAGCCAGTCTCTCGACTTCGAAGAGGCAGCGCGCCTTCGCGATCAGGTCCAGCAGATTCGTCGGCTGCAGGAGAAGCAGTTCGTCGACAACGCCGAGGGCGACGCCGATATCTTCGCCCTCGCCGAGCAGCCCGGCGGGCTCTGCATCAGCGTGCTGGCGATTCGACAAGGCCGAATGCTCGGCGCCCGCCATCAGCAGCCGGACAACGGTCTGGATCTCGGCGCGGGCGATCTCCTGACGGAGTTCGTCAGCCAGTTCTATCTCGGCCAGTCCAAGGAGGTCCCGCAGGAAGTCATTACTTCCCATGCCCTGAGCGATGGCGACGTACTCCAGGCCGCACTGCAAGAGCGTGCCGGACACAAGGTACGTCTCGCTTCGCAGGTGCGTGGCCATCGTGCCCAGTGGAAACGTCTGGCGATCACCAATGCCGAGCAACATCTGGCGACGCAGCTCGCCAACCGCAGCCAACTGAGCAAGCGCTTCGATTCGCTGCGCCAGGCCCTCGACATCGAAGAGGCCCCGGCCCGACTCGAATGTTTCGACATCAGCCATAGCCAAGGCGAAGCCACGGTCGCTTCCTGCGTGGTGTTCGACCACGAAGGCCCGGTAAAGTCCGACTATCGGCGATTCAACATCGAAGACATCGCCCCCGGCGATGATTACGCAGCCATGCGCCAGGCGCTGACCCGGCGCTTCAAGCGACTGCAAAAGGGCGAAGGCAAGCTGCCCGACATCCTCATCGTCGACGGCGGCAAAGGCCAGCTGAACATGGCGCGTGAAGTGATGGCCGAGCTGGAGGTCATCGGTGTTACGCTGATCGGCGTTGCCAAGGGAACGACCCGAAAGGCAGGTCTGGAGACGCTGTTCATCGAGACCATCGATCGGACCCTCGACCTCGACACCAGCTCACCGGCGCTGCATCTGCTCCAGCATATCCGCGATGAGGCTCACCGCTTCGCGATCACCGGCCACCGTCAGCGTCGGGACAAGCAGCGTCGTACCTCGACGCTGCAGGACATTCCGGGCGTCGGTCCCAAGCGTCGGCGCGAACTACTTCGCTTCTTCGGCGGTCTACAGGGCGTGCGAAAAGCGACGCGGGACGATCTGGCTCGTGTGCCGGGCATCAACGAGCAGATGGCAGGTACCATTCATCAAGCGCTGCATGGATGAGCGCTACTGCCGAGCGTAAAATGCTCGGCTTCAAATACCGGTAAGGACGCTAGCGGCTCGATGAACATTCCCAACATGCTCACCCTGGCAAGAATCTTCATCATTCCGTTGCTCGTGGTGCTGTTCTACTTGCCCTACGCCTGGAGCCTGCCGGTGACCGCGGCGCTGTTCGGCGTCGCCGCCGTCACTGACTGGTTGGACGGCTATCTCGCTCGCAAGTGGAATCAGAGCACCCCATTCGGTGCCTTCCTCGATCCGGTCGCCGACAAGGTCATGGTCGGAGTCGCCTTGGCGCTACTCATCGAGCGCTACGAAGTCTTCTGGCTGACGCTGCCGGCGCTGGTGATCATCGGTCGCGAAATCGTCATTTCCGCCCTGCGGGAGTGGATGGCCGAAATCGGTCAGCGCAAGAGTGTGGCAGTCTCCTGGATCGGCAAGTCCAAGACCACGCTACAGATGATTGCTCTGCTGATTCTGCTCGGCTTTCCGCCCACTTCGCCGCTGGCGAGTCTGGGTGTCGTACTGCTCTACGCCGCGGCCGTCCTCACGCTATGGTCGATGATTCAGTACCTGCGTGCCGCCTGGCCGGAACTGACCCGCTCGCTGTGAAGGAATTTCCCATAAGCGTTTGACACCTACGGATTTATCCCTATAATACGTCCTCGAGTTGAGCGGGAATAGCTCAGTGGTAGAGCATCGCCTTGCCAAGGCGAGGGTCGGGAGTTCGAATCTCCTTTCCCGCTCCACAACTCAACGAGTGAAGGAAAATGAAAGGTAGGGTAGCGAGCTGGAACGCCAGCCCGGTCTAATCTCCTTTCCCGCTCCACAACTCGATGGCTGGATGGCAGAGTGGTTATGCAGCGGACTGCAACTCCGTGTACGCCGGTTCGATTCCGACTCCAGCCTCCACCCCTCGCAAGACACGAACCGCTCCGGTTCAATCTCTCCCAAGTATCAGTACTCCCAGATTGCCGGCCCGGATGGCGAAATCGGTAGACGCAAGGGATTTAAAATCCCTCGGCCTTTAGGCCGTGTCGGTTCGAGTCCGACTCCGGGCACCATAGCTCTGGGGCGTGACCACAGTTCCTGAAGGAACACCATTCTGAGGTGTTCATTCCCTTCCGAACCGTATTCTCACTCCTCGAAGCGACTTCGCCGGCAATTCGTTGCACGATAATCGACCTCTACCGCTCCGAGAATCCGTTAGGGTTCATGTACCACGGCCCAACGCCGCACTCTTCTTCCCCTCCCTTTCGTGCGATTGCGCCACCGCCGATTGGCTTCGTTCCGACGTTCCTCGCCGTTGAGCCTTACCATTGATTGCCATCGGCTGACCCGGAAACGTCGGTCAATCAACGTCGAATCGACGCTCGACCGCCAAAGCTGTTAGAACCATTAGCGTTCTTACAACAATGGCCAACCTATCGATAGAGATCGATAGGTAGAAAGGTTTTGAGGAGCGTCACATGGAAGTTCTCGTCTCGCTACTACCCCCCATTGCGGCCGTCGTGCTGGCCCTACTCACACGCAGAGTCAATATCTCGCTGTTTCTCAGCATCCTGCTGGGCGCCTGGCTGGTGGCGGGCAATCCACTCCAAGCCGTCGCGCAGACGTTCGACTGGTTCGCCACCGTGATGACTGACGAGTGGAACGCCCGTTTTCTCGTCTTGGTTTCACTGCTGGGCGCCGGCGCCGCCTTCATGCACGCTACCGGCGGCTCACAGGCACTGTCGCGCTGGCTCGGCAGGCGGGTATCGACATCGCGTGGTTCGCTACTGCTGACCTGGCTTCTCGGCATGGTGATCTTTTTCAACGACTACGTGAACTCCGTGATCGTGGGCAACGCTACCCGCGACCTCACCGCCCGCCAGGGCGTTTCGCGAGAGAAGCTCGCCTGGGTCATCGATGCCACCTCAGCACCGATGGCGACCATCGGGCCCGTCTCCGACTGGATCGGCTACCAGGTCTCGCTGATCGCTGGTGCCTTCGCGGTTCTCAGCCTGACCACCGAGCAGCCCTACTGGACCTTCATCCTGTCGCTTCCCTGGAACTTCTACGCCTGGCTCTGTCTCGCCTCCGTTCCCATGCTGCTGTTCATGGGCGATTTCGGCCCGATGAAACTCGCGGAGCGACGAGCCAAGGAGAGCGGACAACTGGTCGCCGAGGGCGACAGCCCGCTCTCGAGCGTGGAAGAAGATCTCGGCGAGGTGCCCGAGGGGCGCGGCCGAGTCTGGAACTTTCTATTGCCACTGGTCGTGCTGATCGGTGTGGCCTGCTGGGCGCTCTGGTTCACCGGCGGGGGGAGTGAAGGCAAGCCACTGATGGATGCAATCGCCGATACCGACGTCAGCGTCTCTCTGAGCTGGGCCGCCTTCGCCATGGTCGTCACCGGTATGATCATGGCTCTACTGCAGCGCCAATCGCTGGAGGCCTGCGAAAACACTCTGCTCGCCGGCTTCAAAACCATGCTGCCGGCGCTGGTCATCATGGTGCTAGCCTGGACCATCGGTACCGTGACCGGCGCGCTCGAAACCGGCGATCACGTCATCGCCGCTACCGAATCCTGGCTGTCGCCAGCACTGCTGCCCGTTCTGATCTTCATCATTGCCATGGTGATTTCGTTCTCAACCGGCAGCTCATGGGGGGCAATGGCGATCCTCACTCCGATCGGCGTCCCCTTAGCCTTCAACCTCGGTGACATGACGCTGGTCAGCATGGCCATCGGCGCCATCTTCTCGGGGTCGATCTTCGGCGACCACTGCTCGCCGATCTCTGACACCACCGTGATGGCCTCGATCTTCGCCGGCTCCGACCACATTGCCCACGTGAAGACCCAGATCCCCTACGCCATGGTGCCAGCCGCCGTTAGCGTCCTACTCTATCTCGGCTCGATCATCGTCCACTCGCCCTATCTCCTGCTCGCTATCGGACTCGTCGTTCAGGCGGTAGCTTTCAAACTATTGACGAGGGCACGATAAGCAGGTGGCGCGGGCATCGAAAGTGGCGATGACCCGCGCTTCATCGACCCACGAAAGGCCCCATCTGGCGTCGCCGTGTGTTGGGATTTCTTGTTTCCCCAAAGTTTTAGCGATGCAGTGGCAGTCGAAGCACCAGACTGGGCGCCGCGTCGGGCACATCGTCCAGAAAACCGAAGTGCGCGAAACCGAGTTTCTCCAGAACGCGAATCGACTTCTCGTGATCGCCGCGCACCAGACCGAATAGTGCCTCGCCGTCGAGCCGCTCTCGAGCGTACTCGACGGCGCCGCGACCCAGCTCGGTCGCGAAGCCTCGCCCCCATGCTGAGGGGGCAAAGCGATAACCAAGATTCAAGACGCTGCCAAGGCCTTCTTTTTCGAGCCAACCCAGCCCACCGAAACCGATAACACGTTCGGGCATCGCGCGCTCGACCACGGCCCAGATCCCAAACCCATAGTCGCGCCAGTGATCGAGCCATCCTTGCAGGACTCGCTCGGAGACGTGCGGATTGGCATGGGGCCCTGCCGGGTTGAACTGATTGGTAACAGGGTCCCCATAGACCCTGAATACCGTCGCCGCGTCCGATGCCACGGGCGCACGAAGCCTCAGGCGCTCTGTCTCGTAGTCCATGACTTTCCCCGCTTTGCTTCACAACGATTTCATAGTTGGCATCGATTCGACTCCATCGGCACTAGCGCCAGCAAGAACTCTCCAGCAAAAACTCTCCGGCATAAAATATGCCTCCAGCGAAGCACCGGTCGCGTGGTTCTTTAATAACTCAGGTGCCGCGTCATCGAGTGCAATTGACTTGATAGTAAAAGAAGCAATCTACTTGGCGCGGTACTGCCACAGGTGCCGTCCGATGATTCCATTGACCTCAGGATCCGCTTTGAACGTATGTAACGATCAAGCTCGCATCGGCGATGTCCTGCCTCTCCAACAAGACCTCCAGCGAGCTGTCATCCGCAGCGCTGCAATGCGAGTGCACGATCTCTGATTGCCGTCTAATCGAGGCGATAGGACACGCCTGCGATATCTTCTGTTAGCTTAATCGCGATGGACATGACGCTGCCGATTCAACAAAACCCGCATTACTCATAAAGCCGGGAATCGCACCGACGGGTGGGGACGGCGGTAGACGGCTGGCGTCATGCACCGCCCCCGGAAATATGCGACACTCCGCGCCCTTCTCATCCGACCGGCCGGCCGGCCCCGCTGCCTCATGACTCTCGATTCTTCCGTATCCGATTCTCGCAACCTCGATAGAACGTTCTCCGTCGCCCCGATGATGGAGTGGACGACCCGTGACTACCGCGCGTTCGCTCGCTGCCTCACCCGCGAGACGCTGCTCTATACCGAGATGGTAACGACGGGGGCGATTCTTCACGGCTCGCCGCGGAAGCGGTTTCTGGGCTTCAGCGAGGTGGAGCATCCGCTGGCGCTGCAGCTCGGCGGCAGCGACGCGGGGGAGCTGGCCGAGTGTGCGGCAATTGCGCAGGAATGGGGTTACGACGAGGTCAATCTCAACGTCGGCTGCCCGAGCGATCGCGTGCAGAACAACCTCATCGGTGCCTGCCTGATGGAATATCCCGAGAAGGTGGCCGCGGCGGTGACGGCGATGCGCGCGGCGGTATCGATTCCGGTGACGGTGAAGTGTCGGATCGGCATCGACGATCAGGACGAGGACGCGGATCTCGAGCGCTTCATCGACCTGGTGGCGGCGGCGGGCTGCGACACGTTTATCGTGCACGCGCGCAAGGCGTGGCTGCAGGGGCTTTCGCCCAAGGCGAATCGCGACGTGCCGCCGCTGAACTATGGGCGCGTCTACCGGCTCAAGGCGCAGCACCCCGAGCTGCATATCGGCATCAATGGCGGCATCAAGACGCTGCCGGCCACGCTCGACCATCTCGAACAGGTCGATAGCGTGATGGTCGGCCGCGAGGCGTATCAGAATCCGTGGCTACTCGCCGACGTCGATCGCGCGATCTACGGCCAGCCCAACCCGGTGGCGACGCGTCACGACGCGGCACGGGCGTTTCGGCCCTATCTGATCGAGCGCCTGGCCGAGGGGGCGAAGCTCAACCACGTCACCCGCCATCTACTGGGGCTCTTCCAGGGCTGTCCCGGCGGGCGTCAGTTCCGCCGACACCTTTCCGAGAATGCCCACCGCGAAGGTGCGGGTATTGCGGTATTCGACGATGCGGTCGGGCGAGTCGATGAAACGCGCCTGCGCCAGTCGGCCTGATCGGCGACTTAGCTGGACGGCGTGTCGTAGCGCGACTGAAAGTCCTCGACCGCACTCTCGATGTCGTCGATCTCATCGAAGCGTGCGACGTGAAAGAGCGCCTCCCCCTCGTTGGCGAGTGGCAGATTGCTCATGCCGATGACGATGCCGTCGGCGCTGGCCTTCACCTCCGCTTCGTCGTCGCCGAAGGGGTCGGCGACCACGCCCAGCACCTCCCCTGCCGCGACCCTCGCCCCCAGCGCGACCCGCGGGCGCAGAATGCCGTCGATCGATGCCCTTGCCCAGCTCGAGCCGTTGGCGATCTCCGCCGCCGGCGGTGCTCGACGACGGCCGTCCGAGGGCAGCATGCCGATCAGGCGCATCACCCGGCGAATGCCGCGCACGCCCGGCGCGATCGCCCACTCGTCGAAGCGCAGCGCCTCTCCCGCCTCATAGGTCAGCACCGGTACGCCGCGGCTCTGGGCGTAGGCGCGCAGGCTGCCCTCGCGAAGCTCCGCGTTGAGAATCACCGGCACCCCGAAGGCCTCGGCCATTGCGCGCGTTTCCTCGTTCTCCTCGAGCTGCGAGCGAATCTGCGGCAGGTTGGTACGGTGGATGGCACCGGTGTGGAGATCGATGATGTGGGTCGCGCGATCGACCATCTCCTCGCGCAGCAGCGCCGCGATGCGTGAACCCAGCGAGCCGTTGGCGCTGCCGGGGAAGCTGCGATTCAAGTCTCGTCGATCCGGCAGATAGCGCGACTGCTGCAGGAAACCGAAGATGTTGACCACCGGTACCGCGATCAGCGTCCCGCGGAGCCGCGCGATACCGCGAGAGCGCAGCAACCGACGCACGATCTCCACGCCGTTGAGTTCGTCGCCATGGATCGCTCCGCACACCAGCAGCGTCGGCCCGGGCTGGCGTCCATGGACGATCTCCACCGGAATGTGCAGCGGCGTGTGGGTGTAGAGCCGGGCAACCGGGACGTCGATCTGTCGCCGTGTGCCGGGGTCGACGTGCGTCCCCGCGATCGTGAAAGCCTCCCGCGCCATGCCACCTCCTATCGAAGAGAAACGTCACGCTCCGGCCGGCGCAAGCGCAGCTCAGAGCTCGGGCGCCGTCGGTGCTGCCCGATGTCGGCGCAGCCACACGATGTCGCGACCGAACGATACTCCTAGAAGGACCGCGGCGACCAGACAAAACAGGCTCGCCCAGCTCGCCGAGATGAACGGCAGCAGGCACGCCAGCAGCGTTGAGACCTGCCAGACGCAGGCCGTCTTGCGAAAGAGACTCGGCGGCAGCTCGCGATGCAGCCACGGCCAGTACATCCCGGCGAAAACGAACAGATAGCGCGCCAGACCCAGCACGATCACCCAGCCGCCGACCTTGTCCAGCGCGATCAGCGCGGCGCAGAGCACGATGATGAAGAAGGCGTCGAGCTCCATGTCGAAACGCGCACCGAATGCCGAAGCCGACCCCGTGCGTCGGGCCACCCAGCCGTCGATACCGTCCAGCAGTAGCGAGAGCAGTGCCAGTGACGCCACCCCTTCGGCGTGGCGCTGAACGAAATCGGGATAGACCACCAGCCCGGCGACCACGGCAATGAAGGTGGCGCGAAGCAGCGTCACCCGGTTGGCCCAGCCTAGACCGCCCCTCGCCGCCGGCAACGCCCAGAGCACCCCGGTGGCGATCGCGACGTAGACGCCACCCGCCGTAAAACGCAGCCCGCCGGGCGCGGAGAACGCCCAGTGCACCCACTCGGTCATGATCGCGACCAGCGCCAGCCCGGCGACGAGCTCGAGCCAGCCGGTGCGACGGCCATCCCTCGGCCGGGTGTCCGTCCGGCGAGCGCTGACCTCACCCGGTCGCGGCAGCGTTCGCTGACGATTCATTCGCGTCGCGCGAACACGTGTCGATGTACGCATGCTGCCTCCTTTTCTCCGGCGTGAAGTGCGCGTCGTGGCGCCAGTGGCGCCGTCTCGGCTCGCCCGGTTCCCGTACTCTCGCCGCGGCTGACGCTGCCGTGCGGCGCGAGCGTGCCGACGCCTTCAGTCTGGACGCGAGACTGTCATCTCGCGAATCCCGCCGCGCCTGCCGCCACCGCGCCGGACTCTGCCATACTCGATGAAAGCGCCCGACACACGCCGAGGTCCTGGCGGCCTCGGCGCCGACGCCTTCGATCCCACAAGGAGCCTGCATGACGACGCCCTCCACGCACGCCTTCTGGTCCCTCGGTGACGGCCGCGGCGAGATCCGCCAGGCCGAGCTCGACTGCACCGGCGAGTTGATGATCCGCACCTGCTACACCGCGATCAGCCGCGGCAGCGAGTCGCTGGTCTTTAACGGCGGCGTCCCGCCGAGCGAATATCAGCGCATGCGCGCCCCCTTCCAGAGCGGTGAGTTCCCGGGGCCGGTGAAGTACGGCTACTCCAACGTCGGCGTCGTCGAACAGGGCGCCCACGACTGGCATGGCCGCTACGTCTACTGTCTCTACCCGCACCAGACCCACTACTGCGTGCCCGCGGAGGCGGTAATTCCGCTCCCCGCCAACGTGGCCCCCCACCGAGCGGTGCTCGGCGCCAACATGGAAACCGCGCTCAACGCGCTGTGGGACGCCGCGCCGGGCGTGGGCGATCGCATCAGCGTGGTCGGCGCCGGCGTCGTCGGCGCGCTGGTCGCCTGGCTCTGCGGGCGCATCCCCGGCACGACGGTTCAGCTGATCGACATCGACGCGCGCAAGCCACCACTCGGCGAAGCGCTGGGCGTCGATTTTCGCACCCCGGAAGACGCCGCCGCCGAGCAGGATCTGGTCATCCACGCCAGCGCCAGCGACGCCGGGCTTGCCACGGCGCTGCGCATCGCCGGCTTCGAGGCAACCGTGCTGGAACTCAGCTGGTACGGCAGTCGTCCGGTCTCGGTGCCGCTGGGCGAAGCCTTTCATGCCAACCGCCTGACGCTGCGCTCGAGCCAGGTCGGTAGCGTCTCACCCGGGCACCGTCCGCGCTGGGACCACAAGCGCCGCCTGACCTTGGCGCTGTCGCTGCTCAGCGATGACGCCCTGGATGTGCTCATCAGTGGCGAGAGCCATTTTCGCGATCTGCCAGCGACCTTCGAGCGGCTCACCCGGGAGGACGACGCCACGCTGTGCGAGCGCATCCGCTACAGCTGACGTCGCGTAACCCGTTGAATTGCGAGTTGCCATGGATAGCCGAGAGCGCGCCCCGAGAGTAATCGAACCGCGTCAGGTCTCGGTGATTCGACGGCCACGATGCCGCCAGCGCCACGATGGGATACCCTCGAAACGACGAGCGTCATGCGTCACGCCTCACGTGTCGTGCAGCGCAACGTTTCGCAAGCGCCCCTACGAGAACCGTCAGGAGACAGGGAATGTTCAGCCTCACCGTTCGCGATCACATGATGATCGCCCACAGCTTCAACAGTGAAACCTTCGGCCCGGCGCAGAAGCTCCACGGCGCCACCTACGTCGTCGACGTCACCTTCAAGCGACCCGAGCTCGACCAGGACGATCTGGTCGTCGATATCGGCCTTGCCAGCGACACGCTCAAGACAGTGCTCGGCGAATTCACGCTGACCAATCTCGACGACGCGACCGAGTTCGAGGGCCGCAACACCACCACGGAGTTCATGGCGAAGGTGGTCTTCGATCGCCTCTCTCACGCCATCCGTGAGGGTGAGCTGGGCGAAGGCGCCCGCCACCTCACCGCCATGAACGTGACGCTGCACGAGTCGCATATTGCGTGGGCGAGTTACGAAGGGGCGCTATGAAAGCACTGACGCTGATCGTCGCCGGCGACCCCGACCAGCTCACCGGCGGCTACCGCTACGATGCGCGGGTTGCGCAGGGGCTCGGGGCCGAGGGCTGGGATGTGGACGTCGTCGGCCTTGCCGGCCGCTTTCCCGAGCCCGATGCCGTCGCTTCCCACGCGCTGGATAGCGCCCTGACCGCCCTGCCCGACGGCGCCCGCGTGGTGATCGACGGGCTCGCCATGAGCGGGCTGCCGGCGATCGTCGAGCGCCACGCCTCGCGGCTACCGATCACCGCGCTGATCCACCATCCGCTGGCCGACGAGACCGGACTCGACGCCGCCCAGCAGCAGCGCTTTCGCATCAGCGAAACCCGCGCACTGGCCGCCGTCGAGCGGGTCATCGTGACCAGCGTCTATACCGCCCATCGCCTGGCGGATTTCGACGTGCCCGCCGAGAAGCGCTTCGTCATCGAGCCCGGCGTCGCCCCGAGCGAACTGGCCACCGGCGCGGGAGACGGCGTAACTCGGCTGCTCTGCGTCGCCACGCTCACCCCGCGCAAGGGGCAGGACCTGCTCGTCGACGCCCTCGCCGAGCTCACCGATCTGCCCTGGCAGTGCGAGCTGATCGGCGGGCTGGACCGCGCCGACGCCTTCGTCGCCGACGTCACCGCGCGCATCGAACGTCACGGCCTCGGCGAGCGGATTCACCTGCTGGGCGGCGTGCCGAGCGAATCGCTCGGCGCATACTACCGCGATGCCGATCTCTTCGTACTCCCCTCGCACTACGAGGGTTATGGCATGGTGATCACCGAAGCGCTCGCCCACGGCCTGCCCGTCGTCACCACCACCGGCGGCGCGCTGTCGCACACGCTGCCCGACACGGCCGGCATCAAGGTGCCGCCGGGGGACGTCGTCGCGCTACGCGAGGCTCTGCGCCGCATGCTGGAAGACGCCGAAAGCTACCGCCGCTACCGCGACGGGGCCCGGCAGGCCCGCGACGACCTCAACGACTGGACGACGGCCAGCGCCGCCTTCGCCCGCGCGCTGGACGCCCCGCTTGCGACGCGCCATGCCCAGACATCGGGGGCGAAGTCATGACCGCCGCCGATACGCACTTCAGTGACGACTGGCTGGCGCTTCGCGAAAGCGCCGACCACCGCGCGCGTCACGCCGAACCGACCCACCTCGCCGCCGACTGGCTCGCCAAGCGAGTCGCCGTCTCGGCACGCCCCGGCCCACATCTGGTCGATCTCGGCTGCGGCAGCGGCTCGAACGTTCGCTATCTCGCCCCGCGGCTCCCCGCGGCGCAGCAGTGGCAGCTGATCGATCACGACCCTGCGCTGCTCGAGCGCGCCCGCGAGCGGTGCGTGAGGCTCGAGGGCGGCGACGGTGACAGCGTCCGGCTCGACACACAGCGGGCCACCCTCGCCGAGACGATCGCGCGCGGGTTCGCGGGGGCCGATCTGGTCACCGCCTCGGCGCTGTTCGACCTGCTCACCGCCGATGACGTCGATGCCCTCGCCGCCGCCTGCGTCGATGCCGACTGCGCCGCGCTCTTCGCGCTCAGCGTCGACGGCGAGATCCGCTTTCACGACCCGGCAGGCGATCTCCTCGAGGACGACGAGGATCGCTTCGTGCTCGCGCTCTACGAGTCGCACCAGCGTCGCGACAAGGGCACCGGCGCCGCGCTGGGGATTGATGCGCCGATGACGCTGCGCGATGCCTTCGAGCGGCGCGGCTACCGGGTCGTCGAATCGCCCTCGCCGTGGCGGCTCGACGCCGACTCGCTGCCCCTTATCGAGGCGCTGATGGCGGGCTGGCAGCAGGCGCTCCACGAACAGGCGCCCGAGTGGCGGGAGCGGATCGACCGCTGGTACGCCACGCGTCTCGCGCAGCTACGCCGAGGAGAGGCGAGCCTGAGCGTCGGCCATCGCGACATCGTCGCGCTGCCGCAAGGTAGCCCCGCGTGAATCGCCGGCTCGCCGCGACGCTGCGTCTCGCCTGCACGGCGGCGCTACTCGGCGTGCTCGCCTGGCAGCTCGACACTCGCGAGCTGCTCTCGCAGCTCAAAGACTTGTCGCCGGGGTGGGCACTCCTCGGCGTACTGCTCGCCGTGCCGCAAGTCGTGGTGTCGGCCTTTCGCTGGCGTCTCACTGCCCACCAGCTGGGCATCGCCCTGCGCTGGAGGCGCGCGATCCGCGAGTACTATCTCGCCACCTTTCTCAATCAGGTGCTGCCGGGCGGCATCCTGGGTGATGCCACCCGCGCCTGGCGTCACGCCAGCGACGCTGCCGACAACGACGCTTGCGACGGTCCGTGCCGCCACGGTTCAACCCAAAGCCGAGCCGCCAGCGGCGAAACCGTGAAGAGCGACCGCCGCGCGAACCGCGGCGCCGCCGTCAGCGCCGTCGTCATCGAGCGCGCGTCGGGCCAGTTCACCCTGCTTCTCGTTGCCGTCACCGCGCTTCTGCTGTCGCCCGAGCTACGTGGCGCCCTGGGCAGTCTGGCCTGGCCCTTGTCCGCGACCGTCATGGCGGTCCTCGGCGCTGTCGGCGTGTTGGCAATCGCCGTGGCACTGCTCGCTCGTAGGCCGACGACCGCGCTGCGCGCCGTCGCCAGCGATCTTCGACGAGCGCTGCTGGAGACGCGGATCTGGCCGCGACAGCTCGCCAGTTCGCTGCTGGTGGTGGCCACCTACGTGGCGGTATTTCTCTGCGCTGCCAAGGCCCTCGGCACGCCGCGCTCGCTGGCGGAACTGCTGCCGCTGATTCCCCTGCTGCTGATGGCGATGGCGATCCCGCTGACGGTGGCGGGCTGGGGCGTGCGCGAGGGGGCGGCCGCGCTACTCTGGCCGCTCGCCGGACTGCCGGCACAGGAAGGCGTGACGCTCTCGGTCACCTATGGTCTGCTGATTCTCGCGGGGAGTCTGCCAGGCCTCGCGGTACTGGCCCGGGGCCGCGACCGGCGAGCCGCCGCCGCACCCGCGTTCCACGCCGTGTCGCACGCGCGCGCCGTCGCTCCGCTGACATCGGGAGACCCGCTATGAGCCCCGCGACGCACAATGATGGCATCGACGCCACGCGCCGGGGCGGGACGCCGCTCGCGAGCGACTCAGTCACTTTCGGCGGCGCGGCGCAGATCGAGATCGAACAGCACGTCGTCGCCGAGAAAGAAGCGTCGGCAGCGCGGACGCAGCGCGCGATCCAGCGTTTCGATCTCCGCCAGCGTCACCGCCGGCCGGCCGGAGCCGATCAGCATCGGCGCCACCACGCTGTGCAGCCGATCGAGCCGGCCCGCCTGAAGAAAGCGCGAGACGGTGAGCCCGCCTCCTTCGATCAGAATGCGTCGGCAGCCCGCCGCGTGAAGACGCGCGATCACCGCCGCCGGATCGACGCCCTCGGCGGTGGAATCGAGTCGCTCGACGCGTACGTGATCGGCGTGATCCGGCACGTCGACACTCCCCCCGAGCAGATGCCAGGTCGGCGCGACCGGGTCGCGAAAGACGCGGCGATCCGCGGGGACGCGGCCACGCGGGTCGAGCACCACCCGCAGCGGGTTGGCGCCGACCACGTGACGCACCGTGAGCTGCGGATCGTCCGCCGCCACCGTGCCGGCGCCGACCACCACCGCATCCACCAGGGCGCGCAGCCGGTGCAGATGAATCAGGCTCGCCGGCCCGGTGACGTAGTGCGACGCCCCGCTGACCGTGGCGATGCGTCCGTCGAGACTCTGCCCCAGCTGGGCGATGACCTGCGGGCCGGCGGCGATGTCCGCAACGCACCACGGCAGCCAGATCGTCAGCAGTTCAGCGGCGCCGGCGGCAAGCGTGATCGAGCAGTGCCAGCCGCCCTCGGCGTCGACGTCGAGCCGCACGCCATCGGCATCGACGAGCTCGCCGACGACGCGGTCGGCGGCAACGGTCTCGGCCACGCGGCGAATCCAGCGCCAGGCGCGCGCCAGATCGGGCGTATGGCCGGGGTCGTTCAGGGCAGAATCGCAATCGGGGGCGTCGACGCTCTCGGTCACACTCAGACTCGCTATTCATCGAATGAGACTGGAGCTTACCAAAGATCACTCCCCGGCCAGCGGGCCGGAAGACGCTCAAAAGAACACCCGTACGCGCGGGGACGACAAGGCAGGAGATCCATATGCGACAGGTAGAACGCGCCATCTTCGATTTGCGCCGCGGCCTTCCGATACTGATCCGCGACGCCGCCAGCGACCTGCTGGTCCATCCGCTGGAGGGCTGCGACGACGACGCGCTGGCGGCGCTGGAGGCACTCGGCGGCACGCCGCCGGCACTCGCGCTCACCCGTCACCGCCTGACGCGACTCGATCGCGAGATCGAGACCCCGGCCGCCCTGCTTCCGGTCGCAGCGGCGAATCACGCCGAGGAGCTCGTCGCCTGGGCCTGCGAGGAGGCGGCGTCGCTCCCCGCCAACGTCGCGCTGCATACGGCAGACCCGCGCCATGAAGCCGCTCTCGACCTGATGCGCATCGGCCTGCTGATTCCCGCCGCCGTCGTCGCCGAGGTCAGCGAGGCCAAGCGGGATCGGGTCGAATCGCTGGTCAGTGAGGGGACCGTGCTCGCGGTGCCGCTTGCGCAGATCGCCGCCTACGACGCGGCGCAGTCGCGCTTTCTCAAACGCACCAGCGAGGCGGAGATCCCGCTCTCCCACGCCGAGCGGGCGCGCTTTGTGATGTTTCGCGAGGCCGACGGCATGCGCGAACATATCGCCATCGTCATCGGCGACCGCGAGACGTGGCACGATGCCGTGCCGGTACGCCTGCACTCGGCGTGTCTCACCGGCGATCTCTTCGGCAGTCTGCGCTGCGACTGCGGCGAACAGCTTCGCGAGAGCGTTCGCGCCATCGACGAGCGCGGCGGCGGCGTGCTGCTCTATCTCGCTCAGGAGGGCCGCGGCATCGGACTTGCCAACAAGCTGCGCGCCTACACCCTGCAGGACGGCGGGCTGGATACGATGGACGCCGATCACGTGCTCGGTTTCGGCGACGACGAGCGCACCTACGGCGTCGCCCTCGAGATGCTCGAGCAGCTCGAGGTCACTCGCATCGAGCTTCTGACCAACAACCCCGAGAAGATCGCCGCGATGGACCAGGGTGGCGTCGAGGTGGTCAATCGGCGCGGCGTCTACGGCAAGCTCACCGAGCAGAACCGACGCTATCTGGATGCCAAGGCCAAACGCGCCGGGCACTGGCTGGAGGAAGTGCTGGAGCAGGAGGGCGAAGCCGAACTCACCTCGCTCAAGCGTCCCTTCGCCCGCTGAGCGCGACTTGCCCGTCCAGTCTCGGTCGATGACCGCCAGGCGGCCACTTCAGCGAAGGGCACCACTTCAGCGAAGGGCACCGGGATCGAAGGACATCCGCGCCGACTCGTCTCGACGCCGAATGACGAAGGCCTCTCGCCGACAACACACCGGCGGGAGGCCTTCGTCGTTGGGCAGAGCGAACGGTGACGATCAGCGCAGCGTGGCGAGATCGAACCGCCCGGCCTCATCGATCACCGCCGCCAGCCGGGCGGCGAAGTGCGCGACCAGGCGCCGACCGATGTCGGCGTCGGCCAGCCGGGCGTTGCCCGTCACTCCGCTCGAATGCAGGTCCTGCGCCATCCAGGCGTAGCCCGCGTCTCCTTCCGGACCCAGCGTCGACCCGGCGGCCTCACGCGTCCGGCCTTCGGAAACCGCATCCACGAGATGCTCGCGTCGGACCTTCTCCGGTGCCAGATGGAGCATCATCGACGTTTCCAGCGCCCCGCCATGAAGGCCGTGGCGCAGCTCCTCGGCGGGCAGCGCGTCGACCGGCGGGGCGAAGCGAAAGTAGTTCGCCTTGACCACCAGCATGGCGTGGGCGGCGCGCAGCTTGAGCGCGGCGAGGTCGATCACCGCCTTGTTGCCCCCGTGGCTGTTGAACAGTACCAGCCGGCGAATGCCGGCGCGGTGCACCGCCTCGCCGAGGGATTCGATCACCCCGATGGCCGCCTCCGGCGAGAGGCTCAGCGTCCCCGCGAACCCGGTGTGTTCGAGACTCGCCCCCAGCGCCAGCGGCGGCAGGACCACCACGCGCGACGCCGGATCGACCCGCGTCAGCGCCGCCGCCAGCAGGCCGTTGCCGATATCTAGATCGGTGGAGAGCGGCAGGTGCGCGCCGTGCTGCTCGATCGCCGCCAGCGGCAGCACCGCCACCGTCGTCTCGTCGGCGAGTGCTGCGAGTTCCGGGCCGGTCAGCGACTGCCAGTGATGGATTCCCGGTGTCGAAGCGGCATGGCTCATCGTGCGTCTCCTCGTGTCTGACCTGCAGTGTCATCGAACCTCGCCTCGGCCCGATGCTCGGCATCGGCGAGCAGCCGCTCGGCGATGGCACTTTCGCGCAGCACCTGTCGCGCCACCGCATCCTGAAGCATGGCGGTCCCGCGCTCGCCTCGGGAGAGCCCCAGCGTCAGCCGGTCTTTCGCTCGCGTCACCCCGGTATAGATCAGCTCGCGGGTGACGATCGGATTGGCCCGCGCCGGCAGGACGAAGAGTACGTGATCGAACTCGGAGCCCTGGGACTTGTGCACCGTCATCGCGAACGCCGTGGTCGCGGCGTCGAGTCGTGACGGCAGCACCTGGCGAATGCCGTCGCCGTGGGGGAAGCAGACCCGCAGGCGGCCCTCGGCGTCGTTGAGCGCCAGGCCCAGATCGCCGTTGTAGAGACCGAGCTGCGGGTCGTTATGGGTCACCATCACAGGGCGACCGGCGTACCAGCCGTCGACCCGCTCGAGCCAACCCTGGCGCTGCAGGGCGCGGGCGATGCGTTCGTTGAGCCCCTCCACGCCCCAGGCGCCCCGTCGCAGCGCGCAGAGCACCTGAAAACGCCCCTGCAGTGCGAGCAGCGTCGCCGGTTCCGCCCCGCCTTCGAGGGCGTCGAAGAGGGCACGATAGCCCGCAACCACCGCTCGCTCGAAGGCGGCGCCGTCGACGTCGAGCGTGGCGATGTCATCGAATCCGGCGTCGAGAGACGCAACGAACGACCGCCCATCGCCGGCGTTCGCCGCCCGGGCCAGCGCACCGATGCCGCTGTCGGCACGAAAGCGGAAACTGCGCCGCAGCATGGCGACATGATCCGACAGCGCATTGGCGGGCAGCGCGGGCAGCGAATCGCCGGTCATCGTCTCGAGATAGTCTCGTAGCGGCGTGGAGTAGCCGAGGGCAGCGTCCGATCCCCCGCTCCCTACGGCCCCCTCGCAGAGATCCCCCAGTACCGAGCCCGCCTCCACCGAGGCGAGCTGATCCTTGTCCCCCAGCAGGATGAGACGTGCCGCCGGCGGTAGCGCCGCGAGCAGCGCGGCCATCACCTCCAGATCGACCATCGAGGCCTCGTCCACCACCAGCAGATCGAGACTCAACGGCCGCTCGGCGTGGTGGCGAAAGTGGCGCGTGTCGGGACGCGCGCCCAACAGCCGGTGAAGCGTCTGCGCCTCCCGCGGTATCGCCTCGCGCACCGGCGCCTCGACGTCGAGCCGGCTCACCGCCCCGGTGATGGACTCGGAAAGCCTCGCTGCCGCCTTGCCCGTCGGCGCGGCCAGGCGAATCCGTAGCGCCTCCCCGCCGCCGTCGAGCGCCTGCTGCTGCAGCAGCGCCAGCAGCCGAGTCACCGTGGTCGTCTTGCCGGTACCGGGGCCGCCGGAGATCACCGTCAGCCGCTGACGCAGCGCCAGGGCGCAGGCGAGACGCTGCCAGTCCGGTTCGCCGGCCTCAACGACGTTACCGGCGAAGAGTGCCGCCAGCCGATCGGCCATCGCCGGCTCGACTGGGAGCGGGTGCTCGAGACGCTCGCCCAGCCGCCGGGCCACGCCCGCCTCCGCCTGCCAGTAGCGGCGCAGATAGAGCCGCTCGCCGTCGCGCACCAGCGGTGTCGCACCCCCCGTGGCGTGCGCCGCTAGGACGACCAGCCGCGAGTCGTCAAGCGCAGCGATCCAGCGTTCGCGCGTCACGTCCGCCAGCAGCGTCTCGGGAAGCGTGATCGGCTGATCGGGCTCCCGCCCGCCGTCGAGCGGTGGCAGGGAGAGCGCGCTATGGGGCGCGGCCAGCGCCCGCGTCAGCGACAGGCAGACGTGGCCGCGCCCCGCCTGATGGCTCACCAGCACCGCGGCGAGCAGAACCAGCGGCGACGCGTTCGCGTCGTGTTCGGCGAGAAAGATCGCGAAGTGGCGATCGAGCTGGCGCAGCCAGCCGAGTTCGACCCAGAGTGCCAGCGTGGCGAACAGGTTCTGGCGATCCAGCGTGGCGACCGATGTCTGGCGCTCCGGCGTGGCGACCGATGTCTGGCGCTCCGGCGTGGCGACCGATGTCCGGCGCTCCGGCGTGGCGGGCGGCGTCTGGGAATCGCGCTCAGCGTGGGCCCCATCCGTGGTCTGCTCGCCGTCGCTATCGTTGTCCAGCGCCAGCCCCAGCTGCGGGGTGGCGTCCGGCGGCGTCTCGCGACGTCGGCTCATGTCGTTTTCTCCTGCGTCATCGCCTTTGGCGTCGTCTGGGCGAGCAGCGCACGCGCCGGCGCCTCGTCGCCGTCGAGCCAGGCATCCAGCGCCTCGATCAGGGCCCGCGACGGCCGGCGGTAAAACACGCCCGGCGCGGCCTCTGGCGCCTGAGGAGGGCTTTTCGGTGCGGTTTCGGGCGCCTGTAGAGAGCTCTCCGGCACGGTTTCGGAGGCCTGAAGAGAAGCGCTTGGCGCCGCTTCGGGCGCCTGTAGAGAGCTCTCCGGCGCGGTTTCGGGGGCTTGAAGCGCCTCTTCCGGCTCGGCGGCGCAGAAGCCGCGCAGAAAGACGTAGCAGGCGCCGCCCACGTGGCGGTCGTAGTCGTAATCTTCCAGCCGGGACTTGAGTAGCCGGTGCAGCGCCAGCACGTAGAGCACGTACTGCAGGTCGTAGCGGTGATCGACCATCGCCGCGGCCAGACGCTCGCCGACGTAGTCCGCCGGCGTATCGCCCAGATGGTTGGACTTCCAGTCGAGCACGTACCAGCGCCCATGCACCTCGAACACCAGGTCGATGTAACCCTTGAGCATGCCGTTGAGCTTGCGCGGGGCGAGCCGCGGCCGTTGCCCCGGCAGTGGCTCAAGACGCGTCACCAATCGATCCAGCGGCTCGCTCCAGGCCGCCGTTGCCGGTAGCCAGAACTCGAGTTCCGCCTTCCAGGCGTTCAGCGCATCGAGCGTCACTGCCGCGCCCCCGTCCACCAGCAGCGGCCGGCGCAGCCGTTGGGTCAGCGACTCGGTGACGATCGGCGCCCAGTCGGCGTCGAAGCCGGCGAGCGCCAGGCGCCGCGGTATCTCGCGCGCGAGCGTCTCGGCGTAGGCGGCTTCCCCCAGTCGCCCGAGTTCGAGGCGCTCGAGCAGACCGTGAAGAAAGGTGCCGGGGCGCGGCCCGCGGGGAAAGTCGATCAGCGAGCGAATGCGCGGCCGAGGTACCGGGTCGCGCTCGCGACTCACCTCGACGTCGAGCGTCGCCGGCAGATCCTCCCCGGCGGCGAGCCCGTCGCCCACCGTGCGCCGGGCATCGCTGATCAGCGAGGTGTAGGAGGCGATCCACCAGTCGTCGTCGATCTCGCCGCGAAAGCGCCGTGCGGGCTGGATCTCGGCGCGCGCCGTCTCGAGCCGCAGGCGGTGGTCGGGAACTGCCGGCGGCTCGACCACCGCAAGCCAGCCGGCGTGCTCGGCGGCGCCCAGTCGCGCCCTCAGCGCTTCGCCATCGTCGGTGGCGTCACTGCCGAGCAGCCGCCCCAGCGCGGTCTCGTGCATCGAGCCCGCGCGGCTGCGCCCGCGGGCGACATGCGCGACCCCGAGGCGGCAGGCAAAGGCAGCGCGGGTGAGCGCGACGTAGAGCAGCCGCACGTCCTCGTCGAGCCGGGCGAGCTCGGCCTGCTGCTTCTGCGCCTCGGTGGGATCGGCGACCATCACGCTGCCCTCGCCGTGCGGCGCGCGCAGGGCGAGCAACCCGCTCTGGCGATCCGGCTCCGCGGGGCGATAGGAGCAGGCGAACGGCAGCAGCACGATGGGATACTCGAGCCCCTTGGACTTGTGCACCGTGATCACTCGCACCAGATCCTCGTCGCTCTCCAGGCGCTGGCTCAGGGCCTGGCTGTCGAGCGTCTCGACGCCCGCCTCCAGCGCCCGGTGCCACCAGCGCAGCAGCGCCTGCTCGCCATCGAGATGCTGCTGGGCGTTCTGCGCAAGCTCCCCCAGATGCAGCAGATCGGTGAGCGCGCGCTCGCCGTCCGGGCGACGGGCGAGCCGCTCGGCGACGCGAAAATCGCGCATCACCGTGCGCAGCATCGGCAGCAGTCCGCGCCGCTGCCACTGGCGCTGATAATCGCCGAACCGCTCGACTTCCCGCTCCCAGCGAATCTCGTCGGCGAGCAGCGGGGCCAGATCGCAGGGGCTGTCGTTGAGCAGATTGCAGGCGAGTGCGGCCTTCAGGCGAGCATCCTGGCGCGGCGCGGCCACCGCCTCGAACAGCTGCAGCAGCTCGAACGCCTGGGGCGTGTCGAAGACGCTGGAGCGCTCGCTGAGATAGACGCTGCGGATACCGCCCTCGGCCAGCGCCCGGCGCACCTTGAGCGCCTCGGCGCCGTTGCGCACCAGAATGGCGATGTCCGCCGGGCGTACCGGCGTGCGCTCGCGGGTGCCATCGGCAATGCCATCGCTGGCGGCGTCGCCGTCGACATCGCGCTCGAAGTGCCACGCCCCCTCGAGCAGGCGCTGCACTTCGCCCCGGGTCGCCGAAGCCATCTCGGCCTGATACTCGCCCTGGCCACGGCGCTCGCTGTCCGGCCACCAGGTGCCCAGCGCCGCAACGTGGCTGCCGTCCGCGGCCACCAGCCGGGTCGCCTTGGCCCGCGCCTGGACTTCCACGAAAGGGATCTCGTCGCTGCCGAAGGGCTGTGGATGGCCGCCGAAAAGCGCATTGGTCGCCGCGACCATCGCCTCGCTGGAGCGAAAGTTGCGCATCAGGGTGAAGCGGCTCGGGGTCGCGCGCCGCGCGCGCAGATAGGTATCGATATCGGCGCCGCGGAAGGCGTAGATCGCCTGCTTGGGGTCGCCGATCATCAGCATCGCCGTGGGCGGGCGCGACGCCTCGGTCGGGGGCTGAGGCTCGACCGCGAGCGTCGGCGACTCGCGATAGATGCGCGAGAAGATGCGGTACTGCACCGGGTCGGTATCCTGGAACTCGTCGATCAGCGCCACCGGCAGTTCGGCGCGGATGCGCCCGGCGAGCCGCCGGGCCGCGCCCGTGTCGTTCGCCGCGCCCGTTTCGTTGGTCGTGGGGGGCGCCAGCGCGGCATCCAGATCGTTGAGGAGATCCGCGAACTCCCACAGCCCGCGCCGGCGCTTCTCGGCGGCGAACGCTTGCGCGATGCGGTCGCGGGCGTGGACCAGCACCCGGTCGCGAATGGCATCGAACGGCGTGGCGGTCTCGCTCAGCCGATCCAGCGCGGCAAAGAACGGATGCGTCGGCGTGGCACACCCTTTCTTGGTCGCCCCCTCGAGCTTCGTCTGAGAGAGCCAGAAGCGCCCGCTGCTGTCGGTGACCTCATCAGCGGCATCGAACACACCCTGCTCGAGCCAGGTCTCGACGCTCGCCAGCCGCGAATCGAGCTCCTCGCGCTTGTAGCTGTTCTTCTTGAGGGCATCGGCGTCGAACGCTGCGGCCATCTCCGCCTCGATCGCCTGGCGGTCCCAATGTTCGACGAGCGCCGACTCGAGGGCCTGCCGGGCTTCTAATTCGCGCTCGAGACCGGCGAAGAGCGCAGCCAGATCCGTCGGCGCGTCGACGCGCTCGCCGGCGAGGAGCAGCGGCTCGGGCCGGCCGTCCTTCAGCAGCGGCCGCAGCGCCACTTCCAGCGCTTCCGGCCCGCTCCAGGCAGCGCGGATCTGGCGCTGCCAGCGTTCGTCGAGCGGATAGAACTCGCGGCGCCAGTAGTCCGCCACGGTCTGCGCGAGCAGTGTGCGACCGTCCTGCAGCAGCTCGGCCGAGAAGCGCGCCCCGGCGTCGAAGGCGTGGCGGGTCAGCATGCGCTGACAGAAACCGTGGATGGTGAAGATCGCCGCTTCATCCATCAGCCGCGCGGCCTGATCGAGCCGCCGGGCGCCGTCGCGGCACGCGCTCTCGCCCGCCGTTGCCAGCGGTGCGAGCAGCGTCTCCAGCACGGCGTCGTCGCGAGCCTCGGCGCTTGCCAGAAGCCACGCCCGCGCCTGCTTCAGGCGGGCGCGAATCCGCCCGCGAAGCTCGGCGGTGGCGGCTTCGGTGAACGTCACCACGAGGATTTCCGGCGGCGTCAGCGCACGCGGAAAATCCAGCGTCTCCCGACCCGGTTGCGGGCCGAGCACCAGCCGCACGTAGAGCGCGGCCAGCGTAAAGGTCTTGCCGGTACCGGCGCTCGCCTCGATCAGATGCTCGCCGGTCAGCGGCAGGGTATCGAGAGCCAGCGGCACGACACCGGGGTCGATGGCCCCATCGCTGCCTGCCGGCGGCGGTATCGTGGCGCTGTCGTTCATCGTCTCGTCGAGAGTTTGCGAAGGTGTCATGAGCGGCCTCCTTCGCCGGCGCGGTGACGTCGCTGAGAGGCGCCGAGCAGCGCGTCGAGAAACGGCTGATAGTGGCGTACCGTTTCGGCCACGCCGTCGGCCGCGTCGAAGGCGTCGAAGTCGCGCCATAGCTGGCCGAGCCCGCCCTCGCGCTGGATCACGGAGGCACGCTGATACCCGCCGGACTCGAACTCGGCGGCGAGCTTGTCGCGCAGAGCGGGCTCGAGCGGCTCGCCGCGTTCGGTGGCGGCGAGCGCCTCGCGGTCGCACTCCGCCCAGAGCGTTTTGGTCAGCTCGCTGACCGCTGGCAGCGGTCGACGGTACGCCTCCCACCAGCGCCCCAGCCAGTTCGCGAGCGACGCCCGCGCCGCCTGCCGGCCTAGCGCAGGAAACTCGAGCCAGCGATCCTCGAACAGTGCCGTCCAGCGACACGGCGCCTCGCCGGCGGCGTTGACCAGCAGCCAGCGACAATAGCCCGAGTAGAGCCGGTGCGGCTTGCCCAGTTTCTTCCAGGGGCCGGCGCTCTCACGCTCTTGGCCGCGCTGACCGGTCTGGAAGTGGCCGAAATGGCTCGTCTCCAGGGTGACCAAGGCGAAGGTGGCGTCACCCTGTTCGGTCGTGCCGTCCTGAAACAGGCCGTCGATACGCGACTCCAGCGTCAGCGCCGGGGTCTTCGCCGTCGCCGGCGCCATGAAACGCAGCACTGTCGGTTCGCAGGGGTCGAGATCGGCGGTGAGGTCGCGAAAGCTCGCAAGCTGGGTCTCGAGGCGCTTCAGCGGCGCCTCGATGGTGGCAAGGCCAAAGCCGGCCGCCGGCAGCCGACCCGCCAGCCGCAGCCGTTCGGCCATCACCGTCAGCGCTTCGCCGCGGCGCCCGGCGTCTAGCAGCTCGCGCTTGAGCGTGTGGTCCTCGAGCGCATCGAGCACGAACGGCTCGCTGTCCTCGTCGGGCACTTCGGCGTCCTGGAAACGCACGCCGAGGCGGGCGAGATAGACGCTCCAGGGCCGGCGCAGGGCGCGCGTGAGATCGGCGATATCGAGCGCCTCCGCCGGGGCGCTCGGGGTCGGCTCGGCGGCGCGGTTCGCCGCGTCGGCGCCCCCGTCGACGTCCGTCTCGGCGATGGGCCGATGCAGCGCCTCCCAGCTCGCATCGAAGGTGAAGCGCGGGTCGGAGGCGAGAAAATAGCGCCGGGAGAACGGCTGCAGCGGATGGGTCTCGATCAGCCGAGCGGCGAGCGCAGCCTCGATCTCCGCCCCCGCGGGCATGTCGTCGGGCGCGTAGCCCTGCTCGAGCATGTCCAGCAGCTCGCCGATCAGCACCGACGGCGGGCGCGGGGTGTTGTCGCGCTGATCGAAACCGACCCAGGACAAGGTGATGCGCTCCCGGGCGGAGAGCAGCGCCTCCAGCAGCAGATAGCGGTCGTCGTCACGCCGTGAGCGGTCTCCCGGGCGCGGGCGCTGCGCCATCAGGTCGAAGTCCTGAGGCTGACGGGTGCGCGGATAGGCACCGTCGTTCATGCCGAGCAGATAGACCTGGCGAAACGGAATCGCGCGCATCGGCATCAGGGTGGCGAAATTGACCTTGCCGGAGAGAAATCGCTGCGCCAGGCCGCCCTCGTCGAGCTCCGCCTTGAGCGCATCGCGCACCACGGCCAGCCCGATCGGGGTGTCGAAAGCGGCCAGCTCGCAGCTGCCCTGCCAGCGCGACAGCGCCTGATCGACCCGGGCCAGCACGTCGTGCTCGTCCAGCGCCGTCGGCTGGAAGACCGCGTCGAGCAGCGTGCGCAGCCGGCCGAGCCACGCCTGCGGCGTTCCCGGCGCGTCGAGCGCCCGGCACTGCCCCTCCACCACGTGGATCAGCTCGGCGAGGCGCCCGGCGAGATCCGCTTCCAGCCCGCCCACCTCATCGAATGGCACGATGGCGTCGAACTGCCAGCCGCGCTCGTTCGTCGCCTGGCACTCGCTGGCCTCCCCCGCCGATAGCGGGCCGGTGGAATCGCCGCCTCCCGGCGGCAGCGGGCCGGTGGAATACCCCAGCAGCATGCGCTCCAGCCCGAAGGCCCAGCTGTTCGCGTGCAGGGCGGGGAAACCGAGCGCGGCGCGATGATCGCCGGAGAGCCCCCAGCGCACGCCGCTCTCGGCGAGCCACTGGCGTACGCGGGGCAGCTCCCGCTCCTCGATGCCGAAACGGGCGCGAAATGCCGGCACGTCGAGGGCATCGAGCAGCTCGCTGACGCCGAGGCGGCGCTCCGGCAGCTCCAGCAGCGAGAGCACCAGGACCATCAGCGGGTGGGTCTCGCTCGCCACCTGGTCGGCGATGGTGAACGGAATGTGGCGCGGGTCGCTCGGCGGCAGCTGGCCGAACACCGCTTCGATGAAGGGGGCGTAGACGTCGATCTCCGGCACCATCACCAGCACGTCTCGCGGGCGCAGCGGCTGGCCTTCCCGGCTCGCCTGCTCGAAGGCGTCGAGCAGGCGGTCGTGGAGGACTTCGACTTCCCGCAGCGGCGAGTGCACGCGGTAGAGCGAGAGCGAGGCGTCGTCGACGGCGATGGCGCGGCGCTCGCCCGTCTCCCGCGCCCGCTCGCCGGGGTGGACCAGATCGAGGATGTCCTGCTGGATCTGGTGCAGCAGCGCAGGGGCCGAGGGCGTGGCGTCGTCCAGGATCGGGTCGCGGAAGAGATCCGTCTCCAGATCGAAGCCGCCGTCCTGACTCTCGAACTCGTAGAGCCCGACGATGAAGTCGCGCCCCTGGGCGCCCCACGCCGCCAGCAGCGGGTTGGCCTGAAGATGCAGCGCCTGCTCGTCGAGGGCGGCAAGCTGGGGCGCCTCGGGGTGGCGTGTCTGCTGACGCGCCAGCGCCTGGGCGGAGAGTCGCCCCGCCCGTTTGATCGCTTCGCGGTCGGACACGATGTCGCCCCAGTAGTGCCGACACGGATTGGTGATCATCAGGTAGACGTCGATCACCCCGGAGAGCGCGTGCAGCGCCTCCAGCGTCTGCGCCGGCAGCGTCGAGATACCGAAGACGTAGACCCGCGGCGGTAGATCCGCCGGGCGTGTCTCGAGGCCACGGGCGGCGGTGACGAAGCGCCCGTGCAGTCGGGCGCGATGATGCTCCCGGGCCTCGCTGTCGGCGTCCTCGAGCAGCGCGCGCCACAGCGCCGGCTGCCAGCGCTGATCGGCGGCGAGATCCGTCGGCGCCGTCTCTCCCGCCTCCCACGCCGCCAGCCAGTCCGGACGGTAGTTGAGGTACTGATCGAAGAGATCGGCGAGACGCTCCGCCAGCTGCCAGCGCTGGCGCTCGGCCTGCTCGTCGAGGGCGGCGGCGGTGGTATCCGCCGCCACGGACCTGCTCGCCATGGCGTCGCCGTTCGACGAATCACCGGCCACCGGAGTGCCGGCCACCGGACCGGCGGCCGCCGGATCGCCGGCAGACAAGTAGTGCGCGAGCGGTGCGAAGGTATCGGGGTCGCGGGCGATCAGGACATCGAGCAGGCGCAGGATACGCCAGGCCAGCGGGCGCTTGTCGAAGGGCGACTGCAGCGGGATCGTTTCGCCGTGATGCTCGAGCACGGCGCGATACGCCCGCCAGACGAAGCTCGACGGCAGCGGAAAGTCCACCGAGGCGGCGACGCCGTCGGCCTCCGCCAGCGACAGCCGCAGCCACTGCGCCATGCCGTTGGACTGGACCAGGTAGGTCTCGGGGGTCAGCGGAGCGAGCCGCTGGCGCTGCATCAGCGCCAGCGACAGGTCGCGCAGATCCTCCAGGTGATTGGCATGCAGGACGCTGAACATCCGCTCTCCGGGCTCGTCGGGTTCGAGGCGCCATCCTACCGTGGCCGCCGTCGACGATCACTCGCCGTCGACGTCTCGCGCGAGACGACGCTAGGATGGCAGGCTCGCGTTGCCGCGGTCCGCCTATTTTGTCCGCCCGTCTCGCCCGCCCATCCCGATCCAGGAGCGCCATTGACCACGCCCGTCTTCCTCGCCGTTCTCGCCGGCGCGCTGATGCACGCGAGCTGGAACGCGCTGGTCAAGGTTGGCCTCGATCGTCTGCTGAGCATGTCGCTGATTCAGGCGGCCTGCGGAGTGATCGCGCTCGGTGCCGTCGGCTTCGTTGCGCCCCCGACGCCGGCGACCTGGCCGTGGCTTGCGCTCTCCGCGCTGCTGCACGTGGGCTACAACGTCTTTCTGGTCCGCGCCTACCGCGTCGGCGATCTGGGCCAGGTCTACCCCATCGCCCGGGGCTGCGCGCCGCTGCTGGTCACGCTCGTCGGTCTGTTCGCGCTCGCCGAACAGCCGAGCGCACTGGGATTCGTGGGTATCGCGGTGCTGATCCTGGGGGTGGTCTGCATGGCCTTCGGCGGCGGCAGCCGCCACCGGCTCGAACTGGCGTCGCTTGCCAATGCGCTGATCACCTCACTGTTCATCGCCGGCTATACCCTCGCCGACGGCAGCGGCGCCCGCGAGAACGGGGACGCCGCAAGCTACGTGGTGTGGCTCTTTCTGCTCGACGGCGCCGGCATGCTGCTGGTGCTGGTCGGACTGCGCGGCGCCGGCTCGCTTCGCCAGCTGGGGTCGCACTGGCGGGTCGGTCTGATCGGCGGGGCGCTATCGATGGGGGCCTACGGCATCACCATCTGGGCCATGACCCAGGCGCCCATCGCCCTGGTGGCGGCATTGCGCGAGACCAGCGTGCTCTTCGCCATCGCCATCGGCATGCTCTGGCTCGACGAGCCGCTGCGCCGCACGCGGCTGGTCGCCGGCGCGCTCATTCTGCTCGGCGTCGTGCTGATGCACGGCGGCTGATGGCCGGGCGAGGCGAAAGCCTGTCGGCCAAACCCGGCGGGCGGTGTTAACCTAGCCGGATGAATTCACGCTCTGACAACGTCGAGTCGCCGCCGCCGAGTGCCTTCACCGTCGAGACGGCCAGTGCCGACAAGGAGCCCTCCGTGTCCCTGCTTCCCCCAGCCATTCCCGACAGCGCCAGCGGCGAGCCGCGCAAGGTCGGCGTCGAGATCGAGTTCGCCGGCGTCGGTCCGATCCAGGCCGCACGTCTGGTCGAAATGACGTTCGGCGGCACCGTGACCCAGCACAGCGCCCATCGTCTGAGCGTCACCGATACGCCCTGGGGCACGTTCCACGTCGAACTCGACAGCAAGTACGTCCACCCCGACGAGACGCTGCTCGAACGCATGCGCGAGAGCGACGGCCAGCCGCCGGGCATGGGCGAACACCTGCGTGCCAGCCTGCATTCGCGCACCCGCGAGTGGCTTGGCGACATGGTGGCCGGGCTGGTGCCGACGGAGATCGTCTGCCCGCCGCTGCCGTGGCACGAGCTCGACCGCATCGACGAACTCTTCGATGCGCTGAGACGCCACGGTGCCGAGGGCACGGATGCAAGCCTGATGTACGGGTTCGGCCTGCATCTCAACGCCGAAATCCCCGGCGGCGACGTGGAAAGCGTGCTCGCGCATCTTCGCGCCTATCTGATCCTGGCGGACTGGCTGCGCCATCAGATCGTCGTCGACGTCACGCGCGACGTGCTGCCCCACACGCGGCCGTTCCACTCGGAATACGCCGCCAAGGTGCTCGCGCCGGACTACGCCCCCACGCTCGATGCGCTGATCGACGACTACCTGATCGCCAACCCGACGCGCAATCGCGAGCTCGATCTGCTGCCACTGTTCGCCTGGCTGCGACCGGATCACCGCAATCCGCTGCTACGCGAAACGCTGGTCAAGCCGCGCCCCACCTATCACTATCGCCTGCCCAACGCGTCGCTGTCCGATCCCGAGTGGGGCGTTGGCGTGGAGTGGAACCGCTGGGTCGAGGTCGAGCGCCTCGCCGCCGACCCGGTGCGGCTCGCCGAGCGCAGCGGCGCCTACCGTGAGCACCTGGCCCAGCCGACGCTCAACCGCTGGCTGGACTCGCTTCGCCACTGGATGCACGACCGATGACGTCGACACCGACCGGTGCGCGACCGCTCATCGGCATCACTACCTCGGATCACAAGAGCCGCCTGGCATGGTGGTGCGACTGGGTCTCCGTGTGGCGCGCCGGCGGACGGCCGGTGCGGCTGTCGCCGTCGCGCCCGCCGACGCGAGAGCTCGACGGGCTGGTGATCGGCGGCGGCGACGATATCGGCGCGACTCGCTACGGCGGCGAGATGCAGCTCGACGTACGCATCGATCCCGCGCGCGACGAGTTCGAGCTCGCGCTGCTGACGCACTATCTGCCGCGGCGAACGCCCATCCTGGGGATCTGTCGCGGCGCGCAGATGATCAACATTCACTGCGGCGGCAGCCTGATCGGCGACATTCAGACCGCCTATCGCCACATTCGCAACCGCCGCACCGTGCTGCCGCGGAAACACGTGGAGATCGAGCCTTTCAGTCGACTGGCCGACATTCTCAATCGCCGCTACTGCCAGGTGAACAGCCTCCATCATCAGGCGGTCGACCGTCCCGGCGAGGGCTTGAAGATCGTCGCCCGCGACCGCGATGATCTGGTTCAGGCGATCGAGAGCGAGAACCACCCTTTTCTGATCGGCGTGCAGTGGCATCCGGAGTTTTTGCTCTTCACCCGCTCGCAGCAGCGCCTGATCAGCGCTCTGGTGGACGCGGCGAGAGCGACGCCCCGCGACTAGATATCGCTACGGGGCACCACGGCTATTTCACCGCGGTGACAACCACTTCCAAGAGTGCTCCAGGGGCCAGCTCGCTTACGCCCAACGTTGCCCTGGCCGGCAGCGCAGCCGGATCGAGCCACGCCTTCCAGACGTCGTTCATGGCGTCCTTTTGCTCCATATCGGTGGCATAGAGTGTCGCGGAGACGATTTTGCTCTTATCGGAACCGGCTTCGGCAAGATACGTCTCGATTTTCTCCAGAATTTCCTGAGTCTGGCCCGACATATCCTTGGAGCGATCGTCGGCGACGATGCCGCCCAGAAAGAGAAAGCCGTTGGCCTCGACGACACGATGCATGATGGGAGTCTGAATATAACGTTGGATATGGCTCATGAAAGTTCTCTATTGGGTAGGTCATGGTAAAAGCGACGGCGCTAACCGTCGCGGGAAGAACTCGGTGCCTGGAGAGGCGTCGAGTCGCAATGCCGGGCGCGAAACCGCTCGATATCGAAAGGTGTGATGGGCAACCCGGGCTCGCGCTCCAGGGCCAAATCTCTGACTATCTCACCGGTTATGGCCGAAAGCTGGAAACCGTGAGCGGAGTAGCCGAACGAATGAATCAAACGGTCATGCCGGGCGCTTCGCCCCAGCACAGGAATCGCGTCCGCCGTAACACCCTCTATGCCTGCCCAGGTGCGCACCACGCGAACGTCTCTCATGAAGGGGAACAGGTCGACGGCGGTCTTGATGTTCTCGGCCAACCGGGCAAGGCGAACGTCGGCCAGCTCGCCGCGGGTATCGATGGCGCCGGTCAAACCGCCACCGATCATGACCGTGCCATTTTCCATCTGCTTGAAAGAGAGTGCCCGACCGGCACATCCCACGACGGGTTCGAGAAAAGGCGCGACACGTTCGGTAATCGTCATCATCAGTGCTTTCGGTACCATCTCGACCCGCTCGCCCAACCAGTGGCAGAGCTCGCCGGCCCAACCGCCGGCACAGTTGATCAGCCAATCGCCGCGCAGCGAGATGCCCTGAGTGTGATCCGTCTCCACACGCCAACCCTTCGCCTCGGGAATCACGTTCACGACGCGGGTGCCCTCGAGCCACCGCGCACCGTTGCGCTGTGACTGGCGCCGCCAGGCGGTCAGAGTCCGATAAGGGTTGGCAGCACCGTCATCGTCGCAGACCAGCGCGCCGGTGCAGTGAGCCGCAAGAGCCGGGAGCCGACGCCTGAGCTCGCATCGAGTGATCATCGACTCGTGATCGAATCCCAACGCCCGTACCTCGGCCGCCCGCCGCTCGAGCTCGGCAAGCTCTTGCTCACTTTCGGCAACCTTGATCTGCCCGCATGCTCGAAACTGGCCATCATCGCCAACGATCTCGTTTAACCGTTGCCAGCGCTCGAGTGCTGCCACCGACAGCGGGATCTCGGCCGGATGGCGACCCAGGCGCCGAACGCCCCCGGCATTGACGCCAGAGGCATGACGCCCGGCGTAGTTCTTTTCGATCACCGTGACCCGAAATCCACAGCGGGACAGATGCGTAGCGGCGGCGGCACCGTGCAACCCCCCGCCGACGATCAGTACTTGAGTGGTCACGAAACTTCTGTCTCGCTCCGGTGCGCTTTTTCAGCCGGCTCGGCAGCGCTTGCCAGTTGCCCCAGCGTGATCGGCTTGAACGGTGGACGTAGCCTATAGTAGCCGGTGGCCTCGACGCTCTGGCCGCTCTCTCGGGCAAGCAGTTCGCTCACCGTCACGCCACACATGCGGCCCTGACACGGCCCCATGCCGCAGCGGGTAAACGATTTCATCTGATTGGGACCCGAGCAGCCTAGCTTTGCCACGCGCCTGATTTCACCGGCGGTCACTTCCTCACAGCGACAAACCACGACGTCATCACTCGGATGGCGCCACGTGTCGGCGGGGCGGTAGAGCGTGTCCAGGAAAGGTCGAATGGCCGATTCCGACGCCAGAGCGCGCCGCAGCGGCTGCGCCTCTCGCTCGAAGGTAGGCGTGTCGATGTGATCAAGAGAAGCAAGCGCTGCAAGAGCAGCGAGTGATCCTTGAGTCTCAGCGACACGGGCACCACCGACGCCACCGCTGTCGCCGGCAACGTAAAAACCGTCGATATCGCTGCGACCGTCACTATCGCGACGTGGTATCCAGCAAAGCTGCTGATCGGACCAGTCGTGCTCCCCACTCAGCGCGCGGGTCATCTGGATATTCGGAATCACGCCGTGGTGCAGCAGCAATGTCGTCGCTTCGCAGGCTTGCCAGATGCCGGGCTTGGCGCCCGTCTGCCACTCCACGCCGGCAAGCCTTCCCTCGCCTACCGCGCGCAGCGCGGTGACGTCACGTACGTGGCGCACGCCGGCACGTTTCAACTCGCGCAGCAGTGACAACCCCTTTTGAAGGTAACGCCAACCCCGTGCGGCCCCACCGACATACGTCATGGCGCGTCGATAATTACCTCGCGGCGTTGTCTCGAGAATTGCCTCGATCGGAGAGCCGGCGCGCAGGTACTGTGCCGCGACCAAATACAACAGTGGCCCGCTACCCGCGAGTACCACGGGGGCCTGAGCGGCAACGCCCGATGTCTTCAGCAGAACCTGAGCGGCCCCCGCTCCCATGACACCGGGAAGCGTCCAGCCAGCAATAGGGAACGGACGCTCCTGTGCACCGGTGGCAAGGATCACCCGTTCGGCAACGACCACTTCAGCAATGTCGTCCGCTATTACCCCGATCTCGCCTTCTCGGGTCAACTGCCAAACCATGTGCCCCGGGCGGTAATCGATCGACTCGCGCCGTAGGGCATCGATCAGTTCGCTGCCGTGCCAGTAATCGCTCCCAAGCAGCACGGGGTCACGCAGCGGCGTGGATTCCAGGGCCCTATAGATCTGTCCGCCCGGCGCTGGCTGTTCGTCGAAAATCACGACCTCGAGACCCTTGCGAGTCGCGGTCGCAGCGGCGGCCATACCGGCGGGACCGGCTCCGATGATCGCAAGCGGCACACGCTTCATGAGTCGATCCTCCTGGCGCCTTTTTGGTGAGCGACTTTCATGCCTTGGGCGACGACGACCTGACATCCCTGACGATTGGGCACGCCGTCGATTTCGAGGAGGCAGTCGAAGCAGGCTCCCATCATGCACCATGGCGCTCGGGGCGACTGGCTGACGGGCGTGGTGCGGAATACGTCAACGCCAGAGGCTAAAAGCGCCGCCGCGACGGTATCGCCGGCTCTAGCCGAGAGCGCTTTGCCTTCGTAGTCGATGATGACGTTCTCGGTGCGATCGTCAGGCTGTTTCAGGTACGCGAACATCGAATCTCTCCGCTGTGAGTGGAACGATCTCCTGAGGGGAGGCACCGCCAGCAATCCAGGGGGCCAGACGCATGGCATGAGCCGCCGCCAACGTGACGCCGCTGTGACAGCAGGCCAGATAAGCTCCAGGATGTGTTTTGGAGGCTTGGTAGATGGGAAAACCGTCCGGCGTCATTACCCGTAGCGCGCCCCAGGTGCGTACAATGCGAACGTCACGCAGACGAGGAAACGCCCGCAAGGCTCGCTGAGCGATCTCCGCCAGCACTTCCGTTCGCGTGCCGTCGTTCATCCCCACGTCTTCATGCGAATCGCCGATCTGAAGCGAACCTTCAGCGGTCTGGCGCAGATACGTGGTGGGGATGTCGAGTAACGGTGCTACGCGCTCGGTGATCATCACCTCGCCTCGATTAGGACTCAGCGGTGCCTCGAGCCCGACCTGTTTGGCAAGCTCTCGATTGCCAAGCCCTGCTGCCAGAATGACGCGCTCCGAGCGGATGCTCTGGCCATCGCGCTCGAGCCGAAAGCTTTCACCATCGCGAATAACCCGGCGCACGGGCCCACCGGTACAATAGTGCCCCCCTCGCTTTTGGACGCCAGCATGCAATGCTCTCAACAAGTAGAGAGGGTTGGCGTGACCATCCATCTCCGTCCACGAAGCACCGAACACATCGTCACCGATCGCCGGTACCAGGGAAGCCAGCGCAGCGTGATCCAGCATATCGAACCGGAACCGACCCGACGTCTGCGCTGCCAGATTCTCCATCGTGCGGCGACGCTCTCGCCACTCCTGCTCGGTATGACAGATATGTACGCCACCCGGACGGCGATGCTGGACATCGATCCCAGTGAGCGCTTCGAGCTCCGGCGCCAGTTCCTGCCAGAGTGTCGATGAGCTTTGGCTCCAGTCCGAGTAGTTGGGCATACCCAGCCCCTTGCTCTGAACCCACACCAGTCCAAAATTCCCGCGTGACGCCCTGTACGCGACGTCTCCCTCGTCGAGAACCACGACGGAGTGTCCGGCACCGCTCAAGCCATAGGCGATGGCGCTCCCCACGAGGCCTCCGCCGACAACGGCAAAATCGTAATTAGCCATGAGTTTCCCTAGCCCTGAAAGCGCTACTCAAAATTGCCCCGACGCTCTTAACGACGGTCGTTGATTTCGCCGGGCCGCTAGCCTTTGCCGCTGAGTACGCGGTCGAGCCCGTAAAAACGATCGAGCACCAGCATGAACGCCACTGTCAGCACGATGATGACCGTGGAGACCGAGGCAAGAAGAGGGTCGACGGTCTGTTCGATGTAGTTGTACATCTTGACCGGTAACGTCGTGTTGCTGGGTGACGCCACGAATACCGTCATGGTCAGTTCGTCGAAACTGGTAATGAAAGCCAGCATCCAGCCGCCGGCAATACCGGGCAGCATCTGCGGCAGGGTAATACGCCGAAAGCTGGTGAAAGCGCTGGCACCCAATGACACGGCTGCTCGCTCTGTCTCTCGATCCAGCCCCATTACCGCTGCGAGAATCAATCTCAGCGTATAGGGCATCACGATGATGACGTGGGCGAAGACAAGAGAAGCGAACGTGCCGCCCAGTCCGATCTGGGAGAAAAAGCCCAGAAAGGCGACCCCCAGCACGATGTGCGGAATCATCAGCGGCGACAGGAAAAGCCCGTTGAGAAAATCGCGCCCCACGAACTGAAATCGCGCCAGCGCCAGCGCCGCCGGGACAGACATCACTGTGGCAAGTGTGGCCGCCACCAGCCCCAGATTGAGACTGTGGTAGAACGCTTCGATGAAATCCGGGCGGTCGAGAATGGCGCGGAACCAGCGCAGCGAAAAACCGCTGGTCGGGTAAGAAAGGTAGCCGTTGGGTGTGAAGGCGACGAGGATCACGACCACGAGCGGCGCCATCAGGAAAATGACGAACAGCGTATGGAAGACGAGCGCCGTGCGCCCGTTGCGACGACTATCGACACTCATGCTCCGCCCTCCCCCAGCGTGCGCCGGAAGCGATTCTCGACCCACCGGCTGTAGCTCATCACGATGATCACGTTGAGGATGAGCAGAACGACCGCGATCGTGGCGCCAAGCGGCCAGTTCATGCTGCTCAGATACTCATCGTAGACACTGGTTGCAACGACCTTGAGACGACGCCCGCCAATGATCGAGGGCGTCGCGAAATAGCTCGCCGTCAATGCAAAGACGATCAGGCTGCCTGAAAGGACGCCCGGGAGTATCTGGGGAAAGATCACGCGACGAAGCGCAGTGAAGGGGCTCGCGCCCAGTGACAGCGCCGCGTCGTTGGTACTCATGTCTAGCTTGCGCAGTGACGCCCACACCGAGATAACCATGAACGGCACCAGCACATGGACCATGGCAATCACCACACCGGTATGGGTATACATCAGGCTGAAACCGCGCGTGCCCGCCAGGCCTAGTGCTTGCATCGCGTGACTGAGCAGACCGTTCCCCCCAATCAGCAGTACCCAGCCGAGCGTTCGTACCACGACCGAGATTAGCAAGGGACCGAGCGTCACTAGCAGAAAGATCGAACGCCAGGGGTTTCGCATGCGATAGAGGATGTAAGCCTCCGGCGCCCCCAGTAGAACGCAAAGCAACGTCGTCACCAGACTGATGGCGTAGGTACGCAGAAAAATTTCGTGAAAGTAACTGTCCGAAAGCACTTCCGCGTAATGACTCACCGTCAGCGTTTCGCCGATGCCCTGGGTATAGTCGAAGGTGTAAAACGACAGCGCCAACGTCATCAGAAGCGGCAGACCGAGCAGAATGAGAAAAAAGATCGCCGCCGGCCCACTCAGCCAGAAAGGTATCCAGCGCTGTGAACGAAAACGGCTGGTGGCACGTTCACGGTTCGGGATTTCTATTGTCATGGCCGTCATAACGGCGCCCCGGCTGCTGCTGTTTGGGTCGGCGTATCGTTGAGCAGGCGAACCGCTTCGGGGTTCCAGCGCACCCCGACATCATCACCGACTTCGAAACCGGCCGGGCCACAGTTCGGACAGGTAGCCAATAAAAGGCCCATTGGCGTGTCAATCTGATAGAGCCAATGATCGCCGGCGAACTGACGAGTCTGCACGCGGCCATCGACAAGCCCTTGCCGGCAGGGCGTCATTTCTAGTCGCTCGGGCCGAATCGACAGGCGCACGGAGCCGCCGCCAACCCTACCCAACCCTGCCATTTCCAAGCGCTGAAGCCCTAGTTCGACGCAAGGCCGACCTTCGTCATTCGAGGCCATACGGCCTTCGAGCAGGTTAGTCTTGCCAACGAAGGTGGAGACGAAGATATCGGCCGGTTCTTCATAGGCTCGGAAGGGGTCGTCGATCTGCATCGCCCGCCCCTGATCCATGACCACGACTCGATCGCTCATCGACAGGGCCTCCCCCTGATCGTGCGTCACCATCAGGGTTGTGGTTCCCACATCGCGCTGGATATTGCGCAGCTCGATCTGCATTTCCTCGCGCAGCTTGGCATCCAAATTGGAGAGCGGTTCGTCGAGCAACAATAAAGGAGGCTTGATGACCAAAGCGCGGGCAAGAGCGACACGCTGACGCTGCCCGCCGGAAAGCTCTCGCGGGTATCGACTGTGAAGATGCCCCAGCCGCACCAGCTCCAGCGCCTCGTCAATCTGTCGCATGCGTTCGGACTTGGGCACCTTGCGCATTTCCAGTCCAAAACCCACGTTTTCGGCAACACTCATGTGTGGAAACAGGGCATAGCTTTGAAAGACGATGCCGAAACCTCGAGCACTGGGTGCCAGTGCCGTCATGTCGCGGTCGTCCATGACGATCCGACCAGCACTGGGCGCCACGAAGCCCGCAATCATCTGCAATGTCGTGGTCTTGCCACAGCCCGAGGGACCCAGCAGCGACACGAACTCGCCTTGTTCAAGGCTGAGCGTTAGATCATCGACTGCCGCCACGTCTCCGTAGCGCTTCGTCAGCGCATCAAGCGTCAGAAAACTCATATTCATCACTCCCATGGCAGTGTTTGGAATTTCGCAAAACACCGCTCGATGAAGAATCAGGGTTAGCCGTGACTACCTCGGAAAGAAACGCCAGATCTAGCGTTCCACACGGCGATTCCAGAGGTTGGTCCATTCCTGACGACTCTCGTTGACGGCATCCCAGTCGAGAGTGATGAGATTGTCGACGCGCTCGCCGTAAGGCACTTTTTGAGCCAGTCCCGCGTCTAGCTCGACCTGGCGATTGGTAGGTCCGTTGCCGCGCTCACGTGCGAGCAACGCTTGAACATCGGGGGTGAGCAGATAATCGATAAATGCCTGAGCGAGATCGACATGCTGGCTACCCTTGACGAGACAGGCACCTTGCACCAACGCCACGGCACCCTCTTCGGGATAGACGAATTCGATGGGGAAACCTGTATCAGCAAGCGCCTGCACGCGACCGCTACCCCACACCGACATCACAATTTCGTTGTTTTGGTAGAGCTCTGACGTCTTGCCGGGTGAAGGCGTGAAAGAAAGCACGTTGGGAGAAATGTCTCGCTCGAAGGTTTGAAAGCCGGGTTCGATATCGCTCTCGCTCCCGCCGTTCATTCGCGCCATCATGACTAGCGCATAGAGACCGTAGCTATTACTGATCGATGGCACGTTGATAGCGTTTGCAAAACGTTCGTCGCGTAGAGCGTCCCACGAGGTCGGAGCCTCCCAGCCCTCTTCCTCGAAAATCTCCCGGTTATACGCAAGCCCGCCGGCAATAATGCCAATCCCCGCTGCCTTGTCGTCGGGAAATCGAGCGAAGTCGTAAAGATCATCCAGGTTGGTGTCTTCGGCCTGGGACTGACATAGCCCGTAGTTAATGGCCTGATAAGTAGGACCATCATCCATGATGGCGACATCGATCTGCTGATCGTTGCGCTGCGCCTGTAGCTTAGCCAGCGTATCGGTCGAGTTACCGGGCACATAAACGATATTTACGTCGTGCCTTTTTTCGAACTCGGGAATCACGTTGTCGCGAAAGATGCTTTCAAAAGATCCCCCATAGGCGCCCAGATAGAGCGTCGGCTTTTCCTGCGCTTGGGCAGTAGCGACGGCGGAAAGTGCGACGGCGGTGGATAGCAGCAACATACGTTTCATTCTCTAACTCCTTTGTTGTTATGAGTCGTGAACGATCCAGCACGCAAATCGAAGCGGCCTTGCACGAACCTATCTGCGTTTTCCGATCAGGCCCAATACCAATTTGAAGATTGGCTATCCACTAATGTTATGGCTGGTTGAGATATATGGCTCAAATTCCTACTTGGAGAACCAGTGCTTCTCTGGCCTCACGCGTGAACTCGGTCGCCAAGCGAGAGGGTGAGCGGAAAGCGGGAAGCAGCGCACTATATCGAAAGGGGATAGTGGGCTCGAAGTCTCGCGCGACCAGCCCGCGTGACGCGTAATGCTTTGCTGTGACGGGCTCGATCAACGACACGCCGGCACCCGCGAGAACCATCTCGCAGGCGACTGCAGATAGCTGAGTCTCCAGACGCAGATCGCGCCTTATGCCAGCCTGCGCAAAGATTCGGTCGATTTCAGGACGCACATCCAGAAACTGCCCCACCGAAATGAACGATTCTCCGGCAAGCTCGTCGACAACCACCGTCGCATTCATGGCCAGTCGATGCCCCGGCAACATCACGAGCTTTAGAGGTGCATCTATCATGACTTGCTCCTCGACGCCGGCATCTTCGAAACTCATGCCTACGAAGCCGACATCACAACGCTGAGTCGAGACCCACTCGACTACACGTTTAGAGCTATGCACCTGAAGAGAAATGGAAACCGCCGGGTACCTCTGTGAGAAACGATGCACGACCTCAGGTAGTAGCGCTGTCGATAGTGCCGGCATGGCAGTGATGAAAAGCCTGCCCGTACGAAATTCGCGAATATCACGCGCCGTCTCGGTAATACGCTCGAGCCCGGTGTACGAACGCTCCACTTCTTCATAAAACGCCAATGCCTCCGGCGTCGGGACCAGCCGCCCTTTCTGACGCTGGAAAAGTTCGAAGCCGATGTAATATTCGAGATCGGCGACCAGCCGACTGACGGCCGGCTGAGAAACGTATAGCATTTGGGCCGCTCGCGTGACGGTCTTGTGAATCATTACCGCGCGGAAAGCTTCGATCTGCCTGAGATTGATCATGATTTGTACTTTTCGGCTTTCGAGGTCCGTAAGCCTAGCAATTTATCTGCTAGCCAAAACCCTTGATAGCCGACCTTCAAGGCCAAACTCGCTAAGGCCAGAACCGCAAACGCCCCGCTCGTGGCACCACGAGGCGGGGCGTTTTCAATGCGACGGTTCGGTTTCAGTGCTGCATCAGTGCCAGACGTTTGCCACCGGGCGAGAAGAGCAGCATCGCCCCGAGTACCATCCCGAGCAGCGCCAGCAGGGCGATGTAGTAGGCGGGCGCGGCCGGATCGATGGCGCTCAGCCAGGAGACGGCCACCGGCGTGAAACCGCCGAAGATGGCGTAGGCGACGTTGTAGGAGAACGACAGCCCCGAGAAGCGCACCGCCGCCGGGAAGGATTTCACCGCGATGGTCGGGACGACGCCAACGATGCCCACGCCGAACCCGGCCAGGCAGTAGAGCGCCAGCAGCCGATCGGGATGCTCGGGCACGATCTGCATCATCGCGGTGTAGGTCACGCCCAGCAGCGCACTCCAGAACAGCAGCGTGACGCCACTGCCGAAACGATCGCAGCACCAGCCGGCGACCACGCAACCCACCACCACGCAGACGATCGCCCAGACGTTGGCAAAGGAAGCATCGATGCCGTACTGGGTCATCAGCAGGTTGGGCGTGAGCAGCAGCACCACGACCACCGCACCGGTGAGGATCCAGGTCACCGCCATGGAGAGCGCGACGCTGTCCAGATGCCGGGAGATGACGCGCTTGACCGGCAGCCCCTCGGAGAGCGCCTTCTTGGCCCGCATCTCGGCGAAGACCGGCGTCTCTTCGAGATAGCGTCGCAGGTAGACCGCCAGCAGTCCGAAGACCCCGCCGATGAGAAACGGCACGCGCCAGCCGTAGGCGGCCATCTCTTCGGCGCTGTAGTAGGACTTCAGAAACGCCGAGATGATCGAGCCGATGAGAATGCCGGCGACCAGCCCGGACGAGAGCGTGCCGCAGGCAAGCCCGACGTTCTTGCGCGAGACGTGCTCGGTGACGAAGACCCAGGCACCGGGCACCTCACCCCCCACCGCCGCGCCCTGCAGGATGCGCATCAGCACCAGTAGCAGCGGCGCGAGGTAGCCCACGGTCTCGTAGGTCGGCAGACAGCCGATCAGCAACGTGGGCACCGACATCAGAAAGATCGACAGGGTGAACATCTTCTTGCGCCCGAGCAGGTCGCCGAAGTGCGCCATGATGATGCCGCCCAGCGGCCGCGCCAGATAGCCGGCGGCGAAGATGCCGTAGGTCTGGACCATTCGCAGCCACTCGGGGATATCGGGCGGAAAGAACAGATGCCCGATGACGGTGGCGAAGTAGACGAAGATGATGAAGTCGTAGAACTCGAGCGCGCCGCCGAGCGCGGAGAGCGAGAGAATCTTGATATCACCGCCGGATAGCGGTCGCGACGTCGCCGCGTCGTATTGGGGAGCGTTGGCCATGAGCGTTTTCTTTTTGACAGGACTTTTTGGCACAGAGCTTTCGTCGCAGCGCCGGGTTGTGCGGTGCGAGATTCGCCGAAACGGTGCGTTCCGACACGGGCAAGCTTTGTTATGAACGTGCGGCCTTGTGGGCGAGCTGCCGTGAACGCGACCCCCGGCAACCTTTGAAGAAAGACGGCTTCGGGAGGCGAGTATCGAAGGCGGGACGCCCTCGGGCACGGCGGTCAGCCACGTTAGCAGACTTTACCCGAAGCGTCATGGCGGCCAGGCACCACGCAGGCCGCTTGGCCTGGCTCGATCTCCAGAAACGAAAAAGCCGGCCCGAAGGCCGGCTTTCGTCCCGCGGGCGCGGCTCAGTTCTCGAGCTTGGCATCCAGCGAGATCTTGGCGTTGAGCAGCTTGGAGATCGGGCAGCCCTCTTTCGCCTTCTGCGCGGCGCTATCGAACGTCGACTGATCGGCACCGGGAATGCGAGCGACCGTCTTCAGCTCGACGGCGGTGATAGTGAAGCCGCTGTCGTCCTGCTCCATGATCACGGTGGCGTCGGTCTTGATGCTTTCGGGCTCGATACCCTCTTCACCCAGCATCATCGACAGCGCCATGGAGAAGCAGCTCGCATGGGCGGAGGCGATCAGCTCTTCCGGGTTGGTGCCCGGCTCGCCTTCGAAGCGCGTGTTGAAACCGTACGGGTTCTCCTTGAGCGCGCCGCTCTCGGTCGAGACGACGCCCTTGCCCTTCTTGAGGCTGCCTTTCCACTCGGCGGAACCGGATTTCTTGATCGTCATCGTCAACTCCTTCTGGTCTGATGCGACTGACCTGATACGACAGGTCGATGGCAGCGGGTCTTCAGCGGCCCGCTGCGAGGGATGCGCGAATCAGTGTAGACCATCGATCCCCGCGCTCGGCAAACCCAGGCTCGGTCTGGGAATTGCCTAGCTTTGGCTCGTCTCGTCATCACGCGTGACGTTCGCGTCTTGGCCCGCATCGCTCGCGTCTTGGCCACCATCGCTCGCGCCCTTGCCGCTCTCGAGCGCTTGCCGTGCGGCGTCGTAGTCCGGCTCGTTCTTGATCTCGGAGACCAGCTCGGCATGGATGACGTGATCGGTCTCGTCGAGCACGATCACCGCTCGCGCGCAGAGTCCCGCCATCGCGCCGCTGTCCAGCGAGACGCCGAAGAGCTGGCGAAACTCCGGATGGCGAAAGCACGACAGCGTCACGACGTCGTCGAGGCCTTCCGCGGTGCAAAGCCGTGCCTGAGCGAACGGCAGATCCGCCGAGACCACGAGCACCACGGTATTGTCGAGTTCGTTGGCGAACTCGTTGAACTTGCGTGCCGACATCGCACAGGTGGCGGTGTCGACGCTGGGGATGATGTTGAGCACCTTGCGCTTGCCTTCGAAGTCGCCGATGACGACATCTTCCATCTTGGCGTTGGTCAGCGTGAACGGCGGCGCTTTGTCGCCCTTCTCCAGAAAGCGTCCGCTGACATCGATGGCTTCGCCGGCTCGGGTCACGGTCTGCATCATTCGACTCCTCTCTTGGCTCGAACTTACGGATATTGCAGCGCCCCGATCGTCGCGGGGCTCGCCGTCACAGCATAGGCAATTCAGACGGGTTGCGACCCGCCTCTATCGCCGACGATCCGCGGCCAGGGCTGCGGCCAGTGCCGGCGAGCCGGGCGCCCGCAGCAGCGCCATATTACGCTCGGGAATCGCCTCCGGGTCGGGGTAGTGCGCAAGCGCCTTGTCGAGTTCGGCCTCGCGCAGCAGGTGCAGCATCGGCTCGGGCGAGCGGTTGGTGAAGTTGGCCGGATCGTCGGGCCCGACGCCTTCGAAGACGTAGTCGGGATGAAAGCTAGCCAGCTGGTAGACACCCTCGTAGCCGAGCGACGTCAGCAGCGACTCGCCGAGCGCGAGCAGATCGAGATAGGTTTCGAAATCCTCGAGCCCGCGGGGGAAGATCAGCAGTGTCGTGGCGATCTCGGGGTCGGCGTCGAGCCGCTGGCACTCCTGGGCCAGCTCATGCAGCCAGCGCTCGAATTCCGCTCCCTCGCTCACCGCGTAGCGAACGGCGTCGCGGCGAACCTCGCGCCCGGCGAAGGGGCAGATGTCGTGGCCGATCACGAACCCGGCGAGCCAGTCGCGGGCCAGCGTCTCGCTGGGAGCGGCGTGTGGTGTAGAAGCGATGGGAGAATCCTCGTCGATGGCGGGTACTCGATGGCCGGTAGATCGGCAAACCGCGCGCCGGCGAATTTGCCAATCCGATGCCGGACGGCCAGCCTGAGGATACCGATTTTTGCCGCTTCGAGTGACTGGAGACACCATGCCCCTCTCTTCCCCACATATCGTTTTTCCTGCGACCGCCACCGAACCGGCCGTGACGCTGCCGGCCATCGGTCAGGGCACCTGGTACATGGGCGAAGACCGCCTGCCGGCCTCGCAAGAGGCCGATGCCCTGCGCCACGGGCTGGATCACGGCATGACGCTGATCGACACCGCCGAGATGTACGGCGAGGGCGGTGCGGAGAAGGTCGTCGGCCAGGCGCTTGCCGGCCGCCGCGATGACGCTTTTGTCGTCTCCAAGGTCTACCCGTGGAATGCCGGGCGTGACGGCACCATCGCCGCCTGCGAGAGAAGCCTCGCTCGTCTGGGTATCGAGACTCTCGACCTTTATCTGCTGCACTGGCCGGGCAGCATCCCGCTGGAGGAGACGTTCGAGGCGTTCGAGCGACTGCGAGAGCAGGGCAAGATTCGCCGCTTCGGCGTCTCCAACTTCGACGCCGAGCGACTCGGCGCGCTCGAATCCCTACCCGGCGCTGCCGACTGCGCCACCGATCAGGTGCTCTATCATCTCGGCTCCCGCGGGGTCGAGGTCGACGTACTGCCGTGGCTGAAGGCGCGTGGCCTGCCGGCAATGGCCTACTGCCCGCTGGCGCAGGGAGATCGTCAGCGCAACGAGGTCATCACCGCTCCGGTGGTCGAGGCGATCGCCGCCGAACACGGCGTCAGCGCGGCGCAGATCCTGCTGGCGTGGGTCATTCGCACCGGCGCGCCGACCGCCAGCGACGACGAACGCCCGACGATCGCCATCCCCAAGGCCTCGACGCTTGCCCACGTCGAGGCCAACGCCGAGGCGCTGTCGATCCAACTCACCGCGGACGACCTCGCCCGCCTCGACGACGCCTTTCCCGCCCCCGACCGGCCGGTGCCGCTGGATATCGTCTAGGCTCTGGTGGGAAACGGATGGAATGACAAGTGGCGGCGTGCGCCTCTCGGCTCGTCGCCTGCCCGCTGCACTCGATGCCCACTGACGTTTCGACAGGAGATTCGAATGGACGCGACCACCTCGACGATCAAGCCCGCCGCCGGCTGGCTTCCCGCTCTCGGCCTGGCGCTGGGGAGCGCCCTCTTCGCCGCCGGCCCCGCCAGCGCCCAGCCAAGCGACGCCGAGGAGGAGAGTCGCGCCGAGACGCCGAAATACGGCGGCGAGCTCGAGGGGTTCGAGTACGCGTATCCGGTGGAGCGCTTCTCGCTCACCTCGCAGCGCCAGGAACTGCAGATGGCCTACCTCGACGTGGCCGCAGCGGAGCCCAACGGCCGTACCGTGGTCCTGATGCACGGCAAGAACTTCTGCGCCGGCACCTGGAAGGACTCCATCGAACGGCTCACCGCCGAGGGCTATCGCGTCATCGCCCCGGATCAGATCGGCTTCTGCAAGTCGAGCAAGCCAGAGGGGTATCAGTTCAGCTTTCATCAGCTCGCCGCCAACACCCACGCCCTGCTCGAAAGCCTCGATCTCGACGACGTCACCGTCATGGGGCACTCCATGGGCGGCATGCTGGCGAGCCGCTACGCGCTGATGTATCCCGAGCAGACCGAGCAGCTGGTGCTGCTGAACCCCATCGGCCTCGAGGACTGGAAAGCCGAAGGCGTGCCCTACCAGAGCGTGGAGGAGGGGTTCGAGGCGGAGAAGAACAAGAACGCCGAGGGCATTCGCGAGTACCAGCGCTCGACCTACTACGTCGGCGAGTGGGAGCCGCGCTTCGATCAGTGGGTGGAGATGCTCGCCGGGATGTACGCCGGCCCCGACGGCGAGCGCGTCGCCTGGAACCAGGCGCTCACCTCGGACATGGTCTTCACTCAGCCGGTGATCCACGAGTTCGGCGAGATCCAGGTGCCCACGCTCTTGCTGATCGGCGAGAAAGACAATACCGCCATCGGCAAGGGCCGCGCCCCGGATGACGTCAAGCAGCGCCTCGGCGACTACTCGGTGCTGGGCGAGCGGGCCGCCGAGCGTATCCCCGATGCCGAATTGGTCGAATTCCCCGAGCTCGGCCACTCGCCGCACATTCAAGAGCCCGAGCGATTCCACGAGGCGCTGTTCGAAGGGCTCGACTCCCTCGACGACGCCTGAGCCTCGAGACCCAGTCGACGATCTCGACTCGTCACTCTCGACTCGTCCCTCTGGAGTCGATCGCGCCCGGCCGGTAACGGTCGGGCGCTCTTCGACACCCTCGCCTTGTCTCACAGCGACAGCTGCCCGCGGGTCGCCACCTCGCCCTTTCGCGATGCCAGCCGATCCGCCAGCCGGGTCGGCTCCGGCAGCTTGGTCCGGCCGAGACAGGCCGTCACCCAGGAGACCGCGGTGTCGAGCGACACGCGATGACCGCCGGAGACGAACAGCGGTTTGACGTTCTCCCGCGAGCGCAGCACCGCGCCTATGATCACCCGGCCGTCGGCGTCGACGGCGGCGTCCGCCGGGTCCTCGTCACGTCGACGATCGGTCAGCGGCGTCCACTCGCCCCGGGTCTCCGGCACCTCGCCGAAACGCCCGCATAGCCGGCTCTTGCCGACGCCGATGGTCGGTCGGTCGAGCCACAGCCCCAGATGCGCGGCGATACCCAGCCTCCGCGGATGGGCGATTCCCTGGCCGTCGACCATGATCAGGTCGGGACGGCTCTCGATCTTGGCAAACGCCCCGAGCGCCGCCGGTATCTCGCGAAACGACAGCAGCCCCGGCACGTAGGGCATGCGCGTCGGCTCGCGGTGAACCACCTGCTCGACCAGCGCAAGCGACGGCCAAGCGAGCACCACCAGTGCCGCCCGCGTGGTCTCACCGCCGTCTTCGAAACCGATGTCCATGCCGGCGATCAGCGCGACCTCGCCGACGGCGTCATCCCGACGTACCTGCGGGGCGAGCCGCTTCTGCAGGGCGATCGCCGCCTCGGCGGAGAGATCCCAGTCGTGAAGGGGCTCGGTGCGCGCATCATCCATGACTTACCTCGCTGTCGGTCGTAAGGCGGCGGAAAAGCGAAAGCGTAGTCCGCCGCGTTGAAGGCGACCACCGCGGCGTCGTCACTCTGCGGAGGCCACGTTACACTGCCGCCACGGGCGTCAGCGGCCCCGCCGCTGCCGACCCGGCTGGTAGTATCAGCCGGGACACGCCATGCACCCGTCTTTCATCCTCGAGAGCGCGCTTTGAAGATCTTCCATACCGCCGACTGGCACCTGGGCCAGACCTTCCACGGCCAGGAGCGCCATGCCGAGCACCAGGCCTTTCTCGCCTGGCTGCTCGAGACGCTGAAAGCGCGACGCCCGGATGCGCTGCTGATCGCAGGCGACGTCTTCGACGTGGTCAACCCGTCGCTGCGCTCGCAGGCGCTGCTCTACGACTTCATTGTCGACGCCCACGCCGCCCTGCCCGAGCTCGAGATCGTGATGATCGCCGGCAACCACGACAGCGCCGCGCGTATCGAGCTGCCCGGGCCGCTGCTCGAGCGCCTCAACACCGCCGCGCTCGGCCGGGTTCTCTGGCTCGATGACGGAACGCTTGACGCCGAGCGGCTGCTGGTGCCGCTGCACGACGCCGAGGGCGAGCGCCGGGCGTGGTGTCTGGCACTGCCGTTTCTGCGCCCGGCGGAGGTCACCGGCGGCGACATCGCGGCCTACCCGGAAGGGATCGAGCGGGTCCACCGCGAACTGCTCGCCGCCGCCGAGGCGCGCCGCGAACCCGGCGAGGCGCTGATCGCCATGAGCCACGCCCACCTCACCGGCGCGGCGGTATCGGAGGCGAGCGAGCGGCCCATCGTCATCGGCGGGGAGGAGTCGGTGCCCGCCTCGCTCTTCCCCGCCGCCATCGCCTACGTGGCGCTCGGCCATCTGCACCGCCCGCAGCAGGTCAATGAGGCGCGCATCCGCTACAGCGGCTCCCCGCTGCCGCTGGATTTCAGCGAGAGCCACTACCCGCATCAGGTGCTCGAGGTGACGCTCGCGGACGACAGCGTCGCCGCCATCGAGCCGCTGGCGATACCGCGTCACGTGGCGCTCTCTCGCGTCGGCCCCGCCGACCTCGAGACGGTCGAGGCCGCGCTTGCCGCCCTCGAGACCGAGCCCGACCTGCCCCGGGAGCGCTGGCCCTGGCTCGAGGTGCGCGTCGATCTCGACACCCCGAGACCGGATCTGCGCGCGCGGATCGAAGCGGCCATCGGCGACAAGCCGCTGCGGCTTTTACGCATCCATAGCCGCTACCCCAACGCCGGCGGCGACGAAGCCCCGGCCAGCGTCGATCTCGAGAGCCTCACCCCGCAGGAGGTGTTCGCTCGCACCTGGCAGAACCGTTACGGCGAAGCGCCGCCGGCGGACGTCGAACGGGATTTCGCCGCTCTGCTGCAGCAGGTGCAGGAGAGCGACGCCGACGAGGAGCGCCCGCGATGAAGATTCTCGCCATTCGCCTGGAGAACCTCGCCTCGCTCGCCGGGCAGTTCGAGCTCGACTTTACGACGGCCCCGCTCGCCGATCAGGGACTCTTCGCCATTACCGGGCCCACCGGCGCCGGCAAGAGCACCCTGCTCGACGCGCTCTGTCTGGCGCTCTACGGCAGCACGCCGCGGCTGCGCCAGGCGCCGACGCGGGACTCGCAGATCGGTGACGTCGGCGACGACACGCTGACCACCGCCGACGCCCGCACGCTGCTGCGCCGTGGCTGTGCCAGCGGCTTCGCCGAGGTGGATTTCGTCGGTCGCGACGGCGAGCGCTATCGCGCCCGCTGGGCGGTGCGCCGGGCGCGCGGCAAGGTCGCCGGCAGCCTGCAGAAGGCCGAGCAGTCGCTGGCCGAGCTCGACAGCGGCCGCATACTCACCGCACAGAAACGCGAATTCGACAGGCTGCTTCCCGAGCGGCTGGGGCTCAACTTCGAGCAGTTCACCCGCGCCGTGCTGCTCGCCCAGAGCGAGTTCGCGGCGTTTCTCAAGGCCGACGACAACGCCCGCAGCGAGCTGCTCGAGCGGCTCACCGACACCCAGCACTACTCGGCGATTTCGAAGGCCGCCTACGCCCGAGTACGCGACGCCAGGGCCGCACAGGCGGCCATCGATGCCCGCCTCGCCGATGCGCTTCCCGTCGATGCCGAAACCCGCGCCGAGCTCGAGCGCGACGCCCAGGATCGCGAGCGCGAGCTCCAGGCAGCGGATGCGATCCTCACCCGCCATCAGGCCGAGACCACCGAGCTCGAACGCGAGGCCACGCTGCGAAAGGCCTGGCAGCAGGCCGAACGCGCGCGGGCAGCGGCGGAGGCGAACTGGCAGGCGCAGACCGATGAGCGCGAGACACTCGCCCGCCTCGACGCCATCGCCCCCTGGCGCGACAAGGCACTGCGTCGACAGACCCTTGCCCGGCAGCTCGACGCGCGGGAACGCGAACTGAGCGCCGCCCGCGACACGCTTTCCCGGCACGATGACGACTGCGCCGCCCTCGCCCCCGAACGGGAGACGGCGCGACACGCCCGAGACGAGGCCGAGCGCGGCTATCAGGCCGATCAGCCGCGCCTGGAAGAAGCAAGACAGTGGCTCGCCGCCCGCGATCGCCAGCAGGCACAGCTCGAGGGCCAGCTCGAGGAGCAGCGTCAGCTCTCGGCGTCGAACGACGAGGAGGCGCGCCGCCAGCGCGAACTGGCCAACGCGCTCGGCGAGCTGGAAGACAGGATCGGCGCTCAGCAACGCGCCCGGGCGCAGCTGGACGCCGAGGCACGCGACGACGCGTCAGATGAGGTTCCCGCGGCGGGCGATCCCGCGGCGGGCGACCCCGCCGTGGGCGATCCCGCGGCCGGCGACCCAGCGGCGGAGGACACCGCGCCGCTGCGGGCGCGTCTCGACCGAAGCCGCGACCGCGCCCGAGACGCGCAGGAGACGCTGCACGCGTTGGCGCGGGCGTGGCAGACGCTGGCGACGCTCGAGACGGAAGACACGACACTCGAGACGCAGATCGCCGACGATCAGGCGCGACTGACGCGGCTGGAGCGCGAGGGGTTGGACGCCAAGGCCGCGCTGGAAGCGGCCCAGGCCCGGGCCGCGCAGGTCGAGGCGCAGGTGGCGCGCGGCCGCGCGGCACGCAGTGACGAAGTCGAGCGGCTGCGCGCGACCCTCGACGACGAGACGCCCTGCCCCGTCTGCGGCGGCAGCGAACACCCCTACCGACACGCGCCGCCGACGCGCCCCGACGAGGCGATGATCGCCGCCATGGAGCGCCAGGAGCAGACGGAGCTCGACACCCAGGCCGCGCACGTCGACGCCGCGCGGGAGCGTCACCAGCAGCTCACCGTCGACTGGCGCAGCGGTCGTCAGGGTCTGACCGAGCGCCAGCGCCAGCGGGAGACACTCGCCCCGCGCCGCCAGGCCGCCGAGAACGCGCTCGACCGGCACCACCAGGCCGCCGCACTTCGCGCCGCTGACGATCCCCAAGGGTGGCTCGAGGCGGCCGAGCACCGGGCGCAACGAACGCTCACGCAGCGCAGCGACTGGCTGGCCCGGCTGGATGCCATCGATCAGGCACTGGCGCCGCTGGAGCACGAACGCCAGGCGCAGACGCTGACGCTGGGCAAGCTCGAGGAGCGCCAGACCCTCACTCGCGCGCGGCTGGAGACACTGGACGCAGCGATTCCCGAGCTGACCCGCGAGCGCGACGCCAGTGCAATGGCGCTGCGCGAGCGCCTCGACGAGCACGCCTCGGTCGATGGCTGGCAGCGGGCGCTGGAGTCCCGCCGTCAGCAGGCGCAGCAGCGTTTCGAGACGCTGCAGAGCCGCTTCCAGCAGGCCGAGCAGGCGCAGGCGCGAACGCGCCAGCAGGTCGAGCATCTCGCCCGGCGCCAGCAGGAGGATCGCCATGAATTCACCGAACTCGACGACGCCTGGCAGGCGTGGCGCCGCGCCCACCCCGACTTCGACGACGCCGAGCTCACCCGCCTGCTCGAGTGGCCGGAGGCGGACCACCGCCAGCTGCGCGAACGGTGTGACAACGCCGAGCGCGAGCGCACGGCGGCCGGCATCACCGCCGACGAGCGCCGCCAGGCGCTGATCGGTCAGCGTCGGGGGCTGCTGGCCGAAACCGAGGACGCGGCGCTTGCGAGCGAGGCCAGCGACGAAACGCTGGATGCGCGCCTCGCCGCCCAGCGCAACGCGGCGAACGAACTCACCGCCCGGCGCCAGGCACGGCAGGAGGCACGTGATACGGCTCAGCACGCCCTGCGCGAGGACGACCGCCGCCGCGAGGCGCAGCGCGAAGGCGCCCGCGAACGTGAAGCCGCCGAGGCCGAGGTCAACCGCTGGGAGCGGCTCAACGGCCTGATCGGCAGCGCCGACGGCAAACGCTTTCGGCGTATCGCCCAGAGCTACAACCTCGACCGGCTGCTGACCCACGCCAACGAACATCTGCGCGCGCTGACGCCCCGCTACCGGCTCCATCGCGGCGGCAGCGAGCTGGGCATTCTGGTGGTGGATGGTGACATGGCGGACGAGCAGCGCTCGGTGCATTCGCTCTCCGGCGGCGAGACCTTTCTCGTCTCCCTGGCGCTCGCCCTCGGGCTGGCGTCGATGGCCTCGCACCAGCTCAAGATCGAGTCGCTGTTCATCGACGAGGGCTTCGGCAGCCTCGATCCCACCTCGCTGGCGCTGGCGATGGACGCTCTCGACGGCCTGCAGGCTCAGGGGCGCCGGGTCGGCGTCATCTCCCACGTGCAGGAGATGCACGAGCGCATTCCGCTGCAGATCCGGGTGGAACCGCGCGGCAACGGCGCCAGCCGCGTGGTGATCGCCAAGCATTGAACGGCGACGCCTGGCCCCGGAGACGGGGCCCGCAACATGACGAAACCCACGCCGCGGCGTGGGTTTCGTCGTTTCGAGACTCGGCGGGGTGACCTTCGGCCGGCCCGGCCTCGTGGGCCGACTTTCGCGTTCAGCCGACGACCTTCGCGTTCAGCCGACGACCTTCGCGTTCAGCCGACGAGTTTGGCGGCCAGCTCGGCGACGTGCTTGCCTTGGAAGCGGGCGATGGCAAGCTCGTTCTCGCTCGGGGTGCGGCTGCCGTCGGCGGCGGCCAGCGTCGTCGCGCCGTAGGGCGTGCCGCCGGTGATCTCGTCCATGTTGGAGAGTTCGGGGCAGGTATAGGGCACGCCGACGATCATCATGCCGTGGTGCAGCAGCGTCGTGTGCATCGAGGTGAGCGTGGTCTCCTGACCGCCGTGCTGGGTCGCCGTGGAGGCGAAGGCGCTGCCGATCTTGCCGATCAGCTTGCCGCTGGCCCAGACGCCGCCGGTGGTGTCCCAGAAGTTGCGCATCTGGGAGGCCATGTTGCCGAAGCGGGTCGGCGTGCCGACGATGATCGCGTCGTACTGGGCCAGGGTGTCCGGGTCGTCGATCACCGGCGCCTTCTGGTCGGTCTTGTAGCCGGACTTGTCCGCGAGCTCTTCGGGGACGAGTTCCGCGACTCGACGGATGTCGACCTGGGTACCGGCGACACCCTGGGCGCCCTCGGCGACCGCCTCGGCCAGCGTCTCGACGTGGCCGTAGCTCGAGTAGTAGAGAACCAGGACTTTGCTCATGAAACTGCTCCCGCATCGATGAACTGAACTGCGCCCGCGGGCAAGCCGCGAGCGGATGAAACCCCTCACAGGTTAGACGGGGACAGATAACGATGCGACATCACGCTCCTTCTCGCGAAAGAGGACAACGCCACCCCGCGGCGGCAGGCTTGGTCGGCGCCAGCGCTGCCGCTACGCTATTAACACACCCGAGCTGCCAGGAACCGCCATGTCCGCCTTCGACTCGCACACCCGCAGACTGCTCGCGCAGCTGATCGGCTTCGATACCGTCTCTCGTCACTCCAACCTCGAACTGATCGACTTCGTCGAGCGCTATCTGGCAGAGCACGGCGTCACCGCCCGGCGCATCGCCAACGCCGACGGCAGCAAGGCCAACCTGCTGGCACGAATCGGCCCGGCGGTGGCCGGCGGCGTGGTGCTCTCCGGGCATACCGACGTGGTGCCGGTGGACGGCCAACCCTGGCGTACCGATCCCTTCGAGCTGGTCGACGGCGGAGATGGCCGCCTCTACGGCCGCGGCAGCTGCGACATGAAAGGCTTTCTCGCCTGTGCGCTGGCCGAGGTGCCGAACTGGCAGGCGATGGCGCTCACCCGCCCGATCTATCTGGCGTTCTCGTACGACGAGGAGATCGGCTGTCTCGGCGCCCCGACCATGATCGAACGGCTGATGGCCGACGAGCCGACGCCGGCGGCGGTGATCATCGGCGAGCCGACACGCATGCAGCCGGTGGTCGCGCAGAAGGGCATCACCACGCTACGCACGACGGTGACCGGTCGCGAAGCGCACTCGAGCCAGGTCTACCAGGGGGTCTCCGCCATCCACGTGGCGGCGAAGCTGGTCAGCAAGATCGAGGGCATCATGCAGGAGCTGATCGACGAGGGGGCGCTGGAGAGCGTCTTCAACGTGGCGCACTCGAGCCTGCACGTCGGCACCATCGAGGGCGGCACGGCGATCAATATCATGGCGCGAGAGTGTCATTTCGACTGGGAGATTCGCCACCTGCCGAGCGACGGCTTCGAGGCGCTGTTCGCGCGCTTCTCCGAGTTCGCCGCGGCGCTGGAGGGCGAACTTCGCCAGCGCGCGCCGGAGGTCTCGATCGTCACCGAGCGGCTGATCGAGACCGTGCCGGCATTGGCCGATCGCGACAATGAACCGGCGCTCACACTCTGCCGCTATCTGCTCGACGATCCCGACGTCGACACCGGCGGCGTCGCCTACGCCACCGAGGGTGGGCAGTTCCAGCGCGCAGGGCTCGCCACCGTCGTCTGTGGCCCCGGCAGCATCGAGCAGGCGCACCAGCCCGACGAGTCCATCGAGGTCGACCAGCTGGCCGCCGGCGAGCGCTTCATGCGGCGTCTCGGTGAGCGGCTGGCCGAGTGAGACGGCCGGTCGTAGTCTCCGACCCAGAGTCTTCGCCAGGCGCTTCGCCGGTGCGTGACTCCGACGCTTCTCAAGGGAACCCGACCCCATGCACTCTCCCGCTCTCGCTATCCGGCACACGCCGCTGGTCGCCGTCTACGGCACGCTCAAGCGCGGCCTGCGCAACCATCACTGGTTGGCGAACGCCGAGTTCGTCGGCGCCGATACGCTCACCACGGCGACGCTCTACGATATCGGCCCCTATCCGGGGGCGAAGGCGGAGCCCTCTAACGGCGTGGAGATCGAAGTCTTTCGGGTCGACGCCGGCCGGCTGAAAGCGCTCGACCGGCTGGAGGATTACCGGGTCAGAGCACCGAAGCGGGGCACCTACGACCGCGCCGTTTACCGCACCGCGTTCGGCCCGGCGTGGCTTTATCTCTACAACCCGGACGTCAGCGGCTACTCGGCCATACGCGCCGGCGGCTGGCCGACGTCGGCGTGACGCGCGGCTCGCGGCCCTCAAGTATCGAAGAACACCCGCAGCACGTGATCCAGATGAACCTCCATGGCGCGTCTCGCTGCGTCCGGATCGCGGCGCTCGATCGCCTCGAGAATCAGGGCGTGATCGCGCTGCGACTCACGGGGCATGTCGGTGGCCATGAACAGCGCCTGCAGGCGACGGAACATCATGCCGTACTGATGCCCGAGCAGATGCTTGAGGGTCATGGCGTAGGCGGCGTTGCCGGAGGCCTCGGCGATACGGATGTGCAGCAGCCGGTCGCCCGCCTGATTGCGTCCGCCGTGACGATTGTCCTCGACGTTGCGGGCGTAGGCTTCGCGCATCGCGGCGAGATCCTCGTCGCTTGCGTTGAGCGCGGCCAGCGCCGCCGTCTCCGGCTCGAGGTAGCGCCGCGCCTGGAGTAGCGAAAACGGCGGGATCTCCTGATCCAGATCGAGCTCGATCTCGCTATCGAACTCCGGGTCGAGCGCCCAAGGCTCCTTGCGCCGTGCCTCGCTCATCACCGAGCTCTGCACTCTCTCGTCGCGCTCGAGCACCATGACGCCGTGACCGACGCGCACCTCTACCTGCCCCACCACCTCCAGCGCGATCAGCGCTTCGCGGACCGAGGCTCGGCTCACCCCGAGCTGCTGGGCGAGATCGCGCTCGGCCGGCAGCAGCGTGCCGGGCGGAAATTCGCCCTGGTCGATCAGCGCCAGCAGCTGATCGGCGATCTGACGATAGAGCCGCTGGGCACGAATGGTCTGAATCGGCATCTACCGGTCTCCTGAATACGGGTCGGGGATTAGACATAGGTCGGAAAAATCGGCGAATTATCCCGCTTTTGCCGCGGTATTAGACGTTTGGCGGTTTGCGGCCGGTTACCGCCACAGGATAAAAGTCGACTCAAAGGTCAGGCCTTTAGACATTAGAACCAACTCTCGCCATTAGAGCCATAGCGACCTTCGACCGCAAAACATCCAGCCCGGGAGCCCACCGCATGCGACTCGCCCACAAGACCGCTCTGATCACCGCCGCCGGCCAGGGGATCGGCCGTGCCACCGCCGAGCGGTTTCTGGCCGAGGGCGCGCGGGTCATCGCCACCGACATCGACGCCGCCAAGCTCGAAGGCCTCGAAAGCGCCGAGTGCCATGCGCTGGACGTCACCGACGCCGCGGCGGTCAAGGCGCTGATCGAGGGTCTGCCGCCGCTGGACGCGCTGTTCAACTGCGCCGGCATCGTTCCCGCCGGTTCGATCCTCGAGTGCGACGACGATCAGTGGGCGCTCGCTCAGCGCCTCAACGTCGACTCGATGTTCTATACCCTGCGCGCCGCCCTGCCCGCGATGCTCGACAACGGCGGCGGCAGCATCATCAACATGGCCTCGCTCGCCTCCAGCGTGAAGGGCGTGCCCAACCGTTTCGCCTACGGCACGACCAAGGCCGCGGTCATCGGTCTGACCAAATCCGTCGCCGCCGACTTCATGACCCGCGGCATTCGCTGCAACGCCATCTGCCCAGGCACGGTGGAGTCGCCGTCGCTACACGAGCGCATCGCCGAGCAGGCCCGCCGCGAGAACCGCAGCGTCGAGGCCGTGTTCGACGCCTTCATCGCCCGCCAGCCGATGGGCCGCCTCGGCAAGGCGGAGGAGATCGCCGCACTGGCGACCCACCTGGCTAGCGACGACGCGGCCTTCATCACGGGGACGATTCAGATGATCGATGGTGGCTGGTCCAACTAGGGAGACACAGGATAAATGGCTGCGCAGGGGAATCGCGGTGTTACGCGGTGCGCGGAATCCTCACCTATATCCCATAGGCTCCGGTTCCTGTGCTCCGGGCGCCTTGCGCTTCACTCGGCTCGCTTATTTATCCAGCGCCCCCTGGGTCCTGCAAAAAGCATCCGTCTCAAAGTCACTCAAACCGTTTTTCCGAAAAATCACCCAACGCTTTCTCTAAAGGAGTCTTCATGAAACTGCTGCGCCACGGCCCCAAGGGTCAGGAAAAACCCGGCATCGTCGATGCCAACGGTGTCATCCGCGATCTCTCGGGCGAGATCGACGACATCGCCGGCGACATTCTCAGTGAGGCGGGCCTCGCCAGGCTCGCCAGACTCGATCTCCAAAGCCTGCCAGCAGTCGCGACGGATTCGCGCCTCGGGCCCTGCGTGGGTCGCGTGGGCAAGTTCATCTGCATCGGTCTGAACTACTCCGATCACGCCGCCGAGACCGGCTCGGAAGTGCCCGCCGAGCCGGTCATCTTCAACAAGTGGACCAGCGCGATCTGCGGACCCGACGACGACGTGGAGATTCCCCGCGGCTCGCAGAAGACCGACTGGGAAGTCGAGCTCGGCGTGGTCATCGGCACCGGCGGACGCTACATCGACGAGGCCGATGCGCTCGATCACGTCGCCGGCTACTGCGTGGTCAACGACGTCTCCGAGCGTGAATTCCAGCTCGAGCGCTGCGGCAGCTGGGACAAGGGCAAGGGCTGCGACACCTTCGGTCCGCTCGGCCCCTGGCTGGTCACTCGCGACGAGATCGACGACCCGCAGAATCTCGACATGTGGCTCGAGGTCGACGGCAAGCGCTACCAGAACGGCTCCACCCAGACGATGGTCTACGGCGTCGCCCACCTGGTCGCCTATCTCAGCCGCTTCATGAGCCTGCAGCCGGGTGACGTCATCTCCACCGGTACGCCGCCGGGCGTGGGCATGGGCCAGAACCCCAAGGTCTTCCTGAAACCGGGACAGGTCATGCGGCTGGGCATCGAGGGGCTCGGCGAACAGCAGCAGCGCTGCATCGAGAGCTGATACCACCGCCGCATCGGCTCGTCGCCCACGGAGGTCACCGTCATGCGTATCGATGCCCATCAGCATTTCTGGCACTACCGAGCGAGCGATTTTCCGTGGATCGACGATGCCATGGGCGAACTCAAGCGGGATTTTCTGCCGCCGGATCTCGCCGCCGAGCGGGAGGCTTGTGGCATCGAGGCGACGATCGCGGTGCAGGCGCGGCCGGTGCTCGAGGAGACCGACTTCCTGCTGGATCTCGCCGAGCGGGAGGCGTCGATCGTCGGCGTCGTCGGCTGGGTGGATCTGGAAGCCGACGATCTCGACGCCACACTCGAGCGCTGGCACGGATCAAGGCTCTGCGGCTTCCGCCACCTGATTCAGGACGAGTCCGATCCCAGCGACTATCTGCGTCGAGGCGACGTCCAGCGCGGCGTTCAGCGGCTACAGCGGGCCGGCTGGTGCTACGACGTGCTGGTTACCGCGGCCCATCTGCCGGCGACGCTCGACTTCTGCCGCGCCTGCGACGCTCACACGCTGGTTCTCGATCATCTGGGTAAGCCCGACGTGCGCAGCCATCTCGAATCCGTGCGTCGATCCGCATTCGACGATTGGCGGCGCGAGTTCGCTCGCCTGGGCGAACTGCCCCACCTCGCCTGCAAGGTGTCCGGGCTGATCACCGAGGCCGACTGGCAGCGGTGGCGCCCCGAGGATCTTCGGCCGTATCTCGACGTGGCGCTGGAGACCTTCGGCGAACGCCGGCTGCTCTTCGGCTCCGACTGGCCGGTCTGTCGCGTCGCCGGCGATTACCGGGCGGCCTTCGCCCTCGTCGATGACTGGGCCACCGAGCGCGGCCTCGACCGGGACGCGCTGTTCGGCGGCAATGCCCAGCGCTGGTACGGGCTGATGCCGCCCCCCGCGCTCGACGCCGATCTCGATACCCGTCTCGATACCTGGCTCGATACCCAAGCCCACTCTTCCACGCAGGAGCGTCGCCCATGAATCTCGAGCTGGCCGGCAAGGTCGTGATCGTCACCGGTGGCGCTTCGGGCATCGGCGCGGCGATCACCGAAGGGCTGGTTGCCGAGGGGGCGATCGTCGTGATCGTCGCTCGCGATACCCCGCCGGCGGCATGGCTCGCCGGGCTGCGCGACTCCGCGTCGGTGGACTTCGTCGCCACCGAGCTGACCGACGACGACGCCTGTCGCGAGGCCATCGCGCAAACCGTCGCGCGCCACGGGCGACTCGACGCCCTGGTCAACAACGCCGGGGTCAACGATCGGGTGAGCCTCGAGGCCGGCGTCGAGGCGTTCCAGGCCTCGCTGGATCGCAACCTCCTCCATTACTACGCCATGGCGCATCACGGCCTGCCCCATCTGCGCGAGAGCCGCGGGGCGATCGTCAACGTCGCCTCCAAGACCGCGCTCACCGGTCAGGGCGATACCAGCGGCTACAGCGCCGCCAAGGGCGCCCAGCTGGCGCTGACCCGGGAGTGGGCGGTGAGCCTCGCCGGCGATGGCGTTCGGGTCAACGCCGTCGTGCCGGCGGAGGTGATGACGCCGCTCTATCGGCGCTGGATCGACAGCTTCGACGACAGCGAGGCCCGCCTGGCGTCGATCGAAGCGGCCATCCCCTTCGGACAGCGCATGACCGAGCCGCGGGAGATCGCCGACAGTGTGCTCTTCCTGCTGTCGCCGCGGGCGTCGCACACCACCGGTCAGTGGCTTCACGTCGACGGCGGCTACGTCCATCTCGATCGCGCCATGACGGCGCCCTGATCGCGGAGACCGACGACATGCGTTACTGCCTTGCGCTGGATCTGGTCGATGACGACGCGCTGATCCAGGAGTACGAACGGCATCACCGCGAGGTCTGGCCGGAAGTCGAGTCACACCTCAGAGCCTGCGGCGTGACACGACTCGAGATCTTTCGATTGGGCTTGCGGCTGACGATGGTCATGGAGACCGACGATGACCGGTTCAGCTTCGACGCCATGGCCGCCGCCGAGCGTGACAACCCGGCGGTACAACGGTGGGAAACGGCAATGTGGCGCTTCCAGCGCCCGACGCCCTGGACGGAGGAGAACCACAAATGGCAGCGCATGACGCCAATCTATCGCTTGGACGACGCATGAAAGCGCCGGCCGCCACGCGCACGCGGCACCTGCGCAAGTGGGGGCTGCCAGTGGAGACGCTGGTTCTCGGTCTCACCCTGGCGCTGTGGATCGTCATGGCGCTGACGACCTCGACCTTTCTCACCGCCAACAATGTCGTCAACATCCTGCGCCAGGTGTCGATCGACAGCATCATCGCCTTCGGCGTGCTGTTTCCGATCCTGATCCGCGGCATCGATCTTTCGGTAGGCTCGGTGGTGGCACTCTCCGGCGTGGTCTGCGCGAGCCTTCTGACCGCCGGCGTCCCCATCCCGCTGGCGATCGGTCTGACGCTGCTGCTGGGCGTGGCGATCGGCTCGCTCAACGCCTTCTCCGTCTACCGCCTCGGCATCCCGGCGTTCATCATCACCCTCGCCGGCCTGCAGGCGTTTCGCGGCGGCGCCTTTCTGGTCAGCGACGGCACCAGCGTCTTCGGTCTGCCCAAGGCGCTCTCCACTTTCGCCCGCGCCGAGTGGCTCGGCATTCCGTCGCTGTTCTGGAGCATGCTGATCATCGGCCTGGTGCTGCACTTCATCCTCAGCCGCACCCGCACCGGGCGCTACATGCTCGCCATGGGCAGCAACCACGAGTCCGCCCGCCGGGCCGGCATCAACATCAAGCGCATCGTCTTCTTCGCCTACATCATCAGCTCGGTCACGGCCTGCATCGCCGGCATGCTGCTGATGTCACGCATGAGCATCGGCTCGCCCACCGCCGGCGTCGCCTACGAGCTCAACGCCATCGCCGCCGCCGTGGTCGGCGGCGCCAGCCTCTTCGGCGGCCGCGGCAGCGTGCTCGGCACCTTCATCGGCGCGCTGCTGTTCGCCACCATCGCCAACGCCGCCAATCTGCTGGGCATCGACTCGTTCTGGCAGATGGTCGCCACCGGCGTGCTCATCGCCGCGGTCGTCTACGTCGACAACCTGCACAAGCGCCGCCAGAGCGGCGTGAAATGAGGAAACACTGAACCAATGCCTGCGCGAGCGAATCACTGCGTTGCGCGGTACTCGAAAACTCGCCTAACCCCAAGTTATGTCTCGTTTTCTGTGTTCCGTGCGCCTTGTGCTTCATCTCGCTCGGCGATTGATTCAGAGCTTCCATAGGAGATAGAGAATGTCACTACTCGAAGTTAGGGACCTCAAGAAGCGCTTCGGTGCCGTGGAAGTCCTCTGCGGGGTCGACCTCACCCTCGAGGCCGGCGAAGTGCTCGCGGTGGTGGGCGACAACGGTGCCGGCAAGTCGACGCTGATCAAGCACATCTCCGGCGTCTACCGGCGCGACGGCGGCGACATCAGTCTCGGCGGCGAAGCGGTCTCGTTCGACTCTCCCAAGGAGGCGCGTCGCGCGGGTATCGAGACGGTCTATCAGGATCTGGCGCTGGCCGACGAGCTCTCGGTGGGTGCCAACATCTTCCTGGGTCGCGAGCCGACTCGGCGCTGGCTCGGGCTGCTGCCGGTGATCGACCGCGGCCGCATCCAGCAGGAGACCCAGCGGCTGATCGACAGCATCGAGAGCCACATCCCCGACGGCGCGACGACGGTGGCCGGGCTCTCTGGCGGCCAGCGCCAGGCCGTCGCCATCGCCCGCGCCCTCTACTGGGACGCCAAGGTGGTGATCCTCGACGAGCCCACCGCGGCGCTGGCGGTCATGGAGCGGGAGAACGTCATCAAGCTCTCGCGAATGCTCGCCGCCAAGGGCGTGGGGGTGATCTACATCGGCCACAACCTGGTGGAGATCCTCGAAGTCGCCGACCGCATCGCGGTGATGTATCGCGGCCGCATCGTCCACGTCACCCGATCCGAGGAGACCACCCAGGAAGAGCTGATCAAGTACATGACCGGCTACAGCGAACGCCGGGAGAGCGCCGCCTGAGCGCGGCCGGTTTCGAAGCCAAGCGGTTCGATTCGCCAGGCGGTTCGATTCGCCAGGCGGTTCGATGGGTAGAACGGTTCGACAGCCAGAGCCGTTCGACAGGCAACGACGGCAGGACCCGAAGACCAACCACAACAGGCGGAGAACGCTCATGCCACGCCACACGCCATGCTCACCCCGATTCGCCCCGCTCGCCCTCGGCGTCGCCCTCGCCGGGCTCTCGGCGAGTCCGCTCGCCAGCGCCCAGGAGAGTGACATCACCATTCCGGTGGTGATCAAGGCGACCACCGCCTCCTACTGGCAGGCGGTCTTCGACGGCGCCCATCAGGCCGCCGACCGTCTCGGTATCCAGATCGAGGAGCTGGGGCCGGCCAACGAGACCGAGGTCGCGCGTCAGATCGCGATCATGGAGAACCTGATCAGCCGTCAGCCGTCGGCGATCGTCCTCGCCCCGGTCTCCAACGACGCCATGGCGGGCCCCGTCGAGAGCGCGACCGACGCCGGCATTCCGGTGGTCATCATCGACTCCGGGGTCGACACCGACCGCTACGCCTCGCTGATCGCCACCGACAACTTCGCCGCCGGCCAGCGCGCCGGCCATGCGCTGGCCGAGTGCATGGAGCGAACCGGCGGTGAGCCGGCGGGCCAGGTGGCCTATCTGCGGACCAATCCCAACGGCGAGTCACTGGTCTCCCGCGACAACGGTTTCCTCGATGCGATCGGCGAGTATCCGGAGATCGAGGTCGTCGACAATCGGGTGGCCAACAACGATACCGCCAAGGCGATGAACGACACCCTCGACCTGCTCAACCGCTACCCCGATCTCAAGGGTATCTTTGCCGACAACCAGCTGATGGGCGACGGTGCCGGCACCGCGTTCGCCGAGCAGGGCGCCGAGGATGTCTGTCTGGTGGCGTTCGACTCCAGCGAGCTGGAGGTCGATTTCCTGCGCCAGGGCATCATCGACTCTCTCGTCGTCCAGGACCCCTACATGATGGGCTACACCGGCGTGTGGTTCGCCTACGCCGCCTCGCAGGGCGTCGCGCTGCCCACGAGCGTCGACACCGGCGTCCATGTCGCGACCACCGAGAGCGTCGACGAACCCGACTTCACCGGCCTGCTCGATCCCAAGCAGCGCCAGCTGACGCCGTATCTGGCACCGAGCGCGACTGCGGCAGGCGACGACTGACCCGAGCCGGGGCCGAGCCCGCCGAGTCGAGCCGGCCCCTTCGATCGATCCTACGCCCGGCAATCTGGGTATCCGCCGGGCCCACCGTCCACACATTGGTCCGACCTTTGTTCCTTTGACACACCGGGTCGGCGTTTCAGGAGTCCAAACATGCAAGTCGTCGTCTGTTCGAAGCCCGGCGAAATGGCCGTCATCGAGCGCCCGGTGCAGGCTCCCGCGCCCGCGGAAGCGCAGGTCGCGATCCGGCGCATCGGTATCTGCGGCACCGACATCCATGCCTTCGGCGGCAACCAGCCCTACTTCGCCTATCCGCGAGTGCTGGGGCACGAGCTCGGCGGCGAGGTGGTCGCCGTCGGCGAGGGCGTCGACGAGGCGCTGCTGAAGCAGACGGTCTACGTCATTCCCTATCTGCACTGCGGCGAGTGCCGCGCCTGTCGACAGGGGCGCACCAACTGCTGCCAGCGACTGGAAGTGGTCGGCGTGCACCGCGACGGCGGCATGGCGGAAACGCTGAACGTTCCCGCCTCGCACCTGGTGCCGGCGCCGGGACTGTCGGCGGAGGCGCTGGCGCTGGTGGAGTGTCAGGCGATCGGCGCTCACGCGGTGCGCCGCGGCCAGGTCGAGCAGAGTGACTTCGTGGTGGTGGTCGGCGCCGGCCCGATCGGCATCGGCGTGCTGCAGGTGGCCAAGAGCCGGGGCGCGCGGGTGGCGATGGTCGACACCAACCGGCGGCGCCTCGATCTGTGCCGAGACACTCTCGGTGCGGATGCCGTCTGGCACGCCGTCGAGGATGACGTCATCGCCGAAATCGAGGCGATGAACGACGGCGCCCTGGCCGACGTGGTGTTCGACGCCACCGGCAACCCGGCCGCGATGAACCGCGGCTTCGACTTCGCCGGCCACGGCGGACGCTACGTGCTGGTCAGCGTGGTCAAGGCGGACATCAGCTTCAGCGACCCGGACTTCCACAAGAAGGAGCTGACTCTGCTGGGCAGCCGCAACGCCACCCGGGAGGATTTCGAGACGGTGACGCGACTGATGGCCAGCGGCGACATCCAGACGGCGCCGCTGATCACCCACCGCGGCGCGCTCGCCGATCTGCCGACACTGATGCCGACCTGGTGCGACCCGCAGAGCGGCGTCATCAAGGCGATGGTCACCCTCGACGAAAAGCCTCTCGACGAAGAACCCGCGGCGGGAGCGACGTCATGAGCGAGTTCACCCAGCGCGACGACACGGCCAACGCCGTGATCGGCAGCGATGCGCCAGCGCGCACCAGTCTGCGCATTCACCCGCGGGACAACGTCGGCGTCGCGCTGACCGATCTGCCGGCCGGGCGCGAAGTCACCCTCGATGGCGACACCGTGCGGCTCGCCGACAACGTCCGCGCCAAGCACAAGTTTGCGCTCGTCGATCTCGCCGAGAACGCCATCGTCACCATGTACGGGGTCACCGTCGGCCGCGCGACTCGGCCGATCGTCCGCGGCGGCGCGATCACCACGGAAAACCTCGCCCATGCCACCGGCAACGATCAGGCGGTGCCCGGCACCAAGGGCTGGACGCCGCCGGATACGTCGCGCTTTCAGGGGACGACCTTCGACGGCTTCCATCGTCCGGACGGGCGAGTCGGCACGACCAACGTCTGGCTGGTGATCCCGCTGGTGTTCTGCGAGAACCGTAACATCGAGGTGCTGCGCCAGTGCGTCGCCGACGCGCTGGGGGACGACCCCTACCGGGACTACAAGCGCATGGCGCGACGAATGCTCGACGACACGCGGGACGACAGCCCGGATTCGACCGCGGCCGATGCCATCGACGCCGGCGCGCCCGGACGCTTTCCCAACGTCGACGGCGTGCGCTTTCTCACCCACACGCTCGGCTGCGGCGGCACCGACGACGACGCCGAGGCGCTGTGCCAGCTGCTCGCCGGCTACGTCTGCCACCCCAACGTCGCTGGCGCGACGGTGCTGAGCCTGGGATGCCAAAAGGCGCAGATCCGCATGCTCAAGGCCGCGGTGGCGGAACGCGATCCGCAGGGACTGAAGACGGTGGACTACTTCGACCAGCAGTCGTCGGCCAGCGAGGACGCGCTGATCCGCGATGCCCTGCGCTCGATCTTCGACGGCCTGGCGGCGGCCGACCGGGTGACTCGCCAGCCGGCGCCGCTGTCGAAGCTGACCCTCGGCGTCGAGTGCGGCGGCTCCGACGGCTTCTCCGGCATCTCCGCCAATCCGCTGGTGGGGGCGGTGGTCGACCGGCTGGTGGCGCTCGGCGGCAGCGGCATCCTGAGCGAGTTCCCGGAGCTCTGCGGCGTCGAACACGAGCTGATCGCCCGCTGCGTCGACGTCCCCACTGCCGAGCGCTTCAGCCAGCTGATCGCGGCGTATCAGCGTCACGCCGCCGCGGTGGGAGCGGACTTCGCCATGAACCCGTCCCCGGGCAACATCCGCGACGGCTTGATCACCGACGCCATGAAGTCCGCCGGGGCGGCGAAGAAAGGCGGCGATAGCCCGGTGGTCGACGTGCTCGACTACACCGAGCCGCACCGCCGTGCCGGGCTCAGCCTGCTCTGCTCGCCGGGTAACGACGTCGAGTCGACCACGGCGCTGGCCGGCTCCGGCGCCAACCTGATCGTCTTCACCACCGGACTCGGCACGCCCACCGGTAACCCGGTCGCGCCGGTACTCAAGATCGCCAGCAACAGCGAGATGGCCAGGCGGATGCGCGACATCATCGATTTCGACGCCGGGCCCATCGTGCGCGGCGAGCGCGACATCGGGGAGCTCGCCGATGCGCTGCTCACGCTCTGCATCGAGGTCGCCTCCGGGCGGCACCCATCCCACGCCCAGCGCCTCTCCCAGCACGACTTCATCCCCTGGAAGCGCGGGGTGTCGTTATGAACAGCGACATTAGGAAAAGCGACGACATGCACAGCGACGCGATGATGAATCACGTCATGACCGACGAACCCCGTGTCTTCCCGCCGGACGCCACCATCGTCCAGTTCGGCACCGGGCGCTTTCTGCTCGCCCACGTCGACGCACTGGTCTCCGACTCGCTGTCCCGCGGGGCGAGCGAGGCGCGCATTCTGGTGGTCCAGACCTCACCGCGGGAGGAGGGCAAGCGCAAGGCGCGGGCGCTGGCCGAGGCGCGCCGCTATCCCGTACGCGTTCGCGGTCAGCGCGACGGCGAGCGCGTCGATGACGAGCAGATCGTCGAGAGCGTCGCCGACTGCGCGATCGCCGAGGAGGCATGGCCGGCCATTACCCGCCACGTGGTCGAGCATGCCCGAATCATCGTCTCCAATACTGCCGACGGCGGCTTCGAGATCGGCGACGACTCGAGCCTGAACGCGATACCCACGAGCTATCCCGGCAAGCTGACCCAGCTGCTGCGCGCGCGCTTCGAGGCCGGCGGCGAGGGGCTGACGATCCTGCCCTGCGAGCTGATCGACGCCAACGCGGCGACGCTCAAGGCGCTCGTCGTCGAGATGGCGCGGCGCGACGGCGATGCTCGAAAGGTGGAAACGCCGCGCGACACCGCCGACTTTATCGAGTGGCTCGAGACGCGCTGCGTGTGGGCGAACACCCTGGTGGATCGCATCGTTTCCGCCCCGCTGGAGCCGCTCGGCGCCATCGCCGAGCCCTACGCCCTGTGGGCGATCCAGTGCGAGCCGGGGATGGCGATCCCCTGTGTCCATCCGGACGTGGAGATCGTCGACGATCTCGCGCCGCAGGCGCTGCTGAAGCTCCACGTGCTCAATCTCGCCCACACCTTTCTCGTTCATCGCTGGCGCTGCGCCGGCGAGCCGGTCGATTTCGTGCGCGAGGCGATGGCGACCGCAGCGCTGGTCGAACCGCTGACGGACGTGCTCGACCGCGAGGTGCTGCCGGCGCTGGCCACCCGGCTGCCGCTGGCGACGCTTACGGCATACCGCGACGTGACGCTGGAGCGCTTCGCCAATCCGTATCTCGATCACCGCCTCGCCGACATCGCCCAGAACCATGCCGCCAAGCTCGAGCGGCGGCTCAAGCCGGTGGTCGAGATGGCCGCGGCGGCGGGCATCGCCACACCCCACCTCGCACAGGCGCTGCGCGAGAAGTCCGACGATAACGACCCCGTAAGGAGCACGTCATGACAAAGTCCAACCCCCCTCGCTTCACCGCGACGCTTGCCGGATTCGGCACGCTGTTCGCTCTCTCTCTCGCCCCGCTGACGGCCGAGGCGGCCACCGAGATCCGCGTCGCCTACGGCAACCAGCCCGGCGAGCCGGTCGACGTCGCGGTCAAGGCGTGGGCCGAACGCGTCGCCGAGGCGAGCGACGGTGAACTCACCCTCGCGGCCTTTCCCGCCAGCCAGCTCGGCGGCGAGACCGAAGTGATGGAGCAGGCGCGTTTCGGCTCGCCGCTGATCACCATCACCGCCTACTCCAACTTCATGAGCTCGGTGCCGGATCTCGCGGTGCTCGACGCGCCCTATCTCGCCGAGGATTTCGACAGCAAGCTCAAGGTCTTCGACTCCGACTGGTTCGCCGAGCAGGAGCAGAAGGTCGAGGCCGCGGGCTATCACATCGTGATTCCCAACACGGTCTACGGCGTGCGCCACCTGCTGTCGCGCAACGCCGTCTCCGCGCCACAGGATCTCGCCGGGGTAAAGGTTCGGGTGCAGAACTCGCCGATGTACGTCGCCGCGATCGAGGCGATGGGGGCGGTGCCGACGCCGATGTCGCTGGGCGACGTCTATCCGGCCCTCGCTCAGGGGCTGGTCGACGGCGTCGAGAACCCGCTGCCGGTGCTCTACGGCGGCAAGTTCTATGAGGTGGTCAAGACGCTCAACCTGACCGGGCACATGCATACCGTGGCGCCCTTCGTCACCGGCCAGGCGTTCTGGGACCAGCTCTCGGCCGAAGAGCAGCAGATTCTCACCGAGACCGGCCAGGAGATGGCGACCAACCTGCGCGGCCTGGTGGAGCAGGAGACCGCCAAGTCGATGCAGGCGCTGACCAACGCCGGCGTCGAGGTCCACGAACTGGACACCACGGCGTTCCGCGAGCGCGCCGGCGAAGAGATTCCCGCTGCCTTTCCGCAGTGGAGCGACGGTCTCTACGACCGGATCCGCCAGATCATGGAGGAGTGACGCGCCGCGCCCGGCGGCGGCCCGCATCATCGACGCGGGCGTCGCCGGGCTCGCTCGACCTCGTTCCCCCAAGCCTTGCGGAAAGATTGCCTGTCACCACCGCGACGCAAGCGCCGCGTCGCCGAGAGATCGCCTCATGCCAACGCTATTCAGAGCCGTCGACCGTGTGATGCGGCTCGACGAGGTGATCGCGAGCCTGGCCCTGTTCGGCCTGTTCCTGGTCGCGATCGCCAATGTCTTCATGCGCTATTTCCTCTCTTCGCCGCTGGCTTGGAGCGAAGAGATCCTGCAATTGCTGCTCGTCTGGGCCAGCTTTCTCGGCGCCAGCGCCCTGGTCCGACGCAACGAGCACGTGCTGATCGGCCTGCTCAACGACAAGCTGCCCGCCGCCCTCGCCCGCTGGAACGTGCGGCTGTTCAACGTCGGTGTCGTCGCGCTCTGCGCGCTGGCGATGCTCTTCTGGGGCCTCGAGCTGCTGCCGTTCTCGCGCTTTCGCGCCACGCCGATGCTGCAAATTCCCTATTACTGGGTGCACATCGCCATTCCGATCAGCGCGGTACTGATGCTCTATCACGCCGTGGTGCGGCTCATCACCGACGACCGCGACGTCGCCGGTCCCGGCGCGGAGCCGGCGCCAGCCGGCACGCCACTTCACTCGACGCTCGGCACTGCCGACGGACACCGGGAGTAACTTCATGGCCGTCGGATTCGCCCTCGTCGCGCTCTTCGTTCTCTTCTGCCTCGGCACGCCGGTCGCGTTCGCGCTGTTCGCCTCGAGTCTCGTCTACTTTCTGGTCGGCGCCGACCAGCCGATGGTGATGCTGATCCAGCGCCTCGCCGGCGGTCTGGAGTCGGTTTCGCTGCTGGCGATCCCGTTTTTCATCATGGCCGGCGTGTTCATGAACCACTCCGGCATCACCGAGCGGCTGCTCAAGCTGGCCGAGCTGATGACCCGACGACTCCACGGCGGGCTGGCCCAGGCCAACGTGCTGCTGAGCACCTTCATGGGCGGGCTCTCCGGCTCCAACATCGCCGACGCCGCGATGAACGCCAAGCTCCTGGTGCCCAGCATGACCGCCGCCGGCTATCCGAAGGCGTTCTCGAGCGCGGTTACCGCTTCGTCGTCGCTGGTCACCTCGACCATTCCGCCGGGTATCGCGCTGATCGTCTACGGCTACGTCAACAACGTCTCCATCGGCCGGCTGTTTCTCGCCGGGGTCGTCCCGGGCGTATTGATGGCCGTGGCACTGATGTTCCTGGTCTCTCGCCAGTGTCGTCGGCTCGGCTATCAGCCGCCGCGCCGCGAGCGGGTCTCTCGCGTCGAATGGATCAGCGTCACCCGGGCGGGCATCATCGCGCTGCTGCTGCCGGTGGTGGTGATCGGCGGCATTCGCGTGGGCCTCTTCACCCCCACCGAGGCGGGGGCGATGGCGGTGCTCTACGCGCTCATCGTGGGGCTCTTCGTCTACCGCCAGATGGGGCTCGGCAGCGTCGCGCTGGCAACGCGAGAGTCGCTGATGGCCTCGGTCAACGTGCTGTTCATCATCGCCGTGGCCTCCGGCTTCGCCCGGGTGCTGACATGGGAGCAGATTCCCCAGCAGATCGCCCTGCTGCTCTCCTCGGAGGTGGGCAGTGCGGTCGCCTTTCTGCTCATCGCCAACGCGCTGCTGCTGATTCTGGGCATGTTCCTGGAGGGCAACGCCATCCTGATCGTGCTCTCGCCGCTGCTGGCACCGGTGGCCGCGCAGTTCGGCATCGATCCGGTGCACTTCGGCATCGTCTTCATCCTCAACGCCTCGATCGGCACCATCACCCCGCCGCTGGGCACGGTGATGTTCACCACCTGCTCGATCACCGGGGTGTCGATACCCGACTTCATCCGCGCGGTGATGCCCTACTGGCTGCTGCTGGTGGGACTGCTGCTGGTGGTGACCTTCGTGCCGGCGGTCTCGCTTACGCTGCCCAACTGGGTGTTCTGAGCCGCGACCGAGGCGAGCCGCAAAACGACCGGGGCCGGCGAATTCGCCGGCCGCTCTCCTACTCGTCGGTCACTTTCCTGCCCGCCGGCCTCTTGCCTGCCGGCGGAGCTCGCTCCTGCCCACCGGCCTTTGCGAGTCGCGCTGGCCGTGCCCCTCTCTTCCAGCCGCCGCCTTCGACAAATCGACGAGACGCTCGGTCTCGCCGCCCACCGGGCGTACCGGTAAGATGACGTTATCGGCGCCTATGTTGAACATAGTCGCGTCGATTCGGGCGACGGGTCGTCGCCGCGACCGATTTCGAGACCGGAGACGCCCTCGCGTGACCTCTTTTCGTAGCGATATCTCTTCGAACGGCGCCGTATCGGACGAGACGGCGTCGACGCTTGGCGTGGCCGAATCCCTGGTGCGCGACATCTTCACCGGGGACTACCGGCCGGGGGACTTCCTGCCGCGGGAGGTCGATCTCTGCACGCGGTTCGAACGCAACCGCTCCGCCGTGCGCAGCGAGCTGCGCCGGCTGGTGGATGCCGGTCTGATCGAGCGGATCTCCGGCTACGGCTCTCGCGTTCGCGAGTTCTCGGACTGGAACATTCTCGACCCGCAGATCACCATCTGGATGACACGCTTCGCGACCCCCAACCCCGGCATCCAGCGCGACATCCTGGCGTTTCGCTTCGACGTGGAGCCCTACGTGGCGATGACCGCGGCGAGTCGTGCCACCGCGCGGGATCTGGTGGCCCTGGAGGAGGCCTTCGAGGGGATGGGCCAGCATCTGCGTGACGCCCCGGCGGATGCGGCCGAACGCGCCCGCCTGCACAACGACTGGGACGTCGCCTTTCACGTCGCCATCTTCAAGGCGACGCACAACATCGTCTGGACGCAGCTCTCGCACATTCTACGCCCCTCCATCCACCTGCTCATCGAGACCTCCAACGTCAGCGAGAGCGCGCCAGGTGACAGCCTGGAGCGCCACCGCCAGGTGATGGAGTGCATCCGCACTCGCCGCCCGCGGGACGCCTTCTTCGCCTCCGTCACCCTGCTCGAGGGGACGGCGAACGCGCTGGGCATCGAGATGCCGCAGATGCGGCTCGGCCTGGTGCCCGACTGAACCAGAACGCTCGGCAGAACCAAAGTGCTCGACCGAACCAGAACCCCCGACCGAACCGAAACGCCGAAAGCACGCGATGCACGACGACGCCCGGCGTAACGACGCCCGGCGTAACGACGCCCGGCGTAACGACGCCCGACGTAACGACGCCCGGCACGCCGGCTAGCGCGCGCGCCGACGCCGCTCGGCGAGCGCACGAATATCCGTCGGCCCCGTCCGACAGCAGCCGCCGACGGCGCTCGCCCCCGCCGCCAGCCAGCGCGAGAGACCGTCGGCGAGATCCGCCGGCGCCGCGCCCGCCAGCGCATCCGCCGCGTGCCAGCGTTTGGCCACCGGATCGTAGTGCTCGCCGGAGTTGGGATAGACGATCACCGGCAGCGCGGTCCGGGTGCGAATCGTCGCGATCAGCGGCTCGATGTGCACAAGTGCGGTGCAGTTGATCCCCATGGCGACCACGTTGGGTCGGCCCGCCAGTGCCCGGGCGCAGTCGGCGATGGGCGTGCCGTCGCTGATGTGCTCGCCATCCTTCGCCGAGAAGGTGATCCAGGCGCGAGCGTCGAGCGCTTCCAGCAGATCGGCAATCGCCAGCGCCTCCTCGAGTGACGGCAGCGTCTCCACCGCGAGCAGATCCGGCCCGGCGGCCAGCAGCGTCTCCAGGCGCGGGCGGTGAAAGTCGGCGAGGAAAGCCCGGTCGATTGTCGAATCGGCGTAGCCGCGGTACTCGCTGCCGTCGGCGAGAAACGCCCCGTAAGGCCCCACCGAGGCCGCCACCAGCGGATAGGGTCTCGCGACGGCGTCTCCCTGCTCGCGCCAGAAGGCGTCCCGCGCCTCGCGGGCCAGCGTCACCGAGCGACGCATCAATTCGTCCGCCGTCTCGGCGTCGAGCCCGGCGCGCATGAATCCCTCTCGGGTCGCCTGATAGCTCGCGGTAATGGCGCAGTCGGCGCCGGCCTCGAAGTAGGCGCGGTGGACATCGCGAATCGTCTGCGGCGATTCATCCAGAATCCGCGCCGACCAGAGGGCGTCGTTCAGGTCGCAGCCCAGGCGCTCGAGCTCGGTGGCGAGCGCACCGTCGACGATCATGAAGCCGAAGCGCGCGGCGATCTCGGCGATAGGGTTGGCCAGGGAATCGAACGTCGCGTTGGCACTCATGTCGGCGTCTCCTCAGTGGGTTCGGCGTTGCGAGTCTGCCCGACAGCCCGCTGCCCCGAACGGGTCAGATAGTAGGTGGCGTAGCAGAGCGCGATGAAGGGCACGCCGAAGTAGAGCGCGACGCGCTGCTGCGGATCGAAGGCGATGCCCACGCAGGCGAGCAGGCAAAAGCCGAAGGCGGCGAGTGGCACGAAGGGATACCCCGGCGTCCGGTAGCGCAGATCCCGCGGATCGTTGCCGGCGCGCACGTACTCGCGGCGAAAGCGGTACTGACTCAGCGCGATCGCCATCCACACGACCACCACGGCGAGTCCGGAGATCGACACCAGCGCCAGATAGACCACGTCCGGCGCGTAGAGGCTCGAGAACAGCGAACCGAATCCGCCGATCATGCTCAGCGTGAGGGCATTCATGGGGATGCCGCGGCGATTGAGCCGCCCCAGCGCCCTGGGCAGCGTGCCCTGACGCGACAGCGTCCAGAGCATGCGCGAGGCGGCGTAGAGCCCGGAATTGGCCGCCGACAGCAGCGCGGTGATGATCACCAGATTGATGACGTCCGCCGCGCCCGGCACGCCGATGCGGTCGAACACTGCGACGAAGGGGCTCTCGACCAGCCCGGCCTGCTCGCGGGGCAGCAGCGCCGCGATCACCACGATGGTGCCGACGAAGAAGAGCACCAGCCGCCAGAGCGTGGCGCGGATCGCCCGGGGCACGTTGGTCTCGGGGTCGACGGTCTCGCCGGCGGCGATGCCGATCAGCTCGGTGCCGGAGAAGGCGAACATCACCGCCAGCAGCGTGGTGCCGATGGCGAGATAGCCGGTGGGAAAGAGCCCCTCGGCGAAGAGGTTGTCGAGCCCGGGCGCCCCGCTCGCCGTCTCGCCCGCCAGCGGCACGAAGCCCACCACTGCCGCGCCGCCGAGCGCGACGAAGACCACCACCGTGGCGACCTTGATCAGCGACAGCCAGAACTCCGTCTCGGCGAAAAGCCGGGTGGTGATGGCGTTGGTGGCGAAGACGATCAGCGCGAAGATCGCGCTCCAGTACCAGCCGGGCAGATCGGGAAACCAGCGGCCCATGAAGACTGCGGCGGCGGTGAACTCCGAGCCCAGCGCCACCGTCCAGGTGAGCCAGTAGAGCCAGGCGACGGTGTAGCCCGTGGCCGGGCCGATGAAGCGCGTGGCGTGAGCGCTGAAGGCGCCCGCTTCCGGCATCTGCACCGTCAGCTCGCCCAGGCACATCATCACCAGCCAGGCGATGACGCCCCCGATGAGATAGGCCAGTATCGCGCCGAACGGCCCGGCCTGATTGACGGTATAGCCGGAACTCAGAAAGAGCCCGGTACCGATGACGCCACCCAGCGACAGCATCACCAGATGCCGGCTCTGCATGCTGCGCTTGAACGTCGAGTCTTCGCTGTCACTCATGAAACACTACCCTTGCGGCTCGTTGACTCAGTGTCGGGGGCCGCAATGGTAATCAATCTCGCCCCCGAACGGGGACGCAAGACGTTGATGCGTAAGACCGTTTGGGAACAAGACGATGCGCGAGCGTAACGCGGGGGCCTGGCGCCCCGCCGCCGTCGAAGCGCGTGGCTCTTGGCTCTTGGCTCTTGGCTCTTGGCTCTTGGCTCTTGGCTCTTGGCTCTTGGCTCTTGGCTCTTGGCTCTTGGCTCTTGGCTCAGTGATTGTCCCGCGGCAAGTCCCAGGCGATGGCGCGGTACTTGGTGGCGGGCCTGAGCGTCATGCCGCGATCGAGCGGTTCGATCATCGAGCGCTGGATCTCCTGCCACGGCGTCTGGTGATCCCGATACGGGTAGCCGCCGGCGGCCTCGAGCCGAGTGCGGCGGGCGTCGAGCTCGGCGTCGTCGACCATGAGCGTCACCTGACCGCGCCGCAGATCGACGCGCAGCCGGTCGCCGGTCTCGAGCAGTGCCAGCGCCCCGCCGGTGGCCGCCTCGGGCGAGGCATTCAGGATCGACGGCGAGCCGGAGGTGCCGGACTGGCGCCCGTCCCCCAGACACGGCAGCGAGTCGATACCGCTTTTGATCAGCGCTTCCGGCGGCTGCATGTTGACCACCTCGGCGCTGCCGGGATGCCCCACCGGCCCCGCGCCGCGCATCACGAGGATCGAGTTCTCGTCGAGGCCGAGGGCCGGGTCGTCGATACGCGCGTGGTAGTCCTCGGAGCCGTCGAACACCGCCACCCGCCCCTCGAAGGCATCGATATCCGCCGGGTTGGAGAGGTAGCGCGCGCGAAAGTCCGTCGAGATGACGCTGGTCTTCATCAGCGCCGAGTCGAACAGATTGCCCTTGAGATTGATGAACCCCGCCGAGGCGACCAGCGGGTCGTCGAAGCGCCGGATGACGTCAGCATCCTGAGTCTCTCGCCCGCGGCAGTTCTCACCGAGGGTGAAACCGTTGACGGTAGGCGCATCGGCGTGCAGCCGCTCGGCGCCGAGCAGTTCGTTGACCACCGCCGGTACCCCGCCGGCGCGGAAGAACTCCTCGCCGAGGTAGGCCCCCGCCGGCATCACGTTGGCGAGTAGCGGAATGGCGTGACCGAGACGCTCCCAGTCGTCGTTGTCGATCTCGATGCCGACGTGGCGGGCGATGGCGTTGATGTGGACCGGGGCGTTGCTCGACCCGCCCAGTGCCGAGCAGACGACGATGGCGTTCTCGAACGCCTCGCGGGTGAGAATTCGGCTGGGTCGCAGATCCTCCCACACCATTTCGACGATGCGCGCGCCGGTGGCGTAGGCGACCATCGGCCGCTCCTTGTAGGGCGCGGGAATCATCGCCGAGCCGGGCAGACTCATGCCGAGCGCCTCGGCCATGGAGTTCATGGTCGAGGCGGTGCCCATGGTGTTGCAGTGGCCCACCGAGGGGGCGGAGTCGGCGATGCGGGCGAGAAACTCGGGGTAGTCGATCTCGCCGACCGCAAGGCGCTTGCGCAGCTCCCAGACGATGGTGCCGGACCCGACCCGCTCGGCGCCCCGCCAGCCGTTGAGCATCGGCCCGCCGGAGAGCACGATCGCCGGGAGATCGGCGGTCGCCGCCGCCATCAGGCACGCCGGCGTGGTCTTGTCGCAGCCGGTGGTGAGCACCACCCCGTCCAGCGGATAGCCGTGCAGCACCTCGACCAGGCCGAGGTAAGCGAGGTTGCGATCGAGCCCCGCCGTCGGCCGGCGCACGTTCTCGTGGATCGGATGCAGCGGGAACTCGAACGGCACCCCGCCGGCAGCGCGAATGCCCGCCTTGGTCCGCTCGACCAGATCGATATGGTGGCGGTTGCAGGGCGTGAGATCCGAGCCGGACTGGGCGATACCGATGATCGGCCGCCCCGACGAGAGCTCTTCCAGCGTGATGCCGTAGTTCATGTAGCGCTCGAGACACAGCGCGGTGGTGCCGGCGTGGTCGGGATTGTCGAACCACCAGCGGGAGCGCAGGCGGTCGGGGGTGACGCGGGGGTGATCGCTCATGACTCGTCGCTCTCTTCGGTGTCTTGCAGTCGGTGCGCCTCTCCCGCCGTCAACGAGAGAGACAAGGCTCATCGTCGGATCTAGAGCGCCTTCGCCGCCGAGTAGCCGCGATCGTCCGCCGGCTTCAGCGTGTTGCGCAGCGTGCGGCCGAAGGCCGGCAGCGTGATCTCGTAGCGATCCCCGGGCTCGACCACCACGCTATCGGCAAAGCTCAGGGTGGCCGTGCCGAAGAAATGAACGTGGACGTCGCCGGGGCGGCGGAAATTGTCGTACTTGAAGTGGTGGTGCTCGAGATTCGCCAGACTGTGCGCCATGTTGGCCTCGCCGGTGGCGAACGGCTTCTCCCACAGCACGCGGCCGTCACGCACGATGCGGCTGGTGCCCTCGAGACTCTCCGGCAGCTCGCCGATCAGAAGCTCCGGCCCGAAGCTGCAGGCGCGAAGCTTGGAGTGCGCCAGCCACAGATAGTTGAAGCGCTCGGTGACGTGGTCCGAGAACTCGTTGCCGATGGCGTACCCCACCCGCCACGGCGTGCCGTCCTCGCCGATGAGGTAGAGACCCGCCAGCTCCGGCTCCTCGCCGGCGTCCTCGGCGAAAGCGGGAGACGGAATGTCGGCCTCCGGGGCGACCACGCAGTCACCGTCCCCCTTGTAGAACCACTCCGGCTGCGGCCCGACCTTACCGTGCGCCGGTTTCCCCGCCTCCAGGCCCATGCGGAACATGCGCATGGAGTCGGTCAGTTCGCTCTCGTCGATCTTTTGGGCGGCGTGCATCGCCGAGCGGGTGTCGGCGCTGCCCAGATGCGTCAGCCCCGTACCGGTGACCAGGCAGTGCGCCGGGTCGGCATGGGTCAACGGCGGCAGCAGGCGGCGCTGCTCGACCAGCTCGGCGTAGTCGAGACGGGTCTCGGTGAGCGCGGCTTCGACGACCTCGGTCAGCGCGCGCGACTCAGCGATGGCGCGCCGGGCCAAGGCGTAGACGCCGCCCTCTCCCTCGACGAGGCGCACCTGGCTGTCGCTTTCGACGTAGCCGACCGCCAGGCGGTTGTTCTCGAGAAACTGGATCAGACGCATGGACACTCTCCTGGTGGGCTCGTTGGCTCGTTGGCTCGCCGACTCGTTCACTCACCGACTCGCTGGAAGGGCGCTCGACGACGCCGTCATCGGTGCGACTCGGATGACCTCGGGCGATGACGACGCGGCGGCCTGCGGGCGACAACGGATACCGTCCGCGCCCCGCATCGCCGGAACGCCGGAACGCCGGAACGCCGGAACGCCGGAACGCCGGAACGCCGGAACGCAGCGACGTCATCCTAGACCCTCTATGTTCAACATATAGACAATAAGTACAACATAGACTTTTGGAGCAAATACGCTCCCGAGCAATGGGGTTAGGCTGGCCTGGCGTCGTGGCCCTGAGGACTCACCGATATCCCGGCCGCCCGCGAGTACGACAATCAAAACAATCCACGATCGCTGATGCCCACGATCACCGATGCTCACGATCGCTCATGCTTACGATCGATAATGCCCACCTCGGGCCGGGAGACTCGCCATGCCTATCGCCTCGCTCAAACGCCCATGCCTCGCCCTTCTCAGCGTGGCGATGCTCGCCCCGCTACCGGCGCTCGCCGACTACCCCGAAAAGCCGATCACGCTGCTGGTGCCCTGGGCCGCCGGCGGCGGGACCGACGCCACCGCGCGGACCATTGCCGCCGCGCTCGAGGAGGAGCTGGGCCAGACCGTCAACGTCGTCAACCGCACCGGCGGCAGCGGCGTGGTCGGCCACACGGCGATGGCGATGGCGAAACCGGACGGTTATACGCTCGGGCTGATCACCGGCGAGATCAACATGATGCACTGGCAGGGGCTGACCCAGCTCACCTACGCCGACTACACCCCGATCGCGCAGATCAACTACGACTACGCGGGTATCCAGGTCGCCGCGGACGGGCCCTTCGACTCCCTCGACACGCTCATCGACAAGGTGAAGAGCGAGTCTTCCGGCAGCTACAACGCCTCCGGTACCGGTCAGGGCGGCGTCTGGCACCTCGCCTTCGCCGGTTTCCTGCTCGACCAGGGCATGGAGCCCAATCGGGTCTCGTGGATTCCCAGCCAGGGCGCGGCACCGGCGATGACCGAGATGGCCGCCGGCAGCATCGACATCGTGCCGAGCTCGGTGCCGGAAGCGCGCTCGATGATGGATGCCGGCCGCGTCGAGAGCCTGGCGATCATGGCGCCGGAGCGACTCGACTCCTTCCCCGACGTCCCCACCCTGAAAGAGGCGATCGGCAGCGACTACACCATCGGCGAGTGGCGCGGCATCGCCGGGCCGAAGGGCATGGACCCGGCCGTGGTCGAGACGCTGGAGAGCGCGATCCAGGCCGCCTACGAGAGCGACACCTATCAGGACTTCATGGCCAGGCAGGGCTTCGGCACCCAGTGGCGCGGGGCGGACGACTTCGGCACCTTCATGGCCGAGCAGGACGAACGCTTCGGCGAGATCGTCGAACAGGTCGGGCTGGCCAAATGATCCCCCATTCCGCCGGGAGATGAGCGCATGAGAGATTTCCTGCTCGGCCTGGTATTCGCGATCGGCGGCGGCGTGATCGTCGCCGTCGCTCGCACCTACCCGACGATGCCGACGCTGCAGTTCGGGCCGTCGCTGTTCCCGACGATCATCGGCATCGGCATGATCCTCGGCGGGGTGCTGCTGACGTTGACGAGTCTCACCGCGTGGCGTGCCGCCCTCGGCGACTCGCGCGGCGTCGTGGGTCGCTTCGACTGGCGCGGGCTTGCGCTCTCGCTGGTGCCCTGCGCGCTGGTGGTGTTCTACATCCTGACCGCAGAGATCCTGGGGGCGATGATCTGCATGGCGGTCTCGATGCTGGCGCTGATGTTGATGCGCGGCGCCAGACTCTGGCTGGCGGTGATCGTCGCTCTCGTCGTCTCCGGGACAATCTACTGGCTCTTCTCGCGCTACCTGCTGATTCCGCTGCCGGAAGGCCTACTGCTTTCACAGCGCCTTCCCTTCTCCTCTCTCTCACTCGCCGGGTGATCGCCGATGGATGCATTCCTGCAGGGCCTGGCCATGGTCTTCAACGCCCAGACGATGCTGGTGATCGTCGCCGCGGCGATCTTCGGCCTGTTCGTCGGCGCGATTCCCGGGCTCACCGCCACCATGGCCGTCGCCCTGCTGGTGCCGATCACCTTCTACATGGACGCCACGCCGGCGATCGCGGCGATCGTCGCGACCTCGGCGATGGCGATCTTCGCCGGCGACATTCCCGGCACCTATCTCAACATTCCCGGCACCCCCGCCTCGGCGGCCTACGTCGGCGAATCGCACCGGCTGGCGCAGCAGGGGCGCGCCCGGGAGACGCTGGGCACCAACCTGGTGTGTTCGGTGATCGGCGGGCTCTTCGGCACGCTGGTGCTGGTGTTCGTGTCGCCGTCGCTCGCCGAGGTGGCGCTCAACTTCAGCTCCTTCGAGTATTTCTGGCTGGCACTGCTGGGGCTCAGCTGCTCGATCTTCATCGCCATCGGCTCGCGGCTGAAGGCATTTCTCTCGCTGATGGTGGGCCTGCTGCTCTCCACCGTCGGGCTCGACATGATGAGCGGCGCGCCGCGCTTCACCTTCGGCGTGCCCGACCTGATGGCGGGAATCAACTTCATTCCGGTGATGATCGGGATGTTCGCGTTGAACGAGATCATGATGTTCTACGCCTCGCGGGACGAGTCGCGCAGCGTGCCGGTAATGGCCAAGGACAGCGTCTTTCGTGAGACGCCTCGCCACCTTCGCCGCTACTGGCGCAACGTGCTGCGGGGCAGTTCGCTGGGCACGCTGATCGGCGCGCTCCCCGGCGCGGGTGCCGATATCGCCGCCTGGATCGCCTACGCCCTGGGCAAGAGCCGTTCGAAGCAGAAGGCGAAGTACGGCACCGGCCATATCGAGGGCATCGTCGACGCCAGCTCCGCCAACAACTCAGGCATCAGCGGTGCCTGGGTGCCGGCGCTGGTGTTCGGCATTCCCGGCGACACCATCACGGCCATCGTCATCGGCGTGCTCTACATGAAAGGGATGAATCCGGGGCCGACCATCTTCATGGAGGGCGGCGGCCAGGTCTATGCGCTGTTCACGGTGTTCTTCGTCGCCAACCTGATCATGCTGCCGCTCGGCTACCTGGCGATCCGTGCCTCCAAGGTGTTCATCCTCACGCCGCGCAAGATCCTGATGCCAGTGATCCTGATGTTCTGCATCGTCGGCGCCTTCGCCATCAACAACGCGGTGACCGACATCTGGATCATGCTGATCATCGGGATGGCCGCCTACGTGCTGGCGCGCAACGATTTCCCCATGGCGCCGGCGATCCTCGGGCTGGTGCTCGGCGGCACGCTCGAAAACAGCTTCATGAGCTCGATGCTCAAGACCAACGGCGACCTGCTCGCTTTCTTCGAGCGTCCCATCAGTGCCGGCCTCGGCGCGCTGGTGATCCTCGTCTGGCTGCTGCCGACGCTGCTCAAGGGCTACCGTCGACTGCGCCCCTCCAAGACCGGAGTTCCCCATGACACGCCATGATGCCTTTGATCTGCGCGACACCCTGAAGACGCTCTTCGTCGAGCGCGGCGCCGCCCCGGAGGTCGCCGCCATCACCGCCGAGGTGCTGGTCGAGGGCGACCTGCTCGGCCACCACACCCACGGCGTCAAACTCGCCAACGGCTATCTCAAGGATCTCGCGGCCGGCCATGCCAGCGGCGACCCGGCCCGACTCGAGATCCATCAGACCAGCCCGGTAGCGGCGCTCTTCGACGGCCACTACCTGCTGGGGCCCTATCTGGTGCGCCGCGCCCTCGATCAGTGCCGGGAAGCGGCGGCCACCTTCGGCATCGGCATGGTGAGCCTCAAGCGCTCGCACCACATCGCCTGCCTGGCCGCCTATCTGCAGCCGCTGGTCGAGGCGAATCTGATGCCGCTGATTCTCACCTCCGACCCGGCGGTCGCCTCGGTGGCGCCGTTCGGCGGGCTGGACCGGGTCTACACGCCGAACCCGCTGGCGATCGGCATCCCCGGTCGCGAACAGCCACTTTTGATCGACGTGAGCATGTCGACGATCACCAACGGCACCGTCGCCAAGACTCGCGCCGCCGGCGAGCGGCTTGCGCATCCGGCGATCCTCACCGGTCACGGTGAAGCGAGCGCCGACCCGGAGGACTACTTTGCCGAGCCGCCGGGCAGCATCCTGCCGCTGGGCGAGCTCGCTTTCGGTCACAAGGGGTTCGCGCTGGGGCTGATGGTGGAGGCGCTGACTTCGGCGCTCTCGGGTTTCGGGCGCAAGGACTCGCCGGAAGGCTGGGGCGCGTCCGTCATGGTGATGGTGATCGACCCGGCGAAATTCGGCGGCACGGATGCCTTCCTCGACGAGACCGACCACCTTGCCCGACAGTGCCACGGCTCGCGCCCGGCCGACCCCGAGCGCCCGGTTCGCCTGCCGGGCGAGGCCGCCCTCGCACGACGCCGGGCGGCAATGGAAAACGGACTCGAACTGCCCCAGGACGTGCTCGACTCGCTGCGCGAGGCGGTCCAGGGCTCGTCGCTGGCCGGACAGACCGCCTTCGGCTAAGTCTTCGACGCGCCGGGTCTGGCGTCGTGCCGGCCCCGGTGCGTCGAACGTGTTCTGTTTTCACTCTCTCTTCCATCGTTCGCTTTTCTTTCAGGAGCCTTCATGCCCCGTCATGCCGCCCCGTCGATCGACGCTCTCTCTACCGACACACGCTCTACCGACACGCTCCCCACCGATGCCGAGCGCGCGCTGCTGATCGGCCGCGTCTGGCTACCCCGCGACCAGCGCGGTGACGGCCGTGGCGACGGCCCGGCGGTGGTCGCCGTGCGCGGTGAGCGACTGGTCGATCTCTCCGCCCACGTCGCCACGGTCTCCGAGCTGCTCGAGCGCCGCGATGCCGCCGAGCTCGCTCGCGATGCCGACGCGCCCGACATCGGCGCCCTGGACGAGATTCTCGCCAACGCCGGCGAGGGCGCCTCATCGTCGGTGCCCTCGCTGCTCGCGCCCTGCGACCTCCAGGCGATCAAGGCGTGCGGGGTCACCTTCGCGGTGAGTCTGCTCGAGCGGGTGATCGAGGAGCAGGCCGGCGGCGACCTCAATCGCGCGGCGGCGCTTCGCGACGAGATCCAGACGCTGATCGGCGGCGATCTGTCACGGATTCGCCCCGGCTCGGACGAGGCGATGGCGCTGAAGGCACAGCTTCAGGCGCGGGGCGGCTGGTCGCAGTACATGGAGGTGGGGATCGGCCCCGACGCGGAGGTCTTCACCAAGTCGCAGCCGCTCTCCTCGGTGGGTCACGGCGCCCGGGTGGGCCTGCATCCGGCCTCGAAGTGGAACAACCCGGAGCCGGAGATCGTGCTCGCCGTCGACGCCGCCGGCGAGCCGCGCGGGGCGACGCTCGGCAACGACGTCAATCTGCGCGACATCGAGGGACGCAGCGCTCTGCTGCTGGGCAAGGCGAAGGACAACAACGCCTCCTGCGCCATCGGCCCGTTCATCCGGCTGTTCGACGACACTTTCGGTCTCGACGACGTGCGCGCGGCGAAGGTCTCGCTGCGCATCGAAGGCGACGACGACGATTTCGTGCTCGAGGGCGAGAGCGACATGCGCGAGATCAGCCGCGATCCGCTGGACCTAGTGCACCAGACCCGCGGCGCCCATCACCAGTATCCCGACGGCTTCATGCTGTTTCTCGGCACCATGTTCTCGCCGATCCAGGATCGCGACGGCGAGGGCCAGGGCTTCACGCATCACATCAATGATCGCGTCACCATCTCGACCCCGACCCTCGGCAAGCTGACCAACGTGGTCGATCGCAGCGACCGACTGCCGCCGTGGAGCTTCGGGATCGGCGCGCTGATCGCCCACCTCGCCGGGCGCTGATCGGGTCAGCCCGGATCGGTCAGCCCGGATCGGGTCAACCCTGGCCGGCGCGCTCCAGCGCCTCGAGTCTCTCCAGGAACGCCCGCACCACCTCCGGGCGCTCCTCCCCCTTGCGCGTGAGGATGCCGTAGTAGCCGAGCGGCTCGCCCACGGTGAGCGGCAGCGCCACGAATCGCCCGGCGGAGACGGCGGTACGCAGCACCGAGGTCGGCATCAGGGCGATGGCGTCGGAGGAGCCGACGAGCTGCAGCGTCGTCTGCGTCGAGGTGGTCTCGATGACATTGCGCGGCGACGCGACGCCCGCCTCCGCCAGTGCGGCCTCGAAACGCCCCCGCATTGGGCTCTGTATGGGATGCATCACCCACGGCCAGCGCACGATCTCGGCAAGCGTCGGCACGCGGGCGGCCGCCTCGTCGGAGGTGGACACCAGCGGATGATCGGCGCGCACCACCAGCGAGACGGGCTCGGCCATCAGCGGTTCGAAGTCGAACAGATGCCGCTGGGCGGGGTCGGTGAGCCGACCGATCACCACGTCGAGCCGCTTGTACTCGAGCTCCCCCAGCAGTTGATCGCTCGAGTTCTCGAACACGCGCACCACCAGGCGCGGGCGCTCACGCTTGAGCGCGTTGATCGCCTGCGGCAGCAGCACCGGTGCCGCTCCGGGCACCGCACCGATCACCAGATTGCCCTGCCCGCCTTCGCGCAGCGAAACGAGGTCGTCGATCAGCCGGTCGGTGTCGTTGAGAATGCTGCGCGCATAGCGCACCAGCAGCCGGCCCGCCTCGGTAGGCTCCATGCTGCGCGGCTGACGCAGAAAGAGCGTCATGCCGAAGAAATTCTCGATGTCCTTTAGCATCTTGCTCGCCGCCGGCTGACTCATGCTCATACGTCGCGAGGTGGCGTGAAGATTACGACTTTCGTCGAGCGCGACCAGCAGCACCAGGTGCTTGGTTCGCAACCAGCTCTTGATGTGAATTCGACTATCGTGGGACATCGATCTTTTCACTCATAGGCTTTGGTCACAGACGATAACCCTGCGTTATTCAGGTGGCAAAAAAAACGATTGGTGAAAGCTCGCTTGCCTCCCGTACGCTGAATTCGACGTCGAGATCACGTTCCCTGCCGGTCACTTAGCGCAACCCGGTATTTCGCTCTCGACCGATAGACGAATAAAAGGTCGCCGACGAAACGCCTTGTATCGCATCACCGTCGTGACGGGGATTTTTCTTGACGGCCGCGGGGCAATCGTCAGCCGTTGACGCCTCGATGCAGCAACGATCGTTACCGATAGAAAGCGTTTCGAGACCGATTAACGGTCTAAAAACCGGGGGGTTACCGGCCTTTTTTTTCCGCGATTCAACCGCGATTCGCGTGGGTCATATCGAGGCGATCACGGCTCGGAAATCACCACGAAAGCCACGCCCGGGACTTCGACGAACGTCTTTTTACCCCAAGCGTCACCAAGACAAGGAGCGCGCAGCCGATGCCGAGAATTCAACGTGTCGACGTGCAGGATATCCGGTTTCCCACCTCGCGAGCGCTCGATGGCTCGGACGCCATGAACGCCGCGCCGGACTACTCGGCGACCTACGTCACCCTGCATACCGACGCCGATGACGGCCTCGAGGGCCACGGTCTCACCTTCACTATCGGCCGCGGCAACGAGATCTGCGTGGCGGCGGTGAACTCTCTGGCATCGCGCCTCGAGGGGCGAACGCTCGAGTCGATCACCGCGAACATGGGCGAATTCTGGCGCGACCTCACCAGCGGCGACAGTCAGCTTCGCTGGCTCGGCCCGGAAAAGGGCGTCATCCACCTCGCCTGCTCGGCGATGGTCAACGCCGTGTGGGATCTCTGGGCCAAGCACGAGGGCAAGCCGGTCTGGAAGCTGCTCGCGGACATGAGCCCCGCGGAGCTGGTCTCGTGTCTCGACTTTCGCTTCATTACCGATGCGCTCACCCCGGACGAGGCGATCGCGCTGCTCGAAGCCAAACGCAGCGGCAAGGCCGAGCGTGAAGCCTATCTGCGCGAGCACGGCTACCCCGGCTACACCACCTCCGCTGGCTGGCTGGGGTACTCGGAAGAGAAGATGCGTACGCTCTGCCGCGAGGCGCTGGCCGAGGGGTGGGCGCACTTCAAGCAGAAGGTCGGCGGCGACATCGACGAGGACCGCCGCCGCGCCGCCATCCTGCGCGAGGAGATCGGCGCGGATCGCACGCTGATGATGGACGCCAACCAGATGTGGGACGTCCAGGAGGCGATCGACAACATGCGCCGGCTCGCCGAATTCGATCCGCACTGGATCGAGGAGCCCACCAGTCCCGACGATATCCTCGGCCATGCCCAGATCCGCCGTGAGCTTAAGACCATCGGCGTGGCGACGGGCGAGCACTGTCACAACCGGGTGATGTTCAAGCAGTTCTTCCAGGCCGAAGCGCTCGACTACTGCCAGCTCGACGCGGCGCGCCTCGGCGGTCTCAACGAGGTGATCGTCGTGGTGCTGCTGGCGGCGAAGTACGGCATTCCCGTCTGTCCCCACGGTGGCGGCGTGGGACTCTGCGAATACACCCAGCACATCTCGATGTTCGACTACATCGCCGTCTCCGGCGAGCTCGACGGACGCCTGCTGGAGTACGTCGATCACCTGCACGAGCATTTCGTCGACCCGGTCACCATCCGCGCCGGCCGCTATCGGGTTCCCGACGCCCCGGGCTACGGCGTGACCATGAAGCCCGAATCGCTCGCCGAGCACCGTTTCCCCGAGGGGCCCGCCTGGCGGGATGCCCCGGCGACCGACTGACCCGTTTCACCCGCAGGAACGTCGCCGACGCCCGCGCGCCGGCGAGGACGCAAGACCCACAACGCACTCGCGCCAGTCAGGAGTCCAACGATGAAAACAACCGCACTCCCATTCTCCCATCTCGCCCAGCGGGCCGGGCGACCGTTCGCCGCGCTGGTCACCGCAGCCGCCATGAGCTTCACCGCCGTTGCCGCCCACGCGGCCACCGAGATGCCGCCGATACCCGAGGTCCAGGGCGACGTCGTCGAGGGCGACGGCAACGACTACAACCTCAAGTTCAACATCGGCCTGACCCAGTCCAGCGCCCAGTACCGCGGGCTCGAGTACTTCAAGAAGATCGTCGAAGAGCGCGGCGACGGCCACATCACGGTCGAGGCGTTCCACAGCGCCCAGCTGGGTGACGATCTCCAGTCCGTCAGCGCGCTGCAGGCGGGAACGCTCGAGATGACCGCGCCGTCGACCTCGCCGATGGTCAGCATGTTCCCGCAGTTCGCGGTCTTCGACCTGCCGTTCCTGTTCCCGCAGCCGGAAGACGCCGACCGCGTACTCGACGGCGAGATCGGCCAGCAGATGCTCGAAGAGGCCTCGTCCAAGGGGCTGGTCGCCATCGGCTGGGCGGAGAACGGCTATCGCCAGCTCACCGACAGCGGCGTGGCGGTCAGCGAGCCGAGCGATCTCGAGGGGCTAAAGATCCGGACCATGCAGAACCCGATCCACCTCGACATCTGGCGCACACTGGGGGCCAACCCGACACCGATGTCCTTCGCCGAGCTCTTCACCGCGCTGGAGCAGAACGTGGTCGACGGCCAGGAGAACCCGTGGAACACCATCAAGTCCTCACGCTTCAACGAGGTCCAGCAGTACGCCACGGAAACCAATCACGTCTACACGCCGTTCATCACGCTGGTCTCCGAGCGCTTCTGGAACCGTCTGCCGGAGAGCTACCAGCAGCTGCTGCGCGAAGCGGCGACCGACATGGGCGAGTACGAGCGTGAGGTGAGCCGCAGCATGAGCGATCAGATCAAGCAGGATCTGGCCGACAGCGGCATGGAGATCACCACGCTGACGCCGGAGCAGGTCGCGGTCTTCCAGGAGACGCTGGAACCGGTCTACGCCCAGTGGCGCGACAAGATCGGCGGCGACCTGATCGACAGCATTCGCGATGAGGCGAGCGCCGAACAACAGTAACCCGTCGGGGCCGCCGATGCGCGGCCTCGCTCTTTATCGAGCCCAATGACGCTCGCTGTCGGCTCAACGAGCCCGATGACGCTCGCTGTCGGTTCAACGAGCCCGATGACGCTCGCCTTCGATCGAGCCCGGCGGCGGGCGTTTTCGACCGTCACCGGCGCTCGCCCTTCGTTCCTTCGTCGAGGAAGCCCACGATGAACGCCGACTTAACCGCTGCCCGACCGCTGCTCGGCTGGCTCAAACTGACCCTCGAGATCGCCCTGGGGATCCTGGTGCTGGGCGTTGTCTTCTGCGTGACCGCCAACGTCTTCGGCCGCTACGTGCTCAACTACTCCTACACCTGGGCGGAAGAACTCTCCCGGGTGCTCTTCATCTGGCTGGTGCTGCTCGGGGCCGGCGTCGGCAGTCTCGACAACGAGCACGTCGCCGTCACCTATTTTCGCGACAAGGCCCCCGCGGGCCTGCGCAAGGCGCTGGCGCTGCTCGCCATCGCCATCATCTACGTCGTCTGTATCTGCGTGCTGCTGGGATTCAACGAACTGATCGGCGGCTACATGAGCGCCACGCCGATGCTGGGTATTCCCCACGCCTTTCTGTACAGCGCCATGCCGGTCATGGCGATCCTGACACTCATCGCCAATAGCGTGGCGCTGGTCTCACTGCTGCGAGGGAAGACGCCATGATTCTCTGGAGCATTCTGATCGGCCTGGCGATCTGCATCGTCATCGGCATGCCGATCTCCTTCGGCCTCGCGGCCATCACGCTGTTCATCTTCTTCTCGGCGGACTATGCGCTCTCGCCGCTGATCTCCCAGGCGGTCAACGGTCTCGACTCCTTCCCGCTGCTCGCCATTCCGCTGTTCATCCTGGTCGGCGAGGTGATGAGCGAAGGCGGCATCGCCACCCGACTGGTACGACTGGCAAGCGCCCTGGTGGGGTTCGTCGCCGGCGGCCTGGGTCAGGTGGCGGTACTCACCTCGATGTTCTTCGGTGGGATCAGCGGCTCGGCGGTCGCCGACGCGTCGGCGGTGGGCAGCATGATGATCGGGCCGATGAAGCAGCATCGCTACAGCGCCCCGCTGGCGACGGCAATCGTGGTCGCGGCGTCCGTGGTGGGAATCATCATTCCGCCCTCCATTCCCATGATTCTCTACGGCGTGGTGACCAATACCTCGATCTCTCAGCTGTTCCTGGCGGGGATCGTACCGGGAGTGCTGATCACCCTGGGGCTGGCGGTGACCACCTACGTGCAGTCGCGCAAGAACGGGCGCGGCCAGCCGTTCTCGTTTCCGGAACTCGCCAGCGCCCTGAAGGAGTCGATCTTCGCGCTGCTGCTGCCGGTGATCATCGTTGGCGGGATTCTTTCAGGGGTCTTCACGCCCACGGAAAGCGCGGCGATCGCGCTAGTCTACGCCTTCGTGGTGTCGTTCGTGATCTATCGCAGCCTCACGCTCAAGCGCTTCTTCCAGCTCTGCATCAATACCGGGCGCCTCACCGGCGTGGTGATGCTGCTGCTGGCGTTCGCCAGCGTGCTGGCGTGGCTGCTGACCGCGAACATGATTCCGCAGACGCTGGTGACGACGCTCTCCGCGGTGACCGACAACCAGTTTCTGCTGCTCCTGCTGCTCACCGCCTTTCTGCTGGTGGTGGGGTTCTTCATGGACCTGACCCCGGCGATGGTGATCCTCGCCCCGCTGATGACGCCGGTGGTGGTGAAGCTCGGCATCGATCCGGTCTACTTCGGGGTGCTGATGTCCTTCGTGCTGGGGATCGGGCTGATCACCCCGCCGGTGGGCACGGTGCTCTACGTCGGCTGCGGCGTGGGCAAGGTGGGCATGGAGAGTCTGGTCAAGAGCCTGCTGCCCTTCTATTTCACGCTGCTGGCCCTGCTGGCACTGTTTCTTGTCTTCCCCGGCCTCGTGCTGTGGTACCGCTGAGCGAGGAGTGAATCCATGCCGACCCGAGACGATCTGATTGCCGACCTGCACGGCCTGCTGGGCGAACGCGGTGTCGTGACCGATGCCGAGGCGATGGCGCGCTATCGCACCGACTGGACCGGCCGCGTCGGCGGCATGCCGCTGGCGGTGGTGCGCCCCGCCTCCACGGCGGAGGTCGCCGAGGTGGTGAGCTACTGCCACCGCAACGACGTGCCGCTGGTGCCCCAGGGCGGGCACAGCGGCCTCGTCTGCGGGGCGATGCCGGACGAGGAGATTGCGGAGCTGGTGGTGAGCCTGGAGCGACTCGCGTCGATCCGCGAACTCGATCCCATCAATTTCACGCTGAGCGCCGACGCCGGCTGCGTACTGCAGACCCTCAAGGAGGCGGCCGAGGCCGCCGAGTGCTATCTGCCGCTCTCGCTCGGCGCCCAGGGGAGCTGCCAGATCGGTGGCAACGTTGCCACCAACGCCGGTGGGCTCAACGTGCTGCGCTACGGCATGACGCGCCAGCTGGTGCTGGGGCTCGAGGTGGTACTGCCGGACGGCCGCATCTACAGCGGCATGCGCGCGCTGCACAAGAACAACACCGGCTACGACCTCAAGCAGCTGTTCATCGGCGCCGAGGGGACGCTGGGAATCGTCACCGGCGTCGTGCTGAAACTCTTTCCCCGCCCGCAGGTGACGCGCACGGCACTGCTGGGCTGTCGCGACATCGCGGCGGTGCTCGAGCTCTACGCCCTGGCGCGCCGCTGCTGCTGCGATCTGCTCACCGCGTTCGAGCTGATTCCGCGACGCTGCCTGGAGCTGGCGATGGAGGCATCACCGGACCTGCGCGACCCGCTGGACGCGCCCCATCCCACCTACGTGCTGCTCGAAGTCAGCGCCAGCGGACCCGCTGACCTGGATACGATGATCGAGACGCTGTTCGAGCGCGGCATGGAGCAGGAACTGCTCGATGACGGTGTGCTCGCCGCGAGCGAGACCCAGGCGCAGCAGCTCTGGCTGATTCGGGAAGCGATGCTGGAAGGTCAGCGGCGCACCGGCGAGCATCTGCGCACCGACATCTCGCTGCCGATCTCCTCGCTGCCGGCGTTCCACGAGCAGGCGACTCGAGCCGTGCTCGACGCCTGCCGTGACGCGACGGTGATCGCCTACGGCCACATCGGTGACGGCAACCTGCACTTCAACATCCTGCCGCCGCCGGCGACGCCGGACTCGGACAAGCCCGCCCTGCTCCACGAGCTCGAGACGATCCTGTTCGATCTCGTCGCCACCTTCGACGGCAGCATCAGCGCCGAGCACGGCATCGGCCGCTTGAAGCAGGCGCCGTTTCTCGAGCACCTGTCGGCGCCGGAGTTCGAACTGATGCGCGGCTTGAAACATCTCCTCGATCCGCGCGGGCTGGTGGCCCCGGGCCGCATTCTGCCGGCGCCCTCGCCGTGACCGCCTCGGAGATGGCCCTACCCAACGCCACGCCAGTTAACGGGAGCGCCCCATGAGAACGCCGCTGCGTATCGCCGTCATCGGCACCGGCCTGATGGGCACGCCCATCGCCCGCCATCTCGCCGGTGCCGGCCATGCGGTCGCGGCCTGGAATCGCACCGCCGCCAAGCTCGACGCCCTCCGCGAGGCCGGCGTGACACCCCTCGCCGAAGCGATGGAGGGCGCCACGGCCGACGTCGTACTGGTCATGCTCAGCGACGGCCCGGTCTGCGATTCGCTGCTGCTGGGTGGCGACGGCCTGATCGCGGCGATGGCGCCGGGCAGCACGCTCGTCGTGATGAGCTCGATCCCCGTCGCCAGCGCCGAGGCTCAGGCCGCGGCGGCCGCGGCGCGGGGTGTCGACTATCTCGATGCGCCGGTCTCCGGCGGCGAGCGCGGCGCCATCGACGCCACGCTTGCGATCATGGTGGGTGGCGACGAGGGCGCGTTCGAACGACGACGCGGGCTGCTCGAGTGTCTGGGTCGCCCGACGCACGTCGGCCCCGCCGGCTGCGGTCAGCTCGCCAAGCTCGCCAATCAGCTGATCGTCGCCAACACCATCGCCACCGTCGCGGAGGCGCTACTGCTTGCCGAACGCGGCGGCGCCGACCCCGCCCGGGTGCGCGAGGCCCTGCTGGGCGGCTTCGCCGATTCGCGGATCCTGCAACTTCACGGCCAGCGCATGATCGAGGGCGATTTCGCCCCCGGCGGCCCCGCCAAGTGGCAGCACAAGGATACGCGCACGGCCCTCGAAACTGCGGCAGTGCTGGGGCTCGATCTGCCCGTCAGCCAGCGGGCGGATGCATTGTTCGCCGACCTGCTCGAGCACGGCGACGGCGAGCTGGACCACAGCGCGCTGATCCGCGAGCTGCGACGCCACAACGGTCTGCCGGTGACCTGAGCGGCGCGGCCTTTCGCCACTGACTCTATTTCAGGCACAAAAAAACGCCGCCCACCTGAGGTGGGCGGCGTTTTGCCTGGTGCGATCGGCTAGCGATCAGGCCTGCGAGCGACGAACCGGCGCTTCGCCGTCGTTACGACGACGCGGTGCGCGTTCCGGCGCGCCCTGGTCCTCGGCGATCTCCAGCGTACGACCGCCGACGCGAGCGCGGGACATTTTCGCCAGGATGCTGGAGGGCAGACCGCTCGGCAGCTCGACCACGGAGAAGGCGTTGCGGATATCGATACGCCCGATACGCGCGCCTTCGATGCCGCCTTCGTTGGCAAGCGCCCCGACCAGCTGACCCGGCTTGATGCCGTCCTTGTGGCCGACGGAGACGCGATAGCGCGTCATGCCTTCACGCGGGCCGCTTTCGCGACGACGCGGTGCGCGATCGCGGTTGCCGCCGTCGCGGCCACCGTCACGGGCGTTGTCGCGACGCGCGGGACCGGCGGTGATGCGACCGATCGGCGCTTCACCAGCACGCGCGAGCGTGGCGAGTGCGGCGGCCAGATCGACGGGGTCGTGCCCCTCTTCGACCAGCTTCTCGATCAGCGCACGCTGATGGTCGGCGCCGGCGTCGAGCATTTCCCGCAGACGAGCGCTGAAGCTCTCGTCACGGTGAGCCCGAATCGCCGACTCGTCCGGCAGCGGCATTTCCGTCATTGCCTGGCCGGTAGCCTGCTCGACCCAGCGCACCTTGCGGGTCTCGCGACCGCCGGCGAAGGTGATCGCGGTGCCGTTACGACCCGCACGACCGGTACGGCCGATACGGTGAATGTAGGCTTCCGAATCCTGCGGCAGATCGTAGTTGATCACGTGCGTGATACGCGGCACGTCGAGGCCGCGAGCGGCGACGTCGGTGGCGATCAGCACGTCGACCTTGCCACGCTTCAGCCGGGTGACGGTGCGCTCACGCAGGCTCTGGTCGAGATCGCCCGAGAGGCCGGCGGCGTTGACGCCGCGTGCGGTGAGCTGCTCGACCAGCGTGGTGCAGGCGGCACGGGTCCGCACGAAGACGATGGCGGCGTCGACCGGCTCGACTTCGAGCACACGAGCGAGGGCTTCGAGCTTGCTCGGGCCTTCGACGCGCACGACGCGCTGTTCGATGTTCTCGCCGGTGCTGGTCTTGGACTCGATCGCTACCTTGACCGGATCGACCTGATAGCGATTGACGATGCGCTCGATCTCGCTCGGCAGCGTGGCCGAGAAGAACACGCGCTGAGAGCCTTCCGGCGTCTCGGAGACGACGCGCTTGACGTCGTCGATGAAGCCCATGCGCAGCATCTCGTCGGCTTCGTCGAGCACCAGCGCGGAGAGGCCTTCGAGCTTGAGGCTGCCGCGATCGAGGTGATCGATCACGCGGCCCGGCGTACCGACAACGACCTGCGCGCCACGCTTGAGCGCGGAGAGCTGTTCACGGTATTCCTGGCCGCCGCAGAGCGTGGCGATTTCCAGGCCCTTGAGGTTCTGGCCGTACTTGGAGAACGATACGGCGACCTGCTGGGCGAGCTCGCGGGTCGGTGCCAGCACCAGCACCTGCGTTTCGCGGCGGCCGAGTTCGAGTCGGCTGAGCAGCGGCAGCGCGAAAGCGGCGGTCTTGCCGGTACCGGTCTGCGCCTGGCCGAGTACATCACGGCCGTCGAGCAGTGCCGGGATGGTCTGTGTCTGAATAGGTGACGGTGTCTCATAGCCCAGGGTATCGAGGGCAGACAGTACTTCCGGCAATAGCGCCAGATCGCCGAATTTCGGCGTCGCGTCGGTCGAGGTCATTTCACACCTTGGAGTAGCCGGCAGGGCACCGGCGAAAATGTCGTGGCATCGCAAACGCTAGGTTCGCAGGATGCCGGTCGCACCTGGCATCGCATCTGACGCGGGCCAAAGAGGCTGCGTCGATGACTTATGTGGCGACCTGAACGCGCCCGGTCATTGAGAACACGACCGTTGAAGCGCTCCATCGTTGCATCCGGACGCAGAATTCGGCTTGCGCCGTGCGTCGTAAACGAGATACGTCCGGTATTGGCATCGACTTACCCGTCGATGGCGTGGGTTGCAGACATATCGGCAGGATGGCGGGGTCAACACATGCGAGGAGGCGCAACTATACCATCGGCGAATGGCATTCTCCACCGTGTTGGTAAATTTCCTACATGAGCCGTCGGCGGCGGCCTACGCCGTGCGTCCACCCGCCCGCTTCGAGCGTGATCGAACTCGACGGTGCTCGAGTTCGATCACCGAAAGCCGACAGAACGTCAGCGCGAGCCGACCCCAGTCAGGCGACGGACGATCGCGTAGACTGACCGGCCGTTTCTCCCGCTGACTGGACTCACCCGATGCCGACACTCTGGATCGATGCCGACGCCTGCCCGCGAGCGGCGCGGGATATCATCCTGCGCGCCGCCGAACGCACGCAGACCCTGACCTGGATGGTGGCCAACCACGCCCTGCCCTTGCCGCCGTCGGCCTGGGTGAAGTCGTGGACCGTTGCCCACGGCTTCGACGCTGCCGACCAGGCCATCGTCGAGAGCGTCGACGCCGGCGACCTCGTCGTGACCGGCGACCTGCCGCTGGCCGGCGAGGTCATCGAACGCGGCGCCGATGTGATGACGACCCGCGGCGAACGCCTGAGCGCCGATAACGTGCGCGCCCAGATTCAGATGCGCGACTTCATGGAGACGCTGCGCGCCAGCGGCGAGCAGACCGGCGGCCCTTCGGCCTATGGCGACGTCGACCGGCGCGAATTCGCCAATGCGCTGGATCGCTGGCTGCGCCGCAACGCCTAGACGCTCACGCACAAGGCCGGCGTCGCTCGCGCCGTTCAATCGCGCTCGCGGATGCCGTAGCCGGTCAGGCGTTCACGGTCGTGCTCGCGATCGAGATCGAGCTCGGGCCCCAGCGGTACGATGCGCGTCGGATTGATGGTCGGATGGCTATAGTAGTAGTGACGTTTGATGTGATCGAAATCCACCGTCTCGCCGATACCCGGCCACTGGTAGAGCTCGCGCAGATAGTTCGAGAGATTGGGATAGTCGGCGATGCGCCGCCGATTGCACTTGAAGTGGCCGTGATAGACGGCGTCGAAACGCACGAGCGTGGTGAACAGGCGAATGTCGGCTTCGGTGAGCCAGGTGCCCGCCAGATAGCGCTGCGTCTCGAGGCGGGACTCCAGGCGGTCGAGGCAATCGAACAGCGCCACGAAGTGCTTCTCGTAGACCCCCTGCTCGGTGGCGAAACCCGTCTTGTACACGCCGTTGTTGACGTTGTCGTAGACGTCGGCATTGACCGCATCGATGGTGTCGCGCAGATCGTCCGGATAGAGCGTCAGCCGGTTGCCGGTCAGCGTGTCGAACGCCGCATCGAACATGCGGATCAGATCCGCCGATTCATTGCTGACGATCCTGCCCTCGCGCTTGTCCCACAGCGCCGGCACGGTCACCCGGCCGGTATAGGTCGGCTCGGTCAGGGTGTAGAGCTCACGATGAAACTCCACGCCGTTGAGATCGTCACCGCTCGACCCTTCTTCGACGTGATAGGACCAGCCCTGATCGAGCATGAGGGGGCTGGTGTGGGAGACGCCGATGAGCGATTCGAGCCCCTTGAGCTTGCGCACGATCAGCGCACGATGAGCCCAGGGACACGCCAGCGACACGTAGAGATGGAAGCGATCCGGCGCCGCCTCGACACCCGGCTGCCCTTCGGGTCCGTTGCTGCCATCGGCGCTCACCCAGTCCCGCAGCTTGGCGGATTCGCGCACGAATTCGCCGCCATTGCCTTCGGTGTCGTACCACTGATCGCGCCACTCACCGTTGATCAGCAATCCCATGCGCCTTCTCCTCGCTTTCATTGATGGCAGGGCGTCGCGAACGACGCTCCCCGTTTGTCGTGTGTATAGCGTAGGCGGTCGCCGACCTCGGTCCCAACCCGATCGGGCAACCGCGCCGGCCGGCGTTCACTTCGCTTGTCTATTCCCGGCCGACCTCACCGCTCAGGCTATTGGCAGTCGACGACGACGCCTCGATCAGCGCCTCGGCGAGGGCCCGCGCCGCCGGGCCGGCGCTGTCGATATCCCGGTAGTAGAGTTGAAGCGTGGCATGACGTACGGCGCCGAGCCGCAGTGACAGCGCTTTCAGAGACCCAGCGTCGAGCGCCGGCTGGATGACGGTCTGCGGCACCCAGGCGAATCCCAGGCCACGCTCCAGCATGTCGATCGACGTCGAGAGATGACTGACCGTCCAGCGCTGCTCGGCCTTGAGCCAGCCATGATCACCGCGGTGGCGCACTGCCGAGTCGCGAATGACGATCTGACGATGCCGTTCGAGATCGCGCAGATCGAGAGAGCGGTCGAGCCGATGCAGCGCGTGATCGGGATGCGCCACCGCAATGAAAGGCACGTCGACGAGCGGCTCGCCCAGAAACCCCTGTGCCGGGATGCCAGAGATCGCCAGATCGGCAACGGATTCGTACAACATTTCGACAGCGCCGTTGAGCACCGTTTCGTGTAACTGCACCCTTACGTAGGGGAAGCGCTGCGAGAAGCCGAGCATCGCCGCCGCCAGCGCATCCCGAGGGAATATCTGATCGACGGCGAGCGTCACCTCGGCCTCGAGCCCGCCGGCGAGATGTTCGGCAACCTCTTCGAGCGAGGCGGCGCTCTCGATCACCTGCCGCGCTCGACGCAGCAGCATCTGCCCCGCTTCGGTCATCACGACCTGACGCCCGCGCGGCTCGAAAAGCTGCACGCCGAGCTGCTCCTCGATCTTGTGAATCGCGTGGTTGAGCGTCGAAGGACTTTTGTGGATGACTTCTGCCGCCTTGGCAAATCCACCGTGATCGGCTACTGCCGCCAGCATCTGCCACTGCAGTAAGGTCACTTTTGGCACGCCGCCCCTCCTCGTATCGATCGCCACTTTTCGCCCCCGCCCAACCTAACGCCAGATTAGCCTGGCGTCGCGTACGACTCCCACGTCGCGCCATTGGTCAGGGGTGACAAAACGTCACGCAGAATAACATTGACCGTGAACCAGCCAATTTTCGGCGAGATTAAACTGATACAACTCTTTTACGAGGATAAGAGTTAAGAATAATGTGGCAGCAATTCGTGAACCATATTGGTGCAATGTGCGGAATTATCTGGCGCTAAAGTGCACGTCTTTTGTTAGTCGGCAAAGCACCGCGTTGTCTGACCTGATCACGCTCAGCCCGCATGGTTCGGGCCTTTTGAGGGTGGATATAAATACAGCCTAGGCAATTAATACCGCGTTAGGGTAAGGTTCCCGAGCCTTGATGGGTTCTGTCATCTATTTTTCTTCGGGCTTTCACCTCCATGTTGCGAATTTTTCATTCGCTACCCCGCGCGCACAAGGTGCTTATACTTCCGGTCGCCACCATGGTCACCGTGCTGGGTACGCAAAAGATACTTGGGGTTTTCGACACTGCCGAAAACCCTATCGCCACGACCACCGTGGCAACGACGACACCGCTTACCCAATCGAGCGCCAATTCGGCGTCGAATTCGGGTGATTCACCGGCTCATGCCACGCTCGTCGCGCTCTCCGAGGACATCCCGCTGGCGAAACTCAAGCCGCTGGACGTGCTGGACATGAGTGTCATTCAGAGCGCGCACGCCGATGAACGCGCGCCTACCGCGCTGGCCAACGGTGCCATCGATTCGGTGTCGCCGGTGCTGAGCGCCAACGTGGTGGCCCTGGCCATGAGCCTAAGCGATCGGCACCGCGACCTGGCAGCGCAGGAGAGCGATATCGGCGGCACCTCCTACGAGGACTGGTCCTTCGATACCACGCTCGACCCGAGCGGCGACACCCAGCTCGGTGACGAGATCGCCTCTCGCGAGCATTACGTGCCCTCGTGGCAGAGCTACACGATCCAGCGTGGCGACTCCTTCGCGCTCACCGCCGAGCGGACCCTCGGGCTCGACTACTCGACGGTGGTGCAGATCCTCGACGCGGTGCCGGACAAGAAAGTGCTGACCCGCTGGCGCGTCGGCAAGAGCTTCGACTACAAGCTCGACGAGAGCGGTCAACTCTTGGCGCTGCGGGTGATGAAGAACCCGCGTGACGGCTATCTGATCGAGCGCGACGCCGACGATGAGCACTTCGCCTACTCGCCGATCGTCAACGCCACCGAAGCCACGCAGCGCATGTTCAGCGGCACCGTCAACGGCTCGTTCGCCGCTTCGGCACAGTCGACCGGGCTTTCCAACAGCGAAGTCTCCAAGCTCGTTCAGGTGCTCTCGAAGAAACTCGATTTCCGTCGTGACGCGCGCGTCGGTGACCAGTTCCAGGTACTGGTCGAGTCCGACATGATCGACGGCGAGTCGATGGACTCCAAGATCCTCGCCGCGGAGTATCAGGGACAGCGCATGGATCTCACGGTGATCCGCAACAGCGCCGACGATCACTTCTATACGCCGGACGGCAACAGCCTCGACCCGGCCTTCGATCGCTATCCGTTCGAAGGACACTACCGTGTCAGCTCGCCATTCAATCTGCGCCGCCACCATCCGGTGACCGGACGAATCAGCCCGCACAAGGGCACCGACTTCGCCATGCGCAGCGGCACGCCGATCGACGCACCGGCGGCCGGGCGCGTCGAGCGGGTGGTCAACCACCCCATCGCCGGCAAGTACATCCTCATCCAGCACGACAATGGCTACGAGACCCGTTACCTGCACCTGAGCAAGATGCTGGTGAAGCCGGGTGAGCGGGTGAAGATGGGTCAGGAAATTGCGCTGTCGGGCAGCACCGGCCGCGTGACCGGCCCCCATCTGCACTACGAAGTCCTGGTCAACGACCGCCAGGTGGACGCCATGCGCGTGCCGCTGCCCGAATCGCAGAGCCTGAGCGGCGACGCCCTGGCCGCGTTCAAGCGGGAGTCGGAGAACCTGCTTGCCAAGCTCGATCAGGGTGGCAACGGCGAACCAGCGCTCGCCAGCGTCAACGTCAAGCGCAAGCAGCGCGCCGACGACAGCATCTAAGCCCCACGTCGAAGCGCGAAGCGGCACCGGAAAAGCCACCCGACGGGTGGCTTTTTTGCGTTGGGTCACGCGATCACGACATCGCATCGGCGCAAGCTCGAGATCGCGTCGACGCCCATCCCGTCACCTTCGGCCACTTTCGTCGATCGCCCGTCTCGGGGCTGGCGCTTTTCGCGATAGCGCGTCATTCTGCAGAAGAAGCCACTCGCCAGAGAGGTAACGCCGAGCCCCAATCCTGATGTCCGAAATCGCGGCACTGATGGAGTGGTCAAGGCGACATCGACTTGTCACCGCACACTGTCAGGGTCGAGAAGCCTTGATCTCACAGGAGTGCTTTTGCCGATGGTGCGAATCGACAAGAAAGCCAACAGGCTCTACGTGCTGGACACCAACGTCCTGATTCACGATCCCGCCGCCCTCTACCACTTCGACGAGCACGACGTCGTCATCCCCATGACGGTGCTCGAGGAGCTCGATAAACACAAAAACGGCATGCGCGAAATTGCGCGTACCGCACGACAGATCAGCCGCACCCTCTCCGACCTGACCGCCAACGTCACCCCCGAACAGATTCAGCAGGGTATTCCGATTCCCCGCGTCACCGGCGATCCGGCCGGGCGGCTGCGGTTTCTCTGCTACTCGGATCTCGCCCCGCTGGAAACGCTGGAAAACTCGCCGGACAACCGCATCCTCGCCGAAACCTGCCGCCTGCGCGACGAGCGTCCCGACGCCTCGGTAATCCTCATCACCAAGGACATCAATCTGCGCGTGAAGGCCGCGGCGCTCAAAGTGCCAGTGGAAGACTATCTCAACGACCGCGCCTTCGACGATCTCGACACCATGATCGAAGGCGCCCAAGTCTATGCCGAGGCGGGCCGCGGCGGGCAGAGTCTTTGGGAGTCGCTCGACGTCGAGGTGATGGTCGAGCGCGCCGAAGGGCAGACGCGCTACCACCTGGAGGGAAGCGTTCCCGAGTCGTGGCACGTCGGCATGCTCATCTCCGACAGCGAGAACGGCGCCGATTTCGAAGCGATCGTGCGCAGCATGGGCCCCAGGCGCGCTACCCTCGAGCTTCTGACCAACTACCGCCATCACGACGGCGTCTGGGGCGTTCACGCCCACGATAGCCGGCAGAACTTTGCCCTCAACCTGCTGATGGACCCGGAGATCGACATCCTGACCATTGCCGGCAGCGCCGGTACCGGCAAGACTTTCATGACGCTCGCCGCGGCGTTTCAGCAGACGCTCGACGGTAAACGCTTCGAGCGGATCGTCTTCACCCGCGCTCCGATCCCCATGGGCGAGGACATCGGCTTTCTGCCGGGCACCGAAGAGGAGAAGATGTCGCCGTGGATGGGCGCCTTCCACGACAACATGGACAACCTGCTGCGGGACGAGCGGGAGGGCTCATCGAGCTGGAGCGACGGCGCGACCCGCCAACTGATCGGCTCGCGGGTCCAGATCCGCTCGCCGACTTTCATGCGCGGACGCACACTCAACGACACCATCCTGATCATCGACGAGGCGCAGAACTTCACCCCCAAGCAGCTCAAGTCGCTCATTACCCGCGCCGGGCGCAATACCAAGATCGTCTGTCTGGGCAACGTCGGCCAGATCGATACGCCCTATCTCACCGCCAACACCTGCGGCATGGCGGCGGTGGTCGAGCGCTTCCGCGACTGGCCCCACGCTGGCCACATCACCCTCAAGAGCGTCGAGCGCTCGCGCCTGGCACTCGCCGCCGAGGAGCTTCTCTGACACCCCACTCGGCGCATCCACGCTATGTCGCCACCCACTCGGCCCACCACGCAAAACGCCCCGGCATGCCGGGGCGTTTTGCGTCGAATCATCACGCCGACAATGGCGCGCGACTCTAACGTCAGTGATTCTCTTCCACGTCAGGCTTTTTGTTGTTCTTGACGTCCTCGATGAGCTGCTCGGCTTCGCTGCGCGGGGTTTCGGCCATGATGCGCTGCGCTTCTTCCCAGGTGCAGACCTCGGTGTTGCAGGAGATGCAGTAGACGTGATCGTCATCGTTCTTGGCCTGCGACACTTTCATCGAATGGCTATCGCACTTGGGGCAGCCTTTGGGCATACGGAATTCTTCGGAAAAGTCCGACATTGCGTGAATCCTCCTGGTCGCTGACGGTCGTGCTTGAGTATAGCCGAGCGCGATCTAGCGCGCCCGGCGACGCCATATCCGGCAGGCGTTGTTGGCTGGCAGCGGATAGTGCGCTTCGTACGCCAGGCCCGCCGCCTCGGCGAGCGCATCGAGCGCCTCGACGTCGCGGATGCCCCAGCGCACGTCTCGTGCACGAAGGTCGGCGTCGAAGCGCGCGTTGCTGGGCGCGGTATGCGCCCCGCGCTCGCGAAACGGACCGTAGACGACGAGCGGCGCGCCCTCGGCAAGGGTACGCCCGGCGCCGGCGAAGAGCGCTTCGCTGGCCGGCCACGGCGAGATGTGCAGCATGTTGCTGCAGACGATGGCGGCAAGCGGCGCCTCGATCGGCCACTCGGCGGTCACGTCGAGCGCCAGCGGCTCGGCGAGATTGCCAAGCGCCGCCGCCCCGCACCAGGCGGCAATGGAGCGGCGCGCCTCGCTGCTGGCGTCGGAGGGCTGCCAGTCGAGGTTGGGAAAACGCGCGGCGAAATGCACCGCGTGTTCGCCGCTGCCGCTGGCGATCTCGAGCACTCGGCCGGCCGCCGGCAGCACCTGCGCCAGCACCTCGGCAATGGGCTCGCGATTGCGCTGAGCGGCGGGGCTGGTCAGGGCATCGTTCGCCTGCCCCTCGAGCGAATCCATACTCTGCATGGCGTCAGCCGAGCCTCGACGCGAGCCACTTGGCGATATCGCCCGCCTGTTCGGGGCAGAGGCTGTGGCCCATCTCATAGGTGCGATAGTTGATCGGATAGCCCTGCGCTTCGGCGCGCTCCGCGCCCTCGCGTCCCAGACTCTCCGGCACCACCGGGTCGGCGGTGCCGTGATGCACTTCCACCGGCAGCGCACGATTGGCCTCGGCCAGTTCGATGCTGTCCGCGGTGGCGTAGTAGGTCGACAGCGCCAGCAACCCGCCTAGCGGCTGGGTATAGGAGAGCGCCGCCTCGTAGGCGACCGCGCCGCCCTGGGAGAAGCCGGCGATGACGATACGACGACTGTCGATGCCCGCTTCGATCTGGGCGTCGATCAGCGCGTGGACGCGCTCGGCGGAGGCGCGAAGCTGCGCGACGTCGACGCGACGCCCCAGATTCATCTCCAGGATGTCGTACCACGCGGGCATCGGCGTACCGCCGTTGATGGTGACTGGCAGCTGCGGCGCGTGCGGCAGCACGAAGCGGACCGCCAGGGCATCGTCCAGCCCGAGCGCGGGCACCAGTGGCTCGAAGTCGTGGCCGTCGGCGCCGAGACCATGCAGCAGAATGACGCAGGCGTCGGCAGGTCGCTGATTGGCGGGCTCGAGGATCAGTTCTTGCGCGTGAGCCATGGGGGCACATCCTTGAATAGCGGCGATGAAAAGAGACGGTCGTCGAGACGATGGCGAACAGTCTAACCTCTCGTCCGGCGCTTTGCCCGACCCGGCCCCTGAGCGTCACCCCGCTTCGCTGCTATGCTGCGGCGACGCTCGTCGGGGGATGGCGTGCCGACAGGCCTCGCGCCTGTCGGCCCCGCCCCTTCATCCGATCGCCTAGAGGACCCTGCATGCGCTCACCGTTTCGACGCTCTCCGCTGCTGGCGCTGATCTCTGCGCTGGCACTGCTCAACGGCGTCTTCCTCGCGCTCGAATTTCCCTGGGCGGGCTTTCCACCGGCTCATGCCGTCGCCCTGGAAGCCGTGGCGATCGTCGGCCTGCTGGCACTGATTCCGCCCTTCCGCGGCCGCCGCTGGCTGACCGGTAGCGTTGCCCTCTTCGCCGTGGTCGTCGCCTTCTGCGCTCTCGGCGACACGCTGATGCAGCGCATGCAGGGTCGCTCGCTCAACCTGTATACCGACCTCGGTCTGATCCCGATTCTGCTCGAGCTGATGGTTTCCAACCTGGGCTATGCGCTGGCCACCGCGCTCGTCGCCGCTCTTGGCGTCGGTGCCTTCCTGCTGGGGCTGGCGCTGCAGTACCTGCTGCGCCGCTTCGATGGACGCAGTACGCCCTGGCCGCTGGCCCTCGCACTCGGGGTCGTGGGAGTCGGCGGGCTCGTCGGTGTCGCGCCGCTCAGCGAAAGCGAAGCCACGGATGGCGCGACGGGCGTTGCGATCTCGGCACTCGGCCAGCCGCTGGTGGGATTCATCGACTTCGAGTGGCAGCGGGCGAGCGATACCCGCGCCGCCCTCGAGACCTTCGGGCAGCGTCTCGCCACCGAACCCGCCTATCCCGTGCAAGGGCAGGCGCTGCCGGGGCTCGCCGATATCGACGTCGTTCTCGGCTTCATCGAGTCCTACGGGGTGGCAGCGGTCGAGCGTGAACCCTTCGCCGATACCGTCCGGCCTCGGCTGGCAGCGCTCGAGCAAACCCTCGACGAGGCCGGACTCTCGATGGTCACCGGGCGCGTCACCGCCGCGACGCTCGGCGGGCAGTCCTGGCTCAACCACGCCACCTTTCTCAGCGGGTTGCCCGTCACCTCGCAGCTGCGCTTCGAATTGATGATGAACCGCCCGCGCTCGACGCTCATCGACGACTTCACCGCGACCGGCCATCGAACCCTTGCCGTGATGCCGGGCATCACCCGCGCCTGGCCGGAGGGCGAGCGCTACGGCTACGACGAGATTCACGTCGAGGCAACGATGGACTACCGCGGGCCGCCGATCGGCTGGGCGAGCATGCCGGATCAGTTCACCTGGCAGCGTGTCGCCCAATATGCATTGGCCGAAGACGCCGACACGCCGACGTTCACCGAGCTCGCGACCCTTTCGAGCCACGCCCCCTGGTATCCGGCGATCGAGCCACTCGAGGACTGGGATGCCCTCGGCGACGGCGAGGTGTTCTCGCGCTGGGCAGGCGTGGGCGAGGACTACGCCAAACTGTGGCAGGACCCGGACGAGATGCGTGACTACTACGCCCCCGCGATCGACTATGCGCTGGCGACGGTAGGCGGTTTCGCGCGCCGCTACGTCGACGACCATACGCTGCTGATCGTGCTCGGGGATCATCAGGCGGCGCCGGCGGTGATCGGCCGTCGTCCGGGACGCGACGTGCCGATCCACGTCATCAGCGGCGACCCGGCGCTATTGGAAGGGTTCCTGAAGGCCGGATTCCGGACGGGAACGTTGCCGCCCGGCCCCGAAAGCGCGCGTCCGATGGAGACGATGAGGGGACTGCTGCATCGACTCTACGGCGAGGCGCGAAACGCCACGCCGTAGCGTGTCAGACAAGCAACCTCGGACAGGCGGCGTCAGTGCGAGTCGGACACGACCCTGGACTGATGACGGCTCTTGATCAGACTCGCGACCGTGGTGACCACCAGCGTGCCGAGGATGATCGTCATCGACAGCCAGATCGGAATCTCGGGTACCAGATGGATCGGCTCACCGCCGTTGATGAACGCCAGCGTGTTGGTATGCATCGCCTCGATGATCAGCTTCACGCCGATGAACGCCAGAATGAACGAGAGCCCCAGGCTCAGATAGACCAGACGCTTCAACAGCCCGCCGATCAGGAAGTAGAGCTGGAGCAGCCCCAGCAGGGCGAAGGCATTGGTAGTGAAGACGATATAGGGCTCCTTGGTCAGCCCGTAGATCGCCGGGATCGAATCCAGCGCGAAGAGTACGTCGGTCATGCCGAGCGCCACCACCACCATGAACAGCGGCGTCGCCAGCCGCTTGCCGGTCTTGACGCTGAAGAGGCGGTCGCCGTCGAACTCATCCGTCGCCGGCAGACGCTTCTGCACCCAGCGCACCATGGCGTTGGGCTCGTAGGCTTCGTTCTCGTCGTGCCCGCCGGCGCCCTCGCGTACCAGCTGGATCGCGGTGTAGAGCAGAAATAGCCCGAACAGATAGAACACCCAGCTGAACTGGGCGATGGCGGCCGCCCCCACGGCGATGAAGGCGCCGCGCAGAATCAGCGCGATGACGATACCGATGAGCAGCGCCTTCTGCTGATAGGGTCGTGGCACCGCGAACTTCGACATGATGATCAGGAAGACGAAGAGGTTGTCGACCGACAGGCTCTTCTCGGTGATGAAGCCGGCGAAGTACTCGGCGCCGTGCTGCGCCCCCCAGACCCACCAGAGCCCCGCGCCAAAGGCCATGGCGAGGGCGACGAAGAACACCGACCACCAGGCCGCCTCCCGAAAGGTGGGATCGTGCGGCTTGCGTACGTGGGCGAAGAAGTCGAAGAGAAAGAGTGCGGCGATGCCAGCGACAGTCGCCAGCCAGACCCAGACGGGTACGTGCATGCGGGAACCTCCGGTAGACGGTGAACGTCACCGAAAGTCTCTCCCGTCGCGCCGAGGCCGAATGCCTCGAAGTGACCGATAGCGCCGGGGCATGTGGCCCGTGCTGACGACGCTATTGCCGGGGCGGACAATGATCCGGCCCGTGGGATACTCCCCTTCCGTGCCGGCGCATTGTGGCGTGGGCCCCGCAGCGTGGCAAGCAGAAAAAAGCCCGCGCGGGGGCGGGCCTGGAGAGGCGTAAGCGCAGTCGAAGAGAGAGGCGAAAGCGAAGTTGGAGAGAGAGGCGACGGAGTTCGATCAGCCCGAAAGCACCACCGTGCGCCCCGAGTGCAGAAACACCCGCTTCTGCTGGTGGTAGCGAACCGCCCGCGAAAGCGTCAGACATTCGATGTCGCGTCCCCGCGCCACCAGATCCTCCGGGTAGTGCGCATGATCCACCGTCTCCACTCCCTGGGCGATGATCGGCCCCTCGTCGAGATCGTCGTTGATGTAGTGCGCCGTGGCGCCGACCAGCTTCACGCCCTTCTCGTAGGCCTGATGGTAGGGCTTGGCGCCCTTGAACCCCGGCAGCAGCGAGTGGTGGATGTTGATCGCGCGGCCGGCGAATTCGTGACACAGATCCGGCGAGAGCACCTGCATGTAGCGGGCGAGGATCACCAGCTCCGCACCGCTTTCGTGCACCACTTGGCGAATCGCGGCCTCCTGCTCCGCCTTGGTCTCCGGCGTCACCGGCAGGTGGTGATACGGAATGTCGTGCCAGGCGGCCAGCGGCTCCAGATCCGGGTGGTTGGAGACAATGGCTCGCACGTCGATCGCCAGCTGCCCGGTACGATAGCGATAGAGCAGATCGTTCAAGCAGTGATCCGCCTTGGACACCATGATCACCACCGGCAGTCGTGTGCCGGGGGCCATCAGCTCGAAGGTCATGTCGAACTCGGCGGCGCGGGCGGCGAAGCGTTCGTGGAAGGCGGCTTCGGTGAAATCACCCAGCTCCGGGCGAAACGCCGCGCGAATGAAGAAGCGCCCGCCCCGGTAGTCATCGAACGAGTGCAGCTCGGTGATGTAGCACGCCTGCTCCTTGAGAAAGCGCGTGACCACGTCCACCGTCCCCAGTCGGCTCGGGCACTGAGCGGCGAGAATCCAGCTGTCGTTTTCGGCCTGCCTGTCTTTGTTGATTTGCATGATGGCTCCAGCCACGGCCGCCATCGCGCAGGCGATGGCGGCCAATCATCAGGACGTCGGGGATTCGACGCTCACGCCGTATTCGCGTCCGGCATCCCTTAGCCAGCGCACGCAGTAGTCGGCAAAGCTTCGCCGCACCACCAGCTCGAAACGATCCTCGCTGGGTCGGCGCAGGTTGACGCTGGTCTTGGCGAAGACCGTCCCCACCGCCTTGCCCACCGGCAGACCGTGGCTGTGCACGTCATAGGTCACCGACTTCATCAGCACCTCGCGAGCCTTCTCCCCCGAGAGCTCCACCAGCGTCTGTCCTCCGCTGACGTTGACGATGGCGAAGTGGGCATCCCCCAGCCGCTCGCGCAGGCGATTCTCCAGCTCGAACTCTTCCCCGCCGGGGACGATCACCAGCCACTCGTCCGGCGACAGCCACTGCACCGAACGGCTGCCATCGGCATCGAGATTCAGGCCCAGCGGCTTGCCCGGCAGGTTGATCCCCAGCTCGGCGCGTACCGCCTCGTCGAGGGTGATGGCACCGCCGCGCAGGATCAGATGGCCGAGAAAGGGACGTTCGACCGCTCGCACCTGACCGCTGCCGCCGGCGGCATCGACGAGCCCGCGCTGACGGCTCCAGGCGAGCGGCGACTCGGCGTCGATCGGCTCGACGGGGTGGGTATCGAACACGGCGACGCGGCTGACATTGGTTTCAGAACCGGCTTCAGACATTCTGGCGCTCCCACTTGGGATCAAAGAACACGGTGTTCACCACCTCGGCTTCGTGGGTGGTGCCATCGGACATCGGCAGATAGACGGTCTCGCCCATGCGGTTGCGTCCGCCCTTGAGTACCGCCAGCGCGAAGCCGCTTTCGAGGATCGGGCTGTAGTAGCTCGAGGTGACGTGGCCCATCATGGTCATGGGAATCGTCTGCTCGCGGTCGAGCACGATCTGCGCGCCCTCCTCCAGCACCACCGTCGCGTCCTTCGGCTTGAGGCCGACCAGCTGCTTGCGATCCTCCCGGGCGGTGTCCGGGCGGGTCAGCGCGCGCTTGCCGATCCAGGGGAACGGCTTGTCGTAACCCACCGCCCAGTGCATGCCGAGATCCTCCGGCGTCACCGAGCCATCGGTATCCTGACCGGCGATGATCAGCCCTTTCTCGGCCCGCAGCACGTGCATGGTCTCGGTGCCGTAGGGGGTCAGGTCGTACTTTTCGCCGTGGGCGAACAGCGCCTTCCAGACGTGCAGGGCGTAGTTGGCCTGGACGTTGATCTCGAACGCCAGCTCGCCGGTGAAGGAGATGCGGAACACCCGCGCCGGCACGCCCGCTACCGTACCTTGCTTCCAGTCCATGAACTTGAACTGCTCGCGGTCGAGATCGATATCGGTCACTTCCGCCATCAGCTTGCGCGCCTCCGGCCCGGTCACCGTCATGGTCGCGAAGTGATCCGTCACCGAGTTGAAGTAGACCTGCAGTTCCGGCCACTCGGTCTGGTGCCACAGCTCCAGCCACTCCAGCACGCTCGCCGCGCCGCCGGTGGTGGTGGTCATGAGAAAGTGGTTTTCGCCCAGGCAGCTGGTGGTGCCATCGTCCATCAGCATGCCGTCGTCTTTGCACATCAGCCCGTAGCGCACGCGCCCGGGGGCGAGCTTGGCCCACTTGTTGGTGTAGATACGCCCCAGGAACTCGCGGGCATCCGGACCCTGAATGTCGATCTTGCCGAGCGTCGAGGCATCCAGGATGCCCACCCCCTGGCGTACTGCCAGACATTCGCGGGCCACCGCGTCGTGCATCGTCTCCGTCTTGCCGTTGACCTTGCGCGGGAAGTACCAGGGGCGCTTCCAGTGGCCGACGTCCTCGAACTCGGCACCGTTCTCGACGTGCCACTGATGCAGCGCGGTGTAGCGCTCGGGATCGAACAGCTCGCCGCAGTGACGGCCGACAATGGCGCCAAAGCTGACCGGCGTGTAGTTGGGTCGGAAGACGGTGGTGCCCACCTCGGGGATCGAGCGGTGCAGACACCGCGCAGCGATCGCCATGCCGTTGATGTTGCCGAGCTTGCCCTGATCGGTGCCGAAACCGAGTGCCGTATAGCGCTTGACGTGCTCGATCGACTCGAAGCCCTCGCGGGTCGCAAGCTCCACCCCGGCCGCGGTGACGTCGTTCTGCAGATCGACGAACTGCTTGGGGGCGCGCAGCGAGGATTTTTCGTGAGGTACCTGATAGAGCGCGCTGGTGGCGCTCTCGGTGCGCGTTTCGACGCTCGGCACGGCGATCGCCTCGGCCTGCTCGAATCCCGCTGCCTGCGCGGCCTCGGCGCCGGCGCGGGTACCGTCGGCGAGCGTCTCGTCCAGCGCGTAGACCGCCTGCACGCCGCCGGCGAAGTGCATGCCCTTGACCTCGCCGGGCACGAAGCCGAGCAGATCTTCACGCCACTGCGGGCGCTTCCCGGTATGCGACGCAAGGTGGATCACCGGGCTGTAGCCGCCGGAGCTGGCGATAGTGTCGCAGGCCAGCTCCTCGATCTTGCCAGTCACCACGAAGCGCGTGGTGTCGATGGCGACGACTCGCGCACCGCTGACCCGCTGGCTGCCGCTCGCTTCCATCACCGCGCTACCGGTGATGACGCGGATACCGCTGTCGCGGGCCTGCTTGACCAAATCGCCGTCCGGGTTGGCGCGGGAGTCGACCACTGCGACGACCTCGCGGCCGGCCTCTTTCCAGTCCAGCGCCGTGCGGTAGGCGTGATCGTTGTTGGTGGTCAGCACCAGCCGCTGCCCCGGCGCCACGCCGTAGCGACGCAGATAGACCGAGATCGCCCCGGCGACCATGTTGCCCGGCACGTCATTGTTGGCGTAGACCAGCGGGCGCTCGTGGCTGCCGCTGGCGAGCACCACCCGCTCGGCGCGGACACGGTGTAGCCGTGAGCGCACTTCACCGGCGCGACCGGCATCCGCTGCGGTATCAGCGAGATGCTCGGTGCAGCGCTCATGCAGGGTGACGAAGTTGTGATCGTGGTAGCCGTTGGCCGTGGTGCGCGGCAGCAGCGTCACGCTCTCCATGCCCGCCAGCTCGGCGACGGTTTTCTCGACCCAGTCGGCGGCCGAGGCACCGTCCAGCGCTTCGCGGCTATCCAGCAGCGAGCCGCCCATCTCCTCCTGCTCGTCGCAGAGGATGACGCGAGCGCCGGCGCGCGCGGCGGTAAGGGCCGCCGTGAGACCGGCGGGGCCGGCGCCGATCACCAGCACCTCGCAGTGCTGATTGAGATGGTCGTAGATATCCGGGTCGGACTCGGCGGGCGAGCGACCGAGACCGGCCCCCTTGCGGATGAACTTCTCGTAGGTCATCCACATCGAGGCGGGGGCCATGAACGTCTTGTAGTAGAAGCCCGGCGGCATGAAGCTGCCGCCCAGCTTGCCCACCCAGCTCATCACATCGCGCTGGACGTTGGGCCAGCCATTGGTGCTGCGCGCCACCAGCCCGTCGTAGAGTGCTTGCTGCGTGGCGCGAACGTTGGGCACCTGCGCGGCCTCGGTGGCGCCGAGCTGGACGATGGCGTTGGGCTCCTCCGGACCGGCGGCGACGATGCCGCGAGGGCGGGAGTACTTGAAGCTGCGGTTGACGACGTCGACGCCGTTGGCGAGCAGCGCCGAGGCCAGGGTGTCACCGGCAAACCCCGGATACTGCTGGCCGTTGAAGGTGAACGTCAGCACCCGCGAACGGTCGATGCGTCCGCCCTGACTGAGACGATTGTTCTGGCTCATGACGGCGTCTCCTCGTTGAGCGTGCTGTTCTCGGGCCGGGCGCCCACGGTCTGCCAGCCGCCGTCGGCGGTCTGTACGCCCTGCTCGTGGCGCACCCTGGCGGTCTCGGCCGTGATCGTCGGCTGCTCCCCCATGGGATAGGTCTCGAGAATCTCGTAGGTGGTGGTGTCGCGGGTGATGTTGAAGAACTTGCGACAGCCCAGCCGATGCACCCACATCTCGTGGTGAATGCCGCGCGGGTTGTCGCGGAAGAACAGATAGTCACCCCACGCCTCGTCGCTGACGCTATCGGGATCGGCGGGGCGCACCAGATGCGCCTGCCCGTTGGGATGGAACTCCTCTTCCTCGCGTCGCTCGTCGCAGTAGGGGCAGAAGATATGGAACATGAAGTCTCTCCTCAGTGTGCGACGCCGGCGGCGCCGTGCTCATCGATCAGCGCGCCGGTGTGGAAACGGTCGATCGAGAACGGGGCGGCAATGGGATGCATCTCGCCTTTCGCGAGACTGGCAGCGAAGACGTGGCCAGAGCCGGGCGTGGCCTTGAAGCCACCGGTACCCCAGCCGCAGTTGAAATAGAGCCCCTTGACCTTTGTCTTGGAGAGGATCGGGCAGGCGTCGGGGCAGGTATCGACGATGCCGCCCCACTGCCGATTCATGCGCACCCGCGAGAACATCGGGAACATCTCGACGATCGCCTGGAGCGTGTGCTCGACGGTGGGGAAACTGCCGCGCTGGCCGTAGCCCAGATAGCCGTCGATCCCCGCGCCGATCACCAGATCGCCCTTGTCGGACTGGCTGACGTAGCCGTGCACGTGGTTGGACATGGTGACGGTGTTGAGAATCGGCTTGAGCGGCTCGGACACCAGCGCCTGCAGCGGGTGGGATTCCAGCGGCAGCTTGAGTCCGGCCATGTTGGCGAGAACACCGGAGTTGCCCGCCGCCACGCAGCCCACCGTGTTCGCTTCGATATCGCCGCGATTGGTATGGACGCCGAAGACCTTGCCGTCGCGAATCTTGAAGCCGGTCACCTCGGTGTTCTGCAGAAGATCGACCCCCAGCGAGTCGGCGCCGCGAGCGTAGCCCCAGGCAACGGCGTCGTGACGCGCGACACCCGCACTCTTCTGCCACGAGGCCCCCATGACCGGGTAGCGCGCGCGCTTGGAGGTATCCAGCGCCGGCTCGATCTCCTTGATCTGATCCGGGGTGACGACTTCGCTGTCGATGCCGTTGAGGCGGTTGGCGTTGACCCGGCGCTGGACGTCGCGCATGTCCTGCAGCGTGTGGGCGAGGTTGAGCACGCCGCGCTGGGAGAACATCACGTTGTAGTTCAGATCCTGCGACAGCCCTTTCCACAGATCCAGCGAGTGGTTATAGAGCTGAGCCGCCTCGTCCCACAGGTAGTTGGAACGCACGATGGTGGTGTTGCGCGCCGTGTTGCCGCCGCCGAGCCAACCCTTCTCGATCACCGCGACATTGGTAATGCCGAACTCTTTCGCCAGATACCAGGCGGTGGCGAGACCGTGACCGCCGCCGCCGACGATGATGACGTCGTAGCGCTTCTTGGGTGTCGGATTGCGCCAGTGGCGCTGCCAGTTCTCGTGGTGACTCAGCGCATGCTTGACCAGGCTGAAACCGGAATAGCGTTGCATATGCCCTCTCTGTGCCACGGCAGCGGCGGTCGGCGGATGATCGTCTTGACGTCATTTTTGGCGATAGTATCGCCCGCCCGAGGGTCCAGAATGCGCGGTCACGTCACGCCAGGATGCATTTGCGACACCGGTGGTGAATTTGCGACAGCGATGACGATGTCGCCGTCGCTAACCCATCCGCGCCACCGGCTCGCGGCGATGGCACTCCACCGCGTGATCATTGACCATGCCCACCGCCTGCATCCAGGCGTAGACGATGACGGGGCCGGCGAACTTGAAGCCGCGCTTTTTGAGCGCCTTGGAGATCTCTTCGGAGAGCGGCGTCTGGGTGGGCACGGGGCCGTCGCGCTCGAAGTCCCGCTGGATCGGCCGGCCGCCGACCTTGCCCCAGAGAAACTCGGCGAAGTCTTCGCCGTTATCGCGCATCGCCAGATAGGCGCGGGCATTGCCGATGGTCGCCTCGATCTTCGCCCGGGAGCGAATGATGCCGGCGTTGCCGAGCAGGCGCTCGACGTCGCTTGCGTCGTAACGTGCGATGCGTTCCGGGTCGAAGCCGTCGAACGCCTCGCGGAAGGCGTCGCGTTTCTTGAGAATCGTCAGCCAGGAGAGCCCCGCCTGGAAGCCGTCGAGGATCAGCTTCTCCCACAGCGCACGGCTGTCGTATTCGGGCACGCCCCACTCGGCGTCGTGGTACTCGGCGTTGAGCGGATGGGTCTGCGCCCAGGCGCAGCGGATGGGTTGGTTCATGACAGAGAGACTCTGGAGAAGGTTTGGGCGTCAACCAGTGACGGCGTCTTTTATCCGGCGCTTGAGGCGTTGCGCGAAAGAGACGGGCTCCAGTTGAAGGCCGATTTCCGCCGCCAGCGTGGGGTTGGTGGTGGTCACCCGACTTCCATAGCGATGAGCGAGTAGTTTCAAGCATGCCACGTCCCCGTCGACGTGGAATCGAGGTGTCTCTTCACCGATATAGCTGTGCCCGCCGGCTAGCGAGAATCCGGCGAGGGTGACCTTTCGCGCCCCCAGCCACAAAGCCAGTACGACCGCGAACAGGCCATTGGAGACTCGATCGTCACGCTTGCCGAGCCCCGAGTCGCTACCTCGCAGCGTATCTTCGAGGATCGCGGCTCGCATCAGCGGATCGGCCGCGTAGCTCGAGCCGCTTTCGAAACCCCGCTCTCTCAGGACTGCCGAGCCCGCCTCGAACTCATTTCCGGCGGTGACGAACAGCAATCTGGATGTCCTCAATCCTCGCAATCTTTCGAGACTCTGGCTGGAAACCTCTCTTTCCACCCGCGTCGTGTAGCCGGCAATGACCGTCAAATCGGGGACGAGCCCGTGTCGAGCCGCCACCCAGGGCGAACCATTGATGCAGACGCATCTCGAGTAGCGGCGCGGACTGGGCATGACGGGTTCGGGTGCCGACCCCAGTATCAAGCAGTTCCGGTCGACGAGGTCGTCGCTCATCCAGCGCTTCAAGCGATCCAGTTGACGGCGATCTTCGATGAGATCTTCGACGGCCAACGCGGCCTCAGGGGTCTTCAGATCCGGCGGCATGGTCCTCGCTTTCCACTCGCTTGACGTTTGTAACCTGAATGTACGGCTCTCAGGCCCGTGTAAACCGAGCGTTAGCAGAACACCGATTCGGCGGGAGGGCAAAGCGAGTTGGCGGGAGTCTTATGGGCGCCGGCAATAAGTGGTGAGTCCGCCCGGTCGAGCGATCACTCACGAAACAGCCGGCAACGCTCGAAAGCGTCACCGGCTGCTGTTGAGGCGCCCAGTCGGCGCCAACGGCACTCCTTGGGGGCCCAGGGGCGGCGACAGGCTAGCCCTTGGCTGTTAGCTCGTCGCTCAGCCCAGCGTGCCGTGGGGGTCGATGACGAATTTCTTCGCCGCACCGCCGTCGAAGTCGGCGTAGCCCTTGGGGGCGTCGTCGAGCGAGATGGTCTGGACGTTGACCGCGCGTCCGATGTGCACCTTGTCGTGCAGGATCGCCTGCATCAGCTGGCGCTGATAGCGCATCGCCGGCGTCTGGCCGGTGTGGAAGGACATCGCCTTGGCCCAGCCGAGACCGAACTTCATCGAGATGTTGCCGTGCTTGGCCTCTTCGCTCTCGGCGCCCGGGTCCTCGGTGACGTAGAGCCCGGGAATGCCCACCGCCCCGCCGGCCTGGGTGATCTCCATGGCGGCATTGAGCACCGTCGCCGGCTGCTCGTGGGAGTGGTTGTGACCGTGGCAGTTGGCCTCGAAGCCCACGGCGTCGACCGCGCAGTCGACCTCGCGGGTGCCGAGTACCGATTCGATCAGGTCCGACATGCTGGCGTCCTGCTTGAGGTCGAGCCCCTCGCAGCCGAAGCTTCTCGCCTGATCCAGACGTTTCTCGTTCATGTCGCCGACGATGACGCAGGCCGCGCCCAGAAGCTGAGCCGACACGGCGGCGGCAAGCCCCACCGGACCGGCACCGGCGATGTAGACCGTGGAGCCCGGCTGGACGCCGGCGGTCACGCAGCCGTGAAAGCCGGTGGGGAAGATGTCCGAGAGCATGGTCAGATCGAGAATCTTCTCCAGCGCCTGCTCCTTGTCCGGGAACACCAGCAGCTGGAAGTCGGCGTAGGGCACCATGACGTACTCCGCCTGACCGCCGACCCAGCCGCCCATGTCGACATAGCCGTAGGCGCCGCCGGGACGGTCGTCGTTGACGTGCAGACAGATGTGGGTATCGCCGCGCTTGCAGTTGCGGCAGCGCCCGCAGGCGACGTTGAACGGCACCGAGACCACGTCGCCGACCTTGACGAATTCGACGTCGCGACCGCACTCGATCACTTCACCGGTGATCTCGTGGCCGAGTACCAGCCCTTCCGGCGCGGTGGTACGCCCGCGCACCATGTGCTGGTCGCTACCGCAGATGTTGGTGGTGAGGATCTTGAGGATGACGCCGTGCTCGCACTGGCGATTGCCCAGCGCCAGCTCGGGGAAGGCGATGTTCTCGACGGCGACTTTGCCGGCGCCGCGAAATACGACGCCACGGTTGGCGGGTGAAGACATGGGTGCGCTCCTGTGACTGGTCTCTGGTGGCTCCCCGCCAGTCGCTGCCGGCGCGATCTCTCGTCGAGGAGCCTACCCGGCCAGCGTAGGAGCGCCGCCCCGGGGGAAACTGTCTCTTTGCGTCACTCGTCGCCGTGGTTGCGACATCGGCAACGTCCAAAAGTCGTAGATAGGCACGTCGCCAGGGAACACCAGTCGCCAGTGCACGCCAAGCGTTCTGTCGCGATCAGAAATCGATGACCACGGGCCCCTTGGGCTTCGAGCAGCAGGAGAGGATGTAGCCCTCGGCTTCGTCCTCCTCGGTGATGCCGCCGTTGTGCTCCATCTCCACGTCGCCCTCCACCTTCATCACGCGACAGGTGCCGCAGATGCCCATGCCGCACGCCTTGGGGATGTGCAGGCCGAGCTTGGCAGCGGCGGCGTGAATGGTTTCGTTCTCGCCGATACGAATGCTCTTGCCGCTGGTGCTGAACTCGATCGGCATCAGGTCGGCCATATCGACCTCTTCCGCATCGGCCTCGGCCTGCTCGGCCAGCTCGATGACGTCCTCCTGCACGTCCACCGGGGTCGCCCCGAAGGACTCCTGGTGGTAGCGCGACATGTCGAAACCGTCCTCGAGCAGGACATTGCGCACCGCGTTCATGAAAGGCGTCGGACCGCAGCAGAAGATCTCCCGGTCGAGATAGTCCGGCGCCATCAGGCTCAGCATCTGGCGCGAGAGATAGCCGCGGAAACCCGCCCACGCCTGGCTGATGGCGTCGGAGCGCTCGCAGACGATGTGCAGCTTGAACTCCGGCAGCCGGGAGAACATGTGGATCAGCTCGCGGTGATAGATGATGTCGTCCGGTGCCTGGGCGCAGTGGACGAACTCCAGATCCACCGCGGCGTTGGTGTCGAAGAACCAGCGCGTCATCGACATCAACGGCGTGATTCCCACCCCGCCGGAGAGCAGCAGCACCTTTTCCGCGGGGTGATCGATGACGTTGAAATCCCCCACCGGGCCGTGCACCACCATCTCGTCGCCGACGCGAAGATTGTCGTGCAGCCAGTTGGAGATCTGCCCGCCGATCAGCCGCTTGACCGTGATCGAGAAACTGTAAGGAATCGACGGCGAACTCGAGATGGTATAGGAGCGCATGGCCGGCTTGCCGTTGATCTCGAGCTCGAGCGTGACGAACTGCCCCGGCTTGAAGAAGAACATCACCGGCTGGTCGGCCATGAAACAGAAAGTCTTAACGTTCCAGGTTTCCTGGATGATTTTGACGCAGCGGACCTGATGGCGACCGTTGGTCCAGGTTTGCGTGTTGACCGGATTGGAAAATTGCATCGTCATCGCACTCGATCGAGGAAGCGGCCCGTGTACGCGCTCCCGGTGGATTGCCCCTATCAGCGGATTCTGCGCGACGCCACCGCCAGCGACTTTTCCCTTAGCGACACGGGCATACCTGCCAACTCCAATCGCGACACGATTCACCCGCGACGGCGTTTTCGCATCGTTCGCCGACAGACGCGGTGCCGGGCGAGTTCGCCACCACCCGGCCGACGACACCGTCGGCATCCCCCTCCTTTTCTCGCCTCGCCTGACGCCACGCATGACGCCCCCGGTGACGTCGAGATGCCCCTGGGTCACCGGTCTCTGTCCGAGTCGTCCAGGCATCGCTGGATGTCGCGGCTGGACAACTCGCCGGCCGAGACGTGGGCGACACTCGCCGAACGGGCCACTCGCGACCTGACTCTGGTCATCGGTCGACGCTGAGGCCGCGGGCGAAGCGCCCGGTCGATCCCGCGGACGTGTTCGGGGATGACCCCACAGCATTTGATGAGCACAGCATTTGATGAGGATGCGACCATGTCAGTAACTCCCCGCGACAGCTTCGGCCGCCAGGGTCTCGGCACCTCCCCCGAGGCGACCCGCGCGGCAGTCGCCACCATGCTGGACGAGCGCCGCCCGGCGTTCTCTCTGCCCCAGCCCTTCTACAACGATCCGCACGTGTTCGGCCTGGACATGCAGGAGATCTTCGAGAAACAGTGGATCTTCGCCGGCATGACCTGCGAAATCCCGGCCAAGGGCAATTTCTTCAAGGTCGAGGTCGGCGACAACTCGATCATCGTCGTTCGCGGTGCGGAGAATCGCGTTCACGCCTTCCATAACGTCTGTCGTCACCGCGGCTCGCGCCTGTGTCTCAAGGACAAGGGCAAGGTCGCCAAGCTCGTCTGTCCCTATCACCAGTGGACCTACGAGCTCGACGGCCGCCTGCTCTTCGCCGGCAGCGACATGGGCGAGGATTTCGACACCAGCGCCTACGGTCTCAAGCCGGTGGAGATTCGCACGGCGGGCGGATTCGCGTTCATCAACCTGAGCGACGACCCCGAACCGATCGACGACTTCCTGGTCTCACTGGAGCACTACCTCTCACCCTACGAGATGGACAACGTCAAGGTGGCGGTGGAATCGAACATCGTCGAGCGCGCCAACTGGAAGCTGGTGCTCGAGAACAACCGCGAGTGCTACCACTGCAGCGGCTCGCACCCGGAACTGCTCAACTCGCTGATCGAATTCGACGATACCGACGACCCGCGCTCCACCGGCGAGTATCGCGATCTGGTCGAGCGCAAGCAGTCCGACTGGACCCAGTGCGAGGTCCCCTGGCAGCTCAAGCGCTTCGGCAAGCGCAACCGCCTGACGCGCACGCCGCTGATCGACGGCATCGTCTCGATGACCCTCGACGGCAAGCCGGGCAGCAAGCGCCTGATGGGGCATCTGCCCAACGCCGACATGGGCTCGCTGCGCATCCTCCACCTGCCCAACTCCTGGAACCACTTCATGGGCGATCACGCCGTGGTGTTCCGCGTGCTGCCGCTGGGGCCGCAGGAGACGCTGGTCACCACCAAGTGGCTGGTGCACAAGGATGCGGTCGAGGGCGTCGACTACGATTCCAACCGCCTGCGCCAGGTGTGGGATGCCACCAACGATCAGGACCGCAAGCTCGCCGAGGAGAACCAGCTGGGCATCAATTCGCTCGCCTACGAGCCCGGCCCCTACTCGAAGACCTACGAGTTCGGCGTGATCGACTTCATCGACTGGTACACCCAGACGCTGCGCGACAATCTCGATGTCGAACGTCCGGTCTCGCTGCAGACGGTCTCCTCCTCTTCCTGATTCGCGACGCAGGCTTTCACCCTTCTCCGAAGGCGCCCCGACGGGCGCCTTTCTTCGTTGATAACGCTCAACAAAATTCGGTTCGTCGACGCGGATCGTCGGATCGAGACGCTGTTCAGGCTAATCGTTGGCGAACATAAAGTTGTTCGACTAAAGTCTCCCCCCTGGGCTCCAGAGTCGATCCAATCACCTGTCAGGGAAGACACGGTTCATGCAGGAAAAAGACACTTCGAGCGGGATCGGCTACATCCTCGCGATCTGCCTCGTCGCCGCCCTCGGCGGCATTCTCTTCGGCTACGACACGGCCGTTATCTCCGGCGCCATCGACGGCATCACTCGCCATTTCGATCTCTCGCCGACGCTCAAGGGCTGGGCGGTTTCAAGCGTCGTGATCGGCAGCATTGCCGGCGCGCTCGGCGCCGGCTGGCTCGCCAACGTCCTCGGTCGGCGCATGACCATGATGACCGCCGCCGTACTGTTTCTGATCTCGGCGATCGGCTCGGCGCTGGCCCCGAACTTCGTGCTCTACATCCTGCTTCGACTCGTCGGTGGCGTCGCCGTGGGTATCGCAAGCGTGGTCTCGCCGATGTACATGGGCGAACTGGCGCCACAGCACTGGCGCGGGCGCACGCTGAGCATGTTCCAGCAGTCGCTGGTGGTGGGCCAGACCATCGTTTTCTTCGTCAACTACTTCATCGCCCGCGACGCCGCCGAGGCCTGGCTGACCGACTACGGCTGGCGCTGGATGCTCGGCTCCGAGGCGATTCCCGCGGTGCTGTTCGGCCTGCTGCTACTGCTGGTACCCGAGTCGCCGCGCTGGTGCATCATGCGCGGCCAGTACGATCGGGCGCGCAAGATCCTCAAGCGCTTCACCCCGAGTGACCAGATCGAGCCGATGGTCGAGGACGTGCGCAACTCCCTCGACAGCGGTAACGCCACCGGTCGCCGCGCGATGAATCGTCAGCGCCGCGACGAGCGGCGCGGTTCGCGCAGCGAACTGCGACGGCCGATCATGATGGGCATCGCCCTGGTAGGTATCTTTCTCTCCGCGGCGCAGCAGTTCTCCGGCGTCAACGTGGTGATGTACTACGCCCCCACGGTCCTCTCCGGCGTCACCGACTCCACCGACAGCGCGTTGCTGCAGACCGGTTTCATCGGCATCGTCTTCATCTTTGGCAACCTGGCCGGCATGTACATGATCGACCGCATGGGCCGCATCAAGCTGCTCACCGTCGGCTCGCTCGCCTGCATCGCGAGCATGGTCACGCTCGGCGCCATCTTCTGGTTCGACGTCCAGGGCTACACCGCGATGTTCGCGATCATGGTCTACGTGGTGGGCTACGCCATCTCCTGGGGCTGCTGCAGCTGGACGCTGCTCTCCGAGATCTTCCCCAACTCGATTCGCGGCTCGGGCATGGCAATGGCGATGGGCGCGCAGTGGACCGCCGGTTTCATCGTCGCTCAGACCTTCCCGATGATGCGCGGCAGCGAGTGGCTCAACGCGATCTTCAACGGCGCCTTCCCGTTCTGGCTCTTCGGTGCCATCACGCTGGTCAGCCTGCTGCTGGTGTGGCGCTTCGTCCCCGAGACCAAGGGCATTCCGCTGGAGGGCATGGAGTCGCTGATGCGCGAGAAGTTCAAGCGTGGCCGGGTCAAGCAGCGCGACGCCTATCGCGAAGCCGACAGCGCCACCGCCTGATACCTCCAGGCCAAATCCTCGAGACAAACAAGGGCGCCCCCGCTTCGGGGGCGCCCTTTTTTCGTTGTCGCCAAGCGACGCGAGCGTGCGGATGGCGCCGAGGCTGGCGCCCGTCTCACTGGCGCCCGTCTGCCTCCATCTGCGCCTTGAGCAGCTGCATTCTCTGTCGATAGCCGTCGGTGACCTGGCGCGCCTGCGCCGGGTCGTTGACCACCCGAGGCGTGATCAGCACGATCATCTCGGTGCGATCGCGACCCTCGGCGCGGCTGCCGAACAGTCGGCCCAGACCGGGGATCGAAGAGAGCCACGGCACCCGGGTATCCGACTGGGAGTTGTTCTGCTGGATCAATCCGCCCAGCAGCACCGTCTGTCCGCTCTGCACCGCGACCTGGGTCGCCACCGAGCGCGTGGAGATGCGCGGGTTGGACTGATCGGCCACGGCGCTGCTGTCGTCGGCGTCGCTCACCTGCTGATGAATGTCCATGTAGACCAGGCCACCGGGATTGATTCGCGGTACCACGTCGAGGATCACCCCGGTCTGCACGTATTCGACGCTGCTCAGCGTGGTATCCGAGTTGGCCGTGTTGACCGTCGTCTGGCTGATCGGCACGTTGTCGCCGACCTGGATCTGCGCCTGCTGATTGTTGAGCACCACCAGCGACGGCGCCGAGAGCACCTGCGTCAGCCCCCGCCGCTCCAGCGCCCGCAGCGCGACCTGCAGGTTGTCGCTGACGAAGGAGTAGAACGCCGAACTGTTGCCCAGTGCCGCGCCCCCTGCACCCAACGCCCCCTGGCTGCCACTCTCATCGATGGTGCCGCCGCTCGAGGCGTTGCCGGCGAGCTGGCCCAGATACCACTGAACACCCAGGTTGAGATCGCCGGTCAGCCTGACCTCGAGAATACGGGTCTCGATCTGGACCTGACGCGGCGGATTGTCAAGCCGCTGAATCGCGGATTCGATCTCCTTCCACTGGGCGGGCCGTGCTCGTACCAGCAGCTGGTTGCTGCTCTCCTGCGCGGTGATGCGAACCGAGGGCATCGAGGCGCCGCGGCCTCCGCTGTTGCCGCCGAGCGAGACCCCGGCGCTGCCGGAAGCGCCGTCGCTCTCGCCCCTCGTGCCCGCGCTCTCGTTCGCCGACGTCGACAGGCCGGCGCTGGCGCCGCCGATCATCGTGTCGTTGCCGCCCGCGCCGCCCGCGCCGCCCATGCCGCCCATGCCGCCCATGCCGCCCATGCCGCCCATGCCGCCCATGCCGCCCATGCCGCCCATGCCGCCGTTCATACCGCCGCCACCGGTGAGCGTGCTCAGCTCCGTCGTCTCGAGCCCCGGTGCCACGTCCGCCGGCGACGCCTGGGCGGCGCCGTCGCCGCCGTAGATCTGCTGCAGATAGCCGGCGAGGTTCGCGGCCTTCATGTTGCGCACGTCATAGACGTAGAGCTGCGGCTCGTTGCCGCCGCCCTCATCGATGGCGCGAATCCACTCGCCCACCTCCGCGAGATAATCGGGCTGCGAGGAGATGGCGATGATCGAGTTGGTCCGCTCGTTGGGCAGAAACCGAACCATGCTGGAAAGCGGTGTCTCGCTATCCTCGCCGAAGACCTTCTGCAGCTGCGGCATCAGCTCCGATACCGAGGCGCGCTGCAGGCCGTAGACACCGAGCGACATCCCCTTGAGCCAGTCGACGTCGAAGGTATCGACCGTGTCCTGGTAGTTCGCCAGCTCGTCCGGCGTGCCGGCGAGACCGATGACGTTACGAGTCGGGTCGACCAGCAGAAAGGCGTTGTCGCGCACGAAAGGCTCGAGCAGCTTCTTCATCTGCGCCGCGCCGATGTAGCGCAGCGGGTAGAGCCGCGCCGACAGTCCCGCCGCCGGCTCGGCCATCGGCATCTGCGGCACCAGCTTGCCGGCCACCGCCTGATTCGCCGGCAGGATGACGTAGCGATCCCCCTGGCGAATCATGGCGTTGTCGGTCCAGGAGAGCAGCGTCTCGAGAATCGACAGCGCCTGCGGGTGATCGACCGGGCGCGCAGTGGAGAAGCTCACCGTGCCCTCCACGCCCTGGGCGATGCTGTAGTTCTCGCCCAGCAGATCGCCCATGACACTGTTGATCACCGCCTCGATGGGCTGATCGGTGAAGTTGAAGACGACGTCGCCGTCGCTTGCCTCGGTGGCGGGGCGGGCTTCCTGCGGGTCGATGAAGCGCTGGCTGCCGGTGACGATCCGCTGCTGCGCGACGGGCTCGTTCACGGCGGCGCCAGCGGTGTCGTCCTGTCCGCTCGCGGACGAGGTGTCCTCGACGGAGGGCGCGGGCGCATCGGCGCCGCGGAAGGCTTCCTCGAACAGCGCGGGGTCGCCGCGCAGAGGGGTTGGCGCCGCGGCGCAGCCCGCCAGGGAGAGCAGCAGCGCCACTCCCGGTAGCAGAGATGGCAGCGAGGCGCGGGTCAATCGAATCGGTAGCGTTGGCATCATGGTGTCTTGAACGACGGCAGTGTAATGGCGGAGTGTTCGGGGGGTGGCGGTAGCCGTTTCATCGGCAGGCCGAGCGTGTGTCGCTCGCCCTGACGGGTGAAGGTCGCCGAGCGCGGGCCGAGCTCGCTCAGCGTCCACGCTCCCTCCAGTGTGTCACCCGGTTCGAGCCGGATGCCGGGCGCGCCCGGTCGATGTAGATAGATCCAGCGCGATTCGCCGTTGGCGACAATGCCGGTGAGGGCCACCGACGGGAATGGCTGAGTGGCCTCGCGCTCGCCGGCGGGGTCGGGCTGACGCTCGGGGCTGAATATCGGGCGTTGCCAGATCGCGCTCAGCGACGCCTCGGAGAGCGTGGGTGGCGAAACGTCGGCGCGGCCGTAGGACACCTCGCTCACGGTGGCCGGGGGCAGCCACTGCGGCGCGGCGGGGGCCCGCATCAGCCAGAGCAGCGCCGCCCCCAGTGCAGCACCGGTCAGCGCCAGCGCGAACGTCGGCAGGCGCGCATGCCCGAGACGTTCACGGGCGTTCGGCCGCTCTCGACGGCGTCGGCTCATCGGTCGCTCTCTCATGTGTCGCCCCCGGTAGCGGCCTGCAGGTAGCCACGCACCAGCAGGTTGACCTTCAGCCGTCCGGGGCCGGGGTTCGCCGAGGCCTCGTCGCGGCGATGAAGACTCGCTTCGTCGATGAAGAGACTCGGCTCGCCGTACTCCAGGTCGTGCAGCACCCGGGCCAGCGGCTCGATCGCACACGCCAGCGTCACGCTCACCTTGACCGGGCGATAGGGCTCGTCCGTCGCCACCGTAGGTGCGGCGATCGGCATGCGCTGCGTCACCTCGCACCCGGGACCTTCGGTGGCGTGGCGCCGAACGCGATCCAGCACTCGCTGCATCAGATCCGCGGCCACCGCATTGGGGTCACTGCCCGGTAGCAGGCTCGCCTCGCGGTCGGGGTCGTCTCGCGACTGCGCCAGCGCCTCGGCCAGACCGTCGCCCCGAGCGATGAGCTCGGCGTAATGCTGCTGCTGCTGACGAAGCTGCGCCTGGGAGGCGCGAATCTCCTGCAGCGGTGCGAGAAAGGCGAGCTCGACCACCAGGTACCAGACGAGCCACACCAGCAGCGCCAGCGCGCCGAGGGCGGCAACCTTTCGTTCACGGCCGGTCAGCGGTCGCATCGTTGCGCTCCTTCGAGGTCGGGTCACGGTCGCGCAGCCGGGCACGTATCGAGTAGCGCTCTCGGCCCGTCGCGTCATCGGATTGAATCACGCCCTGAAAGCGCGCCTGTTCGAGGCTCGGACAGCGGCGCACCTGCGCGATCAGTGCACTCGCCCGCTCGCTCTGCCCCGAGAACGTCACCTCGCGACCGTTCTCCAGTGAGAGCTCGCTGATCCACTCCTCGTCGCCGAGGCAGCCGGTGAGTTCGGCGAGCAGCTCGCTGAGCGTCGCCCGTGACGCCTTGCGCTCGCCGAGATAGCGGGCGGCACCGACGGTGGCGTCGAGCTCGTGGCGCAGCGACTGCAGATGGCGCACCTGCTCGCGCTGGCCGTCGACCGTCGCCTGCATCGTCTCCAGACGCTGGCGCTCGTGATGCAGGTAAGCGGCGGCCAGAGCCAGCAGCAGCACGAGGCAGGTCGCGCCGAGCCAGCGGTCGAGCCGCACCGCCCGCGGCGCTCGCGCCGCAGCGCCGGCCGGCAGCAGATCGACGCCGAGCCGCTCACCCTCGGCGTCGATCACGTCGATCGCCTGCAGCCGCAGGCCGCGTTCGTCGCAGGTGGCCAGCATGGCGTCGAGGCGCTCGCGAGCCACCGCGACCAGCTCGACCTCGGCGCGCTCGTCCCGCTTGCGTAGCACCCGGGCGACGAAGTGCAGCGCCTCCGGCTCATAGGGAAAGTAGCGGCCGAGTTCGTAGCGCAGCACGCGGTGAAGCGACCGCGTCGCCGCCGCCGGCAGCGTGATCCGCTGGACCATGGCGTGCGTTGCCGGCAGCAGCAGGGTCACCGGCCGTGCGGTCTCCGGCGCCGACGTCGGCGGCCAGAGGCGCGTGCATGCGCGACGATCCAGCCGCGCCGCCAGTGCCGGCGGCAGCAGGCCGAGCAGCTCGTCGAGCCAGGCTTTCAGCCCGCGGCGGATTACGCTATCGGTCCAGCGCGAGCGCCCTTCCCGACGCAGCGTCTCGATCGCCAGACGGCCGCTTTTCATCACCCGTTTCATTGCTGCCATCTCAAGACTCGAAAAGGTTTTTGCCCGGCGCCGCCGGCCTGCGTGACCAGCGTTACGTCCAGACGATCGTGAAAACCATCGCTCAGCGTCGCCTCCACGCTGACGCTCACGATCTGCCCGGGGTCGCGCAGCGCGGCGTCACTGCGCGGCAGTCGCAGTACGCGGGCCAGACGCGGTGAAGCGAACGCCGGGTCGGGGCGCGAATACCCGGACCAGACGGTGATATCCGGCAGCAGGCAGCGGTAGCGTGCCTCGCTGATACCGGGCAGCGCCCGCACCTCGTCGAGCATCCGCAGCGGCAGGCCGTCACGGCGGGCAAGCAGCGCCGAGGCGGCACGGTCGGCGGGGCCACCGCACGCCTGCAGCAGCGCGCGCAGATCCGCTTCGTCGGCGGCGTTGAGATCGAGCTTGCCGCGCTCGCTGCGTATCCGGATGCGCAACTCGCTGTCGGCGACCCGCGCGCGATGGATCGCACCGTCCGCCCGCCATGCCTGACCGTCGTCGCGCCACAGCGAGGCGACGGCCAGATTGACGCCGGCCTCCGCGGCCAGCGACGCTTGGGTGTGCCGGTGCTGCCAGGCAGCCTGGCGCTGCTGGAGCTGCACCGACACCGCCAGATTGCCGAGCAGCAGACTCGCCAGGGCGATGATCCAGAGCACCAGCAGCAGTGCCGCGCCACGCTGGCGCTTCGCGACCCCGTCCTGACACCTCATGAGCCGGCACCGCCCGAGAGATCCAGCCGCAGCGCCACCTGCTGCGTGACCCAGACCCGCCCGGCGTCCAGCGTGAGCGTCACCCGCACCGCCCTCGGCAGCCGCGACGGCCAGGGCCAGTGATCGAGCCACTCCGTCGGTTCGCCCAGCGGCGAGCGTCCGCGATAGCGAAAGGCCACTGACTGGACGCCGCCGAGCAAACGCTGCGGCTGGCCCCAGGGTTCGAGGCGGTCGCCGTCGAGGCGTGACAGGCTGACCTGCAGACGGTCGTCGTGGCGTTCGATCTGCTGGCGATAGAGCCCCCCGCCGACCGAGCTGGGCAGCGGCGCATAGAAGACCACCCGGGTCGGCTCGCCCTCAAAGCTCGTCATCCGCGTCTGCTCGTCGTTGCCGGCGCTGAGCGGCAGGGTTCGGCTCAGCGTCTGCTGCAGGAAACGGTGAGCGGCGCGCGTTTCATCCAGCGATTCACTGTGCCGCTGGGCCCCCTCTACCGCCCGGTTGCCGGCCACCATGGCCGAGCTCACCAGCGTCAGCAGCAGGCCCATGAGCATCAGGACCACGAGGGTCTCCAGCAGCGTGAAGCCGCGCTGCAGGTTCATGGCGTCGTCGCCATGCGCGTTCGCAGCGTGGCGTAGTCCCGCTGGCGTCGGCCGTCGCTGACCCGGAGCGTCAGCCGGTAGAGAACCAGCCGCCCGGCGGCCCCCGCCACCTCGTTCCGGCGCTTTGTCACCAGCGTCCAGTCGAAGCCGTCCCACTGCCCGTGACGGGTTCCCACGACCAGCGGCTGACCGCGCAGATCGTCGAGCACCGAGCGTGCCGCGACGTCGAGCCGGTCGTTGGCCGCCACCTGCGCCAGCGAACGGGCGCTCTGGGCATACGCCCCCAGCAGGACCGAGGCGAAGACCACCATCAGCACGATCGCCGCCAGCATCTCCAGCAGCGTGAACCCGCGCTGTCGCGTCATGGCAGGGTCCGTAGCTGCGTTCGCCCGGTGAGCCAGGCGATATCGATACGCCAGCGTCGGCCCGCGTGTTCGATGCGCACGTTGCCACCGCTGGCACCGCCGTCGGGATAGAAGACGAAGGCGCCGCCCCGCTCGCGGGCGGTGTGCAGCCGCAGCGCGTAATCCGCCGGCCAGCCGACCGGCGGCTTGCCGGGGACCTCGAGACGGCGCGCGGCGAGATCGAATCTCGCCGGCACGGGCGCGCCGCGGGTGATCGCCTCGACCCGCGCGCCGCGCAGCCCGGCAACCAGATCCGCCAGCGTGCGGCGCTCCTCGGCCGACTGCATGCCGCGGCCGATGCCCACGGCGAGAATCGACGCCGCCAGGCCCAACAGCACGATCACGACCAGCAGCTCCAGCAGGGTGAAACCCCGCTGGCCACGCCCGGTTACCGGCAAGGCTTACTCCCAGTTACCGACGTCGGCGTCGAAGCCTTCGCCGCCCGCGGCGCCGTCGCGGCCATAGAAGATCAGATCGAAGGCGCCGTGCTCGCCGGGTACGCGGTAGCCGAACTCATGGCCGAACGGGTCGCGCAGATCCGACGCCTTGGCATAGGGGCCGAACCACTGGCTCAGGCCCTCCGGCTGGGTGACCAGCGCGTCGAGCGAGCGCGGCGGTGCGCCCACGTCCAGCGCGTAGCTCTCGACCTTCATGCTCAGGCTCGCCAGCTGGGCCTTGCCGGCACCGTACTTGCCCTTGTCGACGTTGCCGCCGACCTGACTGACGACGATGGTGGCGATGACGCCCAGCAGCACGATCACCGCCAGCATCTCGAGCAGGGTGAAACCGGTCTGACGCGGCGGCGCATTCTTGGATAGGGACATGGTGTCGTTGGCCATTCCAGGGTTAGAGGTTGCTGGTGAGGCTCATCAGCGGAAGCATGATGGCGAGCATGATGGCCGCGACCAGCACGGTCATGACGAGGGTCAGCGTGGGCACGAGGGCGGCGAGCAGACGGTCGATGACGCGCTTGGCCTCGACGTCGAACACCGCAGCGACGCGCATCAGCATCTCGCCGAGGGTGCCGGACTGCTCGCCGACCTCGATCATCTGCACGGCCAGCTCCGGCAGCAGCGCCGGGGTGGCGATGGCGTCGGCGAAGGCGCTGCCCTGCTTGACCGCCTCCGTCACCTCGATGAGGTGGGCGCGCATCGCCCGGTTGGCGCTGACGTCGCGGGCAATGTGCAGCGCGCCGAGCAGCGTCACCCCGTTGCCGAGCAAAGTCCCCAGGGTTCTCGCCAGGCGAGCCGTCTCCAGGCGCGTCAGCAGCGGGCCGAGGCCGCGCATGCCGAGCAGCCGCCGATCCTGCGCCAGCCGCTGTCGGGGCCGGTATCGGCTGGCGAGCAGCGCGACGCCACCCGCGGCGAACGCCGCCAGCAGCACGACGCCCCAGTGCTCGAGGAAGCCGCTGACGACGAGGATCGCTCGCGTGATCAGCGGCAGCGCGATGCCGAGATCGTCGAAGATGGGCACGAACTGCGGCACGACGTAGGTCAGCAGCAGCGCCACCGATCCGATCACGCCGACGATCAGAAAGAGCGGGTAGATCGAGGCGTTGATCACCTCGCTGCGCAGGTTGTGGCTGCGCTCGAGATAGTCGCTGAGCTGCTGCAGGGTGACGTCGAGCACGCCGCCGGCCTCGCCGGCGCGCACCAGGCTTACGTAGAACGGCGAGAAGGTGTCGCCCTGCGCCTGCAGCGCATCCGACAGCGGCTGACCCGCCTTGACCGCTTCGCGAATCTGCTCGACCACGCGACGGCGGCGCTCGCCGTCGAGCTGCTTGAGCAGCGTCGTCAGGGCGCGGTCGAGCGGCTGACCCGCCGCTATCAGCGTCGCCAGCTGCTGGGTGAAGACCACCAGCTCGCCGGCCTTGAACGCGCTCGGCGAGCGCTTGAGACGCAGTCCCTGCCCGCCGCGACGCAGCCGCAGGACCAGCAGTCCGCGCTGCTGCAGCCGCGCCGCAGCGCTGCGTTCGTCGGGGGCCTCGAGCTCGCCCTGCTGCTTGCGCCCCTCGGCATCGAGAGCGTGATAGGCGTAGGTCGGCAACTCAGTCGCCCCCCGTCACGCGCAGGACTTCGTCGAGCGAGGTGGTGCCGGCCAGCGCCTGACGCAGGCCGTTCTCGTAGAGCGTCTCCAGCCCCTTGCGCCGCGCCGCGGTCTCGAGCGAAGCGGCGTCGACCTGCTGCATGAGCAGCCCGCGCAGCTCGTCGTCCATCATCAAAAGCTCGGTCAGCGCACTGCGCCCGTGATAGCCGCCCCCTGGCTTCGACTCGTCGGGGCGGTAGAGCATGATCGGGCGCGCCTCGGTGTAGCGGTCGAGACGGTGACGCTCGATCAGCGCCTGGGGCGCTTCGAAGGCGATACGGCTCTCGGGGTCGAGCCGCCGTACCAGTCGCTGGGCGAGAATGCCCTCTAGCGTCGAGGCCAGCAGGTAGGACTCCACGCCCATGTCGAGCAGCCGCGTGATGCTCGCCGAAGCGCTGTTGGTATGCAGCGTGGAGAGCACCAGGTGCCCCGTCAGCGACGACTGAATGGCGATGCGGCTGGTCTCCAGGTCGCGCATCTCGCCGATCATGATGACGTCCGGGTCCTGACGCACGATGGAGCGCAGCGACGCCGCGAAACCCAGGCCGATCGAGGGCTTCACCTGGATCTGGTTGATGCCCGGCAGCTGATACTCGACCGGGTCCTCGACGGTGATGATCTTGCGCTGCTCGGTATTCAGCCCCGATAGCGCCGTATAGAGCGTGGTGGTCTTGCCCGAGCCGGTGGGCCCGGTCACCAGAAAGACCCCGTGCGGCCGCTCGAGCAGACGTCGGATGTTGTCGATGGTCGTCTCGGCGATACCGAGGCTTGCGAAGTCGAGACTCACCGTCCGGCGATCCAGCAGGCGCATCACCACCGACTCGCCGAAGCTCGTGGGCACCGTGGAGACACGCAGATCGAGCTCCCGTCCCTGGATACGGATCATGATGCGGCCGTCCTGGGGCAGCCGGCGCTCGGCGATGTCGAGACGTGCCAGGATCTTCAGCCGCGAGATCATCGCCGCGGCGTAGCCGGCCGGCGGTGCCTCCCCTTCGATCAGCACGCCGTCGACGCGATAGCGCACCTTGAGCTGGTTCTCGAACGGCTCGATATGAATGTCCGACGCCCGCCGCTCCAGCGCCTGCTGGAGAATCAGGTTGACCAGGCGGATGACCGGGGCTTCGGAGGCCATGTCCTTGAGCTGCTCGATGTCGTCGGGTACCGCCTGGGCGTCGTCGAGCGTCTCTACCGTTTCTCCCTCGGCCCCGCGGGCGTCGCTGTAGCGCCGCTCGATCAGCGCCTCGAGCGCTTCTCGAGTTGCCACCCGTATCACCAGAGGCTTCTGCCCGCGATAGACCAGCGCCTGCAGACCCGGCATCGACAGCGGTACCGATGCGACGACGGTGGTGGCCGTCGGCGCATCGTCGATGACAACCAGACCGTGGTGACGGGCAAAACGCTCCGAGCCGAAATCGTCCACCGGCTCGAGCGCCTCGCCGGCTGCGGGATCCCACGGCGACGTGTTCAGCAGCCGCGTATAGGCCGCGACCACTTCCGCCTCCTTGACCGCCCCGAGGCGCAGCAGAGTGCCGAGCAGACTCTCGTCACTCAGGCCTTCGGCCTCTGCCAGGCGAGTCGCCCGCGCCATGTCCGCCGACTCCAATGAGCCTGCTTCCAGTAGCGCATCGCATAGCGACTTGGCCGTAGGGATGTCCTCGGTCATCAAGATTTTCCGATCCATCGAAGCGGGCCGACGCCGAAATTCTTGCCGATCGATCGCGGCATGGCATCGGAAATAGTCGTCTCTAAAAGGCGACACGAGAAGGAAATGGTGGCGTTTAAGCGATCAGCAATGCTGATGATATCCACGTAAGCGCCGAACCATACCACAAAATAAAACCTACCATCAAATAGGTTTTAAACTAAGTGAATATTGCCTTTCATCTTCCATAAAAAGACTATTTATTGCTGTTTAATGATTTTAACTGAAATTTTATTTCATTTTGAACAGAAATATCGTAGACCGCGAATGCCTTACGCTGAGCCAACATGACGAAACCGGCAGAAACACGGATGAAATTCGCGCATTTATCGGCGCGAAAAAGGCGTCGAAATCGCGTCGCTTGAATTTTTCTTTTTTATGACCAGACTTGCGCGCGCTCTCGTCGTTGGCGACGAGATTCATTGCAGAAAATCAACCGATACGAGAGAACCGTTCGATGACACAATCGTTACGTTCGATTACGTTTTTGGCCTTGGCAGCGATGGCGATGCCGGCATTGGCCACACCCGGGAACGACACCGACTCGCAGCAGAATTTCCAACAAAAGCGTGAGCACTACGAGCAGCAGAGAGACGAGCTCACCGGGGCGAACAAAATCGAGTCGCACCGTCAGCGCGCGCACGACGACCAGAACGACGAGGGGCAGAGCGCCTTTCTCGACGCCCCCGTGGATACCGAAGACGCCCCCGATCAGCGCACTGACGACGCCCGGTGACCCTCACACCACCGCCGATTTCCCCTGCCGTCAGTCAATGAAGTCCTGAAAGGATTCGATCCGTGAGACACATCAAAAAAATACTGGGCCTTGGCCTCATGGCGCTCGGCGCCCTGCAGCCCGTGGCGTCCCAGGCAGAAGACACGCCGACCGAATGGCAGAGGGTGGAAGCACGAGTCAGTTCCATCCTCGACAACATGAGCCTGTCGGAGAAGATCAACTACACCCGTGTCGACGACGGACACATGTTCCCCTCGCTGCCAAAGTGGGGCATCGATGGCACCGTCGCCTACGACTCTTCCATGGGCGTGCACGTCAATAACAAGACGTTCGGTGCGCAGTATCCGTCGCTCTCCGCCCTGGCAGCGACCTGGAGCGTCAAACGCGCCCAGGAGTACGGCCTGGCGCTGGGCTACGAAACGCGTATGGCCGGCGGTCAGCAGATGCTTTCGCCGTCGGTGAACCTCTATCGCACGCCCTACGGCGGCCGCGCGGCGGAAAACGTCAGCGGCGAGGACCCGTTCCTCGGTGCGGTGATGGCGCCGGCGATCGTCAACGGCATCCAGGCGCAGGGCATCCAGGCCAGCGGCAAGCACTACCTCGCCAACGAGCAGGAAGCCAACCGCCAGAACGTCGACATCCGCGTCGACGAGCGCACGCTGCGGGAACTCTACCTCCCGGGCTTTGAATCGATGGTGAAGAACGCCAACGTGGCGTCGATCATGTGCGGCTTCAACAAGATCAACGGCGATTACGCCTGCGAGAACCACCACCTCATCACGGAAGTCCTCAAAGGCGAGTGGGGCTATCAGGGTTCGGTGATCTCGGACTTCAACGCCATCCATGACCCCTTCAAGGGCGCCTGGGCCGGTACCGACCTGGACATGCCGACGGGTCTGCAGTTCACCGAAGACAAGCTGATGCCCTACGTCTGGAGTGGCCAGCTACCGCGTGAAGTGATCGACGACAAGGTCAAGCGCAACCTGCGGGCCGTGGTCAGCTACGACTTCCAGGAGAATCTCAACGAGGCCCAGCCGCTGGCGCATCCCGAGTACGGGGCCCGCTCGGCACTGGATATCGCTCGCGAGAGCACCATCCTGCTGCGTAACGAGAAGACCCGAGCCGGCCGTCCGCTGCTGCCGCTGGACCGCAGCGCCCGGGTCGCGGTGATCGGCGATCTCGCCCAGCAGGCGCCGCCCTCGCCCTTCGGCACCGCCAACGCGCCGCCCGACACCTACATCACCGAGCTCAGCGGTATCGAGCAGCTGGCGTCGCGCCCCTCCAAGGTCGACTTCATCTCCGAGATGAGCCTCAACCCGAAGAATTCGATGTGGTACATGCCGTCGACGGGTGGCTTCCCGGTCAGCAATCACGGGGTCAAGGCCGAGTATTTCGACAACGCCTCGCTCGCCGGCGAGCCTGCCGTGACCCGCGTCGAACCCGGCGTGAACCTGAACTGGACCACCGGTACCAACGAGACCCGCTCGGGCTCGACCCAGGTCTCCGGATTCTCCCCCACGGCGGGTGCGTTCTCTGCCCGCTTCACCACCACGATCAAGCCGACGATCAGCGGTCGCCAGGTGTTCAAGGTGCGTGCCGACGGCCCGTACAAGCTCTGGGTGGACGGTAAGCTGGTGCTCGAAAGCGACGGTCAGCCCTACTCCCAGGACGTGGTCAATGCGCTCGTCACGTCCGCCAAGACGCAGCGTCTGAAGGCGGGCGAGTCCTACGACGTCAAACTCGAGTACCGTCGCCTTCAGGGCAACTTCACCCCGGCACTCGGCGGCCTCGCCGGCGTGCAGATGAGCTGGGCTTCCCTCAATCCGCCTGCAGATCTGGCAACCTACGATGCGGTCGTGGTCGCGGTGGGTCGTAACCACGAGAACGAAGGCGAAGCCTACGATCACGGCTACGAGCTGCCCGACCAGGAGAACAGCCTGATCCGACAGGTGGCCGAGTCCAACCCGAACACCATCGTGGTCGTTCACGGCGGCGGCACCTCGGACATGACGCCGTGGATTCGCGAGGTCGGCGCGGCACTGCAGGCTTGGGACCCGGGCCAGCAAGGCGGCCAGGCCCTTGCCGAGATTCTCTACGGCAAGGTCAACCCGTCGGGCAAGCTGCCGGTGACGATCGATCGCAGGATCGAAGAGAACCCGAGCTACGCTTCCTACCCGGATCCAGAAGCCTATCGCGGCGACGATGCGCTGACCGAAATGGAGTACAGCGAAGGCCTCTACCTCGGCTACCGCGGCTACGACGAGAAGAACGCCAAGCCGCTGTTCCCGTTCGGTTTCGGTCTCTCCTACACCACGTTCGCCTACAGCGATCTCGAGCTTTCATCCAACGTGATGACGCCGGGCAACACCATCGAGGCACGCTTCACGCTGACCAACACCGGTGACAAAGCCGGCTTCGAGGTGGCACAGCTCTATGTGGAGCCCGTGAACCCGAGCGTCGATCGCCCGGAGAAGGAGCTCAAGGGCTTCACCAAGGTCTATCTCGAGCCCGGCGAGAGCAAGACGGTGAGCATCCCGCTCGACGCGCGCTCGCTGTCGCACTACGTCGAGCGCACCGATAGCTGGGACGTCGATGCCGGCAAGTACCGCATTCGGGTCGGCGCGAGCTCGGCGGAGCTGCCGCTCCATCGCACCCTGCGCACGCTCATGCCCCAGCGCCTGACGACGCGCGACAGCAATCCGCTGCCCGGCCCCATCCAGGCAGCCGTCAAGGTCAGCGAGCGCCAGAGCTACTGACACTCCCCCTGCCGCGGCCCGACGCGTCCGACTTCGGACGCGTCAGGGTCGCAGATTCCCGGCGAAACGCTGCAGATAGCCGTCGAAGAGGGCGAAGGCATCGATCTCGTCGGGTTTTCGCAGCCACTGAATCCGAAAACCGTCCATGACGGCGAAGAGTTCGGTGGCGATACCCGCGATGCGCCGGACCAGGCCGCCCCCCCAGACGCCCCGGTAAGGCTCGCTCCCAGCATGTGGCTTGCACCTCATCTTGCTTGTCCCATGCCCACCACTTTTCTCAGCAAAGGGTTTGAACGTTGATCCCCATTAAATATACCGTCGGCGTAGGCCTTATCGCCGTCAGCGCCGTATCACCGGCCACCGCGCTGGCACAAGAGGCCAACCGCTGGCTCGAGGTAGAGGCGCGCGTCAGCTCCATCCTCGATAACATGAGTCTGTCCGAGCAGATCAACTACACCCGCGTCGACGATGGCCACATGTTCCCGTCCCTGGAGAAGTGGGGCATCGAGGGCACCACCTCCTACGACTCCTCGATGGGCGTGCATATCGGCAACGGGACCTTCGGCGCACAGTATCCGTCGCTCTCCGCCCTGGCGGCGACCTGGAGCATCAACCGCGCCAAGGAGTATGGTCTCGCGCTCGGCTACGAGACGCGTATGGCCGGCGGCCAGCAGATGCTGTCCCCCTCGGTGAATCTCTACCGCACGCCCTACGGCGGCCGCGCGGCGGAGAACGTCAGCGGTGAGGATCCGTTTCTCGGCGCGGTGATGGCCCCCGCCATCGTCAATGGCATCCAGACGCAGGGCATTCAGGCCAGCGGCAAGCACTACGTCGCCAACGAGCAGGAAGCCAACCGCCAGAACGTCGACATTCGCGTCGACGAACGCACGCTGCGCGAGCTCTACCTGCCCGGCTTCGAGTCGATGGTGAAGAACGCCGACGTGGCGTCGATCATGTGCGGGTTCAACAAGGTCAACGGCGACTATGCCTGCGAGAACCATCACCTGATCACCGAAATCCTGAAAGGCGAATGGGGCTACCAGGGGACCGTGGTTTCTGACTACAACGCGGTTCACGATCCGTTCAAGGGGGCCTGGGCCGGCACCGATCTGGACGGGCCGAGCGGGCTGCAGTTCACCGAAGAGAACCTGATGCCCTACGTCTGGAGCGGTCAGCTACCGCGGGAAGTAATCGCGGACAAGGCCAAGCGTAACCTGCGTGCCACGATCAAGTACGGCTTCCAAGACAGTCTCAACACGGCACAGCCGCTCGAGCATCCGGAGTACGGCGCCCGTTCTGCCCTGGATATCGCCCGTGAAAGCATCGTGCTGCTGCGCAACGAGGAGACCACCTCCGGCCGGCCGCTGCTGCCGCTGGATCGCAGCGCCCGAGTCGCGGTCATCGGCGATATCGCCCAGCAGGCACCGCCGTCGCCCTTCGGTACCGCCTACGCCCCGCCCGACACCTACGTCACCGAACTCAACGGTCTCGAGCAGCTGGCATCGCGTCCCTCCAAGGTCGACTTCATCTCCGAGATGAGCCTCAATCCGAAGAACGCCGCGTGGTACATGCCGTCGACGGGCGACTTCCCGGTCAGTAACCACGGGATCAAGGCCGAGTACTTCGACAACGTCTCGCTCGCAGGCGAGCCTGCCGTGACTCGCGTCGAACCCGGCGTCAACCTGAACTGGCTCACCGGTACCAACGAGACCCAGTCAGGCTCGACGACGGTGTCCGGTTTCTCGACGACCGCTGGGGCTTTCTCGGCACGCTTCACCGCCACCATCAAGCCGACGGTCAGCGGCCGCCAGGTCTTCAAGGTACGCGCCGACGGTCCGTACAAGCTCTGGGTCGACGGCGAGCTAGTGCTCGAAAGCGACGGCGAGCCCTACGCTCAGGACGTGGTCAATGCGCGGATCACCTCCGGCAAGACGCAGCGTCTACGGGCGGGCGAGGCCTATGACGTCAGGCTCGAATACCGTCGCGAGGATGGCAGCTTCACACCGGCGCTCGGCGGCCTCGCCGGCTTGCAGATGAGCTGGGCGTCGCTGAATCCGCCTCGAGATCTGTCGACTTACGACGCCGTCGTCGTGGCCGTGGGTCGCGATCATGATGACGAAGGCGAAGCCTACGATCACGCCTACGAACTGCCCGATCAGCAGGCGGCACGCATTCGCCAGATAGCCGAGTCCAATCCGAACACCATCGTCGTGGTTCATGGCGGCGGCGCGTCGGACATGACCCCTTGGGTGAGCAACGTCGGCGCGGCACTGCAGGCCTGGGATCCGGGTCAGCAAGGCGGCCAGGCCCTCGCCGAGATTCTCTACGGCAAGGTCAACCCGTCGGGCAAGCTGCCGGTGACGATCGATCGCGAGATCGAGCAGAACCCCAGCTACGCTTCCTACCCGGATCCAAAAGCGTATCGTGGCGTCGATGCGCTGACCGAAATGGAGTACAGCGAAGGCCTCTACCTAGGCTACCGTGGCTACGACGAGACGAACGCCAAGCCGCTCTTCCCGTTCGGTTTCGGCCTCTCCTACACCACGTATGACTACAGCAACCTGACGCTGTCTTCCAACGTGGTGACGCCGGGGAATACGGTCAATGCCCAGTTCACGCTGACCAACACCGGTGACATGGCAGGCTTCGAGGTGGCGCAGCTCTACGTGGAGCCCGTGAACCCGAGCGTCGAGCGTCCGGAGAAGGAGCTCAAGGGCTTCACCAAAGTCTACCTCGAGCCCGGCGAGAGCAAGACGGTGAGCATTCCGCTGGATTCGCGTTCACTGGCCTATTATGTCCAGAACACGGACAGCTGGGACGTCGACGCTGGCCAGTTCCGCATTCGTGTGGGCGCAAGCTCCGACGACCTGCCGCTCGAGGGTAACCTGACGGCGCTGATGCCCCAGCGCCTGACGACCCGCAACAGCAACCCGCTGCCCGGCCCCATCCAGGCAGCGGTCAGTGTGAGCGAAACCGAGGCCTACTGATCAGCGGCTTACGCCCGATCGACACTCGACGGGGCCCGTTCCGGGCCCCGTCATTGCGGCCGTAGACTCCCGACGAGGCGCTGCAGGTAGCCATCGAAGATGGCGAGGGCATCGACCTCGTCGGGTTTTCGCAGCCACTGAATCTGGAGACCGTCCATGACGGCGAAGAGCTCGGTGGCGACACCCGCCACATCGACATCGACCCGGATTTCGCCGTTCGCCTGCAGCGTGGCAAGGTGCGCCTGGGCATGCGCGTGGGTCAGCTCGAATTTCTCGAGATACCATTCCCAGGCGGGATGGTGCTCGGCCAGGCTCTCGACGTTGATCATCATCGACGCCTGACACTCCTCCCGGCTCTCCAGACTGAAGCGCAAACTCATCCTGGCGAACGCCACGAAACCCTCGAGGGTCGGCGTCATCTCCAGCTCGCTGAACTTCTCCGTCACCCGCCGATCGCGTCGCGCCAACAGTGCCTGCAGTAGCGACACCTTGTTGGGAAAGTGATGCAGCAGCCCGACGCTGGTGATCCCCGCGATCTCCGCCACGTCACGCATCGATGCCGCGGCATAGCCGTCTCTGGCGAAGATGGTCGTCGCCGCGTCCAGCAAAAGCGCCCGTCGCATCTCGCCTTTCGGCGCGCGGCGACGTTTGACCGCGCTGCCGGTCGCCGAATTCGCGCTCTGTCGGTCATCCGACGTGGTTTGCCGTTCGGACATCGCCCTTTGCTCCGCCTTGGGTCCTGAATGCATGCCGGTCGTGCCGACACCTACCGTCGAGTCATAGCGGCACTCGGCATCGCGCCCCCACCCGCGACGTCTCACGCCGTCGTCTGCCGCGAGAAAAGCCCCTGCCGCCGGGCGATTTCACAGGCGGTCGCGATGGAGACCATCGCGACCAGCGCATTGCCGAACCACATGCCCAGCATGATACCGCTCGCGCCGAAGAACTTCCCCCCGAGCCAGACCCACGGCAGCGTCCCCAGAGTGGCGCGCGCCCAGGCAAAGAGCGTGACCCACCACGAGCGCTCGAGCGACACGAAAACGGAGACGGCGATGAAGTCGAGCCCGATCAGCAGCCAGAAGCCAAGGCCATAGCGACACAGATCGACGAGCAGTGCCTCGCCCGCCGCGGAGAGCGAAAATAGCGTTGCCAGCAGCGGCGACGAGAGCGCGAGCACGCCCCAGGCCACCACGCCATAGCCCAGCACGAGCTGCACGCTGCGACGCAGCGCAAGACGAAAGTCTCCTCGCCGGTGCTTGCCGAGCAGCAGCGAAAAGACCGGCACCAGTGCCGTGGGTAGCGCGAAGTAGAAGCAGTAGACGATCTGGAGCAGCCGATCCATCAGCGACATCGCCGCCATCACCGAGACGCCGAAAGTCGCAAGCTGGCTCAGGGTGAACCCCAGTGCGACCGGTGTCGCCAGATGCCCCAGCGCATAGGGTGAAGCAATGTGCGCGACGCGCCGCACATGGCGGCGCAGCAGACGTCCCCGGCGGCCGAAGCGCAGACCGATCCGGCGCTGCACTTGCCACAGCCCGAACCCGCCGGAGAGACAGCCCGCCACCACGCTGGAGATACCGGCGCCCAGCAGTTGAAGATCGAAGCCGAAGATCATCACCGGGTCGATGAGCGCCAGCGACAGCGCCATCGTCAGTACGACGATCAGCGCCCGGCGCGGTTCGCCGACGGCACGTAGCAGCTGCGCCGTGGCCTGCGTCACCGCGACCGGGATCACCGCCAGCAGGGTTATCTGAAGATAGTGACGAGCATCCGCATCGACCCCCGCGGCCGGCCCCAGCCAGGCAACGACCTCGTCCAGCAGGCTCGCCCCCAGTGCGATCACGACGGCGGCGACGCCAACGGCCAGGCCGAGCGACTGCAGCGCCAGTACGGGCAGGATGGCCTGTCGCCCGCGACCGACCCGCTGCGAGATGATGCTGCCCGCCGCCAGCACCACGCTGGTCACCAGAATGGTGGCGACGAACGAGAGCGTCTTGCCGATGCCGACCGCCGCCGTCGCCACCTCGTCGCCCAGCTGAGAGACGTAGGCCAGCGTCAGAATGTCGGTCAGAAACAGCGCGAGCAGACTGACGGCCGCCGTACTCGTCATTAAGAGCACCTCGCGGCCGACGGTGCTGTCGCGGGAGTGGGTATCCAAGGGAGTCATGCCGAGTCGCCTACCTGGCTGGCGCTCGCCAAACGTTTCGCGAGCGCGGAGAGCGCCGGAGTATAGCAGCGACGGCCACCGGCAACCGGGGCGGCCTTGCCAGCCACTCGTCGACGGCGGGTTCGACGATTCCCCGGCGCCGACCTCGTGGGCGACCGAACGACCTCGCCTGCAACGACCGCCCCCCCCAAAATAAAAAGCCCGGCGCGAGGCCGGGCTGTCTGACGATGATCGCCAGTCGATCTACCAACGGTATTTGAGGCTGCCGATCACGCTGCGGCTCTCGCCGTAGTAGCACCAGTAGTCGCAGCCGCTGACGTAATCTTCGTCGGTGAGGTTGGTGACGTTGACCTGAGCGGTCCAGTTGGCGTCGATGGCGTAGCTCGCCATGGCGTCATACAGCGTGTAGGAGGGTACGCTGGTATCGCTGTACCGCGGTGAATCGACACTGGTACCGACGTAGCGTGCCCCGGCGCCCAGGTCGAGACCCGCGAGCGCGCCCTGAGTGAAGCCGTAATCGAGCCAGAGCGAGGCCTGGTGCCGCGGAATGATCCCAGCGCGCAGATCCTTCTGGGTGTCGCTGACGTCCACCGTCACGTCGGTGTAGGTATACGCTGCAGTGATCTGCAGGCTGTCGGTGAGATAGCCCACGCCTTCCAGTTCGAAACCGCGAGAGTGACGCTCGCCGCCCTGGTTGCTCGACGAACCGCCGCTGGGGAAGAGCGTATTGGTTTCCTTGAGATCGAATACTGCCGCGGTGGCGTAACCGTCGAGCCAGTTCGGCGCGTACTTGATACCAAACTCCCACTGCTCGCCCTCACTAGAGTCGTAGGCGTCGCCATTCAGGTCGTTACCGATCGTCGGAATGAATGATTCGCTGTAGCTCAGGTAGGGCGAAATGCCGTAGTCGCCGAGGTACATCACCCCGCCGCTGTAGGTCATTTCGTCTTCGTCGTAGCCCTGATTACTGCCACCTTCCGTGCGGTTGGTGACGCGGGCGCTGTCGTGGCGGGCGGCAGCCAGCAGAACCCAGCGGTCCTGGAGCCGCAGCTGGTCCTGCACGTAGATGCCGTACTGCTCCTGACCCAGATCGACATAGCTGGGATTGCCGCGGCCGGTATTGCTCGCGTTCGACGTATCAAAGATATCGACGGGACCGTAGCTGAAGTTGTCGCGGTTAACGTAGCTGGCGTCGAGGTTCTGGTAATCAAAACCGACCAACAGCGTGTTCTCGGTGCTCTGGGTGTACCAGTTACCGACCATCCGATTGTCGATGGTGACGGCATCGTAGCTGCCGTCGCGATCGGTCAGCCCGCGCATGGCAGTGCGGCCATCTGCCTGAATGAAAGACGGATAGGCCGTGCGAAGCTCGAGATCGAGCGTGCTCAGACGCGCGTTCTGCTGGAACGACCAGGTATCGTTGAACTGATGTTCGAGCTCGTAGCCGACGGCGAACTGCTCGTGCTCTAGGCGATCGTTGTCGCTATCGCCGAGATCGTCGTCACGGTCGACCTTGCCGAACGGGGTGTCGTTGACCGAACCGTAGGGGAGATAGAAGACGTTGGCCGGGGTACCTTGATCGCGCTGATAGCTCGTCAGCAGTGTCAGCGTAGTGTCGTCGGAGAGATCGACCGCAAGGCTCGGCGCGAAATAGACCCGCTGGTTATCGGTGCCGTCGACTTCGCCATCCTGGTCGCGAAACAGCCCCACGAAGCGGTAGCGCACGTCGCCACTTTCGCTCGCGGGACCGGAAGTGTCGATGCCCACCTGGCGGTGGCCACGGTTACCCGCCTGGATATCGACCAGTCCCTGCGCTTCCTCGGTGGGACGCTTGCTCACAGCGTTGATGATGCCACCCGGTGGCGCCTGCCCGTAGAGGATCGACGCCGGCCCCTTGAGAAAGTCCACTCGCTCGACGCCGAAAGGCTCGGTCTTCCACCAGAGGTAGCCGCCCTCACGAAACAGACGAAGTCCATCCTGATAGGTTGAGTCCTTGGTATCAAAACCGCGGAAGAAGAACCAGTCGGCCTTGGCGTCGTTGCCGTAAGGGGAAGAGAGCACGCCACTGCGGTAGCTAAGCACCTGATCGTAGCGGTCAACGGCACGCTTCTGGATCTCCTCGTCAGACACGACTGAAGTCGAGCGCGGCGTCTCGAGTATTGGCGTATTCACCTTGAGCGCGGTCGCCGTCACGACCACGGTGTCGGAAGCGGTGTCGGGCGCCTGCGCGACGGCGGCGACGGGAACCGTCAGCAGCAACCCTCCGACGAGGGCGAATTGGCGTTTGATTGTCATTGAGTCGGCCCTTGAGCGGTCGATTTGTCCATGAACGTACCCAGTTGGCAAGCGAGTGTAATGGAAGGTGAGCTGCATTTGAATGAGAATTCCTCTTAATCGAGGACGAAACGCAATGGCATCGAGACCGCCGATCGCCCCGGCTCGATTGATAACGATTGTCATTCGATCTACCATCACCGGCCATCGCCGCTCGGGCGCCCGCGGTCAGCGCGATGGGCGTCCGTACTTCGTTCGCACCTGCAGGAAAGCCCCTTGCCGCGCCACCTCCCCGTACGCATCGCCGCGGTAACGCGCCTTCTATTGCTCGCTGTCGCGCTGACGTTCGCCAATGGCGCTGTCGCCGGCGCCACGCCGCGTATCGCGGCGGCGAACTGGACCGTCGCGGAGACGCTGATCGCGCTGGGCGTCACCCCCTATGCGGTGGCAGACATCCCCAACTACGACACCTGGGTCCAGTCGCCCCCCATTCCGCCGGAAACACTCGACCTGGGGCTGCGCAACCAGCCCAACCTCGAACTGCTGGCGCAGAAGCCGCCGGACCTGCTGATCAGCAGCGCTCTTTTCTCCAAGGACAATGCGCGTCTCGAACGCCTGATGCCGGTGCGCCTGATCGACAACTTCTCGAGTGACCTGCCCTACTTCGAAGCGACGCTCGAGATGACCCGCGAGATCGCGCGCCTGAGCCACACCGAGGCGCGCGCCGAATCGCTGATCGATGGGACGCGTCGAGCACTCGACGCCGCTTCGCAGGCGCTCGAGAGCCTCGACCGGCCGGTCTACGTGGTGCAGTTCAGCGACTCCCGCCACGTGCGCGTCTTCGGCGAGGGCAACATGGTCGGCACACTGATGGCGCGAACCTCCCTCGACAACGCCTGGACCGGCCCGACCAACGCCTGGGGCTACGCCAACGTTTCCATCGATCGGCTCGCCGAGACGCCGGATGCGCATATCGTGGTGATCAAGCCGTTCCCGCGCTCGGTCGATGCCGAGCTTGCCAACAACCACATCTGGTCGCGGCTGCCCGCGGTACGCGCGGGTCGCGTCAGCGAGATCGAGCCGGTCTGGATCTTCGGCGGTCTGCAGTCGATTCAGCGTCTCGCCCACGAGCTGGTCGCCGCCCTCGCCCCCGAGGGCCGGGGCGACACGGGAGAGGCGTCTTGATCCGGCGGGCGCGCTCGCCGCTGTGGCTCGTGCTGCTACTGGCGGCAGCGACCGTCGTGCTCGGCTACGTCAACCTGGCCACGCAGTTCGGCGATCTCCAGGGCCAGTGGTGGCAGGCAATCGTCAGTCCCGACGACGCGCGTATCCGTCAGGTCATACTTCACTTCACCCTGGCACCACGCCTGCTGGTCGCGCTGATGAGCGGGGCGGCGCTGGCGCTGGCGGGCTGTCTGATGCAGCAGGTGCTGCGCAACCCGCTGGCCTCACCGGCGACGCTCGGTGTCACCAGCGGGGCGCAGATGGCGCTGGTCATCGCCACGCTCTGGGCCCCCGGCTGGATGCTGGCCGGGCGCGAGTGGATCGCGCTGGCCGGCGGGGTCGGCGCCGCGCTGCTGGTCCTCACGCTCTCCTGGCGGGCGCGCCTGGCGCCGATGGTGGTCGTGCTCTCGGGGATGGTCGTCAGCCTCTACGCCGGCGCGGTCAGCAGCGCACTGCTGATCTTTCACCAGCAGAGCCTGACCGGGCTGTTCATCTGGGGCTCGGGGGCGCTTGCCCAGGACAGCTGGGACGACACCCGCTTTCTGGCGCTGCGCGTGGGACTCGTGCTGGTGCTGTCGCTTTTCCTGCTGCGGCCGCTCTCCCTGCTCGATCTCGAGGAAGAAAACGCCAAGAGCCTGGGTATCTCGATGCGCAAGCTGCGCTTCGCCGCGCTGGGGCTGGGGATCTTCGTCACCGCCTGCGTGGTGAGCGCCGTGGGGGTGATCGGTTTCATCGGCCTGGCCGCTCCCGCCATCGCCCGACTCTCGGGGGCGCGCACGCTGCGCCAGCGCCTCGGCTGGTCGCTGCCGATCGGGGCACTGCTGCTGGCCGTGACCGACCAGATCGTGCAGGCGCTGTCCCCCTTCACCGCGGCGCTGTTGCCGACCGGCGCGATGACCGCCGCCTTCGGCGCACCGCTGCTGCTCTGGCTACTGCCGCGACTGTCGCTGGGGGGGACTCGCCCCATCACGAGCCGTGCGATGGTCCTGCCCCGCCGTGTTCACCCGTCGCGACGTCTCTGGCTGCTGGCGAGCATTGCCATTGCGGTGGTGATCCTCGCGCTGGGGTTCGGTTTCGTCCTCGAGGGTCGCGCCGCGCATCCGGCGTGGATGGGGCTCGACGACCTCGGCCTGGTCATCGACTGGCGGCTGCCCCGGGTGATGACCGCCGCGGCCGCCGGCTTGATGCTGGCGCTGGCAGGAACGCTCCTGCAGCGCATGACCGGCAACCCGATGGCGAGCCCCGAAGTGCTGGGCATCAGTGCCGGGGTCGCCATCGGGGTGATCGCGCTGATGCTGCTACCGCTCGGCGTCGCACCGCTGAGCACCTCCGTCACCGGGCTCGCCGGCGCCATCGCCTCGATGCTGGTCCTCGTCGCCTGCAACCGCCGCAGCGGCTTTGCGCCCGAGCGACTCCTGCTGACGGGGATCGCGATCTCCTCGATGCTCGACGCCATGCGCGCCATCGTGCTGGCGAGCGACGACCCGCGCGCGCAGGAGCTGCTCTCCTGGCTGACCGGCTCGACCTACTATGCGAGTCTCGAATCGACGGGCTGGGTCGTGGTGGTGGCCCTCGTACTGATGGCGCTGGTGCTGCCGCTGCAGCGCTGGCTCACGCTGCTGCCGCTCGGCGCCCCGACGGCGAAGGCGCTCGGCGTGGACATCGACCGCAGCCGGCTCACCCTGCTGGCGCTGGTGGCGCTGCTGACGGTGGCAGCGACACTGGTGGTCGGGCCGCTGTCGTTCGTGGGGCTGCTAGCGCCGCACATGGCAAGGCTGATGGGCCTGAATCGCGCCCGGCATCAGCTGATCGGCGCCGGTCTACTGGGCGTGATCGTGATGGTCGCCGCCGACTGGCTGGGCCGGAATCTCTTCTTTCCCTACCAGCTGCCGGCGGGCGTGGTCGCCGCGCTGATCGGCGGGCTCTACTTCATGTGGGGGCTGCGCCGGCTCTGATGGGTGCCCATGACGGGCCGGCGCCGTCGCGCTAGGCTTTCGCCTCGAGCGCCGGGAGAAGATGGCGCTCGATCGCCAGGCGTACCGAAGGCAGCAGAATGTCGGTCTTCTGCAGCCACTCGCGCACCGCCGCGTCGAGTCCGTCGACACCGTTGGCGCGATGACGGTTCGCCGCCAGGCGGGCACAGGTCTCTGGCCCCGCCTCCGGCGGTACGTGCACCCCCAGCGACTCCAGGCGCTGACGAAAGTCTTCGCCATCGATGAGCTCAACGATGTCCATGCTTCCTCCCCAATAGGCTGGTTTACCCCTGAGCGAGGCGTCTGTTCGTCCGACGCCTCCCTCGACTGCTACGCTAGGCTGCTTCGCTCGGCGCGGCCGTGCCCCCGCGCCTTCAACCTCTCTTGAATCGAACGCCGACTCGCCGGGAGCGCACCCGCCAGCCATGAGACGCCCGCTACTCTCTTTTCGCCGAAGGCGCGTGCTCTTCGCCCTTCTCGTCGCCGCGGGTTCGAGCGGTGGCGTCTCGGCGCAGCCGTTCACCTACTGGGACGACCCCACGGCGTCGGCGGTCACGCTGTCGCGGGCGGCGTTCATCGCCAACGCGCGGCGACTCGATGTCGACTCCCGCCTCGTCTACGTCAATCGCGTGGTCAACAACGCCGCCCGACAACAGGAAGAAACCGGCGACGTCTGGAAGGGCTTCACCCGGCTGACCGAAGACGACTTCGGCGACTGCGAGGACTTCGCCATCGCCAAGTACCAGATCCTGCTGGCGGCCGGTACGGCCTCCGATCGGCTCGACCTGCTCGCCGCCCACGATACGCTGACGCCCACCTATCACGCCGTGCTGCGCTACCGCCGCGACGACGGCGGCCACTGGATTCTCGACAATCTCACCCCGATGATCCTTGACGCCGCCGACCGGACCGATCTCGAGCCCATCGTGGCGTTCGACCGCGAACACGCCGAGCGCTATCGAGACGGCGCCTTTCATCCCGTCGACCCGGCCCGCATCGTACTCGGCGACCAGTCGCTGGCCGAGCGCATGCCGAAGCTGCTCGACTACTGAGCACCGGTCATCGCTCGGCGACGTTTCGCTCGGCCGTCATTCGACTACGACTCGCCCGCCGAGCTCTCGCCGGTGTCGGCGATGATCTTCTCCGCCCGCAGATAGTCGATCAGTTTCTCCGCGGCCTGCTCCGGCGTGAGATCGGTCAAGACCTGCCCGCCGGACGCCGAGGACTTGGCCGCGGCGGCCTTGAAGCGATCTCGCGCGTTGGTCGACTTCACCACCTTGAGCCGCTTGGGCCGCGCCCTTGCCGGCTGCCACTGCCAGTCGACGTTGGCGACATCGGGACGCTTTTCCCCCGCTGGCAACCGATCGTCGACGGTGTCGATGCGCCCGCGCCGCGCCGGGCCGAAGGCGCTCTGACGCGGCGCCTCGGCCACACTGTCGACGGCGATCAGACACGGCAGACGGACCTCCAGGCGCCGGCGCTGGCCCTGCGGCAGCGCCTGCAGCACGGTGACACTCCGCGCGTCGCAGCGCTCGATGGCCGCCACGCCGGTGGCGATCGACCAGCCCAGCCGCTCCGCCAGCAGATAGCCGACCATGCCCGAGCCCTCGCCGCACTCGGCACGCTGGCCGGTGAGCGCCAGCTGCACGCCGCTGCGTTCCAGCCACGCCGCCAGCAGCGGCACGGCGTCGTCGCCCGCTTGCATCGGCAGCAGCGATAGCGCCCCGTCGCGCTCGTCGTCGAGGCCGTGGAACATGCCCAGATATCCTTCCAGACACTCCCGCAGCGACGCATCCTCGGGGTCGCCGGCGTGCACCAGCGAGAGATCGGCACCCGCCAGCGACAGTCCCATCTCGACGGCGCGCGCGTCCTCGCGGGCGCGACCGGCGCGGCCGGAGACCGGGTGGCGACCGCTCGACACCAGCGCCACCGCCTTCACCTCGGCGCGAGGCGAAGGCGCTTTCGCATCAGGCTGCGGCATGTTGAGACTCCTCCGTTTGCCACGACTCGCCATCGCCATCTCGCGGCTGGCCGAGCCGCTCGCAGACCGCCGCCAGCACCGCATCACCGTCGGCGATGAGCGCCAGATCGGCGCGTTTGACCATGTCGCAGCTGGGGTCGTTGTTGATCGCGATCACCCGCTGACACTTGGCGATGCCCTGCAGGTGCTGCACCGCCCCGGAGATTCCCACGGCGACGTAGCAGCTCGCGGTGACGAAGGTGCCGGTGGCGCCGACCTGACGGGTCCGCACCATGTAGCCGTCGTCCACCGCCACGCGGGAGGCGCCTTCGCTGGCCCCCAGCACGCGGGCGGCGTGGTGATAGCCTTCCCAGTCGGAGACGCCCCGGCCGGCGGAGAGAATGAACGGCGCCTGGGCAAGCGGAATCTCCTGCGGGTCGACGGCGACGCGGCCGCGGTCGATCACGCCAAGGGTTGTGGCCTGGTCTCCGGCCACCGGTGACGCCTCATCGGTCGCTGCCAGATCGATGCGCCGCGCTTCGTGGCGCGTCTCGCTGACCGGCTCGGCACATTCGGGCAGGGCCAGCAGCACACGGGCGACGTCACGCAGAATGTCCTGACGATCCCCCGCGCGGGAGAGCGTCCTGCCGTCGTTGAGCTGCCACACCCGGGTCGCCGGGCGAGCGTCGGCGGCACCCCGAGCCGCAAGCCGCGCGCCGAGCCGGCGACCGAGATCGCCGCCGTCCGGCAGGGCATCGGCGAAGATCCAGTGCTGCGGCGTGAGAGCGCGTTCGACGGCGACCAGCGCGGCCAGACGCGCCTCCGGGTCATAGCCTTCGGCAACCGTGGCGGCGAGATCGACCACGCGATCGGCGCCGGCGTCCTCGAACCCGGTGACACCGCTCAGAAAGGTGATCGCCGTCACCGCCAGATCCCGGCCGTCGGCGAGCTGCCGGGCGAGGCCGAAGAGATCCTTGTCGTGATCGCCGAGACGCCCTTCGGGCAGCTCCGGGACGACCACGACATGCCCCGCGGGCTGATCGATGACGATCTGACGCCGCGCCGGTTCGGCGCTGGCTTGCGAGGCGCTCACCGGGCTCGCTTCGACCGAGGCCCCGCTGCGGTCGATGCGCTTGATGCCGTTGGGGCCGATCGCCCCGAGCGCGTGGGGATTGACCCGTGTCACACCTTCGCTGCTGGTCCAGCGCCAGGCCGGGCGGGCGAATTCGTGATGGCGCGGATGCAGCCGATTGCGCCGGGCGCGTTCCGCGTGGGGGTCGATGCGTCTGACGCTCATGCCGGTTCCTCCTCGCGCGTCGAACTGGAAACGGTCGCTGCTGGCGCCGTTGCCACCAGGGCGTCGGCGACCATTTCGGCGAGATCCCGAATGCGCGGGCGCGGCTCGACCACGCCTTCGAGCATCGCGGTGCACTGCGGGCAGGCGACGGCGACGGTGGTCGCCCCGGTCGTGCGCACGTCCTCCATGCGCATGTCGGGGATGCGCGCGCGGCCGGGCACGTCGGAGAGCGCCGCCCCGCCGCCGCCGCCGCAGCAGCGCGAACGGTAGCCGGAACGCTCCATCTCGGCGACTTCCAGACCCAGCGCAGCGAGCACCTGCCGTGGCGCGGCGAATTCGCCGTTGTAACGCCCCAGATAGCAGGGGTCGTGATAGGTGACGGTCTCCGGCTGCGTCGGGGCGGCCACGTTGATACGTCCACCGTCGAAGAGCTCGGCGATGAAGGTCGAGTGGTGCAGTACGCGGTAGTCGCCACCGAAGGCGCTGTACTCGCGGCCCAGCACATGGAAACTATGCGGGTCGGCGGTGACGATGCGCGCGAAGCGGTAACGCGCCAGCGTGGCGATGTTGCGCTCGGCCAGGCGCTGGAAAGTCGCCTCGTCACCCAGGCGGCGCGCGACGTCGCCGCTGTCCCGCTCTTCGTCACCCAGCACGGCGAAGTCGACGCCGCCGGCACGCAGGATCTTGACCAGCGAGCGCAGGGTGCGCTGGTTGCGCATGTCGAAGGCGCCGTCACCCAGCCAGAGCAGCACGTCGACACCTTCGGGGCGATCCTTGATCCGCGGAATCTCCAGATCCGCCGCCCAGTCGAGGCGGGAGGCGTTGTCGAGTCCGCCGGGATTGTCGGTGGCGATCAGGTTGTCCAGCGCCGCGGCGCCCTTCTCCGGCGTTTCGCCCTTCTCCAGCGTAATGAAACGGCGCATGTCGACGATGGCGTCGACATGCTCGATCATCATCGGGCACTCCTCGACGCAGGCACGACAGGTCGTGCAGGCCCAGAGCGTCTGCGCCTCGACCAGCTGCGGCACAATCGGCTCGGACGGGCCGCCGTGATGTTTACCGACGTCGATGCCGGGGTAGCCGGACCCTGCATAGTGCGCGTCAGAACCGCCGGCCATCCCGACGATCATGTCCTGAATCAGTTTCTTGGGATTGAGCGGCTGCCCCGCCGCGTAGGCCGGGCAGACATTCTGACAGCGGCCGCACTGCACGCAGGCGTCGAATCCCAGCAGCTGCTCCCATTGAAAGTCGGCGGGCTTCTCCACGCCCAGCGTCTTCGCCGTGAGGTCCAGCGGGAACAGCGCGGTGGACCGGCTACCGCGATGGACGTCGTGGCCGACATCGGCATGATTGTCGTCGAACCGCTCGGGGCGCCGGTGGAACGCCAGATGAAAGGAGCCGGCGAAGGCGTGCTTCATCGGTCCGCCCCACCCCATGCCGACCACCATTTCCAGCAGTCCCCAGACCAGCACGGCGGCGAGCACGATCGCCAGCACGCCGCCGCCGAGAGCGGTCGGCGCGACGCCGACCAGCGGCAAACTGATCAGGAACATGCCGACCGAATAGGCGATCAGACTCTTGGAGAGACGCTGCCACGGGCCCTTGGAGAGCTTGGGCGGCGGATTCACACGGCGCAGATTGACCGCGACGGTGCCGATGAACATCACAAGGCTCGCCGCCAGCAGCAGCCCGCCGAGAATCGGGTTGCGCCAGCCGAAACCGTGGACGACCAGCGCCAGTGCCATCGCGGCGACATAGCCTCCGGCCGTTGCCACGTGGGTATGCGCAATCGCCTTGTCGCGAGCAACGACATGGTGCAGGTCGTTCAGATAGCGCTTGGGCATCAGCGCGAGCCGGCGCCACACCATCGGCGTGCGCTGGCCCTGACGCCACAGCCGGATGCGGCGACAGGCACCAGCCGCCCCGACCAGTAGTGCTGCAAAGATCAGAATGGGGAGTAGCGTCTGCAACATGGTGCTTCTCCAAAACGGTCACCGGCATGAACGGTTCACGTCGGTGGCGGAAAATGGCAACGCGATCCGTTCCGATCACGTCACCATGCAAGAGAAAGCGTGATGAGCGACGGTCAGGCTAGGCGAAGGCCGGCGAGCGAGCGCAGTGGACGTGGGTGTCCATGAGCATCGCGAGCCGGGCTTCAACAACGTCTGATCGAGCGCAATCGCTTTGCCAGCACAGTGGTTGTTCATGAGCATGGCGACGACAGATTCAACGCTGTATCGCCGAGCGCAGTCCGTTCCGCTCACAAGTCTTTGCAGAGGCGGAGCGCATCATAAATCGCCGCGTGCGTATTCCGCTGCGCCACACAGTCGCCCAGCCGGAAGAGAGCAAACTCGCCGCTCTCGGCCAGCGTCGGCTGCGCCGTCGCGGCGTAGAGCGCTTCCAGGTCGATCTGGCCCTGGTTCCGCGAACGCGCCTTGAGCGCGTAATAAAGCGACTCGTCCGGACGCACACCGTTCTCGATCACGACCTGATCGACCACGCGCTCCTCCTGCTCGCCGGTGTACTCGTTTTCGAACACCGCCACGAGCTTCTCACCTTCGCGGTAGACCTTGTGCAGTCCCAGGTCGCCGGTCATCACCACCGACTTCTGGTAGAGGCTGCGGTAATAGGTGGGAAAGGTCGTGCCGCCAATCGCCACGCCGGGTTTGGTGTCGTCGGTGACGATCTCCACCGTGGCGCCCTTGCTGGCGAGATAGTCGGCGGCCGACATGCCACCGAACTCGCACATGGTGTCGTAGACCAGCACGTTGTTTCCCGGCTCGACCTTGCCCGAGAGGATGTCCCAGCTGCTGACGACCAGGCTCTCGTCGGGATCGTCCGAGTAGCCCCATTCCGGGACCTGTTCGAGAAACGGATGGCCGCCATTGGCGAGCACCACGACGTCCGGCTGCAGATCACGGATGACGGCGTCATCGGCGCGAGTCTCGAGTTTGACGTCGACGCCGAGACGCGCGAGTTCCATTTCGTACCAGCGGGTGATACCGGCAATCTGGTCGCGCTGCGGGGCCCTGGCCGCCAGCGTGATCTGGCCACCCAGCTGCGGCTCGGCCTCGAACAGGGTGACATCGTGGCCGCGCTCGGCGGCCACACGGGCCGCTTCCATACCGCCGGGCCCTCCGCCGACCACCACGATCTTGCGCTTCGCGCCGGTGGTCTTCTCGATGATGTGCGGCAGGCCCATGTACTCTCGCGAGGTCGCCGCGTTCTGGATGCACAGGACGTCGAGCCCCTGATACTGACGGTCGATGCAGTAGTTGGCCCCGACGCACTGGCGGATCTGGTCGGTCTCGCCGGCCTTGATCTTGGCGATGATGTGCGGGTCCGCGATATGCGCCCGGGTCATCCCCACCAGATCGACGTAGCCTCCCTCCAGGACACGCTCGGCCTGGGTCGGATCCTTGATGTTCTGCGCATGGATCACCGGCACCGAGACCACTTCCTTGACGCCCGCCGCCAGGTGCAGGAATGGCTCCGGCGGGTAGGACATGTTGGGGATGACATTGGCCAGGGTGTCGTGGGTGTCGCAGCCGGAGCCGACGACGCCGAAGAAGTCGACCATGCCGGTGGCGTCGTAGTACGCCGCGATCTGCTTCATGTCGTCCTGAGAGAGACCGTCCGGGTGGAACTCGTCGCCGCAGATGCGCATGCCGACGCAGAAGTCATCGCCTACCTCGGCGCGGACCGCCTTGAGCACTTCCATGCCGAAACGCATGCGGTTCTCGAAGCTGCCGCCCCACTGGTCGGTACGCTTGTTGACCCGCGGGCTCCAGAACTGGTCGATCAAGTGCTGGTGAACGGCGGAGAGTTCGCAGCCGTCGAGCCCGCCCTCCTTGACCCGCCGTGCGCCCTGGGCGAAGTCGCTGATGACGCGCCAGATCTCTTCCTCTTCGATGGTCTTGCAGGTCGCGCGGTGGACCGGCTCGCGCACGCCGGAGGGCGACAGTAGTGTCGACCAGTTGTGGCCGTCCCAGCGCGAGCGTCGGCCCATGTGGGTGATCTGGATCATGATCTTGCCGCCGTGCTTGTGCACCGCGTCGGCGAGATTCTGGAAATAGGGAATGATGCGGTCGGTGGCGACGTTGACCGAGCTCCACCACTGCTGCGGGCTGTCGATGGAGACCGGCGACGAGCCGCCGCAGATGCAGAGCCCGCAGCCCCCCTTGGACTTCTCTTCGTAGTATTTGACGTAGCGATCCGTGGTCATGCCGCCATCGGTGGCGTGGACCTCGGCGTGAGCGGTGCTGACCACGCGGTTACGGATGGTCAGGTTGCCGATCTGGATCGGCTTGAACAGGGCTTCATGAGCCATGGGGATCACCTCGTTCGAGCCGCCGTACCGACCGGGGTGTCAGGCGGTCGGTCAAGCGGACTCGGCCAGCACGAATTCAAAGATTTTTGTTGGGCGGCACTGCCGCGACTGCCTCACTACGCTTTCGCACGCGTCTCTTTCGCGCGCCTCTCTCGGCCAGCCCGCAGGCTACTTCGGTGAGACGTCGAAGTAGCCGACCTCGCAGCCTTCTTCGGCGCCGCTCTGGGTCTGCTCGGCGACGGTGCGCAGGCTGTTGCCGCGCGCTTCGAGAATCTGGTCCATCGCGCCGGCGAACCAGCCGGTGAACATGTACTCCTCACGCTTGCCGGTCTTGCCGAGCTGATAGACGAAGCACGAATGCTCGAGGCGCACGCGGGCGGTGCCCGCGTCGAGGTCGATCGCTTCGGTGACGAACAGCCCCCAGCCGCGCTGCGAGAGACGCTTCATGTAGTGCTCGAACACCGCCTCGCCTTCCAGACCGTGGAGCTCGGCCTCCTTTTCGCACCAGTGCCACGCCGACTTGTAGCCCGCGTCGTAAAGGATCTGGGCGTACGCCTCGACGCCCAGCGCTTCCTCGATCGCCACGTGGTTGTTGATGAAGAAATGGCGCGGCACGTAGAGCATCGGCAGCGCATCGGTGGTCCAGACACCGGTGTCGCTATCGACGTCGATCGGCAGTTCGGGGGCCATCTGGGTCATGTCGGTTACCTCTGAAGTTGTTCTTGGGCTTCGAGCTGCGAGCTGCGAGCTGCGAGCTTCGAGCTTCGGGCTTCGAGCTACGAGCAAGATTGCGCCCGCGACACCGCGGAGCCGAGCGAGCTATCGAAGACAAGGCGAAGTCTGCCGATATCGCGCAGTGGACGTGGTTGTCCATGAGCAGAGAGCGGCAGACTTCAACGCCGTATTCGCGACGCGCAGCCGGCTCGTCACGGCTTACTCGCCCCAGACGTCGCGAAGAGTGCGCATCCAGTTCTCCCCCATGACCTTGCGCACCACCGACTCGGAGAGGCCGTGGTCCAGCAGCGCCTGGGTCAGGTTGGGAAACTCACCGATGGTGCGGATGCCCTTGGGATTGATGATCTCGCCAAAGCGCGTCAGACGACGCGCATAGCCCTTGTCGTGGGTGAGCCACTCGAAGAAGGCCTCGTCATGGCCCTGGGTGAAATCGGTGCCGATGCCGATGGCGTCCTCGCCGACGATGTTCATGATGTAGACGATCGCTTCGACGTAGTCTTCGATGGTGGCGTTGACGCCCGCCTTGAGAAACGGCGTGAACATGGTGACGCCGACGAAACCGCCATGATCGGCGATGAACTTGAGCTCTTCGTCCGACTTGTTGCGCGGGTGTTCCTTGAGACCGGACGGCAGGCAGTGGGAGTAGCAGACCGGCTTCTGGGACTCGAGGATCACCTCTTCGGAGGTCTTGGCGCCGACGTGAGAGAGATCGCACATCATGCCGACCCGGTTCATCTCGGCGATCACTTCCCGGCCGTAACCGGAGAGGCCGCCGTCGCGCTCGTAGCAGCCGGTACCCACCAGATTCTGGGTGTTGTAGCAGAGCTGGGTGATGCCGACGCCGAGCTTCTTGAAGATCTCGATGTAGCCGAGCTGGTCCTCGAAGGCGTAGGCGTTCTGAAAGCCCAGAATGATGCCGGTCTTGCCCTCTTCCTTGGCGCGGGTGATGTCGCGGGTGGTGTGCACGGGACGCACCAGCTCGGCGTTGTCGCGCATCAGCTTGTTGACGCTGACGATGTTGTCGACGGTCGCCTCGAAGTCCTCCCACACGGAGACCGTGCAGTTGGCGGCGGTGAGTCCGCCCTTTCGCATGTCCTCGAACAGGGCGCGATCCCACTTGGCGATGATCAGACCGTCGATGACGATGGCGTCGTCGTGTACGGATGTCGTCGACATGCAAACTTCTCCTCGATGGCGCGCCCTTGGGCTGGCGTCGTGTTGTGAATCGAAGGGTCGGCGCCGTGTGTGCCTGAAAGCGACGGTGCGACCGTTTCGGCAGCATATCCCTCCGTCCGGGCCGTACACGGATCGAAAACGAAGCCGACTGTTCTTTTTGCGCCAGCGAAAATGGTCCCATTGCGACACGCCGACACGGCTCGAATGCGACACGCCGGACCGCCCTCCGGCGATGCCGCGGGCAGCGTCACGGCGATTGCCGGGCAGTGCACCACGGTCGCCGACGATTGACGTGCCGAGCAGCCCGGGTTAGAACGTTCCATATATAGAACGAAACGAGGACGTCGCATGGAGAAGTCCGTGGACCTGCAGGCCTCGAGCGCGCTGGGCGCCCATCTACAGGCGCTCAGGGAGGCCCGGGGGCTGTCGCTGTCACGTCTGGCGGCGAAGGCCGGTCTGGCGAAGTCGAGCCTGTCGCGCCTCGAGCGCGGAGATGCCAACCCAACGCTGGATACGCTCTGGCGACTGGCGCGGGAGCTCGACGTGGCCTTCAGCGCCCTGATCGCCCCCATCGCAAAAGCGACAGCCGACATCCAGTCGTATTCCGATACTCAGTCGGCGTCCGATACCCAGTCGTCGCCCGATACCCCGTCGTCGTTCGCTACCGCCGCCTCGCCCACCGGTGACTCCGGCGTTGCGGTCACGCTGGTCGAGCGCGGCACGGGGTCGCCGGCCGTCGATGTCTATCTCCTGCATCTGGCGCCGGGTGCGAGACGCGACGCCGAGGCACACGCCCCGGGTACCGAGGAGACGGTGCAGCTAGTCGCCGGCACCGCCAGCGTCGGCCCGGTCGAAACGCCGAGCACGCTCGCGCCGGGCGGGCGGCTCACCTTCGACGCCGGGCAGGCTCACCGCTATCTGGCGCACGACGACGGCGCCACCCTGCTGGTGACGATCGTCTACCCGGTGCGTCGCGAGGAGAGTCGGCCATGACTTCACCGCGCTCGGAGACGTCGACGAACGCGACCCACGGGCCTCCGGGCGTGCTGCGCGGCATCCGCGAGGCGATACCGCTGCTCGGCGGCTATATCCCGGTGGCGGTATCGTTCGGCCTGGTGTCGGTGCAGGCGGGGTTCGGCGTGCTGGAGACGCTGGCGATCTCGACGCTGATCTACGCCGGCGCCTCGCAGTTTCTGTTCGTGGGAATGGTGGCGAGCGGCGCCCCGCTGTGGCTGGTGGTGGCGATGACGCTGCTGATCAATCTGCGCCACGTCGTCTACGCGCCCAACCTGGCAGCGTGGCTAACGCCGAGTCGCTGGTGGCCGTGGCTGATGCACGGACTGACGGATCAGGTCTTCGCGCTGGCCCACACCCGTCTGCCCCAGCTGCCCGAACGCCAGCGGGTGGGCTGGTTTCTCGGCGCGGCGCTGCTCGCCTGGCTGAGCTGGATCGCCGGTTCGCTGCTCGGTGCCGTCGCCGGCGAGTGGCTCACGGCGCGCTGGCCGCTGCTCGGCGAGGTGATGCCCTTCGCCCTGCCCGCGCTCTTTCTGGTGCTGGTGGTACCGCGCTTCACCTCGCCCCGCTGGGCGCTGGCACTGACCGTCTGCGTGGCGGCAGCGCTCGCCTTTACCCTGAACGGGCTGGCCAACGTGGGCATCCCCCTGGCGGCCGGTCTCGGCGCATTCTGCTTTTTCACCCTGCGCTCGCCGCGCCTGCCGGGACGCTCACGATGAGCGTCGAACTCTGGATCGCCCTGCTCGCCGGCGCCCTCGGCACCTATCTCATCCGGCTGCTGCCGCTGCTCTGGATGCAGCGCCGGCTGCGCCAGACCCGCGAGCGCGAGGGGTCGGAGTCGATGCCGGCGTGGCTCGCGGTGCTGGGACCGATGATGATCGCCGCGGTGCTCGGGGTCTCGCTGGTGCCGCGAGTCCCCGACACCGCCGGCTGGGTCGCCACGCTCGTCGGTCTCATCGCGACGCTTTTGACCTGGCGGCGCACCCGCTCGCTGGGCCTGCCGGTAATCGCCGGCGTCGCGACTTTCGGCGCGGTGATCGTCGCGGTGCGGCTGGTGCTTGGCTGAAGCCACTGCCCGGCGCGGCAGGTATCAGCCGTCGCTGCGAGCCGAGTGCTCTGCCGACCTGATGGCGACATGGCGTTCGACGTCCGCCGGCGTGATCCGCCCCTTGCGCCCGCGGCCGGGAATGGCTGCGAGCGAGAGCCCGAGCAGGCGCGCCCGCTTGCGCACGGCGGGGCAGGCGTGGACGCGGCCGCCCCTTTCCCTGCCGTGGCTTTCACCGCCCCCGGCATCACTGCCGTCGTTCTCCTCGATCGTTCCAACGCGGTCACTGCCCATGGCTTCAGCGCTCCCAGGGGGTGAGAGCGGCGGCGTCGATGCCGAAGCGGGCCAGGGCATCGATGACGACCTCGGCGGTCAGTTCGCCACGTTCCACCAGGGCCGACAGCGTCATCACGACGACGTGATACCGATCCACCTCGAAAAAACGGCGCAGTGACTCGCGGGTGTCGGAGCGGCCGAACCCGTCGGTCCCCAGCACGTAATAGTCGCTCGGCACCCAGGCGCGGATCTGATCGGCGTAGAGGCGAATGGCGTCACTGGCGGCGATCACCGGCCCGGCAGCGCGTTCGGCCAGCTGTCGGGTGACCCAGGGCTTGTCGAGCGTCTTTCCGGGGGCGAGGAAACGCTGGCGGTCGTAGGCCAGCGCCTCGCGGCGCAGCTCGTTGAAGCTCGTCGCACTCCAGACATCGGCGGCGACGCCATACTCCTCACGCAGGATTCTCGCCGCCGCCTCCACTTCGCGCAGGATGGCACCGCTGCCCAGGAGCTGGGCGCGGGGACGTTCGGCGTCGGTCGAGTCGTCCTCATCGAGCAGGTAGAGACCGCGGACGATGCCCTCCGCGCAGCCTGCCGGCATCGCCGGATGGGGGTAGTTCTCGTTCATCACCGTCAGATAGAAGAAGACGTCCTTCTGACGCTCGACCATCTCCAGCAGACCGTGACGCACGATGACCGCGACCTCGTAGGCGTAGGTCGGATCGTAGCTGCGGCAGTTGGGAATGACGGAGGCGAACAGGTGGCTGTGACCGTCCTGGTGCTGCAGTCCTTCGCCGTTGATGGTGGTGCGCCCCGCCGTGCCGCCGATCATGAAGCCGCGGCAGAGCATGTCGCCGGCGGCCCAGGCCAGATCGCCGATGCGCTGAAAGCCGAACATGGCGTAGTAGATGTAGAACGGGATCAGCGGCGTGGCGTGGTTGGCATAAGCCGTCGCCGCCGCGATCCAGGAGGACATCGCGCCGGCCTCGGTGATGCCCTCTTCCAGAATCTGCCCGCTGCGATCCTCGCGGTAGAACATGATCTGTCCGGCATCGGCGGGCTCGTACTTCTGCCCCTCCGGGGCGTAGATACCCAGCTGGCGAAAGAGCCCCTCCATGCCGAAGGTACGGGCCTCGTCGGGGATGATCGGCACGACCTTGGGGCCGAGCGTTTTATGCTTCACCAGCCCGGTCAGCACGCGCACGAACGCCATCGTCGTGGAGAGCTGGCGCTCGCCGCTGCCCTTGGTCTGGGTGGCGAAGACCCGGTCATCGAGCGCGGGGATGCTCGCCGCCTCGACGTGGGTGTCGCGGGCCGGCAGATAGCCGCCGAGTTCGGCTCGGCGCGCGTGCAGATAGCGCATCTCGGCGCTGTCGTCCGGTGGCCGATGGTAGGGCATGACCTCGAACTCGCGAGCCCCGCCCTCGAGAGCAGCGTCGTCGATGGGCAGCTCGAAGCGCTCGCGCAGCGCGCGCAGGCCGTCGGCGCTCATCGTCTTGATGTTGTGCGCTTCCATGTCGGCCTCGCCGTGTTCGCTGCCCATGCCGTAACCCTTCACGGTGTGGGCGAGAATCACCGTGGGGCGGCCGTCGCCGCCCTGAACCGCAGCGTGGTAGGCGGCGTAGACCTTCTCCGGGTCGTGCCCGCCGCGGGTCAGGTTCTGGATCTCTGCATCCGACATCGAGGCGACCCGCTCGGCAAGCTCAGCGTACTTGCCGAAGAACTTCTCCCGGGTGTAGGCCCCACCCTGCGCCTTGAAGTTCTGGTACTCGCCGTCCACCGCCTCGTTCATGCGCCGACCCAGCAGGCCGTCGTGATCGGCCTCGAGCAGGCGATCCCAACCGCCGCCCCAGACCACCTTGATGACATTCCAGCCGGCGCCCTTGAATGAACGCTCGAGTTCGCTCATGACGCTGGCGTTGCCGCGCACCGGGCCGTCCAAGCGCTGCAAATTGCAGTTGACCACGAAGATGAGGTTGTCGAGCGTCTCGCGACTGGCGACATTGAGCGCGCCCAGGGTTTCGGGCTCGTCGCACTCGCCATCGCCGAGAAACGCCCACACCTTGCGCTGCTCGAGCGGCTTGAGTTCGCGCTGGTCCAGATACTTCATCAGGCGCGCCTGATAGATCGCCTGGATCGGCCCGAGCCCCATCGAGACGGTGGAGAACTGCCAGTAGTCCGGCATCAGATAGGGGTGCGGATAGGAGGAGAGCCCGCTGCCGCCGACTTCCTGACGAAAGTTGTCCAGCCGGGGTTCGTCGAGACGGCCTTCGAGAAAGGAGCGGGCGTAGATGCCCGGCGCGATGTGGCCCTGGAAGTAGATCAGATCGCCGGCGAAACGCTCGGAGCGGGCGCGGAAGAAGTGATTGAAACCCACCTCGTAGAGCGTGGCGCTGGACATGTAGCTCGCCAGATGACCGCCGAGGCTCTTGTCCTTGGCGTTGGCACGCACCACCATCGCCACGCTGTTCCAGCGAATCGCCGAGCGCAGCTTGCGCTCCAGCGCCAGGTCGCCGGGATAGGCCGGCTGCGCGTCGAGGCCGATCGTATTGCGATGAGGCGTCGTGAGCGCTTCCTGCGCCGAGGTGAGTGCCGGATTCTCGAGCAGCCGGGCGATCACGAAGCGCGCCCGCTCTTCTCCGCCGACGCGAATCAGCGACGCGAGGGCGTCGGTCCACTCGCCGGTTTCGGTGGGGTCCAGATCGACGATACTGTTCATGGGCTCTGCCTCCTGTGGCGCCCCGCCAAACCGCGATGTCGCGGCATCAATGGGGCGTGGGAATGGCAGCTACCTTAGGATCGCCACTCTCCCGCGCTCAACGCGGGCCGTCAGGAAACAGTTTCCCGAATTCAGGACCATGAACCTCAATCATCTCAGAATCTTCGTCAGCGTCGCCGAGCAGGGCTCGATCCTGGCGGCGTCGAAAGCGCTCGGCGTCCCCAAGTCCACCGTCGCCCGCCAGCTCGCCCAGTTCGAGACCGAGCTCGCCCAGCCGCTGGTGTTGCGCAACACGCGCCACCTCCGTCTGACACCGAGTGGCAGACGGCTGTACGAACGCGCGCACTGCCTGATCGCCGCACTCGAAGAGCTGGAGAACGACCTGGGCGAAAGCGACGACGCGCTGAGCGGCAAGCTCACGGTGGCGATTCCGTCGGAGTTCGCGGTTCGCTGGCTCAACGACGGCGTGGCGGCATTCGTGGCCGCGCACCCCGGCGTGGCGCTCGACTGTGTCACCAGCATGGCGCCGCTGGACCCGGTCAAACGCGACGTCGATGTCTCGATCAGCTATCACCGCGGCAAGCTCGCCGACAGCGCCATGGTGGTGCGGTCGCTGGTGACGATGGAGAGCGTAGTGGTAGCGGCGCCGAGCGTGATCGCCGAGCACGGCCGCCCCGGGTCCATTCACGAACTGACCACGCTGCCGTGTCTGTCGACGCTGACTGCGCTGGAGGCGAACCCGTGGCACTTCCTTGACGCCTCGGGCCAGGCGATCTCTCTCAAGGTACCCGCGCGGTATCGCGTCGACAGCTCCACCCTGCTGATCGCCGGTGCCCGGGCGGGTATCGGCTTTGCGATCATCCCGCGGCATTTCTGCCAGCCGTGGATCGACGCCGGCGAACTGCTGGAGATCGCCCTCGATCTGACACCGGCGCCGCTGGAGATCATCGCCATCCACCCCGACCGGCACGGCATCACCGCGAGAGCCCGGGCCTTCGTCGACCTGGTGCAGTCCCGTCTGCGCCAGGAGCCGGGGCTCATCTAGCCTCGGCTGCCCGCTACCCGTCTGCCGATGCGCCAGGCTGTCGATGCAGCAGGATATCGACGCGCCGATTGGCCGCGCGGCCGGCTGCCGTGGCGTTGTCCGCCATCGGGCGAGTGTCGCCGTAGCCGATGGCGCGTAGCCGCGAGGTGTCGATGCCCTGCGCGCCGAGGTAGCGCACCACGGCAATCGCCCGCGCGGCGGAGAGATCCCAGTTGGAAGGAAACCGGCGCGTGGCGATCGGTACGCTGTCGGTGTGCCCCTCGACCGACATGTCACCGTCGAAGCTCTGGATATCCTCGGCGAGACCGGCGATCACATCGCGCCCCTCGGCGGTCAGGGTGGCCTGACCGCTGGGGAAGAGCAGGTCGTCGTCGATACGCAGCGTGATCCCCTGCTGCCCTTTCATGACGCGCACGCCCGCGATCTCGAGGCCCGCCAGCCGCGGTTCGAGGCCGTCGTTGAGCGGCTCGAGTCCGGCGTCCCGCGGCGTCACCGCGGCAGACTCGGTGCGGCTATCGGCCTGGGTATCGGTCGTCTCCCCCCGCGGGATGAGCGACAGCAGCAGCACGAACAGGGTCAGCAGCAGCGTGAGCACATCGAGATAGCTGGTCAGCCAGCCTTCGTCTTCCGCCGCCGCCGCGGCGGGCGGCGTCAGCAGATGCTGCATGTCTCGCTGGCGCATGGCGTTACTCCTCGGTGGCCGAAGCCGACGCCCCGGCGGTGGGCCGCGGCTTGACGTTGCGATCGCGAATCTCGTCGCGATAGCTGACCACGAAGGAGTTCAGCGTCTCCTCGATGAACGACGGCAGCCGACGCTTGCTCATCAGGGAGATCCCTTCCATCACCATGTTCATGGTGATCAGGCGCTCCTCGGTGCGCCGCTCGAGCTTCACCGCGATCGGCTTGAAGATCAGATTGGCCAGCAGAATGCCGTAGAAGGTGGTCAGCAGCGCGACCGCCATGCGCGGGCCGATGATGTTCAGACTGCCCGCGTCGATGACCTCGAGCATGTTCACCAGCCCCACCAGCGTGCCGATCATGCCGAACGCCGGGGCGTAGGTCGCCATGGTGCGGAAGATCTGCGCGTCGGCCTGCTCTTGCGCCTTCAGCCGGGTGATGCGCCACTGCAGCACGTCGAATATCTCATCCTCCTTGGTGTTGGCGATGAGCAGCTGCACCCCGGAGCGAAGAAACGGATTGCGCACGTATTCGAGTTCGCTTTCCACCGCTCGCACGTCGCCCTTGGTCCAGAGCCGCGAGAGTGCCACCAGCTCGTCGATGTCGTCTCGAACGAAGGTGTTCTCCCGCTGGAACACCACCCCGACCAGTCGCACGACGCGAACCACTTCCTTGAGCGGGTAGCTGATGAAGGTCGCCGCCAGCGTGCCCGTGACGACCAGCGCCAGCCCCGGCAGGTTGACGAAGCTGTCCGGGGATTCGGCGGTAAAGAAGAGAACGCACACCAGAAGCAGCACGCTGGCGAAGATACCTATCAGCGTCGAGGGGTTCATCGACGGCTCCTTGCAAAAGAGTGAGTGGCGCGAGCGTGACGGCGAGCCTGGCGGTGAGGCGGCGTGCCTCCCGGGGGCAGACCGGGTCGCTCGCAGCCGGAAGCGCCTGTGCCCCGTCGCGGTGCGCGACTGGCGCTTTGCACGTACCTCCGGCCTACGCGAGACAACGGCCGATGGAGCGAAAAGTTGAGCAGGCTAACTATCATTCGGCACGACCGATCACCCCCACGCCAGGGGTCATGGGCGCTGAAGGCGGATCGCGGTGGTTTGTCGCAGCGGGAGGAATGGGGACGCCGATCGCTTAACGGAGGCAATATCGACCGACAGGGGGGAGGCATCTGACGGGTTGCCGTAAAGCGAGCGAGCGCGGCGCGAGTCGGCACTCCCGATACGAAGCCGCCCGCCGCCCGATCGCTCAACGAGAGTCGAGCGATCGGACGACGGGCGACGACACGGCAGTGACCGGCTAGTTCAGTGCGACGCTCGCGTAGGTGGGTTCGCCATGGGCGTGGTCCAGCGCGACGCTGGCGCTGCTGATCTGCAGCAGCGAGTCGTGGGCCAGGTTCGGGTCGGTCAGCGGTGACAGACGCTGGAAGCGGATCGACTCGTTGCGATCCTCTCGCGGTGGCGTCCCGAAGGTCTCGCGATAGCACTTGGAGAAGTGCGGCGTGGAGACGAACCCGCAGGCCGAGGCGATCTCGATGATCGGCAGCGAGGTCTGCTTGAGCAGCTGGCGCGCCCGGGTAAGACGCAGCTTGAGGTAGTAGCGCGACGGCGAGCCGTGGAGATGGCGCTGAAAGAGTCGCTCGAGCTGGCGCCGGGAGACGCCGACGTAGCTTGCCAGCGCGTCGAGCTCGATCGGCTCTTCGATGTTGGCTTCCATCAGCGCCACGATTTCGAGCAGCTTGGGCTGGGTGGTGCCCAGCATGTGCTTGAGCGGCACGCGCTGCTGATCCTCTTCACCGCGCACCCGTTCGCAGATGAACATCTCCGAAATCGCCGCGGAGAGTTCACGCCCGTGATCGCGGCGGATCAGGTTGAGCATCATGTCCAGCGGCGCGGTACCGCCGGAGGCCGTGAAGCGGTCGCGATCGATGGAGAAGAGCCGGGTGCTCCAGGCCGCCCGCGGATAAGCCTCCTGCATCGCCGCCAGACACTCCCAGTGGATACTCGCCTCGTAGCCGTCGAGCAGGCCGGCCTGCGCCAGCGCCCAGCTACCGGTACACACCGAACCGATACGCCGCACGCGCCGGGCGCGACTCTGCAGCCAGGCGACCAGCGACGGGGTCGCCGAGCGCAGCGGCGCCACGCCGCCACAGACCACCAGCCAGTCGAGCTGGAGCGCCGAGTGGGCGCCGGCATCCGGGGTGATCTGCATGCCGTCGCTGGCGCGCACCGGCGTGCCGTCGAGCGTCAGGACGTACCAGCGATAGAGCTCCCGTCCGGCGAGCTGATTGGCCATGCGCAGCGGTTCGATGGTCGACGCCAGCGAAATCAGCGTGAAATCGTCGAGCAGCAGGAATCCGAGAGTCTGGGGGGCGGCGGTATCGTCGTGTTGGACGACGCCAGAGCCGGGCAGGTGTGCCATGTCTAGTCTCCTCCAAGGATAGGTCGGTGGTCATTGTTATTGGCGTTTCCCTGGTCCCGATTCGCCGGAGAAGCGGCCCGTTCGAAGGCCCTTCGCGGCAGCCACCGGGGGCCATCGTCATACCCCGTTCGACGGCCCGTTCCGATCTATGTCGGCTCGATTTCGACTCTAATCCCGGCAATCTTTACACGCATGCGTTTTTATCTCATTGCGACATTGGCAGCGCTCACGACTAGTCGAGTGTCGCTTTTGGAACAGTTTAGGCCTGGAAGGCATAGGTTTATGACAATCGTTAGGTGCGAAGCAGGTCGCGAACGCGCGCCTTGTCCTCTTCGAGGATCAGGCCCTGATCGAAGCGCTGCACCACCCGCTGCATGTAGCGACGGGCGAGCTGTCGCTCGTTGTCGTCGCCGGCCGCAGCAAGCGAAATCAGCCCTTTCTGAAGGCGGATTCCGATCTCGACCGCGGAGGCACCGTCGCGGGAGATCGGCGTGAAGAAGTCGTCGAAGATGTCCTCGGAGCGCAGCGGATCGACGTAGACGTGAGCGACGGGCTGGTCGACCTCATCGATGCCGTCGGCGGCGTGACGAACCCAGGGCGTCAGGACGCGAACGCCGCAGCCGATGACGTCGATGGCCGTACCGGAGTCGTTGATCCCCGGCGAAAGGGCCTTCGAGGCCACCTCGGCGAGCACGATGATGCCGAAGCGCGGATCCTGCTCGTAGCGTCGCGACGGGCCGATGGTGAAGGCCGCCGCGATCTTGTCGGCGCGCTCGTCGTCGAGCGGCCCGGTCAGCGCCAGCACGGTCGTCTCATCGACGTACTTGCCGGGCAGTTCCCGCACGTAGATCGCCTGCGCGCTGTCGTTCGCCAGCGTGCCGAGACGCTTCATGTCGATGTGCTGGATATAGCCGATCTTGCCGGCGCGCACCGGCGAGAGCCCCTGCGGCAGCGATGGCGGCGTCGCCTGGCCGCCGAGGTGTGGGTTGTCGATGCGCGTCTTGAAGGCATCGCTCGCCGCTCTTTCTATCTTGGCGATCGTGTCCCTCACCCGCCCCAGTCGAGTGAGATACCCCGCCCACTTGATCAGCTGATAGACCACCAGCACGATCACCACCAGCGTGGCGCCGAACAGCAGCGTACGACCGTCCGCGTCGTAGATCCCGGCTGCCAGCGCCACGATACCCACCAGGCTGAAGAGAAACGCGCCGATGAAGGTCGCCAGCGTGTTCTGGGTGACTCGATCCTCGATCAGCAGTAGCGTCGCCCGGGGGCTCACGTTGCTGGTCGCCGAGCCGTAGGCGGTGACCATCGCGCTGAGCGAGAAGGTCGTCACCGCCAGCATGCTCGAGGCGATGATGTTGAGAATGTCGTCGACGGCGGTCGCCCCCACTTTCAGGATCGACGGCACCTCGAGCCACGGCGTCGCGAGCCAGGCGATCAGCGCCGTCGCGACGCCGGCCAACGAATAGATCGTCGCGCGGTACCACAGCGACCGGTGCAACCGGTGCCAAATCCATTGAACTCGCCCGATCATGACTCTCTTCCTCGTCGAAATGCTTCCCGAGTCTAGCCGAAACGAGCCCGCGCGCGCCCTGCCCCGCTTCGCCTTGGGCCCGGCGCGACGACGAGAGTCGCGCGTACCGAAGCGCGTGCACGGCGATACTCAGACGCGCCAATGCTCACGCGCCGTCTATACGTGTGCCAGTGAACTATGCTGATTCGGTTTTCCACCGCTTTCGGGCCAAGGCAAAAGGAGTTTGCCATGACCAATGATGCTCCCCGCGTGACGCGCAAGCGTTCCGGCAAGGGGTTTACCTACCGCTATGCCGACGGCGAGACGCTCAAGGACAAGGCGTGGCGGAAGTGGATCGCCTCATTGGCGATTCCACCGGCGTGGCACGACGTCGAGATCGTGCTCGACGAGCGCCACCATATTCACGCCACGGGCCGCGACTCGGCCGGGCGCAAGCAGTACGTCTACAACGCCAAATGGCGGGAGAAACGCGAGGCCCTGAAGTTCGATCGTATCGTCGAGTTCGCCGGGCGACTGACGCCGATGCGACGTATCACCGGTCAGCACATGACGCTCGAGGGGCTGCCGCGGGAGAAAGTGCTCGCCTGTATGGTGCGACTGATCGACAGCGCCTATTTCCGCCCCGGCAGCGAGCGCTACCGCCAGGAGAACGAGTCCTACGGGCTGACCACCATGCGCTCCAAGCATCTCACCATCGAGGGTGACGAGCTGATCTTCGACTACCAGGGCAAGAGCGGGCAGCACCAGCACCGCGTGGTAGAAGACGACAAGCTCGCCGAGATCGTCGGCGAACTGGACGACGTGCCGGGCTACGAGATCTTCAAGTACTTCGATGAGGACGGCAACAAGGTCCGCGTCGACAGCCACGACCTCAACGACTACATCCACGAAGTGATGGGCGAGCGCTTCAGCGCCAAGGATTTCCGGACCTGGGCCGGCACCTCGCTGGCCGCGCTGGCGCTCGAGGAGTTCGGTGTCGGCGACGACGAAAAAGTCAGCGAGAAGAACGTGCGCCAGGCGGTCGAGCACGTCGCGCAGAAACTCGGCAACACGCCGAGCATCGCCAAGGCGAGCTACATCGATCCACGGGTGGTGGAGAGCTATCTCGACGGCCGCACGCTCGAGCACTTTCGCAAGCTGGTCGAGACCGAGATCGAAAACGACGACGATCTGACGAGCCCCGACGAGCGCGCCATTCTCGGGCTACTCCAGGCCAAACTCGAAAAACGGCGCTCACGCGAACGCTGATCCGCAGTCAACAGTGCCGCGACGCGGCGACGCTTGATCGACGCTACCCCGCTCGCGGTGCTACAACGAGCCTGCTGATATCGGGACCGATATCGTTCGGGGCCATGCCCGCCCTCGGTACGGCCCTCTATCGACGGGCCAGTATCATAACCGGGTCCATCGCCCCACTCATCGACAGGGAGAGCCTTCATCATGTCTACCGCCCCCGAGCGCGATACGCTCGTTTTCGTCGCCAATGCCGGTGACGGCACCATCGGCCGCTACCGCTTCGACCGCCAGACCGAGAAGCTCGAGTCGCTGGGCACCACAGAGGCCGGCAACAACGTCATGCCGCTGGCGGTGAGCCCCGACCAGCGTTTTCTCTACGCAGCGGTTCGTAGCGAACCGCTGCGCGTGCTGAGCTACCGGATCGATCCCGACAGCGGCGACCTCACCCCGCTCGGCAGCGGCGCGCTCCAGGGGAGCATGGCCTACATCGCCGTCGACCGCAGCGGGCGTTATCTGCTCGCCGCCTCCTACGGCGACAGCTGCGTCAGCGTGAGCCCCATCGACGCCGACGGGGTGGCCGGCGATGCCACGCAGACCGTGGAAGTCGGTACTCACGCCCATGCCATTCTCACCTCGCCGGACAACCGTTACGCCTTCGCCACTAGCCTGGGCGACGATCATATCGAGCAGTTCCATTTCGATGGCACGCTCGCGCCCAACGATCCCCCAAGGATCGACACCGCACAGGCCGAAGGGCCTCGCCACCTCGTCTTCTCCCCCTGCGGGCGCTTCATCTACGTGCTCGGCGAGTTCTCGGCCGACGTGACGACGTTCGCCTTCGATGCCGAAAGCGGCCAGCTCACTGAGCTCAGCGTGTGTCCAGGCATCGCAGAGGGCAGCTCTCTGGCCCACGGCATGCGCCAGCAGGACATTCCCGAAGGCGATGATACGCCGCGCATCTGGGCCGCCGATCTTCACGTCAGCCCCAACGGTCGCCACCTCTACGTGTCCGAGCGCACCAGCAGCACGCTGAACGTCCTCGCCGTCGACCCCAATACCGGTGCGGCGCGCTTCATCGAGAGCGTGGAGACCGTCTCTCGACCCCGCGGCTTCGAGATCGACCCGCTGGGTGGCTATCTCATCGCCGCCGGCGAGCTGAGCGATCACCTCGCGCTCTACCGAATCGACGATAGCGACGGCCGATTGAGCCATGTCAGCGACGCCCCGGCCGGCAACCAGGCCAACTGGGTGGAGATCGTCGCCTACGACTGAGCGACGCGGCACACCACCCACGCCGCGGCGACCGGCGCGTGAATGCGCCGGTCACCGCCCGCTGATATACTCGGGCTCGCCAAGTTGTCGACAACCCGATCCGGCGGCTTCACCGCGAGTCGAGTTTTGCCACCGCTGAGACAAGAGAGGTCATCCCTGCCATGCCCAACACGCCCAAGATCATCTACACGCTGACCGACGAGGCGCCCGCGCTCGCCACCTTCTCGCTGCTGCCGATCGTCGAAGCGTTCACCGGGACCGCCGGCATCACCGTCGAAACCCGCGACATCTCTCTGGCCGGGCGCGTCCTGGCGCAGTTTCCGGACCTTCTGAACGACGAGCAGCGCGTCAGCGACGATCTGGCCGAGCTCGGCGAGCTGGCCAAGACGCCGGAAGCCAACATCATCAAGCTGCCCAACATCAGCGCCTCCGGCCCGCAGCTGAAAGCCACGATCAAGGAGCTTCAGGGTCAGGGCTATCCTCTGCCGGACTACCCCGACTCCCCGCAGAACGACGACGAAAAAGCGATCAAGGCCGCCTATGACAAGGCCAAGGGCAGCGCGGTCAACCCGGTGCTGCGCGAAGGCAACTCCGATCGTCGCGCGCCGAAGTCGGTGAAAAACTACGTGCAGAAGTATCCGCACCGCATGGGCGAGTGGAGCGGCGAGTCGCAGTCCCACGTCGCGCACATGGAAGAAGGCGACTTCTACGGCAGCGAGCAGTCCGCCGTGATCGACCAGGCCGGCAAGCTGAAGATCGCCCTCAAGCAGAAGGACGGCACCGAGGTCGTGCTCAAGGAGAACTTGAGCGTGCAGGAAGGCGAAGTCGTCGACGCCTCGCGCATGAGCAGCCGCCGTCTGCGCAACTTCATCGACCGTGAAATCAAGGACGCCAAGAAGCGCGGCGTGCTCTTCTCGCTGCACCTGAAGGCAACCATGATGAAGGTCTCTGACCCGATCATGTTCGGCATCGTGGTCGAGGAGTTCTACAAGGACGTGCTCAAGACGCACCGCGAAGCCCTCGATCTGGCCGGCTTCAACCCCAACAGCGGTATCGGCGATCTCTACAGCGCGATCGAGAAGCTGCCGAGCGAACAGCAGCAAGCGATCAAGTCCGACATCGACGCGCTCTACAAAGAGCGCCCGCCGATGGCGATGGTCGACTCCCACAAGGGCATTACCAACCTGCACGTGCCGAGTGACGTGATCATCGACGCCTCGATGCCGGCGATGATCCGCGACTCCGGCAAGATGTGGGGCGCCGACGACGCGCTGCACGACGCCAAGGCGGTGATCCCGGATCGCTGCTACGCGACGATCTATCAGACCGTGATCGAGGACTGCAAGGAGAACGGCGCCTTCGATCCGACCACCATGGGCAGCGTGCCCAACGTGGGCCTGATGGCGCAGAAGGCCGAAGAGTACGGCTCTCACGACAAGACCTTCCAGATCCCGGCGGACGGCACCGTCGTCGTCACCGACGAAAACGGCCAGACGCTGTTCAGCCACGACGTCGAAGCCGGCGACATCTGGCGCATGTGTCAGACCAAGGACGCGCCGATCAAGGACTGGGTCAAGCTGGCGGTCAACCGCGCCCGCGAGAGCCAGACCCCGGCGATCTTCTGGCTCGACGCCGAACGCGCCCACGATGCCAAGCTGATCGAGAAGGTCGAGACCTACCTCAAGGATCACGACACCAGCGGCTTGGATATCCGCATCCTGGCGCCGGACGAAGCGATGACCTTCTCGCTCGAGCGTATCCGCCGCGGCGAAGACACCATCTCGGTCACCGGTAACGTGCTGCGCGACTACCTGACCGACCTCTTCCCGATCATGGAGCTCGGCACCAGCGCCAAGATGCTCTCCATCGTCCCGCTGATGAACGGCGGCGGCCTGTTCGAGACCGGCGCCGGCGGCTCCGCGCCCAAGCACGTTCAGCAGCTGGTCGAAGAGAACCACCTGCGCTGGGATTCGCTGGGCGAGTTCCTGGCGCTGGCCGCCTCGCTCGAGCACCTGGGCAGCACCTTCGACAACGCCCGCGCCAAGGTACTGGCGGCGACGCTGGACCGCGCCAACGGCGAATTCCTCGATGCCGACAAGTCGCCCAAGCGCAAGACCGGCGATCTCGACAACCGCGGCAGCCACTTCTATCTGGCACTCTACTGGGCGCGCGAACTCGCCGCGCAGACCGAAGACCAGGAGCTGAAGTCGCTGTTCGAAGAGATCGCCAAGACCCTCGGCGACAACGAGCAGAAGATCGTCGACGAGCTCAACTCGGCGCAGGGCAAGCCGGTCGACATCCAGGGTTACTACCACCCGAACCGCGAGCTGACCAGCCAGGCGATGCGCCCGAGCCAGACGCTCAACGCCGCGCTGGACAAGCTCTACAAGGCCTCCTGATCGACGGCCGCCCGGTTCGCCGGGCGGCTGCGATGGCACTCTGACGCCGCTGCCGACACACGGTGTTGGTGGACGGCAAAACAGAAACGGGCCCGCACCATTGGTGCGGGCCCGTTTGCGTTGGGCGGTGAGTTCGATCAGCTCGCGGCGAGCGTCTCCACCGGCCGGCCGTTGCGGAACTCCGGCACCTCCGGCTCGTCGACGGCGAAGATCCCGCCACTGAGACGCCGCACCCGCTTCATGAACAGCGCGATGCAGATCAGCGTGCCGATGGCCGCCGCCACGTAGCTCATCTGCAGCGAAAGCCCGAAGCCGATGGGCGCGTAGGCCAGGTAGGTGAAGGTGGCCATGGTCATGAACACCGCCGGGATGGAGGTGATCAGATGCGGCTTGCGCGCCAGTACCAGATACATCGTCGCCACCCACAGCGCGATGACCGCGGTGGTCTGGTTGGCCCAGGAGAAGTAGCGCCACAGCAGCGTGAAGTCCATGTGCGTCAGCGCGTAGGAGACCACGAACAGCGGTGCGGCGATCAGAATGCGGCGCACGATCGGGCGCTGATCGATCTTCAGGTAGTCCGCGATGATCATGCGGGCGCTGCGAAACGCCGTGTCGCCGGATGTGATCGGCAGCACGATGACACCCAGGATCGCTAGCGTGCCGCCGATGGCACCGAGCATGTGGGTAGAGACTTCGCTCACCACCGCTGCCGGGCCGCCTGCGGCCAGCACGCTGGAGAGCGACTGGTCACCGTGGAACAGGCTCATTGCCGCCGCGGCCCAGATCATCGCGATCACGCCCTCGGTGATCATCATGCCGTAGAAGATCTTGCGACCGTTGCTCTCGTTCTCCGTGGTGCGCGAGATGATCGGCGTCTGCGTCGCGTGAAAGCCCGACAGCGCCCCGCAGGAAATGGTCAGGAACAGCAGCGGGAAGATCGGCGCATTGTCCGGATGCATGTTCTGGAACGAGAGTTCCGGAATCGGCGCGCCGGTGAAGAGCATGCCCAGCCCGATGCCCAGCGCGCTGAACAGCAGCAGTGCGCCGAAGTAGGGATAGACGCGACCGATCACCTTGTCGATCGGCAGCAGCGTGGCGATCAGGTAGTAGGCGAAGATCACCAGGGTCACCAGCGTGAGCGACAGCGACGTCATGTTGGAAAGCAGCGTCGCCGGCGAGGTGACGAACACCGTGCCCACCAGAAGCAACAGCAGAATCGCGAAGCCGTTGACCACGTGCTTCATCGCCTTGCCCAGGAACTTGCCCGCCAGCTGCGGCAGGTGCGCGCCGTGGTTGCGGATCGAGATCATGCCGGTGAGATAGTCGTGAACCGCGCCGGCGAAGATGCAGCCGATGACGATCCAGACGAACGCCACCGGGCCGTAGAGTGCGCCCAAAATCGGCCCGAAGATCGGCCCGACACCGGCGATATTGAGCAGCTGAATCAAGGAATTGCGCGTGGACTTCATCGGCACGTAGTCGATGTCGTCGCGCATCGTGAAGGCCGGCGTGCGTCGCTTGCGGTCGGCGACGAACACCCGCTCCACGAATTTGCCGTACGTGAAATATCCCGCTATCAGCAGCAGGATCGATGCGATGAATGTGATCATGTCAGGCCCCTGGGGAGAGACGACGCGAGTGCGTCTGGCGGGAACGTCGTTGGGCCAATGGAAGACCCAAGCTAGTCGACGCCAAATCTACGGAAACGCACTGGGCACAGCAGTTAGACTTTGGTGGCACTGGCCCACGCTTTCAGCGCTCCGGCGCCCGGAGATCGCGCTTTGACTTGCGCCCAGGGCGCAATGGCCCCATATCTAGGTGATACCCACTCGGGAGACGGACAATGGCCAGCGGCTGGGCAAAAGACGGCGCGGTTCAGGATCAGATCGATAGCACCGTGGAAGATGGCATTCGCGAAGCGCGTGAGCGGCTTCACCACCACGGGCCGAGCCTCGAGGAGTGCGAGGAGTGCGAGGCCCCGATCCCCGAAGCGCGGCGTGAGGCCGTTCCCGGTGTGCGGCTCTGCATCGAGTGTCAGGCGGCGGCGGACAAGCGCCAGACGCACGCCAGCGGCTACAACCGCCGCGCGAGTAAGGACAGCCAGCTGCGCTGAACACGAGCTGCCCCAGCCTTCGACCCGCAACCGGGCCAATCCGGCAGTGATGCCTTCCCAGGCCATCGCCGGACACCACTGAACCCGATGCCGTCACCGCCGTCGAACGAATTGGCGACTTTTTACCCTGCTTAATCCAGGTTAAAAAAAGATAGAAGCCGTTAATCTGGACACCCTATCGCCGATAACCCTCAAGTCCATGATAAATCGAGACTCGAGCGGATTCGGATTCGAGGATATGCCGTCTGACGGCAAGATTTGGGTTGCTCCCTGCGACCGCCTGACTCGGCCTGGATGACGGCGCTTGCGCTCTCAACCCAAACGAGTCTTTTTTCTTCCGGCACGACTAGAGCATTCGCTGTAGCGTGCCATCCCGCGCGATCAGTCGGTGCGACAGCGCCGCCGCGCCATGCCCCAACGCCAGCGCCAGCAGCGCCCAGGCAAGCGTCGAGTGCAGCCAATCCGCCGGCATTTCCAGCAATGGCATCTGACGCTCGGCGCCAGGAATGAACCGCACGCCCCACACCTCCATTCCCCGCCCGGACGCCCACGAGCGCAGAATCGCCGCGCCGGGAATGCACAGCGTCAGCGCATTCAGAATCATGTGCCCCACTCTCGCCGCCTCTCCGACGGCATTTGCCGACTGCATGGGCCGCGCGCTCGCCGCCCGCATCCCCCAGGCCCAGATCAACCGCACCGCCATCAATACGAATACCGTCAGCCCGACCAGCCCGTGAGGCGCCACTGCCGCCAGCGCCTGCGTCAGCGGCGTACTCCCCAGCCAGCGCCAGGCCAGCACCGTGGTGAACTGCGTCAGCAGCAGCCCCGCGATACTCCAGTGAAGCCAGCGGCTGACCCGGCCATAGCGTTCGCCGTCGTCTCGCCACCCTCTCGATTCGTTCACGCGCTTCTCCGTCACCTCCAGCGAGTGACGGATGATGCCATATCGCATTCGATAATAATTCTCGAATACCGATAGCGCAGTGAAAGAGGGGGAGAGGGCGTGGAGGCTCCACACGAGAACGCCCATACCCGAGGCTTCATGAAACCGGCCAATGGAACGACGCGATAAAAAGCTCGCTTTCGCCAGCGCAGCGAGTTAGCGCACCAGCCGGCTCACCGCGTCATCAACGGCGACTTCCCCGTCCGTCAGCTCCAGGATCTCACCAGTGACCGCCGGCGTCTCCAGCAGCGCCGCCAGCACCTGGGCCACGCTATCCCGCGAGACCGACCCGTAGGGCAGCGCCGCCCCCAGCGCGACACGACCCGCGCCCGCCTCGTCGAGCAGCTTGCCGGGACGCAGAATGACCCAGCCGAGCTCGGAGGCCGCGACCGCCACGTCCGCGCGCTTCTTCTCCGCCATGTAGTGCTCGAACCCCGGCTTGGGCTCCCCGCCCCGACCCGCCTCGGGGAACGCCGAAACGAGATAGAACCGCGAGACACCCGCCGCCCGCGCCGCCTCGACCGCTTTGATCGGCCCGTCGCCGTCGATCGCCGTGGTTCTGTCCGGGCCACTCCCCGCCGCCCCCGCGGAGAAGACGATGGCGTCGCAGCCGCTGGCTGCCTGGGCGAGATCATCGACCGACATCGTGATGATGTCCCCCAGCACCGCCTGACCGCCGGCCTGCTCGATCGCCGACGCCTGCCCCGGCTTACGGTGCAGCCCGACCACCTCATGCCCGTTGCCGATCAACATCGGCAGTAGCCGAGAACCGATACCGCCCGTTGCGCCGATCACTAGGACTTTCATTGGCTGACCTCCAGTCTTTAGGCGCGGTACGTTCGCGCGCGCCCGTGTTGAGTGCGAAATGGATGGGAGGGAGGTTAGAACGCGCGTCTGGCGGGTGCCAGTAGGACAGAGTGTTTGGCGGCAAGGAAGAGGGTCAACCGATGAACGAATGCACGCTTACTTTTTAAAATCCGAAGAGAGCAATCGACAAACCGATTTTGAATCTGCCTAGAGACACTTATAAGAGGCAAACATAACTCAACGACTAAAATAAATTAACCCCCAGCAACCAAGGGATTATGAGAGCGAGTTAAACAACGCCACTAGCCGTCTTCTCTCGTAAAATCAGCCCTTTACCGAGCAACTAACTGTCAACACCCGTCTTCAAGCGTCAACGGCGTTGACAGTTGGTTGACACCTAGCCGTACGCGACTCTGCTAACTGACCAACGAATTACGAAATCTTTCGCGAATCCGTCACAAACCGTCTTTCTTCGAAACATCAGCCAGTTATAGAAACTAAAGCCGACACAACCTGTCGGTAAGCGTCCACCCTGTTGACCCTTGGTTGACACGTCATTTTTTCAATACGCAATAACTCTTCACCTCGTCGTTTACTGAAAAACAGTCCTCGTAATAGTTAACAGTATAAGAAAAATAAAATGAAGCTACGTATACCAACGCCCCCATTAACATCATTCTCTTGAAATTATAATAAAAATGCCCGTTTTTGATGGTTTTCCATTCCCCGTCCACATACCTTTTTACTTTAGCGTGATAATCTAAGAAACCCTTTAGCAGAAACTCTTGGAGCTCAGAAGAAACCTCTTTTACTTTTTCTAAACTATTATCGTCCAACGCATGCTGCACTCTTTCAGCAAAAGCTATATCCAGTTCCCTTAGCATCCTTGTCTCACCATACAAAATACCTTCGTTTTTATCACTTGACGAATTTAAATATAGCGAAATTAAATTAAATTTTGTTTCTGACTTCAAGAAAAGGTCATTTGATACTGATATATACTCTTCTGACCAGAATGAATCTCTTATTTCTTTAACAGTTTTAAACCCATCATCTTCGATCGCCTTCAATAGCTCCCCAAAAGATGATGCAAGATTACTAGTATAATCCGCACAATGGAATTTCAAATCACTAAGCCATTTCTCCCTATGCTTCCCTATTTCATTTTCCTTATTCGTCTCACTCACCAATATAGCTACGATAGTTGAAAATATTGCTGCCACTACAAAGCTTAAAACAGATGGTGGCGTGTGATGCATGTCAAAAAATGCGGGCGAAAAAACTCCTAGTGCAAGCAAAATAATAATGATTGCCGTGCTTCCTATTATCCTGTATTTTTTGCTTGAGTTTATTTTATCCGAAAACTTTTTCAATTCTTTTCTGCTCATAATTTACTTTCATCCTTTCTATTCTGATACCTGCAGCTCTACATGCCTTGTCTAAAGTCTTGTCGTCGTCTTCTTGGAGTGCTGACTTGCGATCCTTTTGATTCAAATTTATTGCGCAGCAGACGCTAAAGTCGCTTTTATAGCACAGCAGAAAATCAAAACTCCATTGACAAAGTTTTTCATAGATTGCTTCATATTCGCCATTCTTTTCTCTATAGGCAGAAAAATCGGGCTTAATTACCTCTGAGGCGCGGATTTTAACAAGAACATAAAAGCGGGATTGGTATTTATCTTTTATGAGCCTATAAGCAAGTTCCTCAGCTGGCGTTAACAATTGCTTTTTTATCAAGCATATTTCACCTCCCATGATATTTTCATGTAAATCTACCTTTTCATCACTAACTTCGTCTTCGCTTTGATAACCAACTGCGCTTTCATACGTCTTTTTTTCGCTGCCGCTTCCTTTCGGCTCATTATTTTCAATAGTTTCTCCCAAAAGCTCCACCACAGCCTTTTTAAAGCTCTCGCTAGCAGAACTACATCCACATTTAAACCGGATCAAAATCGGTTCAACAACAAAAACGAAGACGCCGTACGCCACTACAGATACAAGGAGCATTCCTAGCACTGGATGTTCTGCCACTAGCAATACAGTGCCAAGAGCTCCCATTCTTACCCAAAGAATGAAAGCGGCAATGGAGATCGCACCGCAGACTGCGATGCGGATGACATTTAACTTATGATTGGAAGGCTCAACCCACAGTGCCAACCAGCTTCCAACGATCATTCCTCCGCCGGTCAGCATCAATCCTTCTGCTGCGTTCCCCGGCATGACGATTCCCCGATTAGACTGTTTTCAGTTCTCATCGGTAGATCCTCAAGGTTCTTGAGCGTCTAAAGCGCTCTTTCCCTGATCCCGCCCATCACTAATTCCCTGTTCCCCGGTACCAGCGATCCGCTACTCGTTTCGCGACCCTGTATCCGTTCCCGTTGGCTCGAGCCGATCTCTGGTCGCTTCTATCTGGGGATCAACCTGCCCGGCCTCTTCAAGCGTCTGATCAATCATCAGCTACATCGTGTAACGTGAGTACACCGGCGTAATTTTCCATATCACCCTGAACGAGGGTTCATTACGGCCGCTTTCTTTATCGAGGAGCGTCTGCTTTGAGATGCTATTCAGATCGCAGACTACCCGATGTCCCGATACCCGGCCCTTTCTATCACAGCGCGTCGCTAACGCGTAGTTGCCGGCCAATCGATAGGCGTACGGAAGCCCAGCGAACGCTGACGATAACCGGGCAAAACTTTCAAGGTAGTTTAGCGACGGAAATTCGAGCTGACGACGCCGAATGCGACGCACACGGGCCTGCAAACGCAACCTGTTGGCGGCTTCGGTGTCTGATGCTGCAGAAAATCGCGGGGGATAATGGTGGGCCCAGTAGGACTTGAACCTACGACCAAGGGATTATGAGTCCCCTGCTCTAACCAACTGAGCTATAGGCCCGGAAACGCGGGAGCCGTATGATACCCAAAGCGTTCGGCACAGGCCAGCCGTCGCAAGCCCAGTCGTCCAGGGAGGACACCCATGTCATCGAGCACTCTCATTCGCCGCCTGACGAGCCTGTCTCTCGCCACCGGCCTGATCGCGGGCAGTACGCTAGCGCAGGCGGCGTGGCAGATGGATCCGAACCAGTCCCGCGTGACCGCGACGGTCACGGAGATCACCAGCGCGGGAGACTCCATCCCTCACGAGCATTCGCTCAACCGGATGGAGGGGCAGATCAGCGCGGACGGCACGCTGCGCCTGCCGGTGCGGCTCAACCAGACGGACATCATCGATCGGCTGGGCAACCTGCCGCCGTGGATGAATTCACTCACCAACACCACGCTGGTCACGGTAGTCACCCAGCTGCCGCCGGAGCGGATCAACTCGCTCGACGTCGGCCAGTCGACGGTGGCGGTGATCAACCTGCGCACCGATGCCAACGGCGAGCAGCGCGAGGAGCAGCTGCCGGTGCGCTTCACTCGCGAAGCCGAGAACGTGGTGCGCGTGCGCAACGCCGAGCCGGTCTCCATCGACGGCCGCGAGCTGATGAAGAATCAGACCGTGCGCTCGATCCTCTCGATGATGGGCTATCAGCAGATCGGCGACGATGTGCCGGTGGAACTGGACGCCGTCCTCGTCGACCGGTGATCGCCACGGCATGACCGCTTCGCCCCTACCCTCTCTTCCCCTGCCGCCGGGATGCCAGCCGCTGGACCGCGACTGGCCCTGGCGGCAGTCGCTGGCGTCCGCGCAATTCTCGGCGATGCGTTTCGAGACATCGGCGCTGGCCGCTATCGATTCCTCGACGTATCGGATCGAGCTCTCCGAACGCCTGCTCGCTTCCGCCGACAAGCGCCGGGCGGAGTACGTCGCCGGGCGGCTCTGCGCGCAGCAGGCACTGCAGGGGCTAACGCACGAGACGAGCGCCCCGGGGCAGACGTCGGCCGGGCCGCCGGCGTGGCCGCGCGGCACGGTCGGCTCGATCACCCATAGCCGGGGCCTTGCCGCCGCGGCGGTGGCAAGCCGCGATCATGTGGCCGGGCTGGGGATCGATGCGGAGGCGCGCATACCCGCCGAGCGCGCGCGAAGGCTCGCCCCGCAGATTCTGGTCGAGGCCGAACGCGACTGGCTCGCCACCCTCGATGACACCGCCGCCAGCGAGTTCGTCACCACCGCGTTCTCGCTCAAGGAGAGCCTGTTCAAGGCGCTCTTTCCGCTGGTGGAGCGGCGCTTCTACTTCCACGATGCCCGCCTGATCGACTGGCAGCCGGCAGAGCGCACCGCGACGCTTGAGCTACTGACGACGCTCTCTCCCCACTGGCCCGCGGGCGCGCGCCTCGCCGGTCAGGTCACCGAAATCGACGATCACCTCTTGACCCTGATCGCGATCCCGCGACAATCGTAAGCCTCCAAACTTTATTGAGCGATGGCGACCACTTCGGGTCGCCGCCGTCGTTTTCTGGAAGGCCGTCACCATGATCAAGTGGATTCTCATCCTGCTGTTCGTCGCCAGCGTGCTCTACACCCATTTTCGCGGCAAGGTACGTCACCGGCCGCTGCGCCAGGCCTCCGATCACTCGACCTTCATGGCGCCGATCAACGCGCTGATGACGCTGTTCGGCCGCGACAGGGACCAGCCGTATCACGACCTCGCCAAGTACCCCGAGCTCGAGCATCTCACCGGCAACTGGCGGGAGATTCGCGACGAGGCGATGGCGCTGCAGGACCACATCAAGGCCGCTTCGAGCTACAACGACGCCGGCTTCAACTCCTTCTTCCGCCGCGGCTGGAAGCGCTTCTATCTGAAGTGGTACGGCGACAGCCACCCGTCGGCGCGGGAGCTCTGCCCGCGCACCACCGAACTGCTCGCGGGCATTCCCAACGTGAAGGCGGCGATGTTCGCCGAGCTGCCCGCCGGCAGCCACCTGACGCTGCACCGCGACCCCTACGCCGGCTCCATGCGCTACCACCTGGGGCTGGTGACGCCCAACGACGACCGCTGCTACATCGATGTCGACGGCGAAAAATACAGCTGGCGCGACGGCGAGGCGGTGATGTTCGACGAGACCTACCTCCACCGGGCGGAGAACGGCTCGGAGCAGGATCGCCTGATTCTCTTCTGCGACATCGAGCGCCCCATGAAGTATCGCTGGGCGCAGGGGCTCAACCGCTTCTTCGGCCGCACGCTGATGGCCGCGGCCAGCTCGCCCAACGACGATAGCGACCGTACCGGCGGCCTGAACCGGGCGTTCAAGTATCTCTATGCGGTGCGCAAGCAAGGCAAGGCGCTCAAGAAGCGCAACAAGACGCTCTACTACGCCATCAAATGGGCGCTCTTCGCGCTGGTGATCGTCGCGATTCTCGCCTGGTAGCGCTCTCCTCGCTTCGCGCTATTCACACCGGGTATTGCCGCGCCGCGCTTTTCTCATGGGCGCGGCGTTGTCGTGGCCGCACCGGCTCGTGCCCGGTTGATCCGCCAGACGCCTTGGGCTTCTTCGACGAAGACGATTATCATTCGCAGATCGTTCTCGTCGTTGGATCGCTATCATGCCGCCTCTCGCTCCCGATGCCGCACGCCCTATCGGCTCCCCGGACAAGCGCACGCTGACGGTCGATGACTTCGGCCATTTCGAGCGCCGCTACCGGGTCGCGCATCGCTTTCCCGCGCTGGAAAGATCCCACCGCTCCGCCGCGGCGATCGCCGAGGGGCGCGTCGACGAGCAGCGTCTCGCCGCGGGGTGGCAGCTGGTGGGCTCGGATCTCTGCGTGCATCGCACCTACGAGAGTCATGCCCGCGACGACGCCCCCGCCCATCTCTCGCTGGTCCAACTGCTGGAAGGCGAGGCGGCGATCACGCTCGGCGAACGGACCCACCGGCTGACCGCGGAGCGCGGCGTACTGCTCGCCTACACCGGCACCGGCCGCCTTAGCGCGTGCCACGTCGCGCAACCGCGGGTACGCGCCGTCAACCTGACGCTGCCGGCCTCGGCGCTGACGACGGACCCGCGGCTCGCGCGGCTTCGCCCCCTGTTGGAAACGCCCGGCGGATGCTGGCCGGTTACCGCGAGCGATGGCTTGCGGGCATCGCTTTCGCACTGGCTCGCGCGCCCTGACGTCGCCGGCGGGGCGCTGCTGGCCGAAGGGCTGGCGCTGCAGCTACTCGCCGAGGCGATGACGGCCGTCACACCGGAGGATTCCCCATCGCCGTGTGCCTTCGGTGACCGACTGGCAGGGGTCCACCGCCTGATTCAGGAGCGCCCCGGCGACGCCCATACGCTCGCCTCGCTGGCGCGCATCGCCTGCATGAGTGCGAGTTCGCTGCGCAGCAAGTACCGCCAGCGCTACGGTCGCCCGCTGTTCGATCATCTACGCGAGTGCCGGCTGACGCTGGCGCACCGGCTGCTGCGCGAAGGCGGCGAGGTGCAGGAAGTGGCCTTCCGCGTCGGCTATCGTCACCCCTCCAACTTCGCCACCGCCTTTCGCCGCTATCACGGCGTCGCGCCGCGAGACATCGCCGCCACGGCTCGCGTTCCCTCCGCGCTGACGTAACCGCCGTCGTTTGGCACTTTGAATAGAGGTTTCGTCACTGCGCATAGACGTTTCGTCACCGTGAATAGGCGCTCCCTGAGCGTTATCGGGAATAATTCTCGATAACACTTAACATCCAGTCTCATCAGGAGCCTCCATGCGTGTCTCGCGTCGTCACCTGCCCCCTACCGTCTGCCTCATCGGCGTGTCGCTACTGCTTCCCCAGGCGACGTTCGCCCAGTCGGCCGACGGCACGGCGAACACCGACTCGCTCGACACGGTCACGGTCACCGCGCCCACCGCCGCGACTAAGACCGAAACGTCCTTCTTGGAAACCCCGCAGACAGTGTCGACCGTCGATCGCGAGGAGATGGACGAGCGCGGCGTCCGCACCCTTCGCGATGCCGCCCAGTACACGCCAGGCGTTTACACCAATCAGGTGGGCGCTTCCAATCGCTACGACTATCTCGTCATGCGCGGCTTCTCCGACGGCAGCCTGAGCAACACCTATCTCGACGGCCTGAAGGTAATGGGCGATACCAACGGCTATAGCTCGATGGTCATCGATCCGTGGTTTTTGGAGAGCATGGAGATCGTCAAAGGGCCGGCCTCGGTGCTCTACGGACGCTCTTCTCCCGGCGGGCTAGTGGCGCTCACCAGCAAGCAGCCGCTGTTCGAGTCACGCAACGAAATTCGTCTGCGAGCCGGTAGCAACGACTATCAGAGCGCGGCGTTCGACTTCTCCGGACCGCTGGGCGAGAGCCGGCGCGTGGCCTACCGGCTGGTCGGGATCGGCACGCAGAGCGATACACAGTTCGATAACGTCGAGGAAGATCGCTACGCGATCATGCCCTCACTGACGTGGGACCCGACAGACGACACCTCGATCACCGTCATGGCCTACCTGCAGCACGACCCGGAGGGCGGCTACCACTCCGGTGCGCCCTATGAGGGTGCGGTCAGCTCGCATAACGGTAAGCACATAGACAATACCTTCTTCGATGGTGAACCGGATTACGACAAATTCGAGCGCTATCAGCGCATGTTTGGCTACGACCTCGAACACCGCTTCAGCGACGACGTCATCGCGCGTCAGAAACTGCGCTATCTCAACGCCGACACCGAACTCAATCAGGTCTACCAATACGGCTGGATCGACGACACCAACGAACTCACGCGCTACTACTCCGGCGGACGCGAATCGCTGCAGGCGTGGACGCTCGACAACCAAGTGGAGTCGAATTTCGAAAGCGGCTTCATCGACCACACCGTGCTGGTGGGCATCGACTACCAGAAGCGTGACAACGACGTCGACTGGCCTTCCGGCGCATTTCCGTCGATCAACCCCTTCAGCCCTGAGTACGGCGCCGACCCTACTGCCCTCTACCCCGGTACGCAGGAGCGTCACCAGCTCGATCAGACCGGCATCTACCTGCAGGATCAGATGGCGATCGACCGCTGGCGCCTGACGCTCGGCGGGCGCTATGACTGGGTCGATATCGACAACACCAACAAGCTCACTGGCGACAAAAGTTCGCTGGAGGATACCCAGTTCAGCGGCCGCGCCGGGGTGCTCTATCTCTTTGACAACGGCTTCGCACCCTATCTGAGCTACAACACCGCTTTCACCCCGACGAGCTTCGTTGACGAAGATGGCGACTTGCTGGAGCCCATGGAGGGTGAGCAGTGGGAAACGGGGCTGAAGTACGAACCGCCGGGGACTCGGAATCGCTACAGCGTATCGCTGTTTCGCATCGATCAGGAAAACGTGGCGACCAAGGAGCAGCCCGTCGACCCTTACCGGGCGATCGGGGAGATTCGCTCTCAGGGCGTGGAGCTGGAGACCCGAACTTGGCTGACCGACAACTTCCGCGTCGAAGCCGGCTACGCCTACACCGACATCACCTACGAGAAGAGCGACGTGCCGGGTGAAGAAGGCAGCTACGCCATTTACGCACCGCGTCACCAGGCCAACCTTTGGGGCCACTATGCATTCGACAGCGGCATGCTAGACGGGGTCGATGCCGGCGTTGGCGTGCGCTACTACGGCGGCATCTATGCGGATCGCGTCAATAGCGAAACGGTGCCCGACTATACGCTGGTCGATGCCGCACTCGGCTATGACTTCAGCAAGCTGGGCATGGAAGGGATCAACGGCCGAATCAACGTCGGTAACCTGCTCGACAAGGAGTACGTCGCCTCCTGCAACTCGCTCGAGTACTGCTACTTCGGCGCCGAGCGCAATGTTACGGCGACCCTCTCCTACCAGTTCTGACCGACCCGCCCCACCCGTCGAGCGCCGGCCGATCCGCCGTCGGCGTGATTGCCCAGAACGCTCGCCAGCGCCCCGCCCCCTCGGTGTCGGGGCGCTTTTCGTCCCGGCTCGCCGTCTCTCACAAAGCCGCACTGCACAAAGCCGCACTCCACCAAGCCGCACTCCACCAAGTCGCACTCCACCAAGTCGCACTTCACAAAGCGGCGCTTCACAACGCCGTACTGCCCAAAAAAACGGATCGTGCCGGTTCAGAAATCCCGTGTCATTTCGTCTCCTATCCGCCCACCGATGCAAACGGTTTTCATTCTCGATATGAGACACCGCTGCCTCCGTGGCTACCGGGCCGCCAGTCAGGAGACGTCGTCATGCGATACGACAGCCATTCCCGCACCGCCATACCGCTGCGAGCGTTCGACCGACCGCCGCAGGACGCGACACGAGCGCTGTTCAGCGAGCAGTCGCTTTCGGCCTATCACCAGGGCATGCAGCGCTGCATCGATCAGGTGCGACGCAGTCTCGACCGCCACCGCCGCCCGACCAGCGGGGTCACGCCCGCGTCGCTGCAGCCGGCCTTCGATGCCATCGATCTCGACCACCCGTTGGCGACGCTCGACGAGAGCCTGGAGGAGCTGCAGCGACTCTATCTGGACCACGCCGTCCACTTTCACGACCCGCACTACGTCGCTCATCTCAACTGTCCGATCACCCTGCCCGCGATTCTCGCCGAGGCGATCGCCACCCCGCTCAATACTGCCGTCGAGACCTGGGACCAGAGCGCCGGCGCGACGCTGATCGAACAGAAGCTGATCGACTGGATCGCCGCCCAGGCCGGTCTCGGCGAAACCGCCGACGGCGTCTTCACCAGCGGCGGCACGCAGTCGAACCTGATGGCGCTGATGATCGCCCGCGACCACGCCTGCGCCGCCCTGCCCGGCCATACGGGCAACCGCCACGGCGGCCTGCCGGACGCCTTTCGCCAGCTGCGCATTCTCACCTCCGAGGTGAGCCACTTCAGCGTGCAGAAGGCCGCTGCGCTGATGGGGCTGGGCTACGACGCGGTGATTCCGGTACCGACGGATGCCGAGCGCCGGATGGACGTCGAAGCGCTGACGACGATTCTCGCCGAATGCGAGCGCAACGGACTCAAGCCCTTCGCGCTGGTGGCGACCGCCGGCACCACGGACTTCGGCAGCATCGATCCGCTCTTGGAACTGGCCCCGATCTGTCGGGCGCGGAAGCTCTGGCTGCACGTCGATGCCGCCTACGGCGGTGGCCTGCTGCTGTCGTCCCGCTACCGCCACTGGCTCGCCGGCATCGAGCAGGCGGACTCCGTGGGGATCGATTTTCACAAGACCTTCTTCCAGCCGGTGAGCTGCAGCGCCTGTCTGGTGCGCGAGCGGGCGCATCTCGGCTACGTCACCCACCACGCCGACTATCTCAACCCCCGTGAGCAGGCCGAAGACGGCACGCCGGATCTGGTCAACAAGAGCCTGCAGACCACGCGGCGCTTCGATGCGCTGAAGCTCTGGATGACGCTGCGGCTGCAGGGAGCCGAAGCGCTCGGCGGCTATCTGGAGACGGTGATCGCGCTCACCCGCGAGACGCACCGCGCGCTCTGTCAGCGCGACGACTTCGAGGTGCTGATGGCCCCGCCACTGTCGACGCTGCTCTTTCGCTATGCCCCCGCCGGCACCGAGGGCAAAGCGACCAGCGAGGCCGAGATCGAAGCGCTGAATCAGGACATTCGCCAGGCGCTGTCGCAGCGGGGCGAGGCGGTGATCGCCGCCACCCGCGTCGACGGCCGGCTGTATCTCAAGTTCACCCTGCTCAACCCGCTCACCCGCGCCCAGGATCTCGCCGCGCTGATCGAGCGCATCGCCGAACGCGGTGAGGCGCTCATCGCCGAGCGGAGTGCAAACGAGCAGGGCGCGACTGAGCAGGGCGCGACTGAGCGAGACGTGGTCGACCCGCACGCGAATGCACCGCGCGCAACCGAGGCGTCGCCCAGCGGTTCGCCGGCCTAGCGCCCGCGTCTCGGCATCCCGTGCGCGGATGACGCGCCTCGCGCTCACGACGCCTGTCGTCCTGACGAATCCCATCACGACGTCCCCGCCCCGGCGCGGACGCTGCGAGGAGACCCACATGTCCGACAAGATTCACGACTTCATCGCCATCGGCCTCGGCCCGTTCAATCTGGGGCTCGCCTGTCTGACCGACCCCGTCGAGTCGCTCGACGGGCTCTTTCTCGAGCGCGAGTCGGCCTTCGACTGGCATCCGGGGCTGCTGCTGGAGGACGCCAGCCTGCAGACGCCCTTTCTCGCCGATCTGGTCACGCTCGCCGATCCCACCAGCCGCTTCAGCTTTCTCAACTACCTCAAGGCCGAGGGCCGGCTCTACCACTTCTACATTCGCGAACACTTTTTCGTGCTGCGCCGGGAATACAACCGCTACTGCCAGTGGGTCACCGGCCAGCTCGACACCCTGCGCTTCGAACGGTCGGTGGAGCGGATCGACTACGACGACGAGGCGGGCTGCTATACGGTGACCGCCCGCCACACCCGCAGCGGCGAGCCGCACCGCTATCGCTGTCGCAAGCTGGTGCTGGGGACCGGCACCGAGCCGATGATTCCGGCCTGCTGCGAGAACGCGCGCGAGCGCCTCGTTCACTCCGCGGACTATCTCGATCACAAGGCCGCGCTGCAGGCGAAGCACTCGATCACCCTGGTCGGCAGCGGCCAGAGCGCCGCCGAGATCTATCTCGATCTGCTCGAGGAACAGCGGCAGCACGGCTACTCAATCGACTGGGTGACGCGCTCGCCGCGCTTCTTCCCGCTGGAGTACGGCAAGCTGACGCTGGAGATGACCTCGCCGGACTACATCGACTACTTCCATGCGCTGCCGGAGACGACCCGCGACCGTCTGACAAGTGAGCAGAAAGGGCTTTACAAGGGCATCGATCTCGATCTGATCAACGCCATCTACGACCGGCTCTACGCCCGCTCTCTCGAGGGGCCGGTGAACACCCAACTGGTGACCTGTGCCGCGCTGGAGAGCTGCCGCTTCGACCCGGCGCACCGTCGCTTCGCGCTCGGTTTCGTGCATACCGAGCAGGCGACCCGCTTCGACCACGTCACCGAAGGGCTGATTCTCGCCACCGGCTACGCCCCGCGCGACCCGGCGTTCCTCGCCCCGATCGAGCAACGCATCGAGCGCGACGACGCCGGGCGCTACGCCGTCGGCCGTCACTACAGCGTCGATGCCAACGCCGAGATCTTCGTGCAGAACGCCGAGCTCCACACCCACGGCCTGGTCGCGCCGGATCTCGGCATGGCGTGCTACCGCAACGCCTGCATCATCCGCGAACTCGCCGGCCGGGAGGTCTACCCCATCGAGCGCGGTTTCACCTTCCAGGACTTCGGCGCGCCGCAGAGCGAGCGCTTCACGCCCCGTCTCGAATCCCAGCGCGTTTCCGCCTGAATCGACCGCCCGCCAGGAGACACGATCATGAATCTGCCACAGACCCCCTTGCCGAACCGCGATACCGCTCACCGTCGAAGCGACGGCCACGACGCCGACACCGGCCGGCGTCGGACCGACGATGTCTACACCCGAGCGCGCACCTTCCAGCGCGACTGGCCAGGCATCGGCACCCTGGCGCTGCGCCCGCTGGACCCCTTGCACGACCTCGAATGGGTCCACGACTGGGTCAGCCGCGAGACCGCCCGTTTCTGGGGCATGACCGGCCACACCGTGGATCGAGTCGCGGCGTTCTATCGCGAGATGCAGGCGAGCCGCCGCGCCCAGGCCTATCTCGGCCTTCACGACGGCTGCCCGGCGTTTCTGGTGGAACTCTACGACCCGGCGAGCGACCCGGTCGGCGAGCACTACGCCGTCGCCCCCGGCGACCGGGGCATGCACTTTCTCGTCGCGCCGCTGGAAGACGGATGCACGCCGATCCACGGCTTCAGCCAGGCGGTGATCGACACCGTCGTCGCCTTTCTCTTCGACGACCCGGCGACGCGGCGCATCGTGGTCGAGCCGGACGTCACCAACGCCAGGATCCACCCGCTCAACCGCCGCGCCGGTTTCGTCTACGACCGGCAGATCCAGCTCGCCGACAAGACCGCACACCTGGCGTTTCGCTACCGCGAGCCGCCAGCGCAACCCCGCGAGGCGGGAGCGTCGCTCGACGCCTCGACCGCGCATCTGGAACCCCAGCGCTTCGCCCGCGCCAACCGCGAGCTGCTGGCCAAGGCGATCGCCGAATTCAGCCACGAGCGGCTGCTGCACCCGGAGGCGCTGGGCCCCGCCGATGCCGACGGCTGGGGGGATTACCGGCTGAGCGGCGACGATGCGCGCATCGAGTATCGTTTTCGTGCCCGCCGGATGGCGCTGGATCACTGGGTCATCGACCGCGCCACGCTGATCAAGACACAGGATGGCGAGCCACGCTCACTCGACGTCGCCGCCTTTCTCCTCGAGTGCCGTGAGCGCCTGGGGATCGCCCCGGACAATCTGCCGACCTACCTGGAGGAGATCGCCAGCACCCTTGCCGGCATCGCCTACAAGCTCGGCCGCGACCTGCCCGCCGCCGACGCGCTGGCGCGGGCGGACTTCCAGACGCTGGAGATGGCGATGAGCGAGGGCCACCCCTGCTTCGTCGCCAACAGCGGGCGCATCGGCTTCGACGTCGAGGACTACCACCGCTACGCCCCGGAGGCCGGCGCCGCGGTACGCCCGATCTGGCTCGCCGCCGCCCGCGCCTGCACCGAGTACAGCGCCATCGACGGCCTCGATATCGATACCCTGATGCGCGATGAGCTGGACGCCGCAACGCGTGAGCGCTTCGAGACCACGCTGCGCGACCTCGGCCTCGACCCCGACGACTACGTCTTCCTGCCGGTGCATCCGTGGCAGTGGCGGCACAAGCTTGCGGTCACCTTCGCCGGAGAAGTCGCCGAGCGCCGCCTGGTGAGGCTCGGCGAAGGGGACGACGACTACCGCGCGCAGCAGTCGATCCGCACCTGGTTCAACGTCTCGCGCCCCGAACGGCGCTACGTCAAGTTCGCGCTGTCGATCCTCAACATGGGCTTCATGCGCGGGCTCTCGAGCTATTACATGCGCGGCACGCCGGCGATCAACGCCTGGGTGGCAGGTGTCGTCGCCCATGACGCCGAGTTCACGGCGAGCGGGTTTCGCGTGCTGCGCGAAGTCGCCACGCTCGGCTATCACCACGCGCACTTCGCGGCCGCTACCGATCGCCAGAGCCCGTACCAGAAGATGCTCGCCTGCCTCTGGCGGGAGAGCCCCTACGCGGCCCTCGGCGACGGCCGGCGGCTGATGACGATGGCGGCGCTGCTCCACCGCGACGACGAGGGTCGCGCGCTGCTCCCGGCGCTGATCCGTGCGTCCGGCATCGACGCGCACGCCTGGATCGAGCGCTATCTCGGCGTCTACATGACGCCGCTGCTGCACGCCTTCTACGCCCACGACATGGTCTTCATGCCCCACGGCGAGAACCTGATCCTGGAGCTCGACAACCACGTGCCGGTGGGGGCGATCCTCAAGGACATCGGTGAGGAGACGGCGATCTTCGACGACGGCCAGACGCTCCCCGAAGCCGCTCGGCGAATCGCCGTCGAGGTGCCGGAGTCGCTCAGACTGCTGTCGATCCTGACCGATCTGTTCGACTGCTTCTTCCGCTTTCTGGCGCCGATCCTCGACGAATCCGGGCTGATGCACGCCCGCGATTTCTGGGCGCAGGTCGCGGCCTGCGTCCACGCCTACCAGGCGCGCCACCCGCAGCTCGCCGACAAGTTCGCCCGCTTCGACCTGTTCACGCCGACGTTTCGGCTCTCCTGCCTCAATCGGCTGCAGCTGCGTGACAACCGCCAGATGATCGATCTCGCCGATCCGGCCAAGAATCTGCAGTTCGCCGGTGAGCTCACCAACCCCATTGCCGACTATCGCGCCGCGCCGGCTTTCGATGTCGATGTCGATGTCGATGTCGATGGGACAGGAGACACCACTCCCCCTGAGCGGGAGGCGTAACGCGAAGACACATCGCGACACGATCATCCGACATTTATGCGAATGATAATTATTATCGTTTTTGTCATGATCGTGCCCCGCTTTCATTACCGGTCACGATCATGCAAAACGTCTTCTTCGAAACGCTCTATCGCCAATACCGCCCGGAGCTGTTGGGCTTTCTTCGCCACCGCGTGGGCTGTCGCGAGCTCGCCGCGGACCTCTGTCACGAGGTCTATCTGCGCCTGTTCCAGACGCCCGACGACACGCTGCCGGACGACCCGCGGGCCTACCTCTTTCGCGTCGCACGCAATCTGCTGATCGATCGGCACCGGCGCCCGTCACCCGCGCTGATCGCCATCGAATCGGTGGAGACGACGCTGAGCTGCCCTCGCGCCTGCCCGGAGACCACGGTCTGCGATCGACAGTGCGTGCAGCAGCTCGGCGAGACGCTCGCCCAGCTGCCGCCCCGGCCGCGTCAGGCGCTGATCTGGCATCGCCTGGAAGGGCTGACCCAACGCGAGATCGGCGCGCGCCTCGGCGTCTCCGAACGCATGGCGGGGCGCTATATCGCCGAGGCGGTCACGCACTGCCGGACGGCGCTGAAGACGATGGAGGGCGGCGATTAACGCTGGCGATTGGCGGCGGTGAGATACCAGCCCATGCCAATGGAATGCGGTGCGGTGGGCGTAAAGCCGAACTGACGATAGAGCCGATGCGCTTCGCCGTCGGCGAGCAGGCTGACGAAGGCGTTTTCCGGCGCCTCGCGCAGCAGATAGTCGCGGATCTCGCCCATGATGCGCTTGCCGAGCCCGCGCCCTTGATGAGCCGGCATCACCGCGATGTCCACCACCTGATAGAAGAGGCCGCCGTCACCGATCACTCGGCCCATGCCGACGCTCTCGTCCTCGTGCAGGACCTGGATCGCGAAGAGGCTGTTGGGCAGGCCCAGGGCCGCGCCCTCGTTGCTGCGGCTTCGCATGCCTGCCGCCTCGCGAAGCGCCATGTAAGTAGCGACGCTGGGCGGCTCGTGGATCACTCGGTAGTCGTCTTGGGCCATGATCGTCCTCTCTCTCCTTCGGCAGGGGATGGACCCTCGACCTTGCCATGGCCGGCGAGCGGCTGTCGCCTCACCATCCAGCGCGGCACCCTCGAGGTCGCCCGCAGTAGCGGCACCAGCAGCCAGAGCATCGGTGCGACCACCCAAACATAGAGAAAGCGAGCGACGATCAGTAGCGGCAGCAGCACGATCGTCCAGAGCAGGAACTGCCCCAGCCAGGCCGGCCAACCCAACCAGCCGGCGAGATTGGCGCCGAGCGCGCCGACCAGGCTGGGGTGCTCGATCACCACGTAGGCGGTGCCCATGACTGCCGCGACCCGGGCGGTTCTCGACAGCGTTGCGAAACGCCCGCTGCCGGCGATGGCATCGACGGCAGCGAGGCGCGCGCCCTGCCCTTCCGCCGCGGCGCCGACGCGTGCCGCCCGTCCGGCGCGGAGCACCTTGACCGCGCTGCCCATCACCAGCAGGTCGACACCCGCCCAGCCGATATCGGCGGCATCGATGGTTTCGCCCCGGCGCCACTGGCTCTCCAGGTTGCGCACGCCGCCGGTGAAGAAATCCCCGACGTCGCTGACCAGACGCTCGCTCTGCAAGCGCGTGACCTCCCCCTCGGGACCGACGACGAACTCGCGCAGGAAGTCGTGGCCGTCGCGCTTAAGGGTCGCGACGGCGATCTGCCCCCGGCGCTGCGGCGTCAGTGCGGTGGGCTCGGCAGACGTGGCTTGCGACGCGGCGTTCGAGGCCTGACCGTCGCCGTCGGTGGCCGCCTGATCTTCGCCGAACCCGCCGTCGCCGAACCAGCCGTCGAGCGCCTGGCTGGCAGACCGGTAGCGCTCGCCGAGCCAGTGCTGGGCGCGCACGGTGGCAATGTCGTGCTCGCGGTAGTAGCCCACCGGCAGCACGGCATCCGCCCCGAGGCGACTCAGCACCTGCTGAAAGGCGGGTTCGAGCCCGTGAGCGAGGAGTACCTCCCTCGCGACCTCGCCGTGATTAAGAATCGCCAGCTGTGCGCTCATCCATAGCGCCGGGGTGTCGGCGTAGTCGAGAAAGAGCGCATTGACCGGCGCCGACTCCGAGGCGAGCGCCGGGGCGAGCTCGGGCAGCGCCTGCTTCGCTTCCAGGCGTATCAGACGCTCGTCGAACGACTCGGCGCTATCCGTGACGCTCAGGACCGCCGCCAGCCCCAGCGCGACGACGAGCGTCGCGAGTGCAATTTTCATGGCCTCTCTCCTTGGCGCCTTGGCGTCGGCGCTACTTTACCGGGCAACTGGCCGACTCTACGCCGCCACGGGGTTGGCGAGCCACAAAGACGGCGATTGGACTCCCGCGCCCTTGTCGAGAATCGAGGCGCGAGCGAGAAACAGCGACGCTTGCCTTTGATAACCGTTCGTATCTGCATTAGGATGACATCCTGTCAATTCGCCCATCCCTGTCGTGAGGTGTCCCGCCCATGTTCGAAGTCCAGTCGGCCAGCTTCGAGATATCGGGAAAGACCCTGCTCTCCCCCATCGACTTCACCTTCGGTGAGGGGCAGATCTACGGTCTGATCGGTCACAACGGCTCGGGCAAGTCCACGCTGTTGAAACTGCTCGCCCAGCAGCAGCCGGTGAGCAACGGTCGCATCACCCTCGACGGTCGCCCGCTCGATCAGTGGAAACCCCGCGAGTTCGCTCGCCACGTGGCCTACCTGCCGCAACAGCTTCCCAGCGCGGACAACCTCACCTGCCGTGAGCTGATCGGCTTCGGCCGCTACCCCTGGCACGGCCTGCTGGGTCGGCTGTCGCGCCACGACCAGCGCCAGATCGATCGCGCCATCGCGCTCACCCAGACCGAAGCGTTTGCCGACCGCCTGGTCGACACGCTCTCCGGCGGCGAACGCCAGCGGGTCTGGCTCGCCATGCTGCTGGCTCAGGGCAGCCGCTATCTGCTGCTCGATGAGCCGCTGGCCGCGCTCGATATCGCCCACCAGGTCGAAGTGCTCGCACTGGTGCGCAAGCTCTGCCGCGAGCTGGGCCTCGGGGTGATCATCGTCCTGCACGACGTCAACATGGCGGCGCGCTACTGCGATCACCTGGTCGCCCTGCACAGCGGCTCGCTGCTCGCCGAGGGCGACCCCTCGAAGATGATGAACGGCGTCAATCTCGAAGCGATCTACGGCATCCCGATGCAGGTCATGAACCACCCCGGTACCGCCTGCCCCATCGCCGTTCTGCAGTAAGCCTACGCCGTTGCAGCCGTCCGTCAGAGCGAGTCGAGCCAGGCCTCGACGATCGGGTCGCGCTGATCCCGGCTCATCGATTCGACCCCTTTATCGACCAGCGCGCGCTTGTTACCGGTATGCGGATTCGTGACGTAGGTACGGATCGTGGGGCGGCGGTCGGGGTTGGCGCTCCAGCGCAGATTGAATGCCGCCAGCGTGGGAAACCAGACCTGCGACGTGTACGGCAGATTGTCGTGAATCCACCACGCCAACGGCGTCCAGTCGCCGCACGCTTCGTAGCGCTCCAGTAGCGCAGGTACGACGATGCACGCCGTGGCGCCGGCATGGCCCTGAGCATCGGGATAGTCCCAGATATGGTGGCCATTGTTGGCGTCGTTGGACGCACAGCTGAACTGGTTTCCGTTCTCTGCACCTATCGCATTGATGGTCGGGCTACGATACGCCGAGCGAATCGCGATGCGCCCGAATCTCTCCTGAAGCGGCTCCAGCAGCTCCTCACACAGTGAACGCCCCGCCTCGATCGCGCGGTCCGGGTAATCCGGAACGTTCGGCACCGCTTTCATCTGACTGATTTCAGAATGCAGGAAATCGCGCATGAAAAAATGGCGCGACAGTCTCACGCGGCCCAGCTGCTCCAAACTTTTCACGGAACTCGGCTTTTGCATCCTGCTCTCTCCACACCGGCGTTGAACCCTTGGAATACTCGGCCCGTTATAACAAACCGTGGACTCGACCGCTGACCCGTCACGCCTGCGCGCGTCCAGTCCATCGAGGGTGGTACCCTCTCGTCCGATATCTTCGGATGACATCCCTCTCCCTTCCGCACGCCAGCCAACGGACATACCCATGACGACTTCCGCTCGCGACACGCTCCAACGCGTCTTCGGCTTCGACGACTTTCGCGGCGGCCAGGGTACCGTGGTCGAGCGCGTCATCGCCGGGCGCTCGACGGCGGCGATCTTCGCGACCGGCGCGGGCAAGTCGCTCTGCTATCAGCTGCCGGCGCTGCACCTGCCGCATTTGACGCTGGTGGTCTCGCCGCTGCTGGCGCTGATGCACGACCAGCTCGTCTTTCTCCAGCGCCACGGCATCAGTGCCGCCAGTCTCGACTCGACCCAGGACCGCGACACCGCCCGCGACATCATGGAGCGGGCGCGCCAGGGGGAGCTGAAGATCCTGATGGTCTCGGTGGAGCGCCTCAAGAACGAGCGCTTCCGCCACTTTCTGCAGCGCGTCGAGATCTCGCTGCTGGTGATCGACGAGGCGCACTGCATCTCCGAGTGGGGCCACAACTTCCGCCCGGACTACCTGAAGCTGCCGGACTATCAGCGCGAGTTCGGCATTCCGCAGGCGCTGCTGCTCACCGCGACGGCGACACCCGCGGTCATCGCTGACATGCGCGAGAAGTTCGCCATTGCCGAGCCGGACGTGATCACCACCGGCTTCTACCGGCCCAATCTCGAGCTACTGGTCGAGCCGGTGCCTGCCGAACGCCGCGTGCAGGCGCTGATCGAGTGGCTCGCGGCGCCGCCGACGGATACGCCGACCGGGGGCGCTGCGGCCGATGACCCCGTGTTCGACGCCAACGCGCCCACCATCGTCTACGTCACCCTGCAGCAGAGCGCGGAATCGGTGGCCCGGGCGCTGGCGAACGCGGGTTTCGCCGCACGCGCCTACCACGCCGGGCTCGATGCCGAGACCCGCGAGGCGATCCAGCAGGGTTTCATGAGCGGTGAGATCCCCTGCATCGTCGCGACCATCGCCTTCGGCATGGGTATCGACAAGGGCGATATTCGCCGCGTGATCCACTTCGATCTGCCCAAGTCGATCGAGAACTACAGCCAGGAGATCGGCCGCGCCGGCCGCGACGGCAAGCGCTCCCGCTGTCTCACCCTCGCCGGTCGCGACGGCCTGCGCGTGCTCGAGAACTTCGTCTACGGCGACACCCCGGAGCGCGAGGCCATCCGCCACGTGCTCGAGGAGATCGCCGCGGCGGGACGCCAGCCGGACCGGCAGTGGCCGGTGCTGCTCAATACGCTCTCCAAGGAGTCCAACGTTCGCCTGCTGGCGCTGAAGACGCTGCTGGTCCGCCTCGAGATGCTGGGGGTGATCGCCCCGCGCTTCGCCTATCTCGCCGAGTATCGCCTGCGCTACATCGAATCGAGCGAGACGCTGATCCAGCGCTTCGAGGGCGAACGCGCGGATTTCGTCCGGCTGATCGTCGACAACGTTGCCGTGGCGAGAACCTGGGGCACGGTGGACTTCGAGCGACTCTTTCGCGCGGGCGAAGCGGCGGGCATCGACGCTTCTCGTGCCCGGGTCATCACAGCGCTGGAGTATTTTCAGGAGAAGGGCTGGGTGGTGCTCGAGGGCAAGCGCATGACCGATGTGTTCGAGGTGCGCACGCCCGATTTCGACATCGAGACGCTCACCGAGACCCTCGCCGCCGAAGGCGAGACGTTCGAGCGCCGCGAAATCGAGCGGCTGGAGGCGATGCTCGCGCTCTTCGAATCACCGACCTGTCTGAGCCGACGCCTGGCGAACTACTTCGGCGACGACCGCCTGGCGGGCAAGGATGACGGCTGCGGGCACTGCTCGGTCTGCTACGGCCGTGTCGCCCAGCTGCCGCCACCCACACCGCTGCCGGCGCCAACCGAGGCGTCTCTCGCGGCAACGCTTGCGCCATTCGTCGCTCGCCATCGCGAGCAGTTGGGTTCCCCGCCCAGCGCCAAGCGCATGGCGCACTTCCTGTGCGGGCTGCCGATGCCGGTCTTCACGCCGCTCAAGGCGCGCTCGCTCGGCGGTTTCGCGAGCTTCGAGCAGTACGCCTACCCGCAGGTGCGTCAGTGGGCGGCGGCGCTGGCCGAATCCTGAAGCGAGGTGCAAAGCGCTGACGGCTGACGGCGGCGATCCGGCGGCCCGGCGGCCCGGCGATCCGGCGGCCCGGCAATCACCGACCGGCCACGAAAAAGCCGCCATCGATGATGGCGGCTCTTCTCGGATCGGCGAGGGTCTCCAAGGATCGACGGCTCAGCTGTCGCTGGTGCCCTCGAGCCACTCGTCGACCGTATCCTGGTTCTCTTCGACCCACTGCTTGGCGTTCTCGTAGGGGTCGGCGCCCTCTTCCTGGTTCATCAACATCACTTCGCCCATCTGCTCCGGGGTCCAGTGGAAGTTGTCCAGGATGGCGTAGGCTTCCGGCATCTCGTCTTCGAGACCGTTGTGCACGATGGTGTTGATCTGCTCGGCGTCGCCGAAGGCTTTTTCCGGGTCGTCGAGGTACTCGAGATCCCAACGCGCGAACATCCAGTGCGGGGTCCAACCGGTGACGACGATGTCTTCTTCGTTCTGGATGGCGTTACCCAGCGAGGAGGTCATCGCCGCGCCGCTGCTCGACTGCAGCGACAGCTCGTCGAGTTCGTAGGTCTCCATCGCCTCTTCGGCCTGGGCCATCAGACCCGCACCCGGGTCGATCCCCACGATTTGGCCGTCGAACAGATCGGCGTTGTCGTTGAGATCGGCAATGGAGGATACCTTGTCGTGGGTGTAGCTCGGCACGACCAGCCCGAGTTTGGTGCCCTCGAGGTTCGGACCGAGATTCTCGACGTCGTCCTTCACGCGTTCGAGATAGTCGCCATGAGTCGTCGGCAGCCAGGCCGCGACGATCGCATCCGCATCACCGGTGCCGACCGCCTGCCACATCACCGCCGCGGAGAGCGAGTTCATGTTGACTTCGAAGCCCTGCTGCTCCAGCACGGCGCGAACCACGTTGGTCGAGGCCACTTCGGATGCCCACTCGACGTAGGCGAGGTCGATGGTTCCCTTGCTCTCGTCCTGCGCTTGGGCCGCACCCGCCGTGCCGGCGGCGGCCAGGGCCGCCGCAAGCGCGATACGACGTGAAGAAATCGAGATCATTTTTTCGACACCTCTTTGCAAATTGTTGTTCGTCTTCCACGGCTTAGCACCGTAAAGCTGCGTAAATGATTGTAGTCGTCCCCGCCGATCAATCAACCGCGACGGCCGAATTCGTGAGCAATGATCCTCGCCAAAAATGCGCCTGTCGGGCGCTGAAGCCCCAAATCGTCGCCCCTTTCGCCCTGCCGAAGAGGGGCGAAAATTCGCTTGCCGCGTGACAGAAATCGACCGGATTGGCGTCAGCTAACTCGCGTAAAAGCTCCCCTCGACCCGCAGATCACCCGCCATCTTGAACGCCTGTCGAATCCATCGCCGAGCGCGGGGCGTAGAGGGATAGCGGCCTGTCGTAAACAAGCGGCACGCCGTATACTGGATAAACGAACAGTTATCGAGCGGAGCGCTCATCATGGAGTTGATCGACAAGCTTTCCATCCTCGCCGATGCCGCGAAGTACGACGCCTCCTGCGCCAGCAGTGGCGCGCCCAAACGCTCGTCGCGCGGCAAGGCCGGTGTCGGCGCTTCGGATGGTATGGGTATCTGCCACAGCTTTACCCCGGATGGGCGCTGCGTCTCGCTACTCAAGGTGCTGATGACCAACTTCTGCCTGTTCGACTGTCAGTACTGCGTCAATCGCCGCTCGAGCAACATTCCGCGTGCCCGCTTCACACCGGAGGAGATCGTACGGCTCACGCTCTCCTTCTACCGCCGCAACACCATCAGCGGACTCTTTCTGAGCTCCGGCATCATTCGCTCCAGCGACTACACCATGGAGCAGATGATCGAGGTGGCACGCCAGCTTCGCGAAGTGCACGAATTTCGCGGCTATATCCACCTGAAGGCGATCCCCGAGGCCGACCCCAAGCTGCTCGAGCAGGCGGGACGCTATGCCGATCGGCTCAGCGCTAACGTCGAGCTGCCGACGCTAACCAGCCTGAAGACGCTGGCGCCGGAGAAAGAGTTGGGCACGATCCACTCGGCGATGGGCCAGATCCGCGAGGGGATCGATGCGGCCAACGACGATGCTCGCGCCGATGCGCGCCATCCGCCGCGAAGCGCCAACCCCAAGCGTCAGGCACCGCGCTACGCCCCGGGCGGGCAGAGCACCCAGATGATCGTCGGCGCGGATGCCACCGACGATCGCACCATTCTGCAGTCCGCCCAGCAGCTCTATCGCAGCTTTCGCTTGAAGCGCGTCTACTATTCCGCGTTCAGCCCCATCCCCGAGCGCCCGGCGGGTCTGCCGCAGGCCGCACCGCCGATGCTGCGCGAGCACCGTCTCTATCAGGCCGATTTCCTGATTCGTACCTACGGTTTCCAGGCCGAAGAGATACTCGGTGGCCCCGGCAATCTGGCGCTGGATATCGACCCCAAGCTCGCCTGGGCGCTGAACCACCGCGAGGCGTTTCCCGTCGATCTCAACCGGGCCGAACCGGGCATGATCGGCCGCGTCCCAGGCATCGGTTTGAGAAGCGTCCAGCGCCTGGTCGAACTCCGACGTCATCGCAAGATTCGCTTCCAGGATCTGGTGGCACTGCGCTGTCGACTGGAGACATTGAAGCCGTTCGTGATCACCCAGGACTATCGCCCCGCCGATGCAGCGCGAGACAGCCAGCGGCTGCGAGAGACGATGACAGCGCCGGAGCCGGCGCAGCTGGCACTGATCTGAACGTCTTTCGACGAGCGTTCGCGCCCCCCTTCGTTCGCGCCCCGTTAGCGAGGAGAATCGAAATGCCTGGAATCGACATGTCTGGGATAAACAGCCACGCCGGCACGGCGGCCATGGTCGCAAGCGCCGTCGATTTCGACGCCTGGCGTGCCCGGGCGCGTGAGCTGCTGAAAGCCGGCGTTCATCCGGCGAGAGTCACCTGGCGGGACGGCAGCGACGTCTGCGACGACCTGTTCGCCGAAAGCGCCGATGCGCCACAGCCGGTAATACGCAATGCGCCGGCCCCCAGAATCGCTCGCGCCCACCTGCAAACGCTCCAGCGCGCCGCACGCTATCGTCCGCAGGGTCACGAGCTTGGCCGCTGGCCGCTGCTCTACCAGACGCTGTGGCGACTTTCCCGTGGCGACGAAACGGCGCTCAACGCCGCCGACGCGACCGGCGCAGAAGTGCAGCGACGCGTCCACGCGGTCAAGCGTGAGGCGCACCACATGCATGCCTTTCTCCGCTTTCACAACGATGTCGAGACGGGAGACGAAAGCTTCATCGCCTGGTTCGAGCCGGCCCACGACGTTCTCGATCTGGGCGCCGAACACTTCGCCGATCGCCTGGGCAACGCGCGCTTTCGCATCGCCACGCCGCAGGGAGGCGTCGAGTGGGACGGCGAGCGCTTCACCTATCACGCCAGCTGCCCTGTCGAATGGCACGCCCGCGCACAGGCGGCCGCGACGGCCGACGACGATCGCACGCTCTGGCGCACCTACTTCGTCAGCACGTTCAATCCCGCCCGGCTCAATCACAAGGTGATGACGCAGCACATGCCACAGCGCTTCTGGCGGCATCTCAGCGAAGGGGATCTGATCCCCGCGCTCGAGGCCAAGGCACGCCACGGCGGTCAACGCCTCGCGCAGGAAGCGAGCGTCGGTGAACGCAAGGGGAAGGCGCTGCCACCGGGCCGTCTACGGCGTGACGCCGACGCTTGACGTCACACCCGCGCCGGCGTCGCCGCTAGGCGTCGTCGATCCGCGCGACCGCGTCGAGACTCGCAAGTTTGCGCTCCTCTCCCGTCAGCTCGCGAAGCTGACCGTCGCGCATCTCCAGCAGTCGATCGGCATGGACGAAGTAGTGATCGTCGTGGCTGATCGCGAACACCGTGATACCGAGTTCGCGGAAGCGCGGCATCAGCTCGCGATAGAAGGCGCGCCGGAACTGCGGGTCCTGATCCGCCGCCCACTCGTCGAGCAGCAGAATCTGACGCTCCTCGACCAGCGCCATCAGTAGTGCAAGCCGCTTGCGCTGCCCCTGCGAGAGATCCGTGTCCATCACCTGTCCCGCCTCCAGGCGCAGCTTGCGGGCCAGGTCGAGAACCTGCAACCAGTCCTCCAGCAGGGCCGGATCCGCCTCGGCGCCACCCGGCCCCATGAGCCGATCGAACTGATGGAAATCGGTATGCACCGCGGAGAAGCGCTGGCGATAGCGCTGCCACTCCGCTGGCGTCACTGGCTCGCCGTCGATGAGAATCTCCCCGTCGTGCGGGCGGTAGAGGCCGGTGAGCAGCTTGGCCAGGGTCGACTTGCCGCTGCCGTTGCCGCCGATCAGGTAGACCTGCTCGCCGCGCTCGAGGCGAAACGTGATCGGCCCCACGCCGAAGCCCTCGTGGCCGTCCTTCGCCGGGTAGCGATAGACGACGTCGCGAAGCTCCAGGGTCTGCCATTCGCCGTGGTGCTCGACGAGATCGAACGAGGCCTCGAAGGGCGCAAGCTCGAGCTCGCGCAGCTTGTCGAACGAGACCTGCGCGGTGATCAGCGTGGGGGTCGCACCCACCGCCTGGATCAGCGGTGAGCGCAGGAACAGTAGCGTCAGCGAGAACGTCGCCGCCACCGCCGTATTGGCCCAGCCCACCGCGTTGGCGAGAAAGAACACCACGCCGATGGCGCCGAGCATCATGATGTTGGTCCAGTTGCCGGCGCTCAGGTGATAGGTGTCGGCCCGGATGATGTGATCGCGGTAGGTGCGCGCATCGACGTCGTAGACCTCGTCGATCAGATGGCGGGCGCGGTCGCGGTTGAGCGCGAGCTCCTTGCGTCCGTGAATCAGCGTCTCGTAGTCGCGGTAGAGCCGGTCGTCGGTGGTACGCGTGATGTGAATGTGGTGATAGACCTTCGATACCAGCCACCATCCCACCAGCATGGTGATCGCGATCCACACCGCGGTGACCAGCAGCAGCGGCGGCGAGAGCCAGAAGAGATAGCCGATCGAGGCCAGCGTGATGACGATGCCCTGAACCAGCTCGGGCAGGCGGACGAAGGCGATGGTGACGTTGCGGATGTCGCTGGACAGACTCGCCAGCAGGTGCGCGCTGCCGAGCTGCTCGAGGCGCTCGAGGTCGGTATCGAGAATGCGCTTGACCAGACGCCCGCGCAGGCGATAGACGAAGTGATGCCCGAGGGCCGTTAGCGCCAGCTGTGAGCCCAGCGTGACCGCCAGCAGCAGGACGACGAGGCCGATGAACGGCGCAAGCGTCGTCGCGGCACTCGCCCCGAGCGCCTCGGCCCCGGTCACGATCAGGTAGTGGTTGATGAAGGCGATCACACCGATACCGAGCGCGGCACTCAGCAGGCTGAGCAGCATGACGCCGACGAACGGCCAGCGATAGTGACGAAAGACGACGCGCAGCAATTCCATGGCGATTCCGTGGGCGGGTGGAGTCCATCGAGACTGGCGCGGTAGACGCCGATATCGACGCGGTCCGCCTCGACGCAGGCGCGAATGATTCTGATCTTCAGTTTCGAAGTCAAGCCGCGGGCCGATTCACGCCTCGTCGTCGCCGAGCACCATCTGGATTCGCGCCCGCAGCCAGCGCTCTGCCGGATCGGTGTCGTGCACGCTCTGCCACACCATGCTCAGCGGCGACGGCGCTCGCTCCAGCGGTAGCTCGTCGACCCGCAGCCCGCCCTGGGCGGCGAGTACGTCGGCGGCATACTCGGGCACGGTGGCGATCATGTCGGTGTCCTTGAGCAGCGACGCGAGACTGTTGAACTGCGGCACCGCCAGCACGATCCGCCGCTTGCGTCCGAGGGTCGTGAGCAGGTCATCGACGTAGCCGTGGAGATCGCCATCGAAGGAGACCAGGGCATGCGGGCGCTCGCAGTATTCGTCCAGCGTCAACGCGCCGAGGCGACCGTCGGCTCGCAGCACCTTGGGCCGGGCGTAGCGCAGCGTCTTCTGCTTGGCATTGGCGGGCAGCTCTCGGGCATATCCCACCGCCACGGTGATCTCCCCGGTATTGAGCAGCTGGGGCATCAGATGGAAGTCCGCGCGACGCACCACGAGCACGATACCCGGCGCCTCGCCACGCAGCCGTTTGAGCAGCGCCGGCAGCAGGGCGAACTCCACGTCATCGGTGAAACCGACGCGAAATATCGCCTCGCTGGTGGCGGGGTCGAAGTTGCTGGTCTGGCTGAGAACGTTGGAGATGGCATCCAGCGCCGGCTGCAACTGCTCGTAGATCTCCAGCGCGCGTGCGGTGGGCACCATCTGACGCCCGGTACGTACCAGCAGCGGATCGTCGAAGATGTCTCGAAGCCTGGCCAGCGCCGCGCTGGTCGCCGGCTGGCCGAGAAACAGCCGCTCGGCGGCACGCGAGACGCTGCGCTCCTGCATCAGCGTCTCGAACATCACCAACAGCTTGAAATCGATCCCACGCAGGTCGCTACGATTCATGAATGCCTCGTCTGGAACGAGCATGACAGCGCCACCGCCATCCTCGTGGATGTTGCCTTGCCCGCCCGGTTGGCCGTCGACTCGGCTAGGCTTTCGCTACGCTACGGGCGCTCGTCGATCTTCAATGCATCGATACGCGTTATAGAGAGTATCGATTAGCCTGCATAGTATTCGTCACGAACCGTGGTTACAGTCGACAACCGCTACTGGATTCGACCGTTCCCGACGAACGTTCGTCGTCACCTTTTTACTCAACCTATTCACCCCACTGACCGTACTGACCGAGGTGCACGATGTCCCGCGCAATACAATTCCAACGCTTTGGCGGCGCCGAGATCCTCGACATCATCGACCGCGACACTGCCGCCCCCGGCGAGGGCGAGGTGCTCGTCGCCCCCGAGGCGATCGGCATCAACTGGTTCGACGTGCTCTGGCGCCGCAACATGGCCCCGACCAAGGCCAAGCTACCCGCCGGGCTCGGCAGCGAAATGGCGGGCGTGGTCATCGACACTGGCCCCGGCGTCGACGATTTCGCCCCGGGAGACCGGGTCGCCTCGATTCCCGCCTTCGACCCCAACCGCTATTCGAGCTACGCCGAACGAACCCCGCTGCCCGTCGAATCGCTGATCCGCTATCCGACCTGCCTGACGGCCACCGAAGCCAGCGTACACTATGTGCCGTCACTGCTGAGCTGGCTGGCGTTTCGCGAGGTGGCCTCGCTCGCCCCCGGCGCGAGCGTACTGATCACCGGTGCCTGCTGCATCTCCGGCCCCTACGCGGTGCAGGTCGCCAAGGCACTCGGCGTGAGAGTGATCGCGGCGACCCCGTTCGATAGCGCCATCGACTATCTCCGCGGCCTGGGCGCCGAAGCGGTGGTCCACACCGAAACCCAGGATCTGGCCAAAGCGGTCGACAAGCTGACCGACGGTCGCGGCGTGGACATGGTGCTCGACGCGCTTGGCGGGCCGCAGATGAGCCTGCTGGGAGACGTCGTGGCCCCCGGCGGCGATCTCGTGCTCTATGGTCTGCTCGGCGGCAACGAGACCTCGTTCCCGGCAACGGCGGCGTTCAACAAGAACATCCACTTTCACGTCCACTGCCTGTCGAATTTCAGCGGCCGCCCCGAGATCGGTATTCCCCAGAATCGACCGGTGCTCGAGCGCGCCATCGCCGCTATCGATGCCATGACCGAGCGCGGCGATCTGGCGCCTCAGATCGACCGGCAGTTCGATTTCGACGAGGTCGTCGAGGCGCATCGCTATCTCGAGAGCTGCGCCAATCATCACGGGCGGATCGTGCTGAACGTGGCGGGCGACAGGGCGTGATGCGACACCTTCGACATTGCCAGGCCGCCGCGGGATTGACGACAATGCGGCTTTTGACTTTCGTCGCACATCACCGCTAGGGGTCTTTCATGTTCGCTCAACTCTTCGCCGTCATGGCTCCGGTCCTGGTCGGCGCGGGGATCGGCTTTACCTGGATACGTTGCGGCTACGCCTATCCGACGGAGTTCGTCACCAAGCTGGTCTTCAACATCGGCACGCCGGCGCTGGTGGTGGCGTCGTTGGCGAACGCCGACGTGGAGCCGGGTGACTTCTGGCGGACCCTGATCGCCACCTTTCTCGTGCTGGCGGGAATGGCGGTGGCAAGCTTCGGCGTCGCGGCGCTGCTGGGTAAATCCTGGCGCGTCATCATTTCGCCGATGATGTACCCCAACGCCGGCAACATGGGGCTACCGGTCTCGCTCTACGCGTTCGGGCATTACGGTTTCACCTTCGCCATGGCCGCCTGGGTCGCCAACGCGCTGATCCAGTTCACCGTGGGGATGGCGCTCGCCTCACGCGGCAGCCCCTGGAAAGCGCTGACGCGAAACCCGACGCTCTACGCCATCGCCCTGTCGCTGACGCTGTTGCTGACGGGCACCTCGCTGCCTGCCTGGGTGGACAATACGGTCCACCTTCTCTCGGGGCTGACGATCCCGCTGATGCTGATCACGCTTGGCGTGTCGCTGGCGAGCATTCAGGTGAAGAGTCTGTCGTCGGGCGTGCTGTTCACGCTGTGCCGCGTCCCCATCGCGCTCGGGCTCTCCTTCGGATTCGCGACACTGCTCGACCTTCCCCCCATCGCCGCCAGCGCCGTCGCGCTTCAGATGAGCATGCCGGTCGCGGTCTACAACTACCTCTTCGCCCAGCGCTCGCGCCGAGAGCCGGAGTATGTCGCCAGTCTGGTCTTCTGCTCGACGCTGATGGCCTTGATCTACGTTCCCGTCGTGCTCGCCTTCGTCATGGAATGAGACCATTTCATGACAGCGGCGGCTTGCAAAGCGGTGGTCAGCATCTACCTTGAAAGAGTGATCTCCGCGTAAATTCGTGGGATTACAAGCAGTTGTAGATCAACTCAAATGCAAGGCAGGAGTATCGAATGCGCACACTGACATGGAAGCAGACGTTTGGCGCCGCCCTGATCGCCGGTACCGCAATGACCCAGACCGCGGTCGCGCAGGAAGGCAGCCAGCAGGACGTTCAAGGACTCTACTCCGCCGAAGAACTGATGGACGCCGACGTCTATCTCACCAGCTCACCGAATGACGAAGTCGGTGAAGTGGAAGACATTCTGCTCGGCGAAGACATGGGCGTGCAGGCGCTGGTGATCGAAGCCGGCGGCGTGCTCGACATGGGGGATCGCGAGTTCGTCGTCGAGAAAGGCGATTTCACGGTTGAAACCGAGCGTGGCGACGACTTGGACGATCTCGAGTACCGTATTCTCCTGAACATGGACGAGAGCGAGCTCGAGCAGCGCCCCGAGTACGATAACGACTGGTGGCAGCACGCCAAGAACGACGCTGCCGATGCCTGGGAAAATACCAAGCAGAACGCCAATAGCGCCTGGAACGATACCAAGGCGGCAACGTCCAGCCTGCTCAAGGACGCTGGCGAAGCACTCGACGACAACTGAGTTGCCCTAGGCTCACTCATCGAGAGTCGAGCCGAGGCCGAGCGCCAGACAGTGCTCCAACGAAAAAATCGCCGGCTTGTGCCGGCGATTTTTTTGGCTTCCAACAAGGCTGGCGAGACGGGTAAGACCCTCTACCCGCCGAGACCTGCGCTTACTGCTGCGCCATGCCTTGCACGCGCTGCATCAGCTGCGGATCCTGCTGGATCGCCTGACCGATCGAGTTGAACTGCTCGACGCTCATGCCGCTGTCCTGCACGGCCTGAACCATCTCGTCGTTGGCCTGCTGACGAATCTCCTGCTGCTCTTCGTCACCGGAGGCGTTCTGCAGCTGCTCGGTGTAATCCTGCGAGACTGCGGCGATTTCCTGCGAGGCATCGGCGAACTGCTGAAGCTGCTCGTCGGAGAAATTCTGGGCCGCGGCGCCCTGGCTCTGCGTCTGCGCGCCGCCGTTGGCCGTGTCCTGAGCCATGGCCGGTGCACTGACGATGCCTGCCGTCATGGTCGCTGCCGCGATTAGTGCCGTGATCCTTTGCATGATGCCTCCAAATCTCAATTTTACGTATTGCCCCCCGTGGGATGCCGCTTGAGCGCGAGAGTTCCCACGAAAATGTATCGCTAGGCAATTTAATGTTGCCTTAACGATGCGCGACGACGCAAAAACCCCGCGCGATCGACGCCGATTCAGTGCGTTACCGCGTCTCGAGCGTCGTCGTCTGCGATACGCGTTTCGATGCCGGAAAACCCCGCCACGATCTCTTTCAAAGGCGCTAACCTGATACCGGCAGACCGGAGCGTGAGGCGCCATCGACGGGGCGTACCGCCTTCTTCGCCTGTCCGGATAGGCAGATGACACCTCGAACCCCGAGCCCCCATACTAAGGAGAGCGTCAATGAAGCGCTGGTTGATCCTGGCCGCTCTGGCCGTTGGAGTTTTCGGCATCGGCAATGCGCAGGCCCAGACCGCCGATCAGCGGGCGAATGCCGCCAATCCGCTGATCACCGACAAATGGCAGTTTCGCCCGCTAGTCTTGATAACACCTAGCGCCGACGCGCCCGCCTATCGGGCACTGCGCGAGCAGCTGGCGCAAACCGAATCCCAGTTTCGCGACCGGGAGATGATGCTCTACACCGTCGAAGGCGGTGAGGGAATGCGCCATGGCAAACCCATGACACCCTACGAGACGCAGGCGCTGCTCGATGCTCTCGACGTCGAGGCCGACCAGGGCGTCACGCTCGTGCTGGTCGGCAAGGATGGCGGCAAGAAAGTCCAGCAGCGGGGTCAAGTCGATCTACAGCAGATCTACGACACGATCGATCGCATGCCGATGCGCCGGGCCGACAGCGGGAGCTGAAGCGGCGCACCGGATCAACGCCAGCGGGCGAACTGTGCCTGCATCTGTCGCCGCGTCCGATGCGGCGATACCGGTACCAGGCGTAGCTGGGTACCCGGCGGGCACTGGCCCAGCCGCGCGCAGGCCAGTGGCGTCAGCGCGCCCAGCCTTGGGTAGCCGCCCACGGTCTGGCGGTCGTTGAGCAGCACGATGGGCTGACCGTCCGGGGGAACCTGAACCGCCCCCAGCGGAATGCCCTCGGAGATCATGCCGCCGGCGCCGTTGCGAAGCGCCTGTCCGATCAGGCGCACGCCCATGCGGTCGGCGCGGGCGTCCACCTCCCAGCGCTCGTTGAACGTGGCGAAGACGCTGGCGCCGTCGAACTGCGCGATCTGCGCCCCGGGGACCATCTCCAGGTCAACGGTCTCTTCGGTGAAGCGCGGCGGCGTCTCGATGACGCGCGCCTCGCCCGCCGGCTCGCGGCCCGCGGCGACGATGACGTCGTCGACCGCCAGCGCCCGCCCCTCGCCGTCGAGTCCGCCGAGGCACTCGCGTATCACGCTCGACGTGCTGCCCATGAACGGTGTCGCCGCCACGCCGCCGGGCAGCGCCAGGTAGGCTCGAAGCCCCGATGTCGCCTGACCGAAGGCGAGCGTCTGGCCCGCGTCGACGCGAAAGCGGGTGTGGGGTGGCACCGGCTCGCCGTCGAGCGTCGCTCCCAGCTCGCCACCGGCGAGCGCCAGCGTCGTCGACGTCTGCACCTCGACGACGAAACCGCCGAGGGTGATCTCGATGCCGGCGGCGTCGACGGCGTTGCCGAGCAGCCAGTTGGCCCAGCCCAGCGAGACCCAGTCGACGGCCCCGCCCTGGGTCACCCCGAGATGGCGCACGCCGAAGCGACCGCCGTCCTGCACCAGCGCGAGCGCCCCGGCATCGCGAACGATCAGTGTCGCGCCCTTCTCTTGCGCCGCCATTGGCTCGCCCTGGTTGATCGATTCGTCTGCGCCCATCAGCTCGCCTCCATCGGTGTCGGATCGCCACCCTGCTCGACGAAGGTGTCGCGGTCGATCGCCTCGAAGCGAACACGGTCGCCCGGTCGGAAGAGGCTCGCCTCGTCTCGCGAGCGGTCGAAGAGGGTGACCGCCGTGCGCCCGAGAATGTTCCAGCCGCCCGGGGAGCGCATCGGGTAGATCGCGGTCTGACGCTCGGCGATGCCCACGCTGCCGGCCGGCACGCGCTGACGCGGGGTCGAGAGCCTCGGCGTGGCCAGTGCCTCCTCGACCAGCCCCATGAAGGCGTAGCCGGGGGCGAAACCGAGGGCGAAGGCGCAGTAGTCGCGCTCGCAGTGGCGCCGAATGACGTCCGCCGGCTCGACCCCGAGTCGCTCGGCGATGGTGACGAGCTCCGGGCCGACGCTCTCGTCGTACCAGACGGGAATGACGTGATGCCGCCCTTCCCGATCGCTCGCCGGCGCGAGATCGGCGAGCGCTTCGACGATCATCGCTCGCGCCTCGGCCTGGCCGAGACGCAGGGCGTCGTAGTGCAGCATCAGCGTGGTGTAGGAGGGCACGAGATCGATCAGCGCCTCGTCGAAGCGCTCACGCAGTGCCGCATCCGCGGCGAGAATCCAAGGCATGTGCGCTTCGTCGATCGCCTCGAACAGACGCACCGTCAGCGTGTCATAAGCGACGGTCTCGATTCGGGGCCGCGGCGCGCTCATGCCGACTCCAGGGCTGCGAAGGCCTCGCGAATCGCCTTCACGGCGGCGATCGATTCGGCGTTGTCGCCGTGGACGCAGAGCGTATCCGCCGTCAGCTCGAGCGCACTGCCGTCGCTCGCCACGAGCGCCTCGCCGCGGGCGAGCTTGACCGCCTGTGCAACGATCGCCTCGGCGTCGTGATGAACGGCACCCGCAAGCCGACGCGACATCAGATGCCCCTCGGGGTCGTAGGCGCGGTCGGCGAAGGTTTCGAACAGCAGCGCCACGCCCTGCTCGTCGGCGATCTCGCGGGCGACGCGGGTGTCCGCCGTCGCCAGGGTCACGAGAGGTAGGTCAGCGTCGTAGCGCGCCACGGCGGTAACGGCGGCACGCAGCAGTGCCGGATCTCGAGCCATGTCGTTGTAGAGCGCGCCATGAGGTTTGATGTAGCTGACACGCGTGCCCGCCACCCGGCAGAACGCCTCCAGCGCCCCGATCTGGTAGAGCATCAGATTCTCGATCTCCGCCGGCGAACAGGCCATCGAGCGTCGACCGAAACCGGCCAGATCGGGATAGCCGGGGTGCGCACCGATGCGCACCTCGTGAGACGCTGCCAGCGCCACCGTCCGACGCATGACGTCCGGGTCGGAGGCGTGAAAGCCGCAGGCGATATTGGCGCAGTCGACGAACGGCATCACCGTCTCGTCGAGGCCGAGCGGCCAGTTGCCGAAGCTCTCGCCCATGTCGCAGTTGAGCAGGGGAACGCGCATCGATTCACCTCGCGGCGTGGAGTGTTGTTATGAAGCCCTCGCCGACATCGAGACACCGACGGCGCCCAAGGGCCACCGGCGATGTCGAAAGGCCACCGATGGTGTCGAAAGGCCACCGGCGACGTCGAAGGGCTAGCGGCGACGTCGAACGAGCCAGCGCTCGTGTCGTAAGGACCACCGGCAATGTAAGAAAGTCGCCGCCGCCCGGTCCAATCGTTTTTGGCGATGCGCGATATCGGGGGACCCTTTCACCCCGCCACCCGCGTCTCTTCGCCAAGCCGCCGCTCCGCGACGACCGCTCGACGTCGACGACCGATTCAGGTCGAGGCTCGATCGACGGTCGCGATGAATCTCGGGTTCCAGGCCCGTGTCGCGGACAACGACGTTTGACGTCTCGGCCCCGGCATCGAAAACTTCCTCATCGCCAAGGCGCAGGAGAGACAGGATGTTCGATTTCAAGGAGCTCGAGGCCTTCGTCTGGGTGGTCAGGCTGGGCTCGTTTCGCAAGGTCGCGACGAGGCTGCACCTGACGCAGCCCTCGATCTCCGACCGCATCACGCGCCTGGAAGCCGCAGTCGGCGAGTCGCTGCTCGAGCGCTCCGCCCGCCCGGTCCGGCCGACGCTGCGCGGTCGCGAGTTCTACGCGCACGCCGAGCGGTTGCTGGACAATCGCGACGAGGCGCTGCGCCTTTTCCAGAACCAGGATGACTTCTCGGGCACGCTACGCCTGGGGGTGATCGAGACCATCGCCCACAGCTGGTTCAGCGATTTTCTGACGCAGCTCGCCGAGCGCTACCCGGCGATCACCATCGAGCTCACCGTCGATATCTCGCCGGCGCTGCACCAACGGTTGGCGGACAACGACCTCGACATGATCTTCGCCATGGACGGCGCGCCCTCGCATCTGAGCGTCGAGCAGCTGCCGCTGGCGACCTACGAGATGGGGCTGTTCATCGCGCCCTCGCTGGTCGGGGCGCTAGGGGACGGCGACCTGGAGGCGCTGTCGCGCTTCGCCTTCGTCTCCTTCAGTCGCCTCGCTCGCCCCTACGGCGAGCTGGTGAGCTACCTCGCCGAGCGAGGGGTTGACGACCCCAAGATCCACTGCGCCACCACGCTGATGACGATCGTACGCATGACCGTCGATGGCGTCGGCATCGGCTCGCTGCCGATCTCCACCGTCGCCGATGCGTGCGAGCGGGGCGAGCTATTGCGCCTGGACCTGCCGGTGCCGCTACCGGCGATGGTCTACGACGCGATCTGGCGTACCAGCAACTATCCCAGCTTCTGTCACCGGGTGACTCAGCTGGCGCAGGCGTGCGCGACCCGATACGCCGACGCCCACCGCGTGGGCGACCCGTGCCCGCGGGTGAAAGTCTTGACCGATACTCGACATAAGAATTAACGATTTGACCTGATCGACGCCGTCCCCGAAGAATGATTGCGGCGCCGGTCGTCGACTCCCATGGAGACGACGCCCGGCGCAACAGCACTCCAACCGCCTCACTCAACAACAACTCGAGGGCGATACGATGCGACACCTTCCCCTGATCTGCGGGCTGACGGCCAGCGCACTCACGCTTGCGACATCGGCCGGCGCCGCCCAGTGGAACCTGGCCACGCCCTACGGCGATGCCAGCTTCCACACGCAGAACACCCAAGCGTTCGCCGAAGACGTCGCCGAGGCCACGGATGGCGAGTTGACGATCAACGTTCACAGCGGTGGCTCGCTGATCAGCCACGCCGAGATCAAACCCTCGGTGCGCCGCGGTACGGTGCAGGCCGGCGAAATATTTCTCTCCACGCTCTCCAACGAGTCGCCGATCTACGAAGTCGACACCCTCCCCGGGCTCGCCACCAGCTATGAAGACGCCTTCGATCTGTGGCAGGCGTCCAAACCGATCATCACCGAGCTGTTCGCCGACGAGGGATTGATGCCGCTCTACGCGGTCGCCTGGCCGGCCCAGGGCATCTATACCGACTTCGAACTCACCGATGCCTCGCAGTTCGAGGGGCTGCGCGTGCGTGCGCCCAACATCAACACCCAGCGTTTCGTCGAGAACCTCGACGGCATTCCCACCCAGACCGAAGAGGCTGACATTCCCACGGCGTTCAGTACGGGGCGCGTCGATGCCATGATCACCTCGGTCTCCACCGGCAACTCGATGGCCGCCTGGGACTACGTTTCGCACTACAGCGACGCCAAGCTCTGGCTGCCCAAGAACATCGTCTTCGTCAACCAGCGCGAATTCGACCGCCTCGACGAGGCGACCCAGCAGGCCGTGCTCGACGCCGCCGCCGAGGCCGAGCGCCGCGGCTGGGAGATGAGCCGTGAGGACGGCACCGAAAGCAGCGAAGCGCTCGAATCCCACGGTGTCAGCGTCAGCGAACCGAGCGAGACCCTGCAGGCGGACCTCAACGCCGCCGGCGACACGCTGTTCGAGGCGTGGCAGGCGCGCGCCGGGGATCAGGCCGAAGCGCTGATCGAGAGCTACCGCGAGCGTCAGTCCCAGTAACGCCGCCGAGCGCGCCCTGACTTCCCGGCCGGGGCGCCGCTCCCACCCGCTCACTCAGCGCGGAGTCTCTCATGACGTATCGATTCGACCCCCTCTATCGGCTCGGGGCGTGGGGTGCGGCCGTCTGCATGATGGCGATCTGCGCCCTCGTCACCGCCCAGGTGCTGCTGCGCTGCCTCGATGCGGGGCTGGTGGCTTTCGGCGCCGGGCGGCTCGGCTATGAAATCAGTGGCGTGTCGGAGATCGCCGCCTATCTGCTCGTCGGCGCGACCTTTCTCAGCCTCGCCTACACCTTTCGTCATCACGCCCACATCCGGGTCACGCTGATCGTCTCGAAGCTCGCGCCTCGCATTCGGGTGTGGAGCGAAGTCGCCTGTCTGGCGGTCTCGCTGGCGCTCACGGTGCTACTGAGCTGGGAGCTCGTCGGCTTGGTGAACGAAAGCCTCGAGTACGGTGATGTCTCCGCCGGGCTGCTGGCGATTCCGCTCTGGATACCCCAATCGGTGCTGGTCGTCGGGCTGCTGCTGCTCTGCCTGGCGCTGCTCGAGGCGCTCATCGGCACGCTGCACCAGGCCGTCGTCGCCCCATCGCGTTTCTCGCCGCCCGGCGACAGCCACGACCTGAGCGGAGAGGGATGATGCCGGCGACGCGACTCCCGAACGCCACTACCGCGCCGCTGCGCTCTGGCGCCTTCCCTTCTCCTATCGTTGCAGGTGCCCGCCCGTGCTGACGCTCAGTCTCGCCACCCTTTCGACGCTCGCCGTTCTGCTCGGCGGCGGCGTCTGGATCGCCTTCGCCCTGCTCGGCACCGGCTGGATCGCGCTGAGCGCGTTCACGACCTTCGATGTCGGCCCCATTCTCGCCTCGGATTTCTGGGGCGCCAGCTACGGCTGGGATCTCACCGCGCTACCCATGTTCGTGTGGATGGGCGAGATCCTTTTCCGCTCCGGCCTCGCCGACAACATGTTCCGCGCGCTGTCGCCCTGGCTGAACCGAATCCCCGGGCGTCTGCTGCACTCGAACATCATCGGCAGCGGCCTGTTCGCCGCGGTCTGCGGCTCCTCCGCCGCCACCTGCGCGACGGTCGGCAAGATGACGCTGCCGGAACTCGAACGCCGCGGCTACAGCGAGACGCTGGCGGTGGGCACGCTGGCCAGCGCCTCCACGCTGGGGCTGCTGATTCCGCCGTCGATCATGATGATCGTCTACGGCGTGGTCACCGAGCAGTCGATCTCGCGGCTGTTCATGGCGGGGGTCGGCCCGGGTGTGCTGCTGCTCGGGCTGTTCATGGGCTATCTGGTGATCTGGTCGCTGACCGCCGGCCGCAACGGCGGCGCGGGCCATGCCGAGCCGACGCTGTCGCTCGCCGACAAGATTCGTCACAGCTGGCAGCTGTTGCCGCTGCTGGCACTGATCGGCGGCATTCTGGGGAGCATCTACGGCGGCGTCGCCTCGCCCACCGAGGCCGCGGCCATCGGCGTGGTGCTGTCGATGTTGATCGCCCGACTCAACGGCCACTTCGACCGCGGAATCTTTCTGGAATCGATGTTCGCGGGGCTCAGAACGTCCTGCATGATCGCCTTCATCATCGCCGGCGCGTCGTTTCTCTCCTCGGCGATGAGCTTCACCCAGCTACCCGCGCAGCTCGCCACCGCGATTGGCGAGCTGGGTCTGTCGCCGAATGTTCTGCTGATCGTGCTGACGCTGTTTCTGCTGGTGCTGGGCTGCTTTCTCGACGGCATCTCGCTGATCCTGCTGGTGACGTCGATCGTCATGCCGCTGATCGACGCCGCCGGCATCGATCCGATCTGGTTCGGCATCTATCTGGTGATCGTGGTGGAGATCTCGCAGATCACGCCGCCGGTGGGCTTCAACCTGTTCGTGATCCAGGGGCTGACGGGCAAGAACATCTTCACCATCGCCAAGGCGACGCTGCCGTTCTTCCTGCTGATGCTCGCCGCCATCGTATTGATGCGCCTGGTGCCGGAGATCGTGCTCTATCTTCCCCGGGCGATGAGCGGCTGACGCCGCGAGCCGCGAGCCGCGAGCCGCGAGCCGCAGGAGAAGCCTGACTTGGGCACACAAAAAAACCGCGACCGTGTCGCGGTTTTTCGTTCCGAGCTGCGCTGTCGCCAGCGCAGCGTCGAGACCCGTTATTCGATGAAATCTTCCACCGTGCGTCGCTGACCCAGCATCAGCGCGTCGGCGACGTGGCGGAAGGGGGCGACGTCGACATCGGACTCGCCTTTCTGGATCAGTGAGGCAAAGCGCTCGTAGAGCCCGGGATATTCGACGTCCGGGCCGGCGTCCACTTCCTCGCCGTCGATGGAGAGCCGGCTGCCGCCTTCGGAGAGGGTCAGGCGCCCTTCGTCGGTCTCGACGTGAATCTCCCAGATCGGCGGCGTTCCGGTCTGGCGGAAGTCGAACTCGGCGTGAATCGGCATGTTGACGCCGTCGACGAAGTCCAGCGAGGCGGCGATGGGCGTCTGGCAGTTGCCCGGCATCTGGAGTTCGGCGTCGGTGAGATGGAACGGCCGCGGCAGAATCGCGGTGACGATGGAGAGCGCGTTGATGCCGGGGTCGAACACGCCCATACCGCCCGGCTCCCAGATCCACGCCTGCCCCGGGTGCCAGACGCGAACGTCCTCCTTCCACTCGATGTCGACGCGGCGAATCTTGCGCGTGGCGAGCCAGCGTCGCGCCGGCGCCACGCAGTAGGCGTGGCGGGAGTGCCAGCTAGCGAACAGCGTCACGCCGCAGCGGTGGGCGTCCTCGCGCAGCGTCTCGATCTCCGCAAGCGTCGCCCCCGGCGGCTTCTCCAGCATCACGTGCTTGCCGTGGGCCATCGCCAGCCGCGCCTGGGCGGTTCTCACGCTCGCCGGGGTGCAGAGGGATACCGCGTCGATCGTCGGCCCCGCTTTCAACAGCGCGTCGAGCGACTCGAAGTTGGCGGTGTTGGCGACCTCGGCGTTACGGCTGGCAACCGCGCTCAGGCGGTAGCTGTCGTTGGCGTCGATGGCCGGATGATGCTGATCGCGGGCGATCTTGCCGTAGCCGACGATAGCGAGACGGATGACATCCATGGCGGAAAATTCCTCGCGGGTGAACGGTCACTACCGCAGCACATAGACGATGGCCGCGGTCAGGACAGAGACGATAACGATGCCGATCATGACATCCCGCGGCACCCGCTCCAATCCTTCTTTGGCCAGCAGCGCAATGCGCGCATCACCCGGCGCCGGCGTGTCGCGAGTGCCCAGCAACCTGGCCCAGAGCGCGGTGAAAAGCGCCGTGGCGACGAACAGAATGCCGCCGATGATGGTGAAGTGGATCGGCAGCACCCCGGTCTCCACCAGCACGAACAGCACCGCACTCAGGGCGTGACCGCACCCCAGCCCGCGCAGCGCCGCCGAGGGGCCCAGCGACTTGAACCAGAGTCCCATGAGGAAGGTCGCTACCAACGGCGAGGCGACGAAAGCGAACACCTGCTGCAGGTAGGTCCAGAGACCGGAGAAGTACTGGATCATCGGCCCCCAGAGCGCGGCGATCGCCGCCAGCCCGAAGGTGCAGATACGCCCCCACTTGGCGAGCTCGGCGTCACTCAGCTTGGGTCGCGCCGGCTGGATGAAGTCCACGGTGAGTAGCGTCGCCGACGCGTTGAGGGTCGAGGAGAGCGTCGACATCAGCGCGGCGATGAGTCCCGCCAGGATCAGCCCGGTGAGTCCCACGGGAGTGAACTCCGCCACCATGGTGGGATAGACCTGATCGGGATGCTCGAGCCCCGGCAGCAGCGGCACCACCATCGCCCCGGGGATCGTCATGATGAAGATCGGCAGCAGCTTGAGCGCGGCGGCGAAGATCGAGGCGCGTCCGGCGGCGCGGATGTCCCGCGCCCCGAGCAGGCGCTGCACCACGTACTGGTTCATCGCCCAGTAGTAGAAGCCGACGATCGGCACGCCGGTAATGAGTCCGAGCCAGGGCACGCTCGGATCGTCGAGGGGACGGATCAGCGAGAGTCGCTCGGGGCTCACCGCTTCCTTGACGTTGCTCCAGCTGTGGTCGAACTCGCCGAAGATGATCCAGGTCATTGCTGCCGAGCCGCCGATCAGCACCACCGCCTGCAGCACGTCGGTGTAGACCACCGCCTTGAGTCCCCCGAAGGCGGTGTAGACGCTGGTGAACAGCGCCAGCAGCGCACACACCTGCCACAGGTTGGTGCCGGGGATGAAGGTCGTGACGATCAGCCCGCCGGCGTAGAGCGTGCCGGCGGTATCCAGGATGATCGAGAGAAAGAGCGTGATCACCGAGAGATACTTGCGCAGCCGGGAGTCGAAGCGTCGCTCCATCAGCTCCGGCATGGTGGTGACGCGGGCCCGCATCAGCACCGGCAGCACGAAGATCGCCGCGAACATCAGCACCACCCCGGCCATCCACTCGTAGTTGGCCGCCGAGATACCGTGCTGATACGCCGCCCCCGGCAGGCCGATCAGCGTGTCCGAGGAGATGTTGGAGGCGAACAGCGAAAAGCCGATCGCCATCGGCCCGAGCGTGCGCCCGGCCAGAAACAGCTCGTCCGGTGTGGTGCGTCCGCGCGCCGTCTTGTAGCCGATGGCGGTGACGATGAGGAAATAGACCGCAATGACGGCGAAATCGCCGAGTCCGAGGTTGTTCATGAACCGTTCGCCCTATCGCTATTGTTGTCGTTAGCGCAGGCATGGCGTCGGGGTCAGTCAGTTCTTCGAGCGTCGCCGACGTCGGTTGCCAGACGCGCGAATGCCGGGCGTCGGTGACGACCGGCATCGAGTTCAGGCTAGCGATTTTGGTTGGCGATTGACAGCTCTGGCGCGGTCCCGCGGCCTACCCCACGCCGGCGAGCGCTCACGACGCCGGCAGGGCGGCTTCGAGTATCCGTGCGACATGAAGCGCCTCGCGAGCGGCGCCGTCGCGAATCTGATGGCGACAGCTGGTGCCATCGGCGACGATCCAGACGTCTTCGGCAGACTCGCGTATCGCCGGCAGCAGCGAAAGCTCCGCCATCTGCTGCGAGGCCTCGTAATGTTCCGCCTCGTAGCCGAAACTCCCCGCCATCCCGCAGCAGGAGGAGACGATGGGCGTGGCCTCGAAATCGGGAATCCAGCCGAGCACGGTCATCACCGGCGAGAACGCATCGAACGCTTTCTGGTGGCAGTGGCCGTGTATCCGCGCCCGGGAGACGGCGAGCGGCGCGAAATCGAGAGCGAACCGCCCCGCCTCGCGCTCGGCGACCAGAAACTCCTCGAAAAGCTGGGACGCCGCGGCCAGACGCTCTGCCTGCGCGCCGAAGCCGTAATGGAGAAACTCGTCACGTAGCGTCAGCAGGCAAGACGGCTCGAGGCCGACGATCTTCACGCCCCGCTCGACGTAGGGCATCAGCGCCTCCAGGGTGCGCTCGGCCTCGCGTTTCGCCTCGCTCACGCGCCCGGCGGCGAGATAGGTCCGCCCGCAGCAGAGCGGTCGCGTCCGCTTGCGCCGGTTGAGATGGACCCGATACCCCGCCGCCTCCAGTACTCGCCGGGCGGCACGGGCATTGTCAGGCTCGAAGTAGTTGTTGAAGGTATCGACGAACAGCAGCACTTCGCCCGCCGGGGTATCGCCGGCTCGAGAGCCGAGTGAGCCGTCACCGGCGGCGCGCGCTTCCCGCCCTGCCGCGCGGAGAAAGTCGCCGCCGAAGACCGGCAGCGTTCGCGCCTCGGCGAAGCCGAGGGCGCGCTTGGCCCGCCCGCCGAGCCAGGCAACGCGCTCCAGACGCGCGGCGAGACCGCCGACGCCGCCGACGCCGCCGACGCCGCGCATCCACGGCGCGTAGCGCGGCAGCGCCGAGACCAGGCGCTCGCGCAGCCCGAGGCCCTTCACCTTGAGCCGCGCCGCGCGCGCCTCGATCTTGAACTTGGCCATGTCGACGCCGGTCGGGCAGTCGCGCTTGCACCCCTTGCAGGAGACGCAGAGATCGAGGGTTTCCGCGACCTCGTCGCTGGCGAGGCCCTCCTCCCCGACCGCGCCGGAGAGCACCAGGCGCAGGGTATTGGCTCGCCCGCGGGTGACGTGGCGCTCGTCGCGGCTGATGCGATAGCTCGGGCACATGGTACCGGCGTCGAACTTGCGGCAGTGGCCGTTGTTGTTGCACATCTCCACCGCCTTGGCGAGGCCGTGGGCCGGATCGCCGCCGCTGCCCGGCGCCCCCTGCTCGCCACTCGCCGGGTCGCGGGTGACGTTCCAGGCGGACCAGTCGAGTTCGGTGGCGACGGGGATGATCCGGTGATCGCTGGGAAAGCGGAAAAGGCGCGCGTCGTCCATCTTGGGCGGATCGACGATCTTGTTGGGATTGAAGCGGTTGTCGGGGTCGAACAGTCGCTTGATCTCGCCGAAGGCGGCGTTGAGTGCATCGCCGAACTGCCAGGCGATCCACTCGCCGCGGCAGATACCGTCGCCGTGCTCCCCGGAGTAGGCGCCCTTGTAGCGACGCACCAGCGCCGCGGCCTCCTCGGCGATGGCGCGCATGTGCTCGGCCCCGCCACGGCGCATATCGAGGATCGGCCTGACGTGCAGCGTGCCGACGCTTGCATGGGCGTACCAGGTACCCTCGGTGCCGTGTCGACGAAAGACCTCGGTGAGCTGATCGGTGTACTCGGCCAGATGCTCCAGCGGCACCGCGCAGTCCTCGATGAAGGAGACCGGCTTACCGTCGCCCTTCATGCTCATCATGATGTTGAGCCCCGCCTTGCGCACGTTCCAGAGCGCCGCCTGCTCGCTCGCGCTGGTCAACCCGACGACGCTACCGGGCAGGCCGAGATCCCCCATCAGTTCTTCGAGCCTTGCGAGCTGCACCCGCTGCTCGTCGTGGTTTTCACCGGCGAACTCCACCAGCAGCAGCGCATCCGGCCGGCCGATCAGGGATTTCTCCACGGTGGGGCGAAACGCCGGATTCTCCAGCGCCAGCTCGATCATGGTGCCGTCCACCAGCTCCACCGCCGCCGGCCCCAGCGCGACGATGTGCTGGGTCATGTCCATCGCCTGGTAGAAAGTGGGGAAGTTGATGACGCCGAGCACCTTGTGAACCGGCAGCGGCGAGAGCTTCAGCGTCAACCGGCGCGTGAACGCCAGCGTCCCCTCCGAGCCGATCAGCAGATGCGCCAGGTTGGCGCGCCCGGCGGCGTCGTAGGGGATGGGGTTGCGACAGTCGAGAAAGTCGAGGTTATAGCCGCCTACGCGGCGAAGTACCTGCGGATAGTGCTCGCGGATCGCCGTCGCCTCCCGCCGGGCGATCGCGATCACCGAGTCGGCGAGTCCGCTCAGCGGCGAGCCAGGGGCGATCTCGTCGAGATAGCCGAAGCGGGCGTCGCGACCGTCCGCCAGCGTGGCGTCGAGGCTTGCGACGTTGTGGACCATGTTGCCGTAGCGGATCGATCGGGAGCCGCAGGAGTTGTTGCCGGCCATGCCGCCGAGGGTGCACTGCGCCGAGGTCGACACGTCCACCGGAAACCAGAGCCCGTGGGGCTTGAGCCAGGCGTTGAGATGGTCGAGTACCACGCCGGGCTCCACCTCGACCGTACGCGCGTCGAGGTCGAGATTGCCGATCCCGGTGAGCCAGCGGCTGGTATCGATCACCAGTGCCTCGTTGACGGTCTGGCCGCACTGACTCGTTCCGCCACCCCGCGGCAGCACTGCTACACCCGCCTCGCGGGCGATCTCCAGCGCCAGCGCCAGATCCTCCTGATGCCGCGGCACCACCACGCCGAGCGGCATCATCTGATAGATGGAGGCGTCGGTGGCGTAGCGGCCCCGGGCACCGACGTCGAACGCCACCTCGCCACGGAGCTCACGACGCAGCCGCCGCTCTAGCGTCTCCAGCGTGGCGCTGGCCGAGGTCGCAGTGTCCGATGGGGCGCTGCCCGAAGGCGTCGGCCGTTGGGTGATGACGTTCATGGGCACTCCCTAGCGATCGCGCGACGCGTTGGGGTTGGCCGGCGTCCCCGGAGCGGGGTTGTCGGCGAAGAACTCGAGGGCGGCCTGCATCCCGCTGCCGAACAGCTCGACGCCACAGAGCTTGAGCCCGGCCTCGCAGCCGCCGAGCGTGGCGATCAGGGTGAGGTCGTTGCAGTCGCCGAGATGGCCGATACGGAACATCCGCCCCTTGGCGCGCCCAAGCCCCGTACCCAGCGAGAGATCGAAGCGCTCGTAGATCGTGCGACGAACCTGATCGGCATCGATCTCTTCCGGCATGACCACGCCGGTGAGTACCGGCGAGTAGAGCGCGGGCTCCTGGCACTGGATCGCAAGCCCCCAGGCGTGGACCGCCCGGCGGACCCCTTCGCCCCAGCGCTCGTGACGGGCAAAGACATTGTCGAGCCCCTCGTCGAGCAGCATGTCCAGCGACTCGTTGAGGCCGTAGAGCAGATTGGTATTGGGGGTATAGGGCCAGTAGCCCGTGGCGTTGGCAGCGAGAATCTCGTCCCAGGCCCAGAAGCTTCGCGGTAGCGTCGCCCGCTTGGACCGCTCCATCGCCTTCGGCGAGAGCGCGTTGAAGCTGATGCCCGGCGGCAGCATCAGCCCCTTCTGCGAGCCGGAGACGGTGACGTCGACGCCCCACTCGTCGTGGCGATAGTCGGCGCTGGCAAGTCCCGAAATGGTATCCACCATCAGAAGCGCCGGATGACCGGCGGCATCGATGGCACGTCGCACCGCAGCGATGTCGCTGGTGACCCCGGTCGAGGTCTCGTTGTGCACCACGCAGACCGCCTTCAGCCGGTGCTCGCGATCCTCGCGCAGGCGCGCCTCGATTCGGTCCGCCTGTACCCCGTAGCGCCAGCGCTGGGCCTCGTCCAGCTCGATGAATTCCGGCTCGAGCCCCAATCGCCGCGCCATCTGTCGCCAGAGCGAGGCGAAGTGACCGGTCTCGAACATCAGCACCGCATCCCCCGGGCTCATCGTATTGGCCAGCGCCGCCTCCCACGCCCCGGTCCCCGAGGCGGGATAGATGATTACCGGATGCTCGGTCTTGAAGATCCGTTGAATCTTGCCCAGCAGCTCGAGTCCGATTTCGCCGAACTCCGGGCCGCGGTGATCGATGGTGGGCAGGCTCATTGCCCGCAGAATTCGGTCCGGCACCGGCGACGGCCCGGGGATCTGCAGGAAGTGACGGCCGGAGGGGTGTCGATCGAGCGTCAGCATGGGGTCTCTCCTGGGAAGGCGTCGCGAACGGCGAGTGGAGACGACGGCAACGGCACCGTCATTCACTGTTTTTTGCATTCATTACGCAATATGCACGAGAATATCCGGGCCACCTACCGCGACATAAGTCCAACGTCACCCTGCGCGCAGGGAATCAGCCTGCGTGACTCGCGCGAGACAGCCCCCAGTGACGGCGATAAAGGACGCCGGCGGTGGTAAAAGATGAAGAGCAAGAAGACGTCAGCGGCGCCGTCGCTTCGACACTGACCCGGGCCGCCTCTCGCCAGGCCCTGAATCGCGAAGGATTCCCGCCATGCCCCCATCGAACGAGAGCGCCCCCGCCTCGCCGCCGCTGAAGATCGCCCGTGCCACGCTTCACGACCGCATCGTGGAGCGCCTTCACGACATGCTCATCGAAGGCGAACTCGCCCCCGGCGAGCGGCTCAACGAAGTCGCTCTCGCCGCCCGGCTGGAGGTCTCGCGCACGCCCCTGCGGGAGGCGCTTCGCGTGCTGGCCTCGCAGCGACTGGTGACGCTCTCGCCCCATCACGGCGCTTTCGTCACGCGGATGACCCGCGCCGAGATCGACGACGCCTTCGAGCTGATGAGTGCGCTGGAACGCTTCTCCGCCGAGCTCGCCTGCGAGCGCGTCACCGAGTCCGAGATCGCCGCGATCCGCGCCGAGCACGCCGAGATGATGGCGTACTGGGCGCGCCGGGATCTCCCCCGGTACTATCGCGCCAATCAGCGCATTCACGACCTGATCAACCGCGCGGCACGCAACGACGAACTTCGTGAAACGTATCTCGCTCTCAACCGGCGCCTGCACCCGCTACGGCTCTCCTCCAACCGCTCGGCAGCCAAGTGGCAAAAGGCCGTCGAGGAGCACGAAGCGATGCTTGCCGCCCTGGAGCGTCGCGATGCCGCTGAGCTGGGTGAGCTGATGCGCCGTCATCTGCTGGAGAAACGCGATGCGGTGCTCGAGGGCTGGTCGCACGAGGACCGGTAGACCGGGAATCGAAGGAAAGCGAGCCGCCCGCCGAAGTGTCGACGAGAAAGGCACCGACGGAACGAAGGCCGGCGAGACAGGGACCGGCGAGACAGGGACCAGCGAGGAGGCAGACCCAAGAATGGATCGGCTATAGGCAATATCGGCCAGAGAAGGAATAGACCAGAGAAGGGAGCGGCCGGACGCGCGCCGCTCAGTCGAGCCTGCCCAGAAAGGCGGTACCCCCGAGGTTGCGCATCTGGCGCTCGATCCAGGCGGCGCGCTGGCTCACCTGAGCGGAGGGCTGCGACGCGCTGCGCCCGCGCGGATTGGGCAGAATGGCCGCGAGCCGCGCTGCCTGAGAGACGCTGAGGCTGGCGGCGGAGGTGTTGAAGTAGCGCTCTGCGGCGGCTTCCAGACCGAAGACGCCGGTATCCCACTCCGCGATGTTGAGATAAACCTCGAGAATGCGCTGCTTGGGCCAGAGCGCCTCCATCAGCAGGGTGAACCACGCCTCCAGCCCCTTGCGGATCCAGCTGCGCCCGGTCCAGAGAAAGAGATTGCGCGCCGTCTGCTGGCTCAGGGTGCTGGCGCCGCGCAGGCTACCGCCGTCGGACCAGTTCGTCAGCGAGCGCTTGATCTGGGCGACATCGAACCCCCAGTGCTCGGGAAAGCGCTGATCCTCCCCCGCCATCACCGCCAGCTTGGCGTTGTCCGACAGCCGCTCCCACGGCGTCCACTGCTGGTGAATCTGCAGGTTCTCGCCGTCGAACCAGGAGGCGACCTTGCGCTCGGCCATCACCATCGAGCCGAACACCGGCACGAAACGAAACAGCAGCACGAACAGCACCGACAGCCCGACGAAGGCCGCCATGGCGATCAAAGAGTAGCGCAGCAGCCTGCGGGGCCAGCCTGACGTCATGGAAAGCGCTCGAGCTCGGGAGTAGGCTTGCCAGTATAACAAGGGCTTGCCGCGCTGCGTCGGCGAGTACCGCCGACAGGGAGTCTCGCATGCCGATCGAATCGTTCATTCGTCGTCTGTCGACGCTCGATGCCAGCGCCGCCGCCCCGCTGGCCGAGCGTCGGCGGCTCTACGACGCGCTGCACCGCACGCACCGTCCGCCGGACCCGCCCGGTTTGCGGGTCGAGGCCGAGCGCCTCGCTGGCGTGGAGGTACGCCGCTTCGTTTTCGCCGACGGCGACGGCGCGCCGGTGGTCTATCTGCACGGCGGCGGCTGGAATCTCGGCTCGACCCAGAGTCACCACGGCATCACCGCCGATCTGGCCGCGCGGCTCGCCCGCGAGGTGATCAGCGTCGACTATCGTCGGCTGCCGGAGGCGAGCTACGCCGAGGCGCTGGCGGACTGTCGCGCGGTGGTGAACGCCGCCTCCCCCGCCGCCCTCATCGGGGACAGCGCCGGCGGCCGGCTGGCCCACGATGTCGCTCACCTCGATGCCTTCTCCAGCGTGCTCGGTCTCATCTATCCCGTACTAGGGACACCGACGCCCGAGACGCTGGGGCCGGATGGCCCGCTGCTCTCGCGTGCCGACGTGCTGGCGCTGTGGGAGATGGCCGCGCCCACCGTGCCGGCGATCGACCCGGCCGTTCCTCCCGCCCCCGCCATCGAGGCGCTCGCCGTGGAGCGCGATCCGCTGACCCGGCCGCTGGAGCAGGCCGTCACGCAGTGGCGTGCCGCCGGCGCATCAGTGGGTTATCGCTGTGCCCCTGATATGGTGCATTCGGCGCTGCACGGCCACGCCGAACTGGACGCCATGCATCACGCCTGGGGGGCGTTCTGCGCGGCCATTGGCGAACGGATCGCGAACGACGCCGCGTCTTCACCCGGGTCTGTCGCTCACGCCGCCTCGGTCGGAACGCCCCGCTAGCTCTCGCCCCGGGCGCGAACGGCATCGATCGCCGGCTCGCCATCGGTCGTCGTCACGCCGTCGAGCCACTCGGCGACGGTAGCGTCGTGGTCACGAATCCACTCGCTGGCCACCTCATCGGCCGGCCGCTCTTCGTGGCTGTATTGATAGACCCAGTCGTTCTGCTCTTCGATATCCACCGTGAACTGCGACAGAAAGCGATAGAGATTGGCATCGTCGCTCTCGAGCGTGCCCGGCACCAGCGTCCACACGGTGCTGAGAATGTCCGCCACGCCGCTGTCGTCGCTATCCTTCAGGTAGTAGAGGTCGTAGTTGACGTTCATCCAGTGCGGCTCCCAGCCCACGAACGTCACCCACTCCTCGGCCTCGATCTTCTGATCGGCGTAGGCGAGCATCGCCGCCGTCGAGCTTTCCTTGAGCTGCCAGTCGCCGAGCCCCGCCTTGTCGGTTTCGATGGCCGCGAGAATGGCGTCGTTGATGCCGGTTCCCGCCTCGATTCCCTGGATCTCGCCGTCGAAACGCTCCGGGTAGCGCGTCAGGTCGGCCACACTCTCCACACCCGCCGCATGGACGTACTCGGGAACCACCAGGCCGGAGTTGGCGTTGCTGATGTTCTTCGCGGGGTGGGCGAGCGTGCCATCGGCAAGACGCGGCTCGGTCATCGCCTCCTGCACCGGATACCAGTTGCCGAGATAGACGTCGAGCTGATCGTTGACGAGCCCGTTCATGATGACGCCGACGGCCAGCTCGTTCTGGCGGGTCTCGTAGCCCATCGCCTCGAGCAGCTGCGCGGCGACTTCAGTCTTGACGGTGACCCCGGGCCAGGGCGAGACGCCGAAGCGCACGGTATCGAGAGCGGCGTGGGCGCTGCCGGTCGCAACCAGCGTTGCGGCGGCGAGTGAGTGGACAACGGTCTGGCGTCGTAGCATCGAAAGCACCTCTGGCGGTCGTCGGAAGAGCGTGACGGCGACAATCGCTTGACGAGGGGTCGACGACACGGACTGCCCGCTACTATGACGTAATGCCCGGCGCCGGCTTGACACCAAGCGACACTCTCCGTGCACAAGGTGACACCGAACGCGGCTGACCCACCGGCCCGTTTTGATGGGAGGCCACCACGGCCGCGGCCGCCTCGTGCCAGGTATCTCTGCGGCTGTACGGCCAGGGCCGTGAGGCATCACCCTTCAATTCACTCTTCAATTCGCTCTTCAAGGGAACGTCGCCGCCGACGGCTCGTATCCAGCGCGCCTTCGACGGCCTCCATTGACCAGCGACCAGCGGCTAACTAGCCATAAAAAAAGACCCGCGACGGATCGCGGGTCTTTGAGTCGACGGCGCCCGAGTCAGACTCGGGCGTCGGGGCCAGGCATCTAGCCCAGGCGTCAGGGCTAAGCATCAAGCTAGGCGCGAAGCCGCTCGGCGTGATAGCGCAGGTGCTCATCGATGAAGCTAGCGATGAAGAAGTAGCTGTGATCGTAGCCCGGATGCCGACGCAGCGTCAGCGGGTGATCGTGCTCTTCACACACGGCTTCCAGACGCTCCGGCTTGAGCTGCTCGTCGAGGAAGTTGTCCGCCTCGCCCTGATCGATGAACAGCGGCTGGCGCGAGGAGCCCCGTGCCACCAGCTCGCAGGCGTCGTACTGGGTGCGCAGGCCGACGTCGTCACCGAGATAGTTCTCGAATGCCTTCTGGCCCCAGGGCACCTGGGTCGGGTTGACGATCGGCGCGAACGCCGACACCGCGGCGTAGCGACCGGGCTGACGCAGTGCCAGTACCAGTGCGCCGTGGCCGCCCATGGAGTGGCCGCTGATCGACTCGCGACCGTTGACCGGAAAGTGCAGCCGCACCACGGAGGGCAGCTCTTCGGTCACGTAGTCGTACATGCGGTAGTGCCGCGACCACGGTTCGACCTTGGCGTTGAGGTAGAACCCCGCTCCGGAGCCGAAGTCGTAGCTCTCGTGCTCGCCCGGCAGGTCCAGGCCGCGGGGGCTGGTATCCGGGCAGACGATGGCGATACCGAGTTCGGCGGCGGTGCGCTGCGCGCCGGACTTCTGCATGAAGTTCTCGTCGTTGCAGGTGAGTCCGGAGAGCCACCACAGCAGCGGCACCCGATCCTCTTCGGCCTGCGGCGGCAGATAGATCGCGAAGATCATGTCGCAGTCCAGCGCCCGCGAGTAGTGCTTGTAGCGCTTGACCCAGCCACCGTGGCTCTTCGTGGCCGAGACCAGCTCCAGCTGTTCGCTCATCGACATGCGATTCTCCTCTCCTCGTGCGCCGCTTTTCATGCGCGCCTAAACCGGCGCCAGAGCGACTCTCCATAATGCTCCGAGGCCAGCATGGCTCTGACTTTTCGCGCGGCCTCGGGCGCGATAAATCAAAAATGCAGAACGGTTCGGATGCTCTTGCCCGCGTGCAGCAGGTCGAACGCTTCGTTGATCTGCTCGAACTTCATGTCCTGAGTGACGAACTCGTCGATCATCAGTTCGCCATCCATGTAGCGCTGGACGTAGTCCGGCAGCTCGGAGCGCCCCTTGACGCCGCCAAAGGCGGAGCCTTTCCAGACGCGTCCGGTCACCAGCTGGAACGGTCGTGTCGAGATCTCTTCGCCGGCACCGGCAACGCCGATGATGATCGACTCGCCCCACCCCTTGTGGCAGCACTCCAGTGCCGAACGCATGACGTTGACGTTGCCGATGCACTCGAACGAGTAGTCGACGCCGCCGTCGGTCAGGTCGACGATCACCTGCTGGATCGGATCGCTGTAGTCCTTCGGGTTGACGAAGTCGGTGGCCCCGAACTGGCGCGCCATCTCGAACTTGTCCGGATTGACGTCGATGGCGATGATGCGCCCCGCCTTGGCCATCTGGGCGCCCTGGATCACGGCCAGGCCGATCGCGCCGAGGCCGAAGACCGCAATGGTCGCACCCGGCTCGACCTTGGCGGTGTTGAGCACCGCGCCGATACCGGTGGTGACGCCGCAACCGAGCAGGCAGATCTTGTCTAGCGGCGCTTCCTTGGAGACCTTGGCCAGCGACACTTCCGGCACCACGGTGTACTCGGAGAAGGTCGAGGTGCCCATGTAGTGGTGCAGCGACTGACCGTCCTTCGAGAAGCGCGTGGTGCCGTCCGGCATCAGGCCCTTGCCCTGCGTCGCGCGCACGGCGCTGCAGAGGTTGGTCTTGCCGGAGAGGCAGAATTTGCACTTGCCGCACTCGGCGGTATAGAGCGGAATGACGTGATCGCCGGGCTTGAGCCCTTCGACGCCTTCACCGACCTCCTCGACGATACCGGCCCCTTCGTGGCCCAGAACCGAGGGAAAGAGCCCTTCCGGATCCTTGCCGGAGAGCGTGTAGGCGTCGGTGTGGCAGACGCTGGTCGCGACCATGCGCACCAGCGCTTCTCCCGCCTTGGGGCCTTGAACGTCGATCTCTTCCAGGGTCAGCGGTTTGCCCGCTTCCCAGGCTACGGCAGCACGGGATTTCATGGTCTGGTCTCCTTTCTGAGGTGGGTCGCCCACGTCTCGCCGGCGGGTCGACCGAATCGATCTCAGTCTAGGCGCTCGCTCCCCGGCAATAAACCCGATGCATGACAGATGATTGTTGCCGATGTGCAATAATCCATCGCATCGAATGGATTCAGACGCCGAGGAGCACACATGTCACGCTGGGATGGCATCGAGGCCTTCGTCGCGGTGGTTCGCCTGGGTACGTTCTCCCGCGCGGCGGCGTCGCTGAAGGTGTCGAGTTCACACGTCAGCCGTCAGGTCAGCCAGCTGGAGCAGCAGCTGGGCACGCCGCTGCTCTACCGCACCACGCGCCAGATCCGACTGACCGACGGCGGTGCGGTCTACTTCGAGCACTGCCGGGCGCTGCTCGATGGTTTCCGCGAGGCCGAAGATGCGCTCAATGCGCTGCAGACACAGCCCCAAGGGCGGCTGGCGCTGAGCTGCGCGACCACGTTCGGCGAGCGCTTCATCGCGCCGCTGGTCAACGACTTCCACCGCCGCTATCCACAGCTGGACGTTCACCTTCACTTCACCAACCGCTCGGTGGAGCTGATCGATGAAGGCTTCGACGTGGCGATCCGCATGGGCGTACTCAAGGATTCCAGCCTGCTGGCGCGGCGGCTGTGCGACCGGCGAGAGTACGTGGTGGGATCGCCGGACTACTTCCAGCGCATGCCCGCCCCTCACAGCCTGTCGGAGCTCACCCACCACAGCTGTCTGGTGGGCTCGCGGGACAGCTGGCTATTTCAGGTGGACGGCCGGCGCCGGGAGATCAAGGTCTCCGGCAACTGGCGGGGCAATTCGGGGCCGGCACTGCTGGATGCGGCGTGCAAGGGGCTGGGGCTGGCGCAGCTGCCGGACTACTACGTCGAAGAGGCGCTGGCCCGCGGGGAGCTGGTGTCGGTGCTCGACCGCTACCAGTTCACCGACACGGCGGTGTGGGCAGTCTATCCCCGGCACCGCCAGCTCTCGTCGAAGATTCGGCTGCTGGTGGATTTTCTCGCCCAGCAGCTCGGCGATTGAACGGCTCGGTCGCGGGCCGCATCGCCCGCCGAGCGAGTGGGCTATCGATCGTGGGGACAGCTGATCGAAGGGCCCGTCGATCGGATGGAGCGTTGATCGAATGGCCCGGTGATCGCACGAGGCGAAGGCGAGTCAGTCGTCGCGCTCGGTCGTGAAGAAGTGGGCGATACCGTCATTGAGGTAGGCGTCGGCGAACTCCGCTTCTCGCGCCAGGGCGTCGGGGTCCGGCAGTTCGATACGCTGTCGCGCCCGCAGGATCAGCCCCTCTTCGCGAAAGGTGGTCAGCGTGCGGCTGACGTGAACCGAGGAGAGGCCGAGAGCGTCGCCCAGGTGCTGCTGCGAGAGCGGTAGCCGGATGCTGTTGCCGTCGCGGGCCCGCGTGCGGGCGAGGCGCACATACATCTCGTAGATGAGGTGCGCCAGCCGCTGGCGTGCGCTGCGGCGCGCCAGATTCACCAGCCGCTCGGTGAGCAGCGCCTGCTGATGCGAGGAGATGGCGAAGAAGATCGCTGATAGCGTCAGCGACTCGCGGAAGACGTTGAGCAGCCGGCGATGGGGGAAATGACAGACGACGCCGTCTTCGAGCATGGCGACCCCGGCAAGGCGCTCCTTGAAGGCGAATTCGCGCAGCCCGATGATGTCGCCTGGCAGGTAGATTTCCAGAATCTGACGCGAGCCGTCCTCCATGTGACGGAACGAGTAGGCCCAGCCCCGGCTCAGCGTGCAGAACTCGCGCGCGGTGTCCCCCTCCTGCCACAGGATCTGATCGGCGCGAACCTTGCTCGGGCTCTGCTCGAGGCCCGCCAGTAAAGCCTCGTCGTTCTTGGAGAGCGTACGGTAGTGCTCGAAATGACGCGTAATGCAACTATCTTCGCTCATATCCCCTTGCCTTTATCGTCTTTTTACGGACATCGATGCGGCCGACACCCGATGGAGAGCAGCGATATTGGCATAGCAACGACGCCTTGTCGTTATCCGTGATTATGGCCGCCGGATTCGATTCGTGTTTTCAGGATCCTATCGCGCGAAACGTTCGCGCTCGGCGCTCCGGTAACGTCGAACACCGCCGCGAGTCAGCACTCGATGGTGTTCACGGCCAGCCCGCCCCGCGAGGTCTCCTTGTACTTGTCCTGCATGTCGCGACCGGTGTCTCGCATGGTGCGGATCACCTTGTCCAGCGAGATGAAGTGCTCGCCGTCGCCGCGCAGCGCCATCTGCGCGGCGTTGATCGCCTTCACCGCGGCAATGGCATTGCGCTCGATGCAGGGCACCTGAACCAGCCCCGCCACCGGATCGCAGGTCAGCCCCAGGTTGTGTTCGAGCCCGATCTCGGCGGCGTTGGCGACCTGTTCCGGCGTACCGCCCAGCAGCTCGGCCAGCCCCGCGGCGGCCATGGCGCAGGCGGAGCCCACCTCGCCCTGACAGCCCACCTCCGCCCCGGAAATGGAGGCGTTGGTCTTGCAGAGAATGCCGATCGCCCCCGCCGCCAGCAGAAACCGCACGACGTCGCGCTCGCACGCTTCGGGCTCGAACTTCATGTAGTAGTGCAGCACTGCCGGTACGATGCCCGCGGCGCCGTTGGTGGGCGCGGTGACCATGCGCCGGCCGGCGGCGTTCTCCTCGTTGACCGCCAGGGCGAAGAGATTGACCCAGTCCATCGCCGAGAAGGTGGCGGCGATGAGCCCCTTCTTGTCATCCAGCGCCAGCAGATGGCGATGCAGCGACGGCGCGCGTCGACGCACGTTGAGTCCGCCGGGTAGCACGCCCTGCTGGTCCAGCCCGCTGTCGACGCACGCCTTCATCGCCAGCCAGATCTCCCACAGCCGGCTGCGGGTCTCGGCTTCGCTGCGCCAGACGCTCTCGTTGGCGAGCATCACGTCGCTGATCGACATCGACTCGCGCCGGCAGATCGCCAGCAGCTCGGCCCCGGTTCTGAAGGCGTAGGGCAGCGCCACCGTGGGCGTCGCCGGCTCCTGGTGCGCTGCCTGCTCGGCGTCGACGACGAAGCCGCCGCCCACGGAGTAGTAGACGTTGGCGTAAACACTGCCGGCCGCGTCGAACGCCTCCAGGCGCATGGCGTTGGTGTGGTAGTCGAGAATCTCGTCGCACCAGCGGATATCCCGCTCGCTGTCGAAACGGACGCCGCGCACGCCACCGAGCCTCAATTCGCCGTCGCGCTCGAGAGCGGCGAGCTTCAGCGCCAGGTCGTCCGGGTCGACCGAGATGGGGCGCTCGCCCATCAGCCCTCCGAGCACCGCGCTATCCGTATTGTGCCCCTTGCCGGTGGCGCTGAGCGAGCCGTAGAGCGTGATGGAGACACGCTCGACCACGTCGAGCAGCGTGCGCTCGCGCAGCGCCTCGACGAACTCGAAGGCCGCCTGCATGGGCCCGACGGTATGCGAGCTCGAGGGGCCGATACCGATCTTGAACAGGTCGAATACGCTGAGGGTCATGACGCTCTCCTTTCGCCCTGTCGCATCCCCGCTACCCAGTGTCTCGAAAGCGTTCGGCGTTCGATGACGGCGGCGACTTGGCAAATGGGCTGGAATGTAGTTTGACTTCAGTGTGCCCGCCGGTTACACCGGTCTCAATCCACTAAATCTGCCAAGCCTTTTAGCGTGACTAAACCATGCTGACCCCTCTCAACTCCCAGACCCACGCTTGGCTGAAGGTATTCGCCGTCAGCGCCAGGCACCTCTCCTTCACCCGCGCGGCGGAGGAGCTGCACGTCACCACCGGCGCGGTGAGCCAGCAGATCAAGCAGCTGGAGGATCGCCTGGGGTTTCGGCTGTTTCGACGCCTGCCGCGTCAGCTGGCGCTGACCGAGGAGGGTGAACGGCTCGCCGGGGTGGTATCGCAGGCCTACGACGCCGTAGGGCTCGAGGTCGACCGGCTGCGGGGCGGGGTGATGAGCGGAGTGATGCGCCTGCGCTGTCTGCCGTCGTTTCTCGCCAAGTGGCTGATGCCGCGACTGCCGCGGTTACAGGCGCGTTTTCCGGAGATCGAGCTGCACGCCAGCGCCGAGGACAGCAACCTCTCGCTGCTCGACGGCGGTTTCGACCTGGCGATCGATCTCAACGACGGCCACTACCCGGGGCTGCAGACGACGCCGCTGATCGACGAGCAGATCTTCGCGGTCTGCTCGCCGCAGCTGCTGCGCCGGCGACCGCCGCTCACCCACCCCAATGTGCTAGGTTATTATCCGCTGCTGCACGACGTCACCGCCTGGCGCGGCAGCCACGACTATGCGGAGTGGGAGCACTATCTGGCAGCGATCGGCGGCGAAGGCGTCAACGTGCGCCGCGGCTACACCTTCAACCGCAACCAGCTCACCGTAGAGGCCGCCATCGCCGGCATGGGCGTGGCGATCGCCCGGCGCACCCTGATCGGCGACGAGCTCGATAGCGGCCGCCTCATCGCACCGTTCGAAGGAACCGTGACCACCGGCAAACGCTATGGCCTGGTCTACCAGCAGGGCGCGCTGGACGATCGCCGCGTACGCGCGATCCACGACTGGCTGGTGGAAGAGGCGCGACGCTCGACGCTGGCGGCCCTTCCCGCCGCGGCCGAGGCCTTCGACGCCGACTGAGCGTCGCGACTCGCCGTCGTGGCGCACCGCATCCTGCGCGCTCGGCGCACACCACCGCTCCCCCAGCGCGCTACGCTCTGCTCTCTCAGCGCACCACGCCCCGCTCTCTCAGCGCGGCGAGTCGCGCGTCGTCGACCCCCAGCGTCGCCAGCACTTCCTGGGTGTGCTGGGCGAAAGTCGGCGCGGGCCGACGGATCCGGGGTGGCGTCTGGGAGAGCTTGCTGGCGAAGCCCAGGGTCTGCATTCGACCGATCACCGGGTGATCCAGCGTCTGAATCATCTCCCGCTCGCGATAGTGCGGATCCTCCATGGCGTCGGCGAAGTCGTTGATCGGCCCTGCCGGCACCCCCGCCGCATCGCACAGGCGCAGCCAGTGACTCATGTCCTCTTCGACGAACAAGGATTCGAGCAGCGATTCGAGCGCCTCGACGTGATGTCCCCGATCGCTGTTGGTGGCGAAACGCGGGTCGGCGATCAGCTCGGGTCTGCCGAGCACGTCGTTGCAGAGCCGCTCCCAGGTGCGCTGGTTGGCGCATCCCAGCATCAGGTAGCCGTCCCGGGTCTTGAGCGCCTGGTACGGCGCCGAGACCCGATGTCGCCACCCCGTCGGCTGGGGGACGCGCCCTTCGGCGAAGTAGGCCGCCGCCTCCCAGGTGAACCAGGGCAGCCCGCACTCGGCGATGGCGACGTCGACGAACTGGCCTTCACCGGTCTTCTGTTTGTGAATGTAGGCGGCGAGAATGGAGTAGATGGCGGTGAGGCCGGCGCCGATGTCGTAGACTGCGATGCCGGTCTTGAGCGGGCGTCCGCCGGCCTCGCCGGTCATCGACATCAGCCCGGTCATCCCCTGGGCGACCAGATCGAAACCGCCCTTCGTGCGATACGGCCCGGTCTGCCCGTAGCCGGAGATCGAGCAGTAAACCAGCCCGGGGTTGATCGCCTTGAGCGTCTCGTAGTCGATCTTCAGCGACTGCGTGACCCCGGGGCGATAGTTCTCCACCACGACGTCCGCCTCGCGGGCGAGCTGGTAGAAGATCTCGAGCCCGTCGGCCTCCTTGAGATTGAGCGAGATACTGCGTTTGTTGCGGTTGATCTGGGCGAAACAGGTCGATTCGTCGTTGACGTAGGGGCCCATCTGCCGGCTGTCGTCGCCGCCCTGCGTCTTCTCGACCTTGACCACGTCGGCGCCCATGTCGCCGAGCACCATGGTGCAGTACGGTCCGGCCATGATCTGTGAGATGTCGAGTACCTTCATGCCTTCCAGCGCTTGCATGGCGTCTCTCCCGGCGTCGTTGAAACGGCTGATGAGTGGTTCGGAGACGTGGCGGCGGCGTCAGCGCCCCTGCCAGGTGTAAGGCGTCTTGTCGACGAAGCGGCGAACGGCGCCGCGAAAATCCTCGCTGGTGTAGCAGCGCGCGATCAGGTCGTCGGCGGCGTCCGAAGCCGGCCGCCGGGTCTCTAGCACCTGATTCACGCAGCGCTTGGCGGCGCGCATCGTCAGCGGGGCGTGGCCGGCGAGCCGCTCGGCCAACGCCTCGGCGCAGCCATCGAGTTCGCCACCGGCGACGACGCCGTCCAGCAGGCCGACGGCCGCGGCCTCCTCGGCCTCGATCATTCGCGCAAGCATCAGCACCCGCTTGGTCCGGGCGACACCGAGACAGTCCACCAGTCGCGAGACGTTCGTGATCGACATGCAGTTGCCCAGCGTCTTGGCGATGGGGATGCCGAACTTGAACGCCTCGTTGGCGTAGCGAAAGTCGCAGGCGAGTGCGATGGCGGCCCCACCGCCGACGCAGTAGCCGTCGATGAGCGCCACCGTCGGCGTCTCCACCCGCTCGAGCCCGCCGATGATCGCGTCGATCCGGCGCTCGTAGTCGATACCGTCCTCGGGGGTGGTGAAGTCGACGAACTGGGTGATGTCGGTGCCGGCCACGAACGCCTCGCCGCCCTCCCCGCGCAGTGCGATGAGGATGACCTCTTCGTCCTTGTCGAAGCGCTCGCACGCCTGCGCCAGGGCTTCGTACATTCGCCAGGTCATGGCATTGCGCGCGCCGGGCCGGTTGAAGCGGATCCAGCCGATACGGCCTCGCTTCTCGCAGACGATGTCGTCGTCGGGGGCCGTCTCGCGGCGGCGCAGGCTGTCGTTGTCGCTCATGGCATCGGCACTCCTCATTGTCTAGATCGCTAGGTCATTGCCTCGATCGCTAGGTCATTGCCTCGATCGGCGGGTCGTTTCTCGGCGTGTCGTCTCGGTTCACGTCGATCGCCTCAGGTGCCGTAGATCAGGTTCACCAGCAGCAGCGCGACGTCCGGCACGTAGGTGTTGAACAGCAAGATCACGAAGAGCACGCCCAAAAACCAGAGATTGGTCCGGGTCGTGCGCCAGATGTCCGCCTTGGCGATGGAGCAGGCGGCGATCAGCACGCTGGCGACCGGCGGGGTCTGCTGGCCGATGGCGAGGTTCAGCGTCACGATCAGGCCGAAGTGCAGCGGGTCGATCCCCACTTCGAGAATCAGCGGCAGCACGATCGGCACCACCAGGATGATCGCCGCTGCGGAGTGCAGGAAAATCCCGAGGATCAGGAAGATCACGTTGAGCAGCGCGAGAATGACGTAGCGGTTGTCGGTCAGCCCGCTGATCGAGTTGGCGAGCTGCTGCGGCAGCTGGGATTCGGTCAGGTAGAGTCCGACCAGCGCGGAGCTCGCCACCAGCAGCATCACCACCGCCGTCTGTACGCCGGCGTCGAGGCACGCCTTCCACAGTGTCTTCAGCGAGAACTCGCGGTAGATCACCGCGCTGATGAAGATCGCCACCACCACGGCCAGCGCCGCCCCTTCGGTGGCGGTGACGATGCCGCCGAAGATGCCGCCCAGGATGATGACCGGGATCAGCAGCGCCCAGATCGCCTCCTTGAACGACGACCAGACACGGCTCGCCTGAAAACGCCCCTCGGACGGGAAGTTGTGCTTGCGCGCCAGGAAGTAGCAGACCACCGCCAGCCCCAGCGCCCCGAGCAGCCCCGGAAAGATACCGGCGACGAACATCTTCACCACCGACTCGCCGGACATCACCGCGTAGAGGATCATGGGAATGGAGGGCGGCAGAATGATCGCGAGGCTCGCCGCCGACGACGAGATCGCCGCGGCGAACTCGCGTGAATAGCCGCGCTTTTTCATCGCCGGGATCAGCAGGCTGCCGAGGGCCGAGACCCCGGCCACCGCCGAGCCGGAGATCTCGGCGAAGAAGATCGACGAGCCGATGGTCACCATGGCGAGCCCGCCCTTGACGAAGCCGACCAAGGACGCGGCGAAGTCGATCAGCCGACGCGAAATGCTCGAGGCGTTCATGATCGCCCCGGCGAGAATGAACAGCGGAATGGCGATCAGCGGAAAGTTGGTTGCCCCCTCGAACATGGTCAGCCCGATATTGGGCAGCGCGTAGACGCCGTAGCTCGAATAGACGGCGATGGCGCCAACCAGCCCGAGGGCGATCGCGATCGGCACGTTGAAAACGATCAGCGCCAGCAGGCCTGCAAACATCAGAGCGAGGATCATGGGCGCGTCCCTCCGGCGTCGATAGCGGGGGCCGGCGTCTGGCTCGCCTGATTGGGGCTGAGCCCGACCTCCTCGAGTTCGTGATCGATGAACCCTTCGCCGCGCGCCTGGCGAAGCACGTCGGGCAGGCGAAGCAGCTCGGCGATGATGAAGAGGATCGAGGCCACGGGTAGCGCCGACTGGGTGAGCTGCAGCGACACCGACGGCAGGCTGATCATGGTCGAGCCTTCGAGAATGGAGACGACCTGCCAGCCGGTGAAGGCGAGCAGCAGGAAGAAGGCGATCGTCACCATTTCACCGAGTAGCGCCACCGGCACTCGCAGCGCCGGTCGGAAGGCGTTGACGATACTCGGGCAGGCGATGTGCGCGCCCTTGGCGGCGGCGAGCGCCGAGCCGTAGTAGGTCAGCCACGCCAGGGAGATGGAGGCCGCTTCGTCGTACCAGGTGAAGGGGGAACCCATCAGCCGAGAGAGAAACCCGACGATCACGATTCCCGCCAAGGCGAGCATGTTGAGGACCACGATGATTTCGAGCAGCCGCGTGAAGCCATCGCGAAGTGTATTCAGCGCTCTCATGAACGACTCCTTCGGTCACCGGGCGCCACGCGCCCGGTGGCTCGGTCAGCTGGCGGATTGCAGATCGCGGACCGTGTCGAGCATCTCCTGGCCGCCGTCGACCTCGTCGATGAACTTGTCGTAGACCGGCTGCGAGGCATCGATGAAGGCCTGGCGATCGACCTCGTTCACCTCCAGCCCGGCGTCGCGCATCTTGGCGAGCGTCTCTTCATCCAGCGCTTCGCCCCGCTCGAGGGCGTAGTCCTCCATCTCGGTCGCGGTCTCTTCGAGCACGTCGCGCACGTTCTGGGGCAGCCGGTTCCAGCTCATGCCTGCGGTGACGAAGGCCGGGGTGTAGATGTGATCCGACAGCGACAGATAGTCCTGGACCTCCTGCAGCCGCGAGGCGTAGGTCTGGACCAGCGGATTCTCTTGGCCGTCCATCGCACCGGTCTGCAGCGCTACGAAGACCTCGGAGAGCGCCATCGGCGAAGGGTTGGCGCCATAGCTCTTGAACATCTCGACGCGCCAGATGCCCTGGGGAACGCGAAGCTTGATGCCTTCGAGATCGGCGGGCACTTCGATGGGACGGACGTTGTTGGTGATCTGGCGAAAACCGTTCTCCCATACGCCGATGATGTGATAGCCACGCTGCTCGGCCACGGGGAAGAGCGTCGGGCGGACGACCTCGTCGCGCACTCGCGCCATGTGGTCGCGGTCGGCGATCAGGTAGGGCATTTCGAACAGCGCGAATTCCGGGGCGACGCTACTCATGACGGTCGACGGCAGCGCGAGATCCACCGTCCCCAGCTTGAGCTTCTTGAGCAGCTCGGAGTCGCCGCCCAGCTGACTCGAGCCGTAGACCGTCACCTTCGCCTCCCCTTCGAGCTTCTGGTTGGCGCGCTCGGCGAATTCCCCCGCGACATCGGCGAACAGCGAGTCCGGCTCGCCGACGTGTGCGAGCTTGACCTCGACGCCCTGTGCGCTGACCTGGCCTGCAGTGGCCGTCAGTGCGAAAGCGAGCAGACCGATCTTCAGAGTCTTCATCACGTGAATCCCTCGGTTGTTGTACTGAACGCGCCGTTCGCGCTCCCACCGTCAGCCAAGACGCGTCGACGAGCCGTCGGCACCGGTGCCGTGCGTGCCGAATGGATTATGAATTCATAATTCACGCCAACCCAACGCCCCATTGGTCTATTGCCGGAAAGTCTCAGAGCGGTGAGTGGTGAAAGGCGTCGTCGCGGGGAGGGAAGGCTTGCCGCGGATGACAGGGAAGACCTGCAGCGGCTGGCAACGTAAGGAGCAAGAAGCGTCTACGCGGGCGCAAGCGCCTCGCACGAGGCGAGCAGTCAGCGGCGACACCGACCGGCGCCCACGATTACCGAGGGAGTTCGCGAGCAGCGCGAGAGAATCCGAGGGGCGCCCATGTAGGTCGCCAAGAGCGCCCATGTAGGTCGCCAAGAGCGCCCATGTAGGTCGCCAAGAGCGCCCATGGCACGGGCTCAGGACAGAGGGCCATGCCAAGGACCCGAGACAGAAACCGACGACAGCCGCCGAGGACAGCGAGCGTCGGCAGGCATTCGGCGAACGCCGGCGGGTGAAAGCGTCAGTCGTCGATGACACCGCTGGCGGCGGCGACGTTGAGCTTGTGGCGTAGATGCTCGCGCAGGATGGCACCCATGCGCTCGCCATCACGCTGGCGCAGGCAATGGATCATCGCTTCGTGTTCCGCGACGGCCTGAGCCCAGTGCTCGTCGCTCATCGTCGTGGCATAGCGCACCCGCTGGATGCGATGGCTGAGACTGTTATGCGTCTCGCGCAGCACGTCGTTGCGTGAGGCGGCCATGATGGCGTCGTGTATCTGATGATTGAGCGCGAAATAGGCATGAATGTCGCCGGCCCGATAGTGCTCGAGCATACGATCGTGCAGCGCCTGTATCGCATCGATCTCTTGTTCGGTGATATGGCAACAGGCGAGCTCGCCCGACAGCCCCTCCAACGCCCCCATGACGCTGTAGGTCTGTTCGAGGGTCGAGCGCGTCAGCCGCATGATCCGCGCGCCGCGATTGGGCAGCAGTTCGACCATCCCCTCGGAGGCGAGCACCTTGAGCGCTTCGCGCAGCGGCGTGCGGGAGATACCGAACTGCTCGCAGAGCTGTTTTTCGGGGACGCGGGCACCGGGTAGCAGCGCGCCGTCGTTGATCATGTCGCGGATCCGGGCGGCCGCCTCGCCGTAAAGCGTGTTCTGCTGAATCTTGACCATGCTCGGCTCATGTCGGTGAACAGCCGGCATTCTCCCAATGGTGAATAGCCGATGCTAGCCAAAACGCATTATGAATACCGAAAAGGAGATTCTGACCATGCCGCGAAATATCTATCTGCTGCAGCAGTCGCTGCCGCTGGCGCAAGCCCGGTGCATCGTCGACGGCGCCATCCTCTATGCAGGGGGGCAGGACATGAACCCGATCACCGTGACGGTCGTGGATCTCAGCGGAGAGCCGATCGCCAGCGATAGAATGGATGGCTGCGCGCCGCTTCGCGTCGCCGTCTCCCGGGGTAAAGCCAAGGCGGCGCTGGGTTACGGACTTTCCAGCGGCGTCATTGGCGAGCGCAACGATTCACGACCTGCCTTTCTGGCCTCGGTGGCGGCAGCGGCCGGAGGGGAGTTCATCCCGGTGGCTGGCGGTGTACTGATACTCAACGAGCGCGACGAAGTGATCGGCGCGGTCGGCGTGAGCGGGGATAGCTCTCACAACGATGAGTGCGCCGCGCTCGCGGGGATCAAGAGCAGCGCTCTCAAAGCGGGCATCGAGCCTTGAATGTAACGCAAGCTTAAAAAATTCTTAACGAACATTTCTCGACTCGACGTCGGCTGATATTATTAGCCGACTATCATTTATACCGAGAGTCGATCGTGCTTGCTACCCCTCCCCTTCAGCCGCTTTCGTTTCGCGCCGTTGCGATTCGCGCCGTCTTCTACATTCTTGCGCTAGCCGCGCTGACGCAGGCGGCATTCGTCATCGATGCGCGGCGTGCGGGTGGGCCGGATTTCAGTGAAGTGTCATTCACCGAGATCACCCAGGCGCTAGTGCTGCTGGCGTCGTCGCTATTGATGCTTTATGCACGGCAGCGTCAAAAGGTTTTCCCCACGGCGGCGCTGCTCCTCTGGGGGCTGTTCTTCGCCTCGTTCATCCGCGAGAACGATCTCTGGCTCGACACCTACGTCTTCGATGGCGCTTGGCAGGTACTGGCAACGTTGACCGCATTGCCGGTACTGATTCTCACGCTGCGTCGACGTCACCAATTCCTGAAAGAGTTCCATCGTCTGGCGGATACCCTGGGATTCGGTCTGTTCGCCGGCGGGTTTCTCGTTACCTACCTCTTCTCGCGACTCTACGGGCGCGGCGAACTCTGGCACGCGCTGATGGGTGAGCACTACCTGCGCGTGGTCAAGGACGCCGCCGAAGAGATGACCGAGCTGACAGGCTACGCCCTGATGCTGTTCGGCTGCATCGAGATCGTACTGCTGGCGCGCCGTCTGCAGCGTCGGGCAGCTCTCGAACCGTCGACGACCTGAACCGATCGATTCACAGTCGTTCTCATAGGACAACGTTTCGACGCCGCTCTCATGGAGCGACGTCTCGATGCCGAAAGACCGATCGTCCATAAAAAAAAGCGTATCGCAACGATACGCTTTTTTTCACGACTCTCGCCGAGACTCGAGGCAACGACCTTTTAGTCGTGAGCGACTTTCGGCGGATCGATCTCCAGCTTCTGCGCCGCGATCACGGCCTGCGTCCGTGAATGAACACCGAGCTTTCGCAGAATCGCCGTCACGTGGGCCTTGATGGTCGCCTCGGAGACGTTCAGCTCATAGGCGATCTGCTTGTTGAGCAATCCCTCGGTGAGCATGTTGAGCACGCGAAACTGCTGCGGTGTCAGCGAGGCGATCGCTTCTGCGAACCGCGCATCCTCTTCGTTACCGTCCCCCATGGCAGCGGCCATTTCGGGGGGCAGCCAAACTTCGCCCTGCAACACTTCACCGATCGCTTCGGCGATCGTGTCCAGCGAGGCGGATTTGGGAATGAAACCCGAGGCGCCGTAGTCGATGGCACGACGAACGACGTCCATCTCCTCACTGCCGGAGACGACCGTCACCGGGATGTCCGGCATCTGTCCCCGGAGCTGGATCAGACCCGAGAAACCGTGGGCGCCAGGCATGTGCAGATCGAGCAGGATCAGATCGGCGTCGGGATGGCGAGTGACGACTTCCGTCGTCGCCTCCATCGTGTCCGCCTCGACGATCTCCGCCTGAGGGGACACCTGTCGCAGCGCCTGATTGAGCGCCGCCCGGAAGAGTGGGTGGTCATCGGCGACGATGAATTTCTGGGCGAAAGCCATTAAATCTCCTCCGGCATTATCGGGATGGTATCCACTTCTGCCATTCGAAACGACATGGCCAAAAACGCGGTTAACGGCATGTTACCCCATGCACTCGGGGATTCCCAAGTCTCTCAGCTGACTGCGGAAGTTCCCTAGTATTTCACTGAAAAAACCGGCTTTTTGCGCGAAGAAAAGTTAAATTCTTTCGCACAATTGGCCGGCTTTACGTTATCGATCAATAACCCAATTCTACGCTTAAAAACGCTATTGCTTCGTCAGCAGTCGTTGTCATGCCGCTATTCATATAATTGACTAGTTACTGGAGTATTAGGGCGTTCATTCGATTTGTCACTCCTCGCGATGACGCGTGTCGATCAACTCCTCGACGACACTCGGGTCGGCCAGCGTCGAGGTGTCGCCGAGCCCGTCGGTTTCATTGGCCGCAATCTTTCGCAGGATGCGGCGCATGATCTTGCCAGAGCGCGTCTTGGGCAGCCCGGGCGCCCACTGGATGGCGTCCGGTGTGGCAATCGGGCCGATATCCTTGCGCACCCACTGCCTGAGCTCTTGCTTGAGCGCATCGGTCGGTTCGACGTCGTCATTGAGCGTCACGTAGACGTAGATCCCCTGCCCTTTTATGTCGTGCGGGAACCCCACCACGGCGGCTTCGGCGACCGCGCTGTGTGCCACCAGCGAGGACTCGATCTCTGCCGTTCCCATGCGGTGTCCCGAGACGTTGAGCACGTCATCGATGCGCCCGGTGATCCAATAATCACCGTCTTCGTCTCGACGGCAGCCGTCACCCGTGAAGTAGACGCCTTCGTAGGTCGAGAAATAGGTCTGTACGAACCGCTCGTGGTTGTTCCAGATCGAGCGGGCCTGCCCCGGCCAGGAGTCGAGAATCACCAGATTGCCTTCGGTCGCGCCTTCGAGACGCTCGCCTTCGTTATTGACCAGCGCCGGCTGCACGCCGAAGAACGGCTTGGTCGCACAGCCGGGCTTGAGATCGGTTGCTCCGGGTAGCGGTGTGATCATGTGCCCCCCGGTTTCGGTCTGCCACCAGGTGTCGACGATCGGGCAGCGCGAATTGCCGATGACCCGGTAGAACCAGTCCCAGGCCTCGGGATTGATCGGCTCGCCAACCGTGCCCAGGATGCGCAGCGAGTCGCGACGGCTGTCATCCATGATGTGCTCGCCGTGGGCCATCAGCGAGCGGATGGCGGTCGGCGAGGTGTACAGGATCGCGACGTCGTGCTTGTCGATGATACGGCCGATGCGGCCATGATCGGGATAGGTCGGCACGCCCTCGAACATGAGCGTCGTCGCCCCGTTGGCGAGCGGCCCGTAGACGATGTAGCTGTGTCCGGTGATCCAGCCGACATCGGCCGCGCACCAGTAGACTTCGCCATCGCGGTAGTCGAAGACCGTGCGATGCGTCAGCGCCGAATAGAGCAGATACCCGCCGCAGGTGTGCTTCAACCCTTTCGGCGTTCCCGTGGAGCCGGAAGTGTAGAGGATGAACAGCGGATCTTCGGCGTTCATCGCTTCGGCGGGGCAGTCGGTGGACTGTGCGTCCACGAGCTCGTGGAACCAGCGATCGCGGGACTCGTGCCACTCGATGTCGCCGCCGGTTCGGCGCAGCACGATCACGGATTCGGCGACGTCGGTGCCGTCGCGAGTCAGCGCGGCGTCGACGTTCTCCTTGAGCGGGATCTGCTTGCCGCCACGCACCGACTCGTCGGCGGTGATCACCAGGCGGGACTGCGAGTCGACGATCCGTCCTGCCAGCGCATCCGGCGAGAAACCGCCGAACACCACCGAGTGAATCGCGCCGATCCGCGCGCAGGCAAGCATCGCCATGGCCGCTTCCGGCACCATCGGCATGTAGAGCGTGACGGTATCGCCCTTGCCGATGCCGAGCGACTTGAAGGCGTTGGCGAGCTGACTGACACGCGCGTGGAGCTGCCGGTAGGTGATGACCTCGTGCTGCTCGGGGTCGTCGCCTTCCCAGATGATCGCCGGCTGATCGCCGCGGGTCGCAAGATGGCGATCGAGGCAGTTCTCGGCGACGTTGAGTTCGCCATCCTCGAACCAGCGGATATCGACATCGTGTGACGCGAAGGAAGTGTTCTTGATTCGGCTCGGCTGACGCGACCAGTCGAGACTCTGGGCCTGTTCACGCCAGAAACCCTCGGGGTCCTCGATCGACTGGCGATAGAGCGTTTCGTACCGCTCGCGATCGATCCTGGCATTCGCCGACACCCGCTCGTCGACGGGGTATACGCGCGTCAGTTCGCTCATTGAAGCCTACCCTCGTTCTCGGTTTCGATGTCCGGGTCGGATGAAAGCCCAACCGACTCAATGTGATAGCGGTTCATCAGGTATCTCACCAGCATATAACGCCGGTGTCGGTATGACCCTATTAGACCTTTGTCGCAAACACCGTCATGCGTTCGGCACAGCGGGCGTATCGGCTGCAACGACCCGCTCGAAACGCAGCCGAGAACCGCAGCGTCGGCAGGCGTAGCGCGAGCCACGTCTGGCCATCGCGTGACGCCGGGCGGTGAAGCGATGCGGCGTTTCGCAGTCACATCGGTAGAGATAGGGCTGAGGACTCGCCCGAGAGACGTCGAGACGGTGGGTGACGTGCGGTGTCAGGCCGTAAAGTCCACGCATGACGCCTTTCCACTCGCGGCCGTGGGGACGCGCACGCGCGCCGTTCTCGAGGTGAAAGACCAGCCAGTGCGCCATCTCGTGGGGGACGATCTCATCAAAGAAGACGTGGCGATTGTCGGTGAGCAGTACGGCGTTGAACCGCAATCCGCCCCGGCCGTAATGCGCCTGGCCGGCACTACGCCCCTTGAGATCGAACCAGACGCGGGGCCGCGGCAGCGCGGGATGAATCTCGCATGCCAGCCGCCAGGCGTCGTCGGCTCGCTCGCACAGGCGTGCCCGAAGAGACGTGGCGTCGAGGGCATCGAGCTCGGCGGCGTTGCTCGGGGATAGCGCAGGCGTCAAACCACGTTCAGACATGAAACTCCCGACGAGGTGGCGAAGGCCAGGGACAGGCAGCGATCGCGGGCGCGGCGCCCGCTCGGGGAGTGGTAGAATGCCGCCGAGTGGAACCGACGTCCAGCTCGACGTCGACACTCTCCCGTCCCAGCCAACCGCCATGAACGGAGTTCTTCATGTCCGACAGCCAAGAGTCCGGCACGCCAGACGAAGCCATCGATAGCCGGCCGCCGCTGGATGACGACGCGCTAGCGCGACTCGACGAGTCGCTGTCGCCGGAGACACTGGGCGAAGACGCGCCGGACGTGATCACCGCTCACGGTTTTCTGGTCGCCCTCGCCGTGGCGCCCAACCCGATCCCGGCGAAGCGCTGGGTACCGGAGCTCTTCGACGGTGAACCCGCGTTCGACAGCGACGCCGAGCGCGACGAGATACTGGCGCTGCTGGAAGCGCTCAAGGTCAACGCCGGGGACATTCTCGAGCGCGGCAACTGGGTCGAGCTACCCTTCGACACCGAGCTCGACGAGACAGGCGACACCGCCGCGGCCATCGAGGACTGGTGTGCAGGCTTCATGCTCGGCGTCTTTCTCGACGAATCGGCCTGGTTCGCGCAGGACGAAGCCCACGTCGCCGCGCTGCTGTTGCCGTTCATGGCGCTCTCCGGACTTTTCGACGACGAACCGGAGATGAGCGAGATGGTCGACGATGACGCCCAGTTCACGACTCTCGCCGGGCAACTCCCGGAGCTGACGCTGGATCTTTACCTGCATTTTCGCATTCCCCCGGAACCCCCGAAGCCGGCCACGAAGGGCTCGCCCAAGCGCAATTCGCGTCGCGGTGGGCGCGGCAAACGCTGAGGCTCTGCCTCGACTCGCTACTTGAGTCGCGTGGCCCAGGCGTTGAGCGTTCCGAAGACCCACTCCCGTAACCGCTGATGCCAGGGCCGCTGCGCCCAGGCATGGGCGTCGATACGCTCACTGGTGGCGAAATTGCGTTCGAACAGCGCCGCCACCTCGTCGGCGAAAGCCGGGTCGTCGATCTCCTGATTGGCTTCCAGATTCCACTGCAGGCTCCAGTGATCGAAGTTGCAGGAACCCAGCGACACCCAGTCGTCGGCGACGCTGAACTTGGCATGAATGAAACTGGGCTGAAATTCGTAGATCGCGACACCCGCCCGCAGCAGCCGAGTGTAGAAGCGCTGGCCGGCGTAGCGCACGCCGGGGTGGTCGTGACGACCGCCCGCCAGCAGCAGACGAACATCGACGCCGCGTCGGGCGGCACGAGCGAGCTGGCGTCGCAGGCTCAGCGTCGGTACGAAATAGGGCGTACAGAGCCAGAGCCTCTTGTCGGCACTGCCGATGCGCCCATGCAGCGAATGACGAATCGCTTGATAGCGATGCCCCCGCCCCGAGATGACGCGCCCGCGCACCGTTGCCTCGCGCGTTACCGAACTCTCCGGCAGCGCCGTTCGCAGGCGAGGCGCCAGCCGCTCTCGCGGACGTCCGCCCCGGGTCAGCGATGAGTCCCACACCTGCACGAAAAGCCGCATCCAGTCGGTGACCACCGGTCCATGAATGCGGACGGCGACCTCGTACCACGCCTCGATGAACTCATCGACGATACCGAAACCGCCGGTGAAGGCGACCTCGCCATCGGCGATGACCAGCTTTCGATGATCGCGCATCAGGTTACCGCCGAGACGCGACACGGCCAGCGGGTTGAAAAAGCGGAGCTCGACGCCCCCTGCCACCAGCCGCTGCCGGTCCGACTGCGTAAGCCCCATACTGCCCACGCCGTCGAGCATCAGCTTGACCTCCACGCCGCGCGCAGCAGCACCCGTGAGCGCAGTGATAAAACGCTCGGCGAGTTCGCCGGACTCCATCAGATAGAGCTCGATCCACAAGAACCGGCGCGACTGATCGATCGCCTCGTGCATTGCCGGCCAGAAGCGTTTCCCCTCCGGCAGCAGGTCGAACCGGTTGCCTGTTTTCCACGTCGCGCCCATCGCACCCCCTCGCTCATCGAGGCTGCGATTGACGCACGTTTGCCACCCCAGGGGAAGTGCGCTTCATCGGGGCCTTGCAATGCCGCTATACTCGTGTTTTTACAAGGGATATCCGTTCATGGCGAAAGCGCGTACCCAGCCTCGATTCGGCTATCGGCTTGTCAATCGGGCGCTCCAGGGATGGCTCGAGTTTCGCCTCGTCGAGCCCGAGAGGCCCGATATCGATCACGAGCTGCCGACGATCTACGTCATGCCTCGTGCGGCGTTGAGCGATGAGGCCGCCGTCGCGCAGCTCACCGAGCGACTCGGCCTGCCAAGCGCTTCGAACCCAGTCATGATCGGCGACACGGCGCTACCCGGGTGTATCGCGCTTCCCCGCTCCCGGCGACTGGGTCAGACCCGGGCGACCCGATGCTTCGAGCCGCTACTGGAGGCGCTCTCCCGACACCCGGAACTCGATGTACAGCTGGTCCCCGTGAGCGTCTTCTGGAGCCGCGCACCGGCCAAGGAGTTCGGCTTCTGGAAGATGCTCGCCGCCGATGACTGGGCCTGGAGCGGACGACTGCGCCGGTTGCTATCGGTCGTCGTCAACGGACGACAGCTGGAAGCTCACTGGGGTCAGCCGATCCGGCTTCGCGCGCTGGTCGACGATACGCCGGCAGCGCTGCTGCCACGCAAGATCGCCCGCGTACTGCGGGTGCATTTTCGTCGGATTCGTACGCGCGTACTCGGGCCGGATCTCTCCCATCGCCGGACGCTGGTCCGCGGCGTCGTCAGCAGTCGCGCCGTACAGCGAACGCTTCAGGAAACGGCGCAGGCCAACGCTACCTCTCTGGAGCAGGAGCGACGGCGCGCCGAACGCTACGCGCGCGAGATCGCGTCGAACATGTCCTATCCGGTGCTGCGCTTCTGCTATCAGCTACTCAAGCGGCTCTGGAATCGGCTGTACGACGGCGTCGACGTTCACGGTCTGGAGGCCGTGAAAGCGATCGCCGGCGACAAGACACTCGTCTACGTTCCCTGTCATCGCAGTCACATCGACTATCTACTGCTCTCCTACGTGCTCTATCGCGAGGGACTGATGCCGCCGCACGTGGCGGCCGGGCGCAATCTCGACATGCCGCTGATCGGGCCGCTGCTACGGCGCGGTGGGGCCTTTTTCCTGCGTCGCAGCTTCAAGGAGAACCGACTCTACGCCAGCGTATTCAACGAATATCTGCATCGGCTGGTCGAAGGTGGCCATCCCGTCGAGTACTTCATCGAAGGCGGTCGATCCCGTACGGGTCGGATGATGTCGCCTCGCCCCGGGATGCTGGCGATGACGCTGCGCTCCTACCTGCGAGATCCGGTCCGAGACGTCGCCTTCGTGCCGATTCATATCGGCTACGAGAAGGTGCTCGAGAGTAACGCCTATCTACGTGAACTGCGGGGCGAGGCCAAGAAGAAGGAGTCGCCGCTGGCCTTGCTGCACGCGCTGCGCCATCTGCGAAAGCCTCATGGTCGAGTGACCGTGAGCGTAGGAGAGCCGCTCTCGCTGAGAGCTTTCCTCGATGCTCACGCTCCCGGCTGGGAAGCCCAACGCCAGCAGCACCGACCTCCCTGGCTCAACGACGTGGTCCCGACGCTTGGCGAAACGCTGGCCCAGCGTATCAACGCGGCCGCGAGTCTCAACGCCGTTTCACTGGTGGCGATGGCGCTACTGGCGACGCCGCACCACACCATCGAATGCGATCTGCTCAGCGAGCACATCGAGCTGCTGGTGCGACTACAGCAGGCGGTGCCGGCGAGCGATCGTCTGACGTTGCCAATCGGCGAGCCGAATGCGTGGATCACGCATGCCATCGAGCTTGGCTTCGTGACACGTCAACCACAGGCGCTGGGAGAACTGATTACGGCGTCGCCGGAACAGGCGACGCTACTGACGTGGTATCGCAACGGCGCGCTGCACCTGTTCACGCATTTCGGCCTGGTTGCCTTCGCCTTTCGCAATAACGCGGTCTTCACGCTGGAGACGTTGGAGCCAACGCTTACACCCGCTTGGCCGCTACTCGCCCGCGAACTGCACTTCCCGCCGCCCGAGTGCCCTGCCGACTCCCTACGGCGAACGCTCGCCGCGCTGACAGCGGCCGAACTTCTCGAATCTCACGACGGGGAATGGCATCGCCAGCCGGGGCACTGGCAGTCGAGCGAGCATCTTCGCCTGCTCGGCCAGCTGGTCCAGCCCACGCTCGAGCGCGCCTACCTGCTGGTGGCGATCCTGCTTCGCCATCCCAACGGGACGCTCACCCGGGATTCGCTCGAAGCCCACGGCCGGCACCTCGCCGAACGACTCACCCTGCTGGCAGGACTCGACGCGCCGGAGTTCTTCGACAAGCGTCTGTTCAGCGACATTCTTGACACGCTGATGTCTCGAGGCTGGCTGACGATCGAGCACGAGTGTCTCCACTACGCCGAGGCGCTACCTCGAGCCCAGGCCCGCAGCCGCGCGCTCTTCGACCCCGAGCTTCGCCATCGAATCGTCCGCCTCGCCGAACGTTGATCAGCCCCGTTTTCGGTTCCGGCTCGCTCCCGGTCTCGTAAAGCACACTCTCGCGACCGGGTTTCGGTCATTCACGTTGCGGTAAGCCGATCCGTGCCACCGGTAGGCAAACGCTCTGGCGACGACGGGGCCGTCGACGAGTCCCTTCAATATGCGGTCCCGCGAGCCGACCGCCTCGATTCGTTCAACGTTTCAATGAGTCGCAGGCCCGATGAAATCTTTGCTGGTTTTTCGGGCACCCACGAAAAAGCCGGCCCCGAGGGGCCGGCTTCGTTCGATGGAGCGGTCGAGACCACTCGGATCGTGTCAGCTTAGAAGCTGTAAACGGCACCGACGGCAACGCCGTCGCCCTGGTCATTCTGACGGTCACGCAGCGCACCTTCGATGAAGGTGTACATCGCCGGAGAGATGTTATAAGTCACACCACCAACGATTTCGTTAGCGGAGTCATCACCGTTGAGGAAGTTGGAGCCGTCTTCCACGTCGATGTACTGGTAAGCACCGTAGATGTCGCCAGCGAAGTTGTCGGCGAAGGCGTAGCCGTAACGGGCACCAAGCGCGTAGAAGTCAGCGTCGGAATCACCCTGTTCGCTGTCGTAACGCTCGGCCTTGGCCGCGATACGCAGCGTATCGATGGTGTACTGAGCGGTCAGACCGTACTGGTCGCCGGACTCGTAGTTGTCGCCGTTGGCGAACTCACCGTCGTAGTTATCGAGGTCGTCGTAGACGGCCGCGATGGAGAAGGCGCCAACTGCGTACTTCAGACCGCCGTAGAAAGAGGCATTGCTGTCGTCACGCTGGATATCACCGTCGTCGGCGTCTTCCTTATCACCCTTGTACTGGGTACCCACGGCGAACTGAAGGCCATTCCAGACCGGAGACATGTACTGGAACTTGTCGCCTTCACGGTCGTTGGTACCGTAAAGCGTATCCTGATCTTCGGTGAATGGCTTCAGGGCTGCAGCACTGGAGTCGCTGACGTCGAAGTATTCGTTGTTGGAGATCGGATCCTGGACCCAGTCGTCGATCAGCGGATCCCAGGAACCGAGACGCGCATCACCGAAGTTGCCTTTCAGGCCCAGGTAAGCCTGGTCACCGCTGTTCAGACCACCGTTGGCCTTCTCTTCGTCGGCGTCGTGCTCGAACTCGGCCTTGAAGTAGCCGGTCAGGCCCGGGTTGATGACGTGCAGACCGGAGAACCCGACGGTCGAACCGTTGTCGAAGACGTCGTCTTCGGCATTGCCGTCGTCGTTGTTGATGGAGCGATAAGCGATCTGGATGTTGCCGTAGATGTCGAGCTGCGTGCCGTCCTGGTTATAGACAGTCGCCGCCTGAGCCGCAGCGGAGGCGCCCAGGGCACCAGCAATAGCAGTCGCTAAGAGCGTCTTTTTCATCGCGATAGGTTCCTTTACTAGCTTTCTGTTCGATCGTGTCTGCAGATGCAGTCGGCTTCGGCACCTTCAACCAGCATCGTCACGCGAACGAATGACGGCTGTGGAACTCTGAAGCCTTGTTATTGTCCAATGCTCGCCGGAAAACCATATACCGGGGATTCAGCGAACGCAACAAGAAAAAAACACTGTTTTCGTTGCCTGCGTATCGCCCGCCAATCGTCTTGACACAGACCTTGAAACGGCCCTCAAGGACGATACGTGGATCGCCACGTTACCTCTACTGCGTTTCATTTCAATGACATACGACAGGACGCTCGCGCACACTGCGGAGCTCCCCGGGGACTGGATCTCTTCACGACGCAAGTAAAACGGCGCCGTGAGCGATCAGCATCCCCTGCCAAGGTATGATGTCATTCAGGAGGGCGATTGACCGTGCTTGGCTAGCAGCTCACCGATTTTACGATCCAGGCTGTCCGCTCGCCGCTCGCTCTGACGCGCCTTTTGCTTTTTCTGTAGCGCCTCGAGCTGGCGCTTGGCATGTTTGGCCTCTTCCTGCGTCACGATATCACTATCGGCACCGTCGAGATCGACACGCTTGGTGCCCTCTCGTACCGATTTGAGGTAGCGCGGCAGATGGACGTAGCATGCCAATGCTCGCCGCACGAGCTTTTCCGGCCAAGGTTCTCTTTCGCAAAGATCGAGATGGATGCCGGTCTTCAACGGCCGGGTATGTCCCTTGAAAAAGGTTTGCGGATAGCGCTGATGCCACTGGGCTAAAAGCGCCTGTGGCGAGAGCGAATCCCCTTCGGGTTCGGGCGTGTCAGGCTCGGCGGGGCCCGTCTCGACCCTCTCCGACCTCTCGGCCTCGCCCGGCGCCGCCCCATCGCTCAGCGCCTCCCGGACATCGCCCCGACTCTCCGCGGACGACGTTGCCGCGTGCGCTTCCGGCTGCGGTACACCTTCCGGCTTCACAACGTTTGGCGAGGTGAACCGCTGCAGCGGTGTCGGCCGCGGCACTTCTTCCTCGTGGGTTTCATGCCGGGTTTTGGGCCGCCGAAACGCCAGACTCCCCAAGCCTCTCGCCCGGCTGCCGCCATCCGGGTCTTCGGGATGGGCGTTGCCGCTGATCAAACTCGGGTCGAGCTCGGCGAGCGCCAGTAGACGCTCCTTGAGCGCAAGATTCTCAGCTTCCAGTGCCCGCGCGCGATCACGCTCGGCTGCCAGCGCTGCCTGACTCGCTTCGACCTGATGCTCGATCGCGGCCAGTAGTGCCTGTGTTCGATCCGTCAACACGACCCGCTCCTCTCGAATTTACGGTTCGTCACTCATCTCCGGCGAATGCTGCCCGCGAGGTTGGACGATTGTGCCGGACCCAGCGGCGCGGCGGTACTCAACGAAGGCATAGCCCGGCTGACCGGGCTCGGCGTTACCCGCGATGCGCTCGACCTCTCGCCAGTCGTCGGGATCGATCGCCGGGAAGTGCGCGTCGCCTTCTATCTCCACGTCGACCTCGGTCAAGTAGAGGCGATCGGCAAGGGGCAGCGCCATCGCGTAGATTTCGCCGCCGCCCATGACCATGATCTCATCCGCGCCGTCGATCAAGGCCTGGGCATCGGCGAGTTCGAGCGCGGCCTCGAGTGAATGGCAGACGCGAATGCCGGCGTCTTGGACCCGGGGAGCTTGCGCGTAGGTCTCGTCACGCGTGACGACGATGTTGAGCCGTCCCGGCAGCGCTCGGCCAATGGACTCGAACGTCTTGCGTCCCATCACCAACGACTTGCTCTGCGTCTTGCGCTTGAAATGCTTGAGATCCTCGGGGAGATACCATGGCAGACGATTGCCGACGCCAATGGTGCGATTGCGCGACAGCGCCGCAATCATGGCGATCGGCGTGTCGCAGACGCGTAGGGAAGTCGATGAAGTCATACCGCGATCGGCGCCTTGATACCCGGATGGGATTGGTAGTCCTCGATCTCGATGTCCTCGAAGCGGAAATCGAACAGATCCTCGACCGCCGGATTCAACCGCAGCCGCGGTAGCGGCATCGGCTCACGCGAGAGCTGCAGCTTGGCCTGCTCGAGGTGATTGGCATAGAGATGCGCATCACCCAGCGTATGCACGAAATCCCCCGGCTCGAGCCCGCAGACCTGCGCCACCATATGGGTCAGCAGCGCGTAGCTTGCGATATTGAACGGCACGCCCAGGAAGATATCCGCACTGCGCTGATAGAGCTGGCAGGAGAGTTTGCCGTCGGCGACGTAGAACTGGAACAGCGCGTGGCACGGTGGCAGCGCCATCTCGTCGACCAGCGCCGGGTTCCACGCCGAGACGATATGGCGGCGGGAGTCGGGGTTGCGGCGAATCTGATCGACGACGGCTGCGATCTGATCGATCGACTCGCCATTGGGCGCCGGCCAGCTGCGCCACTGATAGCCGTAGACCGGGCCGAGTTCGCCGTTCTCGTCCGCCCATTCGTCCCAGATGCTGACGCCGTGATCGTGAAGATAGGCGACGTTGGTATCGCCGCGCAGAAACCACAAAAGCTCGTGAATGATCGAGCGCAGGTGCAGCTTCTTGGTGGTGACCAGAGGGAATCCCTGAGCCAGATCGAAACGCATCTGGTGACCGAAGACGCTCAAGGTACCGGTGCCGGTGCGGTCGGCTTTGGCGATGCCGCTGTCCAGCACACGCTGCATCAAGTCGAGATAGGGCCGCATGGGCACACTCCTGAAATGTCTGGGCGCCCTCGTCGGCGACGAGGGACGCATAGTGTCTTGCCGATAGTATCGCGTCTGAAATCAGGCTGCTGGCGCACCGCGAGCATCGTCGACGCCGTTACGCCGCGACCAGACGATGAGCGCCGCGCCGGCGAGGATCATCGGCAGCGACAGGAGCTGACCCATGGTCAACCAGTCGAAGGCGATGAAGCCGAGCTGCGGATCCGGTCGGCGAAAGAATTCCGAAATGAAGCGAAACACGCCGTAGCAGACGAGGAAGAGCCCGGAAATGAAGCCGCGCCGACGCGGCGTGAGGGAGGCCAGCCACAGTATCGTGAACAGCACCACGCCCTCGAGAAAGCACTGATAGAGCGATGACGGGTGTCGCCCCTGCTCGCCCATGCCGGGAAAGACCAGCGCCCAGGGTACGTCGGTCACCCGACCGGGCAGTTCGTGATTGATGAAGTTGCCGATACGACCGGCGCCGAGTCCGATCGGGACCAGCGGCGCGATGAAATCCGTGAGCTGAAAGAACGCCAGCCGATGCTTGCGTGCGAACAGCAGTGCCGCCAGCAGCACACCGAGCAGGCCGCCGTGGAAGCTCATCCCGCCGTCCCAGAGCTCGAATATCCACAGCGGATTGTCGAAGAATCGGTCGAGGCCATAGAACAGCGCGTAGCCGATTCGCCCGCCGAGCACCACGCCGAGCGCGCCGTAGAAGAGCATGTCGCCGATGTCGTCGGGCTTCAGGCCCAAGCGGTCGGCACGCTTGCGTCCCAGCCACCAGGCACCGATGAAACCGACCACGTACATCAGCCCGTACCAGTGAACCTGAAGCGGCCCCAGTGACACCGCGACCGGGTCGATATCGGGGTAGGCCAGCATGCTCTCTCCTTGACGACAGATGATCCGGATCGGGCGGGTCGAAGGTCAGCCGATGACCAGCTTGACGCCTACCACGATCAGCAGGAGGGCAAAGATACGTCGCAGGGTCCTGGCAGGCAATGCGTGGGCGACCTTCACGCCCACCCGCGCCATGGGCACGCTGGCGATGGCGAGCCCGAGAAACGCCGGCCACATCACGTAACCGGTGGCCCCGGGCGGAAGCCCGTCGTGTCCCCACCCTACCGCGACGTTGGTCAGCGTACCGATCAGGGCGATCGGCATGCCGATCGCCGACGACGTCCCCACCGCTTCGGTCATGCGGCTGGTGAAGCGGGAAAGCCACGGTACCGACATGACCCCGCCCCCCACGCCGAAGAGTGTCGAGACACCCCCGATCACGCTGCCCGCGAGCACCATCGGCAGACGTCGCGGCTCTCGGCCCTGAGTCGCCGGCGGACGCGACAGGAGCATCTTCAACGCCATCGCGATCGCGAAGACACCGAACAGCCGCGTCAACGCTGCCCCCGGCAGCAGCGAGGCCAGCACCACGCCGAGGATACCGCCCGTCAACAGCCCCGGGATCATCAGCATCAGCCAGTCGCGGCGCACGCTTCCCCGTTGCCAGTGTCCCCAGACCGACGACGCCCCCGTCGCGACGATGGTCGCAAGCGACGTCCCGACGGCCAGGTGCGCCACGATCGCCGTATCGATCCCCTGCAGCACGAAGGTGAAGACCAGTGCCGGCACGATCACGATGCCGCCGCCGATCCCGAAAATACCGGCGAGCAGTCCGGCCAGCGCGCCCACGAGCAGATAGATGGCCAGCGAGATCAGCATTGCGATCCCCAGTGGACAGAGCGGGAGACATCGGCACCGAAAGCCGATGAGGCAGTAGACATGGTCGTCGGTCCTTGCGAGTCGAGAACGGCGGTAGCCGATAGCGTGCTCATGGTACGCTCAGGGCCCCCCGCTGTCATGGCGCCAGCGCCCCACCCCGCGAGGCCCCCATGTGCCTGATCGTCTTCGACTGGCAGCCCAATGCTGCGGTACCGCTCAAGGTCGCCGCCAACCGCGACGAGGTCTATGCGCGCCCGGCCCTGCCCCTGCATCGCTGGCCCGATGCGATGATCATCGGCGGTCGCGACGGCGAGCGCGGCGGCACCTGGCTTGCCGCCGCCCCTGGAGGCCGCTTCGCCGCGCTGACCAATGTCCGCGAGCCGGCGGGGCTGGCGCCGCTCTCGCCGCCGAGTCGCGGCGAGCTGGTGCGCGCCGCGCTCGAAAGCGATGACCTCGAGACCTGGCTGCAGACGCTCAGGCACGGCGCCGCCGAGGCCTACGCCGGCTTCAACCTGCTCGCGCTGCGCGCCGGCACGCTCTGGCATCTGCATCACGGTCGTCGCGGGACTCGACTCTCGCGCGTCGAGCCGGGCTGCCACGCGCTCTCCAACGCGACGCTCGACACCCCCTGGCCCAAGGTCGCCCAGGCACTGAGCACGGCCAGACGGGCCAGCGGCGAGCGCGTGGCCACGACGAATGGCGTCGATGAAGCGGTGGCCGTCGAGGGTTGGCACGCCGCTATGCGCACCGCCCTGCAGAATCCTCGAATCGCCGCCGACGCAATGCTGCCGGCAACCGGCGTCGACCCTGCGCTCGAGCGGTTCCTCTCTCCCGCCTTCATTCGCGGCAAGCACTACGGTACCCGCGCGCTGACGCTGGCCGCGGTCCGTATCAGCGGTGAGACGACGCTCGAGGAGACGTCGTTCGGTCCCTGGGGCAGGATCGCTCGAGAGAGCGTGACGCTGACGACCGCTGCCGTCTGACGGGAGCCGGTGAGGTCTGGACCGCGCCTGTCGCGAGCCCCGGTCGCGTGGCGCTAGTCCTGCGGTGGCAGCAAGTGGCCAATCTGCCAGTCGGAAAGACGTTGGCGCAGGTGCGCCCGCACTACCGCAGCAGTCGGTAACGTCAGCGTTTCGCCGACGAGTTCGCGCGCTTCCTCGAGCGGCACCCGGCGGATTGCTGCCCGCACCCGGGACAGGCTCGGCGCGTTCATCGACAGCGCATCGAAACCCATGCCCATCAGCAACAGTGCGCCGGCCGGGTCACCGGCCAATTCGCCGCAGACGGAGGTCGGAATCCCCAGCGCCCGGCTCTCCTCGGCGAGACGGGCAAGCGCGCTCAGTACTGCCGGATGACAGGCGTCGTAGAGGCTCGCGACACGCGCGTTGTTGCGATCAACGGCGAGCAGGTACTGCGTCAGGTCGTTGCTGCCGACGGAGAAGAAATCGACCCGCTCGGCCAGCGCCGAGAGCTGATAGAGCGTGGCGGGCACCTCGATCATCACGCCGACCTGCGGCAACGCGACGTCGATGCCATCCTCCGCCAGCTCCTCGCGGGCGCGTGCCAGTAGCCGCAGCGCCGTATCGACCTCGTCGATGCTGGTGATCATCGGCAGCAGCAGGCGCAGATTGTCGAGCCCGCGGGAGGCGAGCAGCATCGCGCGCAGCTGCACCATCAGCACTTCGGGATGGTCGAGCGTGACGCGAATGCCACGCCAGCCGAGAAACGGGTTGGCTTCGTTGATCGGGAAGTACGGCAGATCCTTGTCGCCGCCGATGTCCAGCGTCCGCATGACCACCGGCAGCGGCGCGAAGCTCGCCAGCTGCTCCTGATAGAGCCGGGTCTGCTCCTGCTCGCTGGGGAAGCGCTCGTTCATCATGAACGGCACCTCCGTGCGGTAGAGTCCGACCCCGCTGACCCGCTGCTTGAGCTGCGCCACGGCGTCGACGATCAGGCCAGTATTGACCAGCAGCGGCATGACGTGGCCGTCCGGCGTCTCGCTGGGCAGGTGCTGCTCGTGCTCGAGCACATCGGAGAGCGCTTTTTCTTCACGGATGAGTCGCGCGTAGCGCTTGGTCAGCTGCGGCTCCGGCCGCACGAACAGCGTTCCCCGGTGGCCGTCGAGAATCGCCTTGGCGCCGTTGATCCGCGGCAGCGGCAGATCGACCATGCCGAGCACGGTGGGGATTCCCATCGCCCGGGCGAGGATCGCCACGTGCGAATTGCTCGAGCCACGCACCGAAACCAGCGCCGCCAGACGCTCCTTGGGCAGCTCGCCGAGCATCGCGGCACTGATCTCGTCGCCGACCAGAATCGTGTTCTCGGGGTAGCGCGCCGGCTTGCGCGCGTTGTCCTCCTGCAGGTGCGCGAGAACGCGCCGACCGAGATCGCGTACGTCCGCCGCACGCTCGCGCAGGTAGCCGTCGTCGACGCGTTCGAGATATTGCGTATGGCGGCGTACCACGTCGGCCAGTGCCCCCGGCGCCCACTGCCCCTCGCGAATGCGCTTTTCGACTTCGTTACCCAGCGCTGCATCACCCAACATCTGCTGATAGACGTCGAAGAGCGCCAGCTCCTGCGCCGAGATCCGACTCGCCAGCCGCGCACCGGCGTCGCGGATCTCTTCGCGTACGCGGGCGATGGCGGTGTGGAGATGCGCGACCTCGGCCTCGGTATCGGTAGGAATCAGATCGGGTACGCCGTCGAGATCCGCCGGCGGTGCGATGACCACGACCTCGCCGATGGCCATGCCAGGAGACGCTGCCACGCCGGAGAACATCGCCTGACCGTCGGGCTGGGCCCGGCGATTGAGCGTCCCCGAGACGATCGCGTGCGCGAGCACGCCGGCGAGCTGAGCCGCCATGGTGACGAGAAACGCCTCGTCGCCCTCATCGAAGCGCCGCTTCTCCTGCTGCTGGACGACGAGCACGCCGAGCATCCGGCGCTGATGAATGATGGGCACCCCGAGAAAGCTCGAAAAGCGCTCTTCGCCGGTTTCCTCGAAGTAGCGAAACTGCGGATGCGCCGGCGCATCCTCGAGATTGAGCGGCTCCTCGCGCCGCCCGACCAGCCCGACCAGCCCTTCACCGAGTTCGAGTGCCACGACACCGACCGCCTGGGTCCGCAGGCCGATCGTATCCATCAGCACGAGTCGATCGCGCTCCCGGTCGAACAGGTAGATGGAGCAGACGTCGGTACGCATCGCCTTGCGAATGCGGCGCACCATGGTCGCAAGCGCCGCGTCCAGACTGCGCGCGCCGTTGACTTCCTGAACGATGCGACGAAGGGTATCGAGCATGGGCGTTGTTCTTTTGGCGGGTTTTTGTGAGCGGGCCCGAAGGTTGTCCCGCGTGACTCTCCCGAACCGCTGGCCGGACGCCGGGTTCCATGGGCGCACTGGTCGAAGCGCGAGTGGATCGATCGCATCTCGCGGAGTGGGCCGGCCGGCGATCCTCACCGGCCGGTTGAACCACCGGTCTGTCGCACCGTCGGAAGGGTCGGGTCGCCGACCTAGCGCCTCACCGACTTATCGCGTCATCTCCTCGAGCGACAGGCGGTGGAAATCCGGCGCCAGCTCGCGTAGCGCGCGCCGATAGACCTCGCGCTTGAACGAGACCACCTGACCCAGAGGATACCAGTAACTCACCCACCGCCAGCCGTCGAATTCCGGCTTCGGCGTACTGTCGACGCAGACACGACTGTCGTGGCAGCGAATTTTCAAGAGAAACCATTTCTGCTTCTGGCCGATGCAGACCGGTTTCGAATGCGTTCGTACCATGCGTCTGGGGAGACGGTAACGCAGCCATCCTCGCGTGCAGGCCACGACATCGACATCACCGGATGTCAGCCCGATCTCTTCCTCGAGTTCCCGGAAGAGAGCCTGCTGCGGTGATTCGCAGGCCTTGATCCCTCCTTGCGGAAATTGCCACGCTTGTTGTCCCGCCCGACGCGCCCAGAGCAGTTGGCCGTCACAGTTGGCAATGATGATGCCAACGTTCGGCCGAAAGCCGTCGCCGTCTATCACGGAGTTCACCTTAACTCAATCATCGTTGGGAGCATTCTTCCACAAAGCGCGAAAGGGCATCAATAAGCCCTCTAACGCTTCGCGAATCAGTCCACTATCGATGCTTGCACCAACGTGGGCAAGGTAGCGCGAGTTTGCGATACTCACCGACCGCTCGACGACGGCGTCGATTGCCGATCAAAAACGCGCGCCGCACCTTGGCAACGAACCGTCGATGACGACCCATCGACAACGATACACCGACAGCAGGGAGCCCACCTTGAGCCTGGCGATCTTCGATCTCGACAACACCCTCTTGAGCTGCGACAGCGATCACGCCTGGGGCGAGTTTCTCGTCGAGCAGGGCGCCGTCGACGCCGAAGCCTATCGGCGCGCCAACGACGCGTTCCTTAGCGACTACCGTGAAGGCAGGCTCGATCTCGAAGCCTATCTGGCAATGGCGCTGAAACCGCTGACCGAGCACGGCGACGAGCAGTTGAAGGCCTGGCATCAGCAGTTCATGGCGAGCCGCATCGAGCCGCATATCCTCGCGCGAGGCGAAGAGCTGCTGGCCTGGCACCGTCGACGCGGCGATTTCCTGCTCATTGTGACCGCGACCAACCGCTTCATTACCGGGCCGATCGCCGAGCGACTGGGGGTCGACGATCTCATCGCCGTCGAGATCGAGCGCAAGAATGGGCGCTACACCGGCAAACTCGAGGGCGTGCCGAGCTACCGCGAGGGCAAGGTCACCCGGATCAACGCTTGGCTGGAGGCGCAGCCGCGGCTCACGCTGGACGACGCCTGGTTCTACAGCGACTCCATCAACGACCGCTTCTTGCTCGAAGAAGTCCCCAACCCGGTGGCCGTGGATCCCGACGACCAACTCCGCGCGCTCGCCGTCGAACGGGAGTGGCGAGTCGTCTCACTGCGAGACTGAGCGCAGGGGAGCTTGGCCTCTCTAGCGACGAAGACCGCTAGCGGCAGGGAAACCGGTGAATCAGTGGCGAGGACGCCGGCGTGATGACGACGGATCGGCAAAGGCGCGGCAACCATCGGCTCCGCCACGGCGCTTCGACCCTCACACTAGCGCCCGGGCAGCCGCATCGCGCCGGTATCAGGGAACGTCGCGATCGACGACGGTTGGCGTTTCCATAGGGGCATGAATGGCGTGAACGCGCTCGATCAGTTGCTCTTCGAGCACGAAACGCTCACTCAGTGCGTCGCTCAGGCGACCGAGCCAGGTCGGCAGCCGCTCCCGATGACGCTGGCAGTCGGCGGACGTGGCGTAGTCCGCCTCGAAATCCAGCGCCATGCGCGTGGAGGTCTCGACCCGCGCGAGCAAGCGGTCGGCGACCTCGAGCGCCTTGGCATCCTCGAACGCTTTCGCTTCTTCGCGAAGCTGCGGGTAGATCTCGAAATGGCCGGCGCTGACGTAGTCCATCAGCGCCTCGCTCAACGCGTCGATCCGCCGCTTGGAGACCGTGTCGATGTCCGCCTCGCAGGCATCGGTGAGGGTGACGAACCGCACCAGCAGGTCGTGACGCTGTTCGAGCCAGCGATCGATCAGCGTATGCACCCCGCCCCATCGCTCCTGCGCCGTTCGGCAGTGTTCGAGCATCGTTCTCTTCCTCTCTTCGGGGGCGACAGCGCCCGGGTCGAATGCGGTGACTCAGCCGGCAGGGCGAGTCGACGCCCGGTCTCGGCGAAGTCGCGTTACCAGCATCGTCAATGGAATCAGCGCCAGTATCGCAAAGCCGGCGAGCGTCCACTGCGGCAGCGTCACGCCGAGAAAGATGCCGTGAACCTCGGCGCACTCGCCGGATCCCGAAAGGACTCGCGAGAACACATCCCACAGCGGCATCACATCGACCATGTAGTCTAATCCCGGACCGCAGCTCGGGACACTATCCGGAGGCAGGGTCTGCAACCAGACGTGGCGACCGGCCACGCCGATGCCGGCAAACACCGCCATCAGCGCCAGTACGGCGTAGACGATGCCGCCCCAGCGCTTGGGGCCGTGCAACATGGCGATCAAGAAGATCAATCCTGCTGCCATGACCGCCACTCGCTGGAAGATGCACAGCGGGCAGGGTTCGAGCCCCAGTCCGTACTGAAGAAAGAGCGCCACCGCCATCATGGCGACGCAGAACGCCAGCCCGAGAAGACTCCACTGACGCACGCTCGCCTGCGCCACACACTGCTTGATTTGCATCGCTTGTCACCGTTGGACCGGACGCGCGCCGGCATGCATGAACGACGCCCCCGCCAGCGACGGGCGCGCCGCACTTGAGAGTCACGCGGCCGGCCGCGGTTCCCGAGCCCGGGCAAAATAGTCGCGCAGGAACTGGGCGAAATCCGTCTGGTCTTCGGCCTCGATGTCGCGCTGCTGGCGATGCGAGGTCTCCACCAGCTCGTCGAACAGCGTCTCGCGGGCGCTATCCATGGCGGTCTCTCGCCACTGCACCGCCTGCGCCTTCGCCAGGTCCGTGATCCAGTCCGTCCACTCCCCCCCGTGCGCCTCGAGCGCGCGCAGCACCTGCGCCGAGGGCGTGGTTTCGGGATCGTCGAGGCGCTTGGCGAGAGAGTCGATCGCGGCAACGTGCAGGGTATCGCCCTCGATCGCGTCGAGCAGCTCCGCGACACCGCGCATCCCCTCGACGATCTCGTGGCCACGTTCGGCCAGCGGCACCTGACGCTCGCCGACCTGGAGCTTCAGCGACGGGTCGCGGCCGCGTTCGACCACCAGCCGGCGGTTGTCGTCGAGACGGTCGCACTCCTCGTCGGGAATCCACGGGCTTTCGGAGAGCAGACACCAGAGCAGGAAGGTATCGATGAAACGCATCTGCGGCTCGTCGATGCCCAGCGGCAGGAAGGGATTGAGGTCGAGACAGCGCACCTCGATGTACTCGACGCCCCGCGCTTCCAACGCCTGGGTCGGCGTCTCGTCATGCCGCGCCACGCGCTTGGGACGGATATCGCTGTAGTACTCGTTCTCGATCTGCAGAATGTTGGCGCTGAGCTGCTGCCAGCCACCGTCGGTCTCGACACCGATACGCCGATAGTCCGGCCACTCGGTGGAGATGGCGTGACGCAGCGTGCCGACGTAGTTGGAGAGCGAGTTGAAGCAGATCTTGAGCTGCGACTGCACCTTGTTCTGGTAGCCGAGATCCGACATCCGCAGGCTGGTGGCGTAGGGCGCGTAGAGCGTGTCGCCGCTCTCTCCCCAGCGCTCGAGCTTGTCGCTGCGCTCGTCCGGCCCTTTCTCGCCGAAGAAGCTGCGATCCACCGTCGGCGAAGCGCCGAAGAGATACAGCAGCAGCCAGCTGTTGCGGCGGAAGTTGCGGATCAGGTCGAAGTAGCGTGCCGAGCGGTAGGACTTGAGCGACTCTCCTTCGCGCCCTTCCAGCGACTGCAGCAGCGGCCAGATATCCTCCGGCAGGGAGACGTTGTAATGGATACCGGCAATGGACTGCATGATGCGCCCGTAACGCACGTCCAGCCCATGACGGTAGACCCGCTTCATCGTGCCCACGTTGGAATCGCCGTAGTCGGCGATGGGAATGCTGTCGTTGCCCGCGAGACGCGACGGCATGCTCGCCGGCCAGATCCATTCGCCATCGAGATGGCGATAGCTGAACCGCATCAGGTCGTCGAGAAAGCCGAGCGCGTCGGCAGGGCGACAATAGACCGGCGTGATGTACTCGAGCAGCGCTTCGGAGTAGTCGGTCGTGATGTGGGGGTGCGTCAGCTTGGCGCCGAGAGTGTGCGGATGCGGCGTCGAGACGATACGCCCGCCGTCGTCGACCCGTAGACCTTCCTTCTCGATGCCCCGCCGCAGACGACCCAGCAATCCGTTGCGGGCCGGCGTCATCAGCCGACCGACGTTCGTGGCGAGTTGATCAGACACGCTCAACACCTTATTCCATGGGGAGAGGCGACGCTCTCCCGTTGTCCGTGCAGCGACGCCGCGCGAATGCCAGTAAGCGTCGCGCTGCCCCGTTGTGAGCAAAGCTTCATTATGGAGTCAGCGATGGCGCTTTCAAGGCTAACGATCATCGCCCGTCGCTCGCCGCGCCTCGATGCGGGCCTCGAAGTCCCGACGCGACGCTTCACGACCCTTTGCGCGCCTTGAGAAGCGCCGCGCCCAGCGCGCCGACCGGCTGGCTGTCGCTCTTGGCATTGCCTCGGCTGCGTTCGCGCTTGGGTTGCCCGCGCCCTCCCTTGCGATCCTGCTCGGCGGGGCGTCGCGACGCCTTCTCACCCGGCTCGTCGCTCAGGCGCATCGACAGTCCGATACGCTGGCGGGCGACGTCGACCTCCATCACTTTCACCTTGACGATATCCCCCGCTTTCACCACCTGCCGCGGGTCTTCGACGAACGTCTCCGCCAGCGCCGAGATGTGCACCAGACCGTCCTGATGGACGCCGACGTCGACGAAGGCGCCGAAGTGGGTCACGTTGGTGACCGCCCCTTCGAGCACCATGCCGGGCTCGAGGTCGGCGATCTTCTCCACGCCGTCGCGGAATTCGGCGGCCTTGAACGCCGGACGCGGATCGCGCCCGGGCTTGTCCAGCTCCCCCAGGATGTCGATCACCGTCGGCGCACCGAAGTGCTCGTCGACGTAGTCTGTGGGCTTCAGCGACTTGAGCGTTTGGCTATCGCCGATCAGCTCGCCCAGCGCACGGCCGTTGCGCTCGGCGATACGGGCGACCAGCGGGTACGCCTCCGGATGGACGGCGCTGGCATCGAGCGGGTTGGTGCCGCCCATGATGCGCAGGAAACCGGCGCACTGCTCGAACGTCTTCGGTCCCAGCCGGGCGACCTCGAGCAGCTCGCGTCGGCTGGTGAAGGCGCCGTCGCGGTCGCGCCGTGCCACGATGTTCTCGGCGATCATCGAACTCAGCCCGGAGACGCGAGAGAGCAGCGCGCTGGAGGCGGTGTTGAGATCGACGCCCACGGCGTTGACGCAGTCCTCGATCACTGCCTCCAGGCTACGCGAGAGCTTGAGCTGGGAGACGTCGTGCTGATACTGGCCGACGCCGATCGACTTGGGATCGATCTTGACCAGCTCCGCCAGCGGGTCCTGCAGCCGTCGCGCGATCGAGACGGCGCCGCGAATGGAGACGTCCAGATCCGGAAACTCCTTCGCTGCAAGCTCCGAGGCAGAATAGACCGAGGCGCCCGCCTCGCTGACCATCACTTTGGCGACGCGATGCGACTCGACCCCGGCGATCAGTTCGGCGGCGAGGCGATCCGTCTCGCGACTGGCAGTACCGTTGCCCACCGCCACGAGCGTTACCTGGTGGCGCTCGACGAGGGCGCTCAGCGTCTCGAGCGAGTCCTTCCAGCGATTCTGCGGTGCGTGAGGATAGATGGTGGCGTGATCGAGCAGCCGACCGGTCGCATCGACCACCGCTACCTTGCAGCCGGTGCGCAGCCCCGGATCGAGCCCCAGCGTCGCCTGCGGTCCGGCGGGCGCGGCGAGCAGCAGATCCTTCAGGTTGGCGGCGAAGACGTCGATCGCCTCCTGCTCGGCGCGCTCGCGCAGCCGCCCCATCAGCTCGGTCTCCAGATGCGTGTAGAGCTTGACCCGCCAGGTCCAGCGCACCACCTCTTTCAACCAGCGCGAGGCCGGCGCCTCGCTATCCAGCGCGATACCCGCATGACGCGCGATTGCGACCTCCGCGGGATGGATCGGCGCGTCATCCTCGCCGGCCATCGCCAGCGTTAAGGACAGAACGCCCTCGTTGCGCCCGCGGAACATCGCCAGCGCCCGGTGCGACGGCGTCCTGGCGAGGCGTTCGTCGTGCTCGAAGTAGTCCGAGAACTTCGCGCCCTCCTGCGCCTTGCCCTTGACCAGACGCGCCCGAAGTTCGCCCTCTTCCCAGAGCCGCTCGCGCAGGCGACCGACCAGCTCGGCGGACTCGCTCAAACGCTCCATGAGGATCTGCTTGGCGCCGTCGAGCGCGGCCTTGGCGTCCTCGAGGCCGTTCGCGTGCCCCGTCGCGGCGTCGGTGAACGCTGACGCCTCGGCCTCGGGGTCGCGCGTCGGGTCGTCGAGCAGCCGCGTCGCCAGCGGTTCGAGACCGGCTTCGCGAGCGATCTGCGCCTTGGTGCGGCGCTTCTTGCGGTAGGGGAGGTAGAGATCCTCGAGACGCTGCTTGGTCGCCGCGGCGACGAGCTCGCCGCGTAGCGCCTCGGTGAGCTGACCCTGCTCGGCGATCGTCTCGAGAATCGTGCTCCGCCGCTCCTCCATTTCCCGCAGGTAGCGTAGACGCTCTTCGAGGGTGCGCAGCTGGCCATCGTCGAGGCCGCCGGTCGCCTCCTTGCGGTAGCGCGCCACGAACGGCACGGTGGCACCGCCGTCCAGCAATTCGACGGCAGCGGCGACCTGGGCGGTCCGAGCGCCGAGTTCGTCGGCAATCAGCGAGATGATGGTGTGTTGCGCCGCGGTGACGGCATCAGAAGCAGAGGATGACATAGAGGGCATGGCGACCATCGTGAGAGACAAGATCGCGCCACGTTAGCACAGCCCCCGCCCTGCTCCCATGCCGGCCGTTGCGCGACCGCCGGCCCGACGATCGCCCCTCACAACGCAGCGCGGGGAGAGCCGAAGCCCTCCCCGCGTCGATATATGCCATTCGCCCGGCACGAGCCACTCGCCGAACACGAGACGACATCAGCGTCGGCCGGCGAACCTCACTGCCGCTGCGGGCCGGCGGCGATGATCGCGTCGTCCACGCCGTCGAACTTGGCGAAGTTGTCGGTGAACTGCTGAATCAGCGCGTTTCGCTGCGTCTGGTACGCCTCGCCGTCGTCCCAGGCCTCGCGCGGGTCGAGCAGTTTGCCATCGACGCCTTCCACCGCCACCGGCACGTCGAGGTTGAGCCCCTCGATGCGGCGTGTCTCGATGTCGGCGAGATCGCCCTCCTGGATCGCGCGGATGATCGCCCGCGTGGTGGGAATGCTGAAACGACTGCCGCCTTTACCGTAGGCTCCGCCGCTCCAGCCGGTATTGACGAGATAGACGCGCGAGCCGAAGGCTTCGATGCGCTTGATCAGAAGCTCGGCGTACTCGTGCGCCGGGCGCGGGAAGAACGGCGCCCCGAAGCAGGTCGAGAAGGTCGCGGAGAGCGTGCTGGTCGAGCCCATCTCGGTAGAGCCGACCTTCGCGGTGTAGCCGGAGAGAAAGTGATATGCCGCGGCCTCCTTGGAGAGCACCGAGACCGGCGGCAGCACGCCGCTCATGTCGCAGGTCAGGAAGATGATCGCGTTGGGCTCGCCGGCCCGGTTCTCCTCGACGCGTTTCTCGACGAACTCCAGCGGATAGCCCGCACGGCCGTTCTGGGTGAGGCTGTCGTCGCCGTAATCCGGCTGGCGCTCGGCGTCGAGCACCACGTTCTCCAGCACCGTACCGAAGCGAATCGCGTCCCAGATGATCGGCTCGTTCTTGCGCGAGAGATCGATGGTCTTGGCGTAGCAGCCGCCCTCGAAGTTGAATACCGTGCCCTCGCCCCAGCCGTGCTCGTCGTCACCGATCAGGTAGCGATCCGGGTCGGCGGAGAGCGTGGTCTTGCCGGTGCCGGAGAGCCCGAAGAAGAGCGTGGTTTCGCCGTCTTCGCCGACGTTGGCGCTGCAGTGCATCGGCAGCACGTCTTTCTCGGGCAGCAGGAAGTTCTGTACCGAGAACATCGCCTTTTTCATCTCGCCGGCATAGCGCATGCCCGCCACCAGCACCTTGCGCCGGGCGAAGTTGATCATGACGGTGCATTCGGAGCGCGTCCCGTCGCGCTCCGGCTCGCAGACGAAACCCGGAGCGCTCAGAACGCTCCATTCGCTCTTGCCCTTGGGGTTGTAGCCTTCCGGGCGCACGAACAGATTGCGCCCGTAGAGGTTGTGCCAGGCAAGCTCGGTGACCAGACGCGTCGGCAGGTAGTGCTCCGGGTCCGCGCCCACGTGCAGATCGGACACGAAGGTCTCGCCACCGGCGAGGTAGTCTTCGACGCGTTCCCAGAGCGCGTCGAAGACGTCCGGGGAGATCGGGCGGTTGACCTGTCCCCAGTCGATGAGATCCGACGTCGATGGCTCGTCGACGATGAAACGATCCAGCGTCGAGCGACCGGTGCGCGCGCCGGTCTCCACCGCCAGCGCACCGTTGGCGGCCAGTACGCCTTCGTTGCGTGCCAAGGCATACTCGACCAGTTCGGCCGTGGTCAGGTCGGTGTGCGCTTTCGCCGAGCGGGCATCAACGGCAGCCGAAGCGGTGGCTTGCGTGGTCATCATCTCGTCCTGGGCTCGAAGGCCTCTGTTCGTGTCGTTTCACAGCGTCGCTGCCCGCCGCGAACACGACGCCGTGCGCTGGGACCGGCAACTTCGACGTGTGGCGGGCAAAAAGGATCGCCATTATGGCAAAAAGCGTCCGGGGCGCAAACGCCGGCCGCCCCGCGCGGCGGTGGCCGACATCGAAGTATTAAACGCCGCTCAGTGCACGGTAGGAGACGGTGCCTGGGGAGATTCGATGATCGCTTCGATGTCGGTGGCGCTGAAGTGATAACGGGTATGACAAAAATGGCACTGCGTATCCACGGCCTGCTGCTGTTCGAGAATGCTGCGCAGCTCCTCGGCACCCAGCGTATGGAGCGCATCGGCGAAGCGTTCTCGCGAGCAGTTGCAGCCGAATGCGAGCGCCTTGGGTTCGAAGACCCGGGTCGTCTCCTCGTGGAACAGCCGATAGAGCATGTCCTCGGCGGCGACCGTGCAGAGCTCTTCGTCGGTGATCGTCGAGGCCAGCTGGGTCAGCCGGTTCCAGGCGTCGGGGTCGAGGTTGGCGGCATCGTCGGGAAGCTGCTGGAGCAGTAGTCCCGCACTCCGCTCGCTGTCCGCGCTCAGCCAAAGGCGTGTCGCCAGCTGCTCGGACTGGGCGAAATACGCCTCCAGACAGCCGGCGAGGCTTTCGTGTTCGACCGCCACGATCCCCTGATAGCGCTTGCCCTCCTTGGGATCGAGGGTGATCACGATCTGGCCGTCGCCGATGAGCTGACGCAGGTTGGCGTTGTCGGCGAACACCTGGGACTCGTCGAAGCGCGCGATCGCGCGTAGTTCGCCGCCGGGGTTCGATTCCGCCATGAGCACGTCGACGCCCTGCTTGCCGCGCACTTCGAGGCTCACGGTGCCGTCGAGCTTCACCGTTTCGGTCAGCAGCGCCACGGCGCTGAGCAGCTCGCCGAGCTGCAGGCGAATCGGTTCCGGATAGTCGTGGCGTGCGAGCACCTCGGCGTAGGCCTGCTCCAGCTGGACGATCTCGCCGCGCACGTTGGTATCGTCGAAGAGAAAACGTTGAATCTGGTCGTTCATGGATCGGTCTCGTCGACCGACGGCACGTGGTATCGCCGCCGATCTTCTGGAAAAGGGAAATTGGTCGCGTCGCCTGGACGCTGGACCTAAGTCAATCGTCGCTCGGGTTACGCTGAAACCGCTGGATATCGCGGCGCTGGCGCTTGTCGGGTCGCTTGATCGGCGGGCGCATCGCCTCGTTGGCCAGCTTGCGATTGTGAGCTTCGCGCTCGCGTCGGGCGATGCTGTCGGGAGTTTCGGCGTAGAGCCTCTGCGCTTCGGGGGCGCCGCGGCGCTGATCGGATAGCTCGAGCACTTCGACCACCGCATTGTCCCAGCCCTGCGGCACCTCGATCAGCGCGCCGACCTCGACGTTTCGGCTCACCTTCACACGATTGCCGTTGTAGCGGACCTTGCCGCCTTCGATCGCTTTCTTGGCCAGCTGGCGCGTCTTGAAAAAGCGTGCCGCCCAGAGCCATTTGTCGATACGTACGGTTTCACTCATGGTCTGTCACCTCGACCGCCAACAATGGGGGCGGCGGCGCGCCGCTTCAACCCGAATCGGTCGGCCCGTCGCCCCCCGAGCATCGCCTTTTGCGCGCCGGCGTGGCTGAATTGGGAGTATCGAATCCCTTCTCCCCGTACCCGGAGTTCATCATGGCCCCGACCGACCGTTCCGACCCGCTCGCAAGACCCAGCGTGCTCGCCCGACGCGACGTCGCCGAGAGCCGCCTGTTCGCCATCGAGGAGATCGAACTGCGCTTCGCCAACGGCGCCGAGCGCACCTTCGAGCGATTGAAAGGCAAGGGACACGGCGCCGTGATGCTCGTCGCCATGCCGGACCCGGACCACGTGCTGCTGATCCGCGAATACGCCGCCGGCCTCGACGACTACGCCCTGACGCTGCCCAAGGGACTGGTCGACCCCGGGGAGGACATCGTCACCGCCGCCAATCGCGAGCTGATGGAAGAGTGCGGTTTCGGAGCACGCCGCCTCGAGCCGCTGGTGGAGCTGACCCTCTCGCCCAACACCATGGATCATCGGATGCAGGTGATGCTCGCAAGCGATCTCTACCCGCAGCGCCTGACGGGCGACGAACCGGAGCCGCTGATCGTGGAGACGCACGCCATCGACGATATCGTCGGCCTGCTGGGGCGCGACGACTTTCACGAGGCCAGAACGATCGCCGCCCTATTCATCGCTCGGGAGACGCTGCGCCGTGAGCGCGACGGCGAAAGTTGGTGGTGACCCCAAGCGCGACGCCCTGGCTACCACGGCGCGGCGAATGCCCGTAGCGGCGCGGCGAATGCCCGTAACGGCGCGGCGAATGTCGGTAACGGCGCGGCGAATGTCGGTAACGGGCTCGTTGAAGCGACCAAAAAAATCGCCCCGCAAAGCGGGACGATTGAAGAGAACACGATAGAAAGCGCTAGCAAGGGTCGTGGGCAGCGAGCCATAGGCTCCGTCCGTGACGGATAACGCGCGCTGCCCCGACCGTTGAGCCACTGCGGCGACTGGCGAAGCGTGTCGCAAGCCACCGCCGATTGACGCGAGGGTGATACGGCGCACCGGATCACCCCGGCCAATCCGCTACGGAAAAACTAGACGGCAACCCCCGATTTCGCAACTCGCTGCACCCGTTACGAATTCCTCTCCTCGGCGCCCAGGGAGAGACGCCGATATTTAGCGACGAAACGCTGAGCGGCGGCGGAGAGTTCGCGGTCGCGTCGCCAGAGCAGCTCGAAAGGCGGATTGTCGGTGGTGAGGCGGTAAGGGATTCGCCGGATCTGCCCCCGACTCACCGGCAGGCTGGCGATACGCTCGGGCAGCAGCGCCAACGCCGTCTCGTCACGCTCGATCATCGCCAGAATCCCGTAGGTAGAGGAGATCTCCAGCGTCCTCAGCGGCTGCGGCAGCCCCGCCGCCACGAACTCCTGCTCGAGCATCCGCGGCATGCTGACGGGATAGACGATCCAAGTGCGCTCGGCCAGGTCGACAAGACGCGGTGAAGCGACGTCACCCAGCGGGTGGCGAGGATGGCCGACGACCCAGAGCGGTTCCGGGAAGCTGCCCTGTCGCTGATAGTCGCTCGGGCGCTGGCCGAAACTCGAGCGACACAGCGCCACGTCGAGGCGGCCCTGATCGAGCATCCGCAGCAGCCCCTCGCTGGTGTCCTCGACGATCTCCAGCGACAGCGACGGCTGCTCTGCCCGCAGCATCGCTACCGCATCGATCAGCGTGCCGATCGCCCCCATCGTCCCCCCCACCGCGAGATGACCGCCGACCCCCTGGCGAATGCCGATCATCTCCTCGCGCAGATGCGCGACGTCCGCCTGGATCAGCCGCGCGTAGCGCAGCACGCAGCGCCCCAGCTCGGTGGACGTGAGCCCCCGAGTGCCGCGGACGAAGAGCGTCGCGCCCAGGGTCGACTCGATCTCGTTGAGGGCGCGTGTCGCCCCGGGTTGAGAGATCGCCACCCTGGCCGCGGCCTTGTGGATCGACCCACACTCCTCCAGTGCCATCAGCAGGCGCAGCTGGCGCAGCCGCAGCCGTGACATCAGCGCCTCGAGTGTCGGCGTCGACTCCGTCTCGCCAGGCGATGTCCCCGCGTCGGCTTCCTCTTCCCAGGGGTCCCCGGCGCCCGCGCGCTCTTCCGTCGTCTCGCTCGTCATCGTTTCCACCTCATGCGCTTGCCGCGCGACGTCTCGTCCGTCGCTATTCGGCACTTCGTCACCGTCGGCCCGCGGCGTCGCCGCGACGGCCTTCGACCTTCGGCCGATACGCCATGGTTATCGCTGCATCAGCAACTCTCAGTATCGCGCCATACCCGGCGCAGTCTACCGTCACGACTGGACCTTTCGCTTTCAACTTACTGATAACACTGAATTTCTCGCCGAAAGTCGAATCGATGAAAGTCTAATCGACCTAAGTCGCATAAACGTTTCGACGGGGTTGCGACGGCAGGGAAATCGAGGAGAGACCATGACCTTGATCGAACATACCCGCGAAGCGCCCGCCTCGGTCGTGCGTCTGCACGAACGCGACGACGTCGCCATCGCTCGCCGCCCCCTGCCCGCCAATACCGAGGTCGCCCCCGGGGTCACGCTCACCGGCCCGGTGCCCGGCGCGCACAAGATCGCGCTGCGCGACATCGCCGCCGGCGAGACGATCCGCCGCTACGGACAGATCATCGGCAAGGCGAGTGCCGCCATCGCCGCCGGGGATCACGTCCACGTCCATAACCTCGACATCGCCGACCTCGAGGGCGAGGCCCACGAACAGGACTACGCCATCGGCCGCGAAGTGCATCCGGTGACGCCGGCCGCCGAGCCGGCCACCTTCATGGGCATCCGGCGTCCGGACGGTCGCGTTGCCACACGCAACTACATCGGCATCCTCACCTCGGTGAACTGCTCGGCCACCGTCGCTCACGCCATCGCCGATCATTTCCGTCGCGACGTCCACCCGGAGGCGCTGCTGCCCTATTCCAACGTCGACGGCGTGGTCGCACTCACCCACGGGGTGGGCTGCGCCGTCGCCTCCGAGGGTGAAGCCCTGGCAATGCTGAGGCGCACCCTCGCGGGCTACGCCCGCCACGTCAATTTCGCCGCCGTGCTAGTGATCGGACTGGGCTGCGAGACCAATCAGATCGATGCGCTGATCGACGCCGAAGGGCTCGAAGTCGGGCCCAAGCTCCACCCCTTCACCATTCAGCAGATCGGCGGCACCACCCGAGCCATTGCCGAAGGGATCCGCCATATCCACACGCTGCTGGAGGAGGCCAATCGGGTCGAACGCACCCCCTGCGGCGCCGAGCACCTGCGCGTGGCACTGCAGTGCGGGGGTTCCGACGGCTACTCCGGCATCACTGCCAATCCGGCGCTGGGTGCCGCGGTCGACCGGCTCGTGGCCCACGGCGGCAGCGCCGTTCTCGCCGAGACTCCGGAGGTCTACGGCGCCGAACACCTGCTGACCCGACGTGCGGTGAGCCCGGCAGTCGCCGAGAAACTGATCGAGCGAATCCACTGGTGGGAGACGTTCTGCCGGGTGCGGGGAGCCTCGCTGGACAACAACCCTTCCGCCGGCAACAAGGCGGGCGGGCTGACCACGATCCTCGAGAAATCCCTCGGTGCCATCGCCAAGGCCGGCACCAGCCCGCTTCAGGAGGTGCTCGAGTATGCCGAACCGATGCGCACCCGCGGGCTCGCCTTCATGGACTCCCCCGGTTTCGATCCGGTCTCGGTCACCGGCCAGGTGGCCAGCGGCTGCAACCTGATCGCCTTCACCACCGGTCGCGGCAGCGCCTTCGGCTGCGCGCCGGTGCCCTCGCTCAAGCTTGCCACCAACACCGCGCTCTGGACGCATCAGGGCGACGACATGGACATCAACTGCGGCGCGCTGATCGACGGTGAAGTGGATATCGACACCCTCGGTGAGCAGATCTTCCAGCGCCTGCTGACCCTGGCCTCCGGCGAGCGCAGCAAGAGCGAGCGCCACGGCTACGGCCAGCAGGAGTTCGTGCCGTGGCAGATCGGTGTCATCACCTGATCGAAAGCCACGCCTCGACGTCATCGCCTAGGAGAGAACCATGACCCCCGTTCGTTCCCGCTTCCCCATCTATGACACGCTCAACCGCATTCCCGGCGGGCTGATGATCGTGCCGCTGATTCTCGGCTCGATCGTCGGCACGTTGGCGCCCGAGGCGCTGGAGATCGGCAGTTTCACCACCGCGCTGTTCAAGGATGGCGCCATGGCCTTCATGGCACTGGTGATCTTCGCCACCGGCATGCAGATCACGCCGCGCAACGCCGGGCCCATCGTGGGTACGGCGAGCGTGATTCTGCTGATGAAGAGTCTGGTGCCGGGTGTGCTGATCGCCGGGATCGGGCTGGCGACCGGTATGGAAGGGCTTTTCGGTATTTCGATACTGGCGATGCTGGCGTCGATGGATAACAGCAATGGCGGCATCTGGCTCGCTTTCACCGGCCGCTACGGGGATCAGCGCGACCGCGGCGCCTACATCGCCAGCGCGATCAACGACGGGCCGTTCTTCACGCTGATTCTCATCGGCGCCTCGGGGCTTGCCGACATTCCGCTCGAGGTGTTCCTGGCGGCGATCATCCCGCTGCTGCTGGGCATTCTGGTGGGCAACCTCGACCCCAAATGGACGGAGGTGATGCGTCCGGTACCCGAAATGGTGATCCCGTTCTTCTCGTTCGGGCTGGGCACCGGGATCAACCTGACCGACGTGGTCCAGGGCGGGATCACGGGGATCGGACTCGGCCTGCTGGTCGCCCCGCTGACCGGCGGCCTCGTCTACCTCGGCTATCGCTATCTGCTCAAGCGGGGTCCGCGTAGTGGTATCGGCTTCGCCGCCGGGACCACCGCCGGCAACTCCATCGCGACGCCGGCGATCGCCGCGGCGGCAGATTCTTCGCTGCAGGCTTACGTGGGTGTCGCCACGACCCAGGTCGCGGCCTGCGTGCTGGTGTCGGCGCTGATGGCCCCCGCTATCGCATCCTGGCTACTCAAGCGCAACGGCGAGCTGAAATCTCCGGATCCGGAGGTCGAGGCCCCGCTCGCCACTTCCACGGCCCACACGACCGATCAGGCAATCTTCAAGTAGCGCGGATCGTACCGTCGGCGTGTCCGCAAGGGCGCCATGTCGACGGTACGCTCTCGCGGGATCTAGCCGAATTCGACCCGCGTACCGGTCTCGGCGCTTTTGACGCCGGCTTCCAGCAGCCGCATGACATCGAGGGCGGATTCGGCCGTCACCGGCAGCGGCCCACGCCCGAGAATCGCATCGCGTACGCCCGTATAGAACGCGAGATAGTCCCCCGGCAGCGTGGGAATTTCGTGGAGCTCGGGCTGGCCGCCCTCGCGCACCTGGCCGATGGTCAGCATGCCGTGGCGCCAGTCTTCGCCCCAGTGCGGCGACGGCAGTCGGTCGCCACGCTGCAGCATCGCCTCCTGGGGGTCGAAGCCGTGCTTGACGTAGCTCCCTCGCGTGCCGTGAACGGTAAATCGTGCGGTGGGGGCGGCGACGAGCGAGCCGCCGTGAAGTACCACGCGCTTGTCGCCATAGCGCAGCACCGCATGGAAGTAATCGTCGACGCGAGCGCCGGTGCGCTGGTTGGCGAGATCGAGCGTGATCGCATCGGGCCGTCCGAACAGCACCAGGCTCTGATCGAGCAGATGCGCACCGAGATCGAACCAGATGCCCGAGCCGGGCGTCGGCTCTTCGCGCCAGCGCTGGGATATCTCGGGTCGGAAGCGATCGAAGTGCGATTCGAAATGTACGACGTCGCCGAGCGTTCGACCGTCGATGAGATTGCGCACGGTGAGAAAGTCCGCATCCCAGCGACGGTTGTGAAAGACCGCCAGCCAGCGCTTCTGCTTGGCCGCCAGCAGGCAGAGCTCTTCCGCTTCCGCGACCGTGACGGTGAACGGTTTGTCCACCACCACGTGCTTGCCCGCCTCCAGCGCCGCCTTCACCAGCGCGTAGTGGGTGGTGTTCGGCGTGGGAATCACCACCAGATCGATATCCTCGCGGGCAAACAGCGCCTCCGGCGATGACTCGACCGGAATCTCCGGCCAGTCCGCCCGGACCTTGGTAGCGTCACGGCTCGAAACGCTCACGAGATTCAGCCCTTCCTGGGCCATGATTAACGGAGCATGGAATCGTTTACTGGCCATGCCGTAACCGACCAGCCCTACGCGTATGGCGCCTTTCATGCCGAGTCCTTTGAGAAAATCCTTTGAGAAAATCGTTCGAGACGGATCGATACGCCCCGCGGCGCGTCGAAGCCGGCCCTGCTCGCCTGCGACCTGCATCGCGATCTGTCGACCTGCGACGGCGCCGACGATGTCTCGTCACGGCCGGTGACAAGATGGCTAGGCGGAGAGGATATCGCAAATGCCCCGCCAACGAACGCGCTGCCGATCATCCCGCGCATCCGCCGTTGGTCTCCCCGTGCCAGCTCAGGTGCGGATCGCCGCAAGCGCGGGACGCTGGCGCCAGGCGGAGGGCAGCCGTGCTTCGAGCCAGTGGCGCATCGGCGCGACCACGAACCGCTGCATCAGCAGGGCCAGCGCCACGATCAACGCAAGGTGCAGGGCCATCGTCCACATCGGTACCGCCAGGCGACCGGCGATCCAGGTGCCCTCGATGCCCCAAACGGTATTCCACTGCTCGATCAGCCAGCGTGTGAGCCGCGCCAGCGGACCGATCAACGGCGTGTGCAGCGCGAAGATACACAGTGCCGACTCTCCCAGCCGCTGCGCCCAGGCACGCACGGCGCCATGAGACGGCGCGCCGAAGGCGGTAGCACTGAGCAGGACCAGCGCCTGGAACGGCATCAAGAGCCCGTTGTGGGTGAGGTAATAAAGATGCAGTCCGTCGAGCTGGAGCAGCCACACGCCGATCGGCACGCCGCAGAGGCCGAGTGCCAGCAGGGAGTGGCGAAACTTGCGCAGCGCCTGCGCCACGCCCTCGACCTGCATGGCGCGATAAAGCAGAACGCCCGCCAGAAATTCCGGCAAGCGAAACAGCGGATTGCGGTGCAGCATGCCGACCGTCACGTAGTCGAACGACCCCAGGAGCGTGGCGATCAGCGGCCCCGCCGCATAGAGCCCCCAGAGGCCGAGCAGCGACAGCCCCACCCGCTGAACCCGCATCAACCGCGGCGCGAACCACGGAAAGCAGACGTAGAAGAACAGCAGCGCAGAGATCGACCACGATGCGCCGTTGAGCCATAGAAAGCGTGGCTCCCATGCCTGGAGCAGTGTGAGCTGCAGCGCGATGTGCTTGAGCGCCCCGGGCCACGACAGGCGCTCGTGGAACGCCGCCTGCGCCGCATCACTCAACGGGTAATAGGGGTGGGAGTTGAAGTAGACGTAAACGCCCTCGGGGCGAATCGGGTACTGCACGAGCAGCAGGACGACCGCCAGCAGCATGGTGATGACGTGAATGGGGTAGAGATTGCACAGCCGCTTGGCGACGAACGCCGGCCCGCGCATTGTCATCTCGCCTGCGTCGTTCAGCACCACGTGCGCCAGCAAGAAACCGGAGAGCATGAAGAACGTGCTGGTAGCGAAGAATCCCATGCCGACGAAGTCGTGCACCAGCGCTGGCATGTCGGCGTACACGCCGCCGAAGTGATAGGTGACCATCCACAATGCCATCAGGAATCGCAGCCACTCGAGACCGTAGTAACGCGTTTTGCGGGAATTTGCCATGGTCTCCTCCTGGCCCGACGAAGCGAAAAGCACGTCATGTCGACGGCGCGATTGGCCTGGCGCGACGTCAGGCGAAATCGCCATGGGTGACGGCAGCGACGGCAGTCGATGGTAGTGACGGGCCCGCGAAACGCGGGATAGCAGGACAGTCGAGGCGCTCGGGCCGGAGGGCGTGCGCGCAGCCTTGGGGCGCGATCCCGTCGATCGAGTGTAACTGAATCGAAACGTCTGTTAAGTGGGCTTTCAGGAAATCACTCGCTTTTACACACAGCGGCGGAGCCCGTCGGTGGTTGGCGACGCCGATGCGCCGACGCCGCGTGTCGGGGCTTGTCGCAACGCGCTATCTTGCTAGGACGAGCGGCGTCGCCGGTCGAAGGAGATGATCGCCGAACGCCGTGCTCGATGCGGCTTTCGCCCCGTCCCCTGGCCGGCATGCTCGATCATGCCGCCCGCCTGACACGCTCAATCCAGCTGTCGACCGGCCTTTCAGCCGGTGTGCTCAACGTCCCAAGGAGGTTTCATGTCTCACTCGTCCGTTGTTTTCATCACCGGTGCCACGTCCGGGTTCGGTCGCGCCTGCGCCGAGCGCTTCGCCGACGCCGGCTGGGCGCTGGTGCTCACCGGCCGGCGCGAGGAGCGTCTGGCGTCGCTGAAAGCGTCGCTCGAGAGCCGCGTACCCGTTCACACCGCCACGCTCGACGTGCGTGAGCGCGACAGCGTCGCCGAAGTGGTCGCGTCGCTGCCGGAGGCATTCCGTGCCGTCAAGGTGCTCGTCAACAACGCCGGGCTCGCCCTCGGCGCCGGGCCCGCCCAGGAAGCCGATCTCGACGATTGGCAGACGGTGATCGACACCAACATCACCGGCCTGGTCAATGTCACCCGCACTCTGCTGCCCACCCTGATCGAGGTCGGCCGCGGCGCGGCGATCATCAACGTGAGCTCCACCGCCGCGCTCTGGCCCTACCCCGGCAGCCACGTCTACGGCGCCTCCAAGGCGTTCGTCAATCAGTTCTCCTACAACCTGCGCTGCGATCTCAAGGGCACCGGCGTGCGTGTCACCGACGTCGCCCCCGGGATGTCGGAGACCGAGTTCACGCTAGTGCGCATGAAGGGCGACCAGAGCGCCCACGACAAGCTCTACGGCGGCGTCGAGCCGATTCAGCCCGAAGACGTCGCCGAGCAGGTGTTCCACGCCGCTACCCTGCCCGCGCATCTCAACATCAACCGACTCGAGATCATGCCGGTGTGCCAGTCCTGGGGCGGACTGACCGTCGACCGCGACTGAGCGGGTCGCAGAGTGGAAGTCCGGTTAGTGTCAGGTTCAACTCTTGGCAATCAGCCAGGCGCCGGCGCCGATCATCAGCGAGCCGGCGCCACGGTTGAGCCGACGCTGGGCGCGCGACGAGCGGAACAAGCGCCGGGCGCGTGACGCCCCCGCCGAGACCAGCGAGAGCCCCGCCATCAGACCGATCATCGTCAACCCCACGACCAGCGAGAGGGACTCGCCGTCGAGCCGGCCGAGATCGATGAAGGTCGGCAGAAACGCGATGTAGAAGAGAATGACCTTGGGGTTGGACGCCGAGATCAGAAAGCCCCGAAGCAGTCCACGCCAGCGCCCTCTCCGCGCCGCCGGGGCGGTCTCTTCGACGGCGATCGGCGCCGTCCAGAGCTTGTAGCCGAGATAGCCCAGGTAGAGCGCCCCGAACACGCGGATGATGCCGAAGAGCTCGCCCCACTGCTCGGCAATGGCGGCCAGACCGAAGCTCGCCAGAATCAAGTAGAGAACGTCGCTGATCGTCATGCCCAGCGCCATCGGCAGACAGTGACGAAACCCATGGCTCATGCCACGGGCCAGCAGGGCGAAGACGCCAGGGCCCGGCGTCACCGCGAAGACGAAGATCGCCAACAGATAGGTCGCTGCACTTTCTGGACTCATGAGATACCTCACTCGACATCGAGCGGCGATTGTCGGGCAAAAAAAAGCGGCGGCGCAACTGCGCCACCGCTTTCCTGCCCGTCTTGTGACGCGAGCCGTTCAGCGCCCGAAGACGACCTTGGACACGTCGCGGTAGACCTTGGCGAAGTGCACCGTCATGCCGTCCTTGAGGTAGTCCGGCAGCTCGTCGTAGTCGCGCTTGTTGGCCTCCGGGAGGACCAGCTCGAAGATCTCGCTGCGCCGGGCGGCGATCACCTTCTCGCGGATGCCGCCGACCGGCAGCACCTGCCCGGTCAGCGTCAGCTCGCCGGTCATCGCCAGCGGCCGATCGATGCTCTGGTTCTTGGCCAGCGACATCAACGCGGTGGTCATGGTGACGCCGGCCGACGGGCCGTCCTTGGGCGTCGCCCCTTCCGGGACGTGCAGGTGAACGAACGCCTCGTTGAAGAAGTCCGGGTCCGCCCCGTACTCGCCCAGATGACCCAGCGTGTAGCTGTAGGCGATGTTGGCGGACTCCTGCATCACGTCGCCGAGCTTGCCGGTCAGCTTGAAGCCACGGGTGAGCGCGTGCACCTTGCCCGCCTCGATGGGCAGCGTCGCCCCGCCCATCGAGGTCCAGGCAAGCCCGGTGACCACGCCGATACCCTTGAGCACTTTCTCCTTGCGAAACAGTGGCGCCCCCAGGAACTCCTCGAGGTTGTTGACCGAGACCTTGACGGTCTCCTTCTCCTCCTCGAGCAGCTTCACCGCCGCCTTGCGCACGATCCGATGCAGCTGTTTCTCCAGCTGGCGCACGCCGGCTTCCCGGGCGTAACCCTCGATCACCTGCTTGAGCGCCGTATCCGTCAGATTGATGCGTTTTTTCGGGATGTTGTCGCGCTTGAGCAGCTTCGGCCACAGGTGATGCTTGGCGATCGCGATCTTCTCCTCGGCGATATAGCCGGAGAGACGGATCTGCTCCATGCGGTCGAGCAGCGGTCCGGGGATGCTGTCGAGCGTGTTGGCGGTGCAGACGAACAGCACCTTCGACAGATCGAGACGCACGTCGAGGTAGTGATCGAGATAGTCGACGTTCTGTTCCGGATCGAGCACCTCGAGCAGTGCCGACGCCGGATCGCCCTGGAACGACTGCCCCATCTTGTCGATCTCGTCGAGCATGATCACGGGATTCTCGACCTCGACCTCCTTGAGCGCCTGGGCGAGCTTGCCCGGCATCGCGCCCACGTAGGTGCGTCGATGGCCCTTGATCTCCGCCTCGTCGCGCATGCCGCCGACCGAGAAGCGATAGAACTTGCGCCCCAGCGCCTCGGCGATGGAGCGGCCCACCGAGGTCTTGCCCACGCCCGGCGGGCCGACCAGCAGCACGATGGAGCCGCCGACGTCGCCTTTGAACGAGCCCTCGGCGAGGAACTCGACGATGCGCTCCTTCACGTCGCTCAAGCCGTCGTGATCGCGATCGAGCACCCCGCGAGCATGCTTGAGATCGAGCTGATCGTCGGAGGTGATGCCCCACGGCATCGACGTCAGCCAGTCGAGATAGTTGCGTGTGGTGCCGTACTCCGGCGAGCCGGTCTCGAGTACCGAAAGCTTGCCGAGCTCGTCGTCGATGCGCCCCTGGACCCGCTCCGGCACGTTGAGGTGCTCGAGCCGGGCGCGGAAGGTATCCACGTCGGATTCGCGGTCGTCCTTGGAGATGCCCAGCTCTTTTTGAATCACCTTGAGCTGCTCGCGCAGGAAGAACTCCCGCTGATGCTGCTGCATCTGCGAGTTCACCTGTTCGCTGATCTGGTTCTGCAGCTGGGCGACTTCGATCTCCTTGCGCAGCAGCGGCAGGACCCGCTGCATGCGATCCATGATCGGCAGCGTCTCGAGCACGGCCTGCAGCTCGTCGCCCTTGGCCGAGGTGATCGCTGCGGCGAAGTCGGTCAGCGGGCCCGGCTCATGCGGGCTGAAGCGGTTGAGATAGCTCTTGAGCTCTTCGCCGTAGAGCGGGTTGATCGGCAGCAGCTCCTTGATGCCGTTGATCAACGACATGGCATAGGCGCGCGCCTCTTCGGCTTCGGCATCGACCGGCTCCCGCGGGTAGGAGACCTCGACCAGGTAAGGCGGTGTCTTGGAGAGCCAGCGCTGGATGCGAAAACGGCGTCGCCCCTGGGCGATGAACTGGATCTGCTGATCCTCGTTCTGGGTGCGATGCACCTTCACGGCCGTACCGATCTCGGGGAAGCTGTCCGGGCTCAGCTCGTCCATGCTCACGTCGCCAATGAAAGCGACACCGACCATGTGATGCGGCGTATTGGCGACGCGCTGGAGCGTCTCTTCCCAGCGCTGACGCTGGATGATCAGCGGCTGTACCTGGGCCGGAAAGAACGGGCGGTTGTGGATGGGGAGCAGATAGATCCGCTCCGGCAGATATTCACTGGAGGGGACCACGGCACTGCCGGCGCCATCCTGCGGCTGCGCCTCGCCGTCCTGGGTGCCCTGGACGTCGTTGAAAGCTTCCGTGGAATCCCGTTCGTGTTGGCTCATCGTTCACCTTGCGTTCGTGGCCGTCGTGGCCGAATGCACAGGTGATGCGGGCACCGAGCGTCGAGTTCAAGTCGGGACCGTTCCGAGGCGCGCTTTCCTTGCCGACACGAGCGACGATACGGCTAGGGTGTCGCCGCGTCCGGCACGTCATCGATGGGGGCCTCGCCACGCGCGGGAATCAGCACCATCGAGTTGCCGTCGAGGGTCAGCACCCCGTCGTCGAGCGTGAGTAGCAGCGGGTCGCTCTCCATGCCCACGCCCAGGTAGAGCTTGAGAAACGCCGGGGCATTCTCGAGTTCGAGCTCGCCCTCGAAACGGCGGCCCAGATTGCCGCCCAGCGCCTGCTGACCGTCGGCGTCGAACTGCCGAGCGAGGCCATCGCCATCGAGAGTGAGCTCGCCTCGACCGGTCGTCTGCATGCCCAGAAGCTCACTCTGCAGCGACAGCGTCTCCAGCGCGAGGTGCGGCGAGCCGGCGAGCATGGCGATCAGCGCGCTCCAGATCGCCTCCCCGGGCTCGCTCATCGCGATGATCTCCTCGCTCGGTGCGCCACGCTGGACCGCCTGGTCGATGCGCCCGAGATGGCGCTGCCAGGCCGCGATGAACGCGCGGTAGGCATCACCATCGATGCGATCGAGTGTCAGCGTCGTATTGCCGGCCAGCAGCGCCTGGTCGCGCATTCGCGCATCGCCCAGAGAGAACGTGACCGTCGCTGCCAACGTCTCATCCAGCGTCGCCTGGGTCTCCACTTCGAGACGCTCGATCTCGACGGGGGCGAGGCCGCTGCGCGCAAGCGTCGCCCGAGGCACCACGAGCGCGGCGCGCTGGGAGAAGGCGTCCGCGTCGCCGGAGATCTCCCCGGAGAGCTGCGTCCGCTCGAGCGCCAGCGAGGAGAGACCGTCGTCGAACTCGAGCGATGGCAGCTCGCCGGTATAGTCGAGCGTGCCGTTCGCCTGGCCGAGCGTCAGCGTCAGGCCGCCGAAGTCGACGTCGACCTCGCCCTGCGGCTCGGATAGCGCGCCGGAGAGCGGGCCGGCGGCCTGGGCGGGAAAGGCGTGGTGGAAAGCGGGCACCTCGAGGGCCATCTCCACTCGCTGCGCGAGCGTCTCGAACTGTCCCTGCCAGGTGAGCGGCGCCTCGGCGTCGAGCCAGTCGCCAAAAAGCGTCTCGTCGTCACCGCGGATCTCGCTTCGCCCTTCGAGCGAGGTGCGCAGAACGCCGTGACCGGCGGTGTAGTCGGTAGCGACGACGAGTCCGGTCGGCCGCCCGAGCGCCATCTGCTGCGCGACGAGGCGTCCCTGCGAGTGGAACCAGCCGCGCTCGACGGCCTCGCGTTCGACCCGCCAGTCGCGGCTCGCATCGAGGCGCGCGGTGAGCGTTGCCGCCTCCTGCTCGAAGCGGTGGCTGGCGTAGATCAGACCACCGAGATAGCTTGCGCCCAGCACGGCAGCAACGATGGGGATCGCAACGACACCTCGATGCATGATGGCCTCCAGCGAGAGAAGAGAGATCGAGCGGTTCCGCGGCGACGCAGGCTGGATCACCCGGTGCCGAGACGACGCCGGGGCGGGTCACCGCGCTTCCGCCCGGCCGGCCCGCAACGATCGGCCTCGATAAGCGCCTAGTGCAGCCAGAACCAGAGATGCATGGTGCACCAGGCGTACACGCCGGCGAGGATGTCATCGAACATGATGCCGATCCCGCCGGCGACGCGGCGATCGACCCAGCGGATCGGCCAGGGCTTGATGATGTCGAAGACCCGGAAGACCACGAATCCCCATAGCGCCGCCTCCCACGAGAACGGCACTGCGGCCATGGTCAGCCAGTAGCCGACGAACTCGTCCCAGACGATGCCGGAATGGTCGTGCACGCCGAGATCCCGCGAGGTGGTCTCGCAGAGCCAGATCCCCACGACCGTGGCGATCCCCATCAGCGCAAAATAGACCGACAGCGACAGCCCCGAGAGCATCCAGTAGAAAGGGATCGCCGCGAGCGTGCCGAAGGTGCCGGGAGCGAACGGTACGGCGCCGCTGCCGAGCCCGAAGGCCAGAAAGTGGGTCGGCCGACGCCAGACGCTACGCGGGGCGCGGTTCATGTCGCGCTCCTCGAGACGCCGGCCGAACCGTTGGCCGAGAAATGATCCCAGCCGCCCCGCTCGAGCAGCGCCGCTGGCAGGCCGTGAATGCCGGGCGTGTCGACGACGCGACCGATGACGGTCAGCGGCAGATGCAGGCCGGCCAGACGACGCTGCGCCTCGGCGAGATCGGCATCATCGAGCGTCACCAGCAGCTCGTAATCGTCGCCACCGTGAAGCGCCAGCTCGTGGACCACTGTCAGATCGAGCGTGGCACGCAGCGGTGTTGCCAGCGGCAGCGCCTCGAGTTCCAGCCGCGCGCCGACGCCGGAGGCGTTGAGCACGTGACCGAGATCGGCGAGCAGGCCGTCGGAGAGATCGATGGCGCTGGTCGCGATGCCGCGAAGCGCCTCCCCTGCCGCCAGCCGCGGCTCGGGGCGCAGATAGGCTTCGAGCAGCGGATGGCCGAGTTCGCGCTCACCGCGCTGCCAGCGATCGAGACCGGCCGCCGCGCGGCCCGGATAACCGGTGACCGCGACGAGCTGCCCGGGTCGCGCCCCGCCGCGCACGATCGCGCCGCCGACCGGCAGCTCGCCCTGGACCGTCACCGTGATGGAGAGCGCGCCGCGGGTGACGTCGCCGCCGACCCAGGCGCAGCCGACCCGGTCGGCGAGCGCGGCGAGGCCGTCGGCGAACGCCGCTGTCCATTCGGGGTCGGCGCCGGGCAGCGTCAACGCAACGGTGCACCAGCGTGCCCGGGCACCCATGGCGGCAAGATCGCTCAGCGCCACGGCCAGCGCCCGGTGGCCGATCGCCGCCGCCGGCGCATCGCCCGGAAAGTGGACGTCGGCAAGGGAGGTATCGACGCTGACCGCGAGCTGATGATTCGGCGTTGGGGTCACCACGGCGCAGTCGTCGCCGTTGCCGACGACGATGTCGTCACGCCCGCTGGCCACCGGGCGGGCCAGGTAGCGGGCGATCAGCTCGAATTCGCTCATCGAGGCGGACGTCATGTCAACGGCGGCGTGCAGCGACCTCGGCACCCCGCAGGCGCGAGGCCAGCTTGTCGAGGATGCCGTTGACGTACTTGTGCCCGTCGGTCGCGCCGAAGATTTTGGCGAGCTCCACGCCTTCGTTGATCACGGCGCGGTAGGGCACTTCCGGTCGATGCGCGAGTTCGTAGGCCCCCAGGCGCAGGATCGCCAGTTCGATGCGATCGAGATCCTCCAGGCGCCGGTCGAGCAGCGGCGCGATGGCGCGATCGACGTCGGCGCGCTGATTGGCGGTATTGGACAGCAACTCGTGAAACAGCGCCTGATCGGCGATCTGCATCACCTTGTGCCAGTTCTCGTGATCCTCGAGCTCTTCATCGGCGACCTGGGCACGGAACTCCGCCTCGACGGCACTGATCGACTTGCCCGTCATCTGCCACTGGTAGAGACCCTGTACGGCCAGTTCGCGCGCCGCGCGGCGCGATTCCTGAGCCGGCGTGGCCGGACGACTCGGCTTGCCCGCATTCTCGGGCGACTCGGACGCGCTCATTCGCCACCTCCGAAGCGCTTGAGCAGCGACACCATTTCCATCGCCGCCATCGCCGCCTCGGTACCCTTGTTGCCGGCCTTGGTGCCGGCACGCTCGACCGCCTGCTCGATGGAGTTGACGGTCAGTACGCCGTTGGCGATGGGCGTGTCGAACTCGAGCTGCAGTGACGAGAGTGCCGAGTTGCAATTGCCGGCGACGTATTCGAAATGCGGCGTGCCGCCGCGGATGACCGCCCCCAGGGCGATGACCGCATCCGGACGCGACACCTGGAGTGCCCGCTTGACCGCCAGCGGCAGCTCCCAGGCGCCGGGCACGTGGATCAGCTCGATGTTCTCCTCGCTCACGCCGTGGCGCATCAGGCTGTCCACAGCGCCCTCGACGAGGCTATCGACCACGTGATGATTGAAGCGACCGACGACGATGGCGTAGCGCCCTTCGACGTCGGTGAATTGACCTTCCAGTTGAGCGATCGGTTGCATTGTCGAGTTCCGGAGTCACTGCGCCAGCGATCGCAATCTTGAGCGCTGACGCACGGTAAAACAGTCTGTGAGGCCGACGCCCTCGCAGGGCGTCCGGCGCGAAGCCGGCCATCTTACCATGCGGCCACGGGGTCGAGGGCACCCCCGAACAGCGTGACGCGGCGGGCCGGCGGGTATCGTTCAGGCGTCGCCGCTGACGAGCTCGACGACCTCCAGGTCGAAGCCGGAGAGCGCCGAGAAGCGCCACGGCGAGCTGAGAAGACGCATCTTGCCGACGCCGAGCTGGCGCAGGATCTGCGAACCGGTACCGATGGAGAGGAAATTGCCGGCGCCGTCGGATGCGCTGGTACGCGGCGGCGGACGCCGGCCGAGGGCGACGTCGAGCTGCATCTTGAGATCGCCCTTGGGGCTTGTGTCATCGAGCAGCACGAAAACGCCGGCGTCGGCGGCGGCGATCGTCTCGAGCGCGGTATAGGCCGTCCAGTGGCTATCGCCCTTGCACAACGTCAGGATGTCTCTGAGCGTATCGCCGCCGTGAACGCGAACGGTGGTCGGGGCGTCGCGCTGCGGCGTGCCCTTGACCAGCGCCAGATGGTGCGCGTTCTGGATTCGGTCTTCGAAGACGTGCAGCGTCATCTCGCCGAAGGCGGTGACGACCGTCTGCGATTCCACGGCGTCGACGGTACGCTCGTTGAGCATGCGGTAGTGGATCAGATCGGCGATGGTGCCGATCTTGATGTCGTGCTCGGCGGCGAAGCGCTCCAGCTCGGGCCGACGCGCCATGCTGCCGTCGTCGTTCATGATCTCGCAGATCACCCCGGTCGCCTCGAAGCCGGCCATGGCCGCGAGATCGCAGGCCGCCTCGGTGTGGCCGGCGCGTCGCAGCACCCCGCCCGGCTCCGCCATCAGCGGAAAGATGTGTCCGGGCTGGACGACGTCATCGGGCCTGGCGTCCCGCGCCGCAGCGGCACGCACGGTGAGCGCACGGTCGGCCGCCGAGATCCCGGTGGAGACGCCGCGCGCCGCTTCGATGGACACCGTGAACTTGGTGCCGTAGCCGGAACCGTTGTCGCTGACCATCAGCGGCAGGTTGAGCTGCTCGCAGCGCTCGCGGGTCATCGGCTGACAGATCAGACCGCGCGCATGACGCGCCATGAAATTGATGTGGCTCGCCTCGACGCATTCGGCCGCGACGATGATATCGCCTTCGTTCTCGCGATCTTCGTCATCCATGAGGATGACCATCCTGCCCTGGCGAATGTCTTCGACAAGGGCGTCGATGCTGGCCAGCTGGCCCGATTGCGCTGTCGTCATTGCTGATTCGTCCACACAGACCGCGGGGGTTGGATGACGGCACAGACTACCTGTCGGGAGAAGCGGACGCCACTGTCGGCGCCCGGCAACGTCTCAGGTATCGCGCGAGCCATCGCTTGGCCGCGCGCTGATCCACCAGTCGTCGCCCACCGCGCGGGTCCGGTCGATGACGAGCCGGCGCTGCTCGCTCATCCGGTCGAGCCCCGGCAGCGCGAACAGCGGCCGAGCCTCGCCGCCCAGCAGCGTCGGTGCGACGAAGAGTTCGAGCGTATCGACACAGCCCGCTTCCAGCAGCGCCCCGGCGAGCGTGGCCCCGGTCTCGACCAGCACGTCGTTGCAGGACTCGACCGTGGCCAGGTGGGAGAGCACCGCGGCGAAGGGAATGCGGCCATCCTCGCCCACCGGCATCACCACCAGCTCGGCGCCGGCGGCTTCGAGCGCCGCACGCCGACCGCCGACGGCGTCACGGGCGGTGAACACCAGTGTCCGCCCCGGCTCGCTCAGACAGGCCGCCGCCAGCGGCAGACGCAGCTGCGTGTCGATGATGGCGCGCAGCGGCTGGCGCGAGGCGGCAAGCGCGTTCAGTGGCTCGTCGTCGAGCGCCAGCTGTTCGGCGCGTACCGTCAGCCGGGAGTCGTCGAAGATCACCGACTCCACGCTGGTGAGTACGGCACTGGACGCTGCCCGCAGCCGCTGTACCTGGGTTCGCGCGGCCGGCCCGGTGATCCACTGGGATTCCCCGCTGGCCATCGCGGTGCGCCCGTCGAGACTCATCGCCATCTTCAGGCTGACCTGCGGCCGCCCCTCGCGCATGCGCCGGATGAAACCGGCGTTGAGCGCGCGCGCCTCGGCCTCGCACGTGCCTGTCTCGACGGAGATGCCGGCGTCGCGCAGCCGTTGGAGACCGCGCCCGGCAACCTCGGGGTTGGGGTCTTCCATCGCGGCGACCACTCGCGACACCCCCGCCTCGATCAGCGCATCGCTGCAGGGGCCGGTGCGCCCGATATGCGAGCAGGGTTCGAGGGTGACGTAGGCGGTCGCGCCACGGGCCGCGGCGCCGGCCGCCCGCAGCGCATTGACCTCGGCGTGGCCTTCGCCGGCGCGGGCGTGAAACCCCTCGCCGACGATCACGCCATCGGCGACCAGCACGCAGCCCACGCGTGGATTGGGGTCGCAGGTGTAGCGGCCCTTTTCGGCAAGCCTGAGCGCCCGATGCATCCATTCGATATCGCGGACTTCGGCGGGCGGCTGGGTGGGCGACGTCATGGCGGAGTCTCCAAGGGCGTGGGCGTCCGATCTAGCAGGGCTTCGATCCAGCAAACCCTCAACGGTCTTCGCCGGTGCGCTCGTCCGGCTCCTGAGAGAGCCGGTCGATTTCGGCGCGGAACTCGTCGAGATCCTGAAAGCGACGATAGACGGAAGCGAAGCGAATGTAGGCGACGTGATCCAGACGCTTGAGCATCTCCATCACCTCCTGGCCGATCACGTGGGCTTCGACCTCGCGGTCGCCGCGGGCGCGCAGACGCTGGCGGATGCGTTCGACGCCGGCTTCGAAGGATTCCACGCTGACCGGACGCTTCTCCAGCGCCAGCGACATGCCGGCGCGCATCTTCTGCTCGTCGAAGCTCTCACGCGAGCCGTCGCCCTTGATCACGCGGGGCATCACCAGTTCGGCGGTCTCGTAGGTCGTGAAGCGCTCGCCGCAGGCGGCACATTGACGACGCCTTCGCACCTGATCCCCCTCCGCGACCAGGCGTGAATCGGTCACCTTGGTATCGTGGGTACCGCAGAAAGGACAGTGCATCGTCGTTCACCCGGTAACGCGAACGGCCGTGCAAGGGCGCCGCGTAGTGAATGGATCGGCTCGTCGAGTTCAATCTGACAAGCGTGGTCGAAATCAAGCGTGGTCGAAATCAAGCGTGGTCGAAATCGAGCATGGTCAAAATAGTGTAACGGCTCGCGCAAGATACCGGAAACACGCCGAAAATTGCCGTCGGTTTCCAACTTGGCCCGGGTTCTGCAAGGATAAGAATGATGAGAGGTCGGCCGTCGCCTGCGCGACGGTATCGATCACCGCTCCCCGCGTTCGCCCACGATCAGGTACTGCACATGTCCAGCCGCATCACGCACTACCCCGCGCTTTCCGAAGAGGCCTTCATCGAGCGAGCGACCGCTCGACTCGAAGAGATATACGGGCCCCGACGAGACGAGGTGATGCGTCGGCTGATGACGCTGCTGCTGCACCAGGGCAGTGCACTGGGCGATCACGCCCGCCCGGCATGGAGCGAGCGCGATCAGATCCTGATCACCTATGGCGATACGCTAATCGACGGCGAGCGCGCGCCGCTCGCGGTGCTCGACGACTTTCTCGCCAACCGTCTGGACGGCACCTTCAGCGGCCTTCACATCCTGCCCTTCTTCCCCTGGAGCAGCGACGACGGTTTCTCGGTGATCCACTACCGTGAGGTCAATCCCAACCTCGGCGACTGGCAGGACGTCCGTCGGCTCGCCTCGCGGGTGGATCTGATGGTCGATCTGGTGATCAACCACGTCTCCCGAGATTCACTCTGGTTCATCGATTACCTCGCCGGCACGCAGCCGGGGCGCGACTACTTCATCGAGATGGACCCGGCCACGGATCTCTCCGAGGTCACCCGGCCGCGCAACTCGCCGCTGCTGGTCCCGGTCTCGACACGTCGTGGCACCCGCCATCTGTGGGCGACCTTCTCCGAGGATCAGATCGATCTCAACTTCGCCAACCCCGACGTGCTGCTCGAATTCGTCGGCATCCTGCTCTTCTACGTGCAGCAGGGCGCGCGCATCATCCGGCTCGACGCCATCACCTATCTCTGGAAACGGGTCGGCACCCGCTGCACCCATCTGCCGGAGACCCATGCAGTGGTGCGTCTGCTGCGGGCAATTCTCGACTTCGTCGCCCCCGGGACGCTGCTGATCACCGAGACCAACGTGCCCCACCGGGAGAACATGAGCTACTTCGGCCTCGAGCGCGTCGACGAGAAGCACGCGCCGGACGAGGCCCACATGATCTATCAGTTCACGCTACCGCCGCTGCTGGTGCACACCCTCACCAGCGGGGATGCCTCGCAGCTCGCCGAGTGGGCGAGCACGCTGCCGCCGCTGCCGCCGAACTGCACCTACTTCAACTTCACCGCCAGCCACGACGGCATCGGCGTGCGGGCGCTCGAAGGGCTGCTGCCCGCGCACGACGTCCAGGCGCTGCTCGAACTGATGCACCGCTTCGGCGGCTACGTGAGCATGAAGACCAACGCCGACGGCAGCGACTCCCCCTACGAGATCAACATCACCTACTTCGACGCCATGAAGGGCACGCGCCGCGGCGCGGACGCCTGGCAGGTCGAACGCTTTCTCTGCAGCCAGAACCTGATGCTCGCGCTGCAGGGTATTCCCGGCGTCTATTTCCACTCGCTCACCGCCACGCTCAACGATCACGAAGGCGTCGAGCGCAGCGGCCGGCTGCGCTCGATCAATCGCCGCCGCTGGCCCAAGGAGGAGCTCGACGAGCTGATCGATAGCCGCAGCACGCCGACGCGGGAAGCCTTCACCTCGCTCAAGCGCCGTCTCAACCTGCGCGCCAACGAACCCTGCTTTCATCCCGAGGCGCCGCAGCGGGTTCTCGACACGGTGCCGGGCATCTTCGCCATCGAGCGCGGGCCGCTCGCCGACGGCCGCCGCTTGCTGGCGATCTACAACATCAGCGAGCGGCGCCAGCCGCTGGAGATCGCCGAACTCGACCGGGGCGACTGGTACGATGTCCTCGACGACGGCCGCCCCTGGCGCCCGAGCGACGAGGCGCGTAAGGTTCTGCGCCCCTATCGCAGCCTGTGGCTGGTCCAGCCTTGAGCGACTCGGGTCACGGCGCTGCGCGGTTGATGCGACGGCGCTGAGCGGGTTGCGGGTCGCGGGTCGCGGGTCGCGGGTCGCGGGTCGCGGGCCGGCTTCGAGCGTATCGTCGGCTCGGCGCCGCCGGTCAATGTCGTCAGTCGACGTCTTCGGTCAAAGAGACAGGTTTCTATGTGGATTTCCATCGTTGCCATCAGCCTGGGCGCGGCCATTGGCGCCAATCTGCGCTGGTGGCTCGGCGCGCAGTACAACGGCGCTTTCCTTCACATCCCGCCCGGCACGCTGATCGCCAACCTCGTCGGCGCGTGGCTGATCGGCCTGGCGCTGAGCTTCTTCCAGGATTCGACGCTCAGCGTCGAGTGGAAGCTCTTCGCCGTCACCGGCCTGCTCGGCGCGCTGACCACCTTCTCGACGTTTTCCGCCGAGATGGTCGGGGCGATCCAGAGCGGACGCTGGGCATGGGCGCTAACCGGCACGCTGGTTCACGTGCTCGGCTCGTTCGCCATGACGGCCTTGGGGATCGCCTGCTACGGCTGGCTGCGCCACTGACCGCGACGTCACGCGGAAGGACGCGCGTCCGTCACCCCGCCATCGGAATCAGATAGAGCTGACCGGTGTGCGTGGGGACGAACAGATGCGCCCCCACGCGTACCGGACCCGACGAGGCCAGCGACGTCGCTCCCAGCGATACGCTGAAGCGCGCCTCTCCAGTCGCGAGATCGGCACCCAGCAGCTCGCCGGCGGCCGTGGTCACGTAGACCCGGTGGCCATCGATGACCGGCGCGCCGCGAATCGGGCCGCAGTCGAGCTGCCACAGCGCTCGGCCACTGCGCAGATCGAAGGCGTGCAGGGTATCGCCGGCGGCGTCGATCGCCACCACGCGTTCCTCGGCGACACTGGGCGCCCCCAGAATGGCGGCGTCGGAGGAGCGAGTCTCGCCGAGCGAGGCCGACCAGCGGCGCTCGCCGCTCTGAGCGTCCAGCGCGAATAGACGATGGGCAAAGCGCTGCGGGTCGGATGTCGCCACCACCGCCGTGGTCAGCACCAGGTCCCCCTCGATCGCCGGCGGTATGCCCTCGAGTCCGGCAACGGCCTCGCCGAACTCCGCCATCCAGACCACGGCCCGGGTCGTCGGATCGACCCGAAACAGGCGATAGGGCGCAGCCGCGCCGACGAAGAGCCGGCCGTCGTCGTCCAGCGTCGGCGATGACAGCTCGACACGCGATCCCAGCGTGATCAGCCCGGTCCGGCGGCCGTCCTCGAGGGAGAGGACGTGAAGCGCGCGATCGTTGCCAGCGGCGAAGACCTCGCCGGCGTGCAGCAGCGGCGTCAGCATGACGTCACCGGTGCCGTGGTAGTGCCAGACCGGTTCGCCGGTCTCCAGATCGACCGCCAGGAGCCCGCTTTTCCCGCTACCGAAGGGTTCGGCATTTCCACCCCCGAGCGCGCGCCGCGACGGGAAGCGATTGCCATAGCCGAGCACGCCGACTCCCCGCTCCCAGGCGATGTCGGAGTGGATCCAGTTGGGCGCTTGCAGCTGCCAGCGTATTTCGCCGCTGACCGGGTCCAACCGCTTGAGCGCGCCGCTATCCTGATTGCCGACCAGCAGGTCGCCCGCGAACGCCGTGGGAACGGTGCGCACGTCTTCCGGCGCCGTCGGCCGGCCGATGCGTTCCAGGTGTGGATCGACGGGCGTGTCGATTGACGCATCGCCACCGACACGGTGACGGGTGCTGTCGGCGCCAACGGGGTCGAGGGTCATCAGCGAGAGGACCACCAGTTCGCCGAAGCGGCTGTAGAAGGGATGTCGGTGTGAGGAAGACGCGAACGGCATGAAGCACCTCGTTAAGCATTGAGCTTGCGCGAGCCTGGCGAGCGATCTTCCCTGCGAGGAGTGGTGTCGTTATCGGTCTCTGTCTCGAGACGCTTTGAGTGGGCGCCGTCACGGCGTCATCCGAGTGTATCCCGAGCGCCCTGTCGATGGCTAACCACCGGCCAGGGCGAGCCGGCGGCGATGACTGGCCGCCGGCGAAGCGAATCCAGCGTCAGACGTCGCCGCTATTGTCCAGTTCCACCGCCTCGTAAAGTCGATCCTGCAGATCGGGGATGGCGGCCTGGACGCGATTCCAGCTGGGGATGAAGGGTTTGTCGCGGGGGGATTCGAAGAAGGCGGCCCCGGCCTGCATGATGTTGTCGGCGAAGAGCTCCACCGCTGCCTCCTCGCTGTGGCGGTCGAGCTTGAGCCCGTTCATCGCCGCATCGTGGTCATAGGCCTCGATCAGGTCGAGCGCGATCCGGTAGTAGGTCGCCTTCACGGTGCGGAAACTCTCCACGCTCATCTCGACGCCGAGCGTGGCGAGCTTGCGGTACATCGCCTTGGCGATGTCCATGCTCATGCGGTTGAGACCGCCGCTGGGGTCCTCCTCGGACACCGGCTGATGCTTGTGGTCGTAGGCGTCGGCGATGTCGACCTGGCACAGCCGCTTGGTCGAGAAATTGCGGTGCACCTCGGACAGCACCCCGATCTCGAGCCCCCAGTCGCTGGGAATACGGATGCCGTCGAGCACGTCGGCGCGCATCGAGAACTCCCCGGAGAGCGGATAGCGAAAGCTGTCGAGATAGTCCAGGTATGGCAGCGGGCCGTAGATCATCTTGAACGCCCGGATCAGCGGCGTGACCATCAGCCGCGCGACGCGACCGTTCAACTTGCCGGAGGCGATGCGCGAGTAGTAACCCTTGCAGAACTCGTAGTGAAAGCGCGGGTTGGCCACGGGATAGATCAGCCGCGCCAGCAGGCCGCGGTCGTAGGTGACGATATCGCAGTCGTGGAGTGCGACGGCTTCTGCCTTGTTGGAGGCGCGCACGTAGCCGGAGCAGTACCAGACGTTGCAGCCCTTGCCCGGTTCCTGCGGCGCCAGCCCCTCGGCGGCAAGCTCCTGATGCAGCGCCTGCAGTCGTGGGCCGTCGTTCCAGAGAATGCGGTGGTGCTGCGGTAGGCGCGAGAAGAACGCCTTGGCTTTGAGAAACTGCTCGCGATCGGCGCGATCGAGACCGATGACGATCTCGCTGAGGTACGGCACCCGGCATAGCTCGTCGACGATGTGCGAAAGCGCCGGTCCTTCGAGTTCGGAGTAGAGCGAGGGCAGAATCAGCCCCATGGGCCGGTCGCGGGAGAAGCGCTTGAGATCGCTCTCCAGCGCCTCGACGGAGCGCCGCGTGAGGTTATGAAAATTGGTGACAATGCCGTTCTGGTAGAAGTCGCTCATGGACTGCCCTCACTGATAGTCATCGCAGCGCCGATCCTTGGCGCCCCCGTACGCTTCGCCGACACTCGGCGAGCGCAATCTGCCACATCGAATTACCCCGCGCCTTGCGGCGTTCACTCGAGCCAGTGGGCGTCACCCTCGAGCCAGTGCGCCACGCCTTCCGACCAGCCCGTCGGGCCACGCATCTCGGTACGATAGACCCCCTCACCGGGAAGGGGCATCGGTTGACCGTGATCGGCGGCGATCACTACCGCGCGCTCGGTCGCCGCGAGCAGCGCCAGATCGTTGGGGCCGTCGCCGAGGCTCAGCGTGTGCGGGCGATGTCCGCGCAGCGCCTCGAATCGCGCGACCAGCCAGTTGGCGGCCTGCCCTTTGTCCACCGCGCCCATCACATGCCAGAAACGCCCGCCGCGGGTCAGCGTCAGCCCGTCGGTGCGTAGCGTCTCATCGAAGGTCGCAAGCTTGTTCGGGTCGTCTTCCCAGATCAGCGGCTCGCTGCCTTCCCGCGCCATTGCCTGCCGAGCGGCGTCCGGCGAAAGCCCCGTCGCCTCACGTACCGTGTCGACCTCCATCTCGCCCATGCGTCGAAATCGCAGCCCGTGACGCTCGCGAATCACGTCGAGGCGGCGGCGAATGAAGTCGACATCGAGACTCGGCGTCTTGACCACCAGCCCGTCCGGCGAGGCCGGGTCGCGATCCAACCGCGCGTGCTGCCACGAGGGCGGCAGTCCGATCACCGCGCCGTTCTCGGCGATGAACGGCGTCTCGGTCAGCCCGAGTTCCTGACGCAGCGACAGCAGCTCGGTGCGCGTCTTGCTGGTCGTGGGAATGACCGGCACGTTCGCGGCGGCAAGGTGCGAAAGCCACGCCGCCGCCGGCTGCCAGTCGTAGGTGTCGTGGTCGAGCAGCGATCCGTCGAGATCGGTGAAGATCAGCAAAGACGCCTGGCTCAGCTCCGTCTGTGTCATTGCATCGCTCGCTTGCCTTGAAGGGTGAGAGTCACGCGCCGGCCCGCTGAGCGTTGCCCCGACTGCCACGCCGGAGGACATCGACGTCGACGTCGTCCCGCGGGCGAGCGCCTGCCAGATGAAGGTAGCACGGATCGTGCCAACCACGACGGCCCCGAAAGCCCGGGGCCCTGCCCCCTCGAGAGGCCAGCGGCGTGCACTTTCTTGGTGCTTCGATCTCGATACGCCGATCCTGGTGCGTCGATCGCGCGCTGACAGCGCCGAGTCGGGAGGCGGGCGTTGCGTTAGGCTCTTTGGGCGACGTGGCGGGCGGCGATGGCGGTCACTCCGGCAAGCGTCGCGGCGTCACTGCCCAGGGCCTCGACGTCGAGACCGGCATTCTCGAGCGCCAGGGTGTAGCTCTGGCGCAGACTGTCGGCCCCGACCAGATAGACCTTCTCGATACCCGGACGCGCGGCGTGCATCGCGCGGACCTCTTCCCCGATCAGTACGCCGGAGAGAAAGCTTGCGACCTGGCCGGCTTCGAGTCCGGCGTAGAGATGCCGCGAGCGCCCCTCGAACAGGGCGTGCATCACCCCGCCGGGGGCGTCGACGCGGGAGAGCCCCAGCCGGAAGGCGCCCTCATCGAAGGCCGCGTCTCCCCGGGCGGGTTCGCCGGGCAGCGTATGGAAGCGCACGGCATGGAAGAGCTCGCCGGTCATCACGGTGGTGAAGTCGACCAGCCGGCCCGCCTCGAGATGCGCCCACTTGCTGTGTGTCCCGGGCAGGCAGCAGTGAGCGTCCTCGACGCCTGCGAGCGTTAGCGCGCCGAAGGCCTGAACCTCCTCCCCGCGCATGACGTCGACGTGGCTCGGCGTGACCTGTTTGACCCCCGGCACGATCCAGGCGTTGTCGAGCCCCGGGGCGGCGACCACGCTGTCGGCGAGATCGGCAACCGACGCTGGCAGCTCGAGCTGGGGCGCTTCGGCCCAGCCGCGGGCCGAACCGACCATGCCGGCGAGATAGATCGGCACGCTGGCCGCGGCCGCGCCGTCACCCTGGCGCCAGTCGTCCGTCTGCGAGGCGCAGTAGTGCGGAAATTCCGGCTGACTGAGCGCCCGCAGCCCGGACGCGGAGCGACGGCTGTCGAGCACCTCGCCGCTGCCCGCGTCGACCAGGAACGCCCGGAAGTTGCTGGTCCCCCAGTCGACGACGATCAGGCGCTCGCCGGGGGCGGAAGTCGCTGCCTCGCTCATGCATCCGCCTCGCGCTCGAGCTGCTCGGCGTGACTCGCGACCTCGCGGATGCGCTGCCACTCGGCGATCAGGCCACGGGCGACGGCCCCCACTTCATCGGCACTGCGCCCCGGCTTGTAGAGGTTGCTGCCGAAACCGAAGCCCGCGATGCCGTGGGCGTGCCACTCGCTCATGTTGCTCTCGTCGATGCCACCTACCGCCAGCACCGGCAGCCCCTTGGGCAGAATCGCGCTGATGTCCTTGAAGTAGCCGGTCCCGAGCCGCGCCGCCGGGAAGAGCTTTAGCGCCGTGGCACCGGCCTTGGCCGCGGCGAGCGCCTCGCTCGGCGTCATGCAGCCGATCATCGGCGCCAGGCCGTGCTCGACGCCTGCACGGATCACCTCAGTGTCGGTGTTGGGCGTGATCAGAAGCGGGGCGTCCAGCTCGGCCAGCCGCTCGGCGTGCACCGGGTCGAGCACCGTGCCCGCACCGATCACCACGTCCGCCGGGCAGCGCTTGCCGATCAGGGCGATGCTCTCCCAGGCGCGGGGCGAGTTGAGCGGAATCTCGATCAGCTTGAATCCCGCTTCCACCAGGGCGTCGAACACCCCGTCGATCTCTTCCGGCGTGATGCCGCGCAGAATCGCCACCAGCGGGCGCTCGCGCAGCGCGGTTTCCAGCGCGAATCGTCGTGTCTCGTTCATGGGTTTCTCCTCGATGTCGGGCCGTCTCGACAGAAAGCGGCCAGCTCCGCGCCAGGCATCACCACTCCGCGACGGAGCCGTCCTCGTGGGTCCATACCGGATTGCGCCAGCGGTGCCCCACCTTGGCTCGCTCCTCGACGAAGGCCTCGTCGATCTCCACGCCGAGCCCCGGCCCGTCGGGAATCTTGCAGTAGCCGTCCTCGATGGAGAGCGCATTCTTGTCGACCAGGTAGTCGAGCACGTCGTTGTCGCGATTGTAGTGGATGCCCATGCTCTGCTCCTGGATGAAGGCGTTGTGATTCACCGCATCCACGTGGAGCGAAGCCGCCAGCGTCAGCGGGCCCAGCGGGCAGTGCGGTGCCAGCGCCACGTCGAAGCACGACGCCAGCGTTGCGATCTTCATGCCTTCGCTGATGCCGCCACAGTGGGAAAGATCGGGCTGAACGATGTCGACCATCCCGTCGGCGAGCAGATCGCGGAACTGATAGCGAGTGTGCAGCCGCTCGCCGGTGGCGATGGGGTAACCGAGACCGCCGGCGATGTGCTTGAGGCTCGGCAGATGCTCCGGCAGCACCGGCTCCTCGACGAACATCGGATGATACGGCTCCAGCTCGCGCAGCAGCGCCTTGGCCATCGGCCGGTGGACGCGACCGTGGAAGTCGATGCCGATGCCGACGTCGGGGCCGACCGCGTCGCGGGCCTCGGCGACGCGCGCGACCGCTTCATCCACCTTGGCGTGGGAATCGACGATCGCCATCTCCGCGGTGCCGTTCATCTTGAAGGCGGTGAAGCCCTTCTCCACCAGCGCCTTGGCGCCGGCGCCCACGTCCGCCGGCTTGTCGCCGCCGGTCCAGGCGTACATGCGCATGCGATCGCGACAGGCCCCACCCAGCAGCTGGTGGACGGGCACGCCGAGATCGCGCCCCTTGAGATCCCACAGCGCCTGGTCGATACCGGCGATGGCGCTCATCAGGATCGGCCCGCCGCGGTAGAAACCGGCGCGATACATGATGTTCCACAGGTGCTCGATGCGGTGCGGATCCTGGCCGATCAGATAGTCGGAAAGTTCGTGCACCGCCGCCTCGACCGTCGCCGCGCGCCCTTCTACCACCGGCTCGCCCCAGCCGTAGCAGCCTTCATCGGTTTCGATCTTCAGGAACAGCCAGCGCGGCGGTACCTGCCAGGTTTTCAAACGCGTGATTTTCAAGAGTCTCTCCCGAGTTCAGGGGATGAAGAAGAAGTGTCGCCGGCGAACGCGAGCGCTCGCCGATGCTGCATCAGTTCCTGCAGGCCGAGATCGGTGGCGGTGCGCTCGAGCACCGCCAGCGCGGCTGCCGACGCCGCCGCCGGCTGGCGCAGGCGGATCGCCTCCAGCATGCGCCGGTGCCGCGTCATGCTGTCGTTCAGCACGCCGGCGCTGCGGTTGGAGCGGGTCACCAGCATGGAGATCGCGGGCTTGAGCACGTGGCTGATCTGCGCCCAGATGAGGTTGTGGGAGGCCGCGAAGATCGCCTCGTGAAAAGCGACGTCGTAGTCGTCGTGACTCATGCCCTGCCAGACGAGATCCGGGCTCTCGAGCGTGGCCAGCATGCCGTCGAACGCGCTCTCGATGCTCGCCAGGTCCGCGGCCGTCGCCTGCTCGGCGGCGAGCCCGGCGACGTAAGGTTCGGCCGCGAGCCGGAAGGCGAAAACCTCGCGCGTGAGCGCCGGGTTGGGCTGGGCGTAGCGCGCCATCCAGGCACTCACCTGCGGGTCGAGCAGATGCCACGCCGCAAGCTCGCGCACCCGCGTGCCCTGCCCCGAGATGCGCACCACCAGCCCGGCGTTGACCAGCCGCTGCAGGGCACTGCGCACGGTGCTGCGGCTCACGCCGAAACGCGCGCAGAGATCCACCTCTCGCGGAATGGTGTCGCCACTCGCATAGGCACCGCTGAAGATCGCTTCGGCGAGCGTATCGGCGATATCCAGGCGCGGTTCGCGGGGGGTGGAGAGAGCAGACGGCATGGTGTCTCGGGGCATGAAGGTAACGACCATTATCGACTATGTCGGACATAGCTTCCAGCAACGGGCTCTCAGTTGCCTTTAGACAATGGTCACAGCCCTGCCGCCGCGGCGGTTTCCGCCCTCTTTTCAAGCCTGGCCCTCTTTTCAAACCTGACCCTCTTCGAGACGGCCCCTGGTTGACACCCTCGCAACGAAAAACGCCCCTCCGAGGAGGGGCGCTGCCAGGCGGTAAGCGGTTGGAAATCAGCGATAGACCGGCAGGCGCTCGCAGACGGCCTCGACCTGGCGTTTGACGCTTTGCTCGATCTCGCTGGAGTCACCCTGCTGCATGGCGTCCAGTATGTCGCAGATCCAGCCGGCGAGGTCGCGGCACTCGCTCTCGCCGAAGCCGCGAGTGGTGACCGCCGGGGTGCCGATACGCAGGCCGGAGGTGACGAACGGGCTCTGCGGGTCGCCCGGCACCGCGTTCTTGTTGACGGTGATGTGGGCGCGGCCGAGCGCGGCGTCCGCGTCCTTGCCGGTCAGCCCCTGCTTGACCAGCGAAAGCAGGAAGAGATGGTCTTCGGTGCCGCCGGAGACGACCTCGAACCCGCGCTCGATGAATACGCCCGCCATCGCCTGGGCGTTCTTGATCACCTGCCCTTGGTAGGTCTTGAACTCGGGGTCCATCGCCTCCTTGAAGCAGATCGCCTTGGCCGCGATCACGTGCATCAAGGGGCCGCCCTGACCGCCGGGGAAGACCGCGGACTGCAGCTTCTTCTCGATGTCGGCGTCGTTCTCGGCGGAGAGGATCAGACCGCCGCGCGGACCGCGCAACGTCTTGTGCGTGGTCGTGGTGACCACGTGAGCGTGAAGCAGCGGGCTCGGGTAGTGCCCGGTGGCGACCAGCCCGGCGACGTGCGCCATGTCCACCAGCAGGTAGGCACCCACCTCGTCGGCGATCTCGCGGAACTTCGCCCAGTCGATGATCTGCGAGTAGGCGGAGAAGCCGGCGATGATCATCTTCGGCTTGTGCTCGCGCGCCAGATTGGCGACCTCGGCGTAGTCGATGCGGCCGCTGTCGTCGATGCCGTACTGCACGGCGTTGTAGTGCTTGCCGGAGAAGTTCGGCTTGGCGCCGTGGGTCAGGTGCCCACCGGCGTCGAGGCTCATGCCGAGGATCGTGTCGCCCGGCTTGACCAGCGCCTGGAAGGCTGCACCGTTGGCCTGCGAACCGGAGTGCGGCTGGACGTTGGCGTAGCTCGCGCCGAAGAGCTCCTTGGCGTAGTCGATCGCCATCTGCTCGACCACGTCGACGTACTCGCAGCCACCGTAGTAGCGCTTGCCCGGATAGCCTTCAGCGTACTTGTTGGTCAGCTGGGAGCCCTGGGCTTCCATCACGCGCGGGCTGGCGTAGTTCTCGGAAGCGATCAGCTCGACGTGGGCTTCCTGGCGCGTGACTTCCTTTTGCATCGCGTCCCAGAGGGCGTCATCGAATCCGGCGACTTGCATGTCTCGAGTGAACATCTTGGGGTACCTCGGCTCTCGGGGAGGAGTCGACGGACGCAGGTCTAGCCTCGCCCGTTCTGAAATCGTGGGGAGCAAGTTTACCCCAGCGCCAACGGCCTTTCCTATGAAAGCGGGTCTCGCACGACGGCATAATTTCTCACGCCGACTTTAGCGTGAGTAAAAATGCCGCCAGAAACGACATCGGTCTCGCCGAGGGCGACACGGCCCCCGCCCTCGACGTGTCGAAGCGCCGACATCAGGTCTCGCCCAGCAGCCGCAGGCTCGCCATCGGCGAGTGCCGGCGGGTGGAGCGCGACAGCAGGAAACCGATGCCGCCGACGACGACGGCGCCGGCCAGCGGCATGATCAGCCACATCGTCGGATGCGCGCGCGGCGTCAGGCCGAGCCAGGTGAAGATACCCACGGAAGCGACTTCGGCCAGCGCCGCGCCAAGCAGGCCACTGGCCAGCCCCAGCAGCGCGAACTCCGTCCACTGCATGGTCGCAAGGGTGCGGTTGCTCGCCCCGAATACCCGCAGCAACGCCCCTTCGTGGGCACGGGCGGGGCGGCTCGCGGTCAGCGCCGCGTAGAGCACGCTGATCCCCGCGAGCAGTACGAAGCCGAGCACGAATTCCACCGCGCGAGTCACCTGCGTGAGAATGCCGCGCACCTGCTCGAGCAGCGCCTCGACGTTGAGCAGCGAGACGCCGGGATACTCGCGCACCATCTCGCCCAGCAGCGCATCGTTCTCTTGGGCCAGATAGAAAGAGGTGATGAAGCTGTGGCCGAAGGTGTCGAGAACCCCCGGAGGAAAGATGATGAAGAAGTTGGGCTGGAAGCTCTCCCAGTCGAGATGCCGCAGGCTCGTCACCTCGCCGGTCACGCTGTCGCTGCCGATGGTGAAGGTGAGCGTGTCGCCGAGCGAAAGCCCCAGCCGACCGGCGAGCTCCTCCTCGACCGAAATCGGCACGTCGCCCCCGGCGCTCATCGCGGCATCGTCATCGAACCACTCCCCGGCGGTCACTTCGTTGCCGTCGGGTAGCGTCTCGCGCCAGGTGAGATTGAGGTCGCGCCGCAGCGCACCGTCGTTGGCATGTTCGTCGGGGACTCGGGTCTGGGGCGGCTGACCGTCGATGGCGGTGAGCCGGCCGCGCACCAGCGGGTAGAGGCCACTCGTGCTCTTCGTATTCTCCTCGAGCAGCGTCTCGACGGCGTCGCGCTCCTGCGGCTGGATGTTGATCGCGAAGTAGTTGGGCGTATCCGTGGGCAACTGCGCCTGCCAGGTGGTGAGCAGATCCCCCCGCACCACCGCGATGATCGCCATGGCCGCGAAGGTCACCGAGAACGCCAGCAGCTGACCGAGACTCGCCTGGCGCCGGCGCGCGAGCTGACGACCGCCCAGCTGCCAGGCCCGGCTACCGCCACGCGTGGGCGTCAAGCGCGATAGTGCACCCAGCAGGGCGCCGAGGAGCAGATGGGCGACACCGGCGAGAATCACCAGCGCCGCCAGCCCGCCGAGGAGAATGCCGAGGGCGAGGAGCGGGTCGCCGGAGTAGAGCCACAGCAGCCCGCCGAAGACGAGACTCGCCATGCCCACGACCACCCAGCCGGCCGCCGGAATCGGATCGAGCTCGCGCCGCAGTACCTTGAGCGCACTGACCCGGCGCAGCCGGATCAGCGTCGGACCGGCAAAGCCCACCAGCACCGCCAGCGCGGTGAGGATGCCCATGGCGAAGGGAAGCCATCCCGGTGGCGGCAGTTCCAGCGGCAGAAAACGCACCAGCAGCGCCAGCAGCCCCGCCTGGCCGGCCAGCCCCAGCAGCGCACCAGTAACGGCGGCGGCCCCGGCGAGCCACCCCAGCTGCCAGGCGAAGAGCTGGCCGAGCTGACGCTGCGAGGCGCCGAAGCAGCGCATCAGCGCGGCGGTATCCAGATGACGATCGACGTAGCGCCGCGTCGCCATCGCCACCGCGACGCCGGCGAGCAGCACCGCCGCCAGTCCGGCAAGGCTCAGATACTTCTGCGCCCGCTCCAGCGAGCGCCCGAGGCTCGGCCGGTCGACGCGCACGTCGCGCACCTCGATGCCCGCCTCGCGCCAGCGCTCGAAACGATTCGACACCGCCTCCACCGCGGCCGGCGGGCCGGCCGCGAGCAGTTCGTACTCGATTCGCGAGCCCGGGCGGACCAGTTCGGTCGCCGCCAGATCGGCGCGATCGAGCATGATCCGCGGCGTCAGACCGGAGAAGCCGCCCTGCTGATCCGGCTCGCGATCGATCAGCCCGCCGACGCGCAGCGACGCCGATCCCACTTGAACCGTGTCGCCGATCGCCACCTCGAGCAGCCGCGCCAATCTCGGGGCGATCCACGCCTGCCCCGGCGGCGGGCCGTGCGCCAGCGCCTCGATACCGTCGCCACGATCGACCAGCACCTCGCCGTAGAGCGGATAGCCGTCGTCGACCACCTTGAGCCCCGCCGACTGGAAAGCGTCGCCCTGGGAGATCATCGACACCAGATCGACCTGATCGCTCAGGCGAAGCCCCGCCTCGCGCAGGGTTTCGCGCAGCTCATCGTCGAACGCCCGGCCCTGCTCGAGGACCAGATCGCCGCCGAGAAGCTGGCCGGCCTGACGTGTGAGTCCGCGATCGAGACGGTCGAGAAAGAAGCCGATCATGGTGGTCGCCGCGACCGCCAGCGTCAGCGCCAGGAACAGCGCCCGCACGTCGGCGGCGCGCAGGTCTCGTCTGAGCCCCTTGAGCGACAGTGCGATCAGACTCATGCGTCGGCCTCGACGCGTCGCGACATCTCGAGCGGGTGGAGCGCCCCGTTCTCGAGCTTGAGACAGCGGTCACAGCGCCGTGCCAGCGCCAGATCGTGAGTGACCAGGATCAGCGTGGTGCCGGACTCGCGATTGAGCGCGAACAGTAGATCGATGATGCGCCGACCGGTCTCCTCGTCGAGGTTGCCGGTGGGCTCGTCGGCGAAGACCAGGTCCGGCTCGGCGACGAAAGCGCGCGCCACGGCCACGCGCTGCTGCTCACCGCCGGAGAGCTGCTTGGGCAGATGCGAAAGACGCCCGGTCAGGCCGACCCGCTCGAGCCAATGGCGACTTTTCGCCTCGACGTCTTGCCGCGGCGACAGTTCGAGCGGCAACATAACGTTTTCCATGGCGGTAAGGGTCGGTAATAACTGGAAGTTCTGGAACACGAAGCCCACGCGACCGGCCCGCAGCGCAGCGCGCCCGTCCTCATCGAGTTCACCCAGTGACTGACCGAAGAGTTCCAGCGCCCCGGCGCTGGGCGCGTCGAGCCCGGCGAGCAGTCCCAGCAGGGTCGACTTGCCGGCGCCGGAGCTGCCGACGATGGCGACGCTCTCTCCGCGACCGACATCGAGCGACAACGCTTCGAGGATAACGAGCTCTCCTTCCCCGCTTTTTACCCGCTTGCTCAGATCGCTTGCGTATAGAATTCGATCCTGCTGATTCTCCGAGGAGTGAGACATGGTGTCTGTTTTTCCTGTAACGGGTGCGAAAAGGACCCTCTGCGCCGCGCTGGGCCGGGGCATGGGGGGAACGCTGCTCTGCGCTTTCGCGCTGCTGATGGCGTTGCCCGCCGCCGCCCGTGCAGAGACGGTTCTCGTCATGGGCGATAGCCTGAGCGCCGCCTACGGCATCGATCAGCAAGCGGGTTGGGTCAATCTACTCAAGCAGCGCCTCGACGACGAGCACGAAGTGATCAACGCCAGTATCAGCGGCGAGACCACCTCTGGCGGCGCGGCGCGACTGCCGGACATTCTGGATCAGCATGACCCCGATATCGTGCTGATCGAGCTGGGAGGCAATGACGGTCTACGCGGGCTCTCCCCGCAGCAGATGCAGGTCAATCTAGCCAAGATGATCGAGCGCAGCGAAACCAGCGGCGCCGAGGTACTGCTGCTCGGCATCGAAGTGCCGCCCAACTACGGCGCCTCCTACGCCAGTGCATTCCGCGGCGTCTTCTCCCAGCTCGCCGAGGAGTACGAGGTTCCCCTGCTACCCTTTTTGCTCGAGGGCGTCGATCTCTCGACCATGCTGCAGGGCGACGGGATTCATCCGACCGCCGAGGCGCAGCCGATCATTCTCGACAACGTCTGGTCGGCGCTTGCGCCGATGCTCGACCCTCAAGCGTCGGTCGCGCCCCAGCAGAACCCGTGAATCGACGCTTGGCAGTATTGCCGCCCTGACCCGTCGCCGTGAGCGCTCGCGGCGACGGCGAGCCCCTCATCAAGGAAAGGACGAGGAGAGAAGATGGAGAGTCAACCCGCCCTGGAAGGGGAAACGGCCCTGGTCGCCGCTTACGAACTCGACGGACGTGGCGGTGGTGAACTGCTCAGCGTACGCGGGCTTTCCGAGGCATGGGCGGACCCGTCGCGCATGCTGTGGATGCATCTGGACTTTCGCCACGAGGACGTCGGCCGCTATCTCAACGACCTCGCCCAGCTCGACGAGGCGGCGGTCGAGGCGCTGCTCGAAGAGGATACGCGTCCCCGGGTCGGCAAGTTTCGCAATGGCGTGGTGAGCACGCTGCGCGGCATCAACCTCAACCCCGGCGCCGCCCCGGAAGACCTGATCTCGCTGCGGATCTGGATCGCCCCCAACCGGTTGATCACGCTGCGCCGGCGCCCGCTGCGCTCGGTCAGCGAGGTGCGGGAACGCATCGACAGCGGCGACGGCGCGCTGTCGATCCCGGATCTGCTCGCCTGGCTCACGGAGACGCTGGTGGACAAGGTGGGGGATGTCGCCCACCAGATCGACGACGGTCTCGGCGAGCTGGAAGAGGACCAGCTGAGCGATCGTGACATCGAGCCCGACGATCTCTCGCGCTTTCGCCGCTCGCTGATCACGCTCCGGCGCTTCATGGGCCCGCAGCGCGACTGTCTCGAGCAGCTCGCCCACGGCCCGGACTGGTTCGACGACGATACCAAGGTGTCGATTCGCGAGAGCGCCAACCAGCTATCGCGCTACGTCGAGGACTTTCACGCCATGCAGGAGCGGGCACTGGTCCTGCAGGAGCACCTGTTCAGCGAACACAACGAACGCATGAACCAGCGCATGTACATGCTGGCGATCGTCACCACGGTCTTTCTGCCACTGAGCTTTCTGACCGGGCTTCTGGGGATCAACGTCGGCGGGATTCCCGGCGCGGACAACCCCTACGGCTTCGCGATCTTCCTGGCGATCACGGTCGTGGTCGGCGGCTGGGTGATGCTGCTGCTCAAACGCAAGCGCTGGTGGTGAGCGGGAGCGCGCGGGCGGGTTTCACTCGCTCGGCGTTGGCGCGGCGCGATCGGTATGCCCGAGATCACGCCCGGGGTCGAGCCGGTCGCGCACGCGACGCTTGAGCTCCTTGACGTCGGGAAAACCGCCGTCGCGCTTGCGCTCCCACAGCGACTCGTCGTCGTAGAAAACCTCGAAGTGGCCGCCGTGACTCGGTGCCAGTGCGACCTGCTCGAGCCCTTCGCCGAAGGTCTGCAGCAGCTCCTGAGCGTACCAGCCGGCGCGCAGCAGCCACTGACACTGGGTGCAGTAGTGAATTCGAATCCGTGCCATCCGCGGACCTCCAGAACGTCGTGACTCATAAAGGTGATGATGAACATCGCACACCGCCGTGCATGATGCGCGGGGGTATCCGGGCGCTCAAGTGCCGGATCCGCACACCGCGAGGAGCGGCGTGCGCTCCGTGAGCCACCGACTCAGAGATTCACACTCTCTGAGATTCACTACTCAAATATTCACCCACTCAGATATTCACTACTCAGAGATCCACAGGAAACGCCGTCGATGTCCTCCAGAGTCACCCCCCTCACGCAGCTGGTCGAGCGCCTCACCGGCGACGACGACAGCCGCCTGTGCCGCGATATCTCCGACGAGGCGTGCCGCGAGCAGCCGGGCAACTTCGTGCGCCACCTGCTCGCGGCGCTGGGCAACAAGCTCGCCGACGAGCTTTCTAACGCGCGGTTGATCCTGCCCTGGCTCATGGGCGCGATCGGCGCGCCGGTGTGGATGGTGGGACTGCTGGTGCCCATCCGCGAAGCCGGCGCGCTGCTGCCGCAGCTGCTCATCGCGGGCTACATCCGGCTGCGCGCCGTGCGCAAGTGGGTCTGGGTGCTCGGCGGCATCGTGCAGGCCGTCGGGGCGCTGGCGCTGGCACTGCTGGCGCTCTTCGGACAAGGAAGCTGGGCGGGGGCGCTGGTACTGGTGGCCTTGACCGGCCTCTCGCTGGGACGCGGTCTCTCCTCGGTGGCTACCAAGGACGTCTTGGGCAAAACCATCGCCAAACAGCGTCGCGGCACGCTAATGGGCTGGAGTGCCGGCATCGCCGGCGCGCTGACGCTACTGGTCGGGGCGGCCTTCGTGCTGCTCGGTAACCATCCGGGGGCCGCAGCGATCGCGGTGCTGCTACTGGCCGCGGCCGCCGGCTGGCTGCTCAACGCGCTCTGTGCGGCACTGATTCATGAGGCGCCGGGAGCGACCGATGGCGGCGCCAATGCCTGGGAGAGCGTCAAGGAGGGGCTCGGGCTGATGCGCCGAGATCGACGTTTTCTCCACTTCAATCTGGCACGCGCCCTACTGCTCTCGAGCGCGCTGGCGCTGCCCTATCTCGCCCTGCTGGGCCAGCAAAACAGCGGTACGGATCTCACAAGTCTGGGTATCCTGATCGTCACGTCCGGGCTTGCCGGCATGGTCGCCGGGCCGATCTGGGGCCGCCTAGCGGATCGTTCGAGTCGTCGCGTCATGCGCACGAGTGCCGTCGGCGCGGCCCTCTGCTGCCTCGCCGGCGCTGCCTGCGGACTGCTGCCGGCATCGATTCGCGAAAGCGTCTGGCCGTATGCCGCGGTCTACGGCCTGCTGATGATCGCCCATGCGGGCATTCGCCTGGGTCGCAAGACTTACGTCGTGGATCTCGCCGACAGCGATACCCGCGCACTCTACGTCGCGTTCTCCAACACCTTTACCGGCATCGTGATGCTGATCCTGGGGCTCGTCCTCGGCGGGCTTGCCCAGTGGCTGGGAAGCGCCGGCCTTCTCCTGATACTGGCGCTGCTGGGAGCGGCGGCAGCGGTGAGCGCGCACGCGCTGGCCGAGGTCGAGACCTAGGATTGTCAAAGCGTTGTAATCCCTCGACGTCGTGGCATCATGAGCCGGCGTATCGTCCCTACATTCGTCGGATGTCCAGCCTGGAGGCAAGGATGGCCAGTAACCAGAAACGTCCCCCTATGATCAGTCCCGCTCTGCTCGAGCGGATCGTCAATGCCTCCGACGACGGCATCGTCGTCGCCGAGCAAGAGGGTGACGAGAACATCCTGATCTACGTCAACGAGGGCTTCGAGCGACTCACCGGCTACAGCATCGACGAGATCCTCTATCGCGACTGCCGCTTTCTACAGAATGGCGACCGCGACCAGCCCGCCATCGACCGGGTACGGACCGCACTACGAGAAGGCCGCCCGTGTCGCGAGGTACTCCGCAACTATCGCAAGGATGGCAGCCAGTTCTGGAACGAGCTGTCGATCACGCCGGTTCACGACGAGGAGGATCAGCTCACCTACTTCGTTGGCGTGCAGAAAGACGTCACCGGTCTCGTCGAGGCCCTGCAGGAGCTCGAAACGTTGAAAGCGGAGCGCGACCCGGCCTGAGGCTCGCCGCCCTCGCCTGCGTTCTTTCGCCGCTGCCCTCCTCCCTTTCTTTGCTTCCCTGTTATCGCCGCCCACTGCGGCGATAGTTTTTTTTAAACTCTCGATACTTGCCCGGGTACACGTTCGGCGATATATAGCGCTCAGGCATCAAGGAGATGCCATTGATCGGGAGGGCTTAGCATGAGCCGAGAACAGTATGCCGATGAGCAGGCACTGCTCGACGCCGTCAACGATGAACAGTTCGAGCGTCCGCGCAGCAGCAAGACGGATACCTTGAAAGCACGCCGTCAGGTCGAGGCGCTACTCGAAGAGCGCCGTTTGAAGCGCGCCATCGACGACGACTGGTACTGCGATTTCGGCGACGAAGAGGAGTGATTGCCTCCGAACCGGGGCGTTAGCAATTGCCCCGGTAGTCGTTTACCCTGCCTACTTTGAGACCCGCGGCCCAGCGTCCGGGCTCGTCTCTCGAACTCTCGTTTCGGGTCCCTGCATTCTCGGTGACCCCCCTTACTTACCAACGCGATACGACCGGATTTCCATGGCGCAATACGTCTACACCATGAACCGGGTGGGCAAAGTCGTCCCCCCGAAGCGCGAGATCCTCAAGGATATCTCGCTCTCCTTCTTCCCCGGCGCCAAGATTGGCGTTCTGGGTCTCAACGGGGCGGGCAAGTCGACGCTTCTGCGGATCATGGCCGGCGTCGATACCGAGTACAACGGCGAAGCGCGCCCCATGCCGGGCATCAATATCGGCTATCTCCCTCAGGAGCCTGCGCTCGACGACGACAAGAGCGTGCGCGAGACCGTCGAGGAGGCACTCGGCGAGGTCAAGGCTGCGCAGGAACAGCTCGAGGCCGTCTACACCGCCTACGCCGACCCGGACGCCGATTTCGATGCGCTCGCCGCGGAGCAGGCGCGCCTCGAGAACATCATCGAAGCCGCCGACGCCCATAACATCGAGCGCAAGCTCGAGGTGGCCGCCGAGGCGCTGCGTCTCCCCGCGTGGGACGCCCGGGTCGGCCATCTCTCCGGCGGCGAGCGCCGGCGCGTCGCGCTCTGCCGGCTGCTGCTGTCGAGCCCCGACATGCTGCTGCTCGACGAGCCGACCAACCACCTGGACGCCGAATCGGTGGCCTGGCTCGAGCGCTTCCTGCATGACTACCCGGGGACGGTGGTGGCAATCACCCACGACCGCTATTTCCTCGACAACGTCGCCGGCTGGATTCTCGAGCTCGACCGCGGGCAGGGCATTCCCTTCGAAGGCAATTATTCTCAGTGGCTCGAATCCAAGGAGAAGCGCCTCGAGCAGGAAGCCAAGGCCGAGGCCGGGCGCCAGCGCGCGATCAAGCAGGAGCTGGAGTGGGTTCGTCAGAATGCCAAGGGTCGTCAGGCCAAGAGCAAGGCCCGTCTGAATCGCTTCGACGAGCTGCAGTCCGGCGACTACCAGAAGCGCAACGAGACCAACGAAATCTACATTCCGCCCGGGCCGCGCCTCGGCGACAAGGTCATCGAGTTCCACGACGTCGCCAAGCGTTTCGAGAACAAGCTCCTGTTCGACAATCTGTCGTTCCAGATTCCGGCCGGCGCGATCGTGGGCATCGTCGGGGGTAACGGCGCGGGCAAGTCGACGCTGTTCAAGCTGGTCGATGGCAAGGAGCAGCCGGACAGCGGCGAGGTCGTCCTTGGCGAGACCGTCGACATCGCCTATGTCGAACAGCTACGCGATCACTTCGACGACACCCAGACGGTGTGGGAAGCGGTCTCCGGTGGGCACGACATGCTCAATATCAACGGCTACGAGGTCTCGTCGCGAGCCTATGTCGGTCGTTTCAACTTCAAGGGCACCGATCAGCAGAAACGACTGAGCGAACTGTCCGGGGGTGAGCGCGGTCGATTGCAGCTGGCGCAGACGCTCAAGCAGGGTGCCAACGTCCTGCTGCTCGACGAACCCTCCAACGACCTGGACATCGAGACCCTTCGCGCACTCGAAGAGGCACTGCTTGCCTTCCCCGGCTGTGCGATGGTGATCTCTCACGATCGCTGGTTCCTGGATCGCATCGCCACGCACATTCTTGCCTACGAGGGCGATTCGAGCGTGGTGCTGTTCGAGGGTAACTACACCGACTACGAAGCCGACTATCGCAAGCGAGTGGGAAGCGACACGCCCAAGCGCATGAAGTACAAGCGCATCGACGCCTGAGGCGATCGACGCCGGCATAACGGTCTTGTCGGCCCGATCACGCGAAAACCCCCGCCAGACAGTGTCTGGCGGGGGTTTTTCGTTGGCGCGGCAGGCTTGCTGGTGCGCCTGATTCCGCGCGCGGCGCTCAACTCAACGTAGGACGATCACCGCATCGAGCGTCAGCGTCCACGGCCTCGAATCAACGACACCACGAAGAGGATGAGGAATATCACGAAAAGCACTTTCGCGACGGTTGCGGCAACGCCAGCGACACCACCGAACCCGAGCACCCCGGCGATGATGGCGACGATGAGGAATATCACGGCATAACTGAGCATGGCAGTACTTCCTGTGTTGGCCCATTAGACTTGCCGCAGCCGCTTCTCGATCGGCCTTACGACAACCCGCTCCCGATATCCTTGAGAGCACCTTAAGACTCGATTGTTCGCGTCTCGACGTCAAGCGGATGACGTTACAGTCTGAAACCCCATGTTATTCGCCCCGCTTCGTTCAATAGAGCGAGGCCTCTCCGGGCGGGCGCGTCTTGAAGCGCCGATGCAGCCAGAGGTACTGCTCGGGATGTCGACGTATCGCCGTCTCGATGAAGGCATTGACCTTGGCGGCATCGGCTTCATCGTCACCGCTGGGGAAATTCTCGAGTGGCGGCAGGTACTCCAGCGTATAGGTACGATCGTCCGGATTGCGGTGGAACATCAGCGGCATGACCGGCGCCCCCGTCATACGGGCGATCTTCGCGGTCAGTTTGATGGAAGCGGCTGGCACCCCGAAAAACGGCGCAAACACGCTCGCCTCGCGACCGAAATCCTGATCCGGCGAATACCATACGGCATGCCCGGACTTGACTCGACGCACGACGCCGCGCAGATCGTGACGGTCGATGGCGGCCCCGAAAATGCCGCGCCGGGCCCGGGTCATGAAGTCTTCGAACACGGGATTGTCATGGGGTCGATAGACCACGTCGGCGGGAAAGAACAGCGAGTGCAGTGCACCGCCGAGATCGAGCGTCGAGAAGTGGATGCCGATGATCAGCGCGCCCTTGCCCTGTGCCATCGCCCGCTCCATGTGCTCGGTGCCGCGAAACGTTACCCGGTGACGCAGATGTTCGGGATCACGACACCAGCCGGTCGCCGTCTCGAGAATACCGATGCCGTTGGCGATGAAGGTCCGTTGAACCAAGTCCGCGCGCTGGCGTTCGTCGAGCTCGGGAAAGCAGAGTGCCAGATTGGTCTCGGTGATATGGCGACGTCGCTTGGCCAGCCGCCAGGTGGCAAGACCGAGGCCCTTGCCGAGAGCCAGCTTCAGACGCCACGGCAGCACCGCACCCAGGCGCATGAGACCGATCGCGAACCAGGTTCCCCAGTAGCGAGGATGAAGACGGTTGGCGGGATAGACTTTCTTGGCCATGACGGTTCCTGGTCAGTGCTCGCGTTCGGCGACAGTGTCACCGGGCGAGCCTTGCAAATAGTGTCGCGAGACCCGCGGCAGGACCCCGGTCAGCAGCGTATAGGCGATGGTGTCGCAGTGTCCGGCCACCTCTTCGACCGGCAGGCCGTGCCCCCAGAGCGTGACGTCGCTGCCGACCCGGGCGGCGGGATGCTCACTGAGATCCACGGTCAGCATGTCCATCGACACGCGCCCGGCGAGACGACAGCGCTTGCCGTCGACCAGTACCGGCGTTCCGTCGCGGGCGTGACGATCGTAACCGTCTCCGTAGCCCGCCGCGACCACGCCGATACGGGTCGCGTGCGGGGTGCGAAAACGGCCACCGTAACCGATCGTCTCTCCGCCGTTCACCGACTGGATCGCGATCAGTTTCGAACGCAGTGTCATGACGGGTTTCAGTGCGTCAAGGGAGACGGCGGTGACGGGCGACTGCAGCGGATCGACGCCGTAGAGCATGACGCCGGGGCGATTCCAGGCACCGTGGCTTGCGGGTTTGACCAGCGTGGCGGGCGAGTTGGCAGCGCATATCGGGGCACTCAGTGCGCGGCTGAGCGTATCGATCACGGCCCTCTGGGTATCGAACAGCGCACTATCGCGCTGATCGGCGCTGGCGAAATGGCTGATGAGATGCAGATTCGCCACCCGATCGGTCGCACGACTGAGCTTCTGCCAGCGCTCGGGGAACGCCTGCGGCGAAAACCCGAGACGATGCATGCCGGAGTCGAGTTTGAGCCAGACCGTGAGCGCGCGGCGCGGGGTGAAAGCGAGCAGCGCCTCGATCTGCCAGTCACTGTGAACGACCTGCCAGAGATCGAGCGAATCGACCCACTCGAGTTCGCTGGGTTCGAAAATACCCTCCAGCAGTAGCAGCGGCGTTTCGATGCCTGCCTCGCGCAGTGTCACCGCCTCTTCGATCGAGGCGATACCGAACGCTGGCGCCAACGGCGCCAGGGCCGAGGCGCAGGCCACCGCGCCATGCCCGTAGGCGTTGGCCTTGATCACGGCCATCGATTGACTGTGGGGAGCGAGTCCTGCCGCAACCCCAAAATTATGACGCAGTGCGTCGAGATCGATCTCGGCTCTAATGGGCCGGCCCATGACAACTCCTGAATACGCGAACGCCGACAGGGTAACGCGTTTCGACGGCGAGCAGCCGCAGGAAACGCGGGACGCTCTCTCACGAAAACGCCGCTGTCGAAGCAGCGGCGTCAGCCGAATGCGGGATCGAGGCTCAGAGCGTCGGCGGGGTCGGACGCTCGCCAATATCGTCGATGGCCGACATGCCTTCGTCGGGCATGTCGAGTTCGACGCTTTCCTCGTCGCGCAGCCACTCGTTGACCGAACGCAGCACGTCGAGGTTGAGCGTACCGGCCTGCTGACGAAGCTCGAGAAGGTCGGTCACATAGGTGTAGCGGGCGTCGGCATAGTCGGAAATCGCCTCATAGAGGGATTGCTCGGCATCGAGTACGTCGACGATGTTACGCGTCCCCACTTCGTAACCGGCGCGTGTCGCTTCCAGAGCGCTACGGTTGGACACGATCGCCTCGCGCTGCGCCTGCACGGTCTCGACATCGTTGGCGACCTGGGTGTAGAGCGAGCGAACCTGCTGCGTGGTGAAACGACGCTGATCCTCGAAGTCGTACTGCGTCGCTTCCAGCGCGTAGGTGTTCTGCCTGACCGAGGCGCTGGTCGAGCCCCCCGTATAGATCGGCAGGTTGGCCTGCACGCCGAACTCGACGCCTTCATTGTGACCGCGCAGCTGTTCCTGGTCGTTGTTCGAATAGGTGTAGTCGCCGTAGGCGCTGAGCGTCGGCAGATACCCGGCCCGGGCGATATCGACGTCGGTTCGCGAAAGCTCGACCGCCTGCTGCGCAAACTGAATCGACGGGCTGCTCTCCATGGCGAGATCGACCCATTCGGTCCGGCTGGCGGGCATCGGCGGCTCGATCGGCAGATCGTCGGCGAGACCCTCGATACTGTCGTACTGCTGGCCGGTCAAACGCTCCAACGCTTCGAAGCTCACCTGCAGTTCGTTCTTGGCAGCGATGCGCTGGGCACGGGCGGAGTCGAAGGCCGCCTGGGCTTCGTTGACGTCGGTAATCGCCACGATGCCCACGTTGAACTGCTCCTGGGCCTGCTCCTGCTGACGTGCGATCGCCTTCTCCTGTGCCTGGCGCGCCTCGAGTACTTCGCTCGCCCGCAGAATCTCGAAGTATGCCGAGGAGACATCGTAGAGAAGCTGCTGCTGATCGATTTCCAACTGCAGTGCCTGCTGGCCGACCTGCTGCTTGCTCTGCTCGTACTGATACCAGTTGGTGGCGTCGAACAGCGCCTGGCTTACGCTCACGCCGAGACTGCCGCCGTTGTAGTTGTCGTCCGAGCCGCCGCCAAGACCGCCCGCTCCGCCCGCGCCAACCGCAGCGCCGCCGCCGACCTGGGTCCCGTTGCCGGCACCGGCTTCCGTCTCGGTATCGGTGTCGGAACCGAAATCGGCGTCGCCGGTATCGTACTCCTGGCTCTCTATCGTGCGCGTGTGATAGACGCTTCCGGTAGCGCTGATCTGCGGCAGCAGTGCACCGCGCGCGACGCCTTGCGCCGCCTCGGTGCTGCGAAACGTGGAGCGTGACGAGTTCAGACTCGCCGAGTGATTGAGCGCATCCTGAGAGATGGCGAGCAGGTCCGCCGCCTGCACGGTAGGGACGAACGACGCCGCGACGAGCAGCGAGATGGCGTATCGCAAAGGCAAGCGCGACGGAACATGAGGCGACATCGGGACGATTCCTATCGTAGAGCGTCAGGTGACAGAGACCGATCGACTGGTTGACCTGACCATCGCCGCGTTTCTGATGTGACCTAGACACCCGATAATGACTGATTCAGGGCGGCTGGCATTGCCGACAGGGGCGCCGACGTTGGCCGCTCGACAAGCGGCCGAGGCGCTGACGCTTGGGTCAGCACCTCGGCCTGGAGTTTACATACAATGCCGCATGTAAGCGGTTCGATCAATAGCCGAACACCGTGATGCCGCGCTTTTGCGCATTGGCCCAGCGGCGGCATCGCGTCTCTTTTCAGCAGTTCACTCGAAGATCGAATCCATCGAAAGCCCCTGCTTTTCGAGCATCCGCCGCAGCTTCTTCAGCGCCTCGACCTGGATCTGACGCACCCGTTCGCGCGTCAGGCCGATCTCTTCACCGACCTCCTCGAGCGTCGCGGCTTCATGTCCGCGCAGGCCGAAACGGCGCACGACGACTTCGCGCTGCTTTTCGCTGAGCTCGGCCAGCCACTCGTCGACATGCGTCTTGACATCGTCATCGACCAGATTGGACTCCGGACCGTCCTCGTTCTCGTCGGCGAGCGTATCGATCAGCGGTTTGTCGCTTTCGGTGCCCATGGGGTAGTCCACCGAGGAGACACGCTCATTCAAGCCGAGCATCTTCTTGACCGTGGCCACCGGCTTGTCGAGATGCTCTGCGATCTCTTCCGCCGTTGCCTCGTGGTCGAGCTTCTGCGTCAGCTCGCGTGCGGCACGCAGATAGATGTTGAGCTCTTTGACGACGTGAATCGGCAGGCGAATCGTGCGCGTCTGATTCATCAGCGCCCGTTCGATGGTCTGACGAATCCACCAGGTCGCGTAAGTGGAGAAACGAAAGCCACGCTCCGGATCGAATTTCTCGACGGCGCGGATCAGACCCAGGTTGCCCTCTTCGATGAGATCGAGCAGCGACAGACCGCGATTGAGATAGCGTCGGGAGATCTTGACCACCAGGCGCAGGTTGGACTCGATCATGCGCTGACGACCTGCCGGGTCACCGGCCTGCGCCAGACGTCCGAAGTGGACTTCTTCCTGCGGTGTCAGCAGCGGGGAAAACCCGATCTCGTTGAGATAGATCTGCGTCGCATCGAGGCTGTGGTGATAGTTGTTTTCCTCACGGCTCAGCGCTTTTTCGAAGGCGCTCTCTCCATCCTTGCCATCCGTGTCTTCGGCTTCGGCCTGCGTTCGACCTTCACCTTCGAGCTCAACATCCTGAATATCCCGTTCAAGCATGCTCATCTCCACTACCCCTAACTGGGCTTCCTGAGTACCGCGTCGAGAGACGACCTGCGACTCACGACGACCGTGCGTTCCTTGCCTATTCTGAGTCTTTCCCTGTCACTCGCGGGCGCCCGAGCCACCGAACGGCGTCGTCGACTTCCATCGCTCGACGAGCGCAGCGTCTGACTCGAAGACGATACGCCCGTCGAGATCGAATGGATGCCAACAATGCATCGATCTCGACGTTGGAAGATTCGGTGGTTCGAAGAACACTCGCGATATCGTCGATACCGCACAGCGGTTCGCGATTCAGCGTTTGGGAAGATATTGCAGCGGATCTTGAGGCTGGCCGTTGACGCGCACCTCGAAATGTAGCTGTACCTGGTCAGCATCCGTCTGCCCCATGGTAGCTATCGTTTCTCCGGCCTCGACGACATCGTTTTCCTGGACTCTCAACGTGTCGTTATGTGCGTAGGCACTCAAGAAACGGTCATTGTGCTTGAGGATGATGAGATTCCCATACCCCCTCACACCGTCGCCGGCATATACCACAATCCCTGGCCCTGCCGCTTTCACAGGTTGCCCCTTTTGACCGGCAATATCAATGCCGGGCGTGATGCTGGTCTGGTCGTCGAAGTTGCTGACGACACGCCCCGCGACCGGCCACTGCCAGGGCACGTTGTCCACCGGTTTGTAGGTTCGATCGGATCGATCCGGCGCACCGCTGGGCTCGCCCGCCACCTCCGTCCCCGCATCGTTGCCGGCGGCAGTGCGGGTATCGGTATTGGCCATGGAAGCAGACGACGATGACGATCCCGTGTCAGCGCCGGCGGCCGGTGTACTGGGTGTTTCGGCCTGCGCCGCGGCGGGGGCCGGCTCGGACGCGGACGGCGAAGACGGCGCGCGCTCGTCACGCGAGGCCACGTCGCTCGAGCCTGCGCCGCCCGCTGGCGCCGAGCCGGCAGTTGTGCTGGAACCCGGCAAAGTCGCCCCCCCCGCGGCGGGTTGCGAACCGCCACCGCTCTGACCCGCACTTGCCGAGGCGCCCGCCGCTGAAGCACCGGCCGCTGCCGAACCACCGGCGGAGGGCAGTAGCCAGGAGGGATTGTCGCTGCCGGCGCTACCGCTGCTATTACTACCGCCGCCGCCCCCAAGGGGCGTCGCCGTCGCCGCGGCATTCGTGTTGCTGGCGACCTGGGGCTGACTTGTGAGCTCTGCGCCCGAGCGCAGCCGGAGCTGCTGGCCCGGCTCCAGACGGTAGGGGGGTGAAATGGCATTCATCTGCGCCAGATCGCGAAAGTCGACCCGATTCTGCCAAGCGATGCCGTAAATGGTATCGCCGCTCTTGACGGTATAGGTCTGACTCGCCTGACTGCTGCGACTCACCGAGAGATCCTGCACCTGCGGGCGGCCGCTCGACGTGGTGCAGGCGTTCAGCCCCATGGCCGCCACGGGTAGCAGCGAGAGCAGCAGCGCGGTACGACGCTTGTTCATGAGAAGTTTCCTTTTCGTGATGAAGAAGCGCCGTCCCACGCCGCTTCGATTTCCTTTCACCGATTCGCTTTCACCCAGGCTTGCGTTCGCCGAGCCATGCCACGAGGGCGATCCCGAGCCCGATCAGACAGGTCGCCAGCAGCCAGTGCGAGGCCTCGCCGGTATACGCCGTGTAGTCCCACGGCGAATGATACTGATACGCCAGCGGCACCGCCGCGCCATCCGCATCCATACGGTAACTGGCGAGTTGCCGCCAGGGCCAGAGCTGCGGCAGCGAGCCGAGAATAAACCCGGCGATGGACATCAGGGTAACGCCGTGATGATGACGCAGCAGCCACGAAAGCAGCCGCGAGAAGGTGAAGAGCCCGACCGCGCAGCCGGCGCCGAACACGGCAATCAGAGTGACATCGGCACTTTTGATACCGTTCATCACCGTGGCGTAGAGCCCCATCACCAGTAGCAGGAAGCTCCCAGAGACACCCGGAATCAGCATGGCGCTGATGGCGATGGCACCGGCGAGGAAGAGCACCCCGTTGCCGGCCTGGCTCATGTCGGGCAGTAGCGTCGGCAGGTAGATCGCCACCATAGCTCCCAGCAGCACCGGCGACAGATAGCGCCAACGCCAGTGTCCGACTTGGCGCCAGACCGCCCAGACGGAGGCGAGCACGAGACCGAAGAAGAAAGCGTTGAGCAGCAGCTCGTGGCGCTGCATCAGCCAGGTGACCAAGTGCGCCACGGTGACCAGACTGATCAGGATGCCCAGCACCAGCGGAGCCAGGAACCCGAGGTTGAGGTAGGCGATCGCCGCCCCGACACCCTCTCGACGCCACACCGTGACAGCGTGGGGGCCAAAGCGTTTGATCGTCTCGATCAACTCCTGATAGATACCCACGATCAGGGCAATGGTGCCGCCGGAGACCCCCGGTACGGCATCCGCCGCGCCCATTCCCATGCCTTTGAAAACCGTCGTCAAGACACGCTTCAACGAATCACTCCTTCCAGGAGCGGCACGAATCTGACCTCTTCGAGCCGCTGATGATCGTACACCTGGCCACGCCGACGCACTCGTGTGAGCCACTGTCGCCCCCGCTCGTCTTCGAGCGGCGCGATCAGTACGCCGTTGTCGCGCAGCTGTGACAAGAGCGCCGCCGGCAGTTGACCGGCGCACGCTGTGAGTAAAATGAGATCGAACGGCGCCGCCTGCGGCCAGCCGAGCCCGCCGTCGGCATGCCGAAGGCAGACGTTGTCGGCACCGAGGCGCGTCAAGCGCTGCTCGGCGCGATCCTTGAGTGCCGCGATGCGTTCGACGCTCCAGACTCGTGCCACCAGGCGCGAGAGAATCAGTGTCTGATACCCCGACCCGGTGCCGATCTCCAGCACCCGCTGGGGCTCGGCCAGCGCCACCAGCTCGCTCATGCGCGCCACGATCCACGGCTGCGAGAGCGTCTGCCCGAGCCCCAGCGGCAGCGACGTATCCTCGTAGGCCCGGTGCGCCAACGCCTCGTCGAGGAACAGATGTCGCGGCGTGGTCGCCATCGTCTCGAGCACGCCCGGATGCCGAACCCCGGCCGCTGCCAGGCGTTCGACCATGCGATTACGGGTTCGTTGCGACGTCATGCCGACGCCGCTGAGCTCTTCAGGCGTGTGACAATCCATCCAGCCAACCCTGTACGGCGTCGAGCGCCTGATGACGCGTCAGGTCCGTCTGCAGCGGCGTGATCGACACGAACCCACCCTCGATGGCGGCGAAGTCGGTGTCGGGACCATCGTCGGCGTTTTCCGAGACCGCGGCGATCCAGTAGCGGTCACGCCCGCGTGGATCGCGCATGTGGATCGGCTGACTGGCCGGACCGCGATAGCCGAGCCGCGTGACCCGAAAGCCGCGAATCTCGCTCCACGGCAGGTCGGGCACATTGACGTTGAGCAGGCTGCGCGGTGGCAGCGAGAGGTTGGCCGCCGCCCCCACCAGGCTTGCCGCCACCTTCCCGGCAGTCTCGAAGTGGCGCTGGCCGCAGAGCGACATGGCGATTGCCGCCATGCCCAGGTTGCGCCCCTCCATCGCCGCGGCGACCGTCCCGGAATAGAGCACGTCGTCACCCAGGTTGCCGCCATGGTTGATCCCGGAGATGACCAGATCGGGCTTCTCCTCCCACACCCCGTTGACGCCGAGATAGACGCAGTCGGCCGGCGTGCCGTCGACGCTGTAGAACCCCCCGTCCACCGGCGTCAGCGCCAGCGGACGGGTCAACGTCAGCGAGTTGCTCGCCCCGCTCATATCGCGGTCGGGGGCGACGACACGAAGTCGCGCGTGGGGTTCGAGCGCCTCCGAGAGGGCCTTGAGTCCCGGTGCATGAACACCGTCGTCGTTGGATAGCAGCACTCTTCGCATCATCTCGCTCCTGATCGATCTTGGCTTGTCGGTCTGGCCCGGGCGCGACGCCGTGTCTCGGGTACCGGGCCCTAGGTCAGACTGGCGTGGGTGAACAGCTCGCGCAGCAGTGCCGTCGCGAAGGCACCTCGCGGCAGCGCAAACGTCACCTCGACCCCCTCGTCCATCGTCTCCCAGTGGGGCTTGGCGATCCGAACGCGCAGCGGTCGCCTCGCCTGACGCGCTCCAGCGGCCTCCAGCCCGTCGCGAAGCACGGGATGCGCGTCGACGATGCGCGTCTCGCGCTCGGCGACCGCTGCCGCACTCTCGAGCTCGCCCTTGCCCCAGAGCGCCCCGGTGGGATGAATGTCCCCGCTTGCGAGCCGCGCCTCGAGTTCGGCATCCAGCGTCTCGCCGGCGAAGCGGCTCTGGGTGCCGTCGAGATTGAAGACATCGCCGGCCAGGCCACGGCACCAGCTGCCGTCAGCGACCCGCGCCGACAGCATCTGGTTGAACAGATAGCTTCGTGCGGTCGACAGCAACAGCCCCTGGGGATCGTCGCGCTTGCGCCAGCCGCGGGCGAACAGCGCCTCGGCGCGCTGCAGGTTGCGTCCGTCCGGGCCGAATCGCTGCGGCCCGAAGTAGTTGGGCAGGCCCTCATGGACTCGACGCTGCCAGCGCTCGAATGTCGCCGGCTCGGCGACCGCCTCGCCCCGCAGCCGCAGGCGGAATCGATTGGCGCGATGGACGCCCCGCTTCAACTTGCGCGGATGGCGACACGCCTCGAGCACGCGAACGCCGCGTTCGGCAAGCCCGGCGTCCCAGCCGGCAGCCAGCTCGCGACCGGGCAGCGCCAGCGACAGCCACTGACGAGTGACGCCGTCGCGATCCTTGAGCCCGCTGAAACCCACGTCACGTACCGCGATCTCGGCGCGCTTGGCGAGCAGTCGCGCCAGATCCGGCGTCGTCACGCCGCGCTTCTCGACCCATACCCAGAGATGCTCGCCCTCGCCTTCCGGTGCAAATCCCAGCTCCTCGTCGACCACGAACTCCTCGGGGCGCTGACGATAGTGGCCGGCAAGCGTGGGCTCGCCTTCGACGTGGGCCCACTGCGGCGGCCACGCTCGCTCAGACGGACTCACGCGTCCGCCGCGGTCAGCAGCACGACCGCTTCGGCGGCGATGCCCTCGCCGCGGCCGGTAAAACCGAGGCGCTCGGTGGTCGTCGCCTTGACGTTGACAGCGCCGGGACCGACCGCGAGATCGGCGGCGAGCGTCTCGCGCATCGGCGCGATCCACTCCGCCATGTGCGGGGCCTGAGCGAGGATCGTCGCGTCGAGATTGCCGACGCGAAAGCCCTCGGCCTGGATCAGCGAGACGACATGGCGCAGCAGTGCCCGACTGTCGGCGCCCTTCCAGGCGGGATCGGTATCCGGGAAGTGACGACCGATGTCGCCCAGTGCGCAGGCGCCGAGCAGCGCATCGCTCACCGCGTGGAGCAGGACATCGCCATCCGAGTGGGCGACGAAGCCGCGCTCGAACGGCAGCCGCACGCCGCCGATCATCAGATGGTCGCCCTCGCCGAAGCGGTGGACGTCGAATCCGTGGCCGATGCGCAGTGTCATGCTTCGATCTCCTGATCGCTGGGGGTGTCGTTGGCGATGTCGATACCGGCGCGCTGCAGCGTGAGAATGCGCGACGCCATGGCGAGATCTTCCGGGCGGGTGATCTTGAGATTGTCGCGACTGCCGTGAATCAGCCGGGGCGCCAGCCCCATCGCCTCGATCGCCGACGCCTCGTCGGTGATGCTCGCCCCGGTGGCGAGGGCGGCATCCAGCGCCTGACGCAGCAGGTCGAAGCGAAACGCCTGCGGCGTCAAAGCGTGCCAGAGTCCGTCGCGGGGTTCGGTATGGCTGACGCGGCCCCGGGCATCGGCGCGCTTCATGGTATCGGCGGCAGGGGCGGCGAGCAGCGCACCGATCGCCTCGTCCTCCAGCGCCTCGCGCAGCGCCGTCAGATCGGCCAGCGGTACGCAGGGACGGGCGGCGTCGTGCACCAGCACCCAGTCATCGTCGGCGGCCTCTTCGGCCAGCGAGGTGAGGCCGCGGCGGACGCTATCGGCCCGCTCGCCGCCGCCGTCCACGCGCTGCCAGCGCGCGAACGGCACCTCGTCGGGGTCGAAATGGACGTCTTCGGGGTCGAGACAGAGTCGCAGCACCGCCTCGGGGAAGGCCAGATGCAGGCGCTCGAGGGTGCGAGCGAGCACGCTGCGCCCCTCGAGGGAGAGATACTGCTTGGGGCGGTCGGCCTGCATGCGCGTGCCGCGACCGGCGGCGGGTACGATCAACCAGAGCGTCATGGCTGGATCACCCCCGTCTGCGCTGCGGGGCCGGCGCCGGTGTCGACACCCGGCACCCAGTAGAACTGCTCGTCCTGACGCACCATGCCGAGATCGCTGCGGGCGCGCTCCTCGATCGCGTCGAGTCCCGTCTTGAGGTCCACGACCTCCGCGGCGAGGCGATCGTTACGCGCCTTGAGCGTGTCGGTGGCGCCCTCCAGCGTGTCGGCCCGCGCTTGAATGTCGTTGTATTCGCGAACGCCGCCTTCACCGACCCAGAGTCGGTACTGCATCAATCCCAGCATGACGGCCAGAACCAGAATGACCCATTTCCCCATTGCACCCCATCCCGATCGACGACAATTCGTGAACTGCCCCGCCAGGACGTCGAATGTCACGCTCAGCGGGGCCCGCCATTATGCCATCATCGCGTCAGGCGGCCCACCGCTGCCGATTGGCGGCGCCGGGTGTCGGTCGGGTGTCAGGCCCGGGCTCAGGCGGAGCCGAAATAGCGCTCTCGCTCTTCGGCGCCGATGCGGCTGAGATGCAGTTCGAAGGTCTCCTGGCGACGATCGTCGAAGAAGTGCCTGAGCGTGCGTTCGATGGTGGGGAAAGCGAGCTCGTCCCAGGGAATCTCGCTTTCGGCGAAGAGTTCGACCTCGAGGCTCTCCGGGCCAGCGGCATAGTTGCCCTCGAGTTCGCCACGAAAGATCATGTAGACCTGGTTGATGTGCGGCAAACTGATCAGCGTGTAGAGTGACGGCTCGATCACCGCGGCGCGGGCCTCTTCGCGGGTCTCGCGAAGCGCCGCTTCCTCCACGGTCTCGCCGTTCTCCATGTAGCCCGCCGGCAGCGTCCAGAACCCCTTGCGCGGCGAGATGGCCCGGCGGCAGAGAAGAACCCGCTCGCCGCAGACCGGCAGGGTCCCGGCGACGATCCGCGGGTTCTGATAGTGGATGGTGCCGCAGGCGTCGCACAGAAAGCGCGGACGGTCATCGCCGTCGGGAACGGCAAAACGCACGGCACTGCCGCAGTGGCTACAGTAATTCATCGGCGCCTCTCGAGTTCGGTGATGCCTTGCAAAGCCTGCCAGGCAGCCGTCGACGGCGCCAGCCAAACAGGGGCAGCAACGCATGTTAGAGACACTTCGCGAACGTCTGCAAGCGCATCGGCCCGCAAGGCTCGACGACGCCTTTGCCCAGGCGGCGGTGCTGCTGCCCATCGTTGCCCGCGACGCGCCGACACTGCTGTTCACCCGCCGCACCGCGCACCTCAAGCAGCATGCCGGACAGGTCGCTTTCCCCGGTGGTAAACGCGAAGCGCAGGACGCGGACCTGCTCGCCACGGCGCTGCGCGAATCCGACGAAGAGATCGCCCTTCGCGCCGAGGACGTGCAGATCGTGGGTCGCCTGAGCGACGTCATGTCGCTCCACGGCCTGCGGGTGACCCCGTTCGTCGGCATCGTGCCGCCGGATCTGACGCTGGTGGCGGAGCCCGGCGAGATCGCCGCCATCTTCGAGGTGCCGCTGACGCACTTCTTCGAGGATCGCCGCACCCACACCGACGTGATTCCGGTCGACGACGCCGAACTCTACGTGCCCAGCTACCGTGTCGACGACCACGTCATCTGGGGACTCTCGGCGATGATGCTGGTGGAGCTGCTGGCGATCGGCTTCGGCCAGCCGATCTCGCTGACCCGTCCCCCCGAGCGCGGCGAGCTGCGCCGCCATCCCGGCCGCCGGCGCGCCACCGTCCGCGCGGCGTCAACGTCCTCGCGCTGAGCTGACGCCAGCGCCACACCCGCCAGGAGCCGCTGTCATGCCGGAGTTCGATGCCCGCCCTATCGCCGATGCACGCACGTCCCCCGGACCCCACGCCTGGGACGCACGCCAGCTTCCCGCGCTGATCGACGGCCTGGTCGAGCGCGGCTACTACGTCGGCGAGCGCTTCGTCGACGCCGGCCTGTGCCAGTCGCTCTTCGCGGAGATCGAGGCGCTCGAGGCGAAAGACGCCCTGCAGGCCGCGGGTATCGGCCGCGGCGAGACGCATACGCTGCGTCGCGACATCCGCGGAGACGCCATTCGCTGGCTGGATCGGGAGAGCCTCGCCCAGCGGCGCTATCTGGAACTGATGGGTACGCTGCAGCACGAGATCAACGCCGCGCTCTATCTGGGGCTTTTCGAGTTCGAGGCGCACTTCGCGCACTACCCGCCCGGGGCGTTCTACCGCAAGCATTTCGATAGCTTTCGCGGACGCGCCAACCGGGTGATCTCGACGGTGCTCTATCTGAATGCGGATTGGCCCGCGGATGCCGGCGGCGAAATGGCGCTGTTCGACGAGCACGACACCGAGCGCGAGGTGGGCCGCGTGGTACCGGAGGCCGGCACTTTCACCTGCTTTCTCTCCGACCGCATCCCCCACGAGGTGCTGCCGACCCACCGCGCCCGCACCAGCATCGCCGGCTGGTTCCGGCGCAACGCCTCGCTCAACAACACCCTCGACCCCGAGCGCTGACGCCGAAACCGAGAAGATCGATTCAGCGAAGCGCGGCTCAGCGGGGTTCGAACGCGTTCGCCGTCTCCGGCATCGCCGTCTCGACGTCCGGTACCGCCTGCGACAGATCCTCCTGATGCTCGTGCTCGATCGCCCCCTGGACGAGCGCCTCGGTCACCACCAGCTCCGCGCCCATGACCGACTGCGGCGGATTGGGGTTGAACGGCGCCACCGGCATCGGCGCCGGACGCTGACTGCGCCGCCAGACGAAAAAGCTTCCCAGCGCCAGGCCGAGTGTCGCCAGGCCGAGAAAGAAGCCGGCATCCCCCACGCGGGCCATCAGCGGCGTGATCAGCGGCGGACTCAAGGTCGCGCCGAGGGCGTTGATCAGCAGCAGGCCCTGACTCATGCGCACCAGCGCCCCCGCCGGCGCCCGGTCGGCGGCGTGGCTTACCGCCACCGGGTAGAGCGCGAAGATGCCACCACCCAGCAGAAAGAGCATGACCGGCAGCAGTCCGGCGAGCGTGGGCAGCAGCGCGATGGCCGCGCAGATCGCGGTCATCGCCGCGGCGATCAGTATCAGCACGATCTGGCGGTCGTGGCGATCCGACCAGCGGCCGATGGGATACTGCAGCAGCATCCCGCCGAGAATCAGCACCGCCATCATTTCGCCGATCTTCTGCACGTCGAGCCCGCTTCGCTGCAGATAGAGCGGCAGCAGGCTGTAGACCGCCGAGAGCACCAGCCCGGAGCCGAAACAGCCCATCACGCCGGTCGGCGTCAGGGTGATCAGCCGCCACGGCGAGAGCGGCTCGGCCTGCTCCATCAGCGGCGACACCCGCGGGATCATCCCCAGCGGCAGCACCGATAGCGACGCCAGAATCGCCACGATCATGAACGGCTCGCTCGCCCCCGCGCCATCGGCGACGCCGAGCAGCAGTTGGCCGATCACGCCGGCGCCGTAGAGCGAGATCATGTAGAGCGCGAGCAGACGCCCGCGAACGCGCGCGTCGGCGGAGGTGAGCAGCCAGCTCTCGATGACCAGATAGACGCCCAGCGTCGCCCAGCCGCCGACCAGCCGCAGCGTGAACCAGAGCCCGGCATTGAGCCACAGCCCCTGGAGCAGCACCGTGACCGCCACCAGCGAGGCGAAGCAGGCGTAGGCGCGGATGTGCCCGATGCGCAGCAGCAGCCGGTCGTTGACCAGTGCCCCCACCGCCAGTCCGATGTAGTACGCCGCCGATACCCAACCGATGGTGGTCGCCGACTCGCCGGCGGCATCGAGCCGCAGCGTGATCAGCGAGGCGAGGAAACCGTTGCCGATCCCCAGAATGAACAGACCCAGAAGCGGTGCCAGCGCCAGAGAGAGCAGCTGCCGAGACATAGTGCCGACGAACCTCGAACGGAGCCGCCGCGCGCGAAGCGCCGCGACGAGACGGGAAGAAAAAGGAGGGAAGCTTCCCCCGACCGCGGGGGAAAGCGAGCGCACTATACGCCCGCGCCCGAGGGATAAGAAGTGGAATAACGGTGCAAAACCCGGCCATTCCTCGGGGTGGGTCGCGCACGATCCGCGACCTCTTGCGTTGTGGCTCCGGCCCCCTTCCACGCCCCCGGCGGGCGTGCGGGAAGCGGCTTTTCCTGGCGCGAGCGAGTATGCTTGAGCGATTAGCAGGCTACGGGGTTGCTTTCGACTGCCCTTCGCCGATGACAACGACCCGCTCCCGCTATCGGCTCGCTGTCGGTAACGATCCCCTCTCGGTCACAAGCAGGAGCGCATGCGTCAGCCCGTCGATCCCCCGCCCCATACCTCATCCGATGCTTCCGCGTCGTCTTCTGCCGCCGAGCCGGCGGCCGAGACCGTCGCGGCGGGATCTTTCGACAGCGGCCGCGGCAATATCGACGCGAGCGTAGACGAGCGCGTGCCGGTCTACCGCCAGCCCGGCTTCGTCCCGTTTCTGGTCGCGCGGCTGGCCGCCGTCTTCGCCATGCAGATCCAGGCGATCGTGGTCGCCTGGCAGGTCTACGATCTCACCCGCGACCCGCTCACGCTCGGCTACGTCGGGCTCGCCCAGTTCCTGCCCATGGTGGTGCTGTTACTGCCCGCCGGCGACGTGGTCGACCGCTTCAATCGCAAGCGCATTCTGCAGCTGAGCTGGTTCGCCCAGGGGCTCTGCAGCGCGGCACTGATCGCGCTGTCGCTCGCCTCGCCGCAGAGCGCCCTGCCCTTCTACGCCGTGCTGGTGCTCTTCGGCGCCGCCCGCGCCTTCACCGGCCCCACCCTGCAGAGTCTGCTGCCGCAGATCGTCCCGCGGGCCCGTCTGGGGGAGGCGATCGCCCTCAACTCCTCGATCATGAAGATCGGCGTGATCGGCGGCCCGCTACTCGGCGGTGTGCTCTACGCGCTGGGTCCGGCGACCACCTACGGCGTGGTGCTCGCCTGTTTCCTGCTCGCCCAGCTCACCCTCTTCGGGGTGCCCGTGCGCTACGCCTTCGAGCGCCGCCAGACTGACGACACCGCCTGGCAGCGCTTCACTGCCGGCATCCATTACATCCGCACGCGCCCGGTGATCCTCGGCGTGATCTCGCTGGATCTCTTCGCCGTGCTTTTCGGCGGCATCGTCGCGCTGCTACCGGTCTACGCCCACGAGATCCTTCACGTCGGCCCGGAAGGCCTCGGCGCGCTGAGAAGCGCCGTGGCCATCGGCGCGCTGCTGATGGGGCTCTATCTCGGCGTTCGCGCGATCAAGCGCCACGCCGGTATTGTGATGTTCGCCGCGGTCGCGGTGTTCGGTCTCGCCAACCTGGTCTTTGCGCTGTCCCACGTGTTCTGGCTGTCGTTCGGCGCACTGCTGGTCGCCGGCGCCGCGGACATGATCAGCGTCTACGTGCGCTTGACGCTTCTGCAGCTCGCCACGCCCGACGAGATGCGCGGGCGGGTCAACGCGGTCAACATGCTGTTCATCGGGGCCTCCAACGAGCTCGGGGAGTTCGAATCCGGTGTCACCGCCGCCTGGTTCGGCACCGTGCCGGCGGCGGTGATCGGTGCGGTCGGCACCCTCGGCGTGGTCGGGCTCTGGATGTGGGCCTTCCCGGTGCTGCGTCGCGCCGACCGGCTCGACGACATCGAGGAGCAGGCCGTGCGCTGAGCGCCTGCAGCGCCACCCCTGACTCACGATTCATGCTCGCGAACCAGGCCGACCTCATTCTGCGTAGTAAAAGAACCATTCTTGTCGCCTGCGCTGCCAAGCACCGAAGCTAGCCCGGTAACGGCGAGGCCGCCGCTCCGAGAAGACGGCCCGCTTTCGACGTCGGCGCTGTCGTACTCGGCGCCCTCGCTATCGGCGCGCTCTGACGATCGGCGCTCTGGCTATCCGACCCTCTACGCAGACAAGTCCCATGAACCGACCCGTAGTCTCGTTTTCGAACGGCGACGACGCGGCGCGTCCCGACGCTCTCCACCGGGACGCCTCGCGCGTCGTCGAACACTCCGCCAACGATGGCGAACGCCCAGCGTCGCTCGAGGCGCTGCAGTGGCAGCGCTTCGACGTCGCTTTCGACTATCCGGTGGCCTTTACCCGCGAGCTGCTGGCGACGGACAATCCGCTGCTCGTCGACGTGATCGCCCGCCGCGAACCCCACAAGCGCCATCGCTGCCTGGTCTACGTCGATGCCGGCGTCGCGCTGACCTGGCCGGATCTCAACGCGCGCCTCGTCGCCTATTTCGCCGCCCACGCCGAGCGTCTGCAGCTGCTCGGCTCGCCGGTGGTGCTCCCCGGCGGCGAGGTGATCAAGCGCGACCTCAACGTCGTCCAGCGCGTGCTCGACGACGTTCAGCGCCACGGTGTCGACCGCCACGCCTACGTTATCGTGATCGGCGGGGGCGCCGTGCTCGACGCGGTGGGGCTCGCCGCCGGCATCGCCCATCGCGGCGTGCGCCTGGTCCGACTACCGACCACGGTGCTGTCGCAGAACGACAGCGGCGTCGGCGTGAAGAACGCGGTCAACTTTCGCGGCAGCAAGAACTTCATCGGCACCTTCGCCCCGCCCTGGGCCGTGCTCAACGACTTCGATTTTCTCGGCACGCTGTCACGGCGCGACCGGCTGGCGGGCATCTCGGAGGCGATCAAGGTCGCACTGATCCGCGACGCGGCGTTCTTCGAGTGGCTGGAAACCCACGCCGACCGGCTGGCGATCTTCGATGCCGAGGCGGAAGAGACGATGATCCGCCGCGGCGCCGCACTGCACATGCACCAGATCGGCCGCGGTGGCGATCCCTTCGAACTCGGCTCCGCCCGGCCGCTGGACTACGGCCACTGGTCCGCCCACAAGCTGGAATCGCTGACCCACAACGGCGTCGTCCACGGTGACGCCGTCGCGATCGGCATGGCACTGGATGCGCGCTACGCGGTGCTTGCCGGGCTGCTGCCCGCCGGCATCGAGTGCCGCATCGTCTGGCTGCTCAAGCGTCTCGGCCTGCCGCTGTTCCATCCGCAGCTGCTCGAGCTCGACGACGAGGGCCGCCCCGCCCTGCTCAACGGACTGCGCGAATTCCGCGAGCATCTCGGCGGCGAGCTGAGCGTGACGATGCTGACCGGCGTCGGCCACGGCGTGGAGATCCATCACATCGACGAGGCGCTGATGATCGACGCCATCGAATGGCTGCAACAGGAGGCGCGCGTTCATGCAACTCGATAACGACCTGGGTCATCTGACCTACTGCCTCAACATCCACCCCACCCAGACCTGGGAGGCGGTGCGCGAGGCCCTGACCGGCCCGCTCAAGCGGATTCGCCAGGCCGTCGCCCCGGAAGCGCCCTTCGGCGTGGGTCTGCGCCTCTCCGCCCAGGCCCTGGAGACGCTGCGCGAGCCCGAGGCACGCGCCGAACTCAAGGCGATCATGGCGCGCGAGAACTACCGGCTGGTCACCATGAACGGGTTTCCCTTCGGTCCCTTCCACGGCGTGCCGGTCAAACAGGCGGTGTATCAGCCGGACTGGAAGCAGCGGGCCCGGCTCGACTACACCTGCTGGCTGGCGGACCTGATGGTGGAGCTTGCCGCCCCCGGTGACACGCTGAGCCTGAGCACCGTGCCCGGCACCTTCCGGCCGCTCGGTGCGGGCAGCGAAACGCGGATGGCAGAGAACCTGCTCAAGGCGGTGGCACACTGCGTGAAGCTCGCCCGAGAGACCGGCGTAGTGATCGCCATTGCGCTGGAGCCCGAGCCGCACTGCTTTCTGGAGACGATCGACGACACCGTCGCCTTCTTCAAGGCGTACCTCTACAGCGATGCCGCCGTCGAGACGCTCGCCGACCTCGGTGGACTCGGCGCGGAGGAGGCGCGGGCGGCACTGCCCCGCCATCTGGGCGTGTGCTACGACGTCTGCCACGCCGCCGTGGAATTCGAAGATGCCGCCGGATCCCTCGTCGCCCTGCGCGAGGCCGGCATTCCCATCCACAAGCTTCAGCTGAGCGCGGCGCTGCGCGTGCCTTCGCTGGACGCTGGCGCCCGCGCGCGCCTCGCCGATTTCTGCGAACCCACCTACCTGCACCAGGTAGTGGCGGAAACACCGGACGGGCTCGTGCGCTACGCCGACCTGCCGGAGGCCCTCGGCGATGCCGCGCGACAGGACGGCGAGGAGTGGCGGGTGCACTTTCATGTGCCGATCTTCGTCGCCGAGATCCCCCCGTTCGCCACCACGAGAGACTTTCTCGAAGAGATTCTGGCGCTGCACCGCGCACGTCCCATCTCGACACACCTGGAAGTGGAGACCTATACATGGCAGGTACTACCGGAGACGCTGCGCGACCGCTCGGTGGAGAGCGCCGTGGCGCAGGAGCTGAACTGGGTTCGCAAGCAGCTCGGCGTCCACGCGGGCGAAGCGCTCGCCTCTGGCTAGAGCTCGGCCGTGTCTCCAACCTGCCGACGGTCTGGAGCAACGTCCTTGCCGGCGGCGTGCTGGCGGGTGGCGCGATCGTCACCCAGCCGTCGGCGACGCTCCCGTTAGCGGTCGTCATCGTCGCGCTGACGCTCTGCTATCTGGGCGGGATGTATCTCAACGATGCGTTCGATGCAGTCATCGACGCCCGGGAGCGGGCCGACCGCCCCATTCCACGGGGCGACATCGACCGGCGCACGGTGGCCTGGCTCGGCGCGCTGATGCTGATCCTGGCTGTGGCGCTGCTCTTCGCCGTGTCTCCGGCGGCGGGGTCGGCAGGCGTAACGCTCGCCGCCACCGTCGTCGCCTACGATGCGTGGCACAAGCGCATCCGGTGGGCCCCGCTGCTGATGGGCGGCTGCCGCCTGCTGACCTACGGCGTCGCCGCGCTGGCGCTGACCGGCGGCGCGCTCGACGGCGAGACGGTGCCGACGGCGCTGGGCTGGGGCGCACTGGGTCTCTTCTGCCACGTGGTGGGGCTGACCTACGCCGCCCGCCAGGAGGCTTTCGATCGCCTCGACGCCGCCTGGCCGCTCCTGGTACTGGCGGTGCCGGCGCTGCTCGGGGGCGTGTTCGTGTTCTCGGCGCCCGAGGTGTCGCTGCTGGCGCTGGGGCTCTGGGCCGGCTATCTCGGCTGGGGCGGGCGCTGTCTGCTGTGGCTGCGTCGCCGGGCGCGAGGTGACGTGCCCCGCGCGGTGGTGGGGCTGATCGCCGCGATCTCGCTATTCGATGCGACCCTCATGGCCGCACTCGGCGCGCCGATCCTGGCGATGCTGGCACTGCTCGCCTTCATCGCCACGCTCGGCTTGCAGCGCCTCGCATCGGGAACCTGAACCGGTGGCGTCTCGGTAGCCCTTGCAATAGCCCCTTGCGCTAGCCCCTTGCGCTAGCCCCCTACACAAGCCCAGCGACGAGCGCCCTACGACGAACGCCCGACGGCCTGCCATAGGCCGCCGGGCGTTTCGTTGCCCCGTTCGACGGGCGGCGTGCGCGCCGCGTCGTCTTTACTTCTGCGTACGGACGGTCTGCGCCTGTCGCATCTCACCCGGGTTCTCGTCGCGGTTTTCGGCTGCGGGTTTCACGACGGCTGCGACGGCGGTCTCGTCATCGGGCTGGAAAACGTGGGCGAGCACCAGCGCCTTGAAATCAGTGGCGGCAACGGCGCCTTCGGGCATGAGATCCGCCTGCGAAGAGATCACCAGCGGCCCCATCGTCGGGTCGTCGGTGACGCGGCCGTGGGCGCCTTTGACCAGCCGGGTGTCCTTGAGCGAGATGACGTCGAGCAGCTGGAGCATGCCAAGCCGGCGCTTGGCGAGCCGCCAGCCGGCGGAGAACTTGGGGGATTTCAGCGCCGGGTCGAAGAAGAGCTCCACCGGGTCGTAGCCGGGCTTGCGATGAATGTCGACGGTGCGGGCATAGTCCGGCGCCCTCGCGTCGTCGAGCCAGTAGTAGTAGCTGAACCAGCGATCCGCCCGGCTGATCGCCACCAGCTCCCCGGCGTTCGCGTGATCCAGTCCGTTGGCGCGCTTCTCCGCTTCGCCCCACACCGCCTCCACGCCCTCGAGCCCTTGAAGCCGCGCACGCACCGCTGGAATCGTCGCCGCGTCGCGCACGTAGACGTGGGCGATCTGATGATCGGCGACGGCGAACGCCGCCGACGCCCCGGGGTCGAGCTGCTCGCGACCGCGCTCGTCGCGCACCGCCAGCCAGCCCGCGTCGCGCAGGGCGCGATTGATGTGAACCGCGTCGCTCACCGGCGTGATGCCGTACTCGGAGACGACGATGACGCGGCGCCCGTCGCGCTCGGCCTGATCGATCAGCTCGCCGCAGAGCGCGTCGACGTCGCGCAGGTCGCGCTGCAGCTCGGGATGATCGAGATCCGGGCCGAGCCGCTGCAGGTTGTAGTCCAGATGCGGCAGGTAGGTGAGCGTCAGCGTCGGGTTACGGGTCGTCACGACGTGCCGCGTCGCATCGCTGATCCAGCGGCTGGAGTCGATGCTGGCCATCGGCCCCCAGAAGCTGAAGAGCGGAAAGGTGCCGAGCTCGGCGTCCAGCTCGTCATGAAGCTCGGGGGGGTACGTGTAGTGATCGGGCAGCTTGCGGCCGTCGGCGGGGTACATCGGGCGCGGCGTCGCGCTCCAGTCGGCGCTTGCGTACATGTTGTACCACCAGAAGAGCTTGGCGCAGGTGAAATCGGGATCGCGGCGCTTGCCGGCCTCCCAGACCCTTTCGCCGGCGATCAGGCGGTTGGACTGTCGCCAGAGCCAGATTTCACTGAGGTCGCGAAAGTACCAGCCGTTGGCGACGGCGCCGTGCTCGCCCGGCGGCAGGCCGGTCAGCAGCGTCATCTGCGCGCTGCAGGTGACCGCCGGGGTGACCGTGTCGAGGGGGCGCAGCGCACCGCGCTCGGCCAGTCGCTTGAGGTTCGGGGTGTGCTCGCCGACCAGCGCCGGCGTGAGTCCGACCACGAGAATGACCAGGGTGTTGTGCATGGCGATCGTCGTCCAAGAGAGAAACGCGGCGCGCCGCGACCGACAGCGCGCGCATGATCACCGAGCCAATCGATGACCCTGGCAAACGCAGGCGGCGGTTCGCAACGCAGTGTCACCGCTGATTACCAAGGCCATACGCGAGCAGCAATCACCATCGCTCCTCGCGAGCGAATTTCAGTCGGTTCGATGAGAACGCTCCTCTTTTCGCCGACGATTCACGCCAGAAAGTTCATCGTATCGTCAGATGGCGACACCGGCGCGACGCGTCGATTTCGGTAAACAATCCATCTTGGGTGCGCCATGGCCGCTCGCTACAGTGACGCTTCGCCAATCCGTAAAGGTCGCGTTACAAAATGGCTACACCTCTGGGGCTATTACGACGCTGGGTCGCGCGTCAGGCCGGCCCGCACGCGGCCTGGTTCGACGCGAAAATCGACGCCCTGACGCATACCGACGACGTTCGAGAACTTCATCGGTTCCTCGGCCTCGCCCCGCGTCGACTCGGGCGGGCGGATCTGGCACTGACGCCGTCGGAGCTTGCACTCGCCGACACCGCCCACGCCGGCTGGAACCCGCAAGGGTGGAGCGTCGACGGGGCGGCCCGGGTCGCCGCGCTGCTCGCCTTCGACGCGAACGGCGCCGAACGCGTAGCGAGGTTTCCGGCGCGTTTTCACGACCTGATACGCACCGCGGATGCCCGCGAATTGGTAGCGCTCTTTCGCGGCCTGGCGCTCTACCCCGCCGAAGCGTGCGCGCTCGATGCCGATGTCGGCGAGGGGCTGCGCTCCAACATGCGCGCGGTGTTCGAGTCGATCGCCCACGCCAATCCCTACCCGTGCGAGCACTTCGATACGCACCGCTTCAACCACATGGTGCTCAAGGCGCTGTTCGTGGGTAGCGCGCTCTCGCCGATCGTGGGTCTCGACGCGCGGGCCAACCCCGAGCTTGCGCGCATCCTCCTCGACTACGCCGCCGAACGCCACGCAGCGGGACGCCCCGTCTCGCCGGAGCTCTGGCGCGGTGTCGCCCCGTTCATCGATTCGCTCGACGCCTATCCGGCGCTGGCGCAGGCACTGGCCGGTTCAGTGCCGGAGCGCGCGGCGGCGACGCTGGCATTGCTGCAGGCCGATACGCCTGCCGCCCGCGAACTGCTGTCCGGGGTACCGGAACTCACCGCGCTTGCCGCCACCGGCACGCTCCACTGGAACAATCTGCCCCGCCAGGAGGCCGCCTGAGATGTTCATCGACCCGCACGCCCACATGGTCTCTCGCACGACCGATGACTACGAAGCGATGGCCGCTGCCGGCGTCGTCGCCGTCATCGAACCCGCGTTCTGGGTCGGCCAGCCGCGCACCTTCGTCGGCACCTACGTCGACTATCTCTCTTCGCTGGTGGGCTGGGAGCGTTTTCGCGCCGGGCAGTTCGGCATTCGCCACTACTGCACCGTGGGGCTCAACTCGAAGGAGGCCAACAATGAAGCGCTGGCCGACGGCGTGATGGAGTGGCTGCCGCGTTTCGCCATGAAGGAGGGGGTCGTCGCCATCGGCGAGATCGGCTACGACGAGCAGACCCCGCTGGAGGACAAGTACTTTCGCGCCCAGCTCGCCCTGGCGGTGGAGCTCGAACTGCCGGTGATGGTGCACACCCCGCATCGGGACAAAAAGCGCGGCACCTCGCGCTCGATGGACGTCTGCGAGGAGATGGGGCTCGACCCGTCCTGGGTGGTGATCGACCACAACAACGAGGAGACGGTGCGCGAGACGCTGGATCGCGGCTACTACGCCGGCTTTTCGATCTACCCCTCGACCAAGATGGGCAACGCGCGCATGGTCGAGCTGCTCAGGCAGTACGGCGGTGAGCGGATCATCGTCGACAGCGCTTGCGACTGGGGCATCTCCGACTGTCTGGGGGTGGCGAAGACCGCCCGGCTCGCGCTCGACAGCGGGATCGACCCCGAGATCGTGCACCGGGTCACCTATGCCAACGCGCTGGCCGTCTATGCCAAGAGCGGCCAGATGCACGAGGACGACTGGCTCGACCCGCCGCCGATCGATCAACGCACCCTCTTCGAAGGCAACTCGATCCTGCGCGGCGGACGCGAACCGCGAATCGACGGGCCGAATCCGCGTCGCGACGCGCGGTTCATCGATTAGCTTCCCGCGGCGAAATCACCTTTATATCCGTCTTCCGACGGGGCGCGTCTGTCACTTCTCTTGCGTCGGTCACTTCTCTTTCTCGTACGTCTCGCACGTCTCGCGCCGGGGTCGAGCACGCTGCGTATACGGCGGCACCGACGGCGTATCCACGCCCCGTGACCGGCTCGGACTGGAACGCGACGCCCGGCAACGGCAGAATGCAGGCAGCGATCGACAGACCGACAAGGGGAACCGATGTCATTACACGCCGACGAGCCGTCGTCGAGAGAGGACGCCACGTTCAGTGACCGCACCGTTGCCGAATCCCATACTCAGGCCCGACGCCCAGATACCACCCTGGCGCTGATCGTCTACGCCCTGCTGCTGGGGGTATTCGTCACCGGCGTCACGCCGGTGATCGGCGCGGTCATCGCCTACGTCTATCGCGGTAACGGCCCGCGCTGGCTGGACGAGCACTATCGCTACCATATCCGTACCTTCTGGATCGGCCTGCTCTACGCCGTCATCAGCTGGGTGCTGGCCTTCGTGCTGGTCGGCTTTCTGCTGATGGCGCTGCAGGCGATATGGCTCATCGTGCGCTGCGTCAAAGGATTCAAGGCGCTCAGCGAACGGCGAGCGCCGGACAACGTCGACAGCTGGCTATGGTAATGCGGACATCACGGCCCTATTCGATCCTCCCGTGCGCCGCCAGCGTTCGCCAGAACGAGAGGTCGGCATGACGCAAGCGCTCCAAGCTCGCGCCATTCATGCGCTCTGGCGCTGGCTCGCCCACTGTCGCCCGACCGCTACCTGGAAGCTCGCTGGCGTGCTCGCGCGGGGTCTCTACGCGCTATCGCGCCGCGAGCGCCACGTCACCCGCCGCAATCTCGAGGTCGCCTTTCCCGATGACAACGTCGACACCCGGCGTCAGCGAGTGAAGAGCAGCCTGCGCCACTCCACGGCGACGATGCTGGAACTCGGCTTCGCCTGGCTCGGCGAGCCCAAGCGGGTCGAGGCTTCGATCGTCGACGTCCATGGCCGTGAACTGCTCGACGACGCCCGCGCGGAGAACCGAGGCGTGATCGTGCTGGCACCGCACTTCGGCAACTGGGAGGTGCTCAACTTCTGGCTCTCGAGCCACTTTCCGTTCACGGCGATGTACGAGCCGCCCAAGATGACGCAGCTCGATCCGGTCATCCGTAACGGCCGCGAACGCATGGGGGCCGAACTCGTGCCCACCAATCCCCGCGGCGTCGCCGCTCTGCTCAAGGCGCTCAAGCGTGCCGAGGCCGTGGGCATCCTGCCGGATCAGGAGCCGGACTGGGGCAGCGGCGTCTTCGCCGACTTCTTCGGTCGCCCCGCCTACACCGCCACCCTGCTGCCCAAGCTCGTGGCCCGGACCCAGGCGCGGGTGGTCACTGGCGTGGCCAGGCGCCGTGCCGGCGGCGACGGTTTCGAGATTCACTTCCTCGCCGCCGACGAGCGGGTCTACGCCCCGGAAGAGGCGACGTCGGCGGCCGGCGTCAACGCCTGCGTGGAGTCCGCCGTCGCTCTCGATCCCGTGCAGTACCAGTGGGAGTACAAGCGCTGGAAGAAGACCGAGCAGGAGGCTCGCCACGAGCCCGACCACCGGCGTTATCGTCTCTACACTAAGCGTTGACGGGCCAATCAGCGTTGACGGGCCCGCGACACCGATCTTGGCCGCGATACCGCGCCCGGACGAACACCGCTCGCCGGGCCGCGCTATCGACTACCTCGGCAGGTTTGCGCGGCGAAACGGTGTCTCGGCCATGGCGGCCCAGTCCTTTTCGCCGTCGCCACGGGCCATCGCGTCCAGCAGGCTATCGCGAAGCACGCCGGCGAACGGGAGCGGCACCCTGCCTTCCTGAGACGCCTGCAGCGCCAGTCCGACGTCCTTGAGCCCCCAGCCCATCCGCATGCCCGCCGGTTCGTAGCGCGCCTCGCGAATCAGTTTGGCATAGCCCTGATAAGCCGGCGCCGCAAAGAGCGTGCCGGTGACGATCTCGAGAAAATCGTCGCGGCCGACGCCGTGGGCTTCGGTCAGCGCGCTGGCCTCGCCCATCGATTCGATCGCGGTGGCGAGCATGAGGTTGGCGGCGACCTTGACCACGTTGGCCCGCTCCGGCGATTCGCCGAGCGGCCACACCTTCTGGCCCATCGCGGCGAACAGCGGCTGTAGACGCTCGAGCACCGCGGCATCGCCGGCTGCCAGGATGTTGAGTTTGCCTGCCGCGGCGACATCGGGCCGGCCCAGGACCGGCGCGGCGACATAGTGCGACCCCAGACGCTGATGCAGCGCCTGCATGCCCCGCGCGAACCCGACGGAGACCGTGGCCATGTTGACGTGCACGCGGTCCTTGCCGAGCGCTTCCAGCGCCTTCGAGGCGACCAGCACCTCGTGGGCGGCGTTGTCGTCCGGCAGCATGCTGATGAGCACGTCGCTCGCCTTGGCAAGCTTCACCGGCGACTCGCTCACCGCCGCGCCGTTCGCCTTGGCTGTTGTCACCGGGCCCGGCGAGCGGTTCCAGACCGTCACCTCGAATCCCGCCTCGAGTAGCCGAGAGACCATCGCCTGGCCCATTGCCCCCAGCCCCATGAAACCGATCTTCATCTTGAATCTCCCCATATTGATTGCCTGCTCGATCACTTCACTCGATCACTTCGCCCAGTAACGCCGCTGCGCGCGACGGTACCGCTTGCCCCTGCCAGGCTTGGCGCTTTCGGTGACGCTAGGCGTCGAGCCCGCCGAAACGACCCGCCTGATAGTCGGCGATCGCCTCCCCGATCTCTTCTCGGGTATTCATGACGAAGGGCCCGTGGGACGCCACCGGCTCGCCGATCACCTCGCCGTGGCCGAATAGCAGTCGGGCGTCCTGAATCGCGGCGATCTCCACCTGGTCGCCCTCACGGTCGAGCTCGAAGAGATGGCGAGCCGTGACCGTATCGCCGCCGATATCGGCCTCGCCGGAGACGACGTAGAGGAAGACCTGACGCCCGGGCGCCACCGGCAGGGTGACGGTGCTGCCCGCGGCGAGCGCGAGCGTCGACATGAAAAGCCCCGTCGCGGTCGTCACCGGCCCGATGTCGCCTTCCAGCTCACCGGCGATCAGCGATAGCTCGACGCCCTCGCCGAGGGTGCAGCGGGGGATGGACTCGCGCTGCAGGCCGACATAGCGCGGCTCGCTCATCTTCAGGCTTGCCGGCAGATTGACCCAGAGCTGCAGGATCTCAAGCGGACCGCCATCGCGCAGGAACTCCGGCGGTGACACTTCGGCGTGGACGATGCCGCGACCCGCGGTCATCCACTGCACGCCACCTTCATGGATCACGCTCTGATGATCGGCGCTGTCGGCGTGGGCGAGCGAGCCCGCCAGAATGAAGGTCACGGTCTCGAAGCCGCGGTGCGGATGCGGGCCGAACGGCAGCCCGCGATTGCCCGCTGGATAGGTCTGCGGCCCGTGATGGTTGAGAAACAGAAACGGGTCGAGCTGATCCAGCCCGGGCCCCGGCAGCGGGCGCCGAGTGGTGAGATCGCCGATATCATCACGATGAGCGGCGTGCTGAGCCACAACGCGACGAGCAGTCGATGTCGACATGGTCGACTCCTTGGGTAACGAGAACGATGTCGCCAGTCTAGGCCAACCGGGACGCAAGAAAAGCGAACGATTTACGCGTTTTCGTTGCAGAGATTCGACTCATCGCGCCTATTCACCCGCTATCGAGTCGGACGGCGGGGTATCGCCCGGCGGCATTGCCAGAACGGCGTTTTCGATCATCGCCACTAGCGGTGACTGCGACGGCGGCAGCCGCGATACCAGCACCAGTTCACGATGGAAGGTGCGCTCTCCCAGCTCGAGAAGGCGCACGGGCAGCGGTGATCGGCGCTGCCACATACCGGTGAGCGGAATCAATGCGACGCCGAGACCGGACTCGACCACGCGGGCGATGGCATCGATCTCGTCGAGCTCGAGGCGAACGCGCGGCTCGAGGCGCGCGCGTTCGAGAAAGCGCACCACTTGGCGCCCACCGAACGAGCCGCGGTCGTAGCGCACCAAGGGATAGGCCGCGAGCAGCGCCTCGACGCTCTCCTCTTCGGTCTCTGCCGGCGCGATCATCACGAAAGGTTCGCGGGCGATCACCCGAGTATGCAGATCCGGTGGCAGTGCGAACGGCGGTCGGACCATCAGCGCCATGTCGAGATCGCCCTTGTCGACCTGATCGAGCAGCGACAGCGAAACGCCGGGCACGACCCGCGTCATCACCTCGGGGGCCTCCTTACCCAGCGTGCTCAGGATGGTCGGCAGCATGCCGCTCTGAACGCTGGCGATGGCACCGAGGTGAAACTCCCCGGAGAGCTGAGAGGCCGCCGGTCGACGGATGCGCTGAGCGAGCGCGAGCATCTCCTGCGCCTGGGGAAGCAGCCGGCGGCCGGCGGCATTGAGCCGCACCGCGCGGCCAGTCCGCTCGAACAGCGGCTCGTCGAGCTCGCTCTCCAGATTGCGGATCTGGGCGCTGACCGCCGACTGGGTCAACCCCACCGCCTCGCCGGCGGCGGAGAAGGTGCCGTGTTGGACCACGGCGAGAAAGGTCTTGAGGGCACGGAGCATGATGTAAGCCTTCGGTGACGAATCCATTTTTTGTGATGGCAGACTGCAAAAATAGGCGTTTCCCATCGAATTATTTCGCCGTCAGAATACGCCAACACGTACAACATCGAGGAGACTTGCATGGCGCTTTCCCCGTTTCACCTGGCGATCCCGGTTCACGACCTGCCCGCCGCCCGCCGCTTCTACGGCGAAACCTTCGGCCTGAGCGAAGGCCGTTCCAGCGAGCAGTGGGTCGACTTCGACTTCTATGGCCACCAGCTGGTGATCCACGAACATCCCAAGACGCCGGCGCAGGACAACGCCCACACCAACCCGGTCGACGGTCACGACGTGCCGGTACCGCACTTCGGCATCGTGCTGAGCTGGCCGGAGTGGGAAGCGCTCGCCGAGCGCCTGCGCGGCTTCGATACCCAGTTCGTGATCGAGCCCTACGTTCGCTTCAAGGACCAGCCGGGCGAACAGGCGACCATGTTCCTGCTCGACCCCTGCGGCAATGCGCTGGAGTTCAAGGCGTTCAAGGACATGGGCCAGCTCTTCGCGAAGTGAGCCGTCGATTCCATAAGGGCATCGACGCAACAAGGCCGCCGATCCGAGGATCGGCGGCCTTGGTCGTCGAGACGTCGGCAAGGCTACCCCAGCCGGCGCAGATGCAGCCCGCCGATCGCCAGTGCCAACAGCAGCAGCGCGGCGATGAACCCCGCCACCCCGTTCCAGCCGGCCCAGTGCCAGAAGGCCCCGCCGAGCGTGCCGGCGACGCTGGAGCCGAGGTAGTAGCTGAACAGATAGAGCGACGAGGCCTGCCCCTTGGCCTGAGTCGCCCGACGCCCGACCCAGCCGCTGGCAAGCGAATGCGCGGCGAAGAAACCGAAGGTGAAGATCAGCACGCCGACCAGAATCGCCGCCAGTGGCGCTAGCATCGTCACCGCAAGCCCTACCAGCATCATCACGATGAACAGCCAGAAGATGCGCTCGCGTCCCAGCCGGTCGGCCAGCGACCCGGCCCAGGCCGAGCTGTAGGTGCCCGAGAGGTAGGCGATGGAGAGCAGCCCCACCAGCGCCTGGCTCACCGCGTAGGGCTCGGCCAGCAAGCGGTAGGCGATGTAGTTGTAGAGCGTGACGAAACCGCCCATCAGCAGGAAGGCTTCCAGAAACAGAAACGGCAGGCCGCGGTCGCGAAAATGCACCGTAAACCCCGAGACGATGCTTCTCACGTTCAGCGGTCGCGGCGTGAAGTGCTTCGACGGCGGCAGCCAGCGGATGAACAGTAGCGCCACCACCAGGGCGATGACGCCGATGATACCCAGTGTCCAGCGCCACGGCACGAAGTCCACCATGACCCCGCTGATCAGCCGCCCGCTCATGCCACCGATGGCGTTGCCGCTGATATAGAGCCCCATGGAGACCCCGACGTAGCGCGGATGAATCTCCTCGTTGAGGTAGGTCATCGCCACCGCGCAGAGCCCGGAGAGCGACAGCCCCACCAGCGCCCGCAGTACCAGCACCCCCGACCAGTTGGGCATCGCCGCCGCCAGCAGGCTGAACAGGGCGGCGGCGAGCAGCGCCACCGACATCACCGATTTGCGCCCGACGGCGTCGGAGATCGGCCCGGTGATCAAAAGCCCGATGGCGAGCATGCCCGTGGCTACCGATAGCGACAGGCTGCTGGTGGCCGCATCGATATCGAACGCGTCGGATAGGATCGGCATGATCGGCTGCACGCAGTAGAGCAGCACGAAGGTCGAGAACGCACCGAGAAAGAGCGCCAGCATGGTCGGGCGGTAACCCGGCTTGCCGCGTTCGATGTACGGGGTGGCGTCGTCTTGGCGACCACCGGCGTGCGCGGTGGCGGGCGATGAAGGCTGGCTGGACAAGAAAGCTCTCCGCGTTGCGCTGGCCGCGCGGGTCATGAAGGGCCACGAGCTCGCTACGGTAAACATCGAGGGACGATAACCTACGCCGCCGCTCGCTGGTTTTCTAGCGGCGCGCGCCAAGCATCGTTCCGTTGTGCCGCGATTTCTTCGCCGTGCCAAGGACTTGACCGCACTGGCGACGTCGCCACACACTGCCGGAGGCGATGCCAGTCATCGCCAGCTTGACGGGGTGCCGGTGATATCCGGCTGAGATGGCGCAGGGCGTATCCTTTTAGGGCGCCGAGCGCGGGTCCCGCTGAACCTGATCCGGCTAATGCGCTGCGACTGACATGTCGGGCAGCGAGGGTACCGGCGGAGGGATCAAGCGATGGCGCCAGCGCTCTCTTCGCTGCCCCGCGCCACTTCCTCGATCTTCTTCCCCGCCCTTCGGATCGATACTCCCGGAGGATGTATGGGCTACTGCTTTACCGATCTCACCACCGCCTGTCAGAACGACTGGCACGCCTATATCGAGCACGATTTCGTGCGCCAGCTCGGCAACGCCACGTTGCCGGAAGCCTCGTTTCGCCACTACCTCAAGCAGGATTACCTGTTTCTCACCCACTTCGCCCGCGCCTATGCGCTCGCCGCCTACAAGAGCGCCACCCTGGCCGACCTGCGCCAGGCCCACGAGAGCATGAAAGCCATCGTGGACGTGGAGCTCGACCTGCACGTGGGCCTTTGTGGCACGTGGGGCGTCAGTGAAGACGAGCTAGCGGCAATGTCCGAATCCCGAGCGACGCTCGCCTACACCCGCTACGTGCTGGATACCGGCAGCCGCGGCGATCTGCTCGATCTGCACGTGGCGATGGCACCCTGCCTCATCGGTTACGGCGAGATCGCCGACCGACTGAACGCTCGGGCGTCCACGGTACGCGGCGCGGCCAACCCGTTCGATGCCTGGCTCGCCGTCTACGAAGGCGACGAGTTCCAGGCCGCGGTGCGTGCCGAACGCACGTGGCTCGACGCGCGTCTGGCCGAAGTCACCTCGGGGCGCTTCGCCGAGCTCGCCAGGATCTTTCGTGACGCGACGCGTCTGGAGATCGACTTCTGGCAGATGGGACTGGACAGGATGGACTGACACGCCGAGCGCAGCTTCGTCGCCCGCCGAACCACTGACGACGACTCATCTATCCACGCAGGCCTACTAAAGACGGAGACTCACTGTCGACGAAGGCTCACTATCGACGAAGGCTCACTATCGGCAAAAAGTCGCTAAGGATAGTGCTTTCTTAACGACAACGGCCCCGACGTGGTGTCGGGGCCGTCCTCCTGATTCAGCGGCAGATTCGAAGTCTGCCCTTTCGAGAAACGCGGTAACGAATTACTTGGTGCTCTTGGCCGCGTCTTTCAGATTGCCTTTCGCAGTCTTGGCATCACCCTTGGACTGCTGGGCTTTACCTTTGGTCTCGAGCTCTTGGTCCTTGGTGACCTTGCCGGCGGCTTCCTTTGCCTTGCCTGCAGCCTTGTCGACCTTACCTTCGGTTTTGTCGGACTTCGAATTCTGAGTCATGTGAACTCCTCGCTGACGTGGGACTTCCATTTCGCGTCGCGACCGCTGGATCGATGACCGCAGGGTCGTTGACGAGGCGCGCCGAGCAAGTCGGTGCGCACCTCTCAGCATAGCTGGTCACACTCAAATGCAAGCACGGATTGCGTAATTTTTCGTGCTCGTCTCGCCAGCTGACGTTAGCCGCGAGATGTGACTTCCAGCAGGTGATAGCCGAACTGCGTCTTGACCGGACCGTGAACGCGGTTGAGTTCACCGTTGAAAACGACCTCGTCGAACTCCTTGACCATCTGGCCGCGGCCAAAGGTGCCCAGGTCGCCGCCCTGGCGGCCCGAGGGGCAATTGGAGTGCTGACGGGCAACTTCGGCAAAGTCGCTGCCATTCTCGATCTGCTGCTTGAGTTCGAGGCACTGCTGTTCACTGTCGACGAGAATATGACGGGCGCTGGCCTGGGTCATGATCGGCTCCTGGAAAAAGGCGTGAAAGCCACGCGTGAGGGAGCACACATTCTACGTCAGGCGCCCGCCGGGGCAAGCGATGGCGCCGGCGGCCTGGCGATACCGTACGCCGAGCGTCATGCACGCTATCTCCTTGGCGAAGCGCTGCCCCCTAGTCGCCGAAGCGCTGGGCCAGGTAGCGGTTGATGTCCGCCGACTCGTACATCCACTCGGCGCCGCGCTCGCCCTTATCGATACGCAGGCACGGCACCATCGTACGCCCGCCACCCGCCATCAACTCCTGGCGATAGCGCGGTTCGCGCTGGATGTCGCGCTTCTCGATGGGTAACGCCAGCCGTTCGATCTGCTGGCGTACTCGGACGCAGAAGGGACAGCGCTCGAAGTGATAGAGCGTGAGCGACTCTACCTCGCGGTCGACCTCGGTCTGACGTTCGGGGGATCGTTCGATTGTCTGAGGCATGTTGCGTTACCACCACTGGCGTTGGCTGAATCGATCAGGCGTGGGTCGGAGCATACCGCGTCGGCCCGTCTGGCAAGCACTCTCACTCGCCATCGGTATCGTCCGGTGCGGCGTCGACACGCTGCGCCGCCCGGTCGATGTTGGCGGCATCTTCGTCATCGAGCAAGACCGGCACCATCACCGGCACGCCCGATGGCAGCGACAGCGACGACGAAGAGAGGCCGGTGACCGGCGACGGGCGGTAGTTCTGTTCCTCGGAGAGCGGGGGGAGCCGGTAGGAATCGGAAACCGCGGGCCGGAGGTCGGTCGGATCGCTCGGCAACGTCAGCGTCGCTTGAACCAGCGGCATGGCGAAGGTCTCGCGAAACTCCCGTGGCGACAGCTGGCCGTTGCCGTCGAGATCCAGCGTGTGCCAGTTGCCGCCAAGCCCGAGCGACTCGAGCTCCTGCGGCGAGAGCGTGCCGTCGCCGTCGGTATCCGCGGCGGCAAAGGTCGCATTCGCACTTGCCTCGATCGGCGCCATCTCGCCGGGGCGTGTCACGAGCACATCGCCATCGGTGGGCTGTCCTGCACAGCCTGCGAGCACGAGGCTCACCGGCAGCAGTGGCCACCATCGGCCATGCAATCGGCGAGCCGGGCTCGTGTCTCGTGGGTCACTCATCGTCGCTTCCTCGCTGTTCGTGCCGGGGCCAACCGTTGTTAATCGCGCGGGTCTCTCAGCGTTTTCGCCTCGAGGCGCCGCTGCCAGTCCTGCCACAGGCTCAGCCGGCTGGCGTCGCCCACCTGACGGCCGGTATCGCCCAGCTTGCTGATCCAGAGATGGCTGGTGTTGAAACTGTAGATCGGCGTCAAGTCGTTGCGGGCGCTGGCCGGCTCGATCGACTTGACGATGTTGTCGAGCACCAGGGGCTGCGCGCCGGGCGATGACGTCCAGGTCACCACCATGTGAAACTGATCGAACGGAATGTATTTGACGTAGTGCAGTCGCAGCGTCTCGTCCGCGACACCCAGCTCGATCAGCGTCAGGTATTTCGCCATGGCGAAATCCTCGCAATCCCCGGCACCGACGCCGAGAAACTCAAGCGGCGTCGCCCAGTAATCCTCGACGTGCCAGACATCGACATCGTCGACGAAGCGCAGCTGATTGAAAAACGCATTGACGCCGGCGAGCTGCACCTCGATCGGCTGTCCACGAAGGCGCTCGACCAGCGTCGGCCATTGCTGCATGCGCTGCCAGCCCGCCTCGCCGTAGGTCGATACCGCTGCCTGTCGGGTGGGCAACTCGGGCAGCGAACCGGCGCCGTTCGCCGGGTACGTGACACCCACGATGCCGAGCGCCGCCATCAGACAGAGTGTCGCCGCCGCGGTGCGACAGCGCCGCAGAACCGGGCGCGGCCTCTCGTATCCCTGGAAACGGATCACCGTTTCACACTCCAAGGCGACCGGCTCACGTGGGCTCTGCCCCTCACTCCAACGCCAGCGGCGCACTCGGCGCGAGATACCCCTGATAGCCGTCGGCGCCGACCGCAGCCATCCGCTGTCGCTGGGCGTCGGACTCGACTCGCGTCACGATGACCTGCGATCCGACCTGATGCGCCGCCATGCAGAGACTGCGCAGGAATTCGGCGTCGACTTCGTCACGCGCGAAGAATCCCTGATCGATCTTGAGATAGTCCGGGCGCAGCCGCGCGAGATAGGCCATTGCCTGCAGATTGCGGGCGAATCGATCGACCCCGCAGCGCATGCCCAGTCGGTGGCCGAGCCGGAAGAGCGACTGCACGTTGTCGATATGTTCGAGGGCGACCTCCTCGCTGACCTCGATGTCCAGCGCCGCCGTCAGCGACGGATGCGCTTCGAGCCAGCCGGTGAGGGCACCGAATGCCTCGGCGTCCGCTACCGAATCCGGCGTCAGATTGATGGCGAGCCGCCCGGGCGAGCGCTGGCGCCGCGCCGCCAGGCTCTCCAGTACGGCCAGGTCGAGTCGTGCGCCCATACGGAAATGGTTGATCACGGGCAGGAAGCGGTAGGCCGGATGCACCTCGTCGCCTTCCAGCAGCCGCACGAATACCTCCCGGTGCAGCTCGCTCTCGTCAGCGAGCAGAACCGGCTGCGCCACCAGGCTCAGTCTTCGCGCCTCGAGCGCCTGATCGATGACCTGCCGCCAGGCCTGACGGCCTCTCACCGCCAGCACGTTCTCCGGACTCACCACCACCCAGCGCTTGCCCAGCTCGATCGCCTCGCGCAGAGCGCTATCGGCCCGCGCCAGCAGCCCCTCGCGCGTCATGCCGGTATCGCGGAGCACGATTCCCGCGCGGGTGTGCTCGACTCGGCTCTCCGAGAGCGGATTGGCATCCACCATGTCATCGATACGATCCAGCGTTTCCGCCAGCCAGCGTTCGCGAACGGCGTCGTCGCAGTCGGGCAGCAGCAACGCGAACTCCTCCGCGGAGAGCCTCGCGGCCTGCACGTCACGCCCCTCGATCTTCGCGCCCTGAAGTGCCCCACCGATGGCGCGAATGGTCTGATCGCGCACCTCGAACCCGTCCTGCCGATAAAGCACCTGCAGATGCTCGATTCGCAGAATCGCCAGCGCGCCGCCGACCGGCGCGGCCAGCCACTCGTCGAGTACGCGGGCGAGATAGGCGCGATTGCCGAGCTGCGAAACCGCGTCCTGCTCGGTGAGCCGCTGCAACCGCACCACCTGCTCCGCCTGCTGATCGAACTGCGCGTTGAGCCGCGCGCCCAGCAGGTTGACCGATTCGGTGATGCCCTGAAGCTCGCGTACCCGACTGGCCGGCAGCGGTTCGTCGAAACCGTCGATCTGCATGTCGGAGACTCGCCGCGAGAGCCGGTTGAGCGGCTCGAGCAGACGTCTCAGGCCCACGGCGCAGAGCACCAGCACGATCAGCATGCCCAGCACCAGCCAGAGCAGAAGCTGCCCCGCCAGCGACCAGAGCTGATCGTAGGCCTCGGCGCTATCCGATTCGACGCTCACGCTACCCAGCGCCGACCAGCCGCCGCTGATCTCGCGCTCGCTGATCACGTCGGGCAGCCCGATCGCCTGCTGGAACCAGGCCGGCGTGTCGCTGGAGGCAGGGGTTTCGACCACCAGCGGGGTGTCGCGACCGACGGCCTCGAGGGCGAGCCGATGTATGCTGCCGCCATCGCTCACTGCCCGCATCAGCGTTTCGGCGCTGGTCCAGTCGCCGATCTCGACGAACGGAACCAGCGACAGGCTCAGCGCCTGGGCGAGATTGTCGACGGTGACCTGCTGGCGTTCCGCCAGCGAGGCCCGCGTCTGATGCACCTCTATGCCGAAGATCCCCGCGGCGAAGAGCAGCAGCAGGCCCAGCATGATCGCAACGGCGCGACGAAACAGACTCATGGCGTTGTCTCCGTTCAGCCGCGCGGACGGTTGATGGCCGTCGGCGGTTGGGGATAGCGATCACCGGCGTCGCCGATCATCCCGACGTTCACTTCCAGGGTGTCGAGCAACTGGCCGGTGGCGGAGAGCAGACGGTAGTTGGCGCGACGCAGGGCAAATTCCGCCTGCACCTCGGCCTGCTGAGCTTCGAAGAGCTCCGTCTCGCTATCGAGCATGTCGAGCAGCGTGCGCCGACCGATATCGAACTGCTTGCGGTAGTTGACCCGGGTCTTCTGCGCCGAATCGACGTACTGCGACAGGAAGCCGACCTGGCTCGACACGTAGTCGCGGGCATTCCAGGCCAGGCGGAGCTCGTCACGAATTTCGCGCAGCGAGCGGTCGCTGTCATAGCGCACAGCGCGCAGCGCCTCCTCTCGCGAACGCATCTGTGCGGTATCGATTCCGCCGCGATAGAGGTTCCACGACATCACCAGGTCGGCGTTCCAGTCGTCGGCCTGGTTGCCGTCGTAGTCATAGTCGCGACTGGCGAGACGGCTGGCTTCGGCCCGGAACGTCGGCAGGAAATCACCGCGCTCGGCCGCGACTTCGTGCTGGGCGGCGGCAATGGAGTGTGACGCCGAGATGACCAGCGGATTCTGTGCCGTTGCCATCGCCATCGCGGCATCGAAGTCGTCGGGCACCGCCGACGTGTCGACCGCATCGGGCAGCGTCAGATTCCGCGGTGACTCGCCGACGTAGCGCAGGAAACTGGAGATCGCGTCGTCGAGATTGTTGCGGGCGGCGATCAGGCTCGCCTGCGCCTGCGCCATGCGTCCCTCCACCTGCGTGGTGTCGGTGGCGGTTCCCGCACCGAGCTCCCCGCGCCGGCGAATGTCGGCGGCGATCCGCTGATGCGTGTCGACGTTGCGCTGCGCAAGCTCGAGCAGCCGCTGGCGCAGCAGCACGTCGAGATAGCTTTCGATGGTGACCAGTCCCACCTGATTGGCGGCGGCGGCGACCTGCCAGCGCTGGTAGTCGCTCTCGGCGTCAGCCTGGCGGATCCGCTCCAGCGTGGTGTTGCCGTCCCAGATCAGCTGCGAGAGCGTGATCTGACCGCGGCGGTAGCTGTGGGGATCGCTCGTTCGCGAAATACCGTCCGTCTCGGTTTCGTTCTCGCCATAGCCGACGCGCGCCTCGACGTCGATCGAGGGCAGATAGGCGCCGCGCTCGGCCCGGGCATCCTCGAGATTCTGCTGATAGCGCGCCATTTCGGTACGCGTGGTGGGGTACTCCATGACTGCCCGCGTGACCGCTTCGGTCAGCGTCTGCGCCTGCGCGCTACCGGCGAGCGCCGCCAGCCCCGCTCCCAGAATCCACTGCCTCATAGTGCCGCCTTCCCTTTCATTGTTCTCTCCCTCGCATCGGCGCGCGTCATCGCTGGAATGCGTCATCGCTCGCGCATCGCTGACTGCTGGGCCCGCAGAATCGGTTTGAGCAGATACTGCAGGATCGTCTGCTCGCCGGTAATGACGTCGACCGTCGCCTGCATGCCGGGAATGATCGTCAGGTCGTCTTCGTTGGGACCGAGATGATTGCTATCGGTCCGCACGGTCACCTCGTAGTAGGTGTTGCCCTTCTCATCCTCTTCGGTATCCGGACTGACGCGAAGCACTTCGCCATCGAGTCCACCGTAGGTGGTGAAGTCGAATGCGGAGAGCTTCACCTTCGCCCGCTGCCCGGCATGGAGGAAGCCGACGTCGCGCGGGGCGATACGCGCCTCGACCAGCAGCTTGTCCTCGACCGGCACGATCTGCATCAGGCTCTCGCCCGGGTCGATGACCCCGCCGATGGTGGTGACGTTGACCGACTGCACGATGCCCCGTACCGGTGAGGTGATCAGGGTGCGATCCACCCGATCCTGCAGACTCACCCGCCCTTGCTGAAGGCTATCGAGCTTGCCGCGCGCCTCGCTCAGCGCATCGGCCGCCCGCGAGGTGAACTGAGCGGCGACGTCACGACGCTTGCTGATCGCCTCCTGCAGCTCCGACTGCTTGGACGGAATCGACAGCTGGGCGGATTCTAGCTGCCCGCGCTGGTCGTTGACCTCGCGTTGCAGGTTGATCAGATCCACCTGGGAGACCACGCCCTCCTCGACCAGCGGCGCAGTGATACCGAGCTGCTGACGCGAGAGCTGATAGCTTCGCGATAGCGAGCTCGCACGCGCCCGGGTCTCCTGAAGCTCCTGCTGACGCTGCTGGATCTGCGCGGTCGCCTGATCGAGCTGCGAGCGCAGCCCGCTAATCCGGGCGCTGTAGGCATTCTGCGCCGCCGAGAAGATGTCCGAGTTCTCTTCCTGGAACTCATCGCTGAGCGGTAGCGATTGGGGCGAAATGAGCACCTGGGCACTCCAGTCGCTGGCCTCGGGGTTCAGGGCGACGGAGGTGATCTCCGCCTGGTACTGCGCCACCGAGGCCTGCAGGCCGGCGAGCGTCGAGTTGCGCTCGGCGAGATCCGAGGTGGCTCGGGTCGGATCGATACGCGCCAGCGGCTGTCCCGCTTCGACGATGTCGCCCTCGCTGACCGAAACCTCGCGCACGATCCCGCCTTCGAGATTCTGAATGGTCTGAAGGCGAGAGGATGGCACCACCTGCCCCGTACCTCGCGTCACCACCTCGACACTCGAGAGCCCCGCCCACACCAGAAAGGCGATGAGCAGCGCCAGCAGTGCCCAGACGAGAATCCGGGATCGCCACGGGGTCGCCAGCAGCGTCGCCGCGCTGGCGTCATCGGCGAGTTCGAGCTCCCGGGCCGTGGGACGCGGCCACTTGCGGGGATTATCCGCCATGTCGCGCCCCCGGCGATGCCGCGGCCGGTGGTTCGGGGTCGGTGGGCGCCTGCACCCGGCCCTCGTTGAGTGCCTTGAGCACCGTCTGCTTGGGCCCGTCGGCGATGAGGCGGCCCGAGTCGAGGACGATCACCCGGTCCGCGACCTCGAGCATCGAACTCTTGTGCGTCACCAGAATCAGCGTCTGACTGCGCGGCATGTCGCGCAGCGTGCGACGCAGCAGCGCCTCCGCCCGGTTGTCCATGTGCGAGCCGGGTTCGTCGAGCAGCAGCAGCGAGGGATGCGTCAGGATCGCCCGCGCCAGCAGTACCGACTGACGCTGGCCGCTGGAAAGCAGTCGGCCGCCCTCGCCCACCTGACGATCGAGCCCGTCCGGGTCGCGCCGAGTGAATTCGCTGACGCCGCTGACGTCGGCGGCGCGCTGGATCGCTTCCTCGGCAGCGTAGGGCTGGCCGAGGATGATGTTGTCGCGGATCGAGCCGAAGAAAAGTGCGCTGTCCTGCCCCGCGAAACCGATTTGCCGGCGCACGTCGGCGGGGTGGATCTGGTTGATATCGAGTCCATCGATACGAATGCTGCCCTCGGTGGCGCGATAGAGCCCGCTCATCAGCCGCTGCACAGTGCTCTTGCCCGCGCCCATGCGGCCGATGATGGCGACCCGCTCACCGGGTTCGATGGAGAACGAGACGTCGCTCAACACCGCCGGCGACTGCTCGCCATAGCGGAACCCGACATGATCGAACTCGAGGCGCATGCTGAGCCGGTCGCGATGAACGTAATTCTTGTCCTCTTCCACCTCGTCGGGTAGCTGCATGATCTGATCGATCGCCGCCATGGCACTGCGGGTCTGGCCAAAACGGGTGATCAGCAGCGCGGTCTGTGCCAGCGGCTGCAGCGCGCGCCCGGTGAGCATGACGCCGGCGATCAGTCCGCCCATGGAGAGCTGCGCTTCGCTGATGAGGTAGACCCCCACCACCACCAGCGCCACCGTCGAGATCTGATTGACCGACATCGTCAGCGACGAGACCGAGGTCGAGAGGTTACGGCTCTTGACCCCCCACTTGGCGATCTCGCCCACGGCGCGCTCGTAGCGCCGCTGGGTTTCGCCCTGGGCGTTGGCGAGCTTGATGCTTTCGAGGCCCGCGACGCTCTCCACCAGCCGGGCGTGCTTTTCGGTGGCGAGGCGCGAACCGAGTTCGATCGAGTGCTTCAGCGGCCACTGGATCGCGATCGCATAGCCGATCAGCACGATCAGCGCGACGATCGGCACGATCACCAGGGGCCCGCCGATGATCCAGACGACGACCAGGAAGAGCAGCGCGAACGGCAGATCCACCAGCGTGGTCATGGTCATCGAGGTAAAGAAGTCCCGGACCGAATCGAACTCCTGCAGGTTCTTGACGAAGGCGCCGACCGAAGCCGGACGGGCATCCATGCGCAGGTTCATCACCTTGGCGAAGATCTTGGCCGAGAGCAGGATTTCCGACTTCTTCCCCGCGGTATCCAGAAACCAGGCCCGCAGCTGTCGCATCAGCAGATCGAAACCGACAATGATCGCCATGCCCGTCGCCAGCACCCAGAGCGTATCGAACGCCTGGTTGGGGACCACCTTGTCGTAAACGTTCATGGTGAACAGCGGCGCAGCCACCGCGAACAGGTTGAGCAGCAGCGATGCGAGCAGCACGTCGCGGTAGATCGGCGTCGAGAGTTTGAGCGTCGACCAGAACCAGTGCCCCTCGGCGAGTTTGACGGTCTCCGGCGCCCGGGCGTCGAAGCGATGCTCGCGGCGCACGTAGACGATCTGTCCCGTGGCCTGTTCGAGCAGTGACGCCATGTCGACGACCTGGGTGCCATCCGCCTCCGGCAGGTAGACCGTCGCCTCCTTGCGCTCGGCATCGCGCTCGAGCATGACGACCGCTCGCCGGCCGTTGAGCACGACGACGCACGGCAGCAGGATGTCCGCCACGCGATCCGGTCGCTGGCTGACGAGCCTGGCCGACAGACCGGCGCGCTCTGCCGCGCGCGGCACCAGCGACAGCGTCAACCGCCCCTCGTCCAGCGGCAGACCGTCACTGATCACCTCCGCGGTGCGCGGCGTGCCGTGATACCGCGCGAGAAAGACCAGCGACCCCAGCAGCGGGTCCGCCTCCTTCTCGCCGATCGGTTCGGGGCGAAGCGGTGTCGGTTCTTCAGCCAAACCTGCTTACTCCTGTCTCGCGACGGCCAAGCTCTAGCCGTCGAGGTTCGTCTTGAGATTGCCGTGCTCGAGCAGCGTCTTGATGATCTCCGTATCGGAGCCGCCCAGCTCGGTCATGTCGATGTTGCTGAACACGATCTTCTGCGTCACGGCGCCGTCCGGCCCCTCGGTCTTGACCTCCAGCGTGGAGCCATTGGTGCTCGGCGCACCCGGTGCGCCACTCGCCTCGCCCTTGACGAAATGCAGGTACTGCGAAGCCAAGGAGGCATCCAGCGAGTTGCCGCTACCGATGTCCAGCATGTCGGAGAGATCGAGCGTATCCCCACCTCGCCCCGTGGTGAAATCGGTCACTCGATCGATCGCCGGCGACGTCGTGGAGCCTTGATCGCCACGCATCCACGCGAAGGTGTCGCTACCCGTGCCGCCGGTGAGAATATCGTTGCCCTTGCCGCCCTCGAGGCGGTCGTTGCCGGCGCCACCATCCAGAATGTCGGCGCCGCTCCCGCCGTAGAGGCGGTCGTTGCCGGTACCGCCGCGCAGCGTATCATTGCCTCCATAGCCGAGCAGGACATCGTTGCCGTCTCCGCCGGTGAGAATGTCGCCACTGGACGTTCCGATCCCGAGGTCGTCACCAGCCGTACCGGTCAGATTGGAGCCCGTGCTGACGCTGGTATATACGCCACTATCGTTCGCCGAGAGCGTGACCGTCTGACTGGCGCTCTGGGTGCCATGCCCGTCGACGGCCGTAAAGCCAAAGCTGTCGCCTTTGGGTCCAGCGTCAGAGGTAAAAAGGCCCGTGCCAAAGAACGACGATTTTTGATCTGCCGGATTGTAGGTGATCGATTTGCCGTCGAAGACCGTGCCATTGGCAACATCGCTTTCAGTAATGGCAACGCCGCCGGCGTAGAGCACGCCGCTGGTCGGCAGGCACGTGATCGTGATGCCGAGCCCGGACCCACTCTCGATATCTCGCAGGTTAGCGCTACTGGCAAAGTCGACGTAAACCGTGTCATTGGCGATGCTGCGGTTGGTCAAACCGACGGTAAAGCCGCTGGCCGTCGGCGCATTATTGACCGTCGCGCCGGTCACGTTGACCGCCAGTGAAGCCGTCGCCGTGCCGTCCTTGCCATCGCTGATGGTGTAGCTAAAGTTATCGCTCGCTTTGCTACCACCGAATAGCCCACGCGTCGTCGGCCGCTCGGCATCCAGCGTATAGGTGTAGCTGCCATCGGCTTTCAGCACCAACGTGCCGTAGACGCCAGCAATCGCCGTCGCGGTCGCCGCCGTTACGGTAGCGCTACTACTGGCGACGCTATTGGAAATGGAGGAAACGATCAGCGCATCCCCATCCGGATCGGTGTCGTTGGTCAACACGTTGCCGGACGTTTGCGCGGCGCCCGGATCGATGGCACTGGCGCTGCCATAAAGCGTGCCGCCGTCCAGCGCTGTCAGCGTCGTCGGGGTACCCAGTGCCCGTGTATCCACGTCCATCGGCGTGGCTTTGTTATCGGTCGTGACGATCAGCAGATGCCCTTTGGCATCCTCGGCCAGACCGTAGACCTGGGCCGGCATGCTCGCCACCAGAGTGGTGCTGACTGCCCCTGTGCTGCTGGTCTTGATCGAGCCGTCACTATTGAGCGCAATCTCGAAGACTCGACCGTTCTGGTCTGAGACATAGAGATGCCCTTTCACATACTCCAGATCACCGCCGGCACCGAACCCGGTATTACCAACCTGGGTCGCAACGCGGGTGGCAGGGTCGATGGCATAAAGCCTGCCATCGGCGTAGTTCGCACCCAGCAGCTGCCCTGTCGGCATCAACGTCAGTGCGACGAGATTGGCTGCGCCGGAGATAGCCCCTAGCGATGTCGCAAGACCCGTCGAAGCGTTGATGCTGTACAGCGTCGTACCGCTGGCCCCTCCGGAGTAGACGACACCATAAAGCTTGCCAGGCGTGCCGCTGACGGCGATATCGCCAAGACCGGCGACCGTCGTGCCCGCGCCGGTCTTGATGGCGACGCTAGTCTGCGTATTGGTGGTCAGGTTCCAGGTTTCCAGCGTTCCCTGAACGGTCGACAGATAGACCAGATCCGGCTGCGCCGTGACCGTGCCGACGTCACCAACCGCTGTCGGCGCATCGTTGACGTTATGCACGACCACCGGCACGGTCACGCTCGTCGTCGCGGTATCGCCGTTGCTCGACTCCTTGGCAGTCGCCGATACCGATAGATTGAACGTGCCGTCATAGTTGGCCGCCGGCTTGACCGTCAACGTATTCAGGTTCCAGCCGGTGATGTCCTTCGTGGTCGTCCCCGCCGTCGCAACGAAACTGTGGGTCCCGTCGCTTAGGGTCGCCCCCACGGGAATTCCGCTGATCGCCACTCGGCTCAACGTTTCCGAGCCATCGGTATCGGTCAGCGTCGCAGCCACCTTCGACAAATGAATGGTCGAATTCTCGTCACCCTCGTTCATGGCGTAGCGCTGATAGTAACCGTCGCCCTTGCCATCGCTGCCAAGCAGGCCGGAGTGGTTGACGTTGGCGGCGTCCAGCGCGCTGACGTCCTGCATCAGCACGAAGTCGCCGGTGTTGAGCGGCTTGGCTGTCCCGCCATTGACCCCCACGTTCAGCGAGTAATTGCCTGCCCCCGCCTGATTGTGGTGATAGAGATCCAGCGTGTAGTAGCCGGAGACCTTCGGTGCATAAGGAGTCTGGCCGTTGCCGTATTGGCCCTGAGTGCCCGCTCCCCAGGTCGTCTCGCCAACGACGGTTCCCCCGATGAGAACGCGGATACTGTCGTCGCCGGCGCCGCTGAAGGTATACGTCTTGCCGGCCTCTAGGTACATCAGTCCCGAGATATGCGTACCCGTACCTGCGGCGACGTTACTGTTCGCGGCGTTCGTGGTGTTACCGCTACTGGCGGGCGTACCGGCACCGTCGATGGCGGCCTGCATGGTGGCAGGTGCCGCACCGTTGCCGTTGGTGCCGAGCGTGTTAAGCGAGAACGTCTCTTTCAGCAGCCCGGTACCCGCAGCGGTATAGCCGCTCAGACTGATCGAGGGCGCATCGGCAACCGCGGCGACGTTCACCGTCGCCGTGGCCGGTGTCGCATCCTTGCCGCCGTTGTTGTCCACCGCGGTGTACTGCAGCGAGCTCGACCCAGACCAGTTGGTCGCGGGCTTGAAGTAGACCGTCGCACCGTTGGCCGTCGCATTGACCGTCGAACCGACCGAAAGCGCCTGTGTTCCCGCCGCATCGGCGTAGAAAGTGCCATTGGCACCGACGCTGCCGATCTGGAAGCTAGCCACCGCGCCGTCGCTGTCAGTCCCCGCGAGGCTTACCGGAATTAGCGAAGCGGGATCTTCTTCGCGGGTCACGATCGTATCGAGCGTTGTCGGCAGCTCGTTGGTGCCAACGACCGTCACCTCGATCTTCTGACTCGTGCCGTCGATCGTCTTGACGGTAAATGTTTCGACTTTCTGCTCACCCGCCTTGAGGTACTGCACGGCACTATTCGCGACGCTGTAGTTCCACGCACCGTTGGCGTTGATCGTCAGCGCCCCCAAGGTTCCCACCGAAGCGGTGGCCGAGCCGGCCTGGAAGCCGGACGGGCCGGCATCCGGGTCGACAGCCGTCAAGGCACCGGAAGCAACCAGATTGCCCACGGCGTTGACGTTCGCGTCTTCGGTCACGCTACCCGTCGACGTGCCCGTGATCGTCGGCGCATCCGCCGAGCCGTTGAGGGTCACGGTGATGGTCTGGGTCGCCGAGCCGTCCTGACTTGTGACCTGGAAGGTTTCGACCTTCTGGTCATTGGCGCCCAGGTACTGAACGCGGCCGTTATCGACGCTGTAGCGCCACTCTCCCGACGCATCGAGACTCAGCGTCCCGAGCTGAGTGCCACCGCCGGTATAGCTGACGTTGTCGGTGCGGAATGCCGCTTCTCCAGCGTCGATATCGGTGACCGTCAGCTTGCCGGTGCTCGTGAGAATGTTACCGGCACCGACGTTGAGGTCCTCGGTTACCGATCCGGTGGCGGCCCCATCGATCCGCGCCTCGTCGTTGGTACCCACGATCGTCATGGTGATCGTTTTCGTCGCCGTGCCGTCGGCGCTAGTCACGTCGAACGCCTCCGTGACGACCTGTCCGGCCTTCAACGACTGCACGCTGTGGGAAGCGTTGTCGAGTACGTAGGTCCACTCGCCGCTCGCGGTAACGCTGAACGTACCGTACTGGCCCTTGCTGCCGCTCTGCGCCACCAACAGCGCTTCGCCAGCATCCGCGTCTTCTACAGTCAGGGTGCCCGTGGCCAGCGTCGTACCGTCTTCGCTCAACCGGCCCTCGTGAGTGCCGTGGATATACGCTTGGTCGTTCGTTCCAGCGATCTCGATGGTGATCGTTTCCGTCGTACCATCGGCCGTCTTCACGCTGAACGTGTCGGTGACCTTCTCTCCCTCTCTGAGGGCTTGGACATAGGGCTGCCCGTTATCGAGGGAGTAGCGCCAGACACCCTGTGTGTCGATGCTGAAGTGACCGTAGGGACCCGTGACGTTATCTGCCACGAAGCTTGACTGCCCGGCATCAGCGTCGGTAATCGTCAAATGTCCTTCGGTATGCGTCACCCTGTCTTCTACCACGCTACCCGTGAACGCACCCTCGATGACCGGTGCGTTATCGGTACCCGTAACAGTGAACGTCGCTTTCTGCGCAACCTGCGCGCCCTGGCTGTCACGGATGACGTAGTCGACGACCACGTCTCTAGTCTGGCCGGCAGTCAGTTCCTGGTAGGCGGCGTTAGACGGGTCGAGCGTCAACTGGCCGGTCGCGGCATCGAACAAGACGCCCGCTGGCAGCTGGTCCGGGACGACGGCGATAAGCACATCGCCCTCATCGACATCAGAGGCACCGGTGAGCAGATCGAGCGATACCGTGTCGCCATCCTCTATCGCCCTGGCCGTCAGCGGCCCATCCACTGTTGGAGCATCGTTCACGGGCGTGACGAAGAGCGTTACAGTCGCCGTGTCGCTGCCACCCTGTCCGTCGCTGATGGTGTACTCGAACGTAGCAGGGCCGTTGTAGTCGGCATCCGGCGTGAAGACGATGGCGCCATCAATGAAGGCCACGCTGCCGTGGCTGGCGTTGCCCACGCCGGTCACGCTCAACGTGTCACCGTCGATATCGGTATCGTTGGCGAGCAGGTCTTCAGGGCGTAGATAGATCGCGGTGTCTTCTGCGGTGGTGAGCGGCGCTTTGACGACATACTCGCCTAGCGGTTTGTAGTCGCCACCTTCGGCGCGTAGCTGGGGCTCGAACATCGCCACCCCACCCTGATCCCAGTAGACGATCTCAATGGAGTGCGTCCCGCTCTGATCGATCGTGAAACTGTCGTGTTCGAGTGGCGTGTAGCTCTGATTGTGATCGAACCTGGCCACTGGCTGGCCATCGATCAAAATCTGGTAGCCGTCGTCCGCATACACATTAAAGTTGTACTCGCCCGCATCGAGCTCGACCACCCCCCGCATACGCAGAATCGCATCGGTGCCGGTCGCAGGCTCCGCTGTGCTGAGCGACGCCGCATCGCCTCTCAAAAATTTCTCTAGATTACCGTCACCAGCCAGCGGATTACCGATGTAATCATAGAAAACCGAACTCGCGGTGAAGGTCGCATCGGGCGTGCCTTTCTCGGCGATGAAGGCGTTGGCCTGCGCAATGATCGAGAGATTCGGGCCGTCTGCCCCTTCCTGATAGGCAAAGTACTCGGCGTAGAGACCGCCAAGCCGATCAGTCGTTTTGTAACTGTCGTCAGTGGCCACCGGGGCATCGTTGGTGCCGTTGATGGTGATGGTGACCGTCTTGGGCTCGCTGATGCCGCCGTCGTTGTCGGTCGCGGTGTAGCTGAAGGTAACGTCGCGGCTCTCGCCGGTAGCCAGAGCGTCGAAGTCGGTGCCGGGGACGAAGGTGTAGCTGCCATCGCTATTGAAGCTGAGACTGCCGTTGCCCTGACCCACGTCGGTCGTGAGCTGATAGCCCTCGACCGTACCGTCGACATCGGTCGCCACCGGCACTTGCCCGCTGAGAACGCTGTTCTCTTCCGTCGTGGCCGTGGCCGCCTGAGCGACCGGGGCGTCATTGGTACCTGTGACGGTAAACGTCGCGGTCTGGGCAACCTCCGCGCCCTGACTGTCACGGATGACGTAGTCGACGACCACGTCGCGGGTCTGACCGGCGGTGAGATCCTGGTAGGCGGCGTTGGCCGGATCCAGCGTCAGCGAACCGGTGACGGCGTCGTAGCTCACGCCCGCCGGCAGTTCGTTCGGAACCACGGCAGTCAGCGTGTCGCCGCTGTCGACGTCGGTCGCACCAGTCAGCAGATCCAGCGACACCGGTGCGCCATCCTCGACCGCATCGGCGATGAGCTCGGCAGCGACCGTTGGCGCATCGTTGGTGCCGGTGACGGTAAAGGTGGCG